>CP143946.1:1730000-2930000 GCA_036419695.1 [Clostridium] symbiosum
ATGAGGAATCAGGCATAGGCGTGAAACGCCGTGAACGAAAGGTCGTAGACCTTGAGTGGCACTCTGGACCAGGCAAACGCATCGCATGTACCTTGAAAACTGCATATTGAAATAATATCTAGATAGAGTTTCAAAACTCTTCTGAGTGGCTTGCCACAAGGAAGGGGAGAGAGACAAAATCAAGACATCCGAGGTGTTACACGAAAGTGTAACCGAAAAACAAACCAAAACGAATTTATTTGTAAACCTAAACCAGAGATTCAACGCTATGAATCTTAGACAAGAACCCGCACCCGCAGGTTTGAGTCAATTGGTTAAGCTAATAAGAGCGCAGGGTGGATGCCTTGGCACTAAGAGCCGATGAAAGACGTGATAAGCTGCGAAAAGCTTCGGGGAGGAGCAAATATCCTTTGATCCGGAGATATCTGAATGGGGAAACCCACTTGAGAAGACCTCAAGTATCCATACGCCAATACATAACGTATGGAAGGGAACCCGCTGAACTGAAACATCTAAGTAGGCGGAGGAAGAGAAAGAAAAATCGATTTCCTGAGTAGCGGCGAGCGAAAGGGAAAGAGCCCAAACCAGAGTGCGTGCACTCTGGGGTTACGGACTGCATACGTGAGCCGATTTGTTAATGGAACGGTCCTGGAAAGACCGGCCAGAGAGGGTGAAAGCCCCGTACATGAAAACAATAGGCAGCAGCAGGATCCAGAGTACCGCGAGACACGTGGAACCTTGCGGGAAGTCGGGGGGACCACCCCCCAAGGCTAAATACTTCTTAGTGACCGATAGCGCATAGTACTGTGAAGGAAAGGTGAAAAGGACCCCGGGAGGGGAGTGAAAGAGAACCTGAAACCCTGTGTTTACAAACTGTGGAAGCACGTTAAGGTGCAACCGCGTACTTTTTGTAGAACGGTCCGGCGAGTTGCGGATGCTGGCAAGGTTAAGCACTACAGGTGCGGAGCCGAAGCGAGAGCGAGTCTTAATAGGGCGTCAAGTCAGCATGTGCAGACCCGAAACCGGGTGACCTATCCATGTCCAGGTTGAAGTTTCCGTAAAAGGAAATGGAGGACCGAACGCACATCCGTTGAAAAGGGTGGCGATGAGGTGTGGATAGGGGAGAAATTCCAATCGAACCCGGAGATAGCTGGTTCTCCTCGAAATAGCTTTAGGGCTAGCCTCGTATTAGTTTAGCGGAGGTAGAGCACTGAATTTCCTAGGGGACGTCAAAGTCTACCGAAGAATATCAAACTCCGAATGCCGCGTAAATGATGTACGGGAGTCAGACTGCACGAGATAAGTTGGGTAGTCAAAAGGGAAAGAGCCCAGACCTACAGCTAAGGTCCCAAAGTGTGTGTTAAGTGGAAAAGGATGTGGGATTTCAAAGACAACTAGGATGTTGGCTCAGAAGCAGCCACACATTCAAAGAGTGCGTAATAGCTCACTAGTCGAGAGGTCCTGCGCCGAAAATGTCCGGGGCTAAAACACAACACCGAAGCTTAGGAATTGTCGTAAGACAATTGGTAGAGGAGCATTCTTAAAGGAGCGAAGCAGTACCGATAAGGAGCTGTGGACTTTTAAGAAGAGAGAATGCCGGAATGAGTAGCGAGATGGAGGTGGGAATCCTCCAGGCCGAATATCTAAGGTTTCCAGAGTAAAGCTGATCTGCTCTGGGTAAGTCGGGGCCTAAGGCGAGGCTGAGAAGCGTAGTCGATGGACAACAGGTTGAAATTCCTGTACTGCATATCATCAGAACTGTGGGGACACAGAACCGGTGCCAAACCCGGGAATGAAAAGACCGGGGCAAGCGTAGGACTGGTTAAGCTGGCAAATCCGCTTAACAACAGGAGGACGTGACGCGTAGCGAATTATTAGTAGCGAAGTTGGCGTAGGGGCTGTCGAGAAAAGCCGCTATTGTGTGATATGTACCCGTACCGTAAACCGACACAGGTGGATGAGGAGAGAATCCTAAGGCCGGCGGGAGAAGCATTGTTAAGGAACTCGGCAAAATGACCCTGTAACTTCGGGATAAAGGGTGCCCACGAGAGTGGGCCGCAGAGAATAGGCTCAAGCAACTGTTTAGCAAAAACACAGGTCTATGCAAAACCGTAAGGTGAGGTATATGGGCTGACGCCTGCCCGGTGCTGGAAGGTTACGAGGAGAGGTTAGAGCAATCGAAGCTTTGAATCTAAGCCCCAGTAAACGGCGGCCGTAACTATAACGGTCCTAAGGTAGCGAAATTCCTTGTCGGGTAAGTTCCGACCCGCACGAAAGGCGTAATGATTTGAGCGCTGTCTCAACAATGCACCCGGTGAAATTGAAATACCAGTGAAGATGCTGGTTACCTGCGCCAGGACGGAAAGACCCCATGGAGCTTTACTCTAGCTTGATACTGGGATTCGGTATTGCATGTACAGGATAGGTGGGAGACAAAGAAGGGAGGACGCCAGTCTTCTTGGAGTCACTGTTGGGATACCACCCTTGTGATACTGGATTTCTAACCAGCCACCGTGATCCGGTGGTGGGACAATGTCAGGTGGGGAGTTTGACTGGGGCGGTCGCCTCCGAAAGGGTATCGGAGGCGCTCAAAGGTTCCCTCAGAATGGTTGGAAACCATTCAAAGAGTGCAAAGGCATAAGGGAGCTTGACTGCGAGACTGACGGGTCGAGCAGGTACGAAAGTAGGACTTAGTGATCCGGTGGTATGAAAGTGGGATTGCCATCGCTCAACGGATAAAAGCTACCCTGGGGATAACAGGCTTATCACTCCCAAGAGTTCACATCGACGGAGTGGTTTGGCACCTCGATGTCGGCTCATCGCATCCTGGGGCTGAAGTAGGTCCCAAGGGTTGGGCTGTTCGCCCATTAAAGCGGTACGCGAGCTGGGTTCAGAACGTCGTGAGACAGTTCGGTCCCTATCCGGCGCGGGCGTAGGATATTTGAGAGGAGCTGTCCTTAGTACGAGAGGACCGGGATGGACTGACCTCTGGTGTATCTGTTAGGAATCAATCCTATGGCAGAGTAGCCAAGTCGGGACGGGATAAACGCTGAAGGCATCTAAGCGTGAAGCCCCCCTCAAGATGAGATATCCCATCGCAAGAGTAAGACCCCTTGAAGACGACGAGGTAGATAGGGCAGAGGTGGAAGCATGGCAACATGTGCAGCTGACTGTTACTAATCGGTCGAGGGCTTAACCAAAAGGTTAGGTTATGGATATTGCCAGAGTACTTAGTGAGGTATTGCCGAACTTAGTACGAGGCACGTCAGACACTTAACGAGGTGTTACCGAGTTTAGTGAATTGACAGGGAAACAAAGTTTAAAACGGATGAATTTCAATATGTGGTTTTGAAGGTATATGATTTTTTCATAACTGAATAAGATTATATCAGAAACGGATGACGGGGTGTGGCTCAGCTTGGCTAGAGCGCCTGGTTTGGGACCAGGAGGTCGCAGGTTCGAATCCTGTCACCCCGATTCTATGATATGCGCGAGTGGCTCAGTGGTGGAGTATCGCCTTGCCAAGGCGAGGGTCGCGGGTTCGAATCCCGTCTCGCGCTCTTTTTATTACCAGAATTATCTTAATATAAGAGGAATTCTGGTTTTTTTGTTATATAAAATGCAATTTTCTTATACAAAGTGCAAATATTAGCCCATATAATCTTTTTTCTTTTTTTCAAAATATTCTAAATCCTGTCATCCTAATTGTAATATTCCTGATTCTGTGGTATCCTTTCTTATGTATACAATAAAATAAGTCGTCAATAATGTGCTTTCTATTACAAAATTCGACTATTTTTATGGTGAAAAATGAACCAAAACAGCCAAGGAGGTAGTAAGAATGGCTATTGTTGATGTGATAAAATATAATGGGAACCCGGATACCTTTGCATGGAAATACCCAAGCGAGGAGCTGGGAACCTGGACACAGCTTATTGTGAATGAATCCCAGGAAGCGATTCTGTTTAAGGGCGGCCGGGCGCTGGATGTTTTTGAAAGTGGCCGTCACACTTTAGATACGGCCAATATTCCGTTTCTGAACAAAATTATCAATCTGCCCTTCGGCAACCGTTCCCCTTTTACCGCGGAGGTATGGTTTGTCAATAAGGCATATAATCTTGATGTAAAGTGGGGAACACCGACACCGATCCAGGTGCAGGATGCAAAGTACGGGATTTTTGTACCGGTCAGATCGAATGGTGCCTTTGGAATCCAGATTGAGGATTCCAAAAAATTTCTGGTAAAACTGGTGGGGACCCTTCCGGCGTTTGGAAAGATGGATATTATCAAATATTTCAGAGGTCTGTACATAACGAAGGTAAAGGATTCCATTTCCACCTATCTGATACATAAACAAATCAGCATCCTGGAAATCAATGCGTATCTGGATGAACTTTCTGAATTCATGAAAACACGGATGGAGCCGGTTTTGGAGGAATACGGAATCAAGCTGGCAACATTTTACGTCAATGATATAAGTGTCCCCGAGGAGGATCCGGCCGTTAAACGGCTGAAGGCGGCCCTCGCAAAGAGAGCGGAGATGAATATCATCGGATATAATTACCAGCAGGAACGTTCCTTTGATACCCTGGAGGGAGCTGCAAAAAATACAGGTTCGACGGCTGCTCCCCTCATGGGGGCAGGCATGGGACTGGGAATGGGCCTCGGAATGGGGCACGGCGTAGGCGGAGCTTTTACCGAGATGGCGCAAGGATTAAAAACGGACGATGGCGGAACGAAAGAATGTCCCAAGTGCCACGCAGCCATGACGGGTAAGCAAAGATTCTGCGGTATGTGCGGATTTGATACCGATCAGGAGCCGAGAGAAGAACCGGCGGAGGCAAAATGTTCGGCCTGCGGATGTAAAATTACAAAATCTGTTAAATTTTGCCCGGAATGCGGCAGAAAGATAAATCACTGCCCGGAATGCGGCAATGATTTGGCGGAGGGAGACGTTCAATGCTCTGCCTGCGGGTATGAACCGAAAAAGGCGTGTCCCGGATGCGGAGCCGCAATTACCTCAGAGATGAAATTTTGTCCGCAGTGCGGGGAAGCTTTGGTAAAGAGATGTCCGAAATGCGGCACGGCATTTGAAGGCAGTCCGAAATTCTGTCTGGAATGTGGAGAAAAGCTTTAAAGGAGACGCATATGAAATATAGAAAAACATATGGGATATTGGCGGCATTAACAATTATTCTGACCCTGATCCTGTGTGGATTGTTTATAAGGGACTGGCATGGTGTAACGGCTGTGGCGCTGTTTTTCATGGTTTTGTCGGAAGGAGTTCTGTTTGGCGGATTAATATTCCTTGACGCAATAGCGGATAAGACATCCCAGATTATAGCGAGAGTCGGTATCGGAACGGTAATCATTACATATTCTTTTTTAACATTTATAAGCTCCCTGCTCTTTATGACGGTACTGAAGGAGGCGGTAAAGGGGTTTATCGCAGTGGAAGCGGTGCTGCTAATTGTGGGGATGATGGCCGGAACTATATTTTATACCGTTTCAAAGGCAATGAAACGATGAACTGCGCGTTTTTAACGCGGGCCGCAGCCGTTTCAGCGGCAGGATTGAATGGAATATTAAAACAGGTTTTGAAGTATAACAGAATCATTACAGCGTGGAGGTATATGAGGTGAACAGTTCCAAAACAGCCCTGGTAATAAACCAGATTATCGAAAAAGTTCAGTTGGTGGCAGGAATTATTATCTTGCTGCTTTTCGGTTTATGTACGATTATGTCGCTTTACGATCACGAACTGGGAGCCGGTGGCTTTTTACAGTTTTGTCTTGTCTGCGACGTGATAGGACTGGTTTTAATTTTCTTCAGCAGAAAAAGACGTAAGCTGACCGTGGACTTTAAAAAATATGTAACGGCCTTGTCGGGTAATGAGACGGGAAACATCGATTATCTGGCGGCGGCGCTCAATACTTCCCCGGATATTGTCAAGTCTAACATCGAGAAAATGATCAAAAAGAATTTATTTGCCAATGCTTATATCGATGCAAATTTAAACCGTCTGGTAATTGGCGGAAAAAGTCAGGCCGCCGCACAGTCACGGCCGGTTCCGCCGGCTATAAACCAGGCGCCGGTCCAGCAGAAGATAGAATATATGACGGTGAACTGCAAAGGATGCGGAGGCGTGAACAAGGTGGCAAGGGGAGCCGTAACGGAATGTGAATACTGCGGTTCTATGATAAAGGGCGAATAGGATAATAGGCGAGTAAAATAAAATTCAGGCAGAATAAAAGGTGAGAAAAAATAAAAGGTAAATAGTAGAGACGCCTGACTTAGACTCACATTTACTATTGGCATCGTAACTGAGAGCCCCGAAACCGGGGCTCCTTTTTTGGCAAATTCTGCCCGGATTCTCCCCACCGCGACAACCTAAAGCCCGGGACGGAAGACTCACAACCCTATTCTCATCATCCAGTTCCCGTCCGTTCCGCCGTGTTCTCATTCCTCGATTAAATTCACCCTCTCAATTGGCCGTGTCGCAATAACATCACTGTCCAGTCCAAGCACATTGTGAATCAGGATCTGCCCGATCTGCACCGGGGCGTCAAGGCTGAGTTTCCTGATTTCACCCATGACGTCGAAAATTTTCTCTCTGGGCACCGGGTTTGTCAGGCGCACGCTGCACAGCGGGAGTTCCCCGCTCCTGACCAGGACCGAGGTGGAAATGGTGCGTACCGGGTGAGTCAGTTCCTGCCCGACGTAATCGGCGCCCCTGGGGCATTTGTTTCCTTTTAAAGAGAGGACTTCGGTACCGTCGTACACCGCCTCAATTTCACAGCCGCCCGGGCAGAGGATACAGGTAAATGTTTTAGTCATTGCTCATCACCACCTTTATTGTATGATTTGAGAGAAGAGCGCTCTTAGGGAGGGCAATCTGTTCCATTTCCGCGGGTATCATCCTGTCAAAGTGCGCAGAGGAAATGATTTTTCCATCCTGTTCTAAACGGACGCAGCAGTTTTTGAACGGCCTGCGGGGACGGAAGGAGAGAAGCGCATCACATGTCCCGGTGATCTTCTGAGGCACGGTGTATCCGATGGAGCCGTCTGTTTCCAAAGTAATGGACGGGGCGGGAAGACTGCCGGACAGATAGCGTGTCACAGAATCGGCCAGGCGTTCCGCTTCCAGGGAGACAAAGTCCACCAGGTCATGTACGTGAAGAACATTGCCGGCGGCAAATATGCCGGGCGTGCTGGTGTGGTAAAATTCGTCCACCACAGCGCCTTTGGTTCTGGGATCCAGTTCCACATCCGCCATGGAGGTCAGCTCATTTTCCGGTATCAGGCCGACGGAGAGGATGAGGGTATCGCAGGGATATTCCTTTTCCGTCCCCGGTATTGGATTCATCTCTTCATCCACTTTGCTGACGACGACGGATTCCAGGCGGTTATGGCCCTTGATTTCCGTCACGGTGTGGCTCAGATAGAGCGGAATCTGATAATCGTTTAGGCATTGTTCAATGTTGCGGGGAAGGCCGCTGGGATAGGGCTGTATCTCAAATACGGCTTCAACCGAGGCGCCTTCAAGGGTCAGTCTTCTGGCCATAATCATTCCGATATCGCCGGAACCCAGGATGACAACGCGTTTTCCGATCATTTTATTTTTTAAATTAATATATGTCTGTGCCACTCCGGCCGTAAAGACACCGGATGGCCGTTCACCGGGGATAGACAGCGCGCCGCGGGTGCGCTCCCGGCATCCCATGGTCAGGATGACGGCGTCCGCCTGGTAACACGACAGTCCGCCGGAGGAAGCGGCGATCACCCTCCTGTCGGGAGTAAGGCCGATTACCGTGGTGTCTGTGACAAATTCGATGCCCAGTTCCTTTACACGATCGATAAAATACTGGGCATATTCCGGTCCGGACAGGCTTGTTTTAAAGCGCGTCAGGCCAAATCCGTCGTGGATACACTGGCGGAGGATTCCGCCCAGGTGATGTTCCCGTTCCACAATCAGGATATCTTGGACGCTGTTTTCTTTTAGTTTAATCGCGGCAGCCAGGCCTCCGGGGCCGCCGCCAATGATTATCACATCTTTATGGATTCTATTCATTCGTCTCTCACCGCTCCCGTAAATATGGATGAGCCATTCCGGCTGTATGTCAGTTCTGTAAGTGGTATCTGTTTCTCCCGCATCAGAAGTTCCGTGATCCTGGTCTGGCAGTAGCCTCCCTGGCAGCGGCCCATCATGGCCCGGCAGCGGTATTTTACGCCGGTTACGGTATTTGCGCCCAGCGGCCGCCGGATCGCGTCTAACACTTCTGCTTTTGTGATTGTTTCACAGCGGCAGATAATTTCGCCATAATCCGGGTTACTGCGGATCAAACGTTCCTGTTCCTCCGGCGTACGGCCGCGGAAGGAGATGAAACGTTTTCGGATCGGATTAAAGTTCTGATTGGGCCTTAGTGCCTCGACCTCCTTAATCAGCCGCACCACCTCCCGTGATATCGGAACGGCGCTTGTAAGTCCGGGCGACTCGATACCGACGAGATTGACGGTGCGGGGAGCGAGTTCATCGCGGCGTTCTATGACAAAGTCGTGATAACCGCCGACGCCCTTAGGCGTAAGTTTGGGCCTTATCCCTGCAAAGTTGCGGATAAAACTGTCTCTTTTTATGTATGGGAAGATACGTCCCCCGTCTTTTATCAGCATATCCATGATGTCTTTGGTAGCGGCGTAATTGTCGCGTTCATCAATGTACTCGGTGCTGGGACCGATCATGATGTTGCCGTCCACCGTTGGCGTCAGATGGATTCCCAGTCCGCCGGTACTGTAGTCGGGAACCGGATAGGCCGGCAGGGGCAGTTTATCCCCCAGCTTTTTGTCTAAAATAAAATATTCTCCCCTGCAGGGATAAATGGTATATTCATCGATTCCCAACATGGCCGATATTTTATCGGAGTATAGACCGGCGCAGTTGATGACCCAGCGGGTCATCAAGAAACCGTTTTTCGTACAGACACGGTAATGAAAGTTTCCCTGTTCTGAATGTTTGGTTTCGCGGGTGATATCCGTGACTTCGCGGTTAAAGAAGAATTCCACCCCATTCTCCGCAGCATTTTCAGCCAGTCCAAATGTAAATTCAAACGGGCTTAAAATGGCGGTGGTGGGAGACCACATGGCAAACTCACCGTCGATACAGGGCGCCTTTGCACGGATAAAATCTTTCTCTACAATTTCCAGTCCCCGGATCCCGTTTTTCTCCCCTGTTTCCTTCATTTCCCAAAGTTTTTCCCGATCCTCTCCGGAAAAGCCGACGATCAGCTTTCCGGTCCTTTTATACGGAATATCAAGCTCTCCGGCAATCTGATCAAAACAGGCGTTGCCCTCCACACAAAATTTTGCCATCAAAGAACCCGGTTTATTATTATATCCGGAGTGGAGCACCGCTGAGTTATGGGAGCTGGTTTCACAGCACACGTCGGGCGCTTTTTCCACAACCGCAGTTTTCAGATTGTACCGTGAAAGCTCGCGGGCCACAGCGCAGCCGATGACGCCTGCCCCGATTATTGTAACATCATATATTTGATTCAATTAGTTAACTCCTTTCTTGCGACGAAAATTAACTTACATGACTGAAATGGACTTAAATTAGCTAGCTCAATTATATCTGAATAAAATCATATGTCAAGAATATGGGCGTGTCTTCGAGATGATCATGCGCCTGCTTATAAGGAAATATGCGGATTCTGGATGTATGGTAAAAAAAGTTGCTATTGCTGCAAGATTCGGCAAAGATTATCTGTCGGGAAAACGGCTTGCCAGAATTGGAAATAATGGGGGAATCATAGATGGCGATGCTTATCTGTCCGGCAGACGGACAGATAAGCATGAGACATGATTGAATCGGATTTTAGGAAGTGAGGTAATTTCAGCATCCCATGACCGTATTTTTTAAATATAAGTTAAATGAGCCATATTCTGTTTCTTCAAGCGGCTCCGGGCAGGACATCACAACCAGACGGTGTCCCTGGTGAGCTTCGTGGTACGGTGGGTGAACGTGATCGAAGCTGTTTACCCTGAATCCGGCTCTTTCATAAAATCCTTTCCGATGGATGGAAACTTCATCAACGGGAGGATCAATTTCCAGAATCACTGTCTTTCCCCTCTGCCCCAGAAGTGCGAGGGCTTTTTGGCCATACTGCCGATTGCGTTTATCGGGGGCGATACAGAAATGTTCGATGTAAATAAAATATTCCGTTTCCCAGCATAAAAGAATTCCTACAAAATCCTCTTCATCATAAATCAGGTTAAACTGGTACTCCCTGTTTCCCATGATTTCCGTCTGGGAGGCGGCGGTTCTCTGCTCATGATAAGGAAAGCTGATTTTGTAGAGTTCCATGGCTCTTAAGTACATTTCATTATCAACGGTGGTCAAACATTCAAAGCGCATAACTTATTCCTCCAGTTTAAGCTCTGCCAGTCCGACAGGGATATTATTTTCATAGACCCACTGTGAGACTTTCCGTATCCGGATGAGAAAGAAAACTTCATCGTCCTGGATGAATTCATCATCCTCGGAGAAGGATTCGGGATACCGTTTCCTGTATGCATTTTTAATTTCCTCATTTTCCGGAAGCGTCACTTTTCCGAGCAGTTCCGAACGGCCGGTAAAATAGAAATTCTCCACACAGACGGCGACGTTCGGGTTTTCCATCATTTGTATTGCTTTTCTGGAAGAAAGAGAGGTCCTCACATAGAGAAGCAGGCCGATGGACAGGGGGCTGACCTGACGGACGGTGACCAGATCGTCTGCACTGGTCGCGAGTGAGATTACTTCGGTTTCGGCCAGTGTTTTTTGCAGTTCATTTAAATTTACATTCATATTTTATCCTCCATTATGATGTGGTCTTTCATATTGTCAGTTACAGTATAGCAGATAAAACATGACAACTGGTTGTCATAATATATTTATATCATAGGAAAGTGCTCCTATGATATAAATAAGAAAAGGCCGTGAAAACAGGAGGCATTATGCCAACAGTTCTCACGGCTTTTCTTGAGTGGCGATGAAAAGTCCGCGAAGCGTGCTTTTCGTTGTTTTATCGTTTTTTATCGGATTTTTTATTCAGGCGTTCCACCAGCGCAGCGGTGCGCATGCGGTAATCGTCCAGCTCGGTTACAATACCCATAAAGGAGGAAACCATATCCAGGGAGGAGCGGAGCGTGCTCTGTTCACTCTGATAGATAGCCCTTTTTGTCAGGCGCATGGCCTGCTGGGGGGCTTCCAGAAGTTTCTGCATGTAATTTTCTACATATTCATCAAGCTCCTCAGGGGGAACCGTGTGTGTTACCAGTCCAATCCGTTCCGCTTCTTCTCCCTTTAATACCCTGGCGGTCCAGAACATATCAAGCGCTTTATCGCGTCCAACCAGGCGCGGAAGGAAATAGGCGCCGCCGTCTCCCGGTACGATACCGGCGTTAAAATAACTCTCCGACAGAGTGGCGCTTTCCGAGGCGATTCGAACGTCACACATCAGGGCCATATCCAGCCCGGCGCCGACAGCGGCTCCGTGGATTTTGGCAATTACGGGCTTGTCGATCTCTTCCAGAATGAGCGGTATCCTCTGAATCCCCGTCCACAGGGAGTTCTTCCTGGCAAGAGCGGTGGATGTGATATCATCGCGGCTTTCAAAAAAACCATCACCGGCTGCCATGGCCTTTACATCGCCTCCGGCACAGAATGCCTTTCCATTGCCTGAAAGCAGGACGGCATAGACATCGTCTCTGTCTCTTATATCCTCCAGCGCCGCTGTCCAGAGCTGTATCATTTCTTCACTGAAGCAGTTGAGGTGTTCCGGGCGGTTCATTGTAATGCGGGCCAAATGGTCTTTTACTTCATAAATTAAATCCGGCATAGTCTTATTCTCTCCTTGTGTCAATCAGCCGCAGTTTTCCTGCGTTTTCTATTCAGCAGGAAAGAAAACTGAAAAAGGAAAAATCCTGCCGAACGTTGATTCCCTACCATTATAGTGAGCCTATCCGTTACTGTCAATGTTGCATCTATCCTGTAACAATCTCTTAACAACATACCCAATCCGTCCCTGAATTATTCCTCCATGTATTGCGGCCGTCATATGAAAACGACAGGGTACGGGAGAAGTTCGGAACGTTCAATCGTAAGAAAAAAGCAATGATTTTGACAGGCTGAGCGGATGGAAAGGGCGGTTTACCTATGGTAAAATAAGTAAAAAGAGAGCACCGGGACAAAAGGAGATGCGGATATGGATGGAAGATGGGAATAAAAGGCAGGGAACAGAAGACTCTGGCTCGAAAGATAGCGGAGTTTTTCAGAAGAGAAAAAGAGTAGAGGGGAAAGCAATATGAAAAAAACGAACAAATTGATTATAGTATCGATTTCTGTATTACTGCTCAGCACCTGTTCTGCGTGTGGCAAAAGCGAAACACCGGTAAGTGAAAGCGGAAGTGAAAATCAGGAGCGTCTGGAAAATACAGAGAGAGAAAACGGAGCGGAGCCGGATAAGAACGGCGTCGGCTCCGGCAGGAGAACGGAGACGGAAACAGAGGAAACTACGCAGAATGCAATGGATAACGAATTCGAATTCCCGGCAGGTGCTTCGGCGCTTTGCAGTTCTTATTTTAAGGCAGGGGACTTTCGGTACACCATGGAGATCCTACCGGGCGGACCGGGGGAGAGAAACACATTAAGTGTTACGGTCAATAAGAGGAGCATGGAGCCTCAGGATTGGGAGCGTTCGAATGCCGTCCTGGGACTGGGCGTGTACCGTCTGCCTTACAGCAGCAAAACCTCATCCTACAGCCTTACAAATGAGATGGACGGAGCGGCCGGTAATACCGCGGCCGCTGTGGAACTGAGTGTGAACCGGGACGGAACCGTCTCCCTGAACGGAAACGGCGAGGCGGCAGGGATATACTATACATGCAAAGAGAACCTGGAACTGCCGGAGGCCTTTTACAGACCGTTAAACGGCGCCGATCTGATTGGCCTTAATAAGGAACAGATGAGAATCATCAGAAATCAGTTTTATGCGGTTTACGGGAGAAAGTTCCAGAATGAAGAGCTGAACGCATATTTTGGGGCAAAACCCTGGTATCAGGGCACAACGGATCCGGCTCAGTTTGATGACAGGCTCCTGGGAAACCTGATAAAAAGAAATATATCCTTTTTACAGGAAGCCGAGGATGATTATGATGCAAATAAGGCAAAAGAGCAGAAGAGGGAGTACGATGCGCTCTCTCCGGCGCCCTATCTGTCACTGCTGCCGGAGAGCGGCGAGATCCTGGTTACGCTGGCCTCGGACAGGGAGCATACGGAAGATAGAGGTATTTATTATAAGGCGGAAGGAACAATTTCAGTTCCTATCACGCTGACACGGGAGCAGTACCGCAGGCTTTCGGATGGGGAGGAACTTGTGGTTTCTACCGATGAGCTTACGGGAGAACAGAAAACGCTGAAAAAGGCAATAGACCAGGAATACGGAGAATTTGTATTCGGAGATGAGGCGGAAGGCGATTATGTCATGAGCTCCTATAACCCGGGAACGGGACTTTACAGCCTGTGGGCGGACAGCGCCGATACAAGGTTTAAAAGGGTGTATCAGGGAGACGTCTATGTTTTGAAGGGAGCCTGTGAAGAGTATTACGGATATTTTAATATGAAGCGGGAAGAACTGAAAGAGTCGGCCGGGAATTACAGGGTGATGGATTTTGACGAACAGGGGCCGTATGGGCCTCAGGAGTACTCGGGGAATGTTCTGGTCAGAGATGCAAAAGGGTATGTGAAGGCGCTTTATTTCTGGGGAGATTGAGGATTTAATTGAGGAATGAGAACGCCGCCGGGACGGTCGGGGGGCGGGATGGTGAGGGGAGGGTGTGAGTCTTCAGTCCCGGCTTGCAAGTTGTCGCGGGTGGGGAATCCGGGCAGAAAAAGTTCCTGCGGGAAACGCTTGCGCTCTTTGGAGTGCATAGCAGTACTAAGGCGCCAAAATACGCCGCCTAAGTACTGATGAACTCCCAGGTTCCCTCCGGAATCTTTTTCTCCCGGATTCCCCACGGGAAGGTTATACCCCGGGACTGAAGACGCGAAGGTTTTCGCCATCCCGTACCCCGGCCTGCGGCCGCTGATTTGTTCTTATTCCTTCAGGGGGGAGGTATTGTCGCTACCACTACATTTTCTCGTGCTTTGGATTTTTCTTCGAATCCAGCCCGGAATACCTTCATAAGGTAAAAGATTCACGACTCCATAGTGGCCGCGACAATACCTCCCCCTTACTTGACGAAAGAGACAATCAGCCCTGAAGCCGGCAGACGGGGCAAAACCCTTCGCTGAGTCTTCAGTCCCGTCGACAAACTGCCCGGGGAAGGAGAAAACGTTCCGAAGGGAGACCTTGGAATCCGCCGGTGCTTGCTGAGGTTTCTCACGAAGCTAGCATCCGCTGCGCATTCCACAAGCGGAAGCGAGTCCCCGTAGGAATTTTTTCTCCTGGATTCCCCCTCACCACACCCTATAAACCGGGACTGAAGACTCATCCATCCAACCCACTACCCCGTCCGCCGTCTTACAGAGGCGTCCTCGCATCTCAATTAAATCCTTATTTTTAAAGTCACCCCCCAAACAATCTCCCAAGCGGCCGCACAATATTCGCCAGATCCCGTATCGCGCTGTTCAGCGAATCAAAATCAATGGAGTTCAGTTTGTCCACTGCGTCCCGGATGCTGGATTCGCTGGTGGTAACGAGGCTGTCCATGTTGTCGATCATCTGCGGCAGGTCGGCGTCGGACAGGTCCTGGGATATTTTTTGAATATTGGACACGGACACCTGGATGTCGTCAAACAGGGTGGTGACCTTTGGAATGACGGTGGCGGCCGTGTAGAGGACGATACAGAGAATGAGGATGCTGGCGGCAGCGGTAATCTGGCTCATTCTGTATTGAAGCTTGGCATATTTCTCCTGACCTGCGTTGGAGCGCTCCAGACGCTCCATGAATTGTTTCATTTCTTCCGGTTTCTCCGGCATAGTGATACCTCCTGACAAATTGTGTTTTAATATTTTATGATGGCTTTTCCAATGTGTTTATCGAGACGCCACTGCGGGACGGGGCCGTCGTCACCCCAATATTCATCGACCGAGATAATCTTACCGTCCTCAATCCTGATAAAGGAAACAACATGGAATGATAACGTATGGTCAACGGAATGCACATGGGTGGCGGTGACGGTTAAACTGCCGTTTGTTTCAATTCTTTCTATCTTTCCGTCCCATTCTCCGGGATATTCACAGTTGGCCCGTATAAATTCCTCCACTGTAAAATCCTCATTCGAATTATGCCACCTTACGTGAGCTTCCGGATGGAAAAAGGTTCGGATGGCTTCGGCATCCTGTTTCAGTACCGCACGCCAGAAACGATATAGATCCATAACTTCTCCTTTCAACTCTGATACGGCTATTTTACCATAATACGTGCAGGTATTGTACCGGCATATTGAGATTCCGCCAAATGCCAAACGGTACCGCAGGTTATTCCGTCTCTGTCGTTTCTGCCGTGCTCCTCCCGGCAGGCTCCGCCGCTCATTTCTGCAAATCTTCCCAACAGAAAAATCCTCACAGTCCGTCCATTTCACCGATTCGTCAATAAAAAACAAAAAAACCACCCACCGGCTCGGTTAAAGTGCATAAAAAACCCCCTATAAGAACAATCTTTACCCCCTTATTTGTACAAAACCCCTCTGATATAATAGAACCATAACGATGATATGAAAAATAAGCAGGGAAGAAAAAGGGAAAGACAGGTGTCAGAAAATGAATGAGACAATCGTTTCTATGGAAAATATCAGCAAGAGCTTTCCGGGAGTTAAAGCGCTCGATCACGTCCATTTTGAGCTTCGTTCAGGCGAAGTAATGGCGCTTCTGGGGGAAAACGGAGCAGGAAAAAGCACACTGATGAAAATCCTGAGCGGTGTTTACACAAGGGACGAGGGCAGCATGACAATCTTCGGCCGGGAGTACGGGGATTTAAACCCGAAACAGGCCCAGGAAGTCGGAGTGGCAATCATCCATCAGGAATTAAACATGTGCCGCCATCTCTCGGTAGCGGAAAATATGTTCCTCGGAAGAGAAAAGAGAAAAGGCATTATGCTCTCGAATTCGGCGATGGAAGCCGAAGCACAGAGGATTCTCGATGATTTAAAAATTGATTTAAGGCCGCAGCAGGTAGTCGGAGAGCTTCCGGTATCCATGCAGCAGATGGTAGAGATTGCCAAAGCGCTCTCCACCAATGCCAAAATCCTGATCATGGATGAGCCGACATCGGCCCTGACAGCCAGGGAGATTGAGGACTTATTCAGAATCATACGGGAACTGAAGGAGCGGGGCTGCGGAATCGTATATATTTCCCACCGGCTGGAAGAGCTTCAGCACATTGTGGACAGAGTAACAATCATGCGTGACGGCCAGTACATCACATCCATGAATTTTAAGGATGCGACGATGGATGAAATTATCGCCAACATGGTAGGCCGCGAGATTAAGGAAAAATTCCCAAGGGTAGAGTGTGAGAAGGGAAAGCTGGTCCTGGAGGTCAAGAATTTAAACGCCGGGCGGCTGGTCAGAAATGTTGAGTTTTCCCTCTATGAGGGTGAGATAGTCGGTTTTGCCGGGCTGATGGGAGCCGGGCGGACCGAGACGACGAGGGCGATTTTCGGTGTTGACCCGAAAGAGAGCGGCGAGATTATCCTTGACGGAAAGGAAGTTGTAATACATAAGCCGGAGGATGCAATCAAGGCGGGGATTGTACTGGCGCCGGAGGACAGGAAGAAAGACGGCCTGTGCACGAAGTTAAGCATCCGTCACAACATAGCGCTTCCGAACCTGGATCTCCTCTGCAATAAGCTGGGCGTTGTCAGCAGTGCAAAAGAGCATGAGATGTGTGACAGCGTTGTGGAAAACTTAAAGGTTAAGACGCCGACCGTGGAAGTGGAGGCGGGAAACTTATCAGGCGGAAACCAGCAGAAGGTCGTTGTAGGAAAATGGCTGGCGAGAAACTCAAGGGTTGTCATATTTGACGAACCGACCAGGGGAATCGATGTGGCGGCCAAGGTGGAAATCTACAACCTGATGAATGAGTTAAAGCAGCAGGGAATCGCAGTTATGTTCGTTTCATCTGAGATGCCGGAGGTTATGGGAATCGCGGACCGGATTATCGTCATGTGCGACGGCCGCATTACCGGAGAGCTGAAAGCGGAAGAAGCAACGCAGAATCAGATATTGACACTGGCAACACAGTTTGAGAAAAAGATTGCCAGCGGTGAGTGATAAGGGGGAGAAAAAATGAACCAGACAAAACAAAATCCGATTAAGAGAATTCTTAATGTCCGTGGAATGCGGGGGGCGCTGACAGCGTTTGCCGGACTGATAGTAATTTATATCGCATTTGGAATCATCAATCCGACCGTATTTTCAGGCCAGAACGTAATGAATCTTCTTCGTTCCATGTCCAAATACCTGATTATCGGTATTGGCCAGAGCTACATATTGATTACCGGAAACATCGACCTTTCCATCGGTTCCGTGGTAGGCATGAGCGCAATGATTTCAGCAACGCTTATGACCCATGGGGTGACGCCGGCGGTGGCGATTTTGATTACCCTGGCATGCTGTCTCGTAATCGGCGTGATTAACGGTATTCTGGTAGGAAAGTTCCAGCTTCCTCCATTTATCGCGACACTGGGAACCATGTTTGTGGCCAGAGGCGTGGCATACATGGTGAACGGAAACAGGAATACGGATGCTATCAGCTCCGGTATCGGCAAGGAAGCCGCAGATAAATTCCAGAACTTCTTCTACTATGGAAAGACCGCGGGTGTGTATAATACATTCTGGATTGCAATAGCCCTGTTCCTCGTATTTTTCTTCCTGCTCTCCAAGACGAGAACGGGACGCCACATCTACGCGGTAGGTTCCAATGTGGAGGCTGCGAAGCTCTCCGGCGTCAGCGTAGTGGGGACGATCACAAAGACATACATCGTCAGTGCATTCTGTTCCTTCGTAGTAGGTTTAATCCTCTGCGGCCAGGCCAACATGGGTAACATGGAGGCAGGCAACATGTATGAGATGTATGCGGTTGCGGCAGGCGTTATCGGAGGTATCTCACCGCTCGGCGGCACCGGCATCCTTCTCGGGACACTGGCAGGAGCCTCCGTATGGCAGACACTGGAAAACGGTCTTAACATGATCGGCGTACAGGTAGGTATCCAGCGTCTCGTAATCGGTATCATCGTAGTATTTGCCGTACTTCTGGATGTCGTATTCAGAAAAGGACTGTTTAAGAAAAAACGCGCCAACTAGCTTTGCCGGAGTAACCTGAAATTAGACGCTGTGAAGCAGCGCTAATTATAGAATGAAAAAGAGAATGCGGCCCGCGGCTGATCGGTCGGATCAACGCGGCGGACTGCGAAAAAAGGAGGAAGTTACATGAAGAAAATGAAGAAGCTCGCCGCTCTTTTCTGTGCATCCTGTATGGTTGTCACAGCGCTTGCAGGCTGCGGCAAAAAGGAAACTTCACAGACGGCGGAAACAGGCAGCGCCGTAACGGAGAAGGCTGCGGAGGGCTCAGGAGACCTGATTGCCCTTATCACAATGGATTCTATCGACCAGCACTGGGTAACCCTGAATGAGGGAGCTCAGAAGGAAGCAAAGGCACTGGGCGTAACCGTTCAGTTCATGGCTCCGAATACAAAAGACGACGCACAGCAGATCGAGTGTGTAAACAACGCGGTATCAGCCGGTGCGAAAGCAATTATCGTAGCGGCCAACGGCCCGGACGCCATCTCTTCCGCACTGAAAGAAGCGGCATCGGCAGGCGTAAAAATTGTCTATGTTGATTCACCGGCCAACGTAGAGGCGGAAGCAACCTTCTCAACCGACAACAAGGCGGCAGGAAAGACGGCCGGCGACGAGATGTTAAAGGCTCTTAAGGCAGCAGGCGTAACAACCGGTTCCATCGGCGTTATCAATGTAAATGCGGCAACCGATTCCTGTGTGATGCGTGAAGAGGGATTCCGCTCCGCATTTGAAGGAACAGATTATACAATTCTTGAAACACAGTACGGCGAGGGCGATGCAGCCAAATCCCAGAGTATCGCAGAGAACTACATCACTCAGGGCGTAGTCGGCATCTTCGGCTGTAACGAAGGTTCCACAACAGGCGCGGGCAATGCCATCAAAGCTTCCGGCAAAGACGGAATCATCGGCGTTGGTTTTGACAAATCGGATGCAATCCTCGGCTTAATCGACGACGGATACTTACTCTGTACAATGGCTCAGAATCCCGATGTAATGGGTTCAGAGGGCGTAAAGGCAGCAGTAGCGGCAATCGGCGGTGAGAGCCTGGGCGGAAAAGTGACGGATACAGGCGTTTCCGTATTAACAGCAGGTGCAGCGGCAGGCGCGGCGGCAGCAGCTCCGGCAAAAGCCAGCAAAGAATGGAAAATTGCCCTTATTACCATGGACTCTATCGACCAGCACTGGGTAACATTAAATGAAGGCGCACAGAAAAAGGCAGCAGAACTGGGCGTGTCCGTAACATTTATGTCCCCGAACACAAAAGACGATGCACAGCAGATCGAGTGTGTCAATAATGCAGTGGCAGGCGGCTACAATGCAATCATGGTAGCGGCAAACGGCCCGGACGCCATCTCTTCCGCACTGAAAGAAGCGGCATCGGCAGGCGTAAAAATTGTCTATGTTGACTCACCGGCCAACGTAGAGGCAGAAGCAACCTTCTCAACCGACAACAAAGCGGCAGGAAAGACAGCCGGGGAAGAAATGTTAAAAACCCTCAAAGATGCAGGCGTAACAACCGGTTCCATCGGCGTTATCAACGTAAACGCGGCAACCGATTCCTGTGTGATGCGTGAAGAGGGATTCCGCTCCGCATTTGAGGGAACAGACTATACAATTCTCGAAACACAGTACGGCGAGGGCGATGCAGCCAAATCCCAGAGTATCGCAGAGAACTACATCACTCAGGGCGTAGTCGGCATCTTCGGCTGTAACGAAGGTTCCACAACAGGCGCAGGAAACGCAATTAAGGCAGCAGGCAAAGATGGCATTATCGGCGTAGGTTTCGATAAATCGGATGCAATCCTCGGCTTAATCGACGACGGATACTTACTCTGCACAATGGCTCAGAATCCAGACGTAATGGGTTCCATGGGTGTTGAGGCATGCGTACAGGCTCTGGAAGGCAATTCCCTTGGCGGAGTTGTAAAAGATACAGGCGTTTCCGTACTTAAAAAATAATGATATAACCGTTTTATAACTGTCATTTCCCGGATTCCCCCTAAGGGGACGGAGAGTGGACAGGCAAAAACGCCGAACCGGAGGCTCGGCGTTTTTGTTGAATTGTAATAACAGCCATGATATGATGAAAAGAGAGATTAAGGAGGTTTTTGTATGAAACGAAGCGAGATCAATGCGGCCTTAAAAGAGATGGAAGCGATGGTGAAGGAGTACCGTTTTGCGGTTCCCCCCTTCTGTAATTTCACACCGGAGGAATGGCGGGAGAAGGGGCATGACTACGACGAGATCCGCGACAATATGCTGGGCTGGGACATCACGGATTACGGCCTTGGAAATTTTGATAAGACTGGATTTTCCCTGATTACAATCAGAAACGGCAATCTGAAGATGCGCGATAAATACACAAAATCTTATGCGGAAAAGCTTCTGTATATCAAGGATGGACAGTACTCCCCGATGCATTTCCACTGGTCCAAGATGGAGGACATTATTAACCGCGGAGGCGGCAATGTCCTGATCCGTGTTTACAACTCCACCCCGGAAGAGGATTTAGATAAGGTAAATGACGTCCATGTCCATATCGACGGCAGGGAGATTGTCGTACCGGCGGGAACCCAGGTGCGCCTGACGCCGGGGGAGAGTATCACGATCTATCCTTATATGTATCATGATTTTGAGGTGGAAAAAGGAACCGGCGCCGTGCTTCTGGGCGAGGTGAGCCAGTGCAACGACGACAATACCGATAACCGCTTTTACGAGAAGATGGGACGTTTCCCGAAGATTGAGGAGGATGAGGCTCCATACCGCCTGCTCTGCAACGAGTATCCGGCGGCAGAGTGATGGACGGGGGAAAAGAAGAGCTCCTTCGTTACTGCGGCAGCATGGAGCAGGCAGCCGGCGTGAGGCGGGTGACCTATGAGGACGGACGGGCTTCCGGACTCAGGTGCGCCCTGGTCCAAAACGGAGCCCTGGAATTTCCGCTGATGCTTGATAAATGCCTGGATCCCGCCTGGATCCGCTACCGTGGAATCAACTTAAGCTTCCTTAGCAAACCGGGCCTGCAGGGGAGGAATTCCTACGACACGGCCGGGGAGGAGGCGGTGCGCTCCATCATGGGCGGGGCCATGTTCACCTGCGGCCTCGACCATGTCCACGGGTGCAGGATGATAGACGGAACGGAATATCCGACCCATGGCAGAATGAGGACGACACCGGCCGAAAAGGTCGGGATGGATGCCTTTTTCGACGGGGACAGGTACACGGTGCGCGTGACGGGAGAGATGCGTCAGGCAAGGATATTCGGCGAGAACATGGTACTTCGCAGAACGGTGGAGACGGTGTACGGTTCTAAGGAGATCCTGTTTCGAGATGAAATAGAAAACCAGGGTTTTAAACCGGAACCCCTTTGTTTCCTATACCACTGCAACGCCGGATATCCCCTTCTGGCGCCGGGCAGCCGTCTGATTCTACCGGAAGCTTCCTGCGTTCCACGGGATGAAGCGGCGGCACGGGGGATGGCGGACCGGCTTACGATAGGCCGGGCCGTGGACGGGGAGCCAGAGCAGGTGTTCCAGCATACGCTGGCGTCGGATCAGGATGGAAATACCTTCGGGGCGTTTGTAAACGACGGTCTGGAACTGGCGCTCTGCATCAGGTGGAATGTGAAGCAGATTCCGTATATGACCCAGTGGAAGAGCAGCGCTTCGGGAGACTATGCGATGGCCATGGAACCGACGAACTGCGGCTTTGACGGAAGGGCCGGACAGACAGGGATGCTGGCGCCTTTTGAGAAACACTGTAATGAGATCCGCTTCTGCATCGCCGACGGGCGTGGCCAGATAGCGGAGCTGGAAGAAGAATGCAGGGCTTTGATGGATAATGAGAAAAGGCAGACGGGGTGAGAATCATGTATGATGTAACGGCAATTGGAGAATTATTAATCGATTTTGCGGCGCTTTCAACGGATGGGGCGGGATACCCGACGATGAAGGCCAACCCGGGCGGGGCGCCGGGGAATTTTCTGGCGGCGCTGAGCGCCTACGGGGCAAAAACCGCATTTCTGGGAAAGGTCGGTGATGATGCCTTCGGAACACTTCTTCGGAAGACCATGGCCGATGCGGGAATCGAGACAAGGGGCATTGTGACGGACGGTACGGTATTTACCACCCTTGCCTTTGTCACCTTCAGCCCGGATGGGGACCGTTCCTTCAGCTTTGCCAGAAAGCCGGGAGCCGATACCAGGCTTCTCTTTGAAGAACTTAATCTGGCGCTGATTGACGAGGCAAAGGTCTTCCATTTCGGAACTTTGAGCCTGACGGACGAGCCGGTCCGCACGACGACGCAGAAGGCGGTGGCCTATGCAAAGGAAAAGGGAAAGCTTATCACCTTTGATCCAAACCTGCGTCCTCCGCTGTGGAGTTCCATGGAAGAAGCGAGAGAGCAGATCCTGTGGGGGCTTTCGAATGCGGACGTCGTCAAGATCAGCGATGAGGAAGTGGAATTCCTGTGGGGGATTACCGATGAGAAGGAAGCGGCGGCCAAACTGCTGGATGAATATGGGGTTAAGCTTGCGATGATAACGCTGGGACCGAAGGGAGCTTATCTGGCGAATAAGAACGGCGGAGCATCGGCGGTATGCCCGGCCGTAAAACCGATCGACACGACGGGAGCGGGAGATATCTTCGGCGGCAGCGCCGTTTCGCGTCTCTTAAAGATGGGGAAGGAACCAGACTGTCTTGAAGTAGAGGAACTGGCGGCAATCGCGGGATTTGCATCGGCCGCGGCCAGTCTTTCCACCCAGAAGACGGGCGGGATTCCGAGCATCCCGGCGGAGGCGGAAGTTCTCGCTGTTTTATAATTGATATGGGGGAGGGCGCAGTATGATAAGAGTGATTATAGCGGATGATGAAAAGCTGATCTGCCGCCTTGTGCAGGCCCTGGCCGACTGGGATGCGCTGGGAATGGAAGTGGCGGGAACTGCCGAAAACGGATTGGAGGCCCTGGAGCTGGTGGAATCTCTGGAGCCGGATATCCTGATCACGGATATCAGAATGCCCGGGTGCGACGGCCTGGAGCTGATCAGGCGTGCAAAGGAGCTCAGGCCGCAGCTGGAAGTCGTGATTATCAGCGGATATGCCCATTTTGAGTATGCGCAGAGCGCGATCCAGTACGGTGTCGGCAACTATCTTTTGAAACCGATTAAAAAGGATGAGCTGATGGAAACCCTGCGGAAGATGGGAGAACGGTGTGAGGCGCGTTTTCAGAGGGAGGAGGGGGCGGCAAAACATCATCAGAACAGCCAGAAGGATTTGAGGCGCCTCCGGAGCAGCCTGGTGAAGGATCTGCTCTCGCCGAACCCGCCTCATCTGACGGAAGAAACGCTGCGCGATACCTACCATTTTCAGACGCAGGGCAATACCTATCAGGTTTTCATGCTGAAAATCGACTGTGATGTCAGGAAAATGGGAGGTTCCCCATACGAGATACTGCAGGAAAAGGCGCGCGAGATATTTGAAAACGGCCTCTCCGGCATCTGTCCGGAATACCATCTGTATTTCCAGGATTATACGGGATATGGGATATTGAATTATGATTTGGAAAAAAGAGCGGAAGTCAGACGGAGCCTGAGGGAGTGCCTGAACCTTCTGGATGCGAAGAAAAATCTGTATGGGGAAGTGGAATTTTCCCTTTCCCTGGGTACTGCGGTGGACGACTGCGGCAGACTGGCAGATTCTTTGGAGGATGCGGGAGGCGCATTAATGGAGCGTCTTGTGGAAGGTCCCGGCCGCCTTTTAGAGGGAATTCCGGACGGCTCGGGAATTGAAAAGCAGAATCTTCTGGATAAGTATGTGAAGGCAACGGAGCATGCAATTGAGGTCTTCAGTGTGGAGGAGGCCTCGTCCGCCTGTAAAACATTATGGCAGTCCGCCATAGAAACCCATAAAATCTGCGGCCGGGAGCTCTTTGAACTGGTGCTCTCAGCCGGACACCTCTTTGTGGCGCGCTGCGCCGTCAGTAATGTGGAGGGAATCAAACAGGATTTTGAATACCGGTGCCGCCAGTGCTGCAGGGGAGAGGAACTGTTTAAACAGCTGGAAGAGATACAGCAAGTACTGATTACAGAAACAGGGGAGCTTCGGAAAAGCGAGGCGGGACGGCCCGTCAGGATTGCCAAGCAGTACGTGATGCAGCATTTTCATGAGCCGATCACGCTGGAGGATGTCTGTGAGGCGGCCGGGTTCAGCGTCAGCTATTTCAGCGTCCTGTTTAAAAAGGAAACAGGGGAGGGTTTTGCCAAATACCTGACCAGGGTCAGGATGGACGAGGCGAAGCGGCTTCTGCGGGAGACAAATATGCCGGTGGCGGAGATTTGTGAGAGGGTCGGATACAGTGACAGGAAACATTTTACCCATACCTTCCACAAGGTTGCAGGGCTGAATCCCGCGGAATACAGGAAACTGTACGGCTGAGTGACTGAAATGAAGATATGATAAACGGATTCTTTGGTGACAGGAAGGGAAGGAGAATACTTTAATGGATAGAAAGAAGACAAAATTTCTGTCGTACAGAGTATCGGCGCTGGCCGTATCGGGAGCGCTGCTGATCCTCTTTCTGCTGATCATGTGTCTGAAAATGATTATTTTTGAGGAGGCGCCTTTGTGGCCGTTCTTTCTGGCGCTGGCCGTGTTCTTCTGTCTGATTGGCGCGTCTTTTTACTATGTGGTCAAACCGTATCTGAGGTTTGAGAAGACGATGCGTCTTTTTACGGATGGGTATACGACGATGGAGATAGGCGATTTGTACGATGTCGCGCCTACACCGGCCGGATACCGCCTGCTGGAGCGCATGACGGATATGATGGATTCATCGGAGCTTTTAAAGCTGAATAAGAGACAGGCCCAGTACCTGGCTCTGCAAAACCAGATTAATCCCCATTTCCTTTACAATACGCTGGAGAGCATCCGGAGTGAGGCGCTCATCGCCGGGCTGGACAGTGTGGCGGAGATGACGGAAGCGCTCGCCACATTTTTCCGCTATACCATCAGCAAGGTGGAAAACCTGGTGTCCGTGGAGGAGGAGCTTCAGAACTGTGAGACGTATTTCAGGATCCAGCAGTATCGGTTCGGCACGCGCCTGAGCCTGTCGGTGGAGTGCGATCCCGACGATCGGGAGGAGATTTACTGCTGCCGTCTGCCGAAGCTCACGATGCAGCCGATTCTGGAAAACAGTATTATCCATGGGACGGAGTGCAAAATCGGGAGCGGCCATCTGACCATTCATCTGGAACGCAGCGGAAAACGTCTGCTGATCCGGATTTCCGACGATGGGGTCGGGATGGACGAGGCGTCCCTGGCCAGGATGAACGAGCGTCTTGAGAAGAGCGGCCGGGCATTTGCGTTACAGAATACGGAGACCAAGGGAGGAATTGCCCTTGTCAATGTAAATAACAGGATCCATCTGCTGTTTGGCGAGGAATACGGACTCCACGTATTTTCTATGCCCGGGGTGGGGACGGATGTGGAGATATCACTTCCTGCCATCACGAGTGACAGGGAAATCAAGAACAAAGAGGCATTGAAATAATGAGGGAAGAAACATTGAGAATGGAGCGGGTGACATACCGGGAAAACGGCGTGACCCAGTTGGAAAATTTCAGCATGTCGATCCGGGCGGGTGAGATTCTTGGACTCATGCCCGTGAACCGCCATGGGATTTCTGCGCTCATCAAGCTTCTCAGGCATAATCTTCCGCTTCACTACGGATATGTTTATTATCACGAAAAACTGGTAAACCACTGGCGCTTTTCCGACTCGGGGACAAACCGGTTAAGCGTGATTCAGAACAAGAGCTGTCTGGCCGAGGGACTCACGGTGGCAGATAACATTTTTGTGCTGCGTCCAGGCTTTAGAAAACGCCTGATGCAGCCGAAGATTTTGAAACAGCAGCTTCAGCCGTTCCTGGAAGATATTGATATCGATATTGACGCAGATGCCTATATTGAGGAGCTGTCCCCATTTAAGCGTTTTGTGGTGGAGCTTCTAAAAGCAGTTGTGGCGGGGAATTATCTTGTGGTCCTGGACGATATCAGCTCCTTTATCAGTGACGTGGAGCTTCAGAAGCTCCACCGGATTATCCGTCACTACGCGGATCAGGGGATGTCGTTTCTCTACGTCGCTCCTCATTATGAGGAAGTAAAGCAGATCTGCGACCGCACGGCCGTGATGCAGAACGGCCAGATTATTAAGTATTTCATGTTCTCGGAGCATATTCCGGATACGTATATGTACCGTTGGACGAAAGGGTTTGACAGGCGCGTCAGCGAACAGATTTCAAAAAAAACGGTTCATTCCGATACCGAGGAGCCGGCCTTTCGGGCGGAAAATCTCTGTTATGGCGAGGTAAAGGCCTTAAGTTTTGCCGTGGCGCCGGGGGAATGCCTGGTATTACAGGATCTGGACAACCGGATTCTGCCGGATCTCCTGGCCGTGCTGTCCGGGGAAAAAAGGGCGGAACGGGGAGAATTGTGGATTGGCAATGAGAAGTTTAAACAGAAACCGGATCGCCGGATCGCCGTGATACAGGAGGTCCCGGTGCAGACGATGCTGTTTCCCAACTTGAGTTACCTGGATAATCTCTGCTTTACCCTGGATCACCGGTTTCACGACGTCTGGCTCAGAAATAAGATCAAGAAGAGCCTGAGGCAGGAATATGCCGGGCTGCTGGGGGAGGAGGTCTTTGACCTGAGGGTCGAGGAATTGTCCCACAAGCAGAAATACGATTTGATATATATGAGAATCCTGGTCCAGAACCCGAAGGTGGTTTTCTGCGTCCAGCCGTTTAAGAGAGCGGAGGTCGCCATCCGAATCCACGTCTGGGAACTTCTCGAACGTTTCCTGGATAAGGGGATCGGCGTGGTAATACTGGCGGTCAACCTGGCCGATTCACTGGCTCTCGCCGACCGCCTGATTCGGGTGGGGCGCGGCCGGATGATGGAGGAGTACGGCAGGGAAGACTTCGGAAACCTGCCGGTAGACGCGCCATGGCTGTATCTCTATCAGGACAGGGAGAAACAGGAATGAGAACAGGGTGTTCTTTTACAGGTATCTTTTGGATACTATGAAACCCCGCGGTAACTGTCTTACTTTTGGGTACCTATCCCACTTTAAAGTGCGTTCTTTGCAAATGAAGCCGGCTGCTTTATTATGGAATCATAAGAAGCGGCCGCTTTTATTGAGTGGCAATGAAAAGTCCGCGAAGCGTTCTTTTCGTTGTTTGAAAGATTTAGAACAACTGTGATGTAAAAGCAGTTTTGAGGGAAGGAAAGGAAGTAACAGATTATGAGTAAGACAGTAGAATTTTTGCAGGCAAACCCGGTTCAGTATCTGGCAACCGTTGGAAGAGATGGAAAGGCCAAGTGCCGTCCGTTTATGTTCTGTTTTGAAAAAGAGGGTAAGTTATGGTTCTGTACCAACAATCAGAAGGATGTATACAAAGATATGCAGGCAAACCCTGAAATTGAAATCAGCGTTTCCGATTCCAGTTTTGCATGGCTCAGGCTGCACGGCCGGGCGGTGTTTGAGAATAATATGGCAATCAAAGAAGCATGCATGGCAAACCCGATTGTGAAGGGACAGTATGAAACAGCATCAAATCCGATTTTTGAAGTATTTTACCTGGAAGATCCCCATGGTGTCATTGCAGATTTTTCAGGAAATCCGCCGTATGAATTTTAACAGGGGGTGATTGCCAATGAAAACAGAGGACTATCTCAGAATCCTGAAGGATGAAATCCACTCTGCCGTATTTGCCACGGCCGACGGGGAGGGACTTCCTGTAACGAGGGTAATTGACATTATGCTTGCGGATCGGGACAGTCTATATTTCATTACGGCTAAGGGGAAGGAGTTTTACCGTCAGCTGATGGATACGGGATATGTTTCGGTCAGCGGAATGACGGGCGGAGCTGGCTCGATGGAAAAGAAGGCCGTTTCCGTGCGGGGAAAGGTGAGGAATACCGGCAGCAGACTGCTTTCGCAGGTCTTTGAAGAAAACCCCTACATGGCTGAAATTTATCCGGATGAGGGCAGCAGAACGGCCCTGGAAGTGTTTCAGCTCTATGAAGGCCGGGGAGAATTCTTCGATTTGTCCACGAAACCGATTACGAGAGACACCTTTTTACTGGGAAAGACGGCCAAGGAGGAAGTTACGGGAGCCGCGGGAGGTTATTTGATCACGGAACGGTGCCGCGGCTGCCGGCTCTGTTATTCCAAATGTCCTCAGAAATGTATTGATACGGAGGCGTCCCCCTGCGTGATTTTGCAGGAGCACTGCCTGCACTGTGGAAACTGTTATGAAATCTGCCCCTTTGAGGCGGTTGTAAAAAGGCGGGTGTGAGATGAAAGAGAAGGAACTGTTAAGGTGGATTGATGACGCGGATGCCGTTGTCATTGGCGCTGGCTCCGGGCTGTCCACGGCAGCGGGGCTGTCCTATTCGGGTGAGAGGTTCAGAAACTATTTCAGCGACTTTATTGAGCGGTATCAGATGAAAGATATGTACTCCGCCGGGTTCTATCCCTTTGCCACCCAGGAAGAAAAATGGGCCTATTGGAGCAGGCATATATTCTGCAACCGGTACGATCAGCCGGCGGGCGGGGCATACCTGGATTTGCTTGCGTTGGTGAAGAAGAAAAATTATTTTGTGCTGACCACCAACGTGGATCACCAGTTCTGGCTGGCCGGGTTTAAAGCGGACCGTATTTTTGCCACTCAGGGTGATTACGGCAAGTTTCAGTGCCGGAAGGCCTGCCACAATAAGCTGTATGACAATGAGGCCCAGGTCCGGGCCATGGTCAGGGAACAGAAGAACTGCCGCATTCCCGCGCATCTGGTGCCGAAATGTCCGGTGTGCGGCGGAGAGATGGAAGTGAACCTGCGCTGTGACGGCTATTTTGTGGAGGATGAGGCGTGGCACCTGGCGGCTGGAAGATATAAACGCTTTCTGTCGGCGAATCGAAAGGGAAAGCTTCTTTTCCTGGAACTGGGTGTCGGGATGAATACTCCTGTTATCATTAAATATCCGTTTTGGCAGATGACATATCAGAATCCGAATGCCCGCTATGCCTGTATCAATCTGGATGAGAACCGGGCGCCAGAGGAGATTGAGGGGCGTTCTGTTTGTATACGGGGAGATATCGCTGCGGTTCTGGCAGATATGAGAAAACAGGATGCGCTGAGGGCAGAGAATGGGAATGGAGGCGGACGGGATGCGGCACGAAGAACAAAGAATGTATCTGATCAGGGAACTGCTGGCGGAGGAAATGCGGTATCGGCAAATTAAAATACCGGAGGATGTACAGGGGCAGAAAGATCTTCTGCGCAGTCTGATGAATGTCCGTCCGCCAAGGGCGGTCAGCCGGGAGTTTTTGGAAGTTCAAGATGAATATCTGTCTGCGGAACGGGATATGGAGGAACTGACCGATGCAAACCTGCTTCCGGCCGTTCACGCAGATCCGAGAATTATCCTATGGCAGGGCGACATAACGACATTGAAAGCGGATGCCATCGTAAACGCCGCCAACAGCGCCCTGCTGGGGTGTTTCCATCCGCTTCACTCCTGCATTGACAATATTATCCATTCCAAAAGCGGAATTCAGCTGCGGCTGTTTTGCAGCGATATTATGAAAAGGCAGGGACATGAGGAGATAACCGGGGGAGCTAAAATTACCCCGGGTTTTAATCTGCCTGCAAGATATATTCTTCATACCGTCGGCCCTGTGATTTATGGCCGGGTGACGGAAGAAGACTGCAGGCAATTGGCCTCCTGTTATCGCTCCTGCCTTGATCTGGCTGTGGAAAACGGCTGCAAATGTATTGCATTCTGCTGTATTTCCACCGGGGAATTCCGTTTTCCAAACAGGCGGGCGGCCGAAATTGCCGTCGGCACGGTGAAGGATTTCCTGAGCGCCGATAAGAAACTGGAGAGAGTGATATTTAATGTGTTTAAAGAGAAGGATTTGGAGATATACAGAGAACTTCTTTCGGAATAATGCACGTCCGGCAGCAGGCCTTACCTGGGAAATACAGGATAATGTGATTTCATGAAATAGGGAGATGCAAAGGGAGCACAGCCATGTTAATAACTGTTGTTATTAACATGGCTGAAATTTAGTTACGGCCATCGAAACTGCCGGTATCACCTGCACTCTTCATCAGACACTGTTTCAATACATGAAGGTCTTCACACACTGCTTCTGCCAGGACAGAAAAAGCGTGACAGAATAAACCTGTATCGTCCTGTTCCAGAGCAAGCATTATTTCTCCGATAAAAGCTGTATCCCTGCGGCTTTCTGTCCCCGTAAGGCTTAATAGAAGCGGGTAGACAAAAAGTAAAAATTCGGATAATTTCTTATATATTTCAAACAGTATCGGATACGGATAAATGCCGGCTATGTATTCTGTAACCCGGATAAATGATTCTAAAGGATGGTTTCCCCGACTCTTTTCCAGAATCCCTTTTAATTTATTCTTTTGAAGCGGTGTAAGAGAGGGCAGTATCCGGGATAAAACAGGTTTAGACGTTATGGAGAAAAATTCAACGCTTTCTATCGCTCTCACGATATTCTTTTCAATAGCGGGCCGCTTAAGCTTTTTCCAGTTGGGGGAGGTGAAATGAATCTGGCTGCCTACACCGTTAATGGAATTGAGGACGCCCATATCACGCAGTAACCCCACGGTCCGCCGGATCGTACTGACGGAAACGGAAAATTCCTCCGCCATCTTTTCATAAGATGGCAGCATGTCCGTCTTACTGTATCTACCGTCTATAATGTTTTGGATGATACATGAAGCGAGGGAATGACAATACTGCGGCCTGTCGCGGTTCGTCTGCCAATGGAAGGAAATCTGAGGTATCGCCGGCTGGTTTATGGCGGCTTTGCCGATAAAGCCAAGAATCGCTTTCCGGGTTAGATCCTGCAAATAAGAAAACGCACGGAAAAGGCCGTCTCTGTCTGAGGTTTCACAACTGGACAGCAGTGAGCGGTAGTCCTGCTGAAATTCTTCCACTCTTCTATCAAACGACGGGATATATGGAAACTGGAAGAAAGCGACAATGTCAAAAAAGAGATCTTTTGCCAGCCGGTTATTCAGTTTCTGTATCATGGTATTGCAGCAAATCATTGAGATTGCGGCAAGATTGGAGGCACCCTGTCCGGTTGCAATGGAAAGGCGCAAAAGTTCATCATCGCTCAACCGTTTGCACCCCTCGTAAAAAAGCGGCATTAGAATCAGATCGGTTACGTGGTATATATTTTCTATGTCCTCTTTGCGCGCAAGATAATAATTCTCGGCAGAACGGTATTTTTCTTCGGGGGAGGCGACATAGGTAACAGTGGTGCGCCGTCCGGCGGAAACACTGATAAGGCCGTCTTTCTGCAGTTTCATTAAGGCGCTGCGCACCGTCTCGGGCGCTACATGGAAGATGTCGCATATCTGCTCAATGGTAGGCAGATAACTTCCATGTGCAAGATGTCCAAATAAAATATGGCAAGTGTAGTATTTATAGATAGAATTATATCTCTCTCGTTCCAAAGCTTCCCACCTTTTTAGTATGCTGTTCTTCATGATTTGAACATTATACATCTTTTTTCGACGAAAAAACAGATAAAACCTTCATATTTTATTGCATTTTGCGGAATAATTCGGTACAATACAAATATCTGTACCTGAACAAGGATAGGAAGCGCAAATATACTTTATGGCGATGTATTTCAGAATAAAGTTCGGAGCCGATAAATACAGGCAGGAAATATGGCTTAATATCGGGAGGAAAGAAAATATGAAAATTGCCTGTAACTATTATAAAGAAACGATAGAACTTTTGCGTGAAGGCAGAATTACCCTTGACTATGTCAAAGTACCGGCCCTGGGATTCCAGTATGACTGTTATAAGGCCCCGGGAGCCGACAAGGCTGCTGGGCTGGCAGAACTTAAAAAGGAGATACAAAGGATACAGGAAGTGGTTCCGGTTCTCCTGCATGGGTTTGGCCCGCAGGATTATAACATGGCGTCCGACCGGTTCAGGCCTGAGTTTGATAAAGAACTGGCGGCACAGATTATAGGAATTACAAAAACTCCGGAATTGTCGGGCCATCTGGCTTTGGGAAACAGGATGAAACAGGAGTTATATACGAGAGAAAGAATAAAAGAACTTGCGGTGGAGAATATTCGTTTTATCCGGGAGCTGTTTCCGGAGATTTCTCATCTGGCCATAGAAAATATGGATGGCAATCCTTTTATCTTCGGTAAGAAAGCGGGCTGCTGCATTGAGCCTGCTTTTATTCGGGAAGTGACGGAAGAGTCGGGAGCGGAATTCCTTCTGGATGTCAGCCATGCCTATGGCTCCGCGCTGTATTTGGGAATTGATTTCAAAGAATATCTGGATCGGCTCCCAATGGATCAGCTGTATGAAATCCATATCAACGGATGGATTAACGGCCGGAATGATTTGATGTCACATGTTGCTATGAGTGAAGATACGTATACGATATTGGAAATGATATTGGACAAGTATAAAACTCCTGAGATTCTGACAATTGAGTACGGAAGGATGGATGACAGGATGGCGGCGGGAATTCCCCTGATGGGGCCGGATGGAGGAAACGAAAGGGCGAAGGGGGAAATTGAAGAACAGGTAAGGCGTGTTTTCCAAATTATGGAAGGTTATTAGCAGCGGAAAAATACCAATTTATACATAATTTTTTAAAAGTCTGAATTTATGGTAAAATGAGGGATTCGTGTGAACTTTACAACTGTTTTTTTCTTTGCTATAGTGGTGAAGCTTAAGTAAAAATATAAGGGAAGGAAGGTGCAGGGACATGGCTGAATTCTTAGATGTTCTGCGAACGGAGAAAAAGTATCCGGTCTCTTCTGTCACGGCAGGAAAGATAGCCGCCAGGCTGTCTTATGTCATGCCTCTTGATCAGAACTGCAGGAATGCACAGCCGTATATTGTCAATTCACTCTATTTTGATTCGCTGTATAACAGGGATTACAGAGAGAAAGAAAACGGAGTGGAATTCAGAAAGAAAATCCGCCTCCGCGTTTATGGGGAAGGCGATATTGTAAAGCTGGAATGGAAACGGAAACAGGGTGCGAAACAGAGAAAACAGAGTCTGCTTCTTACAAAAGCTGACGCGGAATGCATGATCAGCGGAGATTACCGCTGCCTGATGAAGTATGAGGGAGAACTTCCGAAAATATTCTATACGATGATGACGGAAGAAGTTTACAGGCCCAAATGCCTGATACGGTACCGGCGCCTTGCATTTACAATTCCTACCAATGATATCAGGCTGACGCTTGACAGCCAAATTTCATCGCAGGAAGGCCGGTATGACCTGTTCAGGAAAGACATACCGTTTTATCCGGTCACCTACCCGGGGAAAACGACACTGGAAGTAAAATATAATCACTTCCTGTTAGATTATATCAGAACTGCGCTCTCTCCGTTTGAACTTACGGAGTCAGCCAGCAGCAAATATACGGCATCACGTTATTTTGGATTAGGAGGAACTATCTCATGAATGAAGATCTTTTATATTACATAACAAACCATGCAGGGAGCCTGTCGGTACAGGAACTGCTGATTAACTTTTTCAGTGCGCTGGTAATCGGATTTATTATCTTTTTGTCATACCGTTTTTCCCATTCGGGGGCAGTCTACAATGCCCGGTTTAACGTGTCCCTCTGGATGCTGACAATCGTCACGACCATGGTTATGTGTGTAATCGGCAATAATATCGCATTGTCGCTTGGTATGGTCGGTGCATTATCGATTGTCAGGTTCCGTACCGCAATCAAAGATACCAGGGATACAGCCTATATCTTCTGGTGCATTGCCGTGGGAATCTGCTGCGGAATTTCCGATTTTGTGACTGCTTCGATTGGCAGTGTCATCATATTTCTTCTGATGCTGGCAATCGGCGGTGTGCGCAGCAATACAAGGTATCTGCTGATTGTGCGCGGCCAGTCGGATATGGCCGGTGAGGTGGAGAACATGATTCAGGAGCCGCTCAAAGGAAAAGCGCGCCTCTGCGTCAAAAACCAGGGCAGGGAAAGCATGGAATATATCTATGAGCTGTCTGAAAAACAGGTGAAAATCTGGCAGGATGGAAAAGTAAGCCAGAAGCTTCTGGAACAGAAAGGGGTTATGGAAGTAAACCTCGTAGGCCAGAACGATGAAATTTCTGCATAAATGACAGAAAAACGGACAAAAAAGAAAGAGTGACTTAAGTATGGGTGCAAAGTGGAAAGCGGCCTTTGCCATGATATTATTCAGTGCGGCAGTCTGTGCGGGATTTGGGATATGGAAATATCAGGCAATTGACAAAAAGGAAGAGCGGGTGTGGCATCATGAACTGGCGGCCGCAGCCGATCCGACGCTGGGAACTGACTCGGTTCCCGAAGACTTTATGGTGGATGGGAACTTTACGTCGCATTTGCCGCTCGTTATAATTGATACGGGTGGGGAAGAGATTGTGAATTATAAGTACTATGACAGTGAATCACAGTCGCTTATCTATAAAGAGGGAGTAGATCCATATATTAAAATGCGGATTTCATTCGTGGATAATGAAAATATGGTAAATCGCTTGGGAGATGAACCTACGGGGGTTTCTTACGGAAAAATTAAAATTCGAGGAAATACTTCTTCCTCAAAAATTTTTCCCAAAAAGCAATACCTTATGAAACTTCTGGATGATGATGAAGAACCGAACATCATGGAAGTATTTGGTATGACAGCCTCCGATACCTGGATTCTAAACGGAACTCAGTTAGACAGAACTTATCTGAGAAACTATATTGCAATGAATACGGCCGGCGAACTTTCACCCCATACTCCAGACATAAGATTTTGTGAGATGGCATTGAAAAGGGGGAAAAGTATGAATATATGGGGCTGTACGGCATGTATGAAAAGATAGAGCAGGGGGAGGGACGCGTTGAAATCGAGAAGGATACCGGCTATCTCCTGCTTCGGGATCGAATTGATACGGAAGGACTTTCTATGCCAGTCTGGTCCACTAAACACCAAAGGAGCAATAACTGGGTGAATCTGGAATATCCGTCTCCTGATAAGGTATCGAAAGAATATTGGGATTATATCAGAAATGATGTGAATAAAATTGAGGACAGTCTCTACTCTGATGATAAGAAGAAATTTGAAGAATATAAAAGTAAATTGAATGTTGGTTCCTTTGTTGATTATTTTATTATTAATGAATTTTTTGCAAACTATGATGCGGGATGGAATTCTACATTTATGTATAAAAACCGGAGCGGAAAATTATTTATCGGGCCATACTGGGATTTTGACGGAGCTTTGGATAATTACACAAAAGAAATGCTGGAAGTGAGGGAGACGGCACTTCCGAATGCACCATGGTTTGACAGCCTTCTCAGAGATGAGGACTTTGTAAATAAAGTCGTTGAGCGGTATGGAGAGTTAAGAAAAAATATATTAAGTGAGGGTAAGCTTTATGATAAAATTGATAAAGCGGCAAGCTTTATAGAAAAGCCGGTAAAGAGAGATCTAAGCAGATGGTCGGCACTATATAGCAACCCAATGCAATTAAATGAGGAAAAAGGCACTGGTATTATAGTTGACAGAGAAACATCAACATGGGAGAAAGAGATAGAACGGCTGAAAGATGTAATGCGTTTGCACGGAGATTTCCTGGATAGTGATATAACACAATTATATCGGTTTGTTCAATTTGGAAGAGACGAAACCCCAAATACCATGCTGGGAGTCTATTTTATCATCGCATTTTTTGTATCAATTATTCTGGTTCAAAGAGCCAGGGAAGGAATCAGATAGAAGGTGGCAGGAGTGGGAAAGAAGATTAAAATAGTAAAACAGAATCAGAAGGGAACAAAGGAAAAATTCTGGATTGCAGTGGCTCTCGTCAGTATGACGGTTTATATTATTTGGCGTCTTTTCTTCACGATACCGGATCACAATGTATATGGATGGCTGGCAACGATATGCGGTATTTTTCTGGCAGTCTCGGAGACAATCTCCATGCTGGAAGGAACAGAGCATTTTGCAAGGCTCGGGAAAAAATCGGTTCCGGATATGCCGGTGGTGCCTCTCGACTGGTATCCGGATGTAGATATTCTGATTGCAACCCATAATGAGGAGACGGAACTTCTTTATAAAACCGTCAACGGCTGTAAGCATATGGATTATCCCGATAAAAAGAAAGTACATATCTATATCTGTGATGATGGGAACCGCCCGGAAATGGCGGAACTGGCAAGAAAGATGAAGGTGGGATATTTTGGACTGGCCGATAATAAGGAGGCGAAGGCTGGAAATCTGAATCACGCCCTGAGTAAAACATCGTCTCCATGGATTGTGACGTTCGACTCGGATATGATCCCGACCCATGAGTTTCTGATGGAGACGGTACCTTATATTTTTCTGCCGCGTGTAAAGAAGATGGATGATGGGACATGGGCGGAGCGCACGGAGGAAGAGATCGATGAGAAGTATAAGATTGGCTTTATCCAGACGCCGCAGAGTTTCTATAATCCTGATATGTTCCAGTACAATTTTTTCAGTGAAACAAGGATTCCCAATGAACAGGATTTTTTCTTCCGTGAAATCAATGTCGGCAGAAATAATGCCAATGCTCCGATTTATGCCGGTTCTAATACGTTAATTTCCAGGGAAGCCCTGGACTCTGTCGGAGGAATTGCAACCGGGACGATTACAGAGGATTTTGAAACGGGAATTAAAATTCAGGCAAAAGGCTACACCTGCTATGCGGTCGATAAAACGCTTGCACACGGACTTGCGCCGACGGACATCGACAACCTGATAAAACAGCGTATACGATGGGGACGCGGCTGTATTACCTCTCTGCGACGCACCAACCTTTTGTTCAACCCTCATATAAAGTTGAATGCCAAAATCAGCTATCTGGCCTGCTGGATGTACTGGTGGACATTTTTCAGAAGATTTATCTACATTGTGTCCCCAATCCTCTTTATTCTGTTCGGGATACCGGTTGTAATCTGCAGCCTCAGGGAACTGGTTTTTATCTGGTTTCCATCCTATGTCCTTTATAACCAGGCATTGAAAGTGACATCCGGTAAGATTAGAAATAAGAGATGGAGTAATACGGTGGATACCGTTATATTCCCATATATGATTATACCTGTTCTACTGGAAACACTGTTTATCAGACAGAAGAAATTTAATGTTACGAGTAAAACGCGTGATACGGTCAGACATTCAGATATGATGCTGGCAACGCCGCAGATTATTCTTCTGGTATTTGATGTGGCGGCGCTAATCATAGCCGCAATGAACGCCTTCCAGACCGGCAACTACGGAGCGGCCGTACTCATCTACTGGCTGATGCTTAATGCCCAGCATCTTATTATGGCTTTGTTCTTCATGTCGGGGCGTCGCAATCTGCGTACCACGGATCGTTTTTATGTCCGTGTTCCGGTTGAGATTTCATACCAGGGCAAACAGTTCTACGGTGTGACAACGGATCTGTCGGAGACAGGTCTGGCTGTGCTTTGTGATAAATCTATCTATATGCCTCATGGTGAAGAGCAGATGACGATCCGGCTAAAGACGGAACGATATGAAGCGGAACTGGGGGCAAAGTGCGTGCATGTACAAAAACAGGGGGATAAATGGAAATATGGAATTCAAATTACCGGTATGGAGGGAGATAACAGGGACAGCTATTTCCAGATTGTTTATGATCGCGATCACAGCCTGGCGAAGACGATGAGCCCGTCCGTCAGCATAATTGATGATATCTTCCTGAATGTCCAGAAACGTTCCACGCATGTGGAAAATTCCAAGAGGCAGCTTCCGAGAGTTGAATTGAATCGAACAATGCAGACTGTGGATGGAAGAGAAGTTTTTGTACGGAATTGTAACTATGAGTATTTACTTGTTAAAGAAGAAATGAATCTGCCGGAGGCTATGGAGATACGAATTCCGGGTAGTGACAATGTGATGAAATGCATAAAAGCAGGGAACAAGGCCGGGCTGTACCGTCTGGATAATTGGAAGGAACTGCTTTTTTCGGACGCGTTTGATCTGATTTTTGCCCTGGCAGAAGAGAAAAAAGATAAGGTCAGTTGAAAGGGGTAAACAATTTTGGTTTTCTCCAGTATTGTATTTTTATTTTATTTTTTACCGGCGGTGCTGGTTTTGTATTATACGGTTTTACGGTTCAGCATCAGGCTTAGAAATTTTTTCCTGTTGTTGGCGAGTATCTTCTTTTATGCATGGGGAGAACCGTATTATGTCATTCTTCTGATAGGAAGCTGTATATTTAACTGGGCTGTGGCCCTGGCGCTTTCCAGATGGGAAAAAGCAGGGAAAATATGGCTCTTAATCGGCTGCGTAGGAAATCTCGGGGTGCTGTTTTTATTTAAATATTTAAATTTTGTGCTGTCGATCCTGAATGGTCTTATGGGTACAAATTTAAGATTATCGGTATCTCTTCTAATGCCGATAGGAATTTCGTTTTTTACGTTTCAGGCTCTCAGTTATGTGATCGATGTATACCGCGGGACTGCACAGGTTCAGAAAAATCTTCTGAATGTAGCTTTGTATATCTCTTTTTTTCCACAGCTGGTAGCCGGGCCGATTGTGCGATATAATACAGTTGAACAACAAATACTGAGCCGGACCCATTCATGGGAGCTGTTTTCATCCGGCAGTACGCGCTTTGTACAGGGTCTTGCTAAAAAGCTGGTTTTAGCAAATTCCTTTGCCATAGTTGCAGACAATATTTATTCGATGACGAACGCGGGACACAGGCTTATGGCTATCCCGGTTACGCTTGCCTGGCTTGGCTCATTTGCTTATACGCTGCAGATTTTCTTTGATTTTTCCGCGTATTCGGATATGGCAATAGGCCTTGGAAGAATGTTTGGATTCCGTTTTGAGGAGAACTTCTCCTATCCCTATATATCACGTTCTATCGGAGAATTCTGGAGACGGTGGCATATTTCGCTGGGAACATGGTTCAAAGAATACGTATACATTCCGCTTGGCGGTTCAAGAGTTGAAAGTAAGAGCAAGATGATCCAGAATATGCTGATTGTCTGGATTCTGACCGGTTTGTGGCATGGGGCGGCATGGAATTTCCTGTTCTGGGGGCTGATTAATTTTGCATTTCTGGTATTGGAACGTCTGTTTGAACTGGAAAAGAGGGAGAGTAAATCGGTTTGGAGACATGTTTATGCTCTTTTTGTAGTTAATATGGGCTGGGTGCTGTTTCGCTGCGAGAGTTTTTATCAGTTGAAAGAGTATTTGGGAAATATGTTCTGGATGAATCACAATGGCTTTTTTAGTCCTTATACCTGGATGTTTTTGAAAGAATATGCGGTATTGTGGGGAGTTGGCATTCTGCTGTGCACACCGGCCGTAAAACAAGCCGGTATGCGATGGTGTGGCAGATACCCTAAACAGGCTCAGGCGCTATATCCATTGGGAATGACGGTTTTGTTTGTGATCTCGGTAATCTATATTTCCAAAAGCGGTTACAATCCGTTTATTTACTTTAATTTCTAATTCAGAGAGGAGATACATGGAAGAAAACAATAAAAAGGGAAAGTCTATATTTTCCATATTATTTTTAATATGCCTGTTCTCCTTTGCAGCTTTTAACATTATTTGCAGGGGGCCGGAGCTCATGAAAGAGCTGAGGAAGGTAAAGCCTGACTTTCATGAACCTAAACAGGCAATTGCTGTGATTGAAAGGGAGATGAGTGAGAAATTGTTCTTCCGTTATCCTTTGATTGAAGGATACGGGGCACTGCAGCTTATAATGGGGAAAAAGGAAGAGAATGCTTTTTCTAATATAAAGGGAAAAGATGGAATGCTCTACGATGCCAGTTTTTGGAACGGCTTTGGTGATGATCAGAAGGAACTGGCCGTGAGAACACGAAGACTGCATGACCTGTTAGAGGAAGAGGGGACAGAAATGGGGGTTGTCCTTTTCCCGATGAAGTTACCGGAAGAACAGGAACGATACTATGGACTGCCATATAATGATTTCTCAAAATTAGCGGGGGATTTTGCATCATGGCTTCGTTACTACAAAGTTCCTGTGTTGGATTTAAGAAATATATGTAAAATTAGCGGATTAACACACCAGGAAGCTTTTTTCAAAACAGATCATCATTGGACTCCTATAGCGGCTTTTTCCGGATATTGTAATATTATTAACTGGATGGAGCAATCTTTTGATGTTTCTCTGGATCCTGATTACAAATTGCGTGATCTCGGAAATTATAATCAGGTAACATTTCCCAATTATATGCTGGGGTCACAAGGACGTGAGACCGGCGTGATATTTGCAGGCGGAGCGGAAGATTATACTGTAATTTACCCGGAATATCAGGGGGATTATCTGCTGTGGCGGGGAGATATTGAAGATTATAAAGAATATACCGGTGGATTTGAAGAAGCTTTACTTAAACTGGATGTGAATGAAGATAGTCTTAGCGGTATCTACAGTGGAAACGGAGAGACGGTTTATCTGCATAAGGGGGTTGATAATTATGTTTCCATACGGAACTTGGAAAACGGGTCAAAGAAGAAAATTCTCCTTCTGCGCGATTCTTATGCCACACCTGTAGGGGCATTTTTAGCTCAGTCTTTTGAACAGGTTGATATGCTTTGGACGCTGCAGCTGAGTGAAGAGGAGCTTATGGATTTTCTGACAAAAAATCACTATGATTATGTATTACTGGCTCTTTATCCTGAGAACCTGAAGGGAGCGGCATTTCCTTTTGGAATGGAGGAAACACCATGAAATATTTAAAAAATGTTCTGCTTTTAAGTGGTTTTACGACAGCGCTGGCCGTACTCTGCGGCTGCAAAACCGCGGAAGGGGCAGAGAGTCCTGGCGTCAGCTCCCATGGCGCCCTGCATGTGGACGGCGCCTCCCTGAAGGATGAAAAGGGAAATACGATGGTATTACGGGGAACCAGCAGCCATGGAGTCACCTGGTACCCCAGATATCTGAACGGGAGCGCCATGGAGACGCTGTTCGGATTTGGAGCTAATGTACAGAGGCTCGCGATGTATATAGAGGCTCATAATGCGTATGTTGAAAATCCTGAACAGAGCCTTGACTATCTCTATATGGGGATAGAAAGCGCTCTGGCCGCGGACATGTATGTAATTGTAGACTGGCATATTCTAAAGGACGGTAATCCCAATAAATATGCAGAAGAGGCGGTCACTTTTTTCGATGAAATCAGCCGCCATTACGGTGGAAATCCGGGTGTTTTGTACGAAATATGCAATGAACCAAACGGCGATACGAGTTGGGAAGATATCAGTAATTATGCAGATAAAGTGATACCGGTGATACGCGCCAATGCGCCAGGAGCGGTAATCCTGGTTGGAACGCCGAAGTACTGTACCGATTTTTCAGGACCAATAGAAACTCCCCTTAAGTATGAAAACATTATGTATACGATGCACCGGTATATCGATGTAACGAAAGAAAAGCCCTGTGACAACCAGAAGATAGAAGCAGTCGTAGAGAGCGGGATACCGATATTTGTCAGTGAATGGGGGACTGCGGTCGGTGAACAGGCATATCTGAAGGATGGCTCATATGACAGCGGGATGAAGACATACCAGGAGAATGCCCGGCCTTTTGTCGAGTATATGAAGGAGCACAACATCAGCTGGACCGCCTGGTCATTAAGTAACAAAAATGAGGCGCACAGTATGATAAGAAGTGACTGCCAAAAATACAGCGGATGGACTCAGGAAGATTTAACCGACTTCGGCAGGTTTATTTTTTCAGCATTCAAATGAGCCTGCATATAGATTAAACTGTGTATTGATAAGTCAAAACATAGATAAGCAAAGATCCAGGAAAATCTACAGGGAGGTATGAATGGAAACTGCTCGTAAAATTACCGTACTATTTCTGCGCGTACTCGGTGTGTGCGCATTATGTGCCGCATTGATAGGCGGCTGGTATTTGTTAGAGAACCGGGGAGTAACAAAAAATGCCGAATTTATTTTCGTTGGAACACAGGAGGATGCGGACTGTGCGGTATTCTTAAGCGGAGAGGACTGTGTTGTAATAGACACAGGGGAAGAAAAGGACGGCGCCCATATTCTGGAACTACTTAAGGACAGGAATGTGGATAAAATCGACTGCCTGATTCTGACCCATCCCGATAAGGATCATATCGGCAGCGCCTCTTTTCTTGTGGACAGTATTCCTGTAACGGAGGTTATCACTCCCTATTATGAAGGGGAAAAACCGCTTTACCGGGATCTGCTTGACAAACTTGAAACGGAGCATATTCCCGTAGAATCGCTTTCCCGTGACCGCCTTTTCACCTTTGGCGAACTGGATATCCGCGTTTTCCCGCCGGAGGAATTCCATTATGATGAATCAAACGACTACTCCCTGGCGGCGCTGGTAAAGCACGGAGACGTGACGCTGTTTTTGGCAGGAGATGCCGAGAAGGAGCGTCTGGGGGAACTTTTGAAACTGGATCTGCCCCAGGTCAACGTATATAAGACGGCCCATCATGGGAGAAATTCCAAAAGAGGCGTAAAACTGATTGAAGAATTGAAACCGGAATACGCGGTGGTGACGGCGCAGGAGCCGGAGGACGAAATCAGGGAAGCGTTCCGGGAAAGCGGAACAAAAGTCCTCACTACGGTTACACAGGATATCTCCTTTATGAGTGACGGAAAAAAGATTTCACCTGAAAATAAATGAGCCGGCCTGTAAAAATAAAAATAACCAGCAGAAATCAACAATTTAGTGGTATTTTCGCGTATAAACCACTTGCAGAAAAATTTTACCTGTGATATAGTATAAAGGTTAAAAAATCACGCCGGACGGATTCTTAAGGACGGTGCTCCAATGAAACAGGATGAAAAACGGCTGTCACAGGCCTTTTTGTTCTGCCAGGAGTCCCCGAGGAAGCAAAGAAGACGGCGGAAGAAGAAAACCAAATGGAGGAAAGAAACATGAGCGTTATTTCAATGAAGCAGTTACTGGAAGCTGGTGTACATTTTGGTCACCAGACAAGAAGATGGAACCCTAAGATGGCTCCATACATCTACACAGAGAGAAACGGTATCCACATCATCGACTTACAGAAATCCGTAGGTTTGGTGGATGAAGCTTACAAGGCAGTAGCAGACATCGCAGCAGACGGCGGCACAATCCTGTTCGTAGGAACAAAGAAACAGGCTCAGGACGCTATCAAGACAGAAGCTGAGAGATGTGGAATGTTCTATGTAAATGAGAGATGGTTAGGCGGTATGCTTACCAACTTCAAGACCATCCAGAGCCGTATCGGAAGATTAAAACAGATCGAGACCATGTCTGAGGACGGAACATTTGATGTTCTTCCAAAGAAAGAAGTTATCGCTCTTAAGAAAGAGTGGGAGAAGCTCGAGAAGAACCTTGGCGGTATCAAAGAGATGAAGAGAGTTCCGGACGCTATCTTCGTAGTAGATCCTAAGAAAGAAAGAATCTGCGTACAGGAAGCACACACACTGGGAATTCCGTTAATCGGCATCATCGATACCAACTGTGATCCGGAAGAGCTTGACTATGTAATCCCGGGTAACGACGACGCTATCAGAGCCGTAAAATTAATCGTTTCCAGAATGGCAGACGCCGTTATCGAAGCAAGACAGGGCGAAGCAGAAGCTCCTGTATTCGAGGGCGAGGATGTTGCTGAAGCAGCAGAGGCATAATTACCGCTGAATGTTTCAGGACAGGCAGAACACCATTGAAATTGGAAATGAAAAAATATACGGAGGGAATTAAAAATGGCAGCAGTAACAGCAGCAATGGTAAAAGAATTACGTGAGACGACAGGCGCCGGCATGATGGATTGCAAGAAAGCTCTTGCAGCTACAGACGGTGATATGGATAAAGCGATTGAGTTCTTAAGAGAAAAAGGACTTGCAGGCGCAGCTAAGAAAGCTGGACGTATCGCAGCAGAGGGTATTGTAGCAACTACCTTATCCGAAGACGGCAAGAAGGCAGTTGTTGTAGAGGTTAACGCCGAGACAGACTTCGTAGCAAAGAACGAGAAGTTCCAGACCTACGTAGCAGATGTTGCGGCACAGGCACTCAACACAACGGCAGCGGACATCGACGCTTTCTTAAATGAGAAGTGGGATAAGGAACCTTCCTTAACAGTTGCAGAAGCTCTTTCTTCCCAGATTTCCATTATCGGCGAGAACATGAAGATCAGAAGATTTGCACAGATCGAAGAGGCTAACGGCTTTGTTGCTTCCTATATCCATGCAGGCGGAAAGATCGGCGTTTTAGTTGATGTTGAGACAGACGTAGTAAATGACGCTCTCAAAGAGATGGCTAAGAACGTTGCAATGCAGGCCGCTGCATTAAAACCATTATACACAAACAGAGACGAAGTGGATGCCGATTATATCGAGAAAGAGACAGAGATTCTCACGGCAGCAGCTAAGAACGAGAAACCGGACGCCAATGACAAAATCATTGAGGGAATGGTAAGAGGACGTATCAACAAAGAATTAAAAGAGATCTGCTTACTTGATCAGGTTTATGTAAAAGCTGAAGACGGCAAACAGACCGTATCCCAGTACGTGGCAGAAGTTGCCAAGGCTAATGGCGCGAAAGTGGCAGTTAAGAAGTTTGTACGCTTTGAGACAGGTGAAGGCCTTGAAAAGAAAGAAGAGAACTTCGCAGAAGAAGTAGCTAAACAGATGGGAATGTAATGCTAGATAACAACGAAAAGTAGGAACGACGAACTTTTCATTGCAATAAAATCCCATGGCGGATAACCATGGGATTTTATTTTTTAGCAGACAATGTCCGCACACGGGTGACAAATGTATTTCAAATGTCCATTTTTTGCCACCCCGACTCACAGGAAAGGAGAGATATCATGGCAAAATATATTGCAAAGCGTATTGGCCTGGCCGTTGTAACATGCTGGCTGGTAGCCACTCTTACATTTTTCCTGATGAACCTGGTACCAGGCGGCCCATTTATGGCTGAGAAAGCCCTTACACCCCAGGCCCAGCAGGCGATGATGGAAAAATACGGATTGGATAAACCACTTCCGGAGCAATACACAATTTATATGGGAAAAGTACTTCACGGAGATTTAGGTCCCAGCGTAAAGCAGAGAGGCCGTACCGTGAATTCGATTATTGAAACAAAATTTCCGGTTTCGGCAAAACTGGGAGGAATTTCCATTTTGATTGCCGTACTGGTCGGTATTCCGCTCGGGAGTATCGCAGCATTTAAGAGAGGTAAAATGACGGATAACATTATCATCGTTTTCAGTACCTGCGGAATCGCAGTGCCGAGTTTTGTTATCTCCACCCTGCTCATGTACGTACTGTCATTTCAATTGGAATGGCTGCCTACATATGGACTGACATCGTGGAAACACTATATTATGCCCGTAACGGCGCTGGCCTTATACCCGGCTTCCTATATCTCACGTCTGATGCGTTCTTCCATGCTGGATGTCCTGGGACAGGACTACATGAGAACCGCCAGGGCGAAGGGAGTTACCTGGTTTTTCAGCGTATTTAAGCATGCGCTCAGAAATGCCGTACTGCCGGTTGTTACATATCTGGGTCCCCTGCTTGCCTATACGGTTACAGGAAGCTTTATTGTAGAGAAGATCTTTACGATCCCGGGTCTTGGTTCCGAGTTTATCGGCGCCATCACAGGCCGTGACTACCCTCTGATTATGGGTACTACAATTTTCCTTGCTACATTGATTATTACAATGAACGTGGTCGTTGATATCTTGTACACTGTTATCGATCCGCGTATAAAACTAAAATAGGGAGGCACATGTGATGGACAATAATAAATTATCATTTCAGATGGATGTAAGCGACTTCCTCCCGGCAGATGAAAGTGAAAAACAAAGCCTTGTCGTGATGAGAGAGAGCGTCGGCTTCTGGCAGGACGGAATGCGCCGTTTAAAGAAGAATAAGATCGCCATGGTCAGCCTGTTTGTTGTACTGGTTATCTTTGTGCTTTCATTCATTGTACCAACGGTTTATCCTTATAAATATGAGCAGCAGATTAAGACAAGCGTCAACCTGGCTCCAATGCAGTATTCTGAAGCGGAGCAGGCGCAGATCGACGCAGGTGAGAAAGTATTCCCGCACATTCTCGGCACCGATAACCTGGGACGTGACTATGCGGTCCGCGTTATGATGGGAAGCCGTGTTTCCCTGCTGGTAGGACTTGTCGCATCGGCAATCATTCTTCTGATTGGCTCCCTGTACGGCTCCATTTCCGGATTCTTCGGAGGATGGGTCGATATGGTGATGATGCGTATTGTAGATATTATTTATACGGTCCCCGATGTGCTGATTATCATTCTTCTTGCGGCCGTGCTCAATTATCCCTTAAAGGATTTGGCACAGAAGCCGGGATTTGAATGGATCGGCATCATTGGTGTAAACCTGATTAGTATTTTTATCGTGTTTGCCCTCCTTTACTGGGTCGGTATGGCGCGTATCGTGCGAAGCCAGATCATGATTCTGAAAGAGCAGGAATATGTGACGGCAGCCAGGGCGCTGGGCGCTTCCAGCGGCCGTATTATCAGAAAGCATTTGTTAACCAACTGTATCGGTACTCTGATTGTTACGACAACGCTTCAGATTCCGTCCTCCATCTTTACGGAGAGCTTCTTAAGCTTCCTGGGACTTGGTGTAAATGCGCCGATGCCGTCCCTGGGCAGCCTTGCAAGTGCCGCTATTAACGGTCTCCAGAGCTATCCGCACCGCCTGTTTGCTCCGGCTTTTATGATTTCCGTCATTATCCTGAGCTTTAACCTGTTGGGTGACGGCCTGCGCGATGCATTTGACCCGAAGATGAAGAACTAGGGAGGAACGAAGAATGAGCGAGTATTTAGTAGATATAAAGAACGAACGCCTTTCTTTCTTCACCCCGGCCGGTGAGGTAAAGGCATTAAACGACGTCTCCATCCATCTGAAGGAGGGCGAAGTCCTGGGAATCGTAGGCGAGTCCGGTTCCGGTAAATCCGTTACCGCGTACAGTCTGATGGGACTGACCGCATATCCGGGAAAATTGATCGGCGGAACCCTGGAATTCAACGGACACCGGATCGATGAGATGAACGAGAAACAGATGAGAAAAATCCGCGGGGAAGAGATTTCTATTATCTTCCAGGATCCGATGACCAGCTTAAACCCCGTATATACGATAGGAAACCAGATCTGTGAGATGGTTCTTCTACATACAAAGAAGTCGAAACAGGAGGCGAGGGAGAGGGCAAAAGAGCTTCTGACACTGGTTGGAATCAACGAACCGGAGAAGAGGCTGAAACAGTATCCCCACGAACTCTCGGGCGGTATGCGCCAGCGTGTCATGATTGCCATCGCACTGGCCTGTGAGCCGAAGCTTCTGATTGCCGATGAGCCGACGACGGCTCTGGACGTTACCATCCAGGCCCAGATTCTGGAGCTGATGATGGAACTGAAGGAGAAGCTGGGTATGGCCATCATTATGATCACCCACGACCTCGGCGTTGTGGCCAGCATGTGTGATAAAATTGCTGTCATGTATGCCGGAAAAGTGGTAGAATATGGTACAACGGACGATATCTTTTACAATCCGTCCCACGAATACACAAAGGGACTGTTACGGAGCATTCCAAAGCTCAATGAAAAAGAGCACAGCCGGCTTGTCCCAATCGAGGGAAGCCCGGTCGATATGCTGAATCCTCCGGCAGGATGTCCTTTCGCACCAAGGTGTGATTCCTGTATGAAGATCTGCCTGCGCCAGATGCCGGAGTATACCGATCTTTCGGATGTTCATTACAGCGCCTGCTGGCTGCTTCAGAAGGCAGAATTTGAAAAAGCACAGGGAGGTAATAAGTGATGGAAGATAAGAGATTAGTTGAGGTCCAGAACCTGAAACAGTATTTCCCTGTTGCCAGCAGCAAGCTGTTTGAGAAAAAAGTGGTAAAGGCCGTGGATAATGTCTCTTTCTACCTTAATAAAGGAGAGACGCTGGGACTGGTTGGAGAGTCCGGCTGCGGTAAGACGACGACAGGACGTACGCTTCTGCGCCTTCATGAGCCGACCAGCGGCCGTATTCTCTATGATGGAGAGACGATTTTCGACAGCGGCGACGTGCCGGTGTACGGGGAAGACGGAAAGCCTCAGACGGCGGACGGAAAACCGGTATACGGCAAAAAGACGGCGGTCAACATGCTGCCTTACCGCCGGAAAATGCAGATTGTATTCCAGGACCCTTATGCAAGCCTGGATCCGCGTATGACCGTGGCCGATATTGTAGGAGAGGCCATTGACATTCATAAACTGGCATCCGGAAAGAAGGACAGACAGGAGCGCATTATCGAAATGCTGCGCCGCGTCGGCCTTAACTCCGAGCATGCGAACCGTTATCCTCATGAGTTCTCCGGCGGACAGAGACAGCGTGTCGGCATTGCCCGCGCACTGGCCGTGAACCCGGAATTCATCGTCTGCGATGAGCCTGTATCGGCCCTGGACGTATCCATCCAGGCCCAGGTTGTCAACATGTTTGAGGAACTCCAGGAAGAGATGGGCCTGACCTACCTGTTCATTGCCCATGATCTTTCAATTGTAAAGCACATTTCCAACCGAATCGGTGTTATGTATCTGGGGAACCTGGTGGAGCTGGCCGACAGCTATGAGCTGACGTTCCACAGCGTCCATCCATATACAAGGAGCCTGATCTCCGCAATTCCGATCGCGGATCCGAGAACCAGCAGGGAATCGAAACGTATCGTGCTGAGTGGCGACGTTCCAAGCCCGGTAAATCCGCCGTCCGGATGCCGGTTCAGAACGAGATGCCCGTATGCGGACGAGCAGTGCGCGGCTCAGGAACCCGTATGGCAGGAAGTGTCCAAAGGCCATTATGCAGCCTGCCACCACCTGGATCGGGTGAATTAGTAAGCGGCTGCCAAGAGGCAGCGGAGAGGAATTATGCCGCTAAAGTAACCTGCCGAAGGCGGGGAATCCCCTGAGCGGGATTCTATTTTATGCAATTAACCGACAGTCCGTCGTCTTTCGGCGGGCAGCCGGTTAAAATATAAATCCAAAGGAGGATATTATGAAGAAAAAAGTAGCATTACTGGTAGCAGCAGCTATGCTTTCCACCACAGTTCTTGCGGGCTGCGGCGGCGGTTCCAAGGGAACTGATGCGTCGAAGGGAAGCGAGCAGGGAAGCGAACAGGGGACAGCAGCAACAGGTGAATCAACAGGAGGGGTGGACATTGCAGTCCAGATCGGACCTGACCCGGAGACTCTTGATCCGGCGTTAAACTCCGCAATTGACGGAGCAAACATGATTATCCACGCATTTGAGACACTGCTCACATTTGACGAGGAGAACAACATCGTACCTGGACAGGCAGAATCGTTTGACGTATCGGATGACGGTTTAACCTATACGTTCCATCTGCGTGACGGATTAAAGTGGAGCGACGGTTCCGATTTGACGGCAGAGGACTTTGTATATTCCTACAAACGTCTTGCTAACCCGCTGACAGCAGCGCCATATGCTTACGACATGCTGAATGTGGTAAAAGGTTATGACGCAGTCATGGCTTTAGGCGAAGACGCAACAGAAGAAGAGACACTGGCTGCAGTAGACGGACTTGGTGTATCTGCACCTGATGCAAAGACATTTGTTGTTGAGCTTGCAAGCCCATGTGTATATTATGACAAGATTTCCGCTTTCGCAGTATTAAGCCCTGTAAAGAAAGACATCATTGAGGCAAATGGTGATCAGTGGGCAATTAATCCTGAGACATATGTTGGAAACGGCGCGCTCAGAATGAAAGAGTGGGTTCCGGGATCCTACATCCTTTATGAGAAAAACCCATACTACTGGGATGCAGACAGGGTTACCGTCAATACTGTAAAATTTGTATTAATGGAAGATGCCAACGCATCATACAGTGCATATAAGACAGGCGAGATTATTATGGCAAAAGATATTCCTTCCGAGGAAGTTCCAAGCCTGGCAGGAACAGAAGATTTCCATATTGCTCCAATCATGGGAACCTACTACATTTCCTTCAATATTCAGAAAGCGCCGTTCGACAATGCAAAAGTGCGTGAAGCATTAAGCCTTGCAATCGATCGTAAATACATTGCTGAGACAGTAACACAGGGAACTTATTCCCCGGCTACTAACTTCGTAGGCCCTGGTATCTCCGATGCCACACCAGGTTCCTCCTTCGAGGAAGTTACAAGAGCAAACAACGGAGGCGACTTCTTTAATGTAGACAACTACGAGGCCGACCTTGAAAAGGCAAAACAGCTTCTCGCAGAGGCCGGTTACCCGGATGGACAGGGATTCCCGACCATCGAGTACATGACAAACGACGCTAAATACCACAAACCAATCGCCGAGTATTTACAGAGCGCATGGAAAGAGCTTGGAGTCAACACGGATATCAAGATCGTTGAGTGGTCTACCTTCACACCAACCCGTCGTAACGGTGACTTCGAGATCGCACGTAACGGCTGGGTATATGACTATGACGATCCGTCCAACATGATCAACCTGTTAGAGACAGGAAACGGTAACAATGATGGTAAATACAGCAATCCTGAATTCGATGCCCTTGTTAAAAAAGCACGTGAAACGGCTGATAAGGAAGAGCATTACAAACTGCTTCACGAAGCAGAGAACCTGGCATTAAAAGACAGCGCTATGGCGCCTGTTGCATACGAGAATGACTTCTGGGTACAGAGCCCGAAATTAAAGGGTACATGGCATTCTCCTTACGGATACTGGTACTTTATGTACGCTACGGTTGAAGAATAAATGAATGAGACTCCCCCGGTCTGCATGATGTGCAGCCCCGGGGGAGTTTTTTTGCGCTTTAGCCGGTTGAGTCCATGGGGATTTAATTGAGGAATGAGAACGCCGCCGGGACGGTCGGGGGGCGGGATGGTGAGGGGAGGTTGTGAGTCTTCAGTCCCGGGCTATAGGTTGTCGCGGGTGGGGAATCCGGGCAGAAAAAGTTCCTTCGGGAAACGCTTGCGCTCTTTGAAGTGCATAGCGGTACTAACCTCGAAAAAACCTCGGTAAGTGCCGATGAACTTCAGGTTCCCTGCGGAATCTTTTTCTCCCGGATTCCCCACGGGAAGGTTATGGCCGGGACTGAAGACGCGAAGGTTATCGCCATCCCGAACCCCGGCCTGCGGCCGCTAATTTGTTCTTATTCCTTCAAAGGGGGAGGAGGAGCGTCGCAATCACTATGTTCCTCCGAATGCTTCAAAATATCTGCTATCCGGTCTCTGACTGGTTTGGTGAGATACCGTCAGACCGTAAAAGTATCGCAGCTTCGTAGTGGCCGCGACAGGGTCCTCCCCATTTTAGGTTAGAGACAATCAGCGTCCGGAGCGGACCATGTCCGGTGCCGCGAAAACCTCCAATAGGGGACAAAAGACTCAGCCAGCCCCCTCACCACACCGGACATGGTCCGCTCCGGACGCGTCCTCCTCACCTCAGTTAAATCCTTAGTATATTTCCTCCCCCCAGGGCATATTGTGAGATAAGACAACCTGTCACAGAAAGGGAGAGATAGATGTACGAAAACAGGACAATAGAAGAAGTGTGCAGACAGTTTGAATGCAATGGCCGGACAGGTCTTACACAGGAAGATGCCGACAGGCGCCTCAGGCATTATGGGAAGAATATGTTACGGGAGGCGAAGAAAAAGACTTTAATACAGAGATTTGCGGAGCAGCTCTGCGATTCTCTGATTTTTGTCCTTTTTGCGGCCGCGGCGATCTCGATCATGCTTCACGAGTACAGCGATGCCGTGATTATTCTGGCCGTGGTGGCGATGAATGCTGTGGTCGGGGTGATTCAGGAGGGAAAGGCGGAGAAGGCGCTGGAGTCTCTGCGGAAGATGACGAAGCTGGAAGCGGTGGTAATCAGGGACGGAAAGGAACGGATCATTCCGGCGGAAGAGCTGGTGCCGGGTGATCTGGTGATGCTGGACGCCGGACGTCAGGTGCCGGCCGATTTAAGGATTGTCCAGGGAGCCAACCTGAAGATTGAGGAGTCGGCCCTGACGGGGGAATCCGTCCCGGTCTCCAAGAGCAGCACATTTATTGCGCCGTCGGAGGTTCAGGCAGGCGACAGAAAGAACATGGCGTTTATGACGTCCTATGTGACAAACGGAAGAGGTGCGGGTATCGTCATTGCCACGGGCATGGATACGGAGATTGGAAGAATTGCCGCATTAATCCACGAGGCTCCGGAGGAGGAGACGCCGCTGCAGAAACGGCTTTCGGACTTGGGGAAGGTACTGAGCCTGACGGCTGTTTTCCTTTGCGCCCTTTTGTTCGCGCTGGCGGTAATCCAGAAGAGGGATGTCATGGAGATGCTGATCACCGCCATTTCCCTGGCCGTTGCCGCGGTTCCGGAAGGTCTGCCGGCGGTCGTGACGATTGTATTGGCGCTCAGTGTGACAAGGATGGTAAAAGCCGGTACGATTGTGAGACGCCTGCCCTCCGTCGAGACGCTGGGAGCGGTCAGCGTGGTGTGTTCCGATAAGACGGGTACGCTGACGAAGAATGAGATGACGGTGACGGCCTGCTACCTGGACGGCCGGATCAGGGAGGCCCCGGCCATTGAATATGGGAAGACGGGAAACCGGCTGCTGACCTGTTTCTGCCTGTGTAACGACGCGACGGAGGATACAGGGGATCCGACGGAAACGGCCCTCATCCGTTTTGCGGAGACCGGCGGGATCCGGAAAGAGAGGGAGGAGAGGGAGAAGCCGAGACACGGCGAACTACCCTTTGATTCCGACCGGAAGATGATGACAACCCTCAATAGAGAGGGGAAATCTTATGTTTCCTATACAAAAGGGGCTCCGGACGAGGTACTGAAACGGTGCAGCATGATTATGAAGGACGGAAAGGTACAGCCCCTTGAAAGCAGGGATAAAAAGCGGATTCAGGATGCCACCACGGAGCTGTCCGGCAGGGCTCTCCGCGTTCTGGCGGGAGCGATGGCGGAGGGCGTCTCTAAACCGTCGGAGAAAAATCTGGTGTTCCTCGGAATGGCAGGCATGATTGATCCTCCCAGGGAGGAAGCAAAGGCCGCGGTGGAGGCGTTTAAACGGGCGTCGGTGAGAACGGTAATGATTACGGGGGATCACGTGGATACGGCGCTGGCGATTGCAAAGCAGCTGGGAATTGCGGAGAATAAGGAGCAGTGTATATCCGGCGAGGAGCTGGAACGGATGGGGGACGGCGATCTGAAGAAACGGATCAGGAACGCCGCCGTTTTCGCCAGGGTTTCGCCCGATCATAAGGTCCGGATTGTCAGGGCTTTAAAGGGGGACGGCAATATTACCGCCATGACCGGGGACGGCGTAAACGACGCGCCGTCGCTTAAGAGCGCCGATATTGGAATTGCCATGGGAAAAACGGGTACGGACGTGGCAAGGCAGGCGTCGGACATGATTTTGACGGATGATAATTTTGCCACAATCGAAAGGGCGATTGAAGAGGGCAGAGGAATTTATGAGAACATTAAAAAATCGGTTATTTTTCTGCTGTCCTCCAACTTCGGGGAGATAGCGACGATGTTTGCGGCTATTGCCGCAGGAATACCGTCACCGCTCAAATCCAGCCATATCCTGTGGATTAACCTGATTACAGACTCCCTCCCGGCTCTGGCCCTGGGAATCGATAAGAATGACGGTAAACTCCTGATGAAGAAACCGCCCAGGAAACCGGGAGAGAGTCTTTTTGCAGGTGGAGGCTGGTTCTATACGGTATTTTATGGATTGCTCATTGCGGCGGTCAGCCTGGCGGCGTTTTTCCATGTGCCCTGGGAGGTAGTGACGGGAAGAGGACTTCATTTCTCCATGACGGCGGTATCGGCGGTGCTGAAGGAGGAGCCGGTACTCTGCAGGGCGCAGACTTATGCGTTTACCGTACTCGGGCTGTCTGAGCTTTTCCATGCCGTGGGAATGCGCAATGTGGATGTATCGGTTTTTAAAAGCGGCCTTTTTACAAATCCTCTGATGCTTTTGGCTTTTGCAGCAGGTCTTTTATTACAGTTTGCGGTCACGGAGATCCCGTTTTTAGTTACGGCATTCAGGACCTCGGTTCTCTCACCCGGGGAGTGGATTTTTTTGCTGCTTTTGGCGGCGGTTCCCCTGCTGGCGCATGAAGTCATCGTCCTGGTGAAATCAATGGGCCGCAGAGAAGAGTGATGGAGAAGGGTGACGGAGAAGGAAAAACTGCCGTTATAAAAGTTTTCCGATGGCCAGCCCGATTAAGAGCAGGCCGCTGAGCCAGGATAAGTCGAGGCTGGAACGTTTGGCAAGAATCCGCCCGAGTCTGCTTCCGATGAGGACTGCGGCTGTGTTGAGGACCAGGGACAGGATGATGGTGAGCGGCATATGGGTGACCATCATGCCGGCGCCAAAGCCGGCCGCAGCGCTGTCTAACGAGAGCGCCAGGCCCAGGGAAAGAGCCTCCACAGGAGAGAGGACGGCAATGTCTTCACCGTTGGCTGCCGACGGATCGGCATAGACGGTCAGGATAAAATTCAGCTGTGAGATGGAAAAACAAACCTTCCGTTCAAAAAACTCTGATTTCCTGATTACGGATTTAATGGTGCTGTCGAACAGTTTGACAAATCCGAGGATAAAAAGAATCAGGAAACAGAGTATGGAGGTGGCCCTGGCAGGCATCAGGCTGCCGAACCCCTTGCCCAGCAAAAGAAAGAGGATGAGAATCCCGGTGGACAGCGCTGTGATGACAGCGACTGAGGCAGCCGGGATTTTTACGCGGTCTGTTCCATAAACAAAGCTGGCGGCAAAGGCATCCAGCGACAGGGCAGTTATCAGCAGAAAGAGTTGGGGAAAGGTGCTATTCATGGATAATTCCTTCTAAAAATTCCTGTTATTTTATACTATTCGTGAAAAAACAGGCGGTTACAGAAGGAAGTTTTGGAATTAGTGGTTGTTCTTTAAGATGAAATCTCCTATAATGGTAGGAGACATACTCTGCCTGCGGCAGAAATATACTGATGACAAAAGGGGTATGAAATGGAAGGTAGAGAGGAAGGCATACTGGATAACACTCAGGAAATTAATACAGAGAATATGCCGGAAAATAAACCGGGTAGCCAGTCTGTAGCTGCTCAGAACCAGCAGACAGAAACTGTTTCGGAAAGCCGGGCGGTGAATGAATCAGATGACCGGACGGATGACGGACGGGACGGGCAGCCGAAGGGAACTCAGCCGAACGCACCGGCCACTGGCGGACAGCAAAGACAGAGGAAGAGCAGAAAAGATAAAAAACGGGAGATAAAGCAGCAGAAGAAACTGAAAAAACAGGAAAAAAAGAAAAAAGAGGACAATTCCAGGGGGCTGTGGAGATATATAAAGATTGTTTTCCGGTCCATGTTCAAGGTCCTGAAAGTCATGTTTATGACGTTGTTCATCATCTGCGTGATAGCCCTGATGGCGGCAGCCGGAATTGGGGCCTACAAGGTTTATCCGATGTATAAGGAATACAAAGCCCAGGTGGAAGGGATTGTGGAGGCCAGCACGCTTGATACGTTCCGCCTTCAGGAGGCCAGCTTTATCTATGACGCCAACGGCGAAGTACTGGCGAAGCTGACCGGGGATGAGGATTCCAGTTATCTGCCCTATGAGGAGATACCGGAATATGCGGTAAACGCATTTATCGCCATTGAGGACAGGACATTCTGGGACAACTCGGGAATCGATATAAAGGGGATTTTCCGTGTCGCCATAAACTATTTTAAGACGGAAGGGGAAGAAGTGCACGGAGCCAGCACGATCACCCAGCAGCTTGCGAGGAACAGGTTCCTGACAAGGGAAGTCTCCATCGAGCGTAAGGCCAAGGAGATGCTTGTCGCCATGGATCTGACGAAGAAGTATACAAAGAAACAGATCATGGAATTTTATATTAACGATATCAGCTTTGCCAATACGTATTACGGCCTTCAGGCGGCGGCAAGGGGATATTTCGGCATGGACGCCGGTGACCTGAGCCTCAGCCAGATTGCCTATCTGTGCGCAATACCGAACTCGCCGTCCTACTATAACCCGTACAAGCATCCGGAGAACGCGATTAAGAGGAGAGACAAGATCCTGGGCGATATGAAGGACATGGGCTTTATCTCGGAGTCGGAGTACACGGAAGCGCTTAATGAGACAATCAACGTGCAGAGGCAGAAGACGCCGATGAGAAATTATGAGACGACATATGCCATTGACTGCGCGATCCGCTATCTGATGCGGATGGACGGATTTGAATTCAAGTATGGTTTCCAGGATAAGGAAAAGTACCTGGAATACAAGAAGCAGTATGAAGAAGTCTATAACCAGGAGAGGGATAACCTCTATACCGGCGGTTATACCATTTACACCTCCCTGGATCCCGCCAAGCAGCAGATGCTGCAGGAATCAGTGGACAGTGTCCTGACATTCGACGATGCGGTGGCGGCCAACGGCATTTATTCCCTTCAGGGAGCGGCGACCGTCGTTGACAACAGCAATAACAAGGTGGTTGCCATTGTAGGCGGCCGCAGCCAGGAGACGGACACTTATACATTGAACCGCGCGTTCCAGAGTTTCCGTCAGCCGGGAAGTACCATCAAACCGCTGATCGTCTATGCACCGGCCCTGGAGAACGGATATAAATCCACGACCATGGTGAAGAACATCAAGGTGGAGGACGCCAAGAAGAAGGATGCCGTGGTAAAGGATCTGCCCGGTGATATGATGCCTCTGAGGACGGCGCTTGAGAAGAGCCGGAACGGTGTTGCATGGTATATCTACGACGACATTACACCGGAGCTTGGGATGTCCTATCTCACTCAGATGAGATTTGACAATATCGTTCCCGACGACTATTATCCAGCATCAGCTCTCGGCGGATTTACATACGGAGCCACGACGGAGGAGATGGCCGGAGCCTACGCGGCCCTGGCGGACAGCGGACGGTATAAGGAACCGACCTGTATCATGAAGCTGATCGACAATACAGGAAAAGATGTTTTTGAAGAATATCCGGTGATCCAGGTTTATCAGGAGAACACGGCCAATGTGATGACAGATATTATGAAGGGTGTTATCACAAGGGGGACGGCTGCTTCGATGGGCTGGAGAGGCGATATTGAGGCGGCCGGTAAGACCGGTACGACCAACAGCAGTAAGGACGGCTGGTTCTGCGGCATGACGCCGTATTATACGATTTCCGTATGGGTTGGCTACGACCAGCCGAAGATGCTGTCGAACCTTTACGGAGCCACTTATCCGGCATCCATATGGAAGAAAGCGATGGTGCAGCTGGTGGACGGCCTGGAGCCGGCGTCATTTACAAAGCCGGGACCGGAGACCGGAATCGGGGACGGCAGTGAATATCTGCCGGGCCGTGATGATGACGAGATGCTCTCCGAGGGGTACACGGTAGGCGATTTCCGAAAGGATCACGCTTTGGCCGATGCGGCACAGGAACTGATCGATCAGATGAGAAAATCGGGCTCCAGCACAAGAAAACAGCTCAAGGGTGAGGCCGAAGCCCTTATTAACCAGATTACGGGAACCACGCTGAGAAGCAGGATGAAGGGTATTCTGAATTCATCAGGCAGCTCGGGAGCAGTGGCTGCGCCACCGCCTGTCCTGCCTCAGGTCGAGGTACCGACACAGGAGGAAGCGCCGCCAGAGACGGTTCCGTCCGGTCCGGGAAGCGATACCAGCAACAAGGGGAGACAGGATATACCGCAGGGGCCTGCGATGGAGATTGTAGAATAAAGAGGAGAGGTTATTTTGAAAATACAGCAGTCAGCAGAAGATTACCTGGAGACAATACTTGTTTTGAGCAGGCGCAAACCGATGATACGTTCCATCGATATTGTGAATGAACTGGGATATTCCAAACCCAGCGTCAGCATTGCGATGAAAAACCTGAGGGAGAATGGTTACATCTCCATGGATCATGAGGGATATATCACGCTGGAGCCTTCCGGCCGTGAGATCGCCAAGACGATTTACGAGCGTCATACGATGCTCACCGATCTGCTCGTGGCGCTCGGGGTGAGCAGGGAGACGGCGGTCGAGGATGCCTGCAGGATTGAACATGTTGTAAGCTCGGAGAGCTTCGCGGCAATCAAAAAGCATGTGACGGAGAAAACAAATCCCGTCAATGGGAAATAAAAAAACGGACAGAACCCTGATTATATCAGCGGTTCTGTCCGTTTTTTATTGAAGGTGGGAACCTGTTTCCGAAGTGCGCCCACGCTGGGCGTGGCTGGCATTTCAGGCGGTTATGATCTGTACGGAGAAGTTGTTTACCGTTCCAAGGATCGCCATCGTATAGCTGCTGCCGCCGCGGAACTGAACACCCGTGTCGATAATCGGAACGCCCGGGTTCGTTCTTCTGTAAATGGTCAGCCGGTACACGCCCGGAATGATGTGAAGGTATCTTGTATAATTCATGTAGTCCAGATTAGACACGACGAGGCGCCCGTTTAAGTAAATGTCGAGGGGTTCACGGATGGCTGCCGCATTGTAGAACCGTACATGGGCAATATCGGAGGTCGTGGAGAAGAATGGAGAGAGTGTGCCCCAGGTCCAGAGGATTCCTGTCGGAGAGTTTGGCCATACCACCGTGCCGGTACAGTTGATGCATCCCTGATTGTTGTTGGAGGGGAGAGAAGGAGTTACAGGGCCGATGGGACCAAAACCGGGAGTAGCCGGAACGTCGTTGCCATTACCGGGAAGAGAAGGGGCAGGCGTGCCTTCCGGACCGAAACCGGGAGTGGCCGGAACGTCATTTGCATTTCCGTTGTCGGGAACAGAAGGAGTAACGGGACCTTCCGGGCCGAAGCCGGGGGTTGCAGTCGTATCGTCATAGTTGTAGGTTTCCATATATCTGATACCTCGCTTGTTTTTTATATATTATTATATGGAAGGAAGAGAGATAAGTTCACAGGAAGCAGGAAAAAAGAGAGGCAAAAAGAGAAAGAGATTTCTATTGAAACAAAAGCTCAGATCATATATAATTATGTACTATAATGTCTGGTTATATCAGATATAGCTTATAATTACAAAATAAACAGGGGGATTTCCATGAGTCAGAGTGAAAATAAGGGAAGAGCGTCGGCGCTTCTTCCTATTATCGTGTTTCTACTAATTTTTCTTGGATCAGGTTTTATTACAGGCGACTTTTACAGCATGCCTGCGATTGTAGCATTTTTAATAGCGCTGGTGGTGGCCTTTGCCCAGAACCGCAGCCTCAAATTTTCCGAAAAAATCAAGCTGGCGGCAGCGGGAGTCGGGGATGAGAACATTATTACGATGTGCCTGATTTTCCTTGCGGCAGGCGCCTTCTCCGGTTCGGTCAAGGCGGCGGGCGGTGTGGAGAGCACCGTATCACTGGGATTATCTATCATGCCGTCCGGAATGGCAGTGGCGGGCCTTTTTGTCATCGCCTGCTTTATTTCCATTTCCATGGGTACGTCTGTGGGAACAATCACGGCGCTTGGGCCTATTGCCGTGGGAATCAGCGATAAGACCGGTTTTTCACTGGCGCTCTGCGCGGGAGCGGTAGTCGGCGGAGCGATGTTCGGTGACAATCTTTCCATGATTTCGGACACGACGATTGCGGCTGTTAAAACACAGGGCTGCGAGATGAAGGACAAGTTCCGCGAGAACTTCATGATCGTGCTTCCGGCAGCGGTGGTGACCGTGATTATTTTCCTTGTATTGGCGGGGAAATCGGAGTATGACGTGGGCGCTCTTTCTTACAACATATTTAAGGTTCTTCCATATCTGGTGGTGCTCATAGGCGCCCTGGCCGGAATTAATGTTTTTATTGTGCTGATATCGGGAACCGTGCTGTCTCTTATTGTGGGACTGGCTACCGGTGCTTTCGGACCGGCGGAAATGTTTGTCCATGTCGGTGACGGAATCATGGGAATGTATGATATTACCGTTATTTCCATGATCGTGGCCTGTATTGTGGCCCTGGTGAAGGAATACGGAGGCATTGATTTTGTGCTTTCTGTCATTCGTAAGAGGATTAACAGCGAGAAGGGCGGAGAGCTGGGGATTGCCGCGCTGTCGCTTCTGGTCGATATGTGTACGGCCAACAATACGGTTGCCATTGTAATGGCAGGCCCGATTGCAAAGGAAATCAGCAATGACTTCGGTGTGACGCCGAGGCGTTCGGCATCCCTCCTGGATATGTTCAGCTCCATGGGACAGGGACTGATTCCTTACGGCGCGCAGCTTCTGGCTGCAGCCAGCCTGACGGGGCTTACTCCGTTTGACATTATACCATACTGTTTTTATCCGATACTAATGGGAGTCAGCGGACTGGTTTTCATTTTTATAAAGAAAAGACAGCAGTGATGGAATGCGATTAACTGAGAAAGTAAGAGGACACAATTTATGAATACGAGAAATCAATGGGCCAGCAAGCTCGGCTTTATCATGGCGACGGCAGGCGCGGCCATCGGCCTTGGAAATCTGTGGAAATTCCCCTATCTGATGGGGAGAAACGGCGGATTCCCATTCCTTGTCGCCTACCTGGCCTTTATTGTAATCCTGGGGCTGCCGGTCATGATGACGGAGATGTCCCTGGGCAGAAAGACGCGCCATGATCCGGTGCAGGCCTATGCCGATATCGATCCCCATGCCAGAATTGTAGGGATCTTCGGCACCCTGGCGGCGTTTATCATTTTAAGCTATTACAGCGTTATCGGAGGCTGGATTATCAAGTATATTATCAGCTACGGAACAACGCTTGCGGCTCCGGCCGATTTTACCGCGTTTATCAGTACCGAGGAGCCGGTTATCTGGCACTTTGTCTTTATGGCGATCACGACGGCAATTTGTTTCTTTGGCATCAGCGGCATTGAGAAGGCCAGCAAGTTTATGATGCCCCTGCTGTTTGTGCTTCTGCTCATCATCATTGTAAGAAGCGTGACGCTTCCGGGAGCATCGGAAGGCCTTAAATTTATCTTTTCCCCGGAGGGCTCCGGATTCAGTTTAAGTTCGGTCAGCGCCGCTCTGGGACAGGTTTTCTATTCCCTCAGCCTGTGTATGGGCATTACCATCACATACGGCAGTTATCTGAGCGAGAAAGAGAATATCCCGAGAAGCTGTCTTTCCGTTGCCGGCCTTGATACGGCGATTGCCATCCTGGCAGGAGTCGCCATCTTCCCGGCCGTATTTTCCTTCCATCTGGAACCGACGCAGGGCCCGGGACTGATCTTTGGAACGCTGCCGATGGTATTTGCCGAGATAAAAGGCGGCCCTCTGTTTGCTTTCCTGTTCTTTGCCCTCGTATTCTTCGCGGCGGTGACGAGTGCCATTGCCCTCTTGGAGGTGCCGGTATCCTTTGCAATCGACACACTGAAGTGGTCACGGCGCAAGGCGACCCTTGTGATAGGAAGCGCTATTTTCCTTCTGGGAATCCCCAGCGCGCTTTCCTTCGGAATGCTTGGGGACGTCACAATCCTGAAATACAGTGTCTTCGATTTTATCGGAGTGATTACGGATAACATCCTGCTTCCGCTGGGCGGACTGACGATGTGTTACTATGTGGGCTGGAAGTGGCATCCCGAGTATCTGATCAGTGAGATAGAGAGGGACGGCGTTCCATTCAGGCTGAAAAAGCTCTGGATTATCGCAATTCGTTTCATTACACCAATTTTGGTTGGTATTGTTACTTTAACAGGTTTCTGGCAGATTTATTTAGTCATATTTAAATAAAAACCAGGGCCGAAAACGCGTGAAATGACAAAAAAACCCAGGAACCGCAAGGCTTTTCCGGGACAAGCCTGTCGAATGCAGACTGCTGTAAGGTTGACAAAATACGAAAATGGGCTTATAATTCCCTCAATCGACAACAACAGATTAAAGCATCAGAGCAGTTGGGTTTTATCAGAGTTGATTTGAGGAGGAAAAGCAGATGGCAGCAACAAAGAAAACTGAGACAAAGGCAGCAGTTGTAAAAGAAACTGCAAAACCTGTGGCTGAAGTGAAGGCAGCAGCACCGGCAGTACCTGAGATGAAGGAAGAAGCTAAGAAAGAAGTTGAGAAGACTCCGGAAACGAAGGCGGAGGCACCAGAGAAAGAGGCTGCACCAAAGAAGGTAGCTGCACCGAAAAAGGAAGCCGCTCCGAAGAAAGAGGCTGCACCGAAGAAAGAAGCCACGGCTAAGAAGGCTCCGGCCAAGAAAGCCCCGGTAAAGAAGGAAGTAAAAACCGCTGTATACATACAGTACGCCGGAAAAGAGGCAGAGGTGGAGAAGCTTATCGCAGCAGCGAAGAAAGCATATGTAGCCGCAGGACATAAAGAGGCAGATATCAAAACGGTTGAAATTTATGTGAAACCGGAAGAGAATGCTGCTTACTATGTAATCAACGGCGAAGGCTCCGACGGATACAAAATTGTTTACTAATGGGATACCGATAGAATACCGACATAGATGGACTTGAATAGATGATAAGCGCCGTTTTGCATGATGCAGACGGCGCTTATTATTATTTTTCCATTGAGAGCGGCGGCCGGTACCCGGCCAGACTTTCTGCGGCCTCTGTTTCCGGGGAGCGGGGGGGTGTTCTGTGCCCGCAGCGGTCCGATTCTCAGTCCAGCAGTTCCACATAGGCCTTCAGATAGTCAATTCGTTTTTTCCCTATCGTCTCACTCAGGAGAAAATTGGCCAGAAGAATTCCTGTGTTATGTTTCTGCTGAAGGATTTCAAGCTTTTCGGAAATGTTGTTTCTATAGTTTTCAGAGGCAATTTCCTCTATCAGGAAGACGGCAAAGCGGCCGTCTTTTTCCTTTTGCCAGACCAGCTCGTCATCCTCCTCCGCTTCGGATACAATAATTCCCCTGATATCATTTTTATCGTGATCCGGGTCATGGGAATCCATGCAGCGGACATAGAGCGAAGGATTGCGGGTATACCGTATTAATTTATTGCGGTCACTGTACTCAAATCGGACAACCGTGTCAAAGGGAACGCTCTCGTACGTGTAATCCACTGTTTTTAAATCGTGGATGCTTTTAATATGTTCACTTTTTAAGCAGGCGGATTCATACATTGCCGTATACATTCTAATCTTTTCCTCCAGGGTTTCCCTGACGGAGGAGAGGACCTTATCATAATCTTCGAGGCCAAACTGATTAAACCGCCCCATCTGCCGTACCGGCATTCCAAGATTCCTGTAAAATGCGATCTCCGCGATATTCGTCAAATCCTTGACCGTGTACTGCCTGTAATTATTGTCGGCTTTCTCAACGCTGAAAATCCCCTTGTCCTGCCAGAAGCGCAGGGTGGATTCCGGGATGTCCAGGAGGCGTGAGACTTCGCCGATGGAGAGAAGTTTTTCCATAGAGGGGTCCTTTCTGTGTGTGGGGTGAAAAATTAGGACGCCGCCGGGACGGCCGGGGTTCGGGATGGTGAGAGGGGTGTGAGCCTTCAGTCCCGGTTTACAGGTTATTGCGGGTGGGGAATCAGGGCAGAAAAAGTTCCTGCGGGAAACGCTTGCGCTCTTTGGAGTACATAGTGGTACTAACCTCGGAAAGACCTCGGTAAGTACCAATGAACTCCCAGGTTCCCTCCGGAATCTTTTTCTCCCTTCTTCCCCACAGGAAGGTTATGACCGGGACTGAAGACGCAAAGGTTTTCGCCATCCCGAACCCCGGCCGTCCCGGCGGCTGACTGTCCTGATTTTTTTAGAAAGGGGTATTGTCTCAGCCACTACATGTTTCCGAAGGAAGTTTTATAAAGCCATCCTGAAGGTGACATGAAAAGCTTTGAAGGAACAGCCACCGAGTAGTGGCAGCGACCCTACCGGTGTCCTTGAAAGGAATCAGGAAAGTATAGAGTCTGCGAACCGGGTTGGGGTGGGCAGTAAATTACGCGGCTTCAGTTCCGGACATAGTCTGCCAGTGGGGGAGGAGGGAGAAAACTTTCCGAAGGGGACATTGAAGCCCGCCGGTGCTTAGCGAGGTCCCTCACGAGCTTAGCATCCGTTGTGCGCTTCACAAGCGGGAGCGGGTCCCCGGAGGAATTTTTTCTCCCGGAACCCCCGCCTCACCAATAATCTCCGCCCGGGACTGAAGACTCACCAACCTTCCACTCCCCACCCCAACCCCTCCCCCAGATTCGTCCTGATTTTTCAATTATACACCTTCCCCTATTGACATTCAAGTAACTTGAAGCTTTATAATTACAAATACAGAAATGTCGATTTTTGTAATTTTAGGAGGGATTCAGTATGAGTGAAACAACAGAAAAGAAGAAGTGGTTTGAACGGGTGAAGATGCCCCACACGTATGTTATACTGATAACGATACTTGTGATTATGACAATTCTCACCCATATCATTCCGGCCGGGCAGTATCAGAGGGTGGAGGATCCGGTCAGCGGGAAGATGATTGTAGTGCCGGGAAGTTTTGAGTTTGTGGATATTAAGGCCCCTGGATTCTTTGATATCTTCCTGTCCCTGCAGCGCGGTTATGTGGACGCTGCCAACATTATGTTCTTAATTATCTTTGCGTATGGCTTTGTGTATATGCTGGTTAAGAACGGAACCATGGATGCGGCCCTGGGCACGCTGGTGCGCCTTGTGGGCAAGAAGGTCCAGCTTATGATTCCGATTACGATGATTGTGCTCGGAGCATTAAGTTCGACGCTCGGTATCTTTGAGGAGGTATACGGACTGTTCCCGGTGTTTGTGGGAATTTCGGTGGCGCTGGGATATGATATTGTCGTTGGCGGAGCGATCGTGTGTCTGGGTGTTATCATCGGATATGCATCCGGTACGTTTAACCCGTATACGATCGGTATTGCCCAGGACGTTGCCGGTGTGGAGATGTTCTCGGGACTGGGGCTGCGCGTCGTAATCCTGGTTGTGTTTGAGCTGGCGGCGATTCTGTACATTATGAATTATGCACGTAAGGTGAAAGCGGATCCGACCAAATCCATCATGTATGGTGTGGAGAGTGAATTTGTCCAGAGAAAGAGCCTGGATGAACTGACAGGGGCAAAGATGAACACGAGACAGAAAATCTGTCTGCTCATTTTCTTTGCGACACTGGGCAGCCTTCTTTACGGTACGACACAGCTCGGCTGGTATATCGATGAGATTGCGGCCATGTTCCTGATGATGATGATCTTTGCGGGAATTGCGAGCGGGTATTCGGCAACCGATATCTGCAAGACATTTATCGAGTCCACGAAGGCCATGGTTTCTTCCATGCTGATCGTCGGATTTACAAGAGGCATCCTGCTTGTCATGAAGGACGGCATGATTTCCGATACAATTGTTTATTATCTGGTATCCTTACTCTCCGGTGCGAGCAAGTATGTATCCGCCTACGGTATGCTTTTCCTTCAGAATATCATCAAGTTCTTTATCACGGGTTCATCCAGCCAGGCTACCATCACGATGCCGATTATGGCTCCTACGGCCGAGCTGATTGGCCTGAGCAAACAGATTGCGGTTCTGGCTTACCAGTTCGGCAACGGTTTTGCCGATATGTTCTGGCCGACATCCTGTGCCCTTTACTGCGGTCTTATGGGTGTTCCACTTAATAAATGGTATAAGTTCATCACGCCGTTCTTTGGAATCGTGCTGATACTGGAAGTTATTTTTATGACGGTTGCAGTTGCCATTGGTTATTGTTAATGCCGGTGCAAGGCACGCCGGAAGGTTTTAGATTGAAGAATACATGAATCAGAAAGTGCGGGGTACGATATGATTATTAAAAACGGACAGGTTCTGCTTTTTGAAGAGGGCGGATTTGTAAAAAGAGATATCCTTGTGAAAGACGGAAAGATTGTTAAAATAGCGGAATCGATCGCGGAAGCGGAGGCCGTGGAAGACGGCGGGGAAGTAATTGACGCCGGGGGCAGGTTCATCACCCCAGGAATGATTGACGCCCACAGCCATATCTGCATCAGCGAGGAGGGGATGGGAGCCATCGCCGATGACTGCAACGATTACAGCGAAGCCGTAATGCCTTATCTGGAGACCATTGACGGCATTAACCCCTTTGATCTGGCGGTGGATACGGCGGTGAGGGCCGGTGTGACCTGCGCCTGTGTCTGCCCGGGAAGCGACAGCGTGGTGGGCGGCATATGCAGCGCCATCCAGCTTAAGGGAAATGTGGCGGAAGACATGGTGCTGCAGAGAAAAGCGGCCGTTAAGTGCAGCTTCGGCGAAAATCCCAAGAGGGCCGGATACGGCTTTAAGACCAGGATGGGCAATGCCTACCTGCTGAGAAAATGTATTGAGGATGCCATTGATTACAAGCACAGAAAGGAAGAGGCGGAAAAAGCGGGAAATTATTTCAGGACCGACATCGGAATGGAAAATATGCTTTTGCTTCTGGATAAGAAGATACCCCTCCATGCCCATGTACACAGGGCCGACGATGTATGCACGGCAATCAGGATTGCAAAGGAATATGATTTAAAACTGGTTATTGTCCACTGCACGGACGGAATTTCCATCGTGGATTACCTTGCAAAACATGATTATCCGGTTATTCTCGGACCGACGATGTATCCACGTTCCAAACTTGAGAGCATGAGCCGCAGCTTTGAGACGGCGGGAGTGTTAAGCAAGGCGGGAATTAAGATCTGCATCACGGCGGATCATGACGTGACGCCGATTTATTACCTTTCCGTGTATGCCGCACAGTCGGTGCGCGCCGGACTCGACGAGCTGGAAGGATTAAAGGCCGTTACAAAAAATCCTGCGGAGGTCCTGGGAATCGACGACAGAAAGGGAGAACTGGCCGTGGGGCGTGACGCCGATATTGTGATCTGGTCGAAACATCCGTTTGATTATGATACAAAGGTGGAAAAAGTCTACATGGAAGGCCGGGATATGACGGAATAGGAAAATATGATATAGGATTTATTATAATTGTTCAGAAGGCAGTATTCCGGAAAACGATAACTGTGAAGGTGATGAACCGTTATAATTAAATGACATAACCCGGGGATTTTTCCCCGGGATTTCTGGCATAAAGTAATGGGGGATGAAAAATGGGAAAAATAAAAAATAAAGTACAGAATATCAAGATGCCGCACACCTATGTAATTCTTACGGTTATTCTTCTGGCTGTGGTGGCTCTCACCTATCTGGTCCCTGCGGGGGAGTATGACAGGATTCTCGATCCTGTGAGCAATAAAATGATTGTCATTCCGGAGTCCTTTCATTTTACCGAGGGAGTGAGGCCGGGATTTTTCGATGTATTCCTGGCTCTTCAGAGAGGATATGTCAGCGCCGCGAATATCCTTTTTCTGATTATCTTTGCCTACGGTTATGTCTATGTGCTGATTGACAACGGGACGCTTAACAGCCTGATTAACTGTATGCTTTCTTCCATGGGCAGAAGGACTTACCTGATTATCCCGGTGAGTATGTTTGCCTTCGGCGTGCTCGGCTCCACAATGGGAATCTTTGAGGAACTGTATGGAATGGTTCCCGTTTTCGTCGGAATTGCGGTGGCTCTTGGATACGATGTGATCGTGGGAGGAGCCATCGTATTTGTCGGCGTGGCCACCGGGTTTGCGGCCGCGACAACGAATCCGTTTTCCATCGGTATCGCCCAGAGCATTGCCGGTGTGCCGATGTTCTCCGGGCTGGCCTACCACGCCGTCATTTTCCTGGTTTTTCAGACGGTGGCAATTATCTATGTTATGTGGTACGCAAAGAGGGTAAAGGCAAATCCGGAAAAATCGGTGCTGTTTGGTGAAAAACTGGAAACGCTGCCGGTCCATAAGGTGACGGAGGAAAAGATGACCTTAAGGCAGAAACTCTGCCTTGGGCTTTTTGTGTTTACGATAGGATTTCTGCTCTATGGTACCATGAAGCTGGGATGGTATATTGATGAGATAGCGGCGATGTTTCTGATGATGATGATTATCACCGGTGTTGTGGGCGGGTACGGCGCGACAAAGATCTGTAAGACTTTTATTACATCCACGCAGAGTATGGTGTCGTCCATGCTGGTCGTGGGCTTTACCCGCGGCATTCTTCTGACCATGCAGGACGCGATGATATCCGACACGGTAGTTTACTACCTGTCCCAGATGTTGAACGGCTGCAGCCAGTACATTTCCGCAGTCGGCATGCTGATCATCCAGAACGTGATCAATTTCTTCATTACGGGCTCTTCCAGCCAGGCTACCATTACGATGCCGATTATGGCTCCGGTTGCCGATATCGTGGGACTGAGCCGTCAGACGGCCGTTCTGGCCTACTGCTTTGGGGACGGATTCTCGGATATGTTCTGGCCCACGGCCTGTGCGCTGGAATGCGGTCTCATGGGTGTGCCGCTCAATAAATGGTATAAATTTATGACGCCTCTGTTCTGCATCATGATGGCGCTGCAGGTGATATTTATGCTGATATCCGTGGCGCTGTCCGTGTAGGCGGACAGTGCAGAGGATATCAGGGATTATAAAAGTTTTTCCGCTTTCAGCGCCAGTGAGACGCGTTCGATAAATACATAAGGTTCTTCCAGAAGCCCGAGAATTGTCCGGGCTTTTGTTATGCGGAAACGCACCGTGTTTTCGTGGGTGTTTAACCGTTCGGCCGTCTTTTTGATATTGCCGTTTGTTTCAAGAAATGTGGAGACGGTCTTTACAAGCTCAATGCCGTGCCTGGCTTCATAGTCCCTGAGAGGCCCCAGGGTTTCCCGGCAGAAAATGCGGAGGGAGTCGTGGTTTCTCATGGGCAGGAGCAGGTTATAAACCGAGACATCGTCGTTCCATGTAATCCGGTTTTCCGTAATCCGGCTGATTTCGTGGGCGGAACAGGCCTCTTTCAGCGCCCGGACAAAGCCGCCCGCGTCCTCAAAACGGCCGCTTATTCCAACAAAGAAGCCATCGCCGTACCGGGAAAAGAGCCGGAGGAGGGAGTCCGCGGAAGGTGGGCTGCCGGCAGCGTTTTCTGTTTTCATGATCACAAAACCGCCTTTCTGGTAGCGCAGGAAAGGAAGGCCGTATTGGGTATCCAGGTCATTTTTCAGCAGACGGAACCGCATGGGGGCCAGCGACGGAAAGGTGACGTAAAGGCACCGGTATCCGGGCGGCAGTTCCGGGACCAGATACTGGATCAGCTCGCTGCATTCCGCGGCCGAGAGGTTGTCGTAAAGAAGGCGGTTGAGCTTGTTCTCGGAATGGAGGTCCAGCTGTTCGGTCAGGATTAGTTCGGAAATATCCTTAATCAGCCTGCCGTAGGGAATATCGTTGTCAATCATGATGATGGGATAGCGGTTTTGATTGGCGAGGCGGATAACCCGCTCCGGCAGCTCCCGGACGCGGTAACGCACGCCGATGCAGCAGGAACTTCCGGTCTGGATATAAAATCGGATGATATTATAAATCTGTTCTTCATAATTTCCGTCTGTATAAAAACTGTGGATATACAAATCCCCCTGGGATACCAGGGCATAACCGGGGTCCTCCGGATCCAGCGGGGAGTCGGTGAAATTGACGCGCATAACCTCCCGGTTCAGCCCTGCCGCGCCGCATGCCAGTTCCGCATTCTTTAAAATCTCAAGCTTCAAGATATCATTTACCGTTATTCCCATAAAAGTGTCCTTTCAAATGTCATATCGGTTGTTAGATTCCTTTAAATCAAAAAATCGGTTGTCCTGTAGTCATTATGGAACAGGGGGGAATCCATGTCAAGAAAAGGGTTGTAAATATTACAAAATAAATGCTTGTTTTTTGTACTTTATCATGATGAACCGTCAGAGCGCAGACAGTACAATAGAATTATGAAAACAGTGCAGCGGTACATTGGAGTATCGGCAGAGAGACAGGAGAGGAGAAAGAAAATGAGGAAACTGGGGTTACAGGAATTGAAGGATATTATGACGGGATGCGCGATTATGGGAACGGGCGGGGGCGGCTCCCTGGCGGAAGGCATGGGCGCGGTGGAGCGTGAATGGAACAGGGGCCATGAGTTCAAGCTGCTGGAGTTCGATGAAATAGAGGACGAATCATATTATGCAAGTCCGTATTACTGCGGCTGCATGGTACCGGAGGAACAGGAGGCGGAGGAAGACCTGTTTGACGGAAGTGATATCGCCCTTTCCGTGGAAGCGCTTGAAAACTATATGGAAACGAGTTTCCATGGCCTTGTATCCATCGAATACGGGGCGGGGAATACGGGTGAGGTCATGGCGATGGCCGCGAAGACAGGCAAGTTCATCGTGGATGCCGATGCGGCGGGCAGAGCGGTGCCGGAACTGCAGTTTTCGACCTACTATGTGACGGGACAGCCCATCACACCCCTGGCGGTGGGGACAATTTACGGCGACGTAGCAATCATTCCCGTTGTGCGTGAGGATGCCAGGGCGGAAGCCCTCACCCGCTTTATGGCGGTGGCGACAAACGGGGCGGTCGGCATGACGGATCATCCGATGAAGGGAAGGGAGCTTCGAAAATCGGTAATCCCGGGGGCCCTGTCAAAAGCCTGTCTGGTCGGCCAGGCGAGAAGGCTGGCGGAGGAGAGAGGGGAAGATCCGATCGAAGCCGTCCTGAAGGCAGCCGGCGGCAGACTTTTATTTACCGGGCGCGCCTCCGCTCAGACGGACTGGGAGAACCGGGACGGTTTTACTTACGGCAATATCTGGCTGGACGGAACCGGGGTCGATGCGGGAAGCAGCGCCAGAGTCTGGTATAAGAATGAAAACATGATGATGTGGGTGGACGGGAAACTGCGCCTGACCTGCCCGGATCTCATCTGTGTGCTGGAGCAGAAGACGGGGATGCCCGTCACAAACCCCAACTGCAAGGAGGGAATGGAGCTATGCGTCCTGGGATTCCCCTGCCATGAGCTCTGGAGAACGGAGAGGGCGCTGGAAATCCTGAATCCGAGGTTCTTTGGATTTGACGAGGACTGTGTATTCCTGGAGCGGTAAAAGGAGGGGATGAGATGGAGAAAAGGCCGGAAACAGGGAATTCCCTGGAGGAAAAATATAATGATTATGAGAAGACGCCGGTTCCCGCTGAAGCCAGAAAAACATGGCTGGAACAGGGAATGGTGTGGCTGGGGGAAGGTTTTGGCCTGAGCGGCCTGGCCGTCGGAGGCGTGCTGGCCGACGGCCTGCCTTTCCGGGAAATGTGCATCGTTTGTGTTGCTGGAGCGTTTATTGTGTTTCTTCTTGCCACCACCTGCGCACTGGTGAGCGCCCACACCCATCTGGCCACTTCATTTAACTGCCGGAGGGCTTTTGGAGTCGGAGGCGCCAAACTGATTGGCGTGATCTTCTGTTTCTGCAATTTCGGCTGGTATGCATTTCAGGCGGATTTATTCGGAAATACGATATCCTCGGTGGTGGAACAGCTGGGAGGGCCGGAGATTGCCCCGGTACTGTTTACCGTGCTCGGAGGCCTGGCCATGTCGACGACCGCCATCTTCGGTTTTAAGGCCATCAAACGACTGAGTGAAATCGGCCTTCCTCTCCTGTTCATCCTCTGCATTGCGGCCGTCCTTAAGACGGGGCGGCTGATACCGTTTGAAGAGATTGTGAGCGCCGGGCCGGTTGGAAACCGGATCAGCATTTCCGCGGGGATCTCGATTGTGGTTGGCTCTTTTGCCGTCGGCATTGCCATGATGGGAGATTTCAGCCGTTTCTGCAAATCGGGGAAAGACTGTGCCATTGGAATCAGCCTTGGCTATTTCTGGGGATATATCCCGGTCATGATGTGCGGAGCCTTTTTTACCTACGCATTCCGGAACTGGAATGTGGTGGAGGTCATGATCGTGTCCCTCGGCATGGGCGTGTTTGGGGCCGTGGTGCTGGTGCTCGGCCAGTGGACGACCAATGACAATAATCTCTATGGGAGCGTCCTTGGGCTGATGAACACACTGGACGGGGTATCGCGTATCCCGAGGATGAGGCTGACCCTGATTCTGGGAGCGGTCAGCACGGCCATTGCGGCGCTTGGCGTATACCGGTATTTTGTGGATTTCTTATCAGTACTCGGCGTATTCATCACTCCCATCACGGGGATACTGATCGCCGATTTCTATATCTGCAACAGGAAAAGTTATGATGAAGAGATAGGTTCTGTGAAATATGCCGTTAAATGGGATGCCCTGGCCGCCTGGGCCGCCGCTTCGGCCGTGGGGCTTGCAATGACGGAACGGCCGGTGGGACTGGGCCTTTATTCCAGACTTGGGGATGTGGTCCCGGTGCCCGTCGTGTGCATTGCCGTCGCCATGCTTATCTATACTGCGGCCCAGAGTTACGGCTCAAAACTAAAATGCGGTGCGGCAGAATGTAAAAAAGAAGGAGAAGAGTGATAGAATGGGAGGAAGAAAGAATCAAGAAGATGCAGAACGTGTCCTTGCCTGTTTCAGGGAGATAGCGGAAATTCCAAGGCCGTCCTATGAAGAAGAGAAGATTGCCGATTACCTGGAAGCGCAGGGGAGGAGACTGGGGCTTGGCGTATTCCGGGACGGACACAATAATGTGATACTGAGACAGGAGAAAAAAGAAACCGGCTGTCCTTCCGTCATTTTGCAGGCCCATACGGATATGGTCTGGGAAACGGAAAACACGCAGACGGCGGGAGAAAAGATTCCGCACGGGATTCACGAGGAGGGCGGCTATATAAAGGCATCGGGAACGACGCTGGGAGCCGACAACGGAATCGGAGTGGCGCTGATTCTTGCACTGTTAAATAAGGGAGGTGATTATCCTCCCCTGGAAGCTGTTTTTACATCCAACGAGGAAGAGACGATGGGAGGCGCCGAGGCGCTGAACGGTGAGGTTCTGAGCGGAGAATGGCTGATTAACCTGGACAGTGAGAAGGAGGGTGTTTTTACAATCGGAGCGGCGGGTGGAATCTCCGTCCTGCTCGAATTTCCCGTGATGGAAGAAAAGGCAGGGAAAAGAGAAGCCGTAACAGTCGCCGTCCGGGGCGGTAAGGGCGGCCATTCCGGCCTGGAAATTGGGGAGAGGAGGGAAAACGCCATCTGCCTGCTCGTCCGGTTTCTCCGATCACTGGATGAAGCCGTGTGGGAACTTTCCGCCCTGGAAGGCGGCAGCCGTTCCAATGCGATTCCTTCGGAGGCTTCAGCGGTGATTCTGGCTGAAAATGCCGCTTTCATAGAAAAACAGGCCGCCCTTTTTATGGAGCAGCGCTGTAATGAATGGAGCGATGAGGAAAAAGAACTCATTCTGACCGTGGAAAAGAATGGGGATGTGAAAGAGGGAAACGTATATGCTCCTTCGTGCAGGGAAGAGCTTCTTTTCCTGATGGAAAATCTGCCCCACGGGGTGAAAAGCAGGACGGAGGAGTTCATCTGTTCCTCCGTGAATCTGGCCTCCGTAAGGGAGAGCAGCGGACAAAAGAGGATGCTGACGATAGAACTCAGCCTTCGATCCTCCTATGAGTCCTGGTACAGGGACGAGGCAGAACGCATCTGCCGGCTGGGAAACCGCTTTGGAGCAGGGACTGTAATCAAAGATGAATATCCTGCCTGGTCTTATAAAAAGGAGTCAAAGCTTACGGAAGTTCTCCGTGAGGCCTACTCGGAACGTTTTGGCCGTGAGCCGGTTCTGGAAAATGTCCACGCGGGGGTGGAGTGTGGTATAATCATGAAAAACTGCCCATCCGTGAAAGAAGCGGTTTCCATCGGCCCGACGATTACTGGGGCGCACACGGTAAACGAGGCAGTGGAGGCGGCCTCTGTGGGAAAGGTATTCAGACTTTTGGATGCAGCCCTTACAAAAATAAATCAAATGGAGCCGGACAGGGAGGAAGACGGAAATGAACGGTAAATTAAGAAAATATCTGCTTATTATTACATTGGGGCTGGCGGGCGGTTCTATTTACTTCCTGCCCTATATCAAATATGTTTTTTATGATGCCCATATAGCCTGCATGAACATTACCAACACGCAGTCGGGATATCTTATGACCATGTACACAATCGGAAATGTGATCCTGTATCTGCCGGGCGGGATACTGGCCGACCGGATTTCACCGAGAAAAGCATTGTCCTGGTCCTGCCTCGGGACTTCGGCGTTCGTATTTTTGTACCTCTTCACGATGAAAAATTTTGTCATTTCCATGATTATCTGGATGGGACTTGCGTTCAGCACGGGCTTTGTCGTATGGGCGGCGCTTCTTAAGACGGTGAGAATCATCGGAACCGAGGAAGAACAGGGATTTTTGTACGGCCTTTACTACGCATGCAACGGCATCGCGGCTGCGGCCGTGAATGCCGCAGCCGTCCTCGTCTACAAGACGGGGGCCGACATGGAAAGCGGCTTCTTCCGCGCCTGCGTATTCGGCGGCATTGTTCCCATTATCGTGGCGGCGCTTCTGCTGATCCTTCTCAGGGAAGAGGACGGAAAAGCGGGGGCTGACGACGGTGAACCGAAATTCCGGATGGCAGATGTGGGAAAACTGCTTAAAAATCCGGTGGTCTGGGTTATCTCGGCGATCATGTTCTGCGGCTACGGCTTTTATATGAGTACATCGTATTTCAATCCGTATCTGACGGAGGTGGTGGGGATTTCCATGGTGGATTCCGGACTTCTCTCGGCGGTGAGAACCTACCTTCTTCTGCTTCTTGCCCCGGTCGGCGGCCTGATTGCGGATAAGTGCTTTAAGTCCACAAGCAAATGGCTCTGCACCGCATTTACGCTTACGGCGGTTTTGTTTGGAATCGTACTCGTCCTTCCGAAGGGGATGAATGCCGGGCTTGCCAGCTTTTATACGCTGATACCGGGAGCCGTCGTCATGATGACCTACGGCGTCATCTCCTCGGTCGTCGCAGAGGTGGGAATCCCGAAGACAATGACCGGCACGGTGATTGGGATTATATCGATTATCGGATATCTGCCCGACGCCGTATATTCGGTTCTGTTCGGGGCCTGGCTGGACCGTTACCAGGGAGGAGGTTATCCGCTGATATTTGGTTTTCTCGCTGCAACGGGACTTCTTGCCGCGGCCATGGCTTTCTATGTATACCGGCACGGAGTGAAGTGTAATACCAGGATTCCGTCCAAAGCGGCCAAAAGCGCGGTAAGTACTGTTGGCCGGGAGATTGCAAATGATCTGGGCAAATAGCCCGTCAGAAGCTTTAGCAAACGCCCGGGAGGCAATATCGGTTCCCGGTTCTGCCGCGGCATATCGGATATCCTATTTGGAAAACAGCCGGAGATAGGCGCGGATCAGAAGACAGCAGGCCAGCACAAACCAGATTTCCATCGCCGTATTGATAATTCCCGATAAAATCAGGGAAGAGATGCAGAATGCGGCGGTGGAAATCAGAAGAAAAAGGCAGGGACGTCCTTTTTCCGGCTCCAGGAAGTAGAGCTTAAGCGCCAGAATCAGAAGGCAGAAAAAAAGTACGACCGTGGAAATAATAGCGGTAATTACATGGATAAAAGATAAAAAAGGAAACCGTGCGGGCAGGTACGGCGTGATGACAAAAAGAAGCATCATGCCGGCGGAGAGAAAGAGCAGCAGGGTTTCTTTTTTCGTGGAAAAATACTGTCCTGCCTTCAAAAGAATCAGCCGCAGCGAAAAAAAGAAGTAAGTTCCGGTTATAATACTCCACAGAAGAAATTCCCCCTGTCTCGACAGCGCGGTGCGGATAGAAGAAAAATTGGTTGAAAAATAACCGGTCCCTCGGGCCAGGAAAAAAGTTAAAAAAGGAATAAGAATATAAGAAAAAAAGGCTGAAACCATGATGCCACCTCCGACTGCAGATTACGCTTGAGATAGTATCTCCATTGCCGTGCGGCATATGTATAGGGAAATCCAGAGAAAAAATTCCTGCGGGTACTCACCTTCACCAGTGAAGCCCCCCGACCGTCCCGGCGGCGTTCTCCTTCTTCAACATCCCTCAACAAAAGTTGTAAGAACGAAAAGATTATGGTAGAATAATTCAATTGAAAAAATCAGTACAGGAATGGAATCGGGCGGGCTGCGCCTGCAAAATGACCGGTACGGACTCAGAAGGCCGGAACCTGATCATGAGATCGGACAGTGCAGTCTCAGGCCGGAAAAAAGGAGAGAGATACTATGGAGCTGCCATCGGCATTTAAAGAGCGGATGAAAGATATGCTGAAAGAAGAGTACAATGATTTTATAGAGAGCTATGACAGGGAGCGTTCCCAGGGGCTCAGGCTGAATCTGCTTAAAACGGGACGTGAGGAATTTATGGAAAAATTTCCGTATACCCTGGAGCCGGTTCCGTGGGCCAGGGACGGTTTTTATTACAACAGCGCCGACCGGCCGGGGCGCCATCCGTTTCACGAGGCAGGGGTATATTATATCCAGGAGCCCAGCGCGATGGCGGTGGTCACATTTTTAGATCCCAGGCCAGGGGACAGGGTACTGGATCTCTGTGCCGCGCCGGGAGGTAAGACGACCCAGATAGCATCCGCGCTGCAGGGACGGGGATTTCTGCTGACGAATGAGATTCATCCGGCCAGGGCAAAGATCCTCTCACAGAACGTGGAGCGGATGGGAGTCAGGAATGGCGTTGTGACAAATGAGGAATCAGGCCGTCTGGCCGAATATTTCCCGGAGTATTTTGACCGGATTGTGGTTGACGCGCCCTGTTCCGGGGAGGGGATGTTCCGCAAGGACGAGGAAGCAGTCAGGGAGTGGAGTCCCGGGAACGTGGAACGCTGCGCTGTGCGCCAGCAGGAAATTCTTTACAATGCGGCCCGGATGCTGAAACCCGGAGGAAGGCTTGTCTACTCCACCTGCACCTTTGCGCCCATGGAAAATGAGATGACGATCGAAGCATTTATAGAAAGCCATCCTGAATTCGCAATAGAGAAAACGGAAGATTATGAAGGCCTTTCCAAAGGAGTGAAGGAGTGGGGAAACAAAACTGTCGAAGGGATTGAAAATACGGTCCGGATCTGGCCGCAAAGAACGGAAGGGGAAGGCCATTATATCGCCGTTCTCAGGAAAGACGGGACAGAGCGGGATATAAAGAGGAAATGGCCCGCCTATATCAAGGACAGGAAAGTGCTTAAAGACTATTTTGAATTTTGCCGCAGCAGTTTAACGGAGCCGGGCCAATGGACGGACAGAAAAAATTTAATTCTCTTTGGGGAGCAGCTTTACCTGATACCGGAAGAAATGCCCGATTTGGACAAGCTGAAGGTGGTAAGGCCAGGACTTCATCTGGGAAGTTTTAAGAAGAACAGGTTTGAGCCGTCCCATGCACTGGCACTGGCACTTAAAAAAGAGGAAGTGGGCCTGTGCCGTGATTACCCTGCTGATTCGCCGGAAACGGCCGCCTACTTGAAGGGGGAGGCAATCGCCGATGAGCACGGGCAGCCGGGGGATAAGGGCTGGACTTTAATGAATGTGGAAGGATATTCTCTCGGCTGGGCTAAACTTGCCGGTGGAATACTTAAAAACCACTATCCCAAGGGACTCAGAAAGTGAAAATCCTCAGGCAGGGGGGCGGAGAATTCCATAGGTGCACCCGTGACGGGGTGAGTGAATGAGAGGCGGCAGGAGTGAAGCGACTGCCGCTTTATAAAACGGTAATCGGGATTGTAGAGAAAATCGCCCAGCAGCGGATGGCCGATATATTTCATATGGACCCGGATCTGGTGCGTCCGTCCCGTGTCCAGGGTGAGCAGAAGCAGGGAACAGTCCTTTTCCTCATCATAGGCGAGGCGGCGGTAGTGGGTGCATGCGTACTCTCCCCGTTCCGGATCCACGCAGCGCTCAATCGTGGAGCCATCCACCCTGGCGATGGGCTGGCAGACCGTTCCTTCTTCTTCGGTCAGGCCGGAGACAACCGCCATATATTCACGGTGTATTGTTTTCCGGGAAACCATGGAGGAGAGGACGGCTCCGCTCAGCATATTCTTTGCGATCAGCAGCAGGCCCGTCGTGTCGCGGTCCAGGCGGTTGACGGCGCGGAAAACAAAGGCCTCTTTTTTTTCCGTAAAGTACCAGGCAAGGCCGTTGGCGAGGGTATTGTCGTAATGGCCCTGGGAAGGATGGACCGGAACCCCGGCCGCCTTATTGATCACCATCATATCTTCATCTTCATATACAATATCAATGTCCATGGGAACCGGTACGATATTTTCCGATGAAACGTCTTCTGAAAGCAGAATGGACAGCACATCGCCCGGGCTTATGATTCTGGTCGTGTAGGCCAGGGAACCGTTCAGCGTAATACCCAGTTCCGTCTTCCTGAGGTGTATGATTACTTTACGTGAAAATCCATGTTCTTTTAAAAATGTTTCAATTGATTTTCCACAGTCCTGTTCTGTAATTTGATAACAAATTTTCTTTTCCATGCAGGTAATTGTAGCAAAAAAGAGAGCCGTTTACAAGCGGGGAGAAAAGATAAAATTCATTGCAAATTATATTTATATTTGCTACAATTAAGAGTGAGAAATGACAGAAAGTATTTGAATATGTTAGTCGGAAAGGCAGATAATCAATGAATATAAAAGATGTGTATACGGAACTCGGGGAAGATACGGAACTTGTCCTTGCCAGATTTGGAGGAAACGCATCTCTTCTGGAGCGTTTTGTCAGAAAGTTTGAGGATGATCCGACCTATGGTAATCTTATGAAGAGCCTGGAGGATAAGGATTATCCTGAGATTGAGAGAGGCGCGCATACTCTGAAAGGAGTGGCGGCGAATCTGGGTTTGAACAGACTCAGCAAAGCAGCGGCTGCAATTGTGGGGGCGGTCAGGGAAGATAAAATTGATAAAATTCCGGAGTTTTCCGAAGCAATGTCTGCAGAATACGGGAACGTGATGAAATGTATAGCCGGACTGGATACCAGTGTATAATCATATTTTGAAGTAAGCGGGGGAGAACCGGATGGAGGATCTGCGGAAAGTCATCTTAATCGTGGATGACATTGAGCTGAACAGAGCCATTTTAAAAGAACTGTTTTATCAGAGCTATCGTGTGGAAGAGGCCGGTAACGGGATCGAGGCCTTGAAAGCAATTGAAAAATATGGAGATCAGATCGCCATTATCCTGCTCGATATTGTAATGCCTGAACTGGATGGATTTGGTGTCCTGAAGGAACTGAAACGCCATTACAAGAACAAGAAATACCCAGTTTTCTTTATCACGGCGGAAGATTCGGAAGAGATTATCAACAGAGGCTATGATATGGGAGTCGACGATGTAATCAATAAACCGTTTAATCCCAGTATTATCAGACGCCGTGTGAAGAATACGATAGAGCTTTATGAGAGACGTTTCCGGATGGAAAGCATCATAGAGGGGCAGACCAGAAAGATTAAAGAACAGGCAGAGAAACTCCGCGAGACCAGCCTTGCAATGGTCGATACGCTCAGCACGGTAATCGAGTTCCGTGACTGTGAATCGGGAGAACATGTAAAGAGGATCAGGACAACATCCAAAGTGCTGATGGAGGCTCTTGGCGAGGCGGATCCGGCTTACCGGTTTCCAGCGGCCACGGTTGAGGAGATATCGGTCGCATCGGCCATGCACGATGTGGGCAAGATAGCTATTCCGGATCATATCCTGAACAAGCCGGGCAGACTCACCGTGGAAGAATTTGAAATTATGAAGGAGCACACGGTAAAGGGCTGCGAGATCCTGCAAAGTGTGGATATTCTCAGAAATTCAGATTCATTTGTATACTATTACGATATCTGCCGCTGGCATCATGAAAAATGGGACGGCAGAGGATATCCGGACGGTCTCAAGGGAGACGAAATTCCAATCTGGGCACAGGTAGTGGCTCTGGCGGACTGTTATGACGCCCTTGTAAGCGAACGCGTTTATAAACCGGCCTACAGTCACGAGAAGGCGCTGGAGATGATACAGGGAGGCGAGTGCGGCCAGTTTAACCCGGCCCTTTTGAAGGCATTTGCCGAAGTATCCGACATCTTGAAGCAGCAGGGTGGCGACAAGAACAGGTCGGAGGCGGATCAATAAACGGTTTTATTTTAGAGAGAATGGAAGCAGACAGTGGTCTGCTTCTTTTTTTGATTGGCAATGAAAAGTTCCCGAAGCGTGCTTTTCGTTGCTTCGGCGTTCTGTGCGCGGCAGGTTTTACGGACCGGCAGCCTGACCTTATTACGTTTATCCGGTATGATTTTTACATAATTAAATGTTCTGAAAAAGACTTAATAAAAAAGAAAAGAAACGTAAAGAAAAATACGAAAATTGAAAGATTCTGACACTGGACAAAATTGCCAGTATTTCTTATCATATAAGTAACAGCATTTTACAAAAAACGACAAAGTGGAGAGGGGTAAATGTATGGAGAATTTTGGTACACTTATTATTATTGCAGTGGTTGCAGTCCTAATCATCGGTATCTTTGCAGGCGGCTACGTGAAAGCTCCGCCGGACAAGGCATTCCTGATTTCCGGCCTGAAAAAGGAACCCAGAATCCTGATCGGAAAAGCAGGTATCCGGATTCCGTTTCTGGAGAGACTGGACAGACTGTATCTGGGGCAGATGACGGTGGACATTAAGACGGACACCTACATTCCGACCAACGACTTTATCAACGTTATGGTGGATGCCGTGGCCAAGATACGTATCTCGGAAGACCCGGTTAAGATGAAACTGGCGGCCAGAAACTTCTTAAATAAGAACCAGGATCAGATTGCGGCGGATTTGACGGATTCCTTACAGGGTAATATGCGTGAAATCATAGGAACTCTTTCTCTGCGCGCCATCAATACGGATCGCGATTCATTCTCCGATCAGGTAATGGAAAAAGCGTCAAAGGATATGGAGAAGCTGGGAATTGAAATTCTTTCCTGCAATATTCAGAACGTGGAAGACGAGCATGGGCTGATTCAGGACATGGGTATGGATAACACCAGTAAGATTAGAAAAGAGGCATCCATTGCGAAGGCCGAGGCGGAGCGTGATATCGCCATCGCCCAGGCGGCGGCCGACAAGGCGGCCAATGACGCAAGGGTACTGGCCGAGACCGAGATTGCAAAGAAAAATACGGAGCTTGACATCAAAAGGGCCGAACTGAAGACCAATGCTGATACAAAGAAGGCGGAGGCCGATGCCGCATACGAGATTCAGAGCCAGGAACAGCAGAAGACCATCCAGATTGCGACTGTAAATGCCCAGATTGCCAAGGCGGAGAGAGAAGCGGAGCTGCGCCGCCAGGAAGTGGAAGTACAGCAGCAGGCCCTGGAAGCGGAGATTAACAAAACGGCCGATGCTGAGCGCTACCGCGTGGAGCAGGAGGCAGCTGCCCAGCTGACCAAACGCCAGAGAGAGGCCGAAGCAAAGAAATACGAGCAGGAGAAAGAAGCCGAGGCGAGGAAAGCACTCGCAGATGCGGCAAGATACAGCGCAGAGCAGGAGGCGGAGGGGATCCGCGCCAAAGGTGAAGCGGAGGCATCCGCCATTGAGGCAAAAGCCAAGGCGGAGGCGGAAGGTATGCAGAAGAAGGCAGAGGCGTTCAAACTCTATAACAATGCCGCCATTATTCAGATGCTGGTTGAAATTCTGCCGGATATGGCAGCTCAGGTATCCAAATCCGTGGAGCAGATTGATAAGATTACGATCTTTGGAGGAGGCTCCGGGAGTGATGGTGTGCAGAGTATCTCCGACTATGTGCCGATAGGAATGGCCAAAACATTCGAGACAATCAAAGAAGCCACCGGCGTCGATCTGGCGGAGGTAATCCGCGGCGAGACATATGATGCCAAGGTCAACCGGAACATCAGCATCTCTGATATTCCGGAACTGAAGGCTACGCTGGAAGTGCAGAAGGAGACAGAGAAGAAAGAAACTGTTGAAACGGAACCGGCAACAAATGACCGGATAAAATCCGTCGTGCCTGAAGAGGGGACGTCACGATAAGAGTAAGCGCCTGCCGGTTCCGGCAGGCGCTCTGATTGAGTGGCAATGAAAAGTTCGCGAAGCGTGCTTTTCGTTGTTTTAGACCAGTAAGGCAAAGCCTGTATTGTAAAAGCATAGGAAAAAGTCAGGAAACTATTGTCCGGCGTCGCAAAAAAAATTATAATGGAGATAGCGTCTTATAGAAAGAGAGGAGTGGAGCAGGCAAATAAAATTTCTATTGACTTGCCCCCAAAAACCTAGTATCATTACTAATAAGTAATAGTACTTTAATTAAATATACTTATAAGTACAACTAATAAATTTATTATCAAACAGTAATGAATTATTCTGCACATACCGCAGAGTAACTGCAAATGAAAATCCAGAAGATAAACAAGCAGAAAAGGAGAACAAACAATGGCTAAAGTAGGAATTGTAATGGGAAGTGACTCTGATATGCCTGTAATGGCCCAGGCAGCGGATTTCCTGGAGAAGATGGGAATTGATTTTGAGATGACGGTAATTTCAGCCCACAGGGAGCCTGATGTATTTTTTAAATATGCCAAGTCCGCTGAGGAGAGGGGCTATAAAGTAATTATTGCCGGTGCCGGGAAAGCTGCCCATCTGCCGGGAATGTGTGCCGCCCTGTTCCAGATGCCGGTTATCGGTATTCCGATGAAGACCTCTGATTTAGGCGGAGTTGATTCTCTTTATTCTATCGTACAGATGCCGTCCGGTATCCCGGTTGCAACGGTTGCCATTAACGGCGGAAAGAATGCGGGAATCCTGGCTGCCAAGATCCTGGCCACATCCGATCCGGAACTGCTTCAGAAGTTAAAAGACTACTCCGAAGAGATGAAGAATGAAGTAGTTGCGAAAGCGGAGAAATTGGATCAGATTGGTTACAAAGAGTATGTAGCCCAGATGAAGAAATAAGCGTACCTGTTTGGAAGAGCATATAGAGCGAAAACTAAGAAGTTGAAAATAGAACAGTGAATTCAAAGATACTGGAGGAAAAAGATGGATTACAAGAACGCCGGAGTTGATATTGAAGCTGGATACAAATCAGTTGAGCTGATGAAAGAACATGTAAAAGGAACCATGAGACCGGAAGTAATGGGAGGCCTGGGAGGATTTTCAGGAGCTTTCTCCGCCGCTGCTTTTAAAGAGATGGATGAGCCGGTGCTGCTGTCGGGAACCGATGGTGTGGGAACAAAGTTAAAACTTGCTTTCCTGATGGATAAACATGATACGGTCGGCATCGACTGTGTTGCCATGTGTGTCAACGACGTGGCATGTGCAGGCGGCGAGCCCCTGTTTTTCCTGGATTACATTGCCTGTGGCAAGAATGTGCCTGAGAAAATCGCAACCATCGTAAGCGGCGTTGCGGAAGGCTGTAAGCAGTCGGGCGCGGCCCTTGTAGGCGGCGAGACGGCTGAAATGCCTGGATTTTATCCGGAGGATGAGTACGATCTGGCAGGTTTTGCGGTTGGCGCGGTAGATAAAAAGGATCTGATTACGGGTGAAAACCTGGAGGCCGGTGACGTCCTCATCGGAATGGCATCCTCAGGCGTGCACAGCAACGGTTTTTCCCTTGTCCGTAAGGTATTTGAGAACGAACTGACGACAGAAGGGCTGAATACTTATTATGAGGAGCTGAACGCCACACTGGGCGAGGCCCTGATTGCCCCGACTAAAATTTATGTAAAAGCGCTTAAATCGGTCAAAGAAGCCGGCGTCACAATAAAAGCGTGCAGCCATATCACAGGCGGCGGATTCTACGAGAATATTCCGCGTATGTTAAAGGAAGGAACACGCGCCGTAGTGAAGAAAGACAGCTACGAAGTTCCTGCCATCTTCAGACTTCTGGCGAAGAAGGGCAATATTGAAGAAGAGATGATGTACAATACCTATAATATGGGCCTTGGAATGATTATGGCAGTCGCTCCCGCTGATGTGGATAAGACGATGGAAGCGGTAAAGGCAGCCGGAGAGACCCCGTATATTGTAGGCTCCATTGAAGCCGGTGAAAAGGGAGTAACCTTATGCTGAGGGTAGGCGTGCTGGTTTCCGGCGGGGGAACCAACTTACAGGCCATATTGGATGCCATCGACGGCGGGAGCATTGTGGGGGCCGAGGTGGTGGCCGTAATCAGCAACAATGAGAATGCCTATGCCATAGAGAGGGCCAGGAACCACAAGATTCCGGCTTTTATCGTTTCACCGAAAGCATACGGCAGCAGGGAAGAGTTTAACAACGCCCTGCTTGAGACAGTGAATGCCTGCAAAGTGGATCTGATTGTCCTGGCCGGTTTCCTTGTAAAGATACCAGAGGCGATGATTGCTGCATATAAAAACAGGATTATCAATATTCATCCGTCTTTAATCCCGTCTTTCTGCGGCGTCGGTTTCTACGGGCTGAAGGTTCATGAGGCGGCCCTTAAACGCGGGGTCAAGGTGACGGGCGCTACGGTTCATTACGTGGATGAGGGAACTGATACCGGTCCCATCCTTCTTCAGAAAGCGGTGGAGGTCAGGGCAGGAGATACGCCGGAGATACTCCAGAGGCGCGTTATGGAGGAAGCGGAATGGGTAATTCTTCCCCAGGCAATCAACATGATAGCGAATAATATACAGGCCATATAAGGTAAGGAGACAGGAGATAATGAAGATTCTAATCGTTGGAGGCGGCGGCCGTGAGCATGCCATCGCCTGGAAGGTAGCCCAGAGCAAGAGAGCAGATAAGATTTACTGTGCACCCGGCAATGCGGGAATTGCTGAATATGCGGAGTGCATAGAGATCGGAGCTATGGAATTCGACAAGCTGGCGGCATTTGCAAAGGAAAATGCCATCGACCTGACGATTATCGGTATGGATGATCCTCTGGTCGGCGGCATTGTGGATGTATTCGAGGCAGAAGGCTTAAAAGTATTCGGCCCGAGAAAAAATGCGGCTATCCTGGAGGGTTCCAAAGCATTTTCCAAGGATTTGATGAAGAAATACAACATTCCGACAGCTGGTTACGAGACTTTTGACGATCCGGAGAAAGCGCTTTCCTACCTGAAGACAGCCGAGATGCCTATCGTACTGAAGGCGGATGGCCTGGCTCTTGGAAAAGGCGTGCTGATCTGCAACACTCACGAGGAGGCAGAGGCCGGAGTGAGAGAGATCATGATGGATAAGAAATTTGGTTCCGCAGGAAACCAGATGGTGGTTGAGGAATTTATGACAGGCCGCGAAGTTTCCGTTCTCTCTTTTGTAGACGGAAATACAATCAAAATCATGACATCCGCCCAGGATCACAAACGTGCCAAGGACGGCGACCAGGGATTGAACACCGGCGGTATGGGGACCTTTTCCCCCAGTCCGTTCTACACGGAAGAAGTCGATGAATTCTGCCGTAAATATGTGTACCAGGCAACTGTGGATGCAATGAAAGCAGAGGGCAGGACCTTTAAGGGGATTATTTTCTTCGGCCTGATGCTGACCGAAAAGGGACCGAAGGTGCTGGAATACAATGCCCGTTTCGGAGATCCGGAAACCCAGGTTGTGCTTCCCCGTATGAAGAACGATATCGTGGATGTATTTGAAGCCTGCGTAGACGGAACACTGGATCAGATTGAACTGGAGTTTGAGAATAATGCGGCGGTCTGCGTCGTGCTCGCTTCCGACGGATATCCGGTAAAATACGAAAAAGGATTCAAGATCAAAGGCCTTGATACGTTCAAGGAAAAAGAGGGTTATTATGTGTTCCATGCCGGTTCCAAATTCGATGCCGACGGCGATATCGTGACAAACGGAGGCCGTGTGCTGGGCGTAACGGCAACCGGAAAAGATTTGAAGGATGCCAGAGCCAACGCTTATAAGGCGACGGAATGGATCGAGTTTGATAATAAGTATATGAGACATGATATTGGTAAGGCGATTGATGAGGTTTAAAGAACGCGGTTAAAATGCTTCTTTAGAAATACAAAGGTAATATTAGATTACATCGGTAACATACTGGGGAAAAACGCCATATTTTTTATAAATACATCGGTAACATAGAGTCATGACATGACGGGGTGTGTTTGTAAATGTATCGGTAACAAAGAGTGTCTGCTGTTTTGCAATAGAAAAGGTAATATAAGGATTGTTATCTTTTAAAAACAGCCTTGGCATGTTGGATGTTCTCAAAACATTTTATAGAGGAGCTGGAGACCGGGAGCAAGGTTTCCGGCTCCTTTTTGTATGTTGTGTTGCGATGAGGGAAGGGTTGACTTAAAACTGCAAGTCTGGCTTTACATTGGTCTTCAAGTTGCGTGCAATGAAGGTAATATGTGTGCTTTTTTCAATGCAGCGATTTGAAGCATAGCAATACATCTGGCAATGTCAGATGTATTGTGTTATACTGGATTTGCGGCTAATTTTTTTTGCCTGCTTTTCTGCCCGACAAGCTGGAACTTGTCGTGTTAGCCCTACACGGACAGCAAATGCTTCCGTGTCAATATATCCTGTGACTCCAATTACTATCGCTATTCCAAAGCAGAAAATGGAAAAACATCTGTTTAATCTTTTTTCATCGTACGTTGCCTTATCCTTGCTACTTGCAGTATTATATCCAGCGATAAGAAAACCGCCTTTGCCACGTGCAAACACTATCCCCATTATTGCAAATATAACTGTAAGAATTATTATCACAATCATATAATTTGCCTCCTTCACAACTTCCAATATTTTTTAAAACAAAATGTTAATATTCCCATACATCATCACTCTTATAATACCGATTATGATAAGATGTGTAGGATAGTAAATGTAGAAAAACCATTTTAACCATGTCGCTTTTCCACGCTGACCATTATATTGTTTCATCAATGGATAAACTAATATAACGAACATTTCAATTAGCCCATATACCTTGTTTACAAAGAAAATCGACACAACTGCATAGAGCAAAACCCAAACCATCATTCTGAACGTCTGTTTTCTTAAGTCTCCCCGATTTCTATAAATATCTATGATTGCCAATACAGCAATGCAGCTCCAATCTGCGGGAAAGGCACTCCATATTAAAAGAAAAATGATAACATTCTTCAACTCGTTATGTTTTAATTCGGTATCTTGAAGCCATAATACAAATACTGCTATAAATAGAGGGTACATCACGCTTGTCTGATTAAATATACCTGTTTTGAATGGAATAAAGCTATTTCCAAAAGCAAAGCAGTAAGCAAAATGTGAGATAACAGCAAATATTCCTAATCTAAGCAAATATTTTTTCACATTATGCGTATAGTAATATCCCTCTGCAACAAAAAACCACATGATCGGTGCCGTCAGCCTTCCTAAAATATGTAACACTATTGGTAAAGGCTGTGTCGGAAAAGCGGGATAAAACAAATCTGTGATATGGTCTATCGTCATAGCAATGATAGCTATTATTTTTAAATGATTAGAATTTAATTTTTTCTCCATACAATCCTCACAAATTCCGATTTGTTGCTCTAAGTATAGCATACCACCACATAATCTACCACAAAAACTAAGGGGCACGGCCACCGCCATACCCCATGTTTCTATTATTCCAACACCCTTTCAATTTCCTGCCTTCAAATTGTTATCAGCGTTGATAACAACAGCACCAAGCCGAGGATAGCTGTGGCACTCCACAAGAAACATGATTGATTATCGCCCTGTAACGCAAGCTGCTCAGGCCGAAATTCCAAAAACATTTACAAATAAGTAAATATATTTGAATCTTCGATGTGTTCGAGAAATTTTCTTGCCGCCAGAGACAGTGTTTTTCTGTCTTTCCAACAGATGGCAACGATGCGCTTTGGTTTTTCTTTTAGTGGGCGTATGGTCAAACCGGTATCAAAGCCTCGCAGGATGCGTTCATAAAGCATGGATACACCCAAGCCTTGGCGAACCATTTCCATGACTGTATAGTCGTCATAGACCGTCAGTTTCAGATTTTTCAGCTGTACATCTGCCTCTTTGAATGCTGCCAGCGGATAGGAATAGCCCAGCTCGTCCATAAGGATAAAAGGTTCCTTAGCAAGATCTTTCACGGAAACCATATCCTTTTCTGACAATGGATGGTCGGGCGGCAGTACCGCAAGCTTTATTGCTAATCGACAGAAGAGCTCCCAAAACTGGGGGCTCTTCTTGAGTTTAAACATCTTCATTATAAAAAGGATTAATTCATCACCATCTGGAATAACGGAATTCCGATCGCAATAACCAGGGCGGCAATCATTGCATATTTGGCAAATTTCCAAAATCTGCTCTTTCGGAATGCCTGAATACAGGATAAACCGCAAAAACTCATTACGACCGCGACAGATGTTCCAACCAAGCCGTTTAATAGATCGCCAGTACGGTAAAAAGTAAGAGTGGCAAAAAAACCAAAAACCCCAAAAGCCAGGATAGAAATCCCGAAAACGGTCCAGAAGAGACGCATGGCTTTCGGTATCACCGTATGATTCTTAGCCTTCTCTGCCTTACGCGGCATTTTCAACTCAGAACGTTTTACCACATTCTCAGGCTGCGGTGCGGCGTCCGTGCCATGAAAAACATATTCCTCGTAAACATATTTCTGATAAACGCCTCCCTGTTGTTCCGCCTCTTTCTGAGCCTTATCCTTATCCTGCTGGACATCATCCGGAGCATCCTTATCGGCCACCTGAAGAACATATCCACATCCTTTACAGGCGCTGCCTAATTCATCGATTCGACCGCAATATGGGCATATTTTTTTCATGTTATTCCCCTTATATATGTAATATGATAATAGTATACCAGCAGTTTCATAAAAGGACAAGAAATGATTTAGGTGGCTTCAATGAATATACGGAATCATTGCCGGCAAAAAGATTGCTTTTTTATTCTGATGGTGATAAACTTGGCATAAGAGAAACTGGTTCTTATGTGGACAAAGCTTGCATTCCGGACTTTGTGCATGGAGCATAAAGAGGTTTTATGCAAAAAGTAGAAAGATGTATACAGCATGAATTTAAGATGATGTAATATAAAAGAATCGATTCTAAGTGAAATTATCCTTTCCGGACATTTAAGTTTCAGAGGGGAGGTAATCTCACTATATTTTTATCACTACATTGTCCATAAGTATATCAGAACGAGGCGAAAAGGTGTAATCATGGAGGCGGCAATATGAGATACAGAAGATGGATTCGGTGGGGGCTTAGCCTGGTGGCTCTCTCTTTTGTTACAGGATGCAGTACTCAGGTGGACTCCCGGCAGCAGCCGGAGGAAAGTCAGACGAAGATTACGATGATGTATCCCAAGAATCTAAAGAATTTTGAAGAGCTGGTGGACACGGAATATCCGGATATTGATTTGCAGGTGGAAATGACTACAACTGCGGTTATGAACAGCGACAGTGAGAGGCGTCTCAGAAAAGGGCACGGCACGGATCTCGTGGTGACGACCTTTCCAACCGGAGAGGTGAAAAATTATACCCTGGATTTAAGCGCAGAGACCTTTGCAACAGCTTACCAGGGGAGTATCACCGGACCGGTCATGGTTGACGGACAGACGCGGTATCTTCCTCTTCCGGGACAATATTCGGGTTACATACTGAACCGTACGCTCGTCGAAGAGCTTGGGATGGAAGTGCCGGATACAAACAGGGAACTGACGGAACTATTTAAAGCGGCAAAAGAGCAGGGAAAGGGAATCGGAGAGGACGGCGCTATGTTTGGCCTTGTCACCGTTTCACCCGGAGCGGTCGGAACTTATATTATCGGAACGCAGGTACCGGACTTTCTGGGAACGGCTGCGGGAATCAGATGGATGTCTGATTTTGAGGCCGGAACGGCAGGATTCAACGGCATATGGGATGACAGTCTGGCACTGATGTTTGAGTGGACAAAACAGGGCTATCTGAATTCGGATACATTATCGGCAAATACTAGGAATGCAATGCCGGTTGAAGAGAGAATGCTGAACGGCACTTTGGTGATGTCCTATGGGAATGTGCAGATGCTGTCGAAATTAAACAGTAAAAGCAGTCAATATGAATATACGATGCTTCCGTATCTGAGCGATAAGGGAAATGAACCGTGGATTACTTCCGAACCGGACGGATATATCGGGATTAACGGAGCGCTGGCGAATGGAAATGAGAAAAAGAAGCTGGATGCCTGCATACGGATTCTTAGATTACTGTCCACCCCTGAAGGACAGGAGGCATGGATGGTAGACACTTCGTCTATTTATTCTTATCTGCAGGATTACAAACCGGTACAGGCTGCGCTGCCTGAAGAAATTGCCGGGTGTGTGGAGAACGGCTATATTTACGACCTTCAGCTGCCTTCCAATATAGTTCAGTATTTTGGAAAATGTATGATCTCCGCTTTAGATGAGAAGATGGATTTAAAGGAAGCGCTCGCTGCAATTGACGATTATTGCATCAATGGCTCACCGGAGGTGGATTACGGCCAGTCGGTGGTTGGAAGTGTGGCAGACGATCTTCTTTATGAAAATTATAATACCAGAAAAGAGGAGACGGCCATCGGCAATCTGATCGCCGACGCCTTGAAAGAATATACCGGGGCAGATATTGCGGTAGTCAACGGAGGCGGAATCCGCGGCAGTTTATATGAAGGAGATGTTCTTGGCGAAGATCTGAACGCGGTCTGTCCTTATCCGAATGAAATCATCACGGTCGAGGCAAAGGGGGCCGTGATTGCCGATATGCTGAGAAACGGTATTTCCCAGACCGAGGGGAAAGATATGATACCGTCTGGCCGTTTTCTTCAGGTTTCCGGCTTATCTTATTCATATCGGCCTGCGGCTGAAGGAAAAACGGCCGAACTTTTGTCCGTATTTTTAGAGGACGGCTCCGAAGTGGGAATGGATACCTGGTACACACTCGCCATAACCAACTATATGGCAGGCAGCAGCGGATATTTAAACAATAACGGCGACGGTTATACGATGCTTAACCTGTACAGTGATACGGCTCCGAAGACTGGGGACGTGAAGCTTTTAAAGGAGACGGGGGCGACGTACGGAGAAGCGCTGAGACAGTATTTTCAAAATCACAGGGACGAACCGGTACAGGTAAAGCTGGAGGGACGAATTACCGTAGCAGGAGACAGCGATGAATAAAAAAATTAGGAAAGCCGGGAATAACAGATGGTATGTGACGGTGTTTTTTATTGTTATGGCAGTTGCCTGTACGGTTTCCAGTATATGGCTGATTCATGCGTCGTCTATTGCCTCTCAGGAGGCCGGAGTGGAGATGGACACCCTCTATCTCAGAGAGCTGACAACACAGACGATAGGCCATTTTCAGACCAGTATCAACAGTCAGTTCTCCCAGCTTCGGACTACGGCTGCATCCATGAAAGATGATGACTTAAGGGACTCGGAAACCTTAAATGCTTACCTGAAAAGGACAAAGGAGTATAATAACTTCAATTTCTTTGCACTGGTGGATGAGGAGGGAAAATATTACTGTACAGACGGTGTATTTCCGGCGGCATCCAAGATAAGTTTTCTCGGCCGTCTGCTGGAGGGACAGTCAGGCCTGTTTTCCTACAATGAGACAATCCTGGGAGAAGATATGATTTTGATTGGAGATTCCATCAATCCCATCAGGTACGGAGAGCAGAAGATGGTTGCGGTATTGGCCGGACTGGATGTCAATGTCATTAACAGCCAGCTTTCCCTGAAAAGAGAAAATGCAAAGACATATTCGAGTGTCATTGAACGCTCCGGCAGATTTATCATAAATAACAGCTACAATACCGAATTATCACAGAGTACCAATGTGCTGTCGAAACTCCAAAAATATGCAGAATTCACATCGGGCTATTCTCTGGAGACGATCCGGACCGATCTGGCCAACGGGGGAGCAGGATTATCGGCATATAGGATCGAAGGCCAAAGGCAGTATATGTACTATGCCCCAATCCAGGGAACGGACTGGTATCTTTTAACCATTATACCATATGAGGTGGTGAACCTGACCATCAGCAGCCTGATTAGCCGGCTTAACAGGAATGCCATCGGCATGGTAGTATTCGTTCTGATTATGCTGTCTTGTGTATTCGTATTCTTTTTTACTAACATGAGCAGGAATGAACAGAAGCTGCGGCTTGCAAACGCGGCGGCGGAAGAGGCGTTAATAAAAGCGGAGAAAGCAAGCCGGGCCAAAAGTGAATTTTTAAGCCGAATGAGCCATGAAATCAGGACGCCGATGAATGGAATTATCGGGATGGGCGAAGTAGCCAGACAAAATATCGGAAATCCGTTCAAGGTGGAAGAATGCTTAAAAAAACAGGTTTTGTCATCGCGGCATCTGCTGTCTCTCATCAATGATATCCTGGATATGACGAAAATTGAAAGCGGCAGGATAGAACTTCAGCATGTACCCTTTGAACTCAGGGACAGTATCGAAGAGATTGGAAATATCTACTACACCCAGGCGCATCAAAGGGGAATCCGCTATGAAGCAATCCTGGCGGGCGATGTGGATGAGAAACTGGTCGGAGATTCCCTGCGGCTGAAGCAGATATTATCCAACCTCCTGTCAAATGCCATAAAATTTACTCCTTCCGGAGGAACTGTTACACTTCGGGTGTCAACGCTTCATGAGACAGGGGGAGAGGTCAGGCTCTGTTTCGAAGTCAGCGACACGGGATGTGGGATAGCGGAGGAAAATTATACAAAGGTTTTTGAATCGTTTGAGCAGGAGAATTCCAGTGTGTCGGGCAAGTACGGTGGAACGGGGCTGGGGCTTGCCATTGTTAAAGGATTTACCGAATTGATGGGCGGTGAGGTAAGGCTTAAAAGCCGGGTTGGGAGCGGCAGTACGTTTTTCGTGGATCTGCCCTTTGGGAAGGTGGAAAAGCAGGTTGAGCCTTTAGACCTCACGGGAATGAGAGTGCTGATAGCGGAGGAGAACAAAGATGCTTTAAACCATACCGCCTCTCTGTTGGAACGGATGAAAGCCGAAGTGGACTGTGCAGACAATGGTAAGATTGCCGCTGCCATAGCGGAAAGGGCATATTTGGAACATACCGGCTATGATGTCTGTCTGCTGGATTGGAAAATGGCAGGTATGGATGGAATGGAGACAGCCCGTCTGATACGGCAGCGCGTAGGGAAAGATAAACCGGCAATTCTTATAACAGCATATGATTCAACGGAAATTGAACTGGCTCCGGATGAAAGAGCGATTGCGGGCATTATTCAAAAACCACTTTTCATGTCTACGCTGGTTGAAGCATTTTCGGGACTTGAGGGGGAGCAGCCACTGTTTCATATACAATATCGTCCGGTGGAATTTGATTTCCACGGTAAACGTATCCTTCTAGCGGAAGATAATGAAATCAACAGGGAAATTGCCATCGAACTGATCGGGGCGACAGGGGCAGAGATAGAGTCTGTGGAAAATGGAAAAGAGGCTGTTGAGAAATTCGGCGGTTCCGCCCCGGGATATTATGATTTGATTTTGATGGAAATACAAATGCCGGTTATGGACGGATATAGGGCGACCAAAGAAATCAGAGCCCTGTTACGGCCGGACTCCGAACAGATTCCGATCTTTGCGATGACGGCTAATGCATTTACCGAAGACGTAGAAGAGAGCAAACGCGCGGGCATGAATGCGCATATTGGCAAACCATTGGATGTAAAGGTTCTTTATGAGACGATGAAACAGTATTTGATGCAAAACCAGATAGAATAACCGGTACGGACTGCCTGCGGGATATCTTGAAAAGAATCATTGATTTGTCCGGCGGCAAACATCCAGTTGACATTTTCGCTCCAGAAGATGAAATCCTCTGTTTTTCTTATTCTGGCAAGTATGACAATACAGCTTAAATCACAGTCGTCCTCACAGACCAGAATAGGGACGTTCAGCGCTTCCGGGCTGTCACTCATTTCCCAGATAAAGCGGTTCTCGGCAGCCTATTCAAGTTCTCCGGACCATGCGGGCAGCAGCCCGAGTAGGGAACCGAACCGCTCCAGCGCAGGACATTTCCCGTCGCGGACGTATTCATCCAGATATCGCACAATGGGTTTGCCGTGGATAAGCCAGTAAAACTTACTGTAGCCGTCTAATGTGGCTGCTGAACAGTAACTCCGGCCCTTCCAATGAACCCGATTTTCTTTACCAATCTTGTATTTCCGGAGAGAACTGTGTATAATGGTCAATAAATATCGACCATTCATTTCGAATCAGTAAATGACGGATGATTCAGGAGGGCGGCTAAATGGAAAAAGATTCCTTTGAGGTGCGCCAGTGCGGCACAAAGAACTTTTATTATCCGGATCCTGAAAGCAGCAGTATGAAGCGGATTGCAGAGTTCTGGAACGAGGCGTTGGAAATGATGGGGAGATGTCCTTGGGTGAGAGAGGAGAAGAAAGAATGACACTTAATACAATGTATTTCAGCCCGACGGGCGGGACAAAAAAGGTGGCAGAGATCATCAGCCGCGGCATGGAAGGCAAAGGGGACGGAACGAAAGCGGTACATAAAGAGATTGATTTATCACTTCCTGAGGAGGACTATGCAAAGTATTGTTTTGGCGAGGAGGATGTCTGTGTTATCGCAGTGCCGTCATTTGGCGGCCGTGTGCCTGCCGCGGCGCTGGAACGCCTTAAGATGATGGAAGGGGGAGGCGCCAGAGCCGTGCTGGTGGCAGTATACGGGAACAGGGCGTTTGAGGATACGCTTCTGGAGCTTGAAGATACGCTCCTTGCGGCCGGGTTTGATCCGGCGGCAGCCATTGCAGCGGTCGCGGAACACTCCATTATGCATCAGTTTGCCGGGGGAAGGCCGGATGCGGAGGATGAGAGAGAGCTGACCGATTTTGCGGTAAGAATTGAGGATATGTTATCGGAAGAAGGAGACAGGACGGCAGGCGGCATGGAGCATGCCGGAATTGCCGGGCTTCCCGGCAACCGCCCCTACCGGGAATATAACGGCGTTCCATTCAAACCGGAAGGAGACAAATCATGTACGAAGTGCGGCCTGTGCGCGAAGAAATGTCCCGTCGGCGCAATCCCGGCCGGCAATCCGTCCTCGGTTGACAAGGAAAAATGCATCTCCTGTATGCGCTGTGTTTCAGTCTGTCCGCAGCATGCGCGGGATTTAAACAAAGTCCTGCTTTTTGGCGTTTCACAGAAGATGAAAAAGGTATGTTCAGGCAGGAAAGAGAACGAATTATTTATCGAAAGGAGACGGCTCATATGCTGAAGGCGGTCTTTATCGACTATACCGGAACGATCATTGAGGAGGGCGGGGAGGCGGTGACAATCCGCACTCATAATTTGTGAAAATATGATAATTCGTGAAAAGCAGAGGGCGGCCGCCGTAACAAGGCAGAAGTCCTCTGCTTTTCTTTTGATCATCATCTGCGGTCACAAAGCGGGAGAGCGGTTGTGAAATGAGAATGCCGCAAATCTTTCAAAAAAATCCTTGACAAACAAAACTGTATCTGTTAAAGTTACAGATAACAACTGTAATAAAAATAGATACACATTTTGTATCAATCGGCAGGGAGATAAGATAATGGAACAGAAAGCGATAGAGATATCAGAAAATTATGACGCAATTATAATCGGCTTTGGAAAAGGTGGAAAGACACTGGCGAAAGCGCTGGGAGATGCGGGACAGAAGACGGTGATGATTGAGAAATCCCCTAAAATGTATGGAGGAACCTGTCCGAATGTCGGATGTATACCGACCAAGTCGTATGTCTACCGGGCGGGGCTCGCAGCGGCCGCGGGAGGCAGTTTTGAGGAGAAGGCCGCAGCATACAGGGAAGCCGTAGAACACAAGGATGAACTAACGGGAAGGCTGCGTGCAAAGAACCACCTGAAGCTGTCGAGCCATCCGAATATTACGGTAATGGACGGCCCGGCCCGGTTCGTTTCATCTCACGAGGTCGAGGTGGAACATGAAGGTACGGTCACGAGGCTTGCGGGAAGCCGGATTTTTATAAACACCGGCGCTTCCGCTTTTATCCCTCCGATTGACGGGATAAAAGGCAATCCTTTTGTATATACAAGCGAGACTCTTCTGGATCTGAAAGAACTTCCGAAGAAACTGGTGATCATAGGAGGAGGCTACATTGGAGTTGAATTTTCCTCCATCTATGCAAACTTTGGCTCAGAGGTGACGGTTCTCCAGGATGAAGACGTATTTCTTCCCAGGGAGGATGCCGATATCGCAGATGCGGTGAGGAAATCCCTGGCATCCAGAGGCGTTGAGGTGCTGACCGGCGTAAAAGTAAGGTCGGTGCGGCAGGCGCAGGAGAATGCGGCAGTCACATTTGAAGACGGCGAAGGGGAAAAGACCCTGAGTGCCGACGCGGTCCTTGTTGCAACGGGACGCAGGCCGGAGACGGGCGGCCTTAACCTGGAAGCAGCCGGTATTGAGGTGGATTCAAGAGGCGGAATCATCACCGATGACTCCATGATGACAACGGCCCCTGAAGTTTATGCGATGGGAGATGTGACGGGCGGCCTTCAGTTTACCTATATTTCTCTGGACGACAGCCGAATCATCAGATCCAGGATTCTCGGTGACGGGAGCTATACGCGGAAGAAGAGAGGAGCCGTACCCTACAGCGTTTTCCTGGCTCCTGCGTTTTCCAGGGTAGGGCTCAGTGAGAAGGATGCCATAGCGGCGGGATATCAGGTAAAGATTGCCAGACTTGCCGCGGCGGATATTGTCAAGTCAAAGGTGCTGGAGCAGACCGACGGCCTTTTAAAAGCTGTCATCGATGAGAAGACAGGACTGATACTGGGAGCCCACCTCTTCTGCGAGGAATCTTATGAACTGATTAATATTATCAAAATGGCCATGGATACAAAAGCGCCGTACACCATGCTCAGAGACATGATCTTTACCCATCCCACGATGGCGGAAGCGTTTAACGACTTATTTGCCGTATAAACCGGCTGTAACAAGACGAAACTAGAATTTTACAAGACATAAAGGAGTGTACTATATGGGATTTTCATTAGATATCAGTGTACCGGTTCTGACAGTGTTTTTTCAGGGCCTGATCAGCTTTTTTTCACCCTGTGTACTGCCGCTGATACCGTTATACATCGGGTATCTGTCCGGAGGCACCGGAAGCCGGGGAGAGGACGGCAGAATCTATTATAAGAGAAGCAAGGTAATGACGCATACGCTTTTCTTCGTAATCGGAGTCAGCTTTGCTTTCTTCCTCCTGGGACTGGGATTTTCAGCCATGGGCAACTTCTTTAATAAAAACCAGCTGATGTTTGCAAGGGTCGGCGGCATCATCGTCGTACTTTTCGGTCTGTACCAGCTCGGCGTTTTCGGGACCAGCGCCATGCTCGGCAAAGAGAGAAGACTTCCCTTCAAACTTGATACTGTTGCCATGTCGCCGATTACTGCCCTGATTATGGGCTTTACGTTCAGCTTTGCGTGGACACCCTGCGTAGGACCGGCTCTGGCCAGTGTTCTCCTGATGGCGGCCTCGGCCAGCACAAAGGCAATGGCCTTTATGCTGATAGGCGTTTACACGGCGGGCTTTGTGCTTCCGTTCCTGGCGGTTGGCCTGTTTACCACTTCTTTGCTGGAATTCTTTAAGAGCCATATGAACGTTGTAAAGTATACGGTAAGAGTCGGCGGAATCCTGATGGTATTCATGGGAATACTGATGTTTACCGGAAAGATGAATGCTGTAACCGGTTACCTTTCAAGGCTTACACCGCCTTCGGGAACTGAGTATAATACAGGCGCCGGCAGTACGGAGGAATCCACAGAGGCGGCTTCCAAAGAAGAAAAGGCGCCTGAAGATACAACGGAAAATGCGCCCCGGCCGGGAAGCGGAGAGACAGCCGGCGGAGAGACGGCGGAAAATAACGGTTCCGCAGCCGGAGAAACCGCTTCGGGTGAGACTGCAGCGGAAGAGCCAGTACTGATGCCTGCAATCGATTTTACCCTGACGGATCAGTTTGGCAATACCCATACGCTGTCGGATTATAAAGGAAAGACCGTTTTCCTGAACTTCTGGGCAACATGGTGTCCGCCGTGCCGCGCCGAGATGCCGGATATCCAGAAGCTTTATGACACTTATGACACGGAAGGCGACGACGCCCTGATCGTACTTGGCATTGCCGCACCGAATATGGGAAGTGAGAAGTCGGAAGAAGGAATCAAAGAATTCCTGAGTGAAAATGGATATACGTATCCTGTCGTGATGGATACGACGGGTGAGATGTTTACAGCTTATGGAATTTATTCTTTCCCAACCACGTTTATGATTGACCGTGACGGCAATGTATTTGGATATGCCAGCGGCCAGCTCAGTGAGGATATGATGAAGAGCATCATCGATCAGACGATGGCAGGAAAGAGAAATTAAGCAAAATGCTGCAAGGGGGATGAGAATATGACCAGCGAATTTACAATTGCAGTGCACGCCCTTGTATTTTTATCACACAAGGGGACTGTTTACTCCAGCGAAGGGCTCGCGGAGAATGTGTGCACAAATGCCGCCAGAATCAGGAAGGTGATGGCAAAACTTAAAAAAGCGGATCTGATTAAAACGAAGGAAGGGGCCGAGGGCGGATACCTTTTCCACAGGGATGCCTCGGAGGTGAATCTTTTAATGATTGCGGATGCGCTTCAGGCTTCCTTTGTTACCACAGCATGGAAAAGCGGAGATCCCGAGAAAGACTGCCTTGTCTCATCGGGGATGGCCGGGGTCATGACGGAGATTTACGACGGTCTGGACCAGAGATGCCGTGAACGGTTAAAAGAGATTACGATATCAGACATAGAAGACCGGATATTTGCGTCACATCCGGATAAACGGTAAAAAGAATTAAGGTACGGGAAATATAACTGAATAGAGATACGAAAAAAGATACGATTCAAACAGACGGCGCAGGCCTCCGGTTTGTCACAATGGAAAGTTGTGGCAAGCCGAAGGCCTGCGCCGTTATTCTACAGCAAAACCGGTTATGTTACAATCAGCAGATTTCACACAACGGGAATCAGTCTTTTACAAGTATTTTCAGTATTTCTGCCATGTACATGGTGTGGTAATCCTTATTGGGATACCATTTTGCATCGTTTTCTTTGGCGATGAAGTTCTCATACGGCATCTCATCCTGGTAAATTTTTTTGCACACAAAGATGAGATCCGCTTCCTCAAACGCGGCGGTGCCGTCGGTGAAATACGGTGTGAGGCCGGTTTCTGTAACTTTGTCGTGATCCCTTCCGGAAACAGATCCGCAGATATTCAGGGCTTTTTTATATTCGGGACCGTAGAAGGAGAGGGTAAAGGTGTCGTTCGCATCGACAAATTCTTTTGTATAGCGCTGAGGCCGGATATAGCAGGTTACCACATTCTTCCCCCAGAATACTCCGGCGCCGCCCCAGCTGGCAGTCATCGTGTTAAATTTCTTTTCATCACCGGCTGTGATTAACATCCAGTCGGAACCGATTCTGGTGAATGGGTTAAAGGTAAGCTCTTCTGCTTTTATTTCTCTAAAGCTCATGGTATCGTCTCCTTTTCATAGTGAAATATTATTAACACTATACAGTTATTTAGCACAAACTGCTAAAAAAATCAAGAATAACGCAGGCTTTTCTGTAATTTGTGCCATCCGGCCGCTGCTGTTTCCTCCGTGTTCATCAACATGTACCGCGATGCGCAGAAATGGTGGAGAAATGACGCACTGCGCAGCGCGCCAAAAGAAGGAATACGGTAATGAATCATAATATGGAATGGGGAGACAGAATTCGGAAAATGTGGTAAAATCATAGTGAACAGACCAGCCGGGGCGGCTTCTGGAGGCCGCCCTGAACTTTGCCGGCGACTGGGCAGAGTGCAGTGTAAGAAGGATGGAATCGAGGAGTCGGTAAAATGCGGCGCCGTGGATCAATCGGACCAGACAGAGCCGGCACACTGAGAGCGCGTTAAAAGTAATTTCGGGAGGAAGCAGTTATGAGAGACAAAAGAGTAAATGAGAAGAAAAACAGAATAAAGCCAGTCAGGACATGGCTCCTTCTTCTGGCCGCCGCCGGAATGACATTTGCCGGCACGATCACGGCCGTGGCGGAGGAGGACCGCACGCCTGTGGAGGGGGTGGCGCTCGATGTGGCGTCCTCGATTGAGGTGAAGGACAGCGGCTCCGATGTGGAGGTGACGACCGGCTCAGAAGGATGTTATATAGCAAATGTGGATGTGATCAACGAGCCGAACGGAGAGTGGAAACACAAAGACAAGCCCAAGGTGGAGGTGACGCTGGAGGCGGAGTCCGATTACTATTTCAAATCGGGATTCGGCAAGAAAAAAGTAAGCCTGACCGGTTCAAAGGGAAGCGTAAGTTCCGTGAGAAGAAAGAGTGCGGAGGAACTGATCGTGACGGTGACCTTAAAAGCCCTGAAGGCGGACGACAATGACTATGAGCTGGACACGGACGAAGTGGAGTGGAATGAATACAGCGGAGTGGGAGCGTGGAGTGACAGTGAGGACGCCTCCTATTATGAGCTGCGTCTTTACCGTGACGACAAGTTTGTGACATCTGTCCGCCCGGTGAAAGAGACCTTTTATAATTTTTCAAAATACATCACCAGCGCCGGCACCTACCGTTTTGAAGTGCGGGCCTACTATAATTCATCACGAAAAGGCGAGTGGCAGGAATCCGACACGTTGGAGGTATCTGCGGAGAAAGCGGCGGAACTCACGGCAGCGGCCGCCTATAAACCGAGCGGCAGCGGTCCTGCGGCGGGAACCTGGAAAAGTGATGCGGTGGGCTGGTGGTACAGCAATTCGGATGGGACGTATGTGACGAATAACTGGCAGCAGATAGACGGGAAATGGTATTTCTTCAACGAACAGGGATACAGGATGACCGGATGGGTCAACTGGAAGGAAAAATGGTATTTCCTGAATGAGAATGGGGAGATGCTGACAAATTCGGCGACGCCGGACGGGAAATATGTCGGCGAAGACGGCGTTCTGGCCCAACAGTGACAGCAGTATGACGAAAACCCGGTCCGCAGAAGGAAGCTCTGCGGACCGGGTTTTCGCTCGCGGTAAACGGCATTATAGTCCGGCGGCAGGTGGCAAAAGAGCTTAAAAGGACATATTATACATGAGGTGGACATACTGAAAATTCACCGAATTACTCTGAAGGGAGAAAAAAATGTCACAGCCAGGTTTTCCAACCAATAATCCTCCAATCAGCCATGAGGATACGGTAAAACCGCAGGATGAGAGGATGGAGGAACAGAGCGTGGACGGCCGGACGGCATGATGAGAAGTACAAAATATTGTAAGAATACGTAATAGAATCTCTATCAAAAACAAACCCCTCCTGTGTTACAATAAAACAAAGAAGCACGTTTTACCGCAGCACGGGAGGAGATATTATGAAACAAAGAATCAGTTCGGGAAAATGCATTACAGGTATTATGCTCATGGCTGCGCTGGCCCTGTCTTTGACGGCGTGTTCGGCGGGACGAAAGAGCGGGGAAACGAATTTACCGGGAAAGAGCTCCGAGATCGAAGAAGAAGTTCCGGGCAGCAGTGAGCCGGCCGACAGAGATGCCGCCGTGGAACAGAGCCGGGCAGCCATTGAGACGGATGAAGAGAAACAGATGCTTGAAACACAGGATGAAGCCGGGACGAAAGTGACGATATACCACGGCAACGATACGGTGGAGATGATGGTGACAAAAGAGGCGCTGCTTCCTGACTTAACTGCCGAAAACCTGGCGGACGCTCTGATTGAAGCAGGTGTCCTGGAGAAGGGCGTAAAAGTAAATTCATTGGAAATATCGGAAAAAGAGGGGATGACATACCTGGAGCTTGATTTTAACGAAGCATTCCTCACGAAACTGAACAGAATGGGAACTTCGGGAGAGTATTTCTATATGGGAGGCGTTGTCAACACGTTCCTGAAGGCGTTTGACGCATATGCGGTAAAGATCACCGTCGATGGAAAACCGGCCGAGAGCGGCCATAACATCTACAGCGAAGCTCTCCGCTTTTTCAGGCCCAATCCGGGAGAAATAACGGGCAAATATAAATTCGTAGCTTCAGAGGAGGTTCTCAAACCCTTCGTGGAGCTCGGCGAAGACGGCCGTTTTATTTTTGAATATTCAGTCCTGATGAGCTCTATACCGATGGGAGACTATGAGCTGGAGAACGGCAGGGTGGTAATGAAACGGCAGGGAACCGACGCAGTCTACGTGTTTGACATCCAGGGGGAAAACCTGGTGTATGACAAGGACGGATCCACGGATACCGGACTGGAAGATAAAGCCGTGTTTGAGCCGAGTTACTGATAAACGGGTACAACCAAAAAACATAGTGTATGGCCTGGACGGTTCTGCATCCCAACCCGCGGATGCAGAACCGTTCTGTGTCCGGATTTTGGACGCCTGGAACAGCCATACCCAAGATATGGTAATATATGGGAAAAACTAATAATGGCGGGGCGCAGAAAACCGGGGTATTTTTTTCCATAAATGCCTCGCATTCCTTTGAATTCAGGCATTTCCCAGCATCGGGACCAAACGGATGGTATTGAAAGAATCAGTTATAAAACACAAGATATGGTAGTGTGAAAAGAAAAACGAACTAATATATGGTATTTTGATGTTGACAGTATTTGTATCCTGGCTTATACTAATAAGGCAAAAGCGATACCGGAACGCATCACGTGAAGGCTACCGCCGCCAACAACGAAAAGCACGGTTTGCCGGCTTTTTATTGTCAAACAACTAATGGATGCCGGACCAGCGGCCCGGCTCACGATACTACCATATATAGAATGAGTTACAGGAGGAAGTTTGGGGTATGAAGATTATCAAACGAAACGGATCAGAAGCAGTCTTTGACATATCAAAGATCATGATGGCGGTCAGCAAAGCCAATGAGGTCGTTCAGGCGAACCAGCAGCTTAGCAAAGAACAGATTGACGCCATTGCAGAGCGGGTAGAGCAGGTATGCAGCACAAGGCCGCACACGATGAGTGTGGAGGAGATCCAGGATCTCGTTGAGAACCAGATTATGGAGCAGCAGGCATTTGAGGTGGCGAGAAAGTACATCACATACCGTTACATCAGAACGCTGAAACGTACCAGCAATACGACGGACGACAAGATTCTGAGCCTGATCGAGTGTAATAATGAGGACGTAAAGCAGGAGAATTCCAACAAGAATCCGACTGTGAACAGCGTGCAGCGTGATTATATGGCAGGCGAGGTCAGCAAGGATTTGACCACACGGCTTCTGCTTCCGCAGGAAGTGGTGGAAGCCCATGAGCAGGGGATCATCCATTTCCACGATTCCGACTACTTCGCACAACATATGCACAACTGCGATCTCGTCAATTTAGAGGACATGCTGCAGAACGGCACCGTTATCAGCGGGACGGGAATCGATAAACCGCACAGCTTTTCCACGGCCTGCAACATCGCCACCCAGATTATTGCCCAGGTGGCCAGCAGCCAGTACGGCGGCCAGAGCATCAGCCTGACCCACCTGGCTCCCTTTGTAGACGTGAGCCGCAGGAAAATCCGCCAGAGTGTGCAGGAAGAGATGGCAAGCTTAGGGATCAGCGCTACCGAAGCCCAGATGGAAGAGATGGTGAACAAGCGCCTGAAAGAGGAGATCAGCCGAGGGGTGCAGACGATCCAGTATCAGGTTGTAACCCTGATGACCACCAACGGCCAGGCGCCGTTTGTAACCGTCTTCATGTATCTCAACGAAGCGCGCAACCAGCAGGAGAAGGAAGATCTGGCGCTGATTATTGAAGAGACGCTGCTTCAGCGTTACCAGGGCGTAAAGAATGAGGAAGGCGTCTGGGTAACTCCGGCATTTCCAAAGCTGATTTACGTGCTGGAGGAAGATAATCTGAAGGAGGGAACGCCTTATTTCTATCTGACGAAGCTGGCGGCAAAATGTACGGCCAAGAGAATGGTTCCCGACTATATCAGCGAGAAGATTATGCTCCAGAACAAGGTTGATAAGAATGGTGAAGGCCACTGCTATACCTGTATGGGCTGCAGAAGTTTCCTGACCCCATACGTCGATCCTGAGACGGGAAAAGCAAAATACTACGGCAGATTTAACCAGGGCGTTGTGACTATCAACCTGGTGGATCTGGCACTTTCAAGCGAAGGTGACTTCGATAAATTCTGGGAGCTTTTTGACGAACGTCTGGAGCTCTGCCACGAGGCGCTGATGTGCAGACACAACCGCCTTAAGGGAACCCTGTCCGATGCCGCTCCGATTCTGTGGCAGCACGGCGCCCTGGCCCGGCTTGAGAAGGGGGAAGTGATCGACAAACTTCTCTACGGTGGATATTCCACCATCAGCCTTGGGTATGCGGGTCTCTACGAATGCTGTAAATATATGACCGGCAAATCCCACACCGATCCGGAGGTGACTCCGTTTGCCATGAAGGTGATGCAGCATATGAACGATATGTGTGCAAAGTGGAAGGCGGAGCATAATATCGATTTCAGCTTGTATGGAACTCCTCTTGAGTCCACCACATACAAATTCTCCAAATGCCTGCAGAAGCGCTTTGGCATTGTGGAGGGAATTACCGATAAGGGATATATTACAAACAGCTACCACGTCCACGTATCCGAAGAGATAGACGCCTTTACAAAACTGCAGTTTGAAAGCCAGTTCCAGAAGCTTTCACCGGGCGGAGCCATCAGCTATGTGGAGGTGCCAGACATGCAGGATAACCTGGAGGCTGTTATCAGCGTTCTGCAGTTCATTTACGATAACATTATGTATGCAGAGCTGAACACGAAATCCGATTACTGCCAGGAATGCGGTTACGACGGGGAAATCCGTATCGTGGAGGATGACGGAAAGCTTGTCTGGGAATGCCCGAGCTGTAAGAACCGCGATCAGTCCAAGATGAACGTAGCCAGACGTACCTGCGGATATATCGGAACACAGTTCTGGAACCAGGGACGTACCGAAGAAATCCGTGACAGGGTTCTTCATCTGTAGGAGATAATCATGAACTATGCCAATATCAAATACTGTGATATCGCCAATGGAACCGGTGTGAGGACCAGCCTTTTCGTATCGGGCTGCACTCACCGCTGTCCCGGATGCTTTAACAGTGAGGCCTGGGATTTCGGTTTTGGCGAACCATTTACGGAAGAGACGCAGCAGAAGTTGATAGACAGCCTGAAACCGGCCTACATTGCGGGACTGAGCCTCCTTGGAGGCGAACCGATGGAGCCGGCCAACCAGCGGGCGCTTCTTCCCTTCATCAGGAAGGTAAAGTCCTCCTGTCCCGGCAAGGATATCTGGTGCTACACCGGTTATACGCTGGAGAAGGATCTGACGGAAGGCGGGAGAGCGCACTGCGAGGCCACGGACGAACTGCTGGGATACCTGGATATTCTGGTAGACGGCAGGTTTGTGGAGGAGGAGTACGATATCACCCTCCGCTTCAGAGGCTCGAAAAATCAGAGGCTCATCGACCTTCCCGCCTCACTCAGGGAAGGCAGAGTTGTACTCTGGCAGGACGATCCCATGTTTGCAGGGCACGAAAAGAGATAAACAGAAGGTAAAATAGAAGATTAAGATAGTAGGTAAATTAAGAAGGAGCACCGCTCCTGATGAGAAATCACATTGATTTCATATCAGGAACGGTGCTCTTTCTTTGCTTTACAGGAATTTTTATACTTCGCTCACTTCTTCACGAATCTCTTTTGTCCGGATTTCCTTACAAATCTGCTCAATGAATTCGCCGAGCGGTTTCACGCCCTCGTCGCCTGCAAAACGGCTTCTGACGGAGACCGTCTTATCAGCCTCTTCCTGCTGACCGACAACCAGCATATAAGGAACCTTGTCAAGTCTCGTCTCGCGGATTTTATAACCAATCTTTTCGGAGCGGCTATCCAGAGTGCAGGAGATGCCGTTTTTCTTTAATTCTTTTTCCACCTCTTCCGCGTATGACTCGTATTTGTCTGAGATTGGAAGAACCCTCACCTGCTCAGGGCAGAGCCAGGTCGGGAACTTGCCAGCATACTTTTCGATGAGCCATGCCAGCGTTCTTTCATAGCATCCCATGGATGTCCTGTGGATGACATAGGGACGTACCTTTTCACCGTTCTGGTCGATGAAATACATATCAAAATTCTCGGCAATGGCACAGTCTAACTGGATTGTGATCATCGTGTCCTCTTTGCCGTACACATTCTTAGCCTGGATGTCGATCTTCGGGCCGTAGAATGCGGCTTCACCGTCGGCCTCGGTAAATGGAACCTGTTTTTCTACCAGCAGGTCGCGGATCTTGCCCTGTGTCTTCTCCCAGTACTCCTCGTCCCCGAGATATTTTTCCCGGTTGTTGGGATCCCATTTGGACAGACGGTAGGTCACGTCATCCTGAAGCCCCAGAGTAGTCAGGCAGTGGACAGCCAGATCCAGACAGCCGGCCAGTTCTTCCTCCACCTGGTCAGGACGGATAATCAGATGGCCCTCGGAGATGGTAAACTGACGGACGCGTGTCAGGCCGTGCATCTCGCCGGAGTCCTCATTCCGGAACAGGGTGGACGTTTCGCTGTAGCGCAGCGGCAGCTCGCGGTAGGAGTGCTGGTCGTTCTTGTATACGTAATACTGGAAAGGACAGGTCATCGGACGGAGTGCGAAGACTTCCTTGTCTTTTTCCTCATCTCCCAGGACAAACATGCCGTCCTTATAGTGATCCCAATGGCCGGAAATCTTATATAAATCGGATTTGGCCATCAGAGGAGTTTTGGTACGGATGTAGCCCCACTCATTGTCCTCCAGGTCTTCGACCCAGCGCTGCAGGGACTGGACGATTTTGACGCCCTTCGGCATCAGCAGGGGAAGGCCCTGGCCGATGACGTCGACCGTAGTGAAAAGACGCATCTCGCGGCCCAGCTTGTTATGGTCGCGTTTTTTAATATCCTCCAGATGTTCCAGGTAGGCGTTTAACTCTTCCTTTGTGGCAAATGCGGTTCCGTAGATTCTCTGGAGCTGGGCCTTGCTGGAATCGCCTCTCCAATAAGCCATGGAGGAGGAGATAAGCTTGAAAGCCTTGATTGGTTTTGTGCTCATCAGGTGAGGTCCGGCACAGAGATCGGTAAAATCGTCTCCCTGTCTGTAGAATGAGATTTCTTCACCCTCGGGAAGGGCCTCGATGAGCTCCACCTTGTACGGTTCCTCCCTCTCCTCCATCAGGCGGATGGCGGCAGCTTTTTCAAGCGTGAATTTCTCGAGCTTCTGTCCCTGTTTGATGATTTTTTTCATCTCCTTTTCCAGATTGTCAAGATCTTCTCTGGTAAACGGCTCCGTGTCAAAATCATAGTAGAATCCATTTTCAATGGACGGGCCGATGGTCAGCTTGGCCTGGGGACGCATCCGTTTAACGGCTTCAGCCAGGACATGGGAACAGGTGTGGCGGATGGCGGAAAGTCCTTCCGGATCCTTTGCGGTCAGGATATTTAAGGTACAGTCACTGTCCACAACGGTTCTGAGATCCGCGGTTTTGCCGTCAATCTCTCCGGCACAGGCAGCGCGCGCAAGGCCTTCGCTGATGTCGAAGGCAATGTCAATGATGGATTTCGGTTCGGAATATTCTCTCTGAGAACCGTCTTTTAATGTGATGATCATAATTTGTCTCCTTTATGGTATGAATGTGTTTAACGTTTCTGAAGGTAATGTCCCGCCGGACATTTTCCGGTCAGGATGCCTTTTCAGGCCAGGAAACTGCGTTCCTGATCAAAAAAAGCCCTCCTGCAGCACAACTGCTGCAAGGGGCGGGCATATCTGCTCGCGGTTCCACCCTTTTTATATGGTTGACGGTGAGAAACGCGTACTGCGCTTTCCATCACCGTGCCGGAAATCCGGCTGGTTAACCTCTCATTGATCATGATGAAAACAGCTGAAATAAGTTTCATCATATCGGATGATAACGGGATCACCGGGCCGTATTAAGGCCGCTCCGGGCTGGTAACAGCGGCTTCCCAATAAGGCGCTTCCACCCAATGCGTCTCTCTCTGGATTGTTGTGCGTGCTGCAGGTCCCTTCATAGCGTTTGGACTGTTCAATTTTCCTTTTTATTATAGCATGGAAGGGGGATTTGTCAAAGGGTTTAATTTTAGTTGGGATGCGGGGACGGTTCTGTAAGACGGCGGACGGGGGAGTGGGTGGGTGTTTATGAGTCTTCAGTCCCGGTTTATAGGGTGTGGTGAGGGGGAATCCAGGAGAAAAGATTCCTGCGGGGACCCGCTTCCGCTTGTGGAGCGCACAGCGGATGCTAAGCTCGAAAGGACCTCGCTAAGCACCGGCGGGCTCCAATGTCCCCTTCGGAATCTTTTCTCCTTCCTTCCCCGGGCAGGTTGTCGACGGGACTGAAGACTCAGCGAAGATGATTGCCCCGTCCGCCGGCTTCAGAGCCTGATTGTCTCTTTCGCCAAGTGCGGAGAGATGTATTGTCGCGGCCACTACTAAGTTGTGATACTTTATATTCTGACGGCATCTCAGACGAAATATAAAATAAAGTCAATGCTGCTTGTAAAGCAAAAGCCGACGTTGTTTTCAATATAGAACTCAATGTAGTGGCGGCAACAATATTTTCCCCCTCTTGAAGAAATAGAACAGATCAGCGGCCGCAGGCCGACGGGGCGGAATGGCCGATAACCTGCCCGGTCTTCAGTCCCGGCCATAATCTTGCCTGTGGGGGAGGAGGGAGAAAATATTCCGAAGGGGACATGGGAATCCGCCGGTGCTTGCTGAGATTTTTCACGAAGCTAGCATCCGCTGCGCATTCCACAAGCGGGAGCGGGTCCCCGCAGGAATTTTTTCTCCCGGATTCCCCACCCGCGACACCCTAAAAACCGGGACTGAAGACTCATAACCATCCCTACCCATTCCGCCCCCCAGGCTATCCGGCTGCGTTCTCATTTCTCAACGAAATCCCCGTCTTTTTCTTTACCTGAGTCTCTAATTCTGATATAATCTTATATTGGATAAAAACGAGCGAACAGGTGCATCCGGCGGGCAGACTGCCTGTACAAAGATGCGGGCCGGGGTGGCGGAACGTCAGTGGGCAGGCCGCCGTTTCAGGAGAAGGGGAGTTAAATGAAGGATGAGATCCTGAAGGAAATAAGGGATTTGACAAAAGAGATACTGCATAAATATTTTTGTGAATCTGATATGGAATTTCTGATATCCAAGTTTGCGCCGGACATTGTGTGGATCGGGGCGGGCGAGAAGATGAAGGCAGAGGGACGTGAAGCAGTGGCGGAGGCCTTCCGTGCAGGAAAAGGCGATATGATTCCATGTGAGATGTATGATGAGACATTTACCGTGCGGGAATTGGCGGAGAACTGTTATTTCTGTGAGAGTACGGGATGGGTGGAGTCGGTGGAGGGAACCAGGATGTACATGAAACTCCACCAGAGAGCGACTTTCATCTACCGCAGGGAGAACGGAAAACTCTGGCTTGTGCACCTCCATCACTCGGCTTCCTATGGAGATGTGAAGGATGATGAGCTGTTTCCGGTGACGGCTGCGAGGGAGTCCTACGAGCAGCTTCAGGAGATTTTAAACCAGAGGGATCGTCAGATAGAACTGATGCTTGAGCAGCTTCCCGGAGGAATGCAGATTTGTTTGAATGACGACAGGTTCACCACCCGGTGGGTAAGCCCGAGCCTCTGTCAGATGCTGGGTTTCGGCAGCCAGACGGAATATGCAGATGCAACGGGCAACTGCTGTAAGAACTTTATTCTGCCCGAAGATTTCGCCGCAGTAAGGTCGGAAATTGGGGAGGGCCTTAACCGGGGAGACTCTTATTACACGGAATACCGTATTACCAGAAAAGACGGGAGTGTTATCTGGGTTGCCGATCTCGGGAAAAAAGTATATGAACAGGACGAAGAAGTGCTTTACAGTTTCATTACCGATATAACGGAGAAGAAACAAAATGAGCTGAAAATCGAGAGTGCGGCCAGGGAAGTGGAGCGGACGGCAAAATTCCTCACCCAGCTTTACAATACGGTTCCCTGCGGAATCCTTCAGTTTACGACGGATCCCTCTCACCGTCTCGTCAGCGTCAACCGGACGGCCTGGGAATTTTACGGCTATGCGTCGGAGGAGGAGTACAGAAACCATATTAAAACACCGTTTCAGATGGTGCTTGACAAAGATATGGACTGGGTTATGAAGACGGCGGAATCACTGACCCTGTGGGGGGATGTGGCTGCTTATACCAGAGAGAGCAGAAAGCAAAACGGGGAACAGGTCTGGGTTAATGTCACGATGGGCCGGATTGTCAATGCGGACGGCGAGGAGGTAATCCAGGCGGTATTTACCGATATTACCGAGATTAAGCGAATTGAACTGGAAGCGGAAAAGCAGAGGCTGATCGAGAACCAGTCGCTGCGTGCCGCCATCTGTACGGCATATCCTCTGATTATGAGGGTGAACCTGACGAGGGATTACTATGACTGTTTTGTGGAAGAACAGAATGCCTACACGATCAACCGGTGCGGCAGTTACGATGAGATGATTCTGGAGAGCAGCAGCCGGACTTATCCCGCATACAGGGAAGATTATCTAAAGACGTTTTCCAGGGAAAATATAATTCAGAAGTTTTCGGGCGGTGAGAAGGAGGTATACCTGGAGTATCGTCAGATGGGCTCCGACGAACAGTACCACTGGATTTCTTCACACCTGATTTTCGTTGAGAATTCCGTGAGCGGAGATATGATTGCCATCAGGATGATTAAACTTCTGGATGCACAGAGGGCGGAGACGGCGAAGCAGGAGCAGCTTTTGCGAGATGCCCTGGCGGCGGCAAAGGCGGCCAATAACGCCAAGTCCGACTTCCTTTCCAGGATGAGCCACGATATCAGGACACCGATGAACGCGATTATCGGAATGAGTACCATCGGCAAACTGAAAATAGAGGATCCGGTCCGGGTGAAGGACTGCTTTGATAAGATTGACACCTCATCCAGATACCTTTTGTCGCTGCTCAACGATATTCTCGACATGTCCAAGATCGAGACGGGGAAAATGACGCTGTCCAGTGAAACCTTTGATTTCATTGAAATGATTGCCGAGATCAACTCCATCATATTCCCGCAGTCCCTGGAACGCGGAATTGACTATGAGATTCACCACAAGGACCCGCTGGAACGCTACTATATCGGCGATTCCCTGCGGCTTAAACAGATCCTGATGAACCTGCTGTCCAATGCCGTGAAATTTACAATGGCCGGTGGGAAGATCCGGATAGAGATAGAAGAGGAAAAACGCGTCAACGGTTTTGCCATACTGAAGCTCTCCGTCAGCGATACGGGAATCGGCATGTCTGCGGAGTTCCTGGAGAAGCTTTACCAGCCTTTTGAACAGGAGACGGCGGACAGCGCGAGAAACAAGATCGGCAGCGGCCTTGGCTTGTCTATCGTGTATAACCTTGTCAATCTGATGGGCGGAGACATTAAGGCGGAGAGCAGGAAGAATGAGGGAAGCCGTTTTACGGTCAGACTTCCCTTCGGCCTTCTTCACGATGACGGGGAAAGAGAAAAAGAGCGCAAAACACGGGAACTGTTAAAGGGCCTGAAAGTTCTGATTGCGGATGACAATGAATACATAGGTGAGCAGGCTGCCGCGATTTTGGACGGAATCGGCGCAGGTACCGTGTTCGTAAATTCCGGTATCAAAGCGGTGGCGGAAGTGGAGAAAGCCCTGGTGGCGGGATGGATGTTTGACGTGGCGATGATCGACTGGAGGATGCCGGAGATGGACGGCATCGAGACGGTCCGGCGCATCAGGGAACTGACGGGGCCGAACACGATGATCATTATCATCTCCGCCTATGACTGGAGCAGCATCGAGGCGGAAGCCAGGGCGGCGGGAGCGGATTACTTTATCTCAAAACCGCTGTTTCGGACATCGGTATACGAAACATTTACAAAGTTCCGGGCAGGCCGCAGCGCCAGCCTGAGCAAACAGGCCATGGAAAGTGAATTTCTTGGAAAGAAGATTCTTCTGGTGGAAGATAATGAACTGAACCTGGAGATTGCCAAATCGCTTCTGGAAATGCACGGCCTCTGCATCGTGACGGCGGCAGACGGGCAAAACGCCGTAGAGACGTTTGAGGCATCGCCGGAAAACAGCTTTTTTGCGGTTCTGATGGATATCAGAATGCCTGTGATGAACGGGTTAGAGGCTACGAGAGCCATCCGTTCCATGGATAGAAGGGACGCGGCGACGGTTCCGATTCTGGCTATGACGGCCAACGCGTTCGAGGAAGACAGGTGCCAGGCCATGGAAGCCGGAATGAACGGATATCTTGTGAAGCCGCTTGACCTCTCGGTGCTCCTTGCGGCGCTTAAATCCCTGGAGAATTAGAGCGGGGGAAATATGGCATTATATCGCGGTGTGATGGCGAAAGACAGCGGAGGCGGAAGATGAAACTGATGAATGAAATACCGGACCGGTTTTGGGGCCTATTCCGCTCCGTCAACCGGCCCATCTACATAGAGGCATTGTTGAAAATAAACGAAGAATACGAATACAGTAACTATTTTCTGAGCAGGGAGGCCTGCATACGGATTCTGGGTGAACACTTTGCCCGTAAAAAGTATGTAATTTGGCAGGATGAGATGGAGGACGATCTGGATACGCTGGAACCGCCGGCGACCAGAGTCCTCAACTGGCTGCTCCGTGCAGGCTGGCTCAGGAAAGTAGACGACTATGCATCCATGACGGCCAATATTGTAATCCCCGATTACGCAGCCGTCATGCTGGACGCATTCGGAAAGCTTTTGAACGATGAGGAAGACGAAACTCAGATCTATATTCAGAATATCTATGCAATTCTGTTTTCCCTTAAGAATGACAAGAGAGCGGGCTTAAGCCTGTTAAATACTGCGCTGATCAACACGAAAAGGCTCAATAAGACGCTTCAGGATATGCTGCATAACATGGATAAATTTTTTGCAGGCCTTCTGGAGCAGAAGACCTATGGAAATCTGTTAAAAGATCACCTGGAGGGCTATGTGGAGGAAATCGTCAGGAAGAAATATCACATTCTTAAGACGTCGGACAACTTTTATCTGTATAAAAACGACATCAAGTTCTGGATTGCAGAGATGAGGGAGGATGGCCGCTGGCTTGAAAATCTTGTGCGAAAGGGCGGAGGGACGGTATCGGACGACGGTGCAGTGGATGAAGAAAAGCTTACCGAAATCCAGGAGACACTGAGCCAGATTGAGAGAGGTTTCGATGACATCGAGCGCAGGATTTCCAACATGGATAAGGAGCATTCCAGATATGTGAGAGCCACCGTGACGAGGTTAAACTACCTTTTGAACCAGGAGGACAATACCAAGGGCCTGATTATCCGTCTGCTCAACCATCTGTCGGACGACGGCGGTCAGGATGAAAAGCTGGTTCAAATCGGCAGCAGGATGAATCTGTCCCAGATGAATATCCTGTCGGAGGGCTCGCTCTATAAACGGAGGAGGGTGAAGGCGGATTTTGCAAAGGACCTGGAACCGGACGAGGAAGAAAAAGAGCTGACAACAGAGGAAATACTTAACCTGAACCGTGTAAAGTGCCGCTACAGCCGCGCCGAGATAGAGAGCTTTATCACACAGCGCGCCGTTTCGGGAAAGATGGAAGTGGGAGAGAAGACGGTTACAAATGATGAAGAATTTGAGAAACTGATCCTGGCCTATGATTACTCCACCAGACAGAAAAGTCTGTACCATGTGGAGGAGGAAGAGGCTGAACTGATAGACAACGGCAGATACCGCTATCCGAAGCTGGTATTTGTAAGGAGGGACAAATGACAGAAATTCCGTATTTTGACGGTCTGATGGGGGAAGAGCAGAAGGAGGTTACGGACTCTATCCGTCTCCTGCTCCGCCAGACCTTTATCCTGGAACGCAAATACGACAGACGGACGGGACGGTTCCAGTATAACCGTGAATTCAGGATCTGCAACAAGCATCTGGAATTCATACGGCTCTATTTTTCAATCAGCGGTATCTCTGTCTGTGAAAACAGCCAGCTGGGCGTGATTTATATCCAGGGAGAAACGCTGGTGGGAGATAAGCTGCCGAGGCTTGCCACCCTGTACCTGCTGATTCTGAAACTGATTTACGACGAACAGATGGAGAGTGTGTCCACCAGCGTAAATGTTTACACGACGCTGGGAGAGATGCATGAGAAGCTGGGGAGCTACCGCCTTTTTAAAAAGCAGCCTTCCCCAACCGATATTAAAAGAGCCGTGACGCTGCTTAAAAAATACCAGATTATAGAGCCTCTGGAGCTTTTAGATGATTTAAAGGGAAGCAGCAGGCTGATCGTTTACCCCTGCATCAACGTGGTGCTGATGGGGGATGATGTCAGGGAACTTCTGGAATCCTTTATGGACGAGGAACCGGGCTCAGAACCCGAATTGGAAACAGAGGCGGAGCCGGGAGGAGCAGACAGTACGCAGGAGGAGGAGCAGGATGACACAGCAGACGAGGAATGATACGGACCGTTTTGTGGCGCTTTCCCGCATTTGCCTGAATAACTGGCACTATATCAGCAGGAAAACCCTCTCTTTCAGCGAGGAGATCAATTTTTTTACCGGCCATTCCGGGAGCGGCAAATCCACCGTAATCGATGCAATGCAGATTGTGCTGTACGCCAATACGGACGGAAGGGGATTTTTCAACAAGGCCGCCGCGGATGATTCGGACCGGAGCCTGATTGAATACCTCAGAGGCATGGTGAATATTGGAGAAAATAATGAGTTTGCCTATTTAAGGAACCGGAATTTCTCTACGACCATAGTCCTGGAACTGAAGAGGACGGACACACAGGACTGCCAGTGCGTCGGTATCGTATTCGACGTGGAGACCTCCACGAATGAGATTTCAAGAAAATTTTTCTGGCACAAGGGGCCGCTGTGGGAAGACGGTTACCGGACGGGCGAACGGGCGATGACCATCGCCGAGGTGGAGGAGCGGCTGAACCGTTCCTACGGCAAAGAAGAGTGCTTTTATACCTCCCACAACGAGAGGTTCCGCCGGATCCTCTACGATGTGTATCTGGGAGGCCTCGACCAGGAAAAATTCCCCCTGCTTTTTAAACGGGCGATTCCCTTCAGGATGAATATCAAGCTGGAGGATTTTGTAAAGGAATATATCTGCATGGAGCAGGATATCCACATTGAGGATATGCAGGAGAGCGTCATGCAGTACGGCAGAATGAGAAAAAAGATAGAGGATACCTGCCGGGAAATTGAGGAGCTGAAGGCCCTTTCTGAGAAATACAGGGCGGTGGAGGCACAGGAAGAACTGATCCGGAAAAACACCTATTACATGGATAAGATGGAGATTCTGGATCTGCGCATCCAGGTGGCCGGACTGTCGGACCGGATGGAACAGACTGCATTTGACCTGCGAAAACAGGAAGAGACGGGGCAGCAGGTAAAAAGCCAGATTGCGGCGCTTAAGGCAAAGAGCGATGAACTTCTCCGCCAGATTTCTTCCACCGGTTATGATGAACTGAAGGAGAAGCTTAAGGGGATGAACGAACTCCTGGAGCGTCTTATGAAAAGTGAGGACAGGTGGCAGAGGACGGCCGCCGGGTTAAAGGCCTGGGTGGACGAGGATATCACATCCAACCAGACCATCTGGGATATAGAGGAATTCGAGGCCCGATCCATCGACAGGGCCGTTCTCGAACGGCTGAAAAGTTCGGTGGAAGAGACGAGGGAGGACGTGGCCAGGCAGAAGCAGGAGGCCGGAGCCGCCATCCGTGAACTGGTAAAGAGGGAGAAACAGGCCGTCGAAGAGCTGGAGAAGCTCCGGGCCGGAGGAAAAGCATACCCCAAATACCTGGAAAATGCCCGCTCCTACATAAAAAAGCGGCTGTTTGAGGAACGGAAAAAACAGGTGGAGGTTTATGTCCTTTCCGATCTTCTGGACGTTAAAAGCGACGAGTGGAGAAATGCCGTGGAGGGCTATCTGGCCGGAAACAAGCTGTCTCTTGTCGTGCCGCCCGCCTATGCGAAAACGGCGATGGAACTATACGGGGAACTGGACCGAAAAGAATACTGGAACGTAGCGGTCCTCGACACGGAGAAGGCGGCGGAAATCACACCTCAGGTCTTTGAAAACGCCCTGTCGGAGGAGGTTCTCGTCAAGGAGGATTATTTAAGGCCATACATCGATATGCTTCTTGGAAAGGTTATTAAATGCCGCACCATAGAGGAACTCCGTAAAAACAGGACTGGAATCACGCCCGACTGCATGCTGTACCACAATTTACGCCTGCAGTTTGTAAATCCCGACCACTATACAAAATTCGCCTATATTGGAAAAGCCAGTGTGAGAAAAAGAATCAGGCTGCTGGAGGAGGAGATCACGCGCTGCCGCACGGAGAGAGCGCCGCAGGAAGAACTGCAGAAGGAATGCGGCCGCATCCTGGAGCTTGAAAAGATGGAGAGCAGTGCGGACACTTACCTGGAATGGCTTGAAGATATCAGGCAGCTAAAGATCAAGACAAGAGAGCAAAACCAGCTGAAAGAAAAGCTCCGGAAGATGAAGGAGCAGAACATTGACGAGTGGGAGAAGGAAAGAGAGGCGGTTGAGGTTCTGAGATCCGGTAAGGAAGAGGAACTGCGTGAGATCGACCGGCAGACGAACCGGAGCCAGGAGGAGCTGGAGCGGTTAAAGAAAGAGGCCGTCTGGAAACAGGGAGAACTTTCCGACAGGGAGCGTGATTTCAAAGAAGAAAAGATGCTGGAAGAGCAGCTTTGCGAGTTCCTCTCCAAACGTGACAACCCGAATTACGACAAGCTGAGGGATTATTTTAAGGGACAGGCCGGTTCGGCGGCGGAAGCCAGGGATCAGGCGTTTGATATTCTGCTGTCTGAGCGGCTCGCTTACCTGAAACGGTATCCAAACAGGAATTTTTCACCCAGCGTGAGAAATAATGAGGCGTATGAAAAGCTGCTTGTTACACTCGGCTGCGATAATCTGGAGCATTACAGGGAGGCGGCCGCGGAGCAGGCAAAGACGGCGGTGGAGCGTTTCAAAGACGATTTTATGTATAAAATCCGCAGCGCCATCGGCGAGGCCATCGGCCGCAAGGACGAACTCAACCGGATTATCAGCAGCCTGAACTTTGGAAAGGACAAATATCAGTTTGTCATTGGGAAAAACAAGGGGGCGGACGGCCGTTTCTACGATATGTTTATGGATGAAGCTCTGGAGATCAATCCTTCGAAGCTCAGCCAGTCCTTTGAAAACCAGCTCAACTTCTTTACAATGGAGCATGAAAACCAGTATGGAGAACAGATTAACGAACTGATAAGCATCTTCATCCCACCGGAAAACGCGTCGGCCGAGGAGATGGAGGAAGCCAGAAGAAACATGGATAAATATGCGGATTACCGCACCTACCTCTCCTTTGATATGCAGCAGATCATCCGAAACGACGACGGCGTCATGAAGCTGCAGCTCAGCAAGATGATCCGGAAAAACTCGGGCGGAGAGGGGCAGAACCCGCTGTATGTAGCGCTCCTTGCAAGCTTTGCCCAGGCCTACCGCATCGGCCTTTCACCGAAACTCAGAAGAAATCCGACGATCCGTCTCGTGGTGCTGGACGAGGCATTTTCAAAAATGGATGCGGAGAAAGTGGCCAGCTGTATCCAGTTAATCCGTGACCTGGGCTTCCAGGCCATCATAAGCGCCACCAATGATAAGATCCAGAATTACGTGGAGAATGTGAATAAGACGTTTGTGTTTGCCAATCCGAATAAAAAGGCGATTTCCATCCAGGAGTTTGAGCGGGAGGAGATGCCGAAACTGATTGGGATGGTGGAAACCCCTCCCTTTTATTAAATTTCTCTGAAAAAAACCACATATCCGTTGCGGTAACCCTGAAAAAAAGTTATACTAATGTCCGATGCAAGAATTACACATCTGTATTACCGGTGTTTTTACATGGCCGGAATGCGGACAATACCGCATCAATACACGAACGGAGGACAATATGCATAACGACTTGCTTACAATCGGCGGCGTCACGATACACGGATACGGCCTCATGATAGGGCTGGGCTTTGTGGCTGCTTATTTTATGACGGAACACAGGGCGCAGAAACAGGGGCTTGACAGTGACAAGATTATTTCCCTGGCTCTGTGGGTAATTGTGTCCGGGCTTATCAGTGCAAAGCTGCTGTATTACATCACAATATTTGACGATATCGTTAAAAACCCAAAGCTGCTTCTGGATTTTGGGGACGGTTTTGTGGTTTACGGAGGAATTATCGGAGGGATTTTTGGAGGCTACCTATTTTCACGCGTTTACAAGATTTCATTTTTCCGGTATTTTGACCTGGTTATGCCGGCGGTCGCACTGGCGCAGGGACTGGGAAGAATCGGATGTTATCTTGCCGGATGCTGCTATGGTATCCAGGCGGACAGCCCGATTTCCATCGTGTTTACGAATTCGGCCTTTGCACCCAACGGGGTGCCGCTTCTGCCGACCCAGTTGATTTCCAGCGGACTTAATTTCGTACACTGCATGATCCTGCTTCTGTTTGCCAAGCGGGCGAAAGCGCCGGGGCAGGTATCGGCTCTGTATCTGATTTGCTACAGCGCGGGACGTTTTGTTCTCGAATATTTCAGAGGAGACCTGATACGCGGTTCGGTGGGCACGTTCTCCACCTCCCAGTTTATCTCCATTTTCATCTTTGCGGCAGGCGTGATTCTGTTTATTGCCAGCCCGAAGTTCAAAAAGGAGAGCACAGCCGGGGCTGCGGCGGGAAACAGCAAAGAGCAGCAGTAATCGGCCGGGAAGTTTTTAACAGGGCGGAAGTTCCGGCACGGCGTCGTCACGGCAGAGTTCCTCTGCGGTGACGGAGCAGAAGGCAATGAATTCACGCGCCACTTCCGGCAAATATTTGTTTTTATGGTAAAGAATTGAAAAGATGCGTTCCAGATTGATGTTTTTGAGGCCGACCTCTTTGAGGGCGCCGCTTAATAAATCTTTCTGTACGACGAGCCTGGGGAGGATTGTGATCCCCAGGTTTTTTTTGAGGGCTTCAATGATGGCCTCATTGCTGGCGCTCTCCCAGGCGGGAGTAATCTTCAGGCCGTGGAGAGCGCAGAGGCTTTTGACAATTTCGCTGGTTGCGCTGCCCGTCTCACGCATCAGAAAATCATAGGGCAGAAGTTCATCCGGCAGGACGCAGTCCTTTTTTGCGAGTGGGTGTGAAGAGCCGCAGAGGAGACAGAGGCGGTCTTTCATAAATGGGATGTCGACGAACTGTGGGGCGGAGGGGGATCCTTCCACCAGCGCAAAGTCGATCTGATTGGACAGAAGCGCCTCCTCGACGGCCGAATAATTTTTAATGAGGGCCTTCACCCTGAAATCGGGATGCTGTTTTCTGAAACGCACCAGAAGCTCCGGAAGCAGACGGGAGCCGATGGTAATGCCTGCGCCGACTCTCAGGGTGCCGGTGGAACCCGACTTCTTCATTCCCTTTTCCATCTCGTCAAAAAGTGAGGAGATGTGAAGGGCATAGCTGTAGAATTGGCGGCCGGCCTCCGTTATATAGATACGCCTTGCCATACGGTCAAAAAGGCGGAGTCCGTAATATTCTTCCAGCTCACTGATGGCGAGACTCACGGAGGGCTGTGCCAGATGCAGTTTCGCGGCGGCTTTTGTGATGCTTTCGCATTGATATACGGTGACAAAGATTCGGATATGGCGGAGTGTCATACTGTCTTCCTTTCTATCGGGGGGAGGCATATCATTTTAAATACATAATGAATTAATTATCTATATTATATAATAATAGTATTTTACAAATAAATCAAGAACGGGTATAATTCGAGTAACCGGACTTAAAACAAGGGAGGAAAGGGACATGGAAAAGAAGAAAGTAATCTGGAAACTGTTTATTTCCACGCTCTATCTGAGCGCTTTTACTTTCGGAGGAGGGTATGTCATCATCACACTGATGAAGAAGAAATTCGTAGATGAATATCACTGGATCGACGAGGAGGAGATGCTGGATCTGGTAGCCATTGCCCAGTCTGCCCCAGGACCGATTGCAGTCAACGGGGCGATAGTCGTAGGCTATCAGCTGGCTGGTGTTCCCGGGCTTTTAATGTCCATACTGGGAACCGTGACCCCGCCTTTTGTCATTCTGTCGGTGGTATCGATGTTTTACACGGCGTTTCGCGACAACCTCTATATCGCCCTGATGCTCCAGGGCATGCAGGCCGGAGTCGGAGCGGTAATTGCTTCCGTTGTTTACGATATGGGCGAGGGCATTGTGAGGGGGAAAAGTTATATTTCCATCCTGATTATGGTTCTGTCCTTCATTGCCGTGTATTTCCTTAATATCAGCGCGGTTTACATTATATTGGCCTGCGGTATTTTCGGCGCCGTGAGGACGGTAGTTTCACAGAAAGGAGGAAAGGCATCATGATCTATCTGCAGCTTTTTCTCAGTTTCCTTCAGATTGGCGCATTCAGTTTCGGCGGCGGTTATGCTGCGATGCCCCTGATCCAGGCACAGGTCGTGGATCTGCACCGGTGGCTCAGCTTGGGGGAGTTTACCGATTTAGTCACAATATCCCAGATGACGCCCGGTCCCATCGCTATCAACTCGGCCACCTTTGTCGGTCTTAAGATAGCCGGCTTTCCGGGCGCTCTCTGCGCCACCTTCGGCTGTATCCTGCCTTCCTGTATTATCGTGTCGGTTATCGCATGGATTTATATGAAATACAGGAAAATGACACTTCTTCAGGGAATCCTGAATTCCCTGCGTCCCGCCGTGGTATCCCTGATCGGGGCGGCCGGACTCTCTATTATGATTACCGCTTTCTTCGGGGAGCAGGGGGGAATCCTCCTCTCAAACCTGAAAGTTCAGGCGGTGGTGATTTTCTGTATAGCGGTATTTTTGCTCAGGTGGAAACACATGAATCCGGTAACGGTGATGGTGTTGTCGGGAGTGATTCAGGTTGGTTTTTATTTTGGAGGGCTTGCGATATTTCGTTGAAAATTTTTTACTTGACTTCACCCCACAAAAAATGATATGATACTCGCGACATGGGAAATGATGATTTTTTGGATGAGTCATCCATGCAAATATTCTTGACCACCCGCCGTAGACGGGTAGAGGCCATACGGACAGCCGGGTCAAATGCCGAGCGGCAACTTTCGTTGCCTTATTGATTGAGTTAGAAGCTCAAATTTTATAAGTTGGTTACTTTATAACCGGTGCGATGATGCACATCAACTTGTGAAACGGTCAATAAGAGTGGTAAAAGTAAAATATTTGCTATATAGACTCTGAAAATCTAAGTTTTCCTGAATCGTGAGAACGCCCGGGAAGGGTGTATAAAAATTATGATGCGGCGGGAGTATACCCGGCGGATCCAGGAGAATCGAACAAAGACTGAGATTATGCGCAAGTGATGGTGACACATTACTTGCGCTTTTTTAATTCATAGGAAATTACGTCCTATGAATTAAAAAACGCTCCGCGAGAATGCACATGCCGCGCAGAGGTAAATAGTTGCTGAAGCAACCGCGCGGCAGCGCAAGAATCCAGCGAGCGGGATTCTATGAACGATTACCCTGGAACGGGGAAACAGGTTTTAGGTTACTGGGTACGGAGTAAACAGTAACGAAACAGGAGAAGGAGAGAAGATGGATCAGAAGTTAAAATTATATGGTTTTAATAACCTGACAAAAGCCCTCAGTTTTAATATTTACGATGTCTGTTACGCCAAAACGCCCAGGGAGCAGAAGGATTACATAGCCTATATCGACGAGCAGTATAATTCCGACCGTCTGACCGGAATCCTGACGACGCTGACGGATATGATTGGAGCGACCGTGTTAAACATTTCTCAGCAGGACTATGAGCCGCAGGGGGCGTCCGTGACGCTTCTGATAGCCGAGGGTTCTATGGTCCCGGTGGGGCGGGAGACACAGGTGGCCCATCTCGACAAAAGCCATGTGACGGTCCATACCTATCCGGAATACCATCCGGAAACGTGTCTGGCTACCTTCCGCGTGGATATCGACGTGGCTACCTGCGGGGAGATTACGCCGCTGTCCACGCTCGATTACCTGATCGGTTCCTTTGATTCGGATATCATCACAATGGATTACCGTGTCCGCGGATTCACGAGGGATATGGACGGCAGGAAGCTGTTTATGGATCACCGCGTCAAGTCCATCCAGGATTATATTGCGGAGGAGACACTGCGCAGATACGATGTGGTGGATATCAATGTCTACGAGGCCAATCTTTTTCATACCAAGATGATGGTGAAAGACATAGACCTGCAGAATTATCTGTTTAAAACAGATGTTTACGAGCTTCCGCCGAGAACCAGGCTGGCCATCATGGACAGCCTGCGCCGGGAGATGATTGAGATTTTCAGCGGACGCAATATTTATTAACAAGAAGACGGAACCAGGGAGGAAATGGAAAATGACGGAGCTTTCCCAGGAGAGGGCGCCCATCTATGAGGCGCTGGAAAAATTTCAGAAAATGAGAGTTGTGCCCTTTGACGTGCCGGGACACAAGAGGGGGAGGGGGAACCCGGAGCTGACTGCCCTGCTCGGGGAGACATGTATGCAGATGGACGTCAATTCGATGAAACCCCTCGACAATCTGTGCCATCCCGTATCTGTCATCGCCGACGCGGAGCGGCTGGCCGCGGAGGCGTTTGGCGCCGCCCATGCATTTTTGATGGTGGGAGGCACGACCTCGGCGGTCCAGAGTATGGTGCTGGCCTCCGTAAAGAGGGGGGAGAAGATTATCCTTCCCAGGAACGCCCACCGCAGTGTGATGGGCGCGCTTGTACTCTGTGGAGCCGTGCCGGTCTATGTGAACCCGGCCGGGGACAAGAGACTGGGAATTCCTCTGGGAATGCGTCTTTCGGACGTCAGGAAGGCCATTGAAGAAAATCCGGATGCGAAGGCCGTGTTTGTCAACAACCCGACTTACTACGGAATCTGTTCCGATCTGCGTTCCATTGCCCGGCTGGCGCATGAACATGGGATGCTCTGTCTGGCCGACGAAGCCCACGGAACGCATTTCTATTTTGGGGAAGGACTGCCGGTGCCGGCCATGGCGGCTGGCGCGGATATGGCGGCCATCTCCATGCACAAGTCCGGCGGGAGCCTGACCCAGAGTTCCCTGCTCCTTACAGGCCCTGCGATGCCGGCCGGTTATGTGAGGCAGATTATCAATCTGACCCAGACGACAAGCGGTTCCTACCTTCTGCTGTCAAGCCTCGATATTTCCAGGAGGAACCTGGCTCTGAGAGGAAGGGAGGCATTTGGAAAGGTAATCGAAATGGCCGGGTATGCCAGAGATGAGATAAACAGGATTGGCGGTTATTATGCCTACAGCAGGGAGCTTGTCAACGGGGACAGTATTTATGACTTTGATGTGACGAAGCTTTCCATACACACCAGGGATATCGGCCTGGCGGGCATCGAAGTCTACGACCTGTTGAGGGATGAGTATGATATCCAGATCGAATTCGGCGATCTCGGCAATATCCTGGCTTACCTTTCCATCGGAGACCGGCAGAGAGAGGTGGAGCGCCTCGTGAGCGCGCTTTCGGAAATACGGCGCCGGTTCAGCCGTGATAAGGCCAGTCTGATGGATTACGACTATATCGATCCCGTGGTGATTCTGTCACCGCAGGAGGCGTTCTACGCAGATAAGGAATCCCTGCCGCTCAGAGACACGGCCGGGAGGATATGCAGCGAATTTGTCATGTGCTACCCGCCGGGAATTCCGATTCTGACACCGGGAGAGCAGATTACGGGTGAGATAATCGATTACATACAGTATGCAAAGGATAAGGGCTGTTCGATGACCGGACCGGAGGATGCCCGGATCGAGAGACTGAACGTGCTGAGAGGGGTATAAAAGAAGAGCAGAAAAAGAGGCGCATAACGGAGTATCCAAACTGAAAGGGGGATAAAAATGAATTTTTGGTTTTCTGAACAACATACGCCAAATGTGAAACTGTCGATCCGGGTGGATCGGCAGCTCTACAGCGGCAAGAGTGAATTCCAGCGGATCGATGTTTTCGATTCACCGGAATTCGGCCGTTTTCTTACATTGGACGGATATATGATGCTGACGGAAAAAGATGAATTTATCTACCATGAAATGATTACCCATGTGCCGATGGCCGTCCATCCGTCGGTAAAGCAGGCGCTTGTAATCGGAGCCGGGGACGGCGGCGTGATCCGGGAACTGACCAGGTATCACGAGATCGAGCATATCGATATGGTGGAGATCGATCCCCTTGTGGTGGAGGTATGCAGGAAATATCTTCCGAAAACGGCCTGCCGCCTGGATGACGAAAGACTTGCCATCCACTACGAAGACGGGCTGAAATTCATCCGGGACTGTGAGAACAGATACGATCTGATTATCGTGGATTCCACGGATCCCTTTGGTCCGGGAGAAGGACTCTTCACAAGGGAATTTTACGGAAACTGTTACAAGGCTCTTAAAGAGGACGGCATCATGGTGAACCAGCATGAGAGCCCCTTCTATGATGACGATGCGGAGGCGTGCAAACGGGCGCATAAACGGATTGTGGAATCATTTCCCATCAGCCGTGTTTACCAGGCCCACATCCCGACCTATCCGTCGGGCCACTGGCTGTTCGGCTTTGCGTCTAAGAAATACCATCCGCTTAAGGATTTAAATGAGACAAGATGGAATATGCGGGGCCTCCCGTGCCGCTACTATACCACCACACTTCATAAGGGCGCGTTTTATCTGCCCGCTTACGTAGAGGAGATGTTAGAAGATGTTGAAGGCAAATATTGAAAATTTTCTGGCCTGCGATGCAGCCTATGAGGAGGCCGGGATCGTGCTTTACGGCGCGCCCTTTGATTCCACCACCTCCTACCGGCCCGGCGCGCGCTTCGGTTCCAGGGCGGTGAGGTCGGAATCGTACGGTTTGGAGAGTTATTCTCCTTATCAGGACCGGGATCTTTTAGAATGCTCCGTGTTTGACAGCGGGGATTTGGAACTCAGTTTCGGGAATACAGGAGCCGCCCTTGCGGATTTGGAACAGAGGGCGGCCGGGATACTTCAGGATGGAAAACTGCCGTTTCTAATCGGCGGTGAACATCTGGTAACCCTGGCAGCCGTCAGGGCGGCAAAGAAAAAATATCCGGATCTTCATATCATCCATTTCGATGCGCACGCCGATTTGAGGGAGGAATATCTGGGGACTGAACTTTCCCACGCCTGCGTAATCAGGCGGTGCCATGAACTGGTGGGGGACGGCCGGATCTTCCAGTTTGGAATCCGATCCGGTGACAGGGAAGAGTGGAACTGGGGACGCGGACACGTGAAAATGGTTCCCTTTACACTCAGGGAAGAAGACATCGGAGAGACTTTAAAAGTGCTGGAAGGAAAACCCGTATACTTTACCGTGGATCTCGATGTAATGGATCCGTCGGTATTTCCCGGAACGGGAACGCCGGAACCGGGAGGCGTGAGCTTTGACGAGCTCCGCAGGGCCGTAACCCTGGTCTGCGGGAACGCCAGCGTGGTCGGTTGTGATGTCAACGAACTGGCTCCGATGCTTGATGCATCCGGGGCATCAACCGCAGCAGCCTGTAAAATCGTCAGGGAAATGCTGATTGCCCTGTCTGGACGGCGTTAGACCAGGGATAAAACAGGCAATAGCAAAAACAGGCAATAACAAGAACAGGACAATAAACCGAACAGACAATAATCAGAAAAGGGAGGATTTATCATGGGAAGAGCGTTAATTATCGGCTGCGGCGGCGTAGCATCTGTGGTCATCCAGAAATGCTGCCAGAACAGCGAAGTATTTGAATCAATCTGCATTGCGAGCCGAACAAAGTCAAAATGTGATGCGTTAAAAGAGAAACTGGCGGGAAAAACAAAGACGGAAATCGAGACTGCGCAGGTGGACGCGGCCAACGTGGAGGAACTGGTTGTCCTCATTGAATCATACAAACCGGACGTGGTGCTGAACCTGGCTCTGCCATATCAGGATCTGGCGATCATGGACGCCTGCCTGGAAACGAAAACCCACTATATTGATACGGCCAATTACGAACCCGAGGACACGGCCAAATTTGAATACAAATGGCAGTGGGAATACAGGGAAAAATTTGAAAAAGCGGGTATCACCGCTCTGCTTGGAAGCGGTTTCGATCCGGGAGTGACCGGTGTGTTTTCCGCATATGCGCTGAAACATGAATTCGATGAGATTAACTATATCGACATCCTGGACTGCAACGGCGGCGACCACGGTTATCCCTTTGCCACCAACTTCAACCCGGAAATCAACATCCGCGAGGTATCGGCCAAAGGCTCCTATTGGGAGGACGGACACTGGGTGGAGACAGAGCCGATGGAGATCAAGAGAGTTTATAACTTTGAAGGCGTCGGCGAAAAGGATATGTATCTGCTGCATCACGAGGAGATCGAGTCCCTGGCGTTAAATATGCCTGGCATCAAACGGATCCGTTTCTTTATGACCTTTGGACAGAGCTATCTGACCCACCTGAAATGCCTTGAAAACGTAGGAATGACTTCCATTGAACCGATTATGTATGAGGGCAGGGAAATTGTTCCCCTTCAGTTCTTAAAAGCGGTTCTTCCGGATCCGGCCTCCCTTGGTCCGCGCACGGTGGGAAAAACCAACATCGGCTGCATTTTCCAGGGAAAGAAGGACGGAATAGAGAAGAAATATTACCTCTACAATATTTGCGATCACCAGGAATGCTACAAAGAGGTTGGCTCCCAGGCAATTTCCTACACGACCGGCGTACCGGCCATGATAGGCGCGATGCTGGTCATGAACGGAACATGGCAGAAACCGGGAGTTTACAATATCGAGGAATTTGATCCGGATCCCTTTATGGATGCATTGAACAAATGGGGACTTCCATGGAAAGAATCTCATGAGCCTGTACTGGTAGACTGAGAATACAGCATCAATGAAGGAGAGACAGCAGATGGAAAACCGGAATCAAACATTGAGAACCCCCTATTATCTGGTGGATGAGGCGTTGTTAACGGAAAACCTGAAGATTTTAAAGGACGTTTCAGAGCGTTCTGGCTGTAAAATTCTGCTGGCGCAGAAGGCGTTTTCCATGTTTTACGCCTACCCGCTTCTGAAAAAATACCTGTCCGGTTCGGCTGCCAGCGGCCTCTTTGAGGCCAGGCTGGGGCACGAGGAATTTGGAGGCGAAACCCATGTCTTTTCCGCGGCATACAGGGAAGATGAGTTTGAGGAAATCCTCCGGTACGCGGATCATATTGTATTCAATTCACCGTCCCAGGTGAAAAAATATGGGGACAGGGCAAAACGGGCGGGAAAATCCGTAGGACTCCGCTTAAATCCAGAGTGTTCAACCCAGGAGGGACATGCGATCTACGATCCCTGTTCCCCGGGTTCCAGGCTGGGTACCGTAAAGAAGAATCTCGGCAGCGCCGGAGACTTTGAGAACGGGATACTGCCCCTTCTGGACGGCTTCCATTTTCACACTCTCTGTGAACAGAATTCGGATGCGTTGGAGATAACGCTGGCGGCGGTAGAAGAAAAGTTCGGTCCATACCTGTCCGGTCTTAAATGGCTGAACCTGGGCGGCGGCCATCACATCACGAGACAGGACTATGACAGGGAAAAGCTGATAAGCCTGATTAAAAAGCTGAGGGAAAAATACGGTCTGGAGGTATATCTGGAGCCGGGGGAGGCCGTTGTATTGAATGCGGGTTTCCTCGTTTCCACGGTGCTGGAACGGATGGAAAACGGAATGGAGATTGCGATTCTCGACGCGTCGGCCGCCTGCCACATGCCGGATGTGCTGGAGATGCCCTACCGCCCGCCGGTACAGGGCGGCGGTGAACCAGGGGAAAAGAAGTATACATACCGCCTCGGCGGCCCAACCTGCCTGGCCGGAGATGTCATAGGGGACTATTCCTTCGACACTCCGCTTGAGGAGGGCGGACAGGTGATTTTCTGTGACATGGCGCTCTATACAATGGTGAAAAATAATACATTTAACGGAATGCCGCTGCCGTCCATCGTATTCAGGGATGCCGTAGGGAATTTGCGGCTGGTAAAAGAGTTTGGCTATGAAGATTTTAAAAACCGTCTTTCATAAAGCGGAACCTGCTGTGACCCGAAAAGCAGAGCCTGCCATGTCGCGATAAGAAGAGCCCGTTATCCCGCGAGGCGCAGTTTAACGTTAACAAAAGGATAAAAATTCCTTACTTTGCCCATACTATCCGAAAAGCGAAAGGCGTAAACAGGCTGCCGTCTTCCCAATGCAAACTTACAGTAAAGGGGAACGGTGGCAGGAGTATGAGCAGGAGAGTGAGAGCAAAATGAAAAACCAGGAGAAAAAATCAGAGGCAAAGATAAGCGCAGCTGGAGAAAGCCTGGCCGGGAGAAACTTGACCGGGGGGAGCCTGGCCGGGGAAAGCTTGATTGGGGAAACCATATCGGATAAACGCGAGGAGGGGCTGAAGGAAATACTGGGATATTACAGCAGCATGACATCCCCTTCCTCCCAGGAGAACATTGTTTCCATGCTGCAGGAGATACAGGAGCTGTACGGCTGCATTACCCCCGAACACAGCGCGATGGCGGCGGAAGCGGCAGGGGTGAAGGGGACGGTAATCGACTGTATCATGAAGCTGTACAAAAGCCTGAAACCGGCTCCCTACCGGCACCGCCTCACCGTCTGCACGGGGAAAAACTGTCACCGGGAAGACAAAGATTTTCTGGACACGATAAAGAAGGAGCTTGGGATCAAGGGGAAAATTCCTTCCTCTGGTGCATTGTCCCCGGATAAGAAAATCCTCCTGGAAACGAGAGACTGCCTGAAACAGTGCAGGACCGCTCCCAATTTTCTTCTGGACGGCAGGCTTTATGCCGGGAGTGGGAACTGTGACGTGAAAAAGCTGATAAAAACGCTGAAAGCGGAGCAGTAAGAAAACGCTTGAAGACGTTTAGGCCGGAAAAGGTATACAAAGAACCAGACCTTGAGGGTGCCTTACTCGGCGCCCTCTATTTTTTTTGCCGTAATATAAAACGACATTTCCATTGCACCTCCTGCCAAAAAGCAATATAATAGTTCAAGTGGATGAGAACGGGAAAAAGAAGGACTGGGCGGACTTCGTCTCTGGCCGATGCCCCATTTCCCGTCTGAAAATATACAAGATGAAAAGGATGGTATACGAAATGATACAGGATATTGCCCCTCATAAATTTGACAATGCCTTCAGCGACCGGAAACCGGAACTGGATGATTACGTCTTACTGATACATAATAACGGCGCACTTCTGATTAACAGGGAGGCAGAAGTGCAGGACAAAAGCGGAAACATGGAGAATCAGAACGCTTTTTTTGCCCGGGAAGCTCTCTTTGAAATCCCAACGTTTTCCGATCTGGCGGCAATCGTGCCCGATGCGCGTAAACGGGCGGTTTATTTATTTTCAATCGATGAAAAACCATATTTTCTTCTGGAGAAAAAAGAAGGGGAAGAAATAGAGGGAAATGGCTGTTTGGAATGGAAGGGAACACAGTATTTCAGAATGATGGAGCCGATGTTCCAGGCGTTTGCCGCAATCACGGCAACACAGGTCTGGCGGTGGCGCGAGAGCAGAAAGTTCTGCGGCCACTGCGGTGCAAGGACGATGGACAGTAAGACGGAACGGGCCCTTGTATGCCCGGCATGCGGACAGATTGAATATCCGAAGATTTCCCCGGCCGTCATTGTGGCGGTTACAAACGGAGATAAATTGCTGATGTCAAAATACCGCGGCCGTGCATACAGAGGCTATGCCCTGATTGCCGGTTTCGTAGAGATTGGAGAGACATTCGAGGAGACAGTCCGCAGAGAAGTCATGGAGGAAGTCGGCCTGAAGGTCAAAAATATCCGGTATTTCAAGAGCCAGCCCTGGGCATTTACCGATACGGAGATGATTGGATTCTACGCCGAACTGGACGGAGACGACTCCATCCGCCTGGAGGAGGATGAACTTGCCGAGGCAGGCTGGTATACGAGGGAAGAGATTCCGGATGACGAGGTACTGATCAGCGTCGGCAGTGAGATGAAAATGGCCTTTAAATATGGTGACGACTGGATGGAGAAGCTCGGAACGGCAAAAGGAGCAGGGGAGACAGGGGAAACCAGAAAAAGCGCAAGAGCCTGAAACGTACGGAAACGCGATAAGAAATACAGTAATATGGAAAATCGGTAATTTAATAATGATAGAAATACAAACAGGCCGCTGGCGATTATCTGCCGCGGCCTGTTTGTATTTCTATGGGTGATTCTGCGTTTCCTATAATTTCATGATTCCGATTCCCAAAAGTCCCGGTCCTGTATGTACGGCAAGGGATGCGGTGATCTGTTTGGTAAGAAGAAGCTCCCCGTTCGGGATTTCCTTTGAAAGGCGTGGCAGCATCTCGGCGGACGCGGCAGCGGCGTCGCCGTTCAACAGGGAGAACCAAACCGGAGAATCTCCGGCAAATTCCTTCGCCTCGGAGAGAAGCTTGGTCAGACCCTGTCTGGAGCCCCGGATTTTGGCGACTGTATAATAGACACCCTCCTCGTTGCAGGAGATAATCGGTTTCAGATTTAAGATACTGCCTACGATGGAGGTGACGAGTCCGATCCGTCCCCCCTTCTGCAGATAGGTCAGGGTATCCATATAATAGAAGATCTTCGAATCCTTCACCTTGCCGGGAAGGATGCGGACCAGTTCGTCATAGGACATGCCTTCCTCCAGCTTTTTCGCGGCCCATACGGCTAGAACCCCCGATCCAAAGGAAACATTGCGTGTGTCAAGAACAAAGGAGGTCAGTTCCGTCTCCTCGTTCAAAACGCCGCAAATCGTATTATAGGTGCCGCTCAGCCCGCTCGAGATGGCAAAAGACAGTACGTGGGTATAACCTTCCCGCTTAATCTCATCCACCATATCCTTCACTTCCTGCGGTCCGGGAGTGGAAGTGTGCGGGATTTCCCCCGGAAAACGGCTGTACACCATCTGCGGTGTAATATCCAGATCATCGGAATAATCCTTTTCAGGATAAATGACATGCAGCCGCAGAAGCTTCATATGATACTGCCTGATCAGCTCGTCCGTAACATCACAGCCCGAGTCAATCAGAATAGCAACTTTCTCATGGGTATCTTTATTCTCATTCGCATTATAATCTACATTCATAATCAAAAACCTCCAGATGTGGTTATCAAAACTACTTATTAAAGTATGACATAATAGGAGGGTGCTGTCAACTAAAAAGTAGTTATAATGTTGAAGAGAGGGGAGGAAGCTTTCTTCCGTATCCCCCCCACACCATACCTTCCCACGGGACTGAAGACTCACAATCCATCCATCCGCGTCCCCAAACGATAAATAAGATATATCTGAAAGTAATATGACCCATTCCTTTTAATTAGTTGACAAAGAAAGATTTGATTGTTAATATTAAATGTAATACATAGCGATGTAATACATAGCGAGGTGAGGATTGCAGATGAGCAGAATTGTTTTATCATTATTAGTAGATAACACCGCCGGTGTTCTGAGCCGTGTGGCAGGCTTATTCAGCCGCCGCGGATATAACATTGAGAGCCTTACCGTAGGCGTTACAGCCGATCCGAGATATTCCAGGATGACGGTAGTGTCTCTGGGAGATCAGCAGGTGCTTGAACAGATACAGAAGCAGCTGGGAAAACTCGAAGATGTCCATGATATTAAGGAACTCCGGGAAGGTCATTCCGTTTACCGTGAGCTTATGATGGTAAAGGTGAGAGCCAATGCCAGTGAGCGTATGGCAATTAATTCAATTGCCGAGATTTTCCGCGCGTCGATTGTAGACGTTGGCAAGGAATCCGTCACGGTTATGCTGACAGGAGATCAGTCCAAGCTGGATGCGATGATTAATCTTCTGGAAGATTATGAGATACTGGAGCTTGCAAGGACCGGACTTACCGGACTTTCCAGAGGGGCAGACGACGTCCGCTTCCTTCCGTAACCAAGTTACAAAGTGTCGCCAAAGGCGCACAGAGAGGCGTCGGCGGCATTCTTTATAAAATTATCAACTTTATACATATCCCAAGGAGGAGTACACAAACATGGCAAAGATTTATTATCAGGAAGATTGTAATTTATCATTATTAGAAGGAAAGACAATTGCCGTTATCGGTTACGGCAGCCAGGGACATGCCCATGCGCTCAATGCAAAAGAGTCGGGCTGTCATGTAATTATCGGTTTATATGAAGGCAGCAAATCCTGGGCGAAGGCAGAAGAAGCAGGATTTGAGGTTTATACAGCAGCAGAAGCAGCTAAGAAGGCCGACATTATCATGGTTCTTATCAACGATGAGAAACAGGCTCAGATGTATAAAGAGTCCGTTGAGCCAAACCTGGAAGAGGGCAACATGCTGATGTTTGCACACGGTTTTGCCATCCACTTCGGTCAGATTGTTCCTCCGAAGAACATCGACGTAACGATGATTGCACCGAAGGGACCGGGACATACGGTAAGAAGCGAGTACCAGAGAGGCAGAGGAGTTCCCTGTCTGATCGCAGTTCAGCAGGATTTCACGGGCAAAGCCCATGATAAGGCACTGGCTTATGCACTGGCTATTGGCGGAGCAAGAGCAGGCGTGTTACAGACCACATTCCGCGAGGAGACCGAGACCGATCTGTTCGGCGAGCAGGCTGTTCTCTGCGGCGGCGTTACAGCCCTGATGAAAGCAGGATTTGAAACTCTGGTAGAAGCAGGATATGAGCCTGAGAGTGCATATTTTGAGTGTATCCATGAGATGAAGCTGATCGTAGACTTAATCTATGAGAGCGGATTTGCAGGAATGAGATATTCCATTTCCAATACGGCTGAGTTCGGCGATTATATCACAGGACCGAAGATCGTAACAGACGAAACAAAGAAAGCAATGAAGCAGATCCTCACAGACATCCAGGACGGTACGTTTGCAAAGAACTGGCTGCTTGAGAATCAGGTTAACTGCCCGCACTTCAACGCAATGAGAAAGAAAGAAGCGGCTCATCAGCTTGAAGCTACCGGAAAAGAGCTGCGTAAGCTCTATAGCTGGAACAATACAAACAAATTAATCGATAACTAATATCCGGCATCCGGCCAATGAAGCAGCGGTTCCGGGCAGCAGCCTGATCGGGAACCGTGTCACAGAGATGTTGGTACATATACGGCATAGTCTAAACAGACTATGCCGTTTGTTAAATCAAAGGAAAGCGGAATACCCATTTGATAGAAAATAATAAGTCTCTGCCGGTCAGCCGGCGTAATCTTTAAAATAATCCACATCCTCCTGATGATCCAGCCACAATTCAAACCATCCGAGAAAATCCTGGCGTTCGCAGCAGGGCTGGACGCCGACATCGGTAAAATTCCAGACCTCCCCCCGGCATTTGCCGCTCACAATCAGGTGATAACTCATAGCGTCACCGAGATCAATCAGTTCAATTTCTCCATTATAAGCCATCAGTTCAATTGCCTCTGTCAGTGCATTTCCTTCGGGAAAATCCGTATCATCTTCCCAGATCCATTCTTTTTCCAGTATAAACGGCCTCGATAAGTCTTCCCAGTCCATTTCATCCATCCCCATTAACCGAAAGCCGTCAATCATGACGCAGCCATTGCCGATTTCTTTTAAAAACATGCGGTATGCCTCCGGAAGCCGGATATTACAATGCGTTTCAAAACGCAGAATCTCTTCTTCCGTAAGGGGGTTCCCCATATCAATTTCCAAAGCAGCTATTTTTTCTTTTATCCGAACGATGACTTGTCCGTATTGTTCCTTTTTATATACAGGCATTCGTGTTTCCTCCTGTTTCATCCAATTTTCCAAAGTATACCACAAATATGAGTAAAAAAGTAGAGTATAATAATTTATGTCCCGCGCTGCGTTTTTTGCCGTTTCTGTGCATCGCGCAGCCTGTTATTGTTTGCGGCACAGCTGCTTTTTAACCGTGGTATGAACAGTAACGGGGACAGGGTGTTTGGGTTCCGCTTTGCCGTCCGATTTATCTTTTTTCATTACAAAAGCTGTATGAGGTTTTTTCCTTTTGGCAAAAATAATATTAGTAAAATTAGAAAATATTTGAAAAAAGTGTTGACAGGAAGAACTGTATCTGTTATTGTAACAGTATGAACTGTAACTAAAAAAAGTACAGATTGAAAAGAAGATAAATAAGGAGGAGCAACATGGAGAACAGGAATCATAATTATGACGCGGTTATCATCGGTTTTGGCAAGGGAGGTAAAACTCTCGCGGCGGCAATGGGAAAGGCCGGAAAGCGCACGGCGCTGATTGAGCAGTCTTCCGGTATGTACGGCGGGACCTGTATCAACGTGGGGTGTATTCCGACCAAGTTTCTGGTACATAAAGCACAGGAAGCAAAGATGTCCGCAGGCAGCTTCGAGGAGCGGGCGGCAATGTATGAGAGGGCAGTCGAAGGAAAGTCGGGCCTTACCGGAAAGCTTCGCGAAAAGAATTATCAGAAGGCTGCACAGGCTCCCAATGTGACGGTTATCACAGGCAGGGCAAAACTGCTTTCCCCGCACACGGTCGAGGTGACGACAGAGCAGGGGAGGGAAGAACTCGAAGGCGCGCAGATTTTCTTAAATACAGGTTCCGCAGCTTTTGTACCTCCGATTGAAGGGCTGAAAGGAAATCCATATGCATATACAAGTGAAGGGCTTCTGGAACTTAAAAAATTGCCGGAGAAGCTGGTAATTATCGGCGGCGGTTATATCGGAGTAGAGTTTGCCTCCATTTATGCGGACTTTGGCAGCAGCGTTACGATTCTCCAGAACGAAGAGCGCTTCCTTCCGAGAGAGGATGAGGAGATAGCAAATGCCGTAAGGGAGAATCTTGAGAGCCGCGGCGCAACCGTGATTACAAGCGCCGGAATCCAGTCGGTGCTGGAAGATAACGGCAGGGCCTCCGTTACGGTAAAGGTTGGCGGCACGGTGACAAAATTAAGCGCGGATGCGGTTCTTGTAGCAACAGGAAGAAGGCCAAATACCACAGAACTGGGCCTGGAAGCAGCCGGTGTGGAGCTGAATGCCCGCGGCGGAGTGGCTGTAAATGAGCATATGCAGACTTCCGTACCGCATATTTATGCAATGGGGGATGTGGCGGGTGGACTTCAGTTCACCTATATTTCACTGGATGATTTCCGCATTGTCAAATCGGCGGTTCTCGGAGACGGCAGCTATACGCTCAATGAACGCGGAGCCGTACCGTACAGTGTCTTCTTAAATCCTCCGTTCTCCAGAGTGGGAATGAGCGAGCAGGAGGCAGTTGAAAAGGGATACCAGGTCAAGGTAGCCAGACTGATGGCAGGGGCAATCCCGAAGGCCCAGGTGTTAGAGCAGCCTTCCGGTCTTTTAAAAGCCGTGATCGATGAGAAGACAGGTTTGATTCTGGGAGCGCATCTCTTCTGCGAAGAGTCCCATGAGATGGTTAACCTGGTGAAGCTTGCAATAGACGCACAGATTCCTTATACAAAGCTGCGCGATATGATTTACACTCACCCGACGATGAGCGAGGCATTTAACGACTTATTTAACATTGACTAAATGATGAACAGCGGCAGTAGAGCCGGATAAAGAGACGATAAAAATGACGGAACGAAATAATGGAAGGAACGGAAAGAATATGACAAGGAGCAGAAAGAGGGCAGGGAGGCGCCGGAAGTATCCGACGTTCATCATCGGAGCGGCAGGGGCTGTGGCGGTGATTCTTGCAATCACCCTGCCCCTGATACAGAAAAAGCAGGCGGCAGCTCTGGGAAACATGGAAACGCAGGTACAGGAGAGTATCATTGATAAAGAGAGCGGTTCCACTTTAGAGACATCGGGGAAAACGGCCGCGGTAACTGTAGAAGATACCGTCATCACCGGACTTTCAGGAGAGGAAGCACAGGAGACATTAAAGAAAAAATATTCCGGTCCCGTAACGGTTCAGGGGCCGGATGGAACGGAGGAACTCGTAAACCCGGTTGACAACGAGATAGGGCGTCTGATTCAGAGCATCCCATCCCGGCCGGAGGAGGAACTTAAACTGTCGTTCGACTACGGAAAAATGGAGGAGGATGTGCGCGGGCAGGTTTTGGCCCTTGCCGAAAAATGGGACAGAAAACCCTCCGATTCCAAGGTGGTGTCCTTTGATAAAAAAACAGGTGTCTATGAATATTCCAAAGAGGCAAGTGGACGGACGCTGAATCAGGACCGCCTGGTGGAAGATATCATGAGAATGGTAAAAGAAAAGAACTATTCCGCACCAGTGGAGGCCGGTTTTACCGTGACGGCGCCGGCACGCACCCAGGCGCAGGCGAAAGCCCAGTATAAGGTGATTGGAACGTTTAAAACAAAGCTGACGAACAATAAAAACAGGAACCAGAACGTCACCCTGGCCGCAGAGGCCATTGACGGACTCATCCTGCAGCCGGGCGAAGAATTTTCATTTAACAATACAACCGGAAACAGGACGAAAGAAAAAGGATATCAGCCCGCGGGAGCCTATAGAAACGGCGTTCTGATTGAGGAGCCGGGCGGCGGAGTGTGCCAGGTATCCACTACACTTTACCACTCCATTATAGAAGCCGGTTTTAAGACCACGGAGCGCAACGCCCACAGTTTTGCCCCCTCTTATGTAGAAAAGGGGCAGGATGCCATGGTCAGCTTCGATGGTTACGCAGGCCCGGATCTTAAATTTGTCAATACAAGCGCTGCACCCATAGTGCTGCGGGCTTCTGTCGACGGACTGGAATTAAAATTATCCATCGTCGGCATACCCGTTCTGGAAGACGGGGTAAAAGTAAGTATTAAATCGGAAAAAGTCAAGGATACGGATCCCGCAGCGCCGTCCTACGAAGAGAATGTGCAGCTTCCATTTGGAACGGAGCAGGTAGTGGATCAGGGACAGAGCGGTTCTGTGTGGAAGAGCTTCCGTGTCGTGACCAAGGACGGAAAAGTAATGAAAGAGGAACCTCTTCATAACAGCTACTATAAGAGCAAAGCAGGAAAAATTGAACGAAACACGACGGTGCCTCAGACGGTATTACCGGCAGAATCAGGAAGCGCCCAGGAGGGAGTTCCGGAAGCAGGACAGCCGGGTACGGATCAGACCGGTTTGCCGGACGCCACAGATGTGACCGGCCCCGCTGACGCCGCGCTGCCGTCCGGATCTGTACAACCCGCAGAGCAGGCAGATCCCGCTGGAGCGACGGAATCTGCCGGGCCGGCGGGACCCGGAGGACCGGGACAGAGTTAAACAGGATATAATCATAACGACACAAAAGACAAAGGAAAATATTTCCAGTTGGATTTTTCAGATAAGAGGGCTAAAATATGAAGAAAAGCACATGGATTGGATTAGGGGCAGGAGTTCTGCTTGTGATGGGCCTGGCAGGATGTGCAGGGGCAAAGGCCGGGAAACCGGCACAGGTACAGACGGAAACCGGCATGGAAACCGGTATGATGGCCGGCATGGAGACAGAAATGGAGGAACCGATGGGAGAGCAGGAGAATACACAGATGGAACCGCAGCCGGAAGAGACGGCATATCATAAAATCTCGGCGGCAGAAGCAAAGGAAATGATGGAACAGTCAGAAGTGACGGTAGTTGACGTGAGGACGCTGCAGGAGTACAAGGAAGGCCATGTACCCGGTGCAATTAATATTCCTAACGAGGAGATTCTGGATACGGAGCCGGAGCTTTTGAATGATAAGGATGCAACACTTCTGGTATACTGCCGTTCCGGAAGACGCAGCAAAGACGCCTCCGATAAGCTGGTAAAGATGGGCTATAAAAACGTTTATGATTTCGGCGGTATTATCGACTGGAATTACGATACGGAAAAATAGAGGTGATAAAGGATTCCGGGGCAGAACCGTGTAACAGCGGTATGGCGCAGTAGAAAGAAAGTGACGAAAAGTACGCATTGCATACTTTTCGCCATTGGTGCCTGTGACTAGTGTACGGAGAGCACGGCAATGGAGTTTCTAAATTCAAAGAAGTAAATGAGCCGCAGCGTCTGCCTGCCGTTTCAGCGCCTGTGTTCCGCCAGAGATTTTATAATTGCCAGGACATGTCCCAGGACTTCACTGCTCAGATTTTGGCATTCTTCCGAAATTTCCTTAATCTTTTGCGGATCCTTTTTGCCGGATGCGAAAAAATCGGACGGTGATATCGCCAAATATTCGCAGATATAGAAGAAAACTTCCATAGAGGGCATGGATTTTCCATTTTCCACTTTATTGATGTAACCGGGGTTCTGTCCGAGAGAAAGACTCATGTCCCGGGCAGATACCCCTTTTTTTTCGCGCAGTTCCGATAATCTTCTGCCAAAGTCAAATTCGCTATACATATCACACCGCCTTTATATGTATAGTTTATGCCATAAACTGGTAAAAATATCGCATTATATGCGCAGTAACGATTGACATGAAGCATTCGATGCCGTAAAATAGATGATATGTAGTGTTCAACGTGATATGACAGAAATTATAACTTCAATTTGTATTGGCGAGGTAATCGGAATGGATAAGAACAAGGGGATTTTGGATGAATTGAAACGAATCGTGGGATGTCTGTATATATCGGATCTCCATGATTCCTGCCGCTTTGACGAGATAAAGAGGGCATTGAGAGAGATTGAGTCCGGCCGCTACGACGACAGAGAGTGGCGGGAAGCCTTTGAATATGTATCGGGGAGGAAACTCCTGAATGAGACGGAAGAACAGGTACGCAGCTTGTTTGGAGACTTATAAAAGCGAATACAAAAAATAGAGGATATTGTTTTGACACTCCGTGGCGGGTGGTGAAACAATATCCTTTTTCATATCACAGGAAACTCCTGTGATATGAAAAGCCCTCCGGGCAGGAAGTGCACTCGCGCGAAGAGGTAATATGCCGTCAATCGCGGCTGGAGGAGCAGAAATGTATAAAATTATTCATCGTCTTCGTGGCATAGGCCGGGTTATAGGCAAAACCGATGGTTCTGTTCCTGATAGGGGAGCTTAACGGAATCTCGATCAGTGAACCGTCGGCCAGTTCATTGCGGACAAACTCCCGGATGACGCAGCCGATGCCGAGGCCGGTTTTGGCAAACTCAATCAGGAGATCCATGGTGGTGGCCTCTAAAACCTGCTTTACTTCTATATTATGCTCGGAGAAATAGGCGTCGATATGGGTTCTGGTCATATTGTTTCTGTCCAGCAGAAGGATCGTGCCCGCGGAGAAAATGTTGACATCCTCCCCCTCGCGTATTTTTAAGTTGTCCAGATATGATTTTGTACAGACGAAGGTGTCCTCGATTCTCATAATCGGCATAAAGGAAAGTGATCTTCTGGTTCTGGGTTCCGCGATCAGGCCGATGTCCAGTTTCTGCTGTTCCAGCATGGATATGGTACGGGCGGTATCCTGGCTGTCAATCATAACTTTGACATGGGGATATTCCTCCACAAATCCTTTCAGGTAGGGAAGCAGGATATATTTACAGAGCGTATTGCTGACTCCAATCTTGATCTGTCCAATGTTAAAATTCTTAATGCGCTTCAGCTCGTTCTCGCCCCGGCTCAGCGTGTCGAAGGCATTGCTGACATGGCTGAACAGAACCTGCCCCTCCACCGTAAGCTGGACGCCTCTGGAATTTCTCGTAAACAGAGAGATGCCCAGGTTTTCCTCCAGCTTGCTGATCGATTTACTGATGGCCGGCTGACTGATGAACAGCTCCTTGGCCGCTTTTGAAATATTGCCCGCTTTGGCGACAGCGTAAAAAATTTTGTACTGGGATAAATGTTGTTCCATATCGTTTCCCCTTATCTGAATGAGTATATCAGTCGCAGCGGCAGTGATCCTGGACCGCCGTGTTACTGTTTGCATCATGCCGTTTTCTGGCAGTCAGCGAACCATAACTATAACTGAAGTTTATACCATATATTCGTATTATATATTTGTATTATAGCAGGGCTGATGCTATAATGTAAATACATAATTTTTAGGAGGAGATCAAATCATGGGAATGACAATGACTCAGAAAATTCTGGCTGCACACGCGGGCCTTCCGGAAGTAAAAGCGGGCCAGTTGATAGAGGCGGAGCTGGATCTGGTGCTGGGCAATGATATCACCACACCGGTTGCAATCAATGAGATGCAGAAACTGGATACACAGTCTGTTTTTAATAAAGATAAAATAGCCCTGGTTATGGACCATTTTATCCCGAACAAGGATATCAAATCAGCACAGAACTGTAAGTGCTGCCGTGAATTTGCCTGTCGGCACGATATTACCAACTATTTTGACGTGGGAGAGATGGGAATTGAACATGCCCTGCTTCCGGAAAAAGGTCTGGTAGTGGCTGGTGATGCTGTGATCGGAGCCGATTCCCATACATGTACATATGGCGCCCTGGGCGCTTTCTCCACCGGAGTCGGAAGTACGGATATGGCAGCAGGTATGGTAACGGGTAAGGCCTGGTTTAAAGTGCCTTCCGCCATCAAATTTGAACTTACGGGAAAACCGTCCAAATGGGTCAGCGGTAAAGATGTGATTTTACATATTATCGGCATGATTGGTGTGGACGGAGCCCTCTATAAATCCATGGAATTTACCGGGGACGGAATTAAGAACCTGACAATGGACGACCGCTTTACGATCTGCAACATGGCGATTGAAGCAGGCGGTAAGAACGGAATCTTCCCGGTGGATGAACTGACGAAAGAGTATATAAAAGAGCATTCAAAACGGGATTATACCGTATATGAGGCAGATGAGGACGCCGAGTACGATGCCGTCTACACAATCGATTTGTCGGAGCTTAAACCGACCATCGCCTTCCCTCACCTTCCGGAGAATACCAAGACGATTGACGAGGTCGGCGAAGTGAAGATCGACCAGTCCGTAATCGGTTCCTGCACCAACGGAAGAATCGACGACATGAGAATTGCCGCCGAAATCCTCAAAGGGCGTAAAGTGGCAAAGGGAGTGCGCTGTATCGTAATTCCGGCCACACAGTCCATTTATCTTCAGTGTATCAGAGAAGGCCTGATGGAAATATTCGTGGAAGCGGGCGCTGTTGTGAGCACGCCGACCTGCGGACCGTGCCTTGGCGGATATATGGGAATCCTGGCGGAGGGTGAGAGATGCATCTCCACAACAAACCGCAACTTTGTAGGCCGTATGGGCCACGTGGATTCGGAAGTGTACCTGGCGAGTCCCGCCATAGCGGCAGCCAGCGCGGTAACCGGCAAAATCAGCTGTCCCTGTGAGCTGGGATTATAATGCTTTTTGAATGAGGAGGAAGTAAGATGAAGGCATGTGGACATGTGTTTAAATATGGCGACAATGTAGACACGGATGTGATTATTCCGGCCAGGTACCTGAATGCGACGGATGGAAAAGAGCTGGCAAAACACTGCATGGAAGATATTGATAAAGAATTTATCAGCAAGGTAAAAGACGGTGACATTATTGTCGCCAACAAGAACTTCGGCTGCGGTTCATCCCGTGAACATGCGCCTCTGGCCATCAAGTGCGCCGGGGTAAGCTGTGTCATCGCCGAGACATTTGCAAGAATTTTCTACCGCAACGCGATCAATATCGGACTGCCGATTATCGAATGCCCGGAAGCAGCGGTGGCGATTGAAAACGGTGATGAAGTGGAAGTGGATTTTGACAGCGGCATAATCTTCAACAAGACAAAGAACAAGAACTACCAGGGACAGGCGTTCCCTGAGTTTATGCAGAAGATCATAACGGCCGGGGGCCTCGTTAATTATATCAATCAGAAATAAGGGAAATTTGGGTGACAGCCGCTGTTCGGTGAAGGGACAGCGGCTGTTGTTTAAGTTTGTGAATTTAGTTGAGATGCGAGGACGCCTCTGAAAGACGGCGGCCGGGGTGGTGGGTTGGATGGATGAGTCTTCAGTCCCGGTTCATAGGGTGTGGTGAGGGGGAATCCAGGAGAAAAAATTCCTACGGGGACTCGCTCCCGCTTGTGGAATGCGCAGCGGATGCTAGCTTCGTGAGAAACCTCAGCAAGCACCGGCGGATTCCAAGGTCTCCCTTCGGAAAGTTTTCTCCTTCCTTCCCCGGGCAGTTTGTCGACGGGACTGAAGACTCAGCGAAGGGTATTGCCCCGTCCGCCGGCTTCAGGGGCTGATTGTCTCTTTCGTCAAGTAAGGGGGAGGTATTGTCGCGGCCACTATGGAGTCGTGAACGATTTACTTTTTGGAGGTATTTCGGGCTGGATTCAGAGAAAAATCCGAAGCTAATTTTTTAATGATTTGTCAAAAAATCCAATGGTTATTCAAGGATAGGTCAGACGCCAAAGCTCAGATTCATCAATTGAATACCATACAGAAAATCACTTGACAATATAGGGTGGCATTCTCCTGAAATACGAGGAAATGTAGTGGTAGCGACAATACCTCCCCCCTTTGAAGGAATAAGAACAATTCAGCGGCCGCAGGCCGGGGTACGGGATGGCGAAAACCTTCGCGTCTTCAGTCCCGGGCCATAATCTTCCTGTGGGGAAGAAGGGAGAAAAAGATTCCGGAGGGAACCTGGGAGTCCATCGGCACTTACCGAGGTATTTCACGAGGTTAGTGTCCGTTATGTACTCCAAAGAGCGCAAGCGTTTCCCGCAGGAACTTTTTCTGCCCGTATTCCCCACCCGCGACAACCTGCAAACCGGGACTGAAGACTCATCCCCCTCCCCTCACCATCCCGAACCCCGACCGTTACCGGCGGCGTTCTCATTCCCCAACTAAATCCATATTTACAGAAATTGACAGAAAAAAGTAAAACATCCTCATCATAAATGATCTATACTGTACTCAGATAAGGGAGGAGAAAAAGATGTTTTTTGATTCGTTTTTTTTCGGCGGAGGCTTTGACATCCTGTTTTTCCTGGTATTCTTTATAGTGATAGGAATGTTTGTTATGGTGTTTATAAGAGGCATCGGCGAATGGAACCGCAATAACCAGTCGCCCAGGCTGACGGTGGAAGCCAGGATCGTGGCCAAGCGTATGAACGTCAGCCATCACACCCACTGCAATGCCGGGGATGCCACGGGCGCCCACGGTACACATACCACGTCCTCCACCAGCTACTTTGCGACATTTGAGGTGGAGAGCGGCGACAGGATGGAGCTGCGGATTGGCGGCAGTGATTATGGGATGCTTGCAGAAGGAGATACAGGGCAATTGACATTCCAGGGAACCAGGTATCTGGGATTTAACAGACAATAGAAAGGGGCAGGATGGATGAAAGGAAAAGTAATCGGGCTGATTCTTTCCGTTTTGACGGCAGGAGGAATACTTTTAAGCTGTGTGAGCCTGTATATGGATAAACAGGCCCAGGGAGCGATTTCAATTATAGGAGGGGCGGACGGTCCGACGGCTATCTATGTAGCTTGTAAGACGGGTGATTTTACCTCTGTTTATTTTGTAACCGTATTAATGGTTATTATTACCGCAGCGTATTTTATTATCAGAGAAAGAAAGGGAGGAGGGAGGTAGATGCTTTCAATATTTAACAGAAGGGAGGTATATGTAACACAGAATATGAAAAAGCAGGCCGAGGTCAGGGATGCGCTTGCCGCCGCAGGGATTAATTACACGTTTAAAGTGGGCAGCCGGGGAGGTCCGCTTGGAAGCTTTGGTATGAGGCCTTTGACGGCGGGACTGTTGGCCAGGGAGGCGTGCTCTTACACATTCTACGTGCATAAGAAAGATTATGAATGGGCTCACAGCCTGCTGCAGAGGATCGGGAATGCGGGCGCAACGGCTTAACTTATTGATCATTTAACCGTTTCTACGCCTCATTTACGGCGGGGACGGCGTTTTGGCAGGACGGGTATCCTAAAAGTGTGTATATTGCTTTCAGGATACCCGTATCAATTTAGAAAAACAGGGGCAGCATTTATGAAAGTATACTATTCAGGAAATTTCCGGGGACGTGGGAACCGGGAGAAGGCCGGTACGCAGGTAATTCTGGGCCGGTCGTTTGAATACGGGGGATATGAATGGCTGGTTCCCGCAGTTTATTGCTGCGATCAGGGACTGGTTCTTGATATCTGCCGTAAAATTCCGGTGGAGAATGTGAAAGCATTTTACAGAAAGTGGGCCGGAGCAGATGAAGAGGAGCTTACCGCAGAGCAGCGTGATCTGATAGAGTATGAAAGCCCATGGAACTTTGAAGTTTCTTTTAAGCCCAGGGTGAACGGCAGGATGATGGCCGGAGACAGGAGCTGTGGCGGCGGCTGGCAGGGGTTCGGGGAAGAAGCAGGCAGCGATGTGACAGGAGAGGCGATGGAAGCATATGGTCTCGACCGGAATTCTGCCTGGTATATTCACCGTGCGTATTACCGCTGGGGCGCAGAAGGGCGGGAAGAGATCCGTTCCCTGTCTCTTTTGTTTAAACCGGAGGATGAGGAAATACCCTGTGGCTGCCATTTTACAACATCCGCAGGCTGCGGGCCGTTCAAAGTTCCCTTTCGCCATCCCATTACAGGGGAGGAATATCGTCTTTCTGTGTTTTCCTGTGCAGGAGAGGCTCTGCCGGAAGAATCCCTGGAGCATGAGATGCCGGGGATAGGCAAAGTTACGTTTCCGGGAAATTACTGCGTGATGGAGTATGAAGTGGAGGAGGATAAGCCGCTGGATGGAAAAATTGTGGTGAGAGACGCATCCGAAGATGATCCGGTAAAACGCAGAGATAAAGAGTCTTTAGACGGCCCGTCGGCCATCGGAATGATCTTCGGCGCGGATGAGGGAGATACGCCGGCCGCTTACAGCCGTAAAAGAGCCCGTTCCTCGGTGCACTTTGAAAAGAGGGAGCAGACAGACTGGTATATCATCCTTAAGACGGTACGCCATAATCCGCAGGAGTACCAACTGATTTAATCGAAACGGCATGTCAGAGAAAGTTTGGAAAGTTACTGTTCAAAGGCAGTATTCCGCGAAGTGTGTTATTGTTCACAGCGCAATGCGGCGTGAACAATAACTTTGGAAATGAAGATAGAAGGGGGGCAGCAGATGAAAGTTTATTTTACAAGTGATTTTGGAGAAGGAGATAAAAACATGCAGGAGGGCAGACTACTGGACATAAAAAGCGTGTTCCGCTGCAACGGCTATGAATGGCTGGTACCGGCAGCCTACTGCTTTGAGGAGGGGATTTCCGTCGACATTTGCAGGCGGATTCCAATCGCAGAAGTAAAAGAATTCTTTGAAAAATGGCCGCGTATGGGACGTATTGGCCTTACGGTGGAACAGCGAAATGAGCGGAGGGCGGCCGATCCCTTCGGCGGGCACTGCAAATTCGATCTTCATGTCAATGGAAATAAGATGAAAGGCGAGGGATGGAGCGGAACCTCGTGGTATGGGACGGATGACGGAAGGGAAGATGAGGATGCCGGGGAACTGCTGGAAGCGTACGAACTGGACCGGGACTCGGCCTGGTCGTTTTACCGGGCGCGTTTCCGGTGGCCTGAAGGCGCGGAAGAGATAAGAATGCTCCATCTGACCGTAACGGCTTATGCAGACATGGTCCCGTGCGGCTGCCGTTTCATTTCGGCTGTGGGCTGCGCTCCTTTTGATGTGGAATTTACCCATCCGATTACCCATGAGCCCCTTCGACTTCATGTACTGTCCTGCGAAAGAGCTTCTCTTAAAAGGGAACAGATGGAAAAGAGGGGCGGTTTTATTTATCCTGACAATTATTGTATGTTGAAATACAACGTGGAACCTGACGGGGCATCTGCAAAATCCGTCGCAATCCGGGACTGTAAAGATTCGGATAAGCCGGCCGGAAAAGGAACGTCTGCGTCGTCATGCCATATTATTGGAGGAGGCTGCGGGATAATTGCGTTATCAGATTCGGACATAAGAACTGCCTGTTCTTCAATATACTTTGAGGAACAAAAGCAGATAGAATGGTATGTGAGTGTCAATGTAATTCCATTTGAAAGTCAAATCTTTACTCTTGCAGTTTATTGAAATACAGATTAAAATAAGCAGTATATGAATATCTGTGCGTTTAAGGAGGACTGCATAATGGTAGAAAATATATTTCTAGAAGACAGGAAGAAATTTACCTTGGCAGATTATATGAATTTCAATCAGGAAGGGCGTGGCAATCTGGGGGAAGAGCTTCCGATTACTGTATACCGTCTTTTAGAATACTCTCTCAGGGAGGAACTGTCGGAGCGGTATGGCAGGGAAGAGGAGATCAAGGTTTTCAGAGGAGCCGGCTTTCGCGCTGGTGTTTTTTTTGCTCATAATTTTCTGGATACGTCGCTCCCTTTTAATCAGTTTATATCTTCTGTTCAGCTGCGTATGGCCGAGATGAAGATAGGGGTACTGCGGATAGAGAAATTTGATGAAGAAACAGGGGATGCCGTGCTTACGGTCGCGGAGGATGCGGATTGTTCGGGATTGCCGCTGCTTGGTGAGACAGTTTGTAATTATGACGAAGGATTCATAGCAGGGATTTTGTCAACCTATACGGGAAAAAAATATTCAGCCGTTGAGATTGACTGCTGGGCGACCGGTGATCGGGTATGCAGGTTCCATGCAGAACCCAGGGATTAACGGAGAAGGAATATGGAGAGAGAAAACTGCGAATTGTTATTTGAGTATCTGCGGAGCATTCTGTATGACCGGAAGATTGAAAAGCCGGATTTGGATGATCTGGATGAGCCCTATAAAAAATTGGGATTAGGACTCGAATATCTTCAACAGGCAGTAGAAGAAATGCTTGAATATTCGGCAGAACTTTCGAAAGGGAATCTTTCTGGGGAATATCCGTCCAGAGAAAATTTCCTGTGTGTCAACCTGAAAAATCTGCATGCCCATCTCAACCATCTTACATGGCAGGCCAAACAGGTAGCGGCGGGAGACTATTCCCAGCATGTTTCTTATCTGGGAGAATTTTCAGAAGCATTTAACACGATGACGTCACAGCTAAAAGAGAGGGAGAGGCTTTTAAAAGAAGAAACCGAAAAGGTAAGGCAGCGCGCAGAAGTGATAGAGGGATATAACGAACTGTTGACGGAGATGACGCGCAAAAGGAAAGAATGGATTATAGCCGTGGATGTGGAGACGAAAGAAATCATATTCTGCAATAAGTGGGAGGACGAGAAGCAGACCTATTCCACATCTTGCGAAATGTGCAGATTCAAGCTTGATTTCCACGATAAAATTATCAACTGGCGCGGAAACGAACAATATAAGGTTTGGGAGACGGTAGACGACAACCAGAAATTCTACCGGGTTACCTCATTTCAGATGGAATGGAGGGGACACAATTCTTATGTCCATATTGTAGAGGACATCACAGATGACAAACGTACTGCTACGAATCTTGAGAGCAAAGCATATTTTGACCCAGGAACCGGTATACATAACCGTCTGTTCTTTGAGGAGCAGATGAAAATGCTTTTGAATGAGAAAGCCGATATCACTCTATGCTACCTGGATATGGACGGGCTGAAATATGTGAATGATCGGTATGGACATAATGAGGGAGATTCCTATATTAATGCATTTGTATCCCTTATTCAGGAATCATTCCGGGGAACCGATGTCTTTGCAAGAGTTGGAGGCGATGAGTTTTGCATAGTCATGCAGGGAAACTGCGGGGAGGCTATGCTTTGTAAAATGCCGGAGATTGTGAACCGGTTTATGGAGCATAATAAGAAAGAATATCCAGTCAGCTTCAGTTACGGTGTTGTAGAAATAAAAGGAAAGGAAAACACGCTGACGCTGGAAGAAATCCTGAATCAGGCAGATTCACAGATGTACAAGTGTAAAGATATACATAAGAAACAATATGGTACTTTGGTTTCACAAGAGGGGAATTGACTACCGGTTCCCCCCTTTACTATCCCCTGAAGCTATGCTAATATATCGAACAAAAGGAAATAAATGGTACAGACTACGAGAACAGGCAGGAAGTGACATAATTATGACAAAAACAAACGTAATGCGCCTTCTGGACGCGGCCGGAATTGAATACGAACCGGGTGAATACGAAGTGGATGAGAATGATTTATCAGGCAGCCATGCGGCCGACAAAATGGGCGTGGATCATGACAGCATGTATAAGACTCTGGTGCTGAAGGGAGAGAAGAAGGGGTATCTGGTCTGCTGTATCCCGGTCGATGAAGAACTGGATTTAAAGAAGGTGGCCAGGGCAGCCGGAGACAAGAAAGTGGAGATGATCCCCATGAAAGAGTTACTGCCTCTGACCGGATATATCCGCGGCGGCTGTTCCCCGGTCGGGATGAAAAAACGGTTCCCTACTTATATAGAAGAAACAGCCCAGCTTTACGATCGGATCACCGTCAGCGCTGGAATGCGCGGAGTCCAGGTATCAGTAAATCCGGAGGATCTCGCAGGCTATATTGAAGCCGGTTTTGCTCCGCTCATCTGATGGAGAGCACAAAAAACACAATGAATGGAACAGCAGAGTGGGCGGAGTTAGGCGGCTCCCTTTGGCGGATGCTGCAAATTTGAACTGCATGTCAATGGAAAGAAGGTTAAAGGAGAGGGATTAAGCGAAAACTTGTGGTATGGGATAGATGACGGAAGGGAAGATGAAGATGCCGGGGAAATACTTGAAGCATAAGCACTGGATAGGGATTCTGCCATAGGACAGGATGATAAGAGTGAAGAGACAGAACCAGAGATATACGATCAGAAGCATAGAATCAGGGGGATAGAAGCAGAAGTATAGAATAATCGAAATTATTGCCGGAGAAAACAGAGATGTTTTCTCTTTTTTTATGGGTTTCATCCTGGCGAATGTGTTGGAGTTTCTTGGGTGAGAGGCGGAGACGGGTCATGGAGGTGTCCAAACCACTATTAAAGAATGGAACGGTGAACGGTATGGCGGCGGCTGTTTGGATTGAGGTGAACGATTCACAGAGTATGCTTTAGCAAATTGGACTATTCCAATAATGTGAAAGAAACGTTAAGATATCGCTATTTATCTGAATTTTATTGACTGGAAAATAAAATAGGTATATTATTTATGATAAATCAAGAGAAAATAAAGGGAATTGCTCTTCTTTTGATTTTAAATCAATACATTTTGGAATAGTCCAATTTGAAAAAAGGAGGAAGAAAATGAAACTCTCAAATTATGAACAGGATGTGCTGAGTGGTAAGTATGGGGAAGGCGCATCCATGGCGATGGAGATTCAGGTGGCGATAGGCGAGACATTCGATGCGCCGAGGATGGTTCCTGTGACCAGAACCCATGTGGCACTCAGCGCACAGGATGCAGACCTGTGGTTTGCGGAAAAGCTGCTTTCAAAAGGAGCGAAGTGCAAGATTCCGCCAACAATCAATCCGAGCATTTGCATCAAATATCTGGATGAACATCTTCATCAGGTCCCGGATGAGGGGAAGAATATCGTATTTGCCACAAATGAGGCATACAGGAAGCTGGGAGCGCAGCTTACTTTTGATTGTACGCCGTATCTTCAGCAGAATGTTCCGGCCTACGGAGAGGTGATTGCATTCTCGGAATCCAGCGCAACACCGTATGTCAATTCTGTCATAGGTGCAAGGACCAATCGGGAAGGGGCAAACAGTGCCCTCTGTGCAGCGATAACAGGAATGGTTCCAGAGTACGGGCTGCTCTTTGATGAGAATAGGAAGGCAGAAATTCTGGTTGACGTCCAGGCGGATGTTAAAACGGATTTTGATTATCAGATTCTCGGCTGGTGCTATCCGGAAAAATATAAAGGACTTGAGGTCCCTGTCTTTAAAGGGATTAAAGAAAGGCCGACGCCGGAAGGCTTCATGAATTTCGGCGCTCAACTCAATACATCGGGCTGTGTATCTATGTATCACATTGCAGGAATCACACCGGAGGCTCCCACTGTGGAAGCAGCCATCGGCAATAAAAAGATTAAACAGGAAATCGTGATTACGGATAAAGATTTGCAGGATACGAGAGCACGGCTTTGTAATGAACCGGGAACAATTGATTTTGCGATGTTCGGATGTCCCCACATCACAATCCGACAGGTTGGGATCATTGCTAAGGTCTGTGAGGGACGGAAATTCAAAGTAGATACGTGGCTGTTGACAAGTTCCCTTACAAGAGAGCTGGCAGATAGAATGGGATATCTGAGCATCATCCAGAGAGCCGGCGGCCATATTGTAGCCGACACCTGCATCGATGTGCCTCCATGCTGGAAACCTTATTACGGGTTGGTAGGAGTGACAGACTCTCCAAAATGCGCTTACTATAATGAAATTCGTGGAATTAAATTCTTAATCCGTCCGCTCGAGGAGGCAGTAGAGGCGGCCATTTCAGGAAAGGTGGTTAAATAATGGAACGTACATATAACTGCTCAAAAATTGCAAAAGGAACGGCCAAGGCAGAGGCACTGGTCTCCAAGGATGCAGTCTGTTTTTATCTTGTGGTCCCGGAGACCGGGGAACTGATTGAACGGAATCATGACATAAACGGGAAAAATGTGGCGGGTAAAATACTGATTATGCCGTCGGGAAAAGGCAGTTCCGTCGTACAGGCGGACGGTCTGTACAAATTGCTGATGAAGGGGAAACATCCTGCCGGATTGATTGTTGAGACGGCCGACACGGTGCTTGTGACGGCAGCGGTAGCAATGGAGATTCCGATGGTGCATAAAGTGGATCCGGAATTTTTCAATGAGATTAAAAACGGGGAACTTGTAACTCTCGACTCGGAAAATGGGGTAATAAAAGTCGAGGCGATATAATTTAAACTTGTGGGGCAGGCGCTTATGCGGCCTGGTTATTTGGAGGAGAACAAATGTTAGATATTATCAGAAATCCAGTCGTTATTTCTGTCATACTGATGTGTGTGCTTTGTCTGTTAAAGCTGAATGTTCTATTAGTCCTTATCATTTCGTCCATGGCGGGAGGGATTGCCGCCGGGATTCCGATTGACCAAACTATGACTATATTTATGAATGGAATGGCCGGGAACTCAGAGACAGCATTGTCATATATTCTTTTGGGGGCTATCGCGGTTGGAATTGCAAAAACGGGGTTAATGTCTATTTTATCTGAAGGGATGCAACGTATATTTGAAGGGAAAAAGCTCCTGTTTCTCGCTGTTATTGCAGGAATTTCCAGTTTGTCCGGTACAATAATCCCTGTGAATATTGCATTTATGCCAATTTTGATTCCGCCGCTGATCTACATGATGAATCGGATGAAAATTGACAGGCGTGCGGTTGCGTGTGCACTTTGCTGGGGGAACAGGGCGCCATATCTGTTTATCCCTGTGGGGTATGGATTGATTTTTCATCATCTGATTGCCGGTAATATGACGAAATATGGAATGCCGATGGAGACAATGGAGATTTGGAAAGCGATGGTATTTCCTGCCGGTATTGGAATGCTGCTGGGCCTTTTGTTTGCTGTCCTGGTGCTGTACAGAAAACCCAGGGAGTATAAAGATATCATAATAGCGGGGACAGATGCAGGAAACAAGATAGAGGGAAAAATTGTTTTGAACAGACGGCATATCGGAGCAATCCTTGCGGCTTTATCCACCTTTATTGTTCAGTTGATATTCAATTCCCTCGTAATAGGCGGCCTTGTAGGCTTACTGATTATGGCGGTTACAGGCTGTTTTAAATACTCGGAGCTCGATGAAATTATTAACAGCGGAATTGCCATGATTGGCTGGATATCTTTTATTATGTTGGCGGCCAGCGGCTTTTCTGAGGTGATCGTGGCCACGCACGGAATTGAAAATCTGGTAGCGGTTTCTGCGGAAGTACTGTCTGCATCAAAATTTGTTTCATCCACTGTCCTGATATTGATTGGCTTTACCATCGTTATGGGAACAGGGACCTGCTTCGGAACAGTGCCTATTCTCTCGGCCATCTATGTACCAATGTGCATAACACTTGGTTATTCTGCTCTGGGCACGGCGAGCCTGATCGGGGTGGCGGCAGCTGTAGGCGACGTATGTTCACCGGCATCTGACGGGACATTGGGGCCAACATCAGGATTAAATCCGGATGGACAGCACGATCATATATGGGATTCAACCGTTCCGGCCGTTCTTGTATTCTCTTTACCTTTGTTTGTCATAGGCATAGTTACTTCGGCAGTTTTATAAGCAAGGGGGAGCGGGACGCAGATTGAGTATCGGAGCAGGCACATAGAAGAAACAGTCCAGCTTTATGACCGGATTATCGTCGGTTTTGCTTTGCTAATCTGACGGAAAGTACAAAAAATCACGGTGATTGGAAGGCAAAAAGTCTGAAAATAGTTAACATAAAAATCAATAGACATAAAACGACACTTTTTTCTTATGGAAGAAATTGCCATAACTGTTATAGCTTATGAAAAAAGCTTTTGCCAAAATATATAAATTTTATGGTAAAAAACGGTGAAAACATTGTGTAGATTTGACATAAGTGTTAACGAAAAGTTAAGCGGTACTGTATGATGTCACAAAAATGTTAAAAAGTTATTGACAGTTTTTACGAAACTCCCATATAATTACCACCGTCACTTGAAACAGGCAGTGGGGAAGGGTACCCCTGAAACCATTGCAGAACAAAAAAGAGCCTAAAAGAAAGAGGAGAGTGTATGCCAAACATTTACTCATTTCTTCAGACTGCTTATCATTTTGTCAAGTCGTTGGTTGTTAGTGTGACAAAAAAAATGTACCGTACAGCCGCAGTGCTGGTAACAGGACTGACAGTTGTGACGGTGGTATCTTTTAGTTCGAGCAGTTTTGCAGGCGCAGGAAAGACTGCGGCCGCAGCCTATCACGAGAATAGTGAGGATGAGGAAAAACTGCCGGATATGATGCAGTCGGGGGAAGAAAGTACAAGCTTTGGAACTGACATGGAAGTTCTGCTTACCGCTTCAAAAGAACAGGGTCAGCGGCTTATAGGAAGTCTGCTGGAAAAAAACATACAGGATGAACTGGCCAAATCCGCACTGGAGATCGAGGAGATTGAAAGGGAAGTCCTGATGCAGACGCAGCAGGCCGCGGAAGAAGCAGCGGAAAAAGAACGGGCCGAGCGCGCACGGTTAAAACGCGAACAGGCTGTAATCAGGTATTCGGACGATGATTACAGAGTTTTGCAGAGAATCGTACAGGCAGAGGCGGGAATCTGTGATGAGAAGGGTAAAATTCTGGTAGCCAATGTCATCATAAACCGGGTTAAAAGCGGGGAGTTTCCAAACAATGTAACTGATGTAGTGTATGAGAAATCCCAGTTTTCGCCGGTAATGGACGGAAGCATAAACACCTGCAAGGTGACCCAGCAGACGATAGACTGCGTGGATCGCGCGCTGGCAGGAGAAGATTACTCCCAGGGAGCATTGTACTTTATGAACCGGGGCGGATCGGAATCATCCAATGTAAAATGGTTTGACGGCCGTCTGTCCTTTGTCATGCAGCATGGAAGGCATGAATTTTTTAAATAAAGAATAATGGATTTACATTGCAAATGAGGTGCTGAATCTGCCCGGGAAGGGGAGATTCCGGCGCCTCTTTTCATATCGCAGGAAAGTGTTCCTGTCTACCGGAGCGGTTTGGAATGACTCTGGAGCCCGTCACCGAGGGAAACGGAGTGTCTGCAGAAGACGAACTTTATCATCCGGTGTCAGTATGGCACGGAAAACAGGCTGAGAATTTGTAACTAATGACGGCTCCGGAGAAAAACGGCTGGTCAATGTACATAAAATCGGCCTTGAAAAATAAAGCGTTTTACTAAAAGTTTTATAATAACCTTAATAATAATTTTATGAGGACAGGCATTGACTTTTGTTTAACAAAGTGAGATAATTGAGGCAAATTTGAGGTGCAGTATAAAGGAGGACTAAGATGTCAACAAAAGCGTACTACCCAATTAGTGAAATCGGCGCAGGTAAGCCGGGTTTTTCTAAGACAAGATCCATCATTGAAGCAGCTTTCTACGGAAATAATGTGGTGAAAGTAAACACCTTGAAAGAAGCGTATGAATTAGCAAAAAATTCTCCTGGAACCATTGTAACCGATATGCCGGTATACAGGGGTGAGGAGTTCGGCCTGGAGAAGGATGCGAAAGTACTGTTATTTAACGATGGAGCCATTACCGGACGTTATGCAACAGCACGCCGTATCGCTGGTGAGCCAGGTGTAGACTGTGCGGCCCTGGATCTCGTAGCCATGGACGCCATTTATGAGTCCCGCTGGAAAACAATGTATCATGCAGAAGTATTTGTAGGCCTGGATCCTGAATTTATGGTTAAGGCACATCTGCTGATTCCTGAGGGTGAAGAGAACATCATGTATAACTGGATGCTCAACTTCCAGTATATGTCCGACGAATATGTAAAAATGTACAAGAATTCCAAACCGGTTGGAGACGGCAGGGAAGCCGATATCTATATTTTCTCCGATCCGCAGTGGAACGGTTCCGATCGTCCGAACGTATCCTTAGACTGCCTGTCCGATCCGCAGAAGAAAACTCTGTGCTACTTCAACACAGAGACAAACTGTGCATGTATCCTTGGCATGAGATATTTCGGCGAGCATAAGAAGGGCACTCTGACAATGGCATGGGCAATTGCCAACCGCAACGGTTACGCATCCTGCCACGGCGGCCAGAAAGAATACACACTGGCAGACGGCAGCAAGTATGTTGCTTCTGTTTACGGCCTGTCAGGTTCCGGTAAATCCACTCTGACCCATGCAAAACATGGCGGAAAATACGAGATTAAGGTTCTCCATGACGACGCGTTCGTTATCAACACAGATACCTGCGCATCCGTTGCCCTGGAGCCGACCTACTTTGATAAGACAGCCGATTACCCAACCGGATGTGAGGACAACAAGTACCTCCTGACGGCACAGAACTGCTCCGCAACTCTTGATGAGGACGGAAAGATTCAGTTAGTGACGGAAGACATCCGTAATGGTAATGGACGTGCCATCAAGTCCAAACTCTGGTCCCCGAACCGCGTAGACAAGGTTGATTCCCCTGTCAACGCCATCTTCTGGATCATGAAAGACCCGACCATCCCGCCGGTAGTGAAACTGAAAGGCGCATCCCTGGCATCCGTTATGGGAGCAACACTGGCTACCAAACGTTCCTCCGCTGAGCGTCTGGCTCCCGGCGTAGATCCGAACAAGCTGGTAGTAGTGCCATATGCAAACCCATTCCGTACTTATCCTCTGTCCAACGACTACGATAAGTTCAAGAAACTGGTAGAAGAAAAGAATGTAGACTGTTACATTGTTAATACCGGTGATTTCATGGGCAAGAAGGTAAAACCGGCCGATACCCTCGGCATTCTCGAAGCAATCGTTGAGAAGAAGGCTCAGTTCCACAAATGGGGTCCATTCTCCGATATCGAAATTCTGGATTGGGAAGGATTCATCCCGAACATGGAAGATCCGGAGTATGTCAGCCAGTTAAAGGCACGTATGAACGACCGTGTCAATGAGATCAAGGCATTTGAAACGGCGAAAGAGGGCTATGATAAGCTGCCTGACGACGCGCTTGCCGCCATTCAGAAAGTAGTTGATGAATTAGGCTGATAGAAACTTAAATAACAGGATGCGGAAGCATCGTGATGAAGGAAAGACGGTACGGCGAGGGCTGTACCGCCTTTCTTTCCGTATTTGCGGAGGGAAAGAAAAATGGAAAAAATCATACTGTTTGATCTGGACGGAACGCTGACGGATCCGAAAGAAGGGATTACGAAAGCGGTACAGCATGCTCTGAAAGCATACGGAATCGAGGAAAATGATTTAGACAGCCTGTGTCCTTTTATCGGCCCTCCTTTGGTGGATAGCTTTGTGGAGTTCTACGGTTTTACCGTAAAGGATGCCAGGGAGGCAATCCCTGTATTCCACGAATATTTTACAAAGCAGGGCATGTTTGAGAATAAAGTGTACCCGGGCATGGAAACGATGCTCGGAAACCTGAATAGCGCAGGCTTCACCCTGGCCGTGGCCACATCCAAGCCGGAGATTTTCGCGGAACAGATTCTTGAACATTTCGGCCTGCTTCCCTTTTTCAAACTGGTGGGAGGCGCCGATATGGAAGAAACACGGGTGAAAAAGGGCGATGTCATTGAGTATACATTAAAGCGCCTGAATGCCGATCCGGCCGTAACACCCGTGCTCATGGTGGGAGACAGGAAACACGACGTCATCGGTGCGGCGGAGAACGGAATTGACTGCGTTGGAGTTCTGTACGGCTACGGCTCCTCAGAGGAGCTAACGGGAGCCGGAGCAAAGTATCTGGCAGAAAGTGTGGAGGAGCTTGAAACATTCCTTCTGTCCGGTGCCTGGGAGGGCTGATGAACTTCTCTTATCCGGTGCCTGGGAGGCCTGATAAACTTCTCCTGTCCGGTGTTTGGGAGAAACGACAGCAAAAACCGTGGGGCAGTTCCGCCTCACGGTTTTTAAGATCTCTTTATTTAGTTTCCTTTATGCTCCAGATAGGGAGGACTCGGGATATCCGGGTTATCCTTGTTAAGTTCGTCGCGTTTTCCTTTAATCAGATAGAGGCCTGCGATGATGATGGCGATTGCCACAACACCCTGTGGCACGGTATTGGTAATAAAGCGGATCAGCTCCGACGCCTCGTCGGTCAGATGGAGGGCCGGAATGATGTACCAGAACATCAGCCTCGAAAACAGCTTCCACAGAATGCTGATTCCAAAGAAAATCAGGCAGCCTGCCACCAGTTTGTAATGTTTCTTAACGGTGTCCTGATTGGGGGAGATATCATTCCAGTGGATGATGAAGTCATCCTCGAGACTGTAAAATTCCTCATCGCTTAATGAATTCAGGTTGTTTGTGTGGAAGAAACTGTAAAACCAGACAATCGGTGACAGAAAGGTCAGGAAACTGAGCTGTAAAAAACCGGATATCCCGAGTAATGCTGCAAAGATTGCCATGAGGCTGATCCCCTGTTTAAAGAATCCAAGATACATTTCTCCGGCGCCGGGAATCAGGGACCAGCAGAAGGTCAATAATTTACTTTTCTTTTTCGTCATTCTTAAATACCTCCATATTGAGATTGGACAGCTTTCCCAGCTGTTCCGTTAAATAATTTACTGTGTCGTAGTAGAACCACTGGCTTTCGGACCTTGTATGGCTTTGTCTTGCCGCCGCATCCTGCCTTGCGCTTATTTCCCTGGAAAGTCCGGGGAGGATTGTCAGCATAGTCAGTGCGCACAGGACAGCGGCTCCGACCTTAAGGCTGAAGTAGAACAACTGCAGCCGTTTGGAAAGATGGTTCGTGCCTGCGATAATCTGTACATCCAGATTCCGGCTCCGTTCCAGAATATCGGCTTTTAAATGCCTGGGCGCGGTGATAAGCTCCTGCGTCCCGATATAATCTGCAAACCGTTCACGGCAGAACGGACACGATGCGAGGTGGGCGCATTCTTCCTGTGTCAGGTTATCCTTAAACCGCTTCGGATCAATGTGCTGTTTTTCCATATGCCGGTTCCTCCTTTCCATAGAGTTTTTTCAGCATCCCCTTCGCCCTGTAAATCTGGGTCTGCAATGTTTTTATGTTTTTTCCTGTCTTAGCTACGATTTCACTGATTTCCATCTCATGATAATAATAGTCAAGGGCCACCTCCCGGTAAGGAGGTTTGAGGGCGAGACAGCACTCATAGAGCTTCTGTCGTACCTCCTTTTCCAGGTATTTCTCTTCTACAGAATCGGGCGCAGCGATGGCAGTAAAATAGACGTCTTCAGTAGGTACTGATTTTCTGCCTGCCCGTTTCAGATAGTCGAGGCTCTTGTTGGTGGCGATTTTGCAAAGCCAGGCCCGCTCGTTGCTGCCATCGAAGAAGGCCATGCTTTTATAAGCGGAAAGAAACGTATCCTGGGCCAGATCCTCGGCATCAAAATAGTTGCCTGTGAACTTATAGCAGATTGAATATATTAAATTCTGATATTGGTTTATCCATTGTTCCAACTGCTGTTCCGCATTAATAGGATCGCCCCCTTTCTCATCCGTCTCACTTATATAAACGACGTGCCGCCCCAAATAACTTCAAAAAAGTTTTCAGAGTGAAAATGATGTAAACTGCCAATAATCTTAGCAGAGACTGCGGGAAAAGACAAGGGGGATGAGAACGCCGCCGGGACGGCCGGGGGGCGGAATGGTGAGAGGGAGGTTGTGAGTCTTCAGTCCCATCGACAACCTGCCCGGGGAAGGAGGAGAAAAACTTTCCGAAGGGAGACATTGAAGCCCGCCGGTGCTTAGCAAGGACGCTTTTTCCGAGCTTAGCATCCGCTGCGCGCTTCACAAGCGGGAGCGAGTCCCCGCAGGAATTTTTTTCTCCGGATTCCCCCTTGCGACAACCTGCAAACGGGGACTGAAGACTCATAAATACCCTCCCACTCCCCCGTCCGCCGTCTCACAGAGGCGTCCCCGACCCTCAATTAAACCAAACTATTTTAGTGACAACCCGCCCATCCTGTTATATACTTGTAGATGTGGAATGATAATAGCGGCTTTTCAATACGGCCGTGTGCTCATAATACAGAAAAGAGGTAAATGATATGAAACGTGTATTTCTAATTGTACTGGACAGCGTGGGAATCGGAGAGATGCCGGATGCGGCCGACTACGGTGACGCGGGCAGCAACACAATTGCGGCGGCGGCCCGGAGTTCCTCTTTTTCCATGCCTAATATGCAGAAACTGGGATTTTTTAATATTGACGGCGTTGACTGCCGTGAAAAAAGTGCGTCTCCGTCCGGAGCCTTTGCCAGAATGACGGAGAAATCCAAAGGTAAGGATACGACGATCGGCCACTGGGAGATTGCCGGCGTTGTTTCCGGGCGGCCGCTCCCAACGTTCCCGGACGGTTTCCCAAGGGAACTGTTAGATGAATTTGAAAAAGAGACTGGAAGAAAGGTTCTTTGTAATAAGCCGTACTCAGGAACAGAGGTTATCAAGGACTTCGGCGAGGAGCATCTGAAAACGGGAGCCCTGATTGTTTATACGTCGGCGGACAGTGTGTTTCAGATTGCCGCCCATGAATCGCTCGTCCCGATTGAGGAGCTTTACCGTTACTGCGAGATAGCGAGACGTCTCTGCACCGGCAAATTCGGCGTGGGCCGTGTGATTGCCCGTCCGTTTGAGGGAGAATTTCCGTTCAGCAGGACTTCCAGGCGCCATGACTATTCCCTGGTGCCGCCGAAGGCGACCATGCTCAACTATATTAAGGATGCCGGAAAAGATGTTCTGGCAGTCGGTAAGATTAACGATATCTTTGCCGGAAGCGGCGTGACGGATATGGTGCGCACCGTGAACAACGGGGACGGCATTGACAAGACGCTTGCCTACGCACAGAAGGAGTTTAACGGAATCTGCTTTACGAACCTGGTGGATTACGATATGCTCTACGGACACAGGAATGATGTGGAGGGCTATGCAAAGGCCCTGACTTATTTTGACGGACGCCTGCCGGAGCTTCTCGCAATGCTTGGGGAAGACGACATTCTGATGATTACGGCCGACCATGGCTGTGATCCCAGCACGCCTTCCACCGACCACTCCAGAGAGTACACACCGCTTGTGATTGCGGGACCGCCTGTGAAAGAGGGCATAAACCTGGGAACGAGAAAGACATTTGCCGATATTGCGGCATCCATCCTGGATTATCTCGATGTGCCGGGAGAGACGGCCGGAGAGAGCTTTATTGGAGAAATTATTTAACAGAACGGGGAGAAGTTAACATGAACAGAGAAAAAATACTGGCAGCGGTTGATCACACCCTGCTTCATCCGGAATCCACATGGGCACAGATTAAGGAACTTTGCGACGATGCAGTCAAATACGGGACGGCGTCCGTGTGCATCCCTCCTTCCTTTGTAAAACGGGCAAAGGAATATGTGGGAAACAAAATGCGTATCTGTACGGTCATCGGGTTCCCGAATGGATACAACACCGAGGCGGTCAAGGTATTTGAGACAAAGACGGCGGTAGAGGAAGGAGCCGACGAGATCGATATGGTGATCAACATCGGTGACCTGAAGGACGGAAAGGAAGAGAAAATCCTGCATGAAATCAGGGCGGTCAAAGAAGCCTGCGCAGGCAGTATCCTCAAAGTGATTATTGAGACCTGCCTTCTGACGGAGGAGGAGAAGATTGTGATGTGCCGTCTGGTGACGGAGGCAAAGGCCGACTACATCAAAACTTCCACCGGTTTTTCCACGGCAGGCGCCACCTTTGACGATATTAAGCTGTTTGCCGCTCACGTAGGTGATGGGATCAAGATTAAAGCGGCAGGTGGAATCAGTTCCCTGGAGGATGCGGAGCATTTCATGGAGCTGGGAGCCGACCGGCTGGGTACCAGCAGAGTGGTTAAGATTATAAAAGAAGAAGCATAACCGGCGGCGGAGCAGTTCCGAACCGGGATGATGAAACAGCGGAGAGGGCCGGATAAACGGTTTGTCCCCGCTGTTTTTCATATCATTGGAAAGCACTCTTAGTACCCGGCGCGGGAGTCCGGCCGGGGCGCATGGTACATGGTGCATGCATGGCGGGCCGCGGCGCAAAAAACTGCTTGCCTTACAGGCTGTTTAAACGTATCATAATACTAAATAGGATATTTCAGGGGAAGATATTATGGATAAGATAGGAACCCGGCAGATTTGCGCCACGTTTATGGGCTGCTTTCTCGGAGCGGGATTTGTCTCGGGGCAGGAGTTATGGCAGTATTTTGGCTGCTTTGGCATACAGGGAATTGCCGGTTTGTTTGCGGCATGCTTTATATTGACGTCGCTGGGAATCATACTGCTTTTGACGGCAGGGATGAGCGGCACGGGGGAGATGGACCGGGTCGTGATGCCGGTGGAGCTTCCGTGGCTGCGCACGGCGAGCGGAGCAGTACAGATTACCTTTATGTTTGGGATTTATACGGTTATGGCATCCGGTGCGGGCACTCTGATCGAGAACCTGACCGGCAGCCATACGGTCAGAATCGTGGGAAGCGCCGTATTCTGTGCGCTTGTGACCGCCGTGTCGCTCGGCGGAGTGGAGGCGGTGGTGAAGACCTTCGGCCGAGTCGTCCCGGTTCTGGTGACTCTGACCATTGTCACGGCTTTGATTGTAATCCTGAAGAATGGGATTGGCCGGATAGAGGTTTCGCCAAAGGCCGCATCCAATCCGCTTTTGGGAAGCTGGGGAATCGCCGCCGCCAATTTCACTTCCTATAACTTTTTCTGTGCCATCGGAGCCCTTGCGCCTCTGGGCCTTGCAAACGGATCAAAGAAACCGGCGCTCCGCGGTGTGATTGCAGGAGGCGTCATTTTATTTATCATCGGGCTCTGCCTTGTTTTCGCCATGCATTCGGGAAGCGCGGCGACGGAGACGGAGCTGCCGATCCTGACGCTGGCGGAGATGGTTCATCCCGCTTTTTCATGGATTTGCGCCATATTTCTTCTGGGAGCCATGTTCGGAGCGGCAATGTCGGTATTCACCCCGGTTCCACGGTATTTCTGCCGGTTTGCCTGCATAGAGAAGCATAGAATGGTGTTTTCCTCCCTGCTGGGCGTTGCGGCCTGGGCTGCAGGCCAGTTGGGATTCGGCAGTCTGATTGGGGTACTGTACCCGATTTACGGATATATTGCATTTGCGGTCATTGCGCTGCTGATTATTAATTTTATAAAGCGGATGCAAACAGATTCGCGGAACCGTAAGCAGAGAAAAATAAAATAGTTCATTTAACCTGGTTTGGTAAAGGAGGAGTCAAGATGGCGGAAAAACGGACAATACGGAAGATACGGGCCGGAAACGGCGAAGTGCAGGCGGAACTTACAAAAGAGGAGATAAGGGGTCTTCTCGAAGCGGCCTTTGAGAAGCTTCCCTCCGCCTATGCGCCCTATTCTCATTTTCATGTGGCGGCCGCCCTTCTCTGCGCGGACGGGACGGTCTGCACGGGAGTGAATGTTGAAAATGCCTCCTATCCCGCGACCAACTGTGCGGAACGCACGGCATTTTTCAAGGCGGTCAGCGAGGGGCGGCGGGAGTTCAGGGCCATTGCGATATGCGGGGGAAAAGACGGAAAGACGGAAACATACTGCGCACCCTGCGGGATCTGCCGCCAGGTGATGAGGGAATTCTGCCGTCCGTCCGCTTTCCAGGTGATTGTGGCGAGAGCGGTGGATGATTACAGAACTTATACGCTGGAAGAACTACTGCCCGAGAGCTTCGGGCCTGAGAACCTGGTGTAATGCGCCGCATCATCCGCGCGCGTTTTGCACGGTTTGGAACAGCCGAATGAAAGGGAGGTAAGACGGCTATGAGAATGTATGATCTGATTGAAAAAAAGAAAAGGAATGAGGGCCTTAACCGGGAGGAAATCCGCTTTATGGTCCGGGGATTCGTGAACGGTGAGATTCCGGATTACCAGATGGCGGCCATGCTGATGGCAGTCTGCTTTAACGGGATGGATGATGAGGAGACGACGAACCTGACACTTGAGATGGCCCATTCCGGCGATATGGTCGATCTTTCGCCAATCGAAGGATTTAAAGCGGATAAGCACAGCACCGGAGGCGTGGGCGATAAGACGACCCTGATTGTCGGCCCGATCGTGGCGTCGCTCGGAGTGAAGGTCGCGAAGATGTCCGGCCGCGGCCTTGGGCATACGGGAGGCACCATTGATAAGCTGGAGGCAATCCCGGGATTTCAGACCTCCATTCCGATAGAAACATTTTTTGAGATTGTCAAGAAAACGGGGATCGCGGTGGTCGGACAGAGCGGCAACCTGGTTCCGGCCGATAAAAAGATATATGCGCTGCGCGACGTGACGGCCACGGTGGACAGCATACCGCTGATTGCATCCTCCATCATGAGCAAAAAACTGGCGGCCGGGAGCAATGGGATTGTCCTGGACGTCAAGACGGGAAGCGGGGCATTTATGAAGACGCTGGATGACTCCATCACGCTTGCTCAGAAGATGGTTGCGATTGGCAATGGAGCCGGCCGCTCCTGCTCGGCCCTCATCACGGACATGGATGTGCCCCTTGGTTTTGCCATCGGCAATTCCCTAGAAGTGATGGAGGCAATCGACACGCTGAGAGGAAAAGGACCGGAGGATCTGCGGGAAGTCTGCCTCAGGCTGGCGGCCGAGATGCTGCATACCGCAGGACGCGGGAATGCGGAGGAATGTTACTTTATGGCGGAGCGGGCGCTGGAAGACGGAAGCGCTTTTGAAACATTTAAAAAGATGGTCGGGGCACAGGGAGGAGACGGCTCTTTCATCGATCATCCGGAACGGTTTGAGAAGGCGCCGTATTGCAGGGCCGTGGAGGCGCCGGAAGACGGATACGTCTCGCACATGGATACGGAAGGGTGCGGAATCGCCTCGGTTCTTCTGAAGGCCGGAAGGAGCACGAAAGAGGACGTGATCGACAATGCGGCCGGAATCATTCTTTATAAAAAATATGGCGACTATGTAAAAAAAGGGGAGCCGCTCGTAAAACTGTATGCTTCGGATGAGAGCCTGTTCGGGCCGGCGGAGGCAAAAATTCTTTCCTCCTACCAATTCTCGGACGCCCAGCCTCAGGCCAAAAAACTGGTATATGCGAGGGTTTCGAAAGACGGCGTGGAACGATAAAACGACCGTGTTTTAAAAATTTTATTTTAAGCGGAAGACACTGGAAATAAAGGGAAGAACACGAAAGACAAGAAAACCTTAAGATAAGGGCCAGTAAATGGAACTTGAAAAACACATGGAACTGGTGTATAATAACGATATCAAAAGATGAAAAGCCAATCAGATAAAGCTTTCCATCCCAATGAATAAGAGCATTTGTAACTCCTGGGATGCTCGACAACTCTTACTTTTTTTGAACCTACATCGGACATAACGGGATTCCAATATTTTTAAGCGGATGTCAGGCCTCCTATGAGTGGAAGGCAGAAGCCTAAGTGAGGTTGCCCACCTAGCAGAGCTAGGCGTCAATACTGTAAGAGCCGGCATTTTGGGGTTACAAACGATAAAAAGCAGCGAGCAATCGCTGCTTTTGCTTTGTCTTGAAGCTGAAAATAACGTGCGTGCCTGTCCGACGTGCACAGGCGGCATCCCATGAGGCGTATTTTCACTCAATGTTTACTTTTTGTTAAGAAATCTTTACATGATATTACTTGCCAAATAAGGAGGACTTCCTGTATACTGATGGTGAATAAATACGGACGAGGGAAAAACATGAAAAATAATGAATTTAAGCGTTACCTTTACACCGGTCTTACGGCGGTTACCGTGATTGCGATCTGCATCGTGTTCTGGTACTGCATCCAGTATTGGGATCAGGTGGCAAAGGTGATACATCTGATTATCGGAATTGTCGCACCGATCATATACGGTGCGGTGCTTGCCTATCTTACAACCCCGATTTACAACCGGGTGACAAATGCCGTTAAGCAGAAACTCCTGAAGGTATGGAAGGACGAGAAGCATGTGACGGGCATTGCAAAGGCGGTCGGGACCGCGGCCAGCGTGTCCCTCGTCCTGGTAATTGTGGCTGGCCTGTTCCAGATGCTGATTCCGCAGATGCTTGAGAGCCTGGCCGGGATTCGGGATTCGTTCCCTACCTATTTGCAGAACCTCTATTCCTGGATACGCCAGGTCCTGGCCGACAATCCGGATATTGAGGAGATGGTGTTAAGCAACCTGCAGAACGGGGTCCAGATGGCGGAAAACTGGCTTGAAAAATCCTTTACCAATATTGACATGACAAGGCTTGGAGAATTCCTGACCGGCGTCTCCAGCAGCGTCCTGAGCCTTCTGGTGTTTGTTAAGAACTGGCTCATTGGCCTGATCGTCATGGTCTATCTTCTGAACATTAAGGATACCCTGGCAGCCCAGGGAAAAAAGGTAATCTACGGCTGTCTTAACCTCAAATGGGCCAACAACGTGGTGGAAGAGCTCCGCTTTGTGAATAAGATGTTCGGCGGTTTCATCATTGGAAAGCTGGTGGATTCCCTGATCATCGGCATCATCTGCTTTATCGGAACGTCGCTTATGAAGATGCCCTTTACCCTGCTGATCAGCGTCATTATCGGAGTGACGAATATCATTCCGTTCTTCGGTCCGTTCATCGGGGCGATACCGACCGGGTTCCTGGTACTGCTGGTAAGTCCGGTCAAATGTATTTATTTCCTTATATTTATCCTGCTTCTCCAGCAGTTCGACGGCAATATCCTGGGACCGAAAATTCTCGGTGATTCAACGGGACTTTCCAGTTTCTGGGTTCTGTTTTCCATTTTGCTGTTCGGAGGGCTTTTCGGGTTTGTCGGAATGATCATTGCGGTTCCGGCATTTGCGGTTATTTATGATCTGATTGCCAGGGCGGTCCATTTTTCACTCAGGAATAAGAACCTGTCCATGGCAACGGAAGATTATAAGGACCTGGATCATATTGACGAAAAAAACGGTAAGTTCATTAAATAACAGTGAGAAACGCTTTGCGTCCATTTCATTGCCAATTCACAATGAGACGCTGTCCGGGAAAGGATTTTTATGAGATCAAAGAAGATGGTTTACTGGGCCTTCCTGATTCCGGCGGTTGTGATAGTCCTGATTATCATAATTGTCAAACTCGATACAGCAGATAATTACATTTCCCGCGCCATGGCATCCAAAGCCATGGCGCTCGCGCTGACGGACAAGGACGGCTGCCTGTCCTCCCAGAAGGAGAACGGCTCCCATCTTCCCGCCAGGATGCAGGAGGACTGGTCGGCGAAATACATTGATTACCTGCTGGAGCAGGGGTTGATCGAGGAGGGAACCGTTAAGGAGGATGATTATGCATCCTCGGCTCTTACATACGGGGAGGCGGCATTTGCGGCGGAGCAGGTGTCAAAGGGGCTTTCACAGGCTCTGGGCGTCTCCAGGAAGAAGTATAACAAGCCGATGCCAAAGGAGGAGTGGTGGCTCTTTTATCCGTCGTTCCTGAAAGCCGCAGACAAGGAACAGGAGGTTAAGGAAGTCGACCTTCTGCTTTATGGAACTCCCGATAATGTGAAGGAGGCGGCGCCCTGGACCGCGTATACGAGCGAAGGCATTATGGGCTTTGAGGGACTCTCCATGGATTCCCACATCGACCGTGAGATCCGCGTCCTGGCCAGAAACGGCGAGATGATACACCTCACCGAGGAGGTGTCGGAGGACGTCGTATACAGGAATGTATGGCTGGCGGCCGGCGAACGCGATAAGATGAATCTTTATATAGGCACCATTGTCCGGGAATTTCCACTGGCAAAGGAAGTGGAAGAGCAGGAGAGCGGCGTGCTGGCCGATATCTCCCTGAGCAGGGGTAAGATTAAAAAGCTGTCCCTGAAAACGGATACAATCGAGGGAAAGGTCCTGGCGGTCCGCGACGATTCAATTGAGATCGAAGGATACGGGGAGGTGCGCCTCGATAAAGACTTTAAGGTATATAAGACATACGGTGTGGTAAAGGAGCAGAGGAAAAAAGATATTCTGGTGGGATATAATCTGGAGAAATTCGTGGTGGCCGATAAAAAGATCTGCGCGGCCCTGCTGGTAAAGAGCTTCTCCGCAAAGAACATCAGGGTTCTTATCATGGATAAGGGATTTTCCTCGATTTTCCACGATCAGGTGATACTGAAGGCCGATACGCCGCTGACGGTGGAGTACGGCGATTCTACGGAGCGGATCGAGGCGGGCAGCGAGCTGGTCATCAAAAAGGATGATGAACGCCTGAACAAGGGCAGGATCACGGTGGAGCCGGAGGATCGGCAAAAGGGAATTCAGGTGCTGAGCGTCAGCAGGCAGCAGGGGACGCCGGAATATTTCGGCTGTTTTGAAATCAGCCGTGAATCGAAAGGGCTCCTGCTTCTCAACGAGGTCGATGTGGAAGATTATCTGACCAGGGTGGTGCCGAGCGAGATGCCTCCCTCCTATGAGGTTGAGGCGCTGAAGGCCCAGGCGGTCTGCGCCAGAACCTATGCCTACCGGCAGATTCAGGCCAATGCCTACAGCCAGTACGGCGCCCATGTGGACGACAGCACCAATTATCAGGTATATAACAATATTGAATCCAACGAGAGAACCGACCTGGCTGTCAAGGAGACGGACGGAGAGATGGTATTTTATGGGGACACCCCGGCGGAAACCTACTATTTCTCCACCTCCTGCGGCTATTCCACCGACGGGACGATCTGGGGAGCCGATATAAAGGATGTGCCGTACCTGAAGGGAATTTCCCTCACCGAGGACGGCGGCATGGATGACCTGACGACAAACGAGGCCTTTGTGCCGTTTATACAGGGGCAGGGGACAAAGAATTACGATTCCGGATATTCGATGTACCGCTGGTCCACAACGGTCACCAACAAGAAGCTGGCCGAGAAGATAGACGGTATCGGGACGATTCAGGCTCTCTTTGTAACCGAACGCGGCACGGGCGGAATCGCAAAAACCGTGAAGGTGGTCGGAAGCGACGGAGAAAAAGTCCTGAAGGGCCAGACCCAGATCAGGAACACGCTGGGCTCTCCAGAACTTGTTTATAAGAAAAACGACGGTTCCACGATGACGGACTGGTCGTCCCTGCCGAGCGCTTTTATTGCGGTGGATGAGACGGCGAGAGACGAGGAGAAAGGCACCAGGACCTTTACGATCTGGGGCGGCGGCTACGGCCACGGCGTCGGAATGAGCCAGAACGGCGCCCAGCAGATGGCAAAGGAAGGAAAGACCTACAAAGATATTCTGTCCTTCTTCTACAGCGGAATCGAGGTCAGGGAGCTTACAGAGTAAAACAGCGCTGGGATGCGGTATGATAAACCATGTTAAAAAAACACAGGATGAACAGGAAGATAAAAGCAGCCCTGCCGTTTACCGTTTTATTGGCGGCAGCGTTCCTGACAGCAGCGCTGTCGGGATGGCTGCCGCTCAACGCATATTTCTCAAAACAATATGAGGTGAGAGGTGTTGACGTATCACATTACCAGGGGACCATAGACTGGGAAAAGCTGAAGGAACAGGATGTCGGTTTCGCGTTTATCAAGGCGACGGAGGGCAGCGGCCATGTCGACGGACAGTTTGCGGCGAACTGGAAGAATGCCGGGGATGCGAAACTTAAGACGGGAGCCTACCATTTTTTCAGCTTTGACAGTCCGGCTAAGACCCAGGCGGAATTATATATTGATACGGTCGGCGAGCTTTCGGGCCGGATGGTTCCGGCCGTGGATGTGGAATACTATGCCGGGAGGAAGCAAAATCCGCCGGATAAAGAAGCGGTGGTTCAAAGCCTAAGGGAACTGCTGGGGATTCTGGAAGAGCATTATCATGTGAAACCGGTTATCTATACGACCTATGCAGTTTATAACCGGTACATCAAGGGCGAATTTGACGAGTATCCCCTCTGGATCCGCAATGTCTATTATCCGCCTGTTTTTGGTGATAAGAGCGGATGGACGTTCTGGCAGTACTCGGATACCGCGGTGCTGGAAGGATATGAGGGGACGGAGAAGTATATTGACATGAATGTGTTCCGCGGATCGGAGGAAGAACTGGAACAATATCTCGTGCCGTGAATGGTTTGTAAAAAGAAAAAGATATTTTGATTAACAGGCAGCAGTTGAGAGGCAGCAAAAAGACAGGCAGCAAAAAAGGGAACTTCCGTTTCACATCATTTATGTGGACGGAGGTTCCCTTTTTTCAGTGTTATTTATTCTTGAAAATTCCCATTGGGATTTCCATTCTCACCGTCTTCATCGGGTTGACGGTCTGGCATACGGCCAGATCCCCGCAGAGACTTAAGAGAAGAGAGGTGTCCTCGTAGCTGAGGTCTGCCTGGGAAGAGAGAAAGGTTTCCATCCGCAGGGTTGCCAGTTTCCAGGCATCCTCCACCGTTCCGGCAGCGGCGATCACGATGAAACGTCCGTCCGTGACGGCAGCCGGCCATTTAAGAGGACAGTCTTTTAAGACCGTGACGCGGACCGTGACGACGCCTTCGATCTCCAGACCGCAGCCGCAGACTTCACCGTCGCCCATGACGGCGTGAAGATCTCCCATGGATAAAAGGGCGCCGGGGACATTGACCGGAAGGTAGAGTGTGGTTCCTGTTTTAATCTGGGTGCAGTCCATATTGCCACCATGATCGAGGGGCGTCATGGTGGAGACTTCGCCTTCCTTCGGTGCGGTACCGATGACGCCAATCATCGGATTAACCGGGATTTTTATGGAGCTGTTGAATTCGGCTTCACCGTCTTTGACTGAAAAACGGCGGAAGTATTTTTCGGTGAGAAGTCCGTTGTCCCAATCGGTCTGAGGGAAAGACCCGCAGACGCCGACCGGGCCCATGGCGATATCGAGGATTTCGATTTTCAGGGTGTCACCGGGGCCGGCATCCTCCACATAGAGGGGGCCGGTTACCGCATTGCCTTTGGAGGAGTCGATATTTGAAAGATTGGCTCCCTCGCTGAGAAGCTGGTTGAAGAAACAGTCGTAAGTCTCAAAACGGACCGTGTCCCCGGAAGGAACGCTGAGCGCCGGTTGAACAGCAGGGGAGAAAGCAAAATGAACATGTTCTTTTGTGATTGTGGTCATGGCAAATTTCCTTTCCTTTTATATTTTGTTTGCGGTTTACGGCAGGAAACACTGAGAGCCGCAATAAAAGCTTATTTTCGGTAGAGGTAAAGCGGCAGGCCGTTCTCCATCTTTCGTTCTGCTTCTCCATGGATTAGGGGAAGTACATAGGTGAGGAACTCCGGTCCGATATCGGTTCCGTTTTTTGTGATCCATTCGGCCGGAAATGTTTTCTCTTTATTGCAGATTTCATTGACGTCGGCCAGGGTGCACTCCATCGTGTACGGCTCGTCCCCGGTACGTTTGAACGCTACCATCATTCCGCTGACGCCCTCCATTGCATTTTTGACGCCGTAGGAGCCGGCCTCGGCGGCCTCCTCTATATCCTGGGCTGAGACAACCATGCCGGAGCAGCGCTGGCTTACATTCACTTCCACGGAACGAACCTTGACGCCGAACTGGTTGCGGATATAATTTTCCAAAATCTCGCCGCAGCCGGTCAGCATCTTATGGCCGAAGGTGTCGAGCTGGGCCTCATTGGAGTATTCACAGATAAAGTGTCCGGCGCTATCCGCAATTCCTTCCGAGACGCAGACAACGACGGTCTGGCTTTTTTCAAATGCCTTCTTTAAGTCGATGGAAAACTGTTCGAATTCAAAAGGGGCCTCCGGCAGATAAATGAGAAGCGGGTTGTCCCCCTCATGTTTTCTTGCCAGGACGCTGGAGGCGGTGAGCCAGCCGGCGTGACGTCCCATGAGTTCCACGATGGTGACGGATTTCTGCTGGTAAACGGAGGCGTCCAGGGTAATCTCACGGACGGTGGAGCCGACGTACTTTGCGGCGCTTCCGAATCCGGGCGTGTGGTCCGTCCCCACGAGATCATTGTCGATTGTTTTGGGGATTCCGATGAAGCGGATATCACTGCCGATTCCGGCGGCATAGCGCGACAATTTGCTCACGGTATCCATGGAGTCATTGCCTCCGATATAGAAGAAATATCCGATATCGAGTTCCTCAAATTTGTGGAACAGGGTGGGATAGAAAGCAGCGGAAAGATTTTCGGGGAGCTTAAAACGGCAGGAGCCGAGGTAAGCGGCAGGAGTCAGTTTGAGGAGATCCAAGTCTTCCTCGCTGAGTTCCGCCGACAAATTCATGTATTTCCCGGCCAGGAATCCTTCGATTCCGTTAATCATGCCATAAACAGTCCCTACTTTGTCAGGATGGTTTTTTCCCTCTCTGATGACTCCGCAGAGGCTGGCGTTGATCACGGCGGTCGGGCCGCCTGACTGGCCGACGATAATATTTTTCTTCATTATGTGTTTCTCCTTTTTTTCAGAGGTATGATATCTTATATTCTATAATAGAGGAGGGAAGATTTCAACCGGATAATACTTTGGAATTGTGAATTGTAATTAGCCGGGGCAGGTGGTAAAATATAGATAGTTGGATGGATTCCCGAATGGGAGTACTTTGTTTTGGGAACGGCGTTTCAATCAGCATGGGAAAAGGGATACGGTATGAGAAAAAAAGACAGGGGTTTCAGCCTGATAGAGCTGATAATTGCAATTGCAATATTGATAATACTGACTGGGCTGCTTGCCCCCCAGTTTATGAAGTATATTGAGAAGTCGAGAAAAGCTGCCTGCCTGCATGCGATGGATACGATTGCGGAGGAATATATAGTAGGGATAACTGATCTTGGAAAGGCGCCGGATCAGAATTCGGCCGTTGATTTATTAAGTGATATCATCGTGGAGCATGGAGGGGATAAAAAATGGAGTGAAAGCCAGGAGGACAAGTCTATTTTCTATCGATTTTCCGGCATATGCAAAAGCCGGGGAAATTATAAATGTCAGTTTCTGAATGATTTACACTCAATTACACTTGAATGTAGCGAGCATGGAGGCTGGACAATGGATATTGTCACGCTGAGCCATCTGCTGAATGAGATGAATTTAGAAGAATATAAGATTGTCAACGCGGGTAAGACATACAAAACTCTGGCAGATTATTTTGGCAATGATGCGGGAAAAACCTTGGATTCCGAGGCAAGCACGAAAAAAACAGATGAAGTTTATGGAAAGTATGGTTCCCTGGCCAATATTGTTGAGATAGAATTAAAAAAACAGGGGGTAAATGTTTCGGCTAAAAGCTGGACGATGCGTAAGAATGGTAATAGTTATGAACTCTATCTTACTAATGAGAAAATAACGGAACAGGATAAGAATACTACTGTGAAGTGCACAAAATATGATACAGCAAAAAATGAAATCATTACAGGAACAGCCCGAGTAATAATGAAAGACGGAAAGAATGGAAAATTTCCTGCCGTAGATTATGGTTCTTTTAAAAAAGATGAGTAATCCTACAGTTTGCGTTGGAAAAATTGATTTAACAAAAATATTTTCATAGCGTGTATAAATTCAAACAGGGAGGTTATACTGTAAGTATCACAAAAGAGAAATTTTTGAATACTTATCCTCCCCTTTTTAAACCGGCTTGTCTGCAGATTGCAGGCAGGCCGGTTTTTTTGTATTATAGGAACACTTTCCTATGAAATGCATTCCGCCGCTTCACTCATTGCCTCCCGCATCTCTGCGACAGGCTCTTCATGTCCGGTCCACAGGGCAATCTGACGGGTGGCCTGATAGACCAGCATCCCGAGTCCGTTTACGGCGGTACAGCCGGCTTCTTCGGCTTCCCGGAGGAAACGGGTCCTCACCGGATTGTAGGTCGCGTCAAAGCAGATTTGACGGGGCCGAAAACATGCTTCATCTAACGGTGTCTCATCCAGATGGCCATACATGCCAAGTCCGCTCAGATTCATCATGACGCCGCACTGTGCCGCAGCTTTGCGGACAGCGGTGCGGTCGGTTACCGGCAGTGCGGTGGCCGTTCCCGGGCTTATCCGGTTAATCTGTTCCGCCAGTTCGCGGCACGGCGTTTCAAAATCCGAGATATAGATGTGCCCCGCCTTATGTAAGGCCAGTTCCATGCAGATGGACTTGCCGGCTCCCCCTGCGCCGAAGCAGAGGAAGGTATTGCCGGGGATTTCCACCTCGGTTTCTTCCTGTATAGAGCGGAGCGCTCCCAGGCCGTCCGTGTTGTATCCCTTCAGGGAACCGTCTTCCTGCACCACCACGGTATTGCAGGAGCCCATCAGACGCGTCATCTCATCTGCGTCGTCCAGATATTTCATCACGGCAATTTTATACGGTTTTGTGACGGCAAAACCGGCAAAGTTCATATGGCGGATTCCGCTTATAATCTTCCCAAGGTGTTCCGGGTTTTCTACCTCAACGGGGAGATAGCAGCAGTCCCAGCCCTTTTTTTCATATACCCTGTTGTGGGAGACCGCGGAGACGGATTGGCCCAGCGGATATCCCAGAAGGGCTATCAGTTTTGTATTGGTGGTAATTGAGTTCATGATATTCTCACTTTCTCCCCGCTCACAGCGCGGTGTGGAAGAGATCCAGGGCGCTGGACATCCGGTCGACCGGGATTTGGCCGGGAGCGGAGCCTGTGCCGACCGCGCCGAAGGTCATGGAGGAGCCGAAAACCTCCGCGGCCAGACGGCTGACAACGCCTTTTCCGCCCATGGACATCGTGATAATAGGGCGGTTGGCATAAGCTTCATGCATCCTGGCCGTTGCGGCGAGAAGTTCCAAAACATCGTCCGTGCCCCTCGGCATCACCGCCAGCTTTGGAATATCCACGCCCATATCCTGCATTTTGCGCAGCCGGTAGAGGATTTCCTCACGGGGAGGAGTCTTGTGGAAATCGTGGTTGGAACCGATGACCAGGGCGCCGGCCGCATGGATGGCGGCGATATTTTCCCTTGCCGTCTCATCGTCCATAAAAATCTGTACATCGATCAGGTCGGCGCTGCCGCTTTCGGCGGCCAGACGGTTTAACGCTGTATACTCTGACAGGGATATTTCTTTTTCACCGCCCTCCTCCGCCGTGCGGAAGGTGAACAGCAGCGGGAGAGAGGGGAGCGATTCACGGAGCCTGTGCAGCGTATTTAAAACCTGCTCCGGCTCCAGAGCGTGTTCAAAGAAATCCACGCGCCACTCCACCATATCAATGGCCAGATTGCGGATGGCCGCCGCTTTTTCTAAAATCTTTGTTTCGGTTACTTCCACGATTGGCACGATAATGCCGGGAACTCCGGCTCCGATTTCCTTTCCGCGGACCGTTACGGTTTTTATCATAATCATTCTCCTTTATAATCAGATTCTTTTGTAATCAGATTCCTGCTTATCGGGTGCGGCCGTATCAATTGCAAAGCCGCACCCGGTTCTCTTAAAAGTGAAGTGTTGGCTGCAGTTTTAGTTCACTTCTGTTTCATCAATCCTTAATCCCAGGCTGCGGTTTTTCCCTAGATAATTCCAAGGGTCATAAAGAGCAGGATGGAAACCACACAGCCGATAGAGGTGACGACGATATTTGTGAAAAATACGTATTTATAGGATTCCTTTGCCGTCAACTGTGTATAGACGATAGCGGTGATGAAACCTCCGCTGTGCGGCAGTGTATCCAGGCCCGCGCCGGCCAGGCAGATAACGCGGTGCAGGATCTCCAGGGGGATGCCCGCAGCCCGGCAGAGTTCGATGTATTTCGGTCCCAGGGAATCCAGGAAAATCTGCAGACCGCCGGAACATGAGCCGGTGGCGGCCGAGACAATGCCGGTGGCCAGAGAGGCGGAAATGAGCGGGCTCATAGCCATGGAAAGTGCGAAGTCTACAACTGAGGCAAAGCCGGAGGAGGCCTGTACCACGCCGCCGAAACCTACGATAACCGATGTGTTGAGCAGGGCAGTGATGCTGTTTTGGGCGCTCTCGTTGATTGAATTCAGCGGATTCTTAATGCGTTTCCAGAACAGGCAGAGCACCATGGCAATTCCGATGGACAGGGCGATATTCACCGCGTAAACCGTGTCCAGGGTATTACGGGTAAAGAAAATGAAGAGAATCAGAACTGCCATCGGCAGCATGGACAGCGCCCAGTGCGGGAGTTCGTCGTTCTCCGAGATACGGATTTTATTAAGGTCGTCACGGGAACCGGGCAAAAAGCCGATACCGGCCGCGGCCAGCCGTTTCTGCTGGCGTACCAGGAAAACCATGCCCAGGGCAAACATCACGATGGAAACCAGGGTTCCGTTAAGCGGGGCCGCGTAGGCGTTTGTGCCAAGCACCGCACAGGGGATCAGGTTCTGGATGGCCGGGGAGCCGGGCAGGCCCACCATGCTGAAGGTCGCGCTTCCAAGCAGCATTGCCGCCGGAAACAGGCGCTTGGGAATATTTTCATTGTTGAACAGGACCAGCGCGATGGGATAAATCGTGAAGAGCAGCACAAAGAGATTGATTCCCCCGTAGGAAAGGATTCCGCTGACCAGAACAACAATCAGAAGTCCCTTGCCGTTTCCCAGCGTGTTCAGCAGCTTGACCGCAATCGATTTTGCCGCCCCGCTTTCACCCATCAGGCCGCCGAAGACGGTGCCGAGAAAGAACAAAAGGAGATAGGTCCCAGCGTAGTTTTTCATCGAGGACGCATAGCTTACACTGAAGGCCTCCCAGAGATTCATCCGGTTGGTGATGATGACGGCCAGGGATGCGGCGATAGATGTGGGTATCATGCTCCAGCCCTTGAAGCTTAAGTAAATCAGCAGGCCCAGCCCGATACCAAGGCCTAAAATTCCAATACCATCCATTGATATTTCCTCCTTTTATTTACTCAGGTAGCCGCCGTCCACCGGGATAATCTGTCCGGTCATGTATTCGGAGGCATCGGATGCGAGAAAGACCGCCAGCCCCTTTAAATCCTCCGGCTGCCCCCATCTGCCTTTGGGAATGCGTGTGCAGATGCTTTCGTACTGCTTCGGGTTCACTTCTTTTATGTTCTTAGTCAGCTCCGTCACCATGTAGCCGGGCGCAATGGCATTGACATTGATGCCCTGTTCCGCCCACTCGGTGGACAGCACCTTGGTGAGCTGTGCCACGCCTCCCTTGCTGGCTGTGTAGGCCGCGATCATGCTGGCCCCGTCGAAGGAACTTAGGGATGCGATGTTAATAAGGCGCCCGTAACCCTGCTCAAGCATCGTACGCCCCGCCCGCTGGGCCATGAAGAATAACGCGTTCAGGTTGAGATCCAGTACCCTGCGCCACTGGTCTTCCGGGAAATCCTTTGCCAGGCAGCGGTATTGGATACCGGCCCCGTTAATCAGGATATCGAGGCGGCCGCCCAGGTAACCGAGCGCTTCGGCATACATCCGGTCCAAATCGGAGGTGTCGGACAAATCACCTTTTACCCCATACACCTTTGTTCCGAGCTGCGAGAGTGTCTTTGCCGATTCGAACACGGTCTCGCTGATATCGAGGAGCACCACATCGGCGCCTGCCTCACAGAGTCCCTCTGCAATGCTGTAATTCAGTCCTCGGGCGCCTCCCGTTACAAGCGCTTTTTTTCCGGTTAAACTCATCTGTTCCAATATATTTTTCATCTTTCAATACTCCTTTTCCATAAAATTAAACAGCTGTTTATCCAAATACTGCCTTACGCATGACATCGGAAGGCGCCTCCTTGCCGGTCCAGATTTTAAAGGCGATTTTTCCCTGATGGAAGAGCTGCACCTGGCCGTTTAAGTGACGGCATCCCAGTTCGTCCGCCGCCTGGAGGAATTTGCTCTTTAAGGGGTTGTAAATGACATCCGCCACCAGAAGTTCCTTCCGGAGAAGGGAGGTGTCGATGGGCGTCTCATTTTCATGAGGCGGCATCCCGATAAAGCTGGCGTTGATGACGACATCGGACTGATCAATGAAAGGTTTAAAATCTTCATCGGTCTTAAGCGGCACACAGCAGTCGTAAACATTGTGATTGATATTGTCGCAGAGCGTTTTGGCATCCTCAAAATAGAGGGATTCCAGGAAAATACGTTTCGGCTTTCTGGAAGCCAGCACCGTGGTCAGAGCCCGGGAAACGCCGCCGGCGCCGATGATAAAGAAGGTGTTATCCGGGATATTTACACCGAAATCTTCTTCCAGGCCGCGGACAAAACCTTCTCCGTCGGTGTTGTACCCCATCATTTTTCCATTCTCAAATTTGACGGTGTTGACCGCGCCGATGAGGCGGGCCATCGGGTCGATTTCATCGAGATACTGCATGATTTCAATCTTATAAGGAATCGTCACGGTCAGTCCCGCGTAATTTTGTTCGGGAAGCTTCATCAGCACGTTTCTGAAATCTTCCGGGGCTGCGTTGATGATGGAAAAATGATAGTCCAGGCCCTTTTCCCGGAATGCCGCGTTCATCATGGCGGGAGACATGCTGTGACTGATGGATTCTCCAATAATTGCCACCTGCTTTGTGGATTGATTCTCGTTCATATAGTTAACCTCCTGGTCTGTGTTTGGTTTTCATTGCCTGCCCGGCAGAGTATCCCGATGCGGTTCACATCTTCCGCCGGCCGGAAGGCGCCTTTTCCGGTACCGGCCATGCAGATGCCGCAATAGAGCGGCAATGGTGAACTGGTTGAATTTTCTGCCGTGTTAAAATGTTCCTTTGTGATAATTTGATGATATAATAAAGCGGGGAAATAAGGAAATACTTATATTTTATGGAAAATCACAATAAAACTTATCATTGACAGTGGGAAAATTGTGAATTATCATAAAAGACAAAGAGCCCGAAGGAGAGAGAGGAATGACGCTTAAGCAGTTACAATATTTTCAGAAGGTGGCGGAGACCGGGAATTATACGAAAGCCGCCCAGCTTCTTTTTATATCCCAGCCGGCCCTCAGTTTCTCGATTCAGGAGCTGGAGAAGGAATTGAATGCCCCACTTCTGAAGAAGGACGGGCGGACCGTGGAGCTTACGAAGTATGGCGAGATTCTGCTCGGCCACGCAAAAAGGATTTTCGGGGAGATAGAGAGCGCCGTGGACAGTATCGACTGCCTGGTGAATTCCGACAGAGGCCACATCACTCTCTCCTATATCAGCGCGATGAGCGCCGTATTCATCCCCCGCATTGTCCGGGCGTTCTGTGAGACTCCGGAGAATCACAGCGTGAAGTTCACCCTCCTTGAACAGCCGACCAAGGAGGCGGAAGAGTCCGTGCTTTCGGGGAAAAGCGATGTGGGTTTCGGCTCGCGTCCGGAATGCACAGCTTTGACGTCGTTTCCCGTCTATATGGAGGAGATGGCTCTGATTGTGCCTCCGGGACACCCTCTCGCCTCCCGGGAAGAGGTCTGCATCCGGGACACAAAGGACTGTCAGTTCATCGCATATAACAAATCGAGCGGGCTGCGCCATGAGAACGACAGAGTCTACGAGGCCCAGGGGATTAAGCGGAAGATTGTCCATGAAGCGGTGGACAATATCATGGTCACACAGCTTGTCGCGGCTGGGATGGGCGTTGCCGTGGTACCCAGGCGGTACGGCGACAGCCGTTATCACGTTACCTGCCTGCGGTTGACGGATTATGTGACGCCGCGCACGCTCTATATGTTCTGGAAGGAAGACCGTTTTATCTCTCCTGCAGCAAGGCGTTTTTTGGGGTTTGTGAAAGAGCAGGCGGCTCTGCTGCCCGTACAGGAGTGAGGGAGGATGACTGTTCACACAGGATGTATTGTGTGATACGTGTTAATAAAAAAATATTTTGCAAAAACCGTCAACATGTTATATACTAGAGACGGACTGACGCATTTGCGTTAATAATCACGGAAAAAGGAAGGTTATTACATATGACATTGTTGGAAAACTGGCGTAATCTTGCATACGGCGATGGGATGGATGATAAACAGAAGGAAGAACTCTGGTCCGGATATTTTGCAATTGAGAAAGGAATCTATGAGAAGATCCTTTCCAATCCCACAGAGGTAATAGAAGGCACAGTGAAAGAGCTGGCCGAGAAATATGAGACAGAAGTATTAATCATGACGGGATTTTTAGACGGAATCAACGAGAGCCTGAAAGGCTACGAGAATCCAATCGAGACGATGGACGAGGATACCACAGTTAAGATTGAGATCGATCCGGAGAAATTATATTACAATATGGTAGAGGCAAAGGCTAACTGGCTTTTTGAACTTCCACAGTGGGATTCCATCCTGACCGAGGAGAAGAGAAAAGAGCTTTATAAAGCCCAGAAAGCATCCGGAACCGTCCGCAACGAGCAGAAGATCTATCCAAACGATCCATGTCCATGCGGAAGCGGAAAGAAATATAAGAAGTGCTGCGGCCGCAATAAATAATAAGCGGTAAAGGGCAGAGAGAAGAGAACGGTAATAACCGGCAGAGGAACCTGAATGCAAGTCAGGGTTTCCCTGCCGGTTTTTTTGCGCTCATTTTATAGACTGCCTTGTATCCGTCCGCCCTCCGGTATGACAGGCAGCAGACGAAGGTTCCAACCGCCCAGGCGGCCGGCCGATCCACCAGACGCCGTGCCGAGGCCCGATGCGACGGCAATATAAAGGACGGTGACCGGATAACATGTCCCTACGGTCCAAGGGAGATGGAACCGATGCAGTTGCCCGCGATCCAGCTGTCGGCGAGATTGTAGGCCTGCTGAAAAAACATGCCCGCAAACATGGGAAGAGAGTAGGAGAGAAGAACCGGGAGCGGCCTCCCTGCCGTTAAATCTTTTGGACGAATCAACTCCTTCATAAATAATCCTCCTTTCACAGCCCGTTTGCCCGGAGCATGCGTTTACGGAACAGGCGGAGCCGTTCCTTCCAATTATTATAATAAATGTTGAGAACAGAAAAAATCGGTAGATTGCATAAAATTAATTAAATAAATTAAACAAAGTAACTAAAAACAAAAAAGTTATTAAAGTCCTGTTGACATTTGTGCAATGTTGCCATATCATATTCTCATAACCGAGAAATAACAGGGAGAAGTCATGAAAAAGCTCTTTGAAATTTCTTTGAACTTATTGGATGATTAAATGAATTAATTAAAAGAAAGAGAGGGAAAGAAATGAAATACTTTTTAGACAGTGCAAAACTTGATGAAATCCAGTACGCTTACAATACCTTTGGAATTGACGGGGTGACGACAAACCCAAGACATATTATGGTCAGCGGAAAACCGTTTATGACGGCGATTACCGATATCGCGGAGTGGATTAAGTCCGAGGGAATCGAGGGCGTGGACAAGTTTCCGGTATCCGTAGAGATCAATCCCCACCTGGATGATGCGGACGAGATGGTGGAGATGGCTAAAAAGGTTTCTGCCATCAGCCCTAACTTTGTAATCAAGATTCCGGCTGTGGAGTCCGGCATCACGGCAGCCAGAAGACTGGAGAAGATGGGGATCCGTACCAATGTAACCCTCGTTTTCTCACCGGCCCAGGCCATTCTTCCGGCCAAAAACGGTTCTCTCTTCGTTTCCCCGTTCATCGGCTGGAAAGAGGCCAACGGCGAGGACTGCAGGGAATACATAAAGAACATCGTTGAAATTTATAAAAATTACGGCTTCTACGGAAAGACGGAGATCATCTGCGCGGCAATCCGCACGCCGAAACAGATTGTGGACTGTGCCGTAGCCGGAGCGGATATCGTGACAACCGGCCTCGACGTATATAAGGATACGATGAAACACGCATACACCACACAGGGCCTTGGAACCTTCATTAACGCATGGGATAACACCATTACAGAATAGGCCGCGGTATATATCACCGGAGAAAGGAATGATAAAAACCATGAAGATAGGATTTATCGGACTTGGCATCATGGGAGAGTCCATGAGCGAGAACATTGTAAAAAAGCATGACGACACGGTTTATGTGTTTGATTTTGTAAAAGAGAAGGTGGACCTTCTGGCATCAAGAGGCGCAGAAGCCTGCGGCAGCGCAAAAGAGCTGGCTGAAAAATCGGATGTAATCATTTCCATGGTTCCGAAGTCGGAGCACTCCAGGGCGGTTTACACAGGGATTTTAGACGTGCTGGACGTGACAAAGACCTGCATTGACATGAGCACAATTGACCCAAGCGTTTCCATCGAGATATCGGAGATGGTTAAGAAAACGGGAGCCGGATTCATCGACGCCCCGGTTGTGAAGTCGAAACCGGCGGCCATTGCCGGTAAACTCGGCATCTATATGGGTGGAGACGAGGAGACATGTGAAAAGATGCGCCCTGTCCTCCTTTATATGGGGGAAAATGTAATCCGCATGGGCGGCAACGGCAAGGGCCTGGTTATGAAAATCTGCCATAACGCTCTTGTTTCCCAGATACAGAACGGCGTCAACGAGACGATTGCGCTGGCTGAGAAGAACGGGATCGGCGTCAGCGCTTATGCGGAGGCCATCTCCTATGGAGGCGGCCAGAACTTCTATCTGGACGGCAAGAAAACGCCGATCGAGAAGGAAGACTATACCACCGCATTTTCCGTGGAGAATATGGCGAAGGACGTCCATATCTGCATGGAGCTGGCAAAAGAGTGCGGGCTTTCCATGCCGGGTGAACAGAATGCCTGCCGTGTCTACGACAAAGCGCTGGAACTGGGTTACGGAAAAGAAGATTTCTGCGCCACGATAAAGGTGGTAAGGGGCTGATCTAAGATAGAAAGAAGAAAGGCGGATAAGCATGACAACGCTTGAAAGGCTGAATCAGGTCAACGATGTGCCCGTCCTTTCCGTGGAGGATGCGGAATTTGCCTCCTATGGACGGGTGGTGACGGGATATGATATGTCTGCACTGATCTCCTTTATGGAAGAAAACACGGAGATACCAGAGGACGGAAATGTATACCTGGCCTCGGTGCCGGAGCTGGAAGCGGAGCCGGTATTCCGGGACATCCGTGACAAATTTTACGGCGAGATGGAGATTCAGGTAGGCTACTGCAACGGACGGAATACGACATACAACGGTTTTGAGTATCACAAGGGAAGCGAGATTAACGTGGCGGTAACCGACTTTATGCTGGTGCTGGGCCATGTATGGGAAATTCATGACAATACATACCGGGTGGAGGACGCAAAGGTCTTTTTCGTGGAAAAAGGCACGGCAATCGAGATGTACCAGACCACGCTTCATCTGTCCCCCTGCCGCGTGACGGACGAAGGATTTAAAGGGATCGTAATCCTTCCCAGAGGAACTAATACCCCGCTGGAACACAAAAGCGAGCCGGCGGATGCGGAGGGAGCCCTGCTGCTTCAGAAGAATAAATGGGTGATCGCCCATGCGGAGCGGGAGCCGTTAATCAGACAGGGAGCCCATGCCGGACTCATCGGTGAGAATAAGGAATTACATTATTAAGGCGTGATGCCGCCGCCCGTAAAAAGGGCGGCAGCGGCAGATTCGATAAGGAGATTTATATGGAACTGATTCGAAACGGCAATGAATTCGCATTAAAACACGGCTCGGAGACGATTCTGGAATACAGAAAAGACCTTCCGATGATCTATGTCGGATGCGGAAAAGAAAATGTGGATATGTACCGCGGCAATTTCAAGATTGAGGATTACGTGACGGAGCGCAGGGCGCTTTCCGTTACGGGAACCCGGGAAACGCCGGACGGCCTGGTATTTGATATGGAGGGGAAGCTTTCCATGACCCTGAAACTGGACGGCGGCTGTGCGGTGCTCTCCTTTGAACAGAAAAACCCGGCCGTCAACCGGTTCTGGTTCCGTGTCAGCGCGGACGCTGATGAGAAATGCTATGGATGCGGCGAACAGATGTCATACTTCAACTTAAGGGGAAGACATTTTCCGCTGTGGACCTCCGAGCCGGGCGTTGGCAGGGACAAAACCACTTATGTGACATGGCGTTCGGACGTGGAGAATAAGGCGGGAGGGGATTATTACAATACTAATTACCCGCAGCCCACCTTTGTTTCCACAAAGCGTTATTATCTCCATGTGGATTCCACGGCCTATGCCGATTTTGATTTCCGCAGTCCCGGATTCCATGAATTGCAGATATGGGAAGTGCCGGCCTCCATCCGCATCGAGGCGGCGGAAAATTTCGTGGAACTCCTGGAAAAGGAGAGCGCCTTCTTCGGACGGCAGCCGGAGCTTCCGGACTGGATTTATAACGGCCTGATTATCGGCGTCCAGGGAGGAAATGAGCGTTCCTTCGGCCTTCTTGAAAAGACACTGGAACACGGCATTAAAGTTTCCGGCATCTGGTGCCAGGACTGGTGCGGCAAGAGAGTAACATCCTTTGGAAAACGCCTCCAGTGGGACTGGCAGTACCATAAGGAAATGTACCCCGGCCTGCCGGAACAGATCAAAAAGCTGCATGAGAGAGGAATCAGGTTCCTGGGCTACATCAATCCGTACCTGGTAAACGACGGGGATTTATACCGCCGGGGGAAAGAAGCAGGCGTCTTCGCCACCAAGGCGGACGGCAGCGATTACCTGGTGGATTTCGGGGAATTTTATTGCGGCGTGGTGGATTTTACCAACCCTGCCGCCTATGAGTGGTTTAAGAATGAGGTAATCATAAAACACAGCCTGGATATCGGAGTGGACGGATGGATGGCGGATTTCGGCGAATACCTGCCGACCGACGACATCGTGCTCGCCAGCGGGAAATCGGCGATGGTGGAGCATAACCACTGGCCGGCCCTCTGGGCAAAATGCAATTACGATGCGCTGGTGGAAACGGGAAAGCTCGGTGAGGCGGTCTATTTCATGCGGGCCGGAGGCACCGGAAGCCAGAAGTACTGCACCCTTCTCTGGGCGGGCGACCAGTCGGTGGACTTTACAATCCATGACGGCCTGGCAACCGTAATCTGCGCGGCCCTGAGCGCCGGTATGACCGGCTGCGGCTTAAACCACAGTGATATTGGGGGATATACCTCTCTATTCGGAAACACAAGGACAAAGGAACTGTTCCTGCGCTGGGCCGAGATGGCGGCATTCACGCCGGTGATGCGGACCCATGAGGGAAACCGGCCGGACGAGAATTTCCAGTATTATGAGGACGAAGACTGCATGAACAGGCTGGCCCGTCTGGTGGATGTCTATACGATGATGGCCCCCTATATAAAAATGCTGGTTGCTGAGAATGCGAAGACGGGAATCCCGGTGCAGCGCCCTCTGTTCCTGCACAACGAAGAGGATGAGGTATGCTACGATATCCAGTATGAATACATGCTGGGACGGGATGTGCTGGCAGCTCCCGTCTATCTGGCGGAACAGATCCAGTGGGAGGTTTATCTTCCAAAAGGAGAATGGATCCATCTGTGGACCGGGGACGAATACGGGAAAGGCAGCCATACGGTTCCGGCCCCCCTCGGCGACACGCCGGTATTCTATAGAAAAGATTCGGAATATGCGCCGCTGTTTGAAGAAATCCGCAGAAAACATGGGAAGTAAACGCCGATGACAAATTACATACTGTTTCTTCTTATCATATTATTCACCAACATCATCCAGGGAATCACCGGCTTCGCGGGTACCATTCTCGCCATGCCGCCCAGCCTGATGCTGGTGGGATATCCGGTAGCCAAACCGGTGCTCAACGTGCTGGGGCTTTTATCAGGGATTTACGTCTTTGCCGGTAAACACAGGAGCGTCTGCTGGAAGGAATTAAAAAAGATTGTGGCCGTCATGGCGGCGGGCATTATCGGAGGGATTCTGATCAAAGGGCTGTTTGCAGGCAAAGAACAGGTTCTTTATAAGATTCTCGGAGTCTTTATCATTTTTCTGTCCGTTCAGGGAATTTACACACTGAAAAAGGGAGACGGAAAAGACGGGAAGAAAGCGGCTTTAGCAGCGCGGGAGAGGGGTAAAGATTCACCGGCGCTGTATCTGCTGCTGGTGCTGGCCGGTATCGTGCACGGGATTTTTGTATCGGGAGGCCCGCTTTTAATCGGCTATCTGACGAAAAAGATACCGGACAAGGTGAGCTTCAGGGCCACCATCTCCACGGTCTGGATTTTTTTAAACGGCATGATTCTGGCGGACGATATCAGGATGGGGCTGTGGAATGCGGAACTTGTGAAAATACAGCTGATTTCCATCCCGTTTCTGCTGGCCGGAATGTTTATCGGGGCAAAGCTCTATGCGAGGATGAGCCAGAAGCTGTTTATGATGATTACATATCTGCTGTTGTTTATTTCAGGGGTATTACTGTTGGTTAAGTAGCAAAAGAATATTTTAAATTTTACAGGAGGGTTTTAATTATGAAGAAAAGAGTATTAGCACTGGCGATGGCGGCGGCAATGGCAGTTTCACTGGCAGGCTGTGGAAGTTCCGGTTCGGGAACGGCGGAGACGAAAGCTGCTTCGGACGGCAAGACGGAGGCGGCTGCCGATGCAAATGCGCCGGCAGCAGGCGGAAGCGGCCAGACAATTAAGATTATCTGCCCTTACGGCGTAGGAGGAACGGCCGATGCCATTGCAAGAAAATATGCCCTGGTAGCAGGAAAAGTTCATCCGGAATACAATTTTATCGTTGAGAATATGACCGGTGGAGACGGATTCTCCGCGGCAAACTGGTATACGGACCAGGATCCTTCCACTAAAGATCTCCTGGTATACGGATTTGGTGTGGCGTACCGTCATGACCTGGGAAAGAAATACCAGACAGAGGTAGTGGATTTTGACAGAAATGATATCTACCCGGTTGCCGATATTGATGACAGAACCTGGATTATGTACGCAAAACCGGATGCCACGCTGGCAGACCTTCTCGAAAAGTCTAAATCAGGCGGTATCAAGATGTCCGGCGGCAACCCGTTATCAGATCCGCATCTGGCTCTCGGTTCCCTGATTGCCCAGGAGGGCGGTAAGGTGATGGTAGTTCCTTATGATGGCGGAGCCGCTCAGAAGAAAGGTTTGACGGACGGCGAAGTGGATGTGTTCGTAGGTACAACCCAGGCCGGACAGGAAGATGTGGAGGCAGGGACCATGATCCCGATCCTGGCATTTTCCGACAAGAAATTTGAAGGTTTTACAGGCCCCAACGGCCCGATTGCGGTTCCTGGAATTGCAGGCGATGTAAAAGATCCCGCCCTGAATGCCGACGTTGATTACAGCGGTTCGATTCTTCCGGCCGGAGGATTTGTAGCAGTCCGCACCGGAGCCGACCAGGCCTGGATCGATGAGGTAGCCCAGATTTCCAAAGACGTGTGGGCATCTCCGGAATACAGCGACTGGATTGGCGAGATTATGCTGAACCGGTTTGAAGTGTACGGCGATGACGCGAAAGCGTTCCTGGAAGACGGATGTGCAAAAGCCCTCGCTGCATTTGAAACTCTGAGCAAGCAGCAGTAATAAGAATCAGTGATAAGAATCAGTAATGAGAACCATGACACTGACCGAAAGCCGTGTGCACGGGTCAGGTATCCAAAAGGGGCTGATGGGCTGCCGTCAGGCAGCCCATTCCCCGTATCTCAGGAAAATTTTTGCAGAGACTTCGGAGAAAGGAAGTGTTGTCAATGAAATTTAAAATTAAAACCAACTTCTGGTCCGGAATCCTTATGGGGCTGTTCAGTATTGCGATGCTGGCTGCGATGCCGTCTCAGGTTCGTCTCCCCATGTTTGACTCCGGTGCACCCAGCCCGAGAATTATTCCGGGCATCTGTCTGGTGGGAACCCTGATCTGTTCGGTTTTGCTGCTGATACAGAGCCTGGTATTTAAAAAAGAAAGGATTATTGAATTCGACTGGAAAAAGGAAAAACCATGTATTATTATGATCGTCCTTCTCTGTGTCTTTGTGGCGCTGGTGATTAACATCGGATTTATTCCGGGCGTAGTTATTATTTTCCCGATTATTCTGTTTTACTGCGGGGAGCGCAAACCTTTTATCTATATCTTTACGGTTGCGGCAGGGATTGGAATCTTTTTTCTGTTTAAATATGTATTCCATGTATCGCTGCCTGGCATTCCGGGACTGGGAGGTTGACTTTTATGGGAGATTTACAGCAGATTATTCTCGCTTTACACCAGGTGTTTACCGTCGGTAACCTGGTAATTATTTTCGGAGGCCTGGTCCTGGGCATGATCGTGGGATGTATTCCCGGCCTTTCGGTTACCCTGGGCATTATCCTGCTTCTGCCGCTTACCTATTCGTTTTCATCCCCGGACACGGCGATTATTTCCCTTCTGGCCGTATATGTCGGAGGCATGTACGGCGGTTCAATCAGTGCCATTACGCTGAATACGCCGGGGACCAACTCGGCCATTGCCACGACGTTCGACGGGTATCCGCTGGCGAAAAAGGGCAAGGTGAAGAAAGCGCTGGACACCTCGTTATTTGCCTCCACCTTCGGCGGCCTGTTTTCAGCCCTGTTACTTCTGGTCTGCGCCTCGTTCATCACGAAGCTGGTGTCCAAATTCGCGTCGGTGGAGTACTTCTCGATGGCGATCCTGGGCATTTCCCTGATAGCCGGCGTCAGCGGCGACAGTCTTCCAAAGGGAATCATGTCGGGCCTTCTGGGCATCCTGATGGCGTCCATCGGAGCCGATGCGGTAACGGGTGTCATGCGGTTTACCTTCGGCATCGATGCCCTGCGGTACGGAATTGACATGCTGCCGGCCATGATCGCCCTGATTGCGCTGACCCAGGTGGTGCAGAAGCTGAGGGACTTTGTCCTGGCAGAGGGAAAACTGGACGATATGACGAAGATTGATAATGAAGGGCTGACGTTAAAAGAGGCCAAATCGATCCTTCCGGCCTGTACGCGTTCCTCCGTCATCGCCTCGATCCTGGGCGCAATGCCCGGCGTGGGCGGCGGTGTGGCCCAGTTTATGTGCTACAACGAATGCCGGAGAGCTTCCAAACGTCCCCAGGACTTCGGCAAGGGGAGCCTGGAAGGAATTGCGGCGGCAGAGGCCAGTAACAACGCGGTGGTAGGCTCGGCCATGATTCCCCTCCTGACCCTGGGAATTCCAGGTGACGGAGTTACGGCGCTGCTTCTCGGGGCCTTTATCCTGCACGGCATCCAGCCCGGACCCAATATGTTTACAAAACAGGGTGTAATCGCCTATTCCATCATCCTGGGCTGCCTTGTGGCCAACCTTTTCCTGTACCCCATCGGCCTGGCCCTCACCAGGGCGGTTGCTAAAATTATCCAGGTGCGCTATACCTACCTGGCTCCGATCATCATTATCTTCTGTTTTGCCGGCGCGTTTGCAGCCACTGGAAACACGAAGGAACTGGTGCTGACCGCGGCTATTCTGGTGTTCAGCTACCTGCTGACGATACTGGACATCTCGTCCACTCCAATGATGCTGGGAATGATCCTGGCGGATATTATGGAGATGAACTTTGTCACCAGTATGATGAGCTATGATAAAGATTACCTGATTTTCTTCAAACGGCCGATTTCCTGCGTCATTCTGATCCTCACCGTAATTCTGGTGGTTTCCATGATCCGGATTAATAAGAAGGTGGAATCATTAAACCAGGCGCAGATGGAAGAGATGATGAAGGATCAGGCGGAAAGAAAAGCCTGAGCCTGTGAGACGAAACACTGAATCTGCGGGCAAAACGGAACCTGCGGGCAAAGCTGAATCCGCGGGCAAAAACGGAACCCACGGGGCAAAACGGAATCCGCGGGACAAAAACGGACCCGCGGCTGACAATGAAAAAGGAGAGAAAGAATGAGTTTTCAAGTTGCCTATATACCGATCGGCGTCGGCACGTTCCATCTGGAAAGTGCGCAGATCGAATTTGATAAATCCATAAAACTGCTGTCCTCCCTGACGGAGGACGGCGTATATCCTGACAAAATGCTTTTGACACTGGACGATTTAAATCAATTTCTGGATACTATCCACCCGGATTTAATTGTTCTTCAGAATATCACTTTTGCCAATGCGGCCTACGCAAGCGAAGTGTTAAAACGCTTTACCTGCCCGGTGCTTCTCTGGACGCTGAGGGAGCCGGTGATCGACGGCGGCAGGCTCCGCCTGAATTCCCTGACCGGGGCATATTCCGCGGCCAACGCCATCCGCGCATTCCGGGAGGGAGAATTTGAATATGTTTTCGGCTCCCCGGAGGAGGATGAAGTGGCGGCCGAGATAGGAGCTGCGATCCGTGCCGCTGATGTGCGCTGTAAATTAAGGAACCTTAAAATGGCGGCCATCGGCCATACCCCCCAGGGCTTCGGCTTTGGCCGGGCCCTGGATGCGGAGCTTCTTCATACCTTCGGAGTGACGCTGGAGGCTATCGAGGCGAGAGAGCTGATCGAGAAGGCAAAGAGCTTTACGGATGAGGAGTGCGGTGAATATCTCAAAGAAGCAAAACAGTGGATGGTGGGGATGGAAGATACCCCTGAGAAAAATGTAAAAGATTTTGCCCGTCTCTACAAGGCATACAAAGACTATGTAGAAGAGAACGGGATCGGCGCCCTGTCTTCCCGCTGCTGGCCGGACTTTTTCACTTCCTTTGGGACGCCGGTATGTTCGGTGCTTTCCCTGCTCAACGCCGCCGGGATTTCGGCGAGCTGTGAATCCGACGTGTACGGGGCGCTGTCCATGTTCATCGGAAGCCAGTTGACCGGTAAGGCGGCATTCTTTGGGGATCCCGTCTCCATGGATGAAAAAGAGGGGACGATCACCTACTGGCACTGCGGCATGGCGGCCTGTTCCCTGGCCAGGAAGGATACGGGGGCCCAGGTGGGAGTGCATCCAAACAGGAAGATCGGCCCGACCATGGATTTCGGCTGCGAGGCCTGTGAGCATGTGACTGTGTTCCGCGTCGGCAGAAAGACGGACGGCACCTTCCGTTTCTTCATCTCGCAGGGTGAGGCGCTCGACAAACCGAAGCAGTTCTGCGGTACCTCCGTCGTGGTGAAGACGGAGAAGGCGGCAAAGGACGTTGTGTACGACAGCGTAAAAGAGGGATGGGAACCTCATTTTGTAGTGATTTACGGCGATGTGGCGTCGGAGCTTGAAAAACTGGCACACATGACGGGAGCGGAAATTTGCCGTTACTAACCGGGAGCTCCTGACCGGAGGATATGCGGATGACGGCCTCTTGTTCCTGTTCAAAGGTAATGGCCTCTTAAACAGGTTCCCCACAGCGTACTTTCTGCTTGCTAAAAAAAACAATTGCACCTATACTAAAGAAAGAGATTGTCAAGGAAACAGTTTTTTTGTAACGGTCCGGGTGGGGCTGGACCGTTATTCGTTTATAATATTGCAGAGAAGGACAGGACGAAAAATTGGGATATACAGGAATCAATTTAGAGAATGTGAAGCTGAGCAACCGAAGCTCCATATTGAAGCTTCTCAATGACTGCGGTGCAATGTCCAGGAAAGACATTGCCATCCGGCTGAAGCTGACTCCGGCAACTGTGACGCTGATCTGCACCGAACTGATATCAACAGGGATTCTCTGTGAAAAGGGCGAGGTGGAAGAGGAGCGGAGGGCCGGCAGGAAAAAAATCCTGATTGATATCAATTACCAGTACAGCTATGTGCTTTCTATCAGTATAGAGGCAGCGAAAACCTTTATCGCGATCAGTAACCTGAAGGGGAAGAAACTGGGGGAAAAGCAGTTGGCGACCGACGGGACGATAGCCCCGGAAAAGTTTTTAAAGAAGGTGACCGATGAAAGCAAGGCGTTGATGTGGGAGAACGGCATTGCAAAGGATGGAGTGCTGGGGATCGGCGTATCGGTGCCCGGCCCGGTTAAGCGAAGCACCGGCGTAAGCCAGCATGCGTACCGGATTTGGAATGAAGCGGTCCCAGTGGGAGAGTTAATAGGCAAACAGATGGATCTGCCTACGATTGTGGAAAATAATGTCAAGGCATTTGCGGAGGGCGAGCTGATCTATGGGAACGGAAAGGAATGGGAAAACCTTCTGTTCATCAAATGGGGGCCGGGAGTCGGTTCGGCCATTATTATCCATGGACGGCTTTACGACAGCCAGAATTCCAAGACGGCGGAGATTGGCCATTATATCGTGGAAAAGGACGGGAAACCGTGCCGCTGCGGACGCAGGGGCTGCCTCGAGACGAAAGTGGCCACCCATGCTATTGCCTCCAGGATCCGGGATGCCTGTACGGAAGAAACCATGCCGGAGCTCTATCACCTGGTCAAGGGTGATTTAAGCCGTATTGAAGCGAGGAATATGGCGGAATGGATGGCGGTGGAGGACGAAGGAATGTGGCAGGTATTTGACGATATCATCGAACAGATGGCCCGGGTAGCGGTCAATACCATCACACTTCTGGCTCCGGATAAGGTGATTATCTATGGGGAGATGTTTGAACACCCGAAGGTGGAGGAGCGGTTTGTGCATTTTTGCAGCCATTACGACTCATCCTACCACGGCGGTTATATTTTAAAATCAGAGCTTAGTGACAGGATTGAATATATCGGTCCCCTGGCTGTGGCGGTTAATGAATTATTTCTTCTGGCGGGAAGCCAGGAGAACTGAAAAAGGCAGGAAAACCGGCTGAGTAATTGTCAGCCGGTTTTCCTGCCTTTCTGTCTGCGGATGCTTTTTAATATTTCCCTGGCAAGCCGCCTGTTTTCCTCGGAGTATCCGAGAAGGATGCCTGTGTCACGTTCTTCCAGGGAGGCGATAATATAATCCAGATCTTCTTTTTTCTTGCCGGTAAAATCATAGGTGCGCCCGTCGTCTGCCATGATATGAAGTGTGTAACTCATACGGAAATGGAACCGGGAGAGTCCGGGGAGTGACAGCCGCCTGCTGTGATAATAAACCCATACGACCGATTTGAGCGGCAGAATCAGGCTTCTGACGGTATCCACATTGACAATATAACCGGGGGTCAGATAGATGTTTCCCGATTTGGCAATGCTGACATGCTTCATCTCAATCTCCACCTTGGGGAGAAGCGTCCGGATCTCTCCGAAGCTGCCCAGATATCGGAACGTCGGGGAACGGTGGGGCTCCCAGATATAGTACAGCGAACAGATGATGTCCGTCAGTGATAAAAACAGGCAGCCGTAGGCCAGAAGATGAAACAAAACGGTCAGGTATGCGGGATAGGGCAGGGTGGAAACCACGTAGGGCGCCGTCATCTTTCTGAGGGACGGCATGGTCCAGTCGAGCCCCTCAGCCATCTCATACAGGACGGCCTCGTATTCGCTGTCCGTCATCTCAACCAGCCTGCCGCTTAAATTGAGAGAGGGAAGAGCCTCCCCGCCCGGGCTGGAAATATCGCGGTTATCCAACAGATAGAACTGGCAGAAACCGTCCGTCAGGGTATAATAATAATATCCCTCCGTACGCCCGCTTACGACATAATTGCAGCCGGTATAGTGAAGGCCTGACACGGAAACGGTGACGTATGGGAGAGCGCGGTTATAAAAATTTTCATAATGGCTTTTGGAATTCAGAGGCCGGGGAGAAAGAAAATTGGCTCTGGGGATTTTTATCAGGGCCGCCATGGCGGCAATCAGAAGCAGAACCGGGAAAATAAGCTGTTTTATCAGGGCTCTGCGTATATTATTAATAATGAAACTGTTTTTCATCGGTCTGTTCACTTTCAATAAGAACTGTAGTAAAAGGTTTACTGCAGTTCAGGGATAGTTACCGTAATCAAGTAAGGATAATAACCAGTATAACGCATAGAGAGTGAAATAATCAAGAACAGGTTGCTTTTAAAGAAAAAAATTGTTATGATCGGGTTACTGTTTACAGGCAGGGTTTTGTGAGAAGTTTTATCGCTTTACCGGATTATTAAGAAGAGTGAAATGAGGTATAATAAATATGGATGCATATACGGGCTTTGCCTCGGTTTACGATATGTTCATGGACAACATCCCCTATGGGGAATGGTGCGGATATCTTACGTCCCTGCTCCGTGAATACGGGGCAGAGGATGGGATTTTACTGGACCTGGGCTGCGGGACGGGAAACCTGACCGAGCTTTTGGCGAAACAGGGCTATGATATGATTGGCGTGGATTTTTCGGAGGACATGCTCCAGATCGCCATGGAAAAGAGGGCGCAGTCCGGACTGCCTATCCTCTATCTGCAGCAGGATATGAGGGAGTTTGAGCTGTACGGTACGGTGCGCGCGGTTGTGAGTATCTGCGACTCGATGAACTATATTCTGGAATATGAAGATTTGGTGCAGGTAATCCGCCTGGTGAATAATTACCTGGATCCCAGGGGCGTTTTTATATTCGACCTCAATACGGAATACAAATACAGGGAAATCCTGGGCCAGTCCACGATCGCGGAGGACAGGGAAGAGAGCAGCTTTATCTGGGACAACGACTATGACGAGGAGGAACGTATCAATGAATACGATCTGACTCTTTTTATCCGGGAAGAGGGAGAACTGTACCGGAAATACCAGGAGACCCATTTCCAGAGGGCATATTCGCTGGATGAAGTGAAAGCGGCCATCGAAGAGGCGGGGATGGAATTTGTGGCCGCATATGACGCATTTACAAGGGAAACGCCGAAAGAGACAAGCGAGCGTATCTACGTGGTAGCCAGGGAACAGGGCAAGTAGAGAGGGAAAAACATCAAACGCGGACCTCAATTATAGAAGAAAAGTATCCGGAACTCCCCAAGGAGAAAGAGCCAAAGGGAGGATATGGACAGAAAGGATGAATTATGACAACAGACAGAGATTATATAATCAGAGCGACGGCGGCGGACGGCCAGATACGGGCTTTTGCCGCAACGACAAGAGGAGTGGTGGAGAAGGCCAGAGCCGCCCATAATACAAGCCCGGTGGCGACGGCCGCCCTGGGAAGACTGCTGACGGCAGGAGGCATGATGGGCATAATGATGAAGGGAAAAGACGATATCCTGACGCTTAGGATCGAGGGGGACGGCCCGATCGAGGGCCTTACCGTGACGGCCGACAGCGCCGGAAATGTAAAGGGATATGCCTTTAATCCTGCCGTTATGCTGCCGCCCAATGCAAAGGGCAAGCTGGACGTGGGCGGCGCTTTAGGAGTCGGCGTTCTGAGCGTGATCAGGGATATCGGCCTGAAAGAACCTTACGTAGGGCAGACCATCCTGGTTTCCGGCGAGATAGCCGAGGATCTGACCTATTATTACGCTACTTCGGAGCAGATCCCGACCTCGGTCGCATTAGGCGTCCTGATGAACAAAGACAATACCGTGCGCCAGGCGGGCGGATTCATTATCCAGCTTCTGCCGGGGGCATCCGACGAGATTATTGATAAATTGGAGAAAAAGCTGGGGGATATGGATTCCATAACCTCCCTCCTGGACGCAGGCCGGACCCCGGAGATGATACTTGACTCCATTATCGGTGAATTTGGCCTGGAAATCCTTGACACGATGCCGACAGAATTTTACTGTAACTGTGACAAGGCCAGAGTGGAGAAAGCGCTGATCAGCATCGGAAGGAAGGAACTTCAGGAAATGATCGATGAGGGCAAAACAATCGAAGTAAACTGCCATTTCTGCAATCAGAATTACGCGTTTACAGTGGAAGAGCTGAACGACCTTCTCAGGAGGGCGGTTCGTTAAGACGGCAGGGAGAACCTCAGGGAAATCAGCAGAATCTGGAAGAGTGGGGCGCCGGCGGGCGCCTCTCAGAGTGTCGACAAAGTCGCCACTCTGTAGAATTCATGGCATAACGCCATAAATTCTAGTCACCAAAGGAAGAACTGCCGATTTCCTCGCGCAAGGGCTAAAGCCCCTAGAAATCGGCAGTTCAGCACTACGGCGGAACTGAATTCCACCTACGTGATTTAAAATGAGGGTTACACCCTCAAACTCCTGATATAAGAAAAATATAGTTTGTCGATAAGCTGTGGGGTGCCGGATGTTCAGGCCAGGATACCGTTTTCTGCAAACCGTTCCCTCCAGAATGCAAAATCCGCTTTCCAATAACCAGGATCAAGGCTCCAGGTTTCTCCGATTGCCATGACATCTCCGTCAGGATGATAGGCAGGCCAGTGAGGAATGGACGGCACATTGGGATTGCCGGAAGCGGCAAAGGCCGCCCAGACGTCCATCATCTGTTCCTGCAGTTTTTCCGGGGCGCCGTTGGGAATCAGGTTTCCGAAGACATAGTTGCAGGGAGCGCCGTGCAGGGCTCTGAAGCCCTCCTTTGGATCCCGGAGGCGGAAGGTGAACTGGTAGACCGGGATGCGGGAACAGCAGGCCCTTGCAATCCATTCGCCGCCTAAACGCAGTCCGAGATCATTGTGTACCGTCATATAGGCCTCCTTGTCACTCATCTCCGGGTGAAGGAGCCGGAAGGCCTCCATATCGTTGTCCGTTACCTTCTTATCGGTATTTCTCTGAATAACGGATGTCTTAGTCTCCTCTGCATCCATCTTTAAAAACATCTGATCATATTCCCCTTCACTGCCTCCGATCATCAGCGCTTTTACCTTAAATTCGCCTTTTACCAGGCGGTCAAAGGCATCCGTGCTGACGGTCAGCCCGTCCTGGACGGGAGAGAAGAGTTTGCTGGCCTTGCTGCCGCCGAAGCGGATGCCAAAGAGTTTTTTCTGCGCGGCCAGTATTTCTTCGGGGGACAGAGATAAAGCATCTGAAAGTGTGGAAACTCCAGCCAACTCAAAAAATGTTCTGCCGATCTCTTCGCTGGTATCCAGGGCCACGGTGCCCAAATCGGTCATATAGGAGCTTTGGCAGACCGCTTTCTGGAAATAGTCTTCGGCCTCCGGGATGACCAGGAGATGGCTGATGGCATTGGAACCGGCGGAATGGCCATACAGGGTAACATTACCGGGGTCACCGCCGAAGGAGGCGATGTTGTGGCGGGTCCATTTCAGGGCGGCAATAAGATCGAGAAGAGCCAGGTTGTTGCTGAAACGGTATCTGCCGTCAGGATCCAGGAAGGAGAGATTCAGGCTGCCCAGCACGCCTACCCGGTAGTTGCAGGCTACGACGATCAGCTCCGGATGGGCCTTAATAAGCTTTTCAGGAAGATTCAGCCTTTTATAGTTGTATCCCATGATGTAGGAGCCGCCGTATACCCAGAACAGCACGTTCTTTTTGGGAACCGTCACATCGGCTGCCCAGATATTCAGATTCAGGCAGTCCTCGGAGACGGGGACATGGGTGAAATCACCGTTCCGCTCGGCAAAAAACGGGTCCGGCTCAGCCTGTATCGGGGCGGGGCCGAATGACTTAGCCGGAAGAGTGCCGTTAAAGGATGTAATTTCTACGGGTGGCTGCCAGCGTTTTGCGGTGGCAAATGGGATATTCAGGAAGGTCAGGATTCCCTCTTTACCGCGGAAACCTTCAATTTTACCGCAGGGTGTATCCACGGTTATGGAACCGGACGGTTCGGATTTTGTAGTTGTAAAATCAGTGTTCATATGATTCCTTTCTCTTTTCTGTTAGACAGGGAGCATTCCCGTTACGATCATAAAGGCCAGCATCAGGAGCAGAACGTAACCAAAGGCAAAGCCCAGGTTGGAGCTTACCTTGCCGGCCAGCAGGGCGGCAAGAAGAATCAGGGTAAACACGCCGTCAAAGACAGCCATATTTTTTCCGAGAGGGAGCTCCAGGGGCTGATCCAGTTCCTTTTTGAGAGCGGCAAATTCTGCCTCATTCATCCCTGCGCCATGGCGTTTTTCCAGGATAGAAACGGGAATGCATAAAAGCAGCACGCAGAGAATTTAATCAGGGCCTTAAAAATACCGGCCTCGGTGAGAATACCGAAATAGAGAACGGCAAACACCATCAGAAACAGGGTTCCCGACACGGATTTTAAGCCGTTTCCGATAAAGCCGTTTACCTCCTTCAGGCTAAAGCCCATTAAGACCGCAGCTATAATCGGAACACCGGTCATAATCACCCCGGGACTGGCGGGTGCCTTGAAAATCAGTATGATAATGGCAAGCAGCATTATCAGTGTAATAATGACGTTTATTGACATAGTTTCCTCCTTTGTTTCCGACGCCGGTCTTTTTATCCGGCGTCTGTTTCTAGCTGTATCATAGTTTTTTCTTCCGTACGCAGCAATGGACAGTGTGCACAAATAAAAATCCTGCCAATGGGCAGGATTCATAAATCGTCGGAATAAAGAAAAAAGTCAGGGAATTCACTTGTATTTTATGGGGAATCCCGATAAAATAGAGAATCAGATTTGGCCGTCTATCTCATTCAGGCGCAGGGGAGTATCTTTTAATCGGATGAAGCAGATCCTCCTGCCGGTAGTTCTCGGCATAACGGACCACCATCGAGGAGAGCATCAGGATCATCTGAAGGTTCCAGTCGTCCAGGCTGCGGCCGATTATTTCTTCGATCCGGTCGATCTTATTAATAACGGTATTGCGGTGAAGATACATGTCCTTGGCCGTTTTTGTGGTATTGCAGTTATTTTTGATGTAAGCTTCCAGTATTTCACAGAGGTTGTCGTGCTCCTCAATATCATGGCGCTTCAGTATCGTATACTTTGGAGTACACAGGTAAATCAGGTTATTTTCGTGGAAATCATAACCAAAGCGGCCGCAGAGATCGATGAGATGGTAGGCGGTGTAATCGTCGTAATAAAAAAGTCTCTGTCCCGGATCGCCGCTCAGGGCGCGGCCAAGGGAAATTACCTCCTTTGTCTGCAGGTAAATGGGGCGGATAGAGGAGACAAAGGCGGATTTATTGCCGATGGAGGCGTATGCATGGTAGCGTTCCAGCAGTTTTTGCAGGCGCTCTCCGTCAAACGGAATATCCCAGGAGTCTTCTTCCGTTTTTACAAGAAGGATTAAATCACCCTGATACACCGCGGTCTGGCAGAGAGGGAAAATCTCCGACAGGGCGTGAAGGATCAGGCCGGTCGGCAGGGATTTCTGACCGGGTTCAAAAGTGATTACGATGCAGGTATAAAAATTCGGGGGAAGGAACAGCAGCCGGAACAGCCGGCTCTGAAGCTCCTCCTCACTTGAAATTCTGCGCTCAATCAGATCGCCGATCAGAGAGGAAAACTCGGCATTGGATTCAAATTCTTCCCGGTTGTGCATCAGCGAGTGCTCCCGGATCAGGGAGACAAGCAGTTTTACATAGTCAAACAGGGCCGGATCCCGGCCGGCGGATTCGGAAAATACCAGCAGGCGCCCGTAGGTGCTGGAATGGTATTTTAAAGGGGCCAGAAGGCCATAGCTGTCCGGTTCCAACAGAGCTTCATAAATGCCTTTCGGGACCGAATCCTTTTTCTGTCCGGGGACCGGTGAATTTAAAAACGTGTCAATACTGTCGGCGGAGAGGTAGCCGAAGGACAAGAGCTGCTGGATATAAGCGTTCTCGAATGCATAATCCACATTAGAGGCAATGAGACGGTATCCGCCGTTCAACAAAAACAGAGGAACATGCAGCCGTGAAGCGGCCTCATTCAGCAGCGGCTGAATCTCTTTATTGCGGCAGGCCAGGAGGCAGAGCCGGTTCATCCAGCCTGTAAAGTCGAAAAAACAGCTGTTGGCCCGGTTTAGAATCTCCCCGGCCGGTAGACGGCAGGAGAGGAAGGAAATGTCTGACCTGCCGAAGGGCTGTTCATCCGATTCTTTGGATGAGGAGCCATCCTCTGACAGAAGGAGCATGGATCCATCCGGAATCAGCCCCTGCCGCCATAGCTTGTACGCAGTCCTGGAATCGGCTATGTATACAGTCTGCTGCTCAAAAGCAGATAACTTTTCGGAAAGCAGCTGGATATTATTGACGGTCAGATTGGTGTCCGGTGAGAACAGGCTACGCAGCCGGCAGTCGGAAAAACTTTGGGCTAAAATCGGAAATGTGAACACGGAACGGCCTCCTTTTTCATTTTAGGATTAGGATATCAGCTTTTTATACAAATTTCAACGAGAATGTGCAAAATGCACACGAAAACATGGTACGAATAATTACTGTTCACGGGCAGTCATAGCGCAATGCGGTGTGAACAGTAACCACGAATTTTACCTGCGGACAGTAATAAAAAGGCCGCCGGAAGGCATAATGCCTGGAAGGGAGAAAGGAATGCTTTTAGAATTAAAGGATACAAAGCTGTATTATGAGGAGTTTGGACAGGGAGAACGCTGTATTTTGTCGGCGATGCAGCAGCTGGACCCGGATCGGAAGGGATGGCCCTACGATCTGGCGGAAGAGGGCTTCCATGTTTTTGCAATTCAGATGAGGGGATATGGACAGTCTGCCCACGTCATGGAGGATTATGGGGAAAGATGGTATGACATCTGGGCCGATGACGTGGCAGATTTTGCCGCCGCCATGGGAATCAGACGTTTTCTGTATACGGGCGCTTCCGACGGAGGCGGAGTCGGCTGGCATCTCTGCCTGCGCCACCCGGAAATATTAACAGGCTTTGCAGGGCTGGCGGCAGGTCCCCATTCCAGAAGCATCGGGGCCATCTCACCCAGCCGGAAGTATACGATCGACGCGGTGGGAAGCCGGGCGGCCGTGGAGCAGCTGGCCATGTACCACAAACAGCGGATTCTCTATTTTGCCAAGAAGTTCGGGGATGACCCGGAGCTGAAAGCGGAATTTGAACGGAAAGCGGAGACGATTTACCAGATGAAAATGGATATGGGGCCGGAGGAGATGAAAATCCAGCCGGGAATTACGCTTCCCTGGCTGAAGACCGATGAAGAGGTGTTAAAAGCGCTCTCCGAAATTCATTTTCCGGTGCTTCTGCTGATCGGCATGAAGGATGCGATGGTTCCTCTTGGCAAAACGGTCCAGCCGATAGGGGCCATTGAACATGCCAAGGCCGTGTTCTACCAGGAGGCGAACCATTTGCTGTACTACGGCAGGCGCGAAGATGTGAGACGGGAAATTGCCGCTTTTGCGGAGGAGGCTTTTGAGAAAGACGGAGATAAGACTGCCCATTGAAGGGGAGTCCCTATTGTGCAGAGTATCCATTGTAAAATTGACTGAAAAAAATTATGATATGACTGAAATGATACATTACAGACATCGCGGCATGTAATTGAACGGCAACGCATGGTTCCGGAACATACGCCGTGCCGCAGTAAGGGAAGGTACAACGGATGACGTGGAACAGTATAATAACTCTGATTATGATGGTACTCATTATTATCCTGCTATTTCGGGGAGTCAGCAGCCCGGGAGTGATATTCAGCACAGTGCCCATTATAGCCGGCCTGCTCATGGGCTTTGGCCCGGCAGAGCTTAATGGTTTTATTGGAGAGGGGCTAAAGGCCATTTCCGGCACTCTGTTTTTAATGGTCTTTGCTGTTTTATATTTTGGGCTGCTTCATGAGGCGGGGGTATTCAAGGCTCTGATCCGTCTGGTCATGCGGTTTCTCGGCAACAGCATTACCGGCACGATGTGGGTTACCGCGCTGATCAGCGTCCTGACCCAGTTGGATGGTTCGGGGGCTACAACGGCAATCTGTACCATCCCGACCATGCGTCCCATTTATGAAAAACAGAGAATCCGATGTGAGGCCCTGCTGCTGATAGAAAGTCTTGCATCGGGGATTCTGTGTCTGCTACCCTGGGCGCCGGGGCTCTGCGAGGCGGCGGCTTACGTCAATGTCGATGTGTACGAACTGTTTTTGTGGCTGATTCCTGTTCTGTTTTTTTCCCTGGCCGCACTTTTTCTCCTCTGTATCCCCCTCGCAGCGTATGAAAAACGCCACGGAGCGGGAATGACCAGGGAAGAGTTTGAAGAGATGAAGCGGGAGATAGATAAACCTCTGGAATTCCCCCTGGGCAAGGGAGTTGCGGTATTTGACGGGATTGTCACCCTGTGCTTGATGGCGGCGCTTTTGGGCGGCATTGTGAAAACGAATTTTGCCTTCGGCCTCACATTCGGAATTCTGCTGGTGGTTAACTTCCGTGATATAGGGAGACAGAGGGAGTACCTGAAGAAGCAGGCGCCGATGGCGCTAGACATGGCAGTCACGATTCTGGGCGTATGCGTGATGGTGGGCGTAAACCAGGGGACGGGCGCTATCGCCGATTTGGCGAACTGGATGGTGTCCAATACTTCGGGCAGTCTTCTTTCCCATCTGCCCTTTGTGCTCTGCCTCTTCAGTATGCTGCTTTCCATCACCATCGGCGGTTCCAAGAATTCCGTGGTGCTGCCCGCCATTATCCCCATGGTAGCAGCATTTGGCTTTACGCCGGTTCAGGTGCTCGGCGCTGTATTTGCAACCGGAGTGATCAGTGCGAACTTAAGCCTTTTTAACGCGACGCCGTATCTGGCTCTGGGACTGGCCGGGGTGGAGATGAAAAGCCATTTAAAATATTCCCTTCTTCCGGTATATGGATTCAGTCTGCTGATGCTGTTGTTTATGGTGGTATCGGGGATGCTGCCGATGTAGGCGGAACTGAATTTACAACAACGAAAAATACGCTTTGCGAACGTTTCGTCGGCACTCAACAACGAAAAGCACGCTTCGCGAACTTTTCATTGCCACTCAACAACGAAAAGCATGCTTCGCGAACTTTTCATTGCCACTCAACAAAAAGAGCCATCCGGGTGGATGGCTCTTAATTGTAATCATTTTACTTATTTCAATATAGCTTATTCACAAAATATATATTAAACATATTATGGAAAGAGGTACACTGGAAAGTTGATGATTAAAGCTTTACTACATTGGTTGCCTGTGGGCCTTTTGCTCCGTTAACCACTTCAAATTCTACCTGAGCGCCTTCCTCAAGAGATTTGAATCCGTCCATGTTCAGGCCAGAGTAGTGTACAAACACATCGTTTCCCTGCTCGTCAGAAATGAATCCGTAGCCCTTCTGGTTGTTAAACCATTTAACTGTACCTTTATTCATATGATACCTCCAAAAAAATAAAAAAAATGTTTTAACTGTAGCTATCTACAGCCTGTTCTCAGAATAGCACAATTTGGGGTCACTGTCAAACAGTTTTATGGGAAATTCAGGGAATTTCAGGGAAAATTCAATCATTTTAAATCATACGGGTATTTATGGTAAAAAAGTATGGAAAAAAAGGGATTCCAGGGGTGAAATACCGTGATGAAAAGAGGGAAAAGAAAGGAAGAAACGTGGTTGATAAAAGGAGAGGGCTGTTGTAAAATAAGTATCAGGCGATATCCGGGGGAAGCCAGAACCTTCCGGATAAATCGGATGCGCAATCAGCGGGGAGAGAATCATGAATCTTTGGAATGCAGTCCATCATTTCAGGACAATAACGAGACATAAGCAGATGGTAATGGAGAATTGTTTTAAAGTGGGACTCTATAAGCAGGGCCTGCTCCACGATCTGTCTAAATATTCCTGGGAGGAATTTAAAATAGGAGTCAAATACTATCAGGGCGACAGAAGCCCCAATGCGGCGGAAAAGGAAGAAAAGGGCTATTCCGTGGCCTGGCTGCACCATAAGGGAAGAAACAAGCACCATTTTGAGTACTGGATAGATTTTGCGCCCAATAAGGCGGACGGTCTGATTGGGAATGAGATGCCCCTGAAATATCTGGTGGAGATGGTGATGGATCGGATTGCCGCCTCCAAGGTCTACAAGGGTGACGAATATACGGACGCCTGCCCCTGGGAATATTATAACCGGGGAATGGATTACATGGTGATGCATAAGAAAACCAGGGTACAGCTTGAAAAACTTCTTCTGATGCTGAAAGACGAGGGAGAAGAAAAAACTTTTGACTATATCAGGAAACTGCTGCGCCACAGGAAGAGAAAGTGATTTGTTACTGTTCACTCCGTGCCCGGTAACCGTAATTTCTTCCGGGCGGAGGGACGTGAAAACGGCGAAGAAAAAGCAAGGATCAATCTGCTTTCTCTTCGCCGTTCTATACCTGCTTTGACAACCCAGCATCCGCCTCAGCCGATGAGCCGCTTCAGAACCGCATCCAGATACCGGACGGCAGTGTCCTCTGTGAACAACTCCGGCTGAAAGGCCACATAGGTGAGCTTGTCTTTGTAATCGGATTTAAGACAGCCGTCCCAGAGTTCACAGGGCTGGGGAAGGAAGGTGCCGGATACCCTTGTGTAGCAGGTCTTTGCGGTGGCCTTCTTTTTTGCTTCCTTTTCCACGTACTGGCCGACACTCTTGTGAATTGCATTATCTTCATACACCAGATAAACATAGTTCTGGTAGTCGGGATAAAAATGTTTCAGTTCCCCCTCAAAGAGCGGAACCGTTACGGTCAAAATACGCCCGGAAAAATCCAGGGTATACGGACTGCAGTCCGACTGGACCGGCACGGGCAGCGGGACCGTACTTTCATAACAGAGTTTCAGTTCCTTTACCGGGGAGCCGAAGGCATCCTTGACCTCACAGAGTTCCTGTCCTGCGTAAGCAAAACTTTCCCTGAGAAAATCGTGATAAAAGAGAATCGGAAGAATGGACGGCATTCCCTTCAAATCATCCTCATTGTGAAGAATCAGCAGCCGATATAGAAAATCCTCATGGGTGACAAGATAATCTTTATAAACCTCAATCAGCTGCCCCCCATTGTACTGGTCCTCGCGGCAGACCCCGAGGAAGCATTCAATGCTTTTCTGCTTCATATTCTCAAGCCCCAGAAGCTTTTTATACGGTTTGACGATCCTGTAAATGTCGATACTCTCAATTTTCTGAAAATCATATTCCAGATCATAGGCCCTGCACCGTTTCAGCAGGTAAGGAATATCAAAACCGTCCCCGTTAAAATGAATCAGGAAACGGAACTGTTCCATAAATTTAAAAAACGCATGAAGGAGTTCCTCCTCTGCGTTCAGGGTATCGGCAAACCACTGAATCAGGTGCCAGCTGCCTTCCCGGTAATAAGTACAGCCGATCAGATACAGCGTAGAGTAATCCCCGGAAAAACCGGTGGTCTCAATATCAAAAAACAACAGCTTTTCCAGCTCGCCGATTGAGCCGAGTGGATATGTAATTTCCAGATCTACTTTCTTCTCTATAGTAATCATACAGATAACTCCCTATGGTAAAAAATGCGGGCATTGGTTGAAATGGGTATGGATAGTATTATATTAGGAAAAGCAGGGAAAGTAAAGATTTAGTTGAGATGGGAGGACGCCTCTGTAAGACGGCGGACGGGGGAGTGGGTGGGTGTTTATGAGTCTTCAGTCCCGGGCCATAACTTTCCTGTGGGAAATCCAGGAGAAAAAGATTCCGCAGGGAACCTGGAAGTCCATCAGTACTTAGGCGGCGTATTCTGGCGCCTTAGTACTGTTATGCACTTCAAAGAGCGCAAGCGTTTCCCGAAGGAACTTTTTCTACCCGGATTTCCCACTCGCGACAACCTGAAATCCGGGACTGAAGACTCATAACCATCCTTCACCATTCCGAACCCCGACCTAACGGCGGCGTTCTCATTTCTCAACTATCCCCCCAGAATATTTGTTCGACACACCTTGCATTGCTCCCCTCCGTATGGTATGATATTGAGGATAGTAACTTCTATTAAAAGAGCATGAAACTGGAGTTAAATCAGCCGGGAGATGTTGTGCCTTATATGGTAATATTAGGCAGCCGCGAAGTTACAAACCGGCAGAGCAGAGTTATAAATACGCAGAATAAAACGGCAAAGAACCGCAGGAGTACAGGAAAAACGGCCGGCCGGCAAATAAGGTTAAGAAGACAGAAACAGACATCAATTAAGGAGAAAAACCGTGATTTCATATGTAAAGGGAGCTCTGGCGGATAAGTCGGGCGACAGGATTGTGGTAGAAGCGGGTCCGGTAGGGCTTGGAATCTATGTGCCGCTCTCCGTACTGGAGGTGCTTCCGCCCCTGGGTGAGGAAGTGAAGATATATACATACCTGCAGGTCAGGGAAGATGATTTAAGCCTATATGGCTTCCTGAACCGCCAGGATTTGGAGATGTTTAAACAGTTGATTGGCGTCAATGGGATCGGCCCCAAGGGGGCGCTTGGGATCCTTTCGGCGCTCAGGCCGGATGATCTGCGGCTCGCGATTCTCACAGGGGATGCCAAGGCAATTTCAAAGGCTCCGGGCGTGGGGGCCAAAACGGCACAGAGGATTATCCTGGATTTAAAGGATAAGGTCAGCGCGGAGGAGATGCTTGTGGGAATTGCCGGTATGGAAGAGGAAAGAACTGCCGTGCCTCTGACGAAGGAAGCGGGCAGGGAGGCAGTGGAAGCGCTGGTGGCTCTCGGATATTCGAATCTGGAGGCATCAAAGGCAGTGAAGAGTGTACAGATAACGGACGATATGGATGCGGAGGCAGTACTCAAGGCATCCCTCAAGTTTCTGGCATTTTTATAAGAGCGGGAGAGCGGGAAGTGCAATATGAGCAGGAGAATTATTACAACTGAGATTACGGAAGAGGACAAGCGCATAGAGAGCAGCCTGCGGCCCCAGTATTTGAGTGAATACATTGGCCAGGAAAAGATAAAATCCACACTGAAGGTTTTCATAGACGCAGCCAAGTCGAGGGGCGAGGCTCTCGACCATGTCCTGTTTTACGGGCCTCCGGGTCTCGGCAAGACGACACTATGCGGAATTATCGCCAATGAGATGGGTGTGAAGATGAAGGTGACCTCCGGACCGGCGATTGAGAAGCCGGGAGAGATTGCGGCAATACTGAACGGTCTCCAGGAGGGCGATGTCCTTTTTGTAGATGAGATTCACCGTCTGAACCGGCAGGTGGAGGAAGTTCTCTATCCTGCGATGGAAGATTATGCGATCGATATTATGCTGGGAAAAGATTCAACCGCCCGTTCGATCCGCCTGGAACTTCCGAAGTTTACGCTGGTGGGGGCAACCACCCGGGCGGGACTGCTGACGGCCCCACTCCGCGACAGGTTCGGTATCGTCCAGAAGATGGATTTTTACATGCCCGAGGAGTTAAAGACCATCATTCTCCGTTCCGCGAGAGTGATGAACGTGGAGATAGAAGAACGGGGAGCCTATGAGATTGCGAGACGTTCCCGTGGTACGCCAAGGCTCGCCAACCGTCTTCTTAAGCGGGTAAGGGATTTTGCCCAGGTCAAGTATGACGGGGTGATTACAAAGGAAGTAGCGGATTTTGCCCTGGATATCCTGGATGTGGATAAACTGGGCCTGGATAATAACGACCGGGCAATCCTGACGATTATGATTGAGAAATTTTCAGGAGGCCCCGTGGGACTGGACACGCTGGCGGCGGCTCTCGGAGAGGATTCCGGGACCCTTGAGGATGTCTACGAACCGTATCTTCTGATGAATGGATTTATTAACAGGACGCCGAGAGGCAGGGTAGCGACGGAAGCCGCCTATCATCACCTGGGACTGCAGCAACAGATAAATTAGAGCAACTGTTTGATGGATATTGAACGGTTCCAAATTACAAATGAAAGAGAAGATGGAAAAGATGGGTTCCAAGAATTATACAGACGTTTTAATTGCCGGAAAGATATATACACTGGGTGGTCTGGAGGAAGAAAGTTACCTTCAGCAGGTTGCCAGCTATTTAAATGACAAGATTGCCGGCCTGCAGAGACAGGACGGTTTCAGGAAGCAGCCGGAAGATTATCAGAATGTGATGACATACTTAAATATTGCCGATGACTATTTCAAGGAGCGGGAGCACGCCGGACTTCTGGCCGCCCAGAAGGAAGAGCTTGAGAAGGAGACGTACCGCCTGAAACATGAGCTGGTCAGCACACAGATGAAGCTGGAGGCAATCAAGGTGGAGCTTGAAAAATATAAAACGCAGGAAGCTCTGGAGAACGCCCGCAGCAGGGACGATAAGCAGGAGCAGAAGGCGGAGTAGCGAAGCCGCGGAGCGGAGCGGCCGAGCACATTCACAGATAAAAGAGGGCTGATGGAAACGTAGAATCCTGAGAGGGCTTTGCGGTACATCAGCCTGTCGCTTTTTAGAGAATGGAGTTTGCAATGATGAAGAAAAAAGTAGAGATTCTGGCTCCGGCCGGGTCATTTGAAAGTATGAAGGCGGCCGTGGCGGCCGGTGCGGATGCCGTTTATATCGGGGGCAGCCGTTTTGGCGCCAGGGCTTATGCCGATAATCCCGACGAAGGCAGGATGCTGGAGGCAATCGACTATGTACATCTGCATGGCTGCCGGCTCTATATGACGGTAAACACACTGGTAAAGGAGAAGGAGCTGGATGGTTTATACGATTATCTGGAGCCTTACTACAGACAGGGGCTGGATGCGGTGATTGTCCAGGATATGGGGGTTTTCTCCTATATCAGGGAGCATTTTCCGGATCTACCGGTTCATGCCAGCACCCAGATGACGATAACCGGCCCGCTGGGAGCCGAGCTGATGATGAAGCTGGGAGCCACCCGGATTGTTACGGCAAGGGAGCTGTCCCTGCGGGAGATAAAGGAGATCTATGATAAAACGGGAGCCGAGATCGAGAGCTTTGTACACGGGGCGCTGTGCTACTGTTATTCCGGTCAGTGCCTGTTCAGCAGCCTGATCGGCGGCCGCAGCGGCAACCGGGGCAGATGCGCCCAGACCTGCCGCCTTCCCTTTGATGTGAAACAGGAAGGAAAGACGTTAAATAATAAAGACGAGCGTTACGTGCTGAGCCTGAAAGACCTCTGTACCCTGGATATTCTGCCGGATTTGATTGAGGCAGGCGTCTATTCGATGAAAATCGAAGGGAGGATGAAGAGTCCGCGCTATACGGCGGGCGTGGTAAGCATATACAGAAAATATGCAGACCTCTATCTGGAGAAGGGCAGGGAAGGCTACCGCGTTGACGCGGCGGACAGGAAAAAACTCCTGGATCTCTTTGACCGTGGAGGCCAGACCGAGGGATATTACAGGCAGCACAACGGCCGTGATATGGTCGTGATGAAGGAAAAACCGGCTTTCCGCGAGGAGAACAGGGAACTGTACCAGTATCTGGACCAGACCTATGTGGAGGCTGTCGTCAGGGAGCCCGTCGCCGGATCAGCCGTTGTCAGGGAAGGCGAACCGCTGTCCCTCACACTGACCTGCAACCGGAGAATGAGGGAGGCACAGGAGAGCGAAAGCATAATCGTCACCGTTTCGGGCGGCGTGGTCGAACCGGCGAAGAACCAGCCGGCCACGGAGGAGAGAATCGCAAAGCAGATCGGAAAGACGGGAAATACGCCGTTTTATTTTGATGACTTGAAGGTGGAAATGGCGGGAAACCCCTTTGTGCCGATCCAGGAGCTGAACGAATTGAGAAGACAGGCTTTTACGGAACTGGAAGAAAAAATACTGGCTCCGTTCAGAAGGGGTTCCGTCGGGAGCGCGGCCTGTGAATGCCCGTCAAATGAGAACGGAACAGGCGGGGAGAATACTCCCTGCCGTCTCACGGTATCCTTGGAGGAGCCGGAATCCTTTGAAACGGTCCTGCAGGAGAAGGGCGTAGACGGCATTTACCTGGACAGCGCCGGTTTTGACGCCGCATCCTGGAAGAAGGCAGCCGAGCACTGCCACCGGGCAGGCAAACGCTGTTACCTCATGCTGCCCCACATTTTCAGGGAGGAAGCTTCCCGTTTCTTTGAAGAAAACAGGGACGCCTTTCTTTTTGCGGGCTTTGACGGTGTGGTCATCAGGGCGTGGGAGGAAATCGGGCTCATCCGCGGATGGTCGGAAGAATTCCCGGCTCTGAAGGAGCTTACCATTCTCATGGACTACGGGATTTATACGATGAACAGGGAAGCCGAGAAGATGACAGCGCGGATGGCGTCCGGATTTCGGTTCCGTTTTACGCTTCCAGTGGAGCTTAACAGCAGGGAACTGGAGGAAAAGGGATGCCGCGGCGGCGAGCTGATTGTCTACGGGCGTCTTCCGATGATGGTGACGGCCCAATGCATGAAGAAGACGGTGGCGGCCTGTACGAAGAAGCCGGAGCTTCTGTCCCTGAAGGACAGAATGGGCAAGGAATTCCCGGTAAAGAATCACTGCCGTTTCTGCTATAATACAATTTATAATTCCAGCCCCCTGTCTCTATTAAAGGACAGGAAGATTATAGAACGGCTGGGACCAGAGAGCCTGAGACTGAATTTCACCACCGAGAGCCGGGAAGAAATACGGACTGTGATCGAGGCTTTTTCCGGCTGTTTCCTGGAAGGGAGAGAGACGGATCTTAAGGGAGATTTTACGAGAGGCCATTTTAAACGAGGGATTGAATAGGTGAGAATGTGATTAATCTTGTTACAACATTATCAAAGTATCTGATGATACTGCTGATAGCAATTTACACATACTATAATTTCCGGTTTTTTGCAATGAGGGATGATTATTCCAGGAACAGGGTATGCAGGCTTCAGAATGTGGCTCTGTTTTTTATCCATGTCCTGGCATATACGGTGATTTATCTGCGGACGGAGGATGAGAGGACGCTGATGTTTTTCGGCGCCCAGCTTTTATTTTTCCTGCTGTATCAGGTCTTTTACAGGATGTTTTACCATAATCTGTCCAGGCTGCTGCTCAATAATACGTGTATGCTCCTGTGTGTCAGCTTCATCATGCTGACCAGGATTTCCTTCGACAGGGCGGTCAGGCAGTTTGTCATCGTGGCCATAGCCGCTGTGATTACGATGATTATCCCTTTTATCATCGACAGGACGTGGCAGTTGTCAAAGATTCCATGGGTTTACGGAACCATTGGCCTGCTGCTTCTCCTTACGGTCTGCATCCTGGGAAGTACCAGCTACGGGGCGCAGCTCGCCATCAGTATCGGGGGCTTTTCTTTCCAGCCTTCGGAATTTGTAAAAATCAGTTTTGTTTTCTTTGTGGCAACGATGTTTTACCGGTCCACCGATTTCAGGACGATAGTGATTACGACGGCGGTGGCCGCGGCTCACGTCCTGATCCTGGTGCTTTCAAAGGATTTGGGCAGCGCCCTCATCTTTTTTGTGACATATCTTCTGATGCTTTTCATCGCCACGTCCAACTGGTTCTATCTGGGGGCCGGCGCAGGCTGTGGGGCGGTGGCGGCAATGGCTGCCTATAAGATGTTTTCCCATGTGCGCGTGCGTGTGGAGGCCTGGCAGAATCCCTGGAATGACATTGCGGGGAAGGGATATCAGGTCACCCAGGCGCTGTTTGCCATCGGCACGGGCGGCTGGTTTGGCATGGGGCTTTACCAGGGCATGCCCAAAAAGATCCCAGTCGTGGAGAAGGACTTTATCTTCGCCGCCATATCGGAGGAGCTGGGAGGCATCTTTGCGCTCTGCATTATCCTGATCTGTCTGGGCTGCTTTTTACAGTTTATGCTGATTGCCACGAAAATGCAGGCTGTCTTCTATAAGCTGATCGCATTCGGGCTGGGGACGGTCTATATCGTCCAGGTATTCCTGACCATCGGAGGCGTTATCAAGTTTATCCCGTCCACCGGCGTGACGCTGCCCTTTGTCAGCTACGGAGGCAGTTCTATCTTAAGTACGTTCATCCTGTTTGGCGTGATTCAGGGGCTTTTTATCCTGAAGAGAAATGAAGAAGAGGAGGAAGATTATGAAACTGAGTGATCAGAGCTCCAATGAAGAGAAGAAAACAGGGGAAAAAAGAGCCGGCAAAGATAAAACGATTAAAAAGAAAAACGGTAAAGACAAATTATCTGCTCCGGGAAAGCGGGAGGTAGGGGCCGGAAAGCGGTTCCAGGTAAAGAAGACCCGCAAAGACCTGGGCTTTAAGAAATTCAGGAAGGACGCGGGGGATGGCAGGGGCAGGGCCAATAAGAACATATTGAGGCTCACCTATGCTTTTTCCGCAGTATTTGTGCTGATGGCCGGATATCTTGGCTGGTTCATCCAGTTCAAGAGTGAGAATGTCATCGGCAGCTCCTACAATGCAAGGCTTGACCAGTTTGCCGACCGGATTATCAGAGGGAGCATCATGAGCAGTGACAAGACGGTGCTTGCCGAGACCAGGGTTTCCCAGGACGGGACGGAGACCAGATATTACCCCTTTGACTACCTGTTTGTGCATTCGGTCGGCTATTCCGGGCTGAACGGAAAGACGGGAATCGAGTCGCTGGCCAATTTTTACCTGCTTTCGTCCCATGTCAACCTGCTTGAGAAGGTAATCAATGAGCTGCGCGGCGAAAAAAATCTGGGCGACAATGTGGTGACGACGCTGGATTTGAATCTGCAGAAGGTGGCATCGGACGCACTGGGCGGCAACCGGGGAGCGGTGATCGCCATGGAGCCGGATACAGGCAAGATTCTCTGCATGGTCTCCCAGCCGAATTTCAACGCCAACCTGGTGGATGAAAAGTGGCAGGAGCTGATTGCTCCCGGCAATACCAAGGCTCAGCTCGTAAACCGCGCGACGCAGGGACTTTATCCCCCTGGCTCCACGTTTAAGATTGTGACGGCCCTCGAATATATCAGGGAAAATCCTTCCACCTGGCAGGATTTTACATTTAACTGCGACGGTTCTTACCAGACCGGTGAATACACGATCAAGTGTTACCACAGCGAGGCCCATGGGCAGCAGAACCTGATACAGGCGTTTGCCAACTCCTGCAACGGGGCGTTTGCACAGATAGGGCTGTCACTGGACCCCGACAGCTTTCATGCGCTTGCGGATCAGCTCCTGTTTAATTCCTCCCTGCCCTACGCCCTGCCTTACAATCAGAGTTCGTTTACGATGACGGGAGGGGCGGATGACTGGGAGAAGCTGCAGACTTCCATCGGACAGGGTAAGACCCAGATTACGCCGTTGCATAATCTGTTGATAGTCTCGGCCATTGCCAACGGCGGAACATTGATGAAGCCGTATCTGGTTGACCATGTGGAGAACGTCGGCGGCCAGACTGTGAAAAAGTTTCTGCCGTCGTCCTCCGGCAGCCCGCTGTCGGCAACGGATGCCCAGATGATGGCAGAGCTGATGAAGAGCGTGGTGGATTTTGGGACGGGTTCCGCGCTCCGCGGAGCGTCCTATTCGGCGGCCGGAAAGACAGGCTCCGCCGAGTTTGAGACGGGAAAAGAGACGCATTCCTGGTTTGTGGGCTACGCCCCGGCCGATAATCCGAAGATCGCAATCAGCGTGATCGCGGAGGAGGCAGGTTCCGGCGGAAAGGTGGCGGCCCCCATTGCACGGGCCGTATTCGATGCCTATTTGGGAAAATAGCGGTACCGGGAAGCGATGACGGGACCGGAAAAGGAGGACGGACCGGAAAACGGTGATGATACCGGAGAAGTGTCCTCATATTAAATGTACAGGATGGAGAAGTTATCATGGACTATGTAACATCACTGCTGTTTTTATGCCCGATTATGTTTCTGGCCAGCTTTGTGGATGCAATTTCGGGAGGGGGAGGACTTCTCTCGCTCCCAGCGTATCTCTTTACCGGTATGCCGGTACATAATGCATATGCATGCAATAAGCTGTGCTGTAATATCAGCACGGCGATGTCGGCGGGAAGATATTTAAAAAACCACCTGATCGATATAAAGGCGGCCTCTTTTGTGGGGGCGGTTACATTTTGCTGTTCCGTCCTGGCTTCCAGGATTGTGCTCTGGATGCCGGAACGGCCGCTCAGTTTAATGCTCCTCGGTTCCCTGCCGTTCGTGGCAGTTCTGATCCTGGTCAATAAAAAGTACCCGGAGGAGGATCACTCGGACGAGGTGGCCGGGACAAAGAAGATTGTCTTCTGGGTATTTACAGGACTAGTGATGGGTGCCTACGACGGCATGCTGGGACCGGGCTCCGGGACGCTTGCCATTATTCTCTATACAAAACTTCTGCGATACGACCTGACCAAGGCTTCCGGCAATGCCAAGGTCGCGGTGTTCAGCTCTACGCTGGCCGGGACCCTGTCGTACCTGCTGGCGGGTAAGATACTCTGGAATTATGCGGTTCCGGTCGCCGTATGCGGCATCCTGGGCGGATATGTGGGCTCCGGGATGGCAATCCGCAAGGGAGCAAAATTTATCCGCCCGATGATGCTTGTCATCGCGGCAGTGCTGATTATTAAATTATTTATAGAAATGCTGTTTTAGGCTGGTGCCGGAAAACAGATCACCGTTACGGTTTATTGCACAGGCAGTGCCAGGTTAAAGACAGATGAACAGTAACGGATTTATAACACGAGGGAGGGGAATGAGATGAAACTCTGCATTGACAGAACTCCATGCAAAGTCTTGTAACGGACGGGATTGCATGGAGGAATGAATAAGTATCAATCATTCGTCCGCAGGACTTTGCACTTAAACCGAACATAACAGTTCAGGAACGATTGAACCGTTACATCCAAAATATGAAACAGTTACGGTAAAAGGAGCAAAGTCATTATGAACCAGAATGATAGAAGTAACAGATATGATAAGATAAAAGATGCGTTAAAAAGCCTGCGGGCTTTTCTGGCGCTCTGGAGCACACAGGCCTTTTCCACCCTGGGCAGCTCCATGACGAATTTTGCACTGATTATATGGTCTTATGAGCGGCAGGGCTCGGCGCTTACTACGGCGTTTCTGGCAGTCTGCTCCTATGCGCCCTATGTCATTTTAAGTATTTTTGCCGGGGTTCTCAGCGATAAATGGAACAAGAAGAGAACCATGCTCGTGTGTGATACCCTGGCGGCCGTTATGACCCTGATTGTATGGAATCTTTTAAGGACCGGCAATCTGGAAATATGGCATCTCTACCTTATTAATGCGGTAAACGGTATGGCTAACTCCGTACAGCAGCCGGCTTCCGAGGTTGCGGTCAGTCTGCTGACGCCGAAGGAACAGTACCAGCGTGTCGGAGGGCTGAGGGCATTTTCGAATTCACTTGTCACAATCCTGACTCCGGTGATTGCGACGGCAGTCCTGGCGTTTGCGGGGATGGATGCGGTAATCCTGTTCGATTTTATCAGTTTTTCCGTGGCCTTTATCACGCTGGCCTTTTTTATCAAAGTGCCGGAGACGTCCTGTCAACAGGGAGAAAAAGAGGAGAGCTTCCGGGAATCTGCGGGAGAAGGGCTTAAGTTCCTCCGGGAAAACAGGGGAATCCTCGGCCTGATTCTCTTTCTGGCAGCCATCAACCTGCTGGCCTCGATTTATGAGGCGGCCCTTCCTGCCATGCTGCTTTCACGGGCGGGCGGCGGAAAGACGGCTCTCGGCCTGGTCAATACCTTTACCGGGATTGCAAGCCTTACGGGAAGCATCCTTGCATCCCTGCTTCCGGCGCCGAAGAACCGCGTCAGGATGATCTGCGATTCCCTTCTGTTTTCCATGTGCACGGAAAATTTCTTCCTGGCATTTGGAAGAACCGTGCCGGTATGGTGTCTCGGGGCAGTCCTCGGTTGGCTGACAATCCCGTTTATGAACGCCAACATGGATGTGCTGTTTCGGACCCATATACCGGTTCAGATGCAGGGAAGGGTTTATTCGGTGAGGAATTCCCTGCAGTTTTTTACCATCCCGCTCGGCTATCTGCTCGGCGGCGTGCTGGTGGATAAAGTGTTTGAACCTTTTATGAAGGTTCAGGGGCCGATGAGCCCGGCGGTCATGATGTTCGGGACGGGAAAAGGGTCCGGCGCGGCAATGCTTTACTGCATCCTGGGATTTGCCGGAGTGGTGGTCTGCCTGTATTTCAGGAGGAACAGGGATATCAGGAATTTGAAATAAGAAGCAGTACGTGAAAGATAGAGTTGCCTTCATTAAAAAAACGGTCCGGCGTTGTTCATTCAGCGCCGGACCGTTTTTTATCCCGTGTTTATCCGTTGTCAAAAATATTTCTTATTACCCCACAAATTACTTTTCTTCAAATCCAGATATTCGTTGTATGCTTTTTCAAGTATCTGCTTTTCATTGGAAAACTTCAGCAGATGGTAGGCTTCATAGAATTTATAATATCCGGAGTCGATAAAATATTCCTCCCGCTGTGGTTTACTGTAATAGCTGTCAGCCATCATCAGATACCAGTGTACATCTTTCTCCACCATATCCTGGGGAGTGTTGAACGTGTACTGGCTCTTACCGATGTATTTAATGATGGAGGCCGATACGCCTGTCTCCTCCTTTACCTCCCGGAGTGCCGTTTCCTTGTAATCTTCCCCCGGTTCTACAGTTCCCTTTGGTAAAACCCAACCTTCATATTTGTTCTTGTAATTCTTATATAAAACCAGAATTTTACCTCGAAAAATAACCACACCGCCGCAGCTCGTTGCCTCAATCATTGCAATTCCTCCTGGTGTGTCAGCTTATATTGCATCAAGTATACCGCTTTTTACGACAATATGCAAGACAGACTGTTAAGAAGTTATTGGGTTTAATACCGTTCCCGTTCCTGTTCACACCCCAGCTAAAAGAAGCTGTGCTGCGAACAATAACATGCTTCACGATGCACAGAAACGGCAAAAAGCGCCGTTTCGCGCCGTAACCCCCGGGTTTGACCCAAGGGGGCCCGCTGTTTGTGACTTTCGCTTTGCTCCACTCACAAAAAACACCTTGCGGAATACTGCCTGTGAACAGTAACCCATTCCTATTCCTCTGTATAAACAAATACTTATCGGAAGTTTGGACAAAATAAATATATTTTTAATCGAATCGTCATATATTGGTAAAGAAACTGAAACTTATTTTTTAAGGAGGATTATGATTAAAAAGATATTATGCATATTACCGGTAATTACACTTTTGTACATGGCTCCGGGAGCGCTGTTTGCAGCAGAAGGTGATGCAGCGGGCCAGGAACAGGCGGCCGTTGTGACGGAAGCCCATGGACCGGCTTCGGAGGCTCTTGCGGATGAAACGCAAACCGCAGTAAACGCAGATGCGTCCGCCGATGCCGCAGCCCAGGCCGGAACGGCGCAGGGAGAGCAGACTGCAGCCCAGCCGGCAGAAGAAACGCAGACGGAAGGGGCGGATGAGGCGCTGGCCCAGCCGGTTGCTTCCTACACGGAAGAAGACCTCTATGTGATGGCCCATGTGCTGGCAGGTGAATGCCAGAGCTGCCCGGATCAGGAGCAGTTATACGTCGGTTCCGTTGTTTTAAACAGAAGAAGCCATCCTTCGTTCCCAAACTCGGTTAAAGGAGTTGTCTTCCAGAAAGGCCAGTATTCCTGCACCAGGGACGGCAATTATTACAGAGAGCCGACCGACCGAAACTGGGCCAATGCAAAATCGCTTCTGGAGAACGGCAGCGTCCTCCCCGCCAATGTCATCTGGCAGTCCGGCGGGAGACAGGGAAAAGGCGTTTATGTGAAAACAAAGTGGCATTACTACTGCTATTAATTACCTGTTCTTTTTCTTGAAAATATGCTAATCTTAATAACAAGTCTATAATCAGTTTTAACAAAGGAGACAGAAGATATGAGTGAAACATTTGAGAAATTAAGTGGATACCTGGAAAAGGCCATGGCAATCCAGGCTTCTATGGTAATGTTTGAGTGGGATAATGAGACTCTGGCCCCGAAGGAAGCTGCACCTTATACTTCGAGGGTAATTGGTTCCCTGTCGGAGCAGTATATGGAAATCATGACATCGGAGGACGTAAAGAAACTGGTGGAAGCCTGCGGGAAAGAGAGCGGACTCACAGAGACGGAGGAAGCCATTGTCCGTGAGGCGGCGGATGAGATCGAGAAACTGGAATGCATCCCTGCGAAGGAATACCGCGAGTTCACGGAGCTGACCTCCAAAGCCACCAGGGTCTGGGCCGAGGCCAAAAAAGAGAAAGACTTCAAGAAATTTGCCCCGATTCTGAAAGAAATCGTGGATTATCAGAAAAAATTTGCCTCCTACCGCGCTAAAGAGGGGCAAAAGCTCTATGATGTAATGCTGGATTCCTTTGAAAAAGGTTTTGATATGGAAAACCTGGACCAGTTTTTTGACGAGCTGAAAAAGAACATTGTCCCGATGCTGCACGATGCTGCGGAGCGTTCCAAAAAAGTGGACGACAGTTTCCTGACGGCCGAGTATCCCGTGCAGACACAGGAGGAAGTGGCGCATTTCCTGGCCGAATATGTGGGACTCGATTTTGACAGAGGAGTCCTGGCCGTCAGCGCCCATCCGTTTACGACAAACCTGCACAATCACGATGTGAGGATTACGACCCATTACGGCGATAAGATCGATTCCTCCATCTTTTCCGTCATCCATGAAACAGGCCATGCCCTCTACGAGCTCGGAATCCGTGACGATCTGACGCAGACCCTCGTGGGTCAGGGAGCCTCAATGGGAATGCATGAGTGCCAGTCACGTTTCTTTGAAAATATCATCGGCAGGAACAAAGCATTCTGGGAGCCAATTTATGATACGGTGGCAGACATGTTCGGAGTTCCGTTAAAGAGCGTAAGCCTGGATGCCTTTATCAATGCAGTGAATAAGACAATCCCGGGTCTGATAAGAACCGAGGCGGATGAGCTTTCCTATGCCCTCCATGTCCTGGTGCGTTATGAGATTGAAAAGATGATCATCGAGGACAACGTGGAGATAGAGAAGCTGCCGGAAATCTGGAACAAAAAATATGAAGAATACCTTGGAGTCCGCCCGGAAAACGACGCGGAGGGAATCCTTCAGGATATTCACTGGTCACAGGGTTCTTTCGGTTACTTCCCGTCCTATGCCCTGGGAAGCGCTTTCGGCGCGCAGATCTACCATACCATGAAGCAGGAGATGGACGTGGAGGAACTGCTCAGGGAGGGCAAGCTTGAGGAGATCAGGAAATACCTCAGGGACAGAATCCACCAGTACGGCAAACTGAAAAACAGCAGGCAGATCCTGAAGGATGTGACGGGCGAAGATTTCAGCCTGAAGTATTATATCGAATACCTGCGTGAGAAATACGGAGCAAAATAGCAGCGCAGAACACGATATTTGTGAAGAAACCCCTGGAGCAGTAATATTAAGATACCTCCTGAACAGACTTTGGTTCTTTCCCTTGTCTATTTAGGAGGTATTAGATTATTTACTGTTTCAGGGGTTAAATCGTTTATAAGGGGACGGATGCCAGGGAAAAAACCGACGGCAGATTATGTAGATAAAGCGCTGCGCCGGATCCGGCGCCTGGCCCTTTATCTGTCCTTCTGTTTTCTGCTGAATTTCATATGCCGGTTAACCTCCGCACCCAGAAAGAGGATACAGATACAGAAGTAGAGCCACAGCATCAGAATCACAACGGCGGCAAGGCTTCCGTACATATAAGAAAATCTCTTAAAATGATTAAAATAGATGGAAAATCCGTAGGAACACACAATCCATCCGCCCGTGGAGAACAGGGCGCCGGGAAGCTGGTGGCGGAGTGTCTGCTTCTCATAGGGAAGGAAGGTATAAAGCGCCATGAAGAAGATAATCAGGATAGCCAAAGCAATCAGGGCGCGCAGGCTGAGCAGATAAGGGGCGATCCGGTTGAGGATCGGCAGATAGCGCAGCAGCAGCTTCTGAAGCGAGGAACCGAAGACCATCAGCACAAGGGACATGATGCACACCAGGATAAAGACAACGGTATACCCGGAGTTGATGAGGCGGCTGATTACATAATTTCTACGTTTGTTGCAGTCAATAATCCGGTTAAGTCCGCGCTCAATCCCCAGCATTCCGCGGGAAGCCGACCAGATCGTGGCGATAGTGGTCACCGACAGGATGGCTGCCGGGGCCGTCGTATACAGATCGGTGACGATCGATTCCACCAGAGGATACACCTTGGCGGGAAACAGCCTGGAAATCACCAGCAGCAGGTCACCCTGGGTTATCGTGGGGATCAACTGGATGGTCGTCAGCAGAATCATAATAAAGGGAAAGAAGGACAGAACAATAAAGAATGAGGCTTGGGCCGCATAGACCGTAATCTCATCCTTCACAAATTCATCGTAAATTTTCTTGCACTGTACGATAAAATAAATCATAGAGCGTCTCCAATCGGTTCAGATAAATATACTAATAATATTACCATGTAGGCGGAAAAATAGCAATTTAATTGAAAATAGGGATTTAATTGAGGAATGAGAACGCCGCCGGGACGGTCGGGGGGCGGGATGGTGAGGGGAGGTTGTGAGTCTTCAGTCCCGGGTTGCAGGTTGTCGCGGGTGGAGAATCCGGGCAGAAAAAGTTCCTCCGGGAAACGCCCCCGCTCTTTGGAGTACATAGCGGACACTAACCTCGAAAAAACCTCGGTAAGTGCCGATGGACTCCCAGGTTCCCTCCGGAATCTTTTTCTCCCGGATTCCCCACAGGAAGGTTATGGCCCGGGACTGAAGACGCGAAGGTTTTCGCCATCCCGAACCCCGGCCTGCGGCCGCTGATTTGTTCTTATTCCTTCAAAGGGGGGAGGGATTGTCGCTGCCACTACATTTTCTCGAATTCCAGGAGAATGCCCCCTGTATGGTATTAAATTGATGAATCTGAGTTTTGAAGCTTTATCTGTCCTTGAATAACCATTGAATTTTTTGATTCATCATTAAATATAGCTTTGGATTTTTCTCTGAATCCAGCCCAGAATACCTTCATAAGGTAAAAAATTCACGACTACATAGTGGCCGCGACAATACCTTCCCCTTACTTGACGAAAGAGACAATCAGCCCTGAAGCCGGCGGACGGGGCAACAACCTTCCCTGAGTCTTCAGTCCCGTCGACAACCTGCCCGGGGGAAGGAGGAGAAAAACTTTCCGAAGGGAGACCTTGAAGCCCGCCGGTGCTTAGCGAGGTCCTTTCGAGCTTAGCATCCGCTGTGCGCTTCACAAGCGGGAGCGTGTCCCCGCAGGAAAGTCTTTCTCCTCCTTCCCCCTCACCACAACCTACAAACCGGGACTGAAGACTCATCCACACCCTCCCACTACCCCGTCCGCCGTCTTACAGAGGCGTCCTCGCATCTCAACTAAATCCCCATTGAAAAGGCCGCCATGAACAAGTATAATAAAATAATATGAACAAGCTCTCCGTCCCCGGGCGGAGAGAACGACAGCAGGAGATTGGCGGCCGGAGGAGATGGCCGTCAGGAACGGAAGATGGGGAGAGCAGCAGATGAAGATAGGTGAATTCGCCAAAATGTGTGACGTCACGAAAGACACGGTCCGCTATTATGTGAATATCGGACTCCTGATTCCAAGGATGCAGGGCAGCCAGATGAGCTTTGCGGAACGGGAATACGAGGACTTTCATTATATCCAGAAACTTAAGGACATGCGGTTTAATATTAAGGAGATCCGGGCGTTTCTCTGCCTCAGAAGGATGTCCAATATGATTGAACCGGCCACCATCGATGATTGCGTGGAGCTTTTGGGTGCAAAGAAGGAGAGTCTTTCGGAGGAGATGAAAACCATCGAAAACAGCATTCACCTGATTGAGGAGGAGATAGAAAACTTTGAAAAGAGAAAGAACGCCGAAAAAAGTGACCGAACGGGTGTGCCGATCAGCACAATCCCGCTTCTCGTCTGTCCTCACTGCCGCCAGCACCTGAATATTGAGAACGCGGTGATCAATTTTAAATACATCTACGAAGGGGAGCTGAGCTGCTCCTGCGGATATCACGCCAGGATTGAGGACGGCATTGTCAAGACGGAGAATCTTTATGAGGGTACGCATGACTGGCCGGATCTGCACCGGAAGCTGTACCGCGAGGTAGGGGAGAAGTGGGAAATTTACACCCAGAAATGCACCGACATACTGATCGAACGGCTGGATGAGCGGGACTGGGATGGCAGGGTGATCCTGGAAGCCAATATTAACGGATTTTTCTTTACCTATAATTATCTCCACCAGATGCCAAAAAACTGTATTTACATCATTATCGACAAATACCAGGAGGTTCTGGCCGCCTATAAAGAACTGTTCGAACAGCTGTATCCCGGAATGGATATCCTCTACATAGCGGATGCCTCGGAGAAACCGCCCATCCAGGACGGCTGCGTCGACCTTTTCCTGAGTTTCTTCGGGGAAAATGAATATTCCTTCTATCATAAACAGACCCAACTGGAAGACATTCATCATCTGCTGAAGCCGGACGGAACGGTGCTGGGGGTATTTCAGGGATTTGCACCGGAAGCAAAGAGCAGGCGGCTTTTGATTGAACGCTATCCGGAGGGAAATAAAAAACTGGCAGATATTGAAGCCCTGAGGGAAGGATACAAGAACTGTGGATATAAGCTGTCCGAAACCGAGATAGGAAAAGTGATGAAAACGGAAGATCACCATATGTATATCTGTCATTTGGACGGAGAGCCACTCACCATGTACTGTTATGAAGCAAAACGGTAATCTGAGCACCTGGCGCGTGGATTAGCGCCATGATCGATAAAAGAGAGAAAAGATGGAGTGCACTCCACCTTTTCTCTCTTTTTCCTGTACAATGGGGATTGACATGGATCGGACTTCAGGTTGTAGGATGAGAAAAACTAAATTTCGGTGACAGGATGGAGGAAAGAGAGGAAAAGTATGGGAAAGATGCTTACGGTAGTTATGATGGCGTTCCTTGCGGCAGGGGCAATCGATAAAGCATTGCTCCGCGGAAAACTGGGACTGGCCGGAGAATTTGAAAAAGGGTTTCATGCGGTCGGTTCCCTGACCATGGCAATGGCCGGAATCATGTGTATTGCCCCTGTGGTTGGGAAGTTCCTGGCTCCTTTTTCAACGCCGCTGTTTGTGAAGCTGGGGGCGGATCCGGCGATGGTGTCCGGTATCCTGTTTTCCACGGACATGGGAGGATACCCCCTGGCTGCGGCCATGACGGACAACGAGTCAATTCAGATTCTTTCCGGCGTTCTTCTGAGCTCAATGATGGGGGCCACGATTGTTTTTACAATCCCGGTTTCACTCAGTGTCTGCCGCGAGGAGGACAGGAGGGCCATCTCAAAAGGGATTGTGCTTGGTATTATTGCGATTCCGTTCGGATTAATCACCGGAGCCGTGGTGGCCGGGATTCCGGGCCGTATGATTCTGGCCAATTCGGTTCCGGCGATTTTCATCTCCGCAATTTTGGCCTTTTTCCTCACGGTCCTGCCGGATCGGACCCTTTCCTGCTTTAAGGTCTTCGGGGAACTGCTAAAATGTGTCTGTGTCCTTTCGCTGATGTTCGCCTCTTTGGAAGAAATGCTTGGGATTGTCGTGATACCCGGCATGGATCCGCTGGGAGAACAGCTTAAGACCGTGGGGATTATCGGTGTGACCCTGGCCGGAGCCTACCCATTTGTCAGCGTGTTAAACCGATGTCTGGCGCCGGTGCTTCAGGGGGCGGCAAAGCTCCTTGGAATCAACGGTGTCTCGGTGGCCGGCATCCTTGCCTCAATGGCAAATTCGCTTCCTATGTTCGACATGATCAAAGATATGGACAAAAAAGGGAAAGTGGTTGCCATGGCATTCAGCGTTCCGGCGACGGCGGCGCTCGGCGATCTGATGGGATACATCTCCGCTGTCCGTCCCGACGCGGTGATTCCGATGGTGGCCGGTAAACTGACGGCGGGCCTGATCGGCATCGTGTTGGCTGAAATGTTTGAGTCAACTCCTCTTTTACTGGCAAAACGTAAAGAAATTATAAAAAACAGGGTGTAAACGTTAAGTTTGTGTAAAAATTACAGAAAAATACGGATTGACATGGAGTTTTCCCATCATGTTATCGTTTAGACATACAATTACTGAACCCCGGGAATGGTAAAAGTAAATGAATGAAAAAGTCTAATCAACGAAGGAGGAAGTATCATGAACAATCCGATCTTAGCGTTTACAAACTGGGTGTGGGGATATCCAATGTTAATCTGGCTGGTAGGCGGAGGCATCTTTCTATCATTCAGATACAAATTTATACAGTTTAGAAAGCTTGGATTTGTACTTAAAAATACAATTGTAAAAGCATTTAAGGGTGATGAAAAAAGCAAAGACAGCAATAAAATTTCAGGATATAAGGCGGTAACGGGAGCGCTTGCTTCGACACTGGGCGCCGGAAACATCGTAGGTACGGCGATTGCCATTGGCTACGGCGGCCCGGGAGGCGTATTCTGGCTCTGGCTGACCGGTCTGTTTGCCTGTGTCGTTAAATACAGCGAGGTGGTTCTCGCCATGAAATACCGTCAGCGTGACAAGGATGGAAAATGGTTCGGCGGCCCTCAGTATTATCTTCCAAAGGCAACGGGTTGGAAATGGATGGGAATCGCCTATGCAATCAGCTGTGCGTTCTGTCTGTTCCTTGCGGCATCCGCTCAGATTGGTTCTGTCGTAGACACCGTTGAAACAATTCACATTCCGCGTATGGTTTCCACAGCAGTGCTGATTATTGCGGCTGCCCTGATCGTACTCGGCGGACTTACAAGACTTTTAAGCTTTACGGAAAAAATCGTTCCTGTTATGAGCGTTGTATATATGGTAGGCGGACTGATCGCAATCGCGGTGAACTACAAAGAAATTCCTTCCGCATTTATTTCCATTTTCCAGTATGCATTTACAGGCCGTGCGGCTGTCGGCGGTTTCGGCGGGGCAACGATTGCCATGTGTATCAGATGGGGTGTCTGCCGCGGTATCTATTCCAATGACTCCGGTACCGGCGTGACCACAATCACACATTCGGCATCCGATGTGAACCATCCGGTACAGCAGGGTATGTGGGGGATTTTTGAGGTATTCTTTGATACAATTATCGTGTGCAGCGTTACCTGTTTTGTAATCCTGACAACAGGCGTATGGCAGACGGACGCTTCCGTTTCAACACTGACCATCGCCGGCTTCCAGAAAGCCCTCGGCCCGGTTGCAGGCGGATTTATCGTATCCCTTTCACTGACCCTGTTCTGCTTCACGACGGCAGTGGCCCAGACCTTATTCGGCTGTGACCAGCTTGTAAAGCTGTTTGGTGAAAAAGCCGGGGTATGGGGAAAATATATTTACCTTGGCCTGATGTTTATCGGCGGCATGGTGGGAATCAGCGCCCTTATCAATTACGTAGACTTTGGCTCTTTCCTGATTATCCTCTTCAACATGATCGGTGTTTACCTCTGCCATGGGGAAGTTAAGAAACTGACGGAAGAATATTTTTCCGATACAAAGAGATGGGAAACAGAAAAATGGGGACCATGGAAAGAGATGGAAGAAAAAGATATCAGAACAAGCCATCACGAATAATACAGCGGTTCTTTTGGACCGGCAGCTATCATGCAAACGACGGAATTGTTACACACAATGATTAAATTATAACTTAAAATGGAGGAAGAAACATGAAACCATTGATTGGAATCACATGCAACTATGATTACAGAGATGAGGTTGGGAGTGTGTCCCATATGGGAATTACCGGCCAGAAGTGGAATTTTCTGGCGGCAAATTATATTGATTCGATTGAGCAGGCAGGGGGAGTGCCGGTTATGATTCCCATCTGCCAGGATATGGAGACGGTGAAAGAAATGGTGTCCAGAATGGACGGCATCCTCATCAGCGGCGGCCATGATGTAAATCCTCAGGAGTATGGAGAAGACGCAAAGAGCTACTGCGGCCTGATTATGCCGATGAGGGACCGTCAGGACGTGGAGCTGACAAAGTACATACTCAATGAGACCGATAAAGCAATCCTGGGAGTCTGCCGCGGAATCCAGATCCTGAATGTGGCGGCAGGCGGCAATCTGTATCAGGATCTGGAGATTGAGGGAAAATTCAACCACCATTTCAATGATATGTATCCGATGAATCATGTGTCCCACCGCGTGACAACGAAAGAGGGAACAAAACTCAGGGAAATTTTCGGAAAAGAGACCGTAGGGGTGAACTCTTTCCACCATCAGGCTGTCAAAGACCTGGGCGCCGGTTTTGTTGTCAGCGCCGTATCGACGGACGGCGTAACCGAGGCGATCGAGATGGCGGGCAGCCGTTTCGCAGCGGCGACTCAGTGGCATCCTGAGATGATGTATGATTCCGATGAGCAGCAGGCGATCTTCCGGGCATTTGTAAAGGCCTGTACCGAAAAATAGTGTTGTAAAGAATCAGGACACCGCCGGGACGGCCGATGAAAACGGTATTTTCCACCTTTTTGTGCATCGCGAAGCGGTAACCATAAAGGTACTGAATCGTTACGTGTTTTAGTGTTCCTACTCCAACAGGGAAGACCCAAAGAACTTTTTTCAAGGTTCTTTGGGTCTTTTTCAACTTGAACCCTCTCTCCCGATATGCTACAATAAAGTGCAAAAATGAGTTGACCGGCGTGAGATACATAATAAATAAAATAGACATCATTTAAAAAATTAAGAAGCAGGACAGGGGAATGACCGATGAAAAGCTTAATGAGATACCTTAAAAAATATCGGACCGAGGCGGTGATGGCGCCGCTTTTTAAGATGCTGGAGGCCAGTTTTGAGCTCTTTGTACCGCTCGTCATGGCAAAGATTATCGATACCGGTATCAGAAATGCGGATTTGCCTTATATACTCAGAATGGGAGGCGTTCTGATCCTTCTCGGAGTGATCGGCCTCGCATGTTCGCTGACCGCACAGTATTTTGCGGCAAAGGCAGCCGTGGGATTCGGAACTGCGCTTCGAAAAGAGCTGTTTGATCATATCAATCATTTTTCTTATACGGAGATCGACACGGAGGGGACGGCCACGCTGATTACGAGAATGACCAGCGACGTCAACCAGGTACAGTCGGGAGTCAACCTCACGCTGCGCCTGTTTCTGCGCTCGCCTTTTATCGTATTCGGCGCCATGATCATGGCGTTTACCATTGACGTCAAATCGGCAATGATTTTTGTGGTGACGATACCGCTGCTCTCCATCGTGGTGTTCGGAATCATGCTTATCACGATGCCTTTATATAAGAAAGTCCAGAAGCAGCTTGACCGCGTCCTTCAGATGACCAGGGAAAATCTGACCGGAGTCAGGGTGGTCAGGGCTTTTAACCGTCAGAAGGATGAGACGGCGGCCTACTATGCGGAGAGCGGCCTCTTATTTGACTTCCAGATTTTTGTAGGGAAGATTTCCGCCCTTTTAAACCCGATCACCTACGTGATCATCAACCTGGCTATTGTGATCCTGATCTATGTGGGGGCAACGCAGGTAGACGCGGGCGCAATCCCGCAGGGCAAGCTGGTGGCCCTGGTCAACTACATGTCTCAGATTCTGGTGGAGCTTATCAAGCTGGCCAATCTGATTATTACGATGACAAAGGCATTTGCCTGCGCGGGCAGGATTAACAGTGTTTTTGATACGAAGAGCAGCATTACGGAAAAGGAGAACGTAACTTCCGCCGCGGCGGCCGGAAGAAAAGAAGCGGCCGGAGGGCAGTCCGGCAAAAATCCGGCCGCGGTCCCGATGGTTTCGTTTGACCATGTGAGTTTTGCCTATCAGGGAGCCAAGGCGGATTCCCTCAGTGATATCCACTTTGACGCAATGAAGGGGGAGACGATCGGTATCATCGGAGGTACCGGTTCCGGTAAATCCTCCGTGGTGAACCTGATTCCCCGCTTTTATGATGCGACAAAGGGAACGGTGAGAGTTGACGGCCTGGATGTCAAAGATTATGGGCTGAAAGAGCTCAGAGGCCGGATCGGCGTCGTGCCTCAGAGGGCGGTTCTGTTCCGCGGCAGTATCCGGGACAACATGAAGTGGGGCAAGGCGGACGCGACGGATGAAGAGATTATGGAGGCGCTTGACATCGCCCAGGCAAAGGATGTGGTGGAAAGCAAACAGGGAGGCCTTGACGCCAACCTGCTCCAGGGAGGCAAGAACCTTTCCGGCGGACAGCGCCAGAGGCTGACCATCGCCAGGGCGCTGGTGAGAAAGCCGGATATCCTGATCCTGGACGACAGCGCTTCGGCGCTCGATTTTGCCACGGATGCGCGGCTGCGGAAGGCAATCCGGGAAAAGACGGACGGTATGACCGTATTTATCGTTTCCCAGCGGGCCACTACTGTGAAACAGGCCGATAAAATCCTGGTGTTAGAGGAAGGCTCGGTGGCCGGAATCGGAAAACATCAGGAGCTGTTTGAAAATTGTCCCGTATACAGGGAGATCTGCCTGTCCCAGCTTTCAGGTGAGGAGGTGAACCAGTAATGCCCAAGCAGGAGAAGAAAGTAAAAACATTGAAACAAAAGACAACAATGAAGCGCGTGCTCCAGGATATCGGGCATTACAAATGGATGGTTCTTCTGTCCCTGATTCTGGCAGGAATCACGGTGGCGCTGACCCTCTATATCCCGATCCTGATCGGAAAAGCCGTGGATCTTGTAATCGGCAGCGGGGAGGTCAATTTCCCGGGACTGTTCGCCATACTGAAGACAATGGCGGCCGCAATTCTCATCACCGCCCTTGCACAGTGGCTTATGAACGTCATTAACAACCATATCACATACCGTGTTGTAAAGGATATGAGGATACGTGCATTTGAAAAGATACAGGAACTGCCGCTGAAATATGTGGACAGCCACCAGTACGGCGAAGTTCTCAGCCGTGTCATCACGGACATAGACCAGTTTTCCGACGGCTTACTGATGGGATTCACCCAGCTCTTCAGCGGACTGCTCACCATAGCGGGAACCCTGGCGTTCATGTTTTATATCAACCCGCTTATTGCGGCGATCGTTGTGGTGCTGACGCCGGTTTCCCTGTTTGTGGCCAGTTTTATCGCGAAAAAGACCTTCTATATGTTCAGGGCCCAGTCGGAGGCCAGAGGGGAGATTACATCCCTGATTAATGAGATTCTGGACAATGAAAAGGTGGTCCAGGCATTCAGCTACGAGGAGGAGGCGTCCAGGCGTTTTGCCGTGATCAACGACAAACTGGCGGACTGCAGCCTGAAGGCCACGTTCTTTTCCTCCATCACCAACCCGGCGACGCGGTTTGTCAACGGCATTGTCTATGCCAGCGTCGGGGTGGCCGGAGCCTATGCGGCAATCCGGGGAGTGCTGACCGTGGGACAGCTTACTTCATTTTTAAATTATGCAAACCAGTATACAAAGCCGTTTAATGAGATCACGGGCGTGGCTACGGAATTCCAGAATGCCCTCGCCTCAGCGGCCCGTGTTTTCGAGCTGATCGACGAGGAGCCGCTGGCTCCGGACAAAGAAGACGCGAAGAATCCGGAGCATGTGGAGGGAAAGGTCGCCATCGACCATGTTTCCTTCTCCTACAATCCCGAGATCAGCCTGATTGAGGATTTAAACCTGACTGTAAATCCGGGCCAGAGGATAGCGATTGTGGGCCCGACCGGCTGCGGCAAGAGTACGGTAATCAATCTTCTGATGCGCTTCTATGACGTGGAACAGGGGGCCATCCGCGTGGACGGTACCGATATCCGGGATATGACACGGGAGAGTTTGCGGGCCGGTTACGGCATGGTGCTTCAGGAGACGTGGCTAAAATCCGCCTCCATCCGCGACAACATCTCCTACGGGAAACCGGATGCCACGGAGGAGGAGATACGGGAGGCGGCCGTGAAAGCCCATGCCCACGGCTTTATCATGCGTATGCCTGCGGGCTATGATACGGTCATCTCCGAGGACGGCGGCAATCTGTCCCAGGGACAGAAACAGCTTCTCTGCATCGCCCGTGTCATGCTCTGCCTGCCTCCGATGCTGATTCTCGACGAGGCGACCTCCTCGATTGATACGAGGACGGAGATTATGATTCAGGAGGCATTTGCAAGAATGATGGAGGGCAGGACAAGCTTTATTGTGGCCCACCGCCTTTCCACGATCCGGGAGGCCGACATCATTCTGGTTATGAGAGACGGCCGGATTATCGAGCAGGGCAATCACGAAGAACTGCTTGAGCAGAAGGGATTTTACTTTGAACTCTATAACAGTCAGTTTGCAGTCTTATGACGGAGTGGGCCGGAGAAGGCCCGGAGAAGGAGAAGAGCCGATATGTGCAGGGATATAGGAAGAGAGCAGCGGGAAATGAGAATGGAGACGATTCTGGTAAGCGCCTGTCTGCTGGGAGAAAAGTGCAAGTACAGTGGTGAGTCCAATTACTGCCAGGACGTAGTGGATTTTTTAAAGAGCACGGGAGCGGAAATCGTTCCCGTCTGCCCGGAGGTGCTGGGGGGACTTCCAACACCCCGCACGCCCGCCGAGATCAGGGAGGACAGGGTAGTCACGGAGGACGGCCGCGACGTGACCGGGGAATACATAAAAGGCGCCGAAGAGACGCTTAAAATTGCACAGGAAAAAAACTGCCGGAGGGCAGTCCTGAAAGACAGGAGCCCGTCCTGCGGCAGCGGTTTCATCTACGACGGGAACTTTGCAAAGAAATTAATCCCGGGTGACGGAATGACAGTCCGACTTTTGAAAGAAGCTGGGATCTGCGTATGCGGAGAAGGCAGCCTGAAAAAATCCTAAGGCAGTTTCGGTTCGGAATTTTCCAGAGCCGTGAACGAGTCTCGGTCAGAAGACACGGGGGACGGCCCACATAAGGCGTCATCCGGCCTGTATTCAAATATATCTTCCACCCTGCAATCCAGAATGCTGCAGAGCGTCTCGATTGTATGGGTGGATACATACATATTCTTTTTCAGCCGTCCAATCTGCCCGGCGCTGAATCCATAGTACTTAATCAGACGGTATTGAGTTATCTTTTTTTCTTTCATGGTTTTCCATAATTTATCATAAGTAATCAAGGTATCTATACCTCCCACTACATTAAATACTGAACCGCTTTTGTTGCATATTATCCATAATTGGCTATGTTCATCTTATGTGCTGGGAAAGGCGGGAAGCGGTGATTTGTCATCTTGTAAAAAATACAGTTTAAGGGGAGGGAATTTTGCAGGAAGGCGAACGCCGCCGGGACGGCTGGGGGCGGAATTGTGAGGGGATGGGGTGAGTCTTCAGTCCCGGGCTGTAGGTTGTCGCGGGTGGGGAATCCGGGCAGAAAAAGTTCCTGCGGGAAACAAGAGACAATCAGCCTCTGAAGATGACGGACGGGGCAGTACCCTTCGCTGAGTCTTCAGTCTCGTCGACAACCTGCCCGGGGAAGGAGGGAGAAAACTTTCCGAAGGGTGACCTTGGAATCCGCCGGTGCTTGCTGAGGTTCTTCACGAAGCTAGCACTCGCTGCGCATTCCACAAGCGGGAGCGAGTCCCCGTAGGAATTTTTTCTCCCGGATTCCCCCTCACGACACCCACCCAACCGGGACTGAAGACTCATATACAACCTTCCCCACCCCGTCCGCCATCTTACACAGGCGTCCTCGCATCTCAACTAAATAAAAAGTCTGCTTGACGTTTTTTTAAATATAAGTGTATTATGATTGGTATACATTGCCTGTTTTCGGAGAAACTACTACCAACAAATGAAATAGGAGGAATAATTTGATGGACAGTGTTTTGAAAACAAGCGCTACTGCTAAAAATCTGATGCGTGCTTTTGCCGGTGAAAGCCAGGCGAGAAACCGCTATACGTTTGCCGCTTCAGTGGCTAAGAAGGAAGGACTTCCTGTCATTGAGAAGGTCTTTTTATATACGGCCGAGCAGGAGAAGGAGCATGCGGAGGTATTCTATAAGTTTTTAAAGGAAATGACGGGAGAGACCATCCATATTGACGGAGGTTATCCGGTTGATATGTATGAGAAGACCGTGGATCTTTTAAGAGCGGCGGAACACAATGAATTTGAAGAGTTCGACGTGGTATATAAAGACTTCGGCGATGTGGCCCTGGAAGAGGGATTTGACCGTATCGGCCATGTATTCCATATGATCGCGGATATCGAGAAAACCCATGGGGACCGTTTCGGTATTTTCGCCAATCTGCTTGAAAGCAGCAGGCTCTTTGCTTCCGAGGAAGACACGGAGTGGATCTGCCTGAACTGCGGCTATATTTTCGAAGGGAAAATTGCGCCCAAGTACTGCCCGGTTTGTGAACATGAGCAGGGATATTTTATACGCCTTGAGCAGGCTCCTTACGCCAACCTGCGTGAGAACTGCTAAGAGGCCTGATGCCTGCGCCGGCTGTGGCCGGGGCAGGCTGATTTTTGTTGAGTGGCAATGGAAAGTTCGCGAAGCGTGCTTTTCGTTGTTTCATGAGATGCACACTCGCGCGAAGATATAATATGCCGCTGTGCGTCCGCGCCCGGCGCGGGAATCCGGAGCGCCGGATTTTATCAATGATTCAGGAGGATTTTATGGTATATGCCTGTGTGGCGGCCCTGGCGGCCGTTGCCGGAGGACTGGTTCTGCGATCGGAATATGAAAAAAAACATTTTGTCACAGATCACTACCAGATAACTTCGGGAAAAATAAAAGGAAATAAACGGGAATTTGTATTTCTTTCCGATTTACATAATAATGAATTTGGTGAGAAAAACAGGAAATTGGTGGAGGAGGTAGACAGAATCCGTCCGGATGCCGTGTTGATTGGCGGAGATATGATGGTTACGAGAGGGGATGCCGATTTGCGGGTAATCCTGGAACTGGTGCGGGAACTGGCTGCGCGTTACCCTGTCTATTATGCCAATGGAAACCATGAGGAGCGGATGAGACGGGAGAGGACGGTCTACGGCGATCTCTACGACAGGTTCACAGGGGAGCTGGCCGAAGCAGGAGCCGTTTATCTCTCCGATCAAAGCGCGGACTTTGGTGAGGATATCCGTATCACCGGATGCAATATGGAGGAACAATATTACCGCCACCGTTTTACGATACCGGCACTTCCGGAAAAGGAACTGGAGCGCCATGCAGGGAAGGCGGATCCGGCCAGGTTCCAGATTCTTATGCTGCATTCCCCTCTGTTTTTTAAGAACTGCAGACAGTGGGGAGCCGATTTGACCCTGTCCGGCCATTTCCATGGGGGAACCATCCGCCTGCCGTTTCTGGGCGGCGTGATGACTCCGCAATACCAGTTCTTTCTGCCCTGGTGCGCCGGCCGCTTCGACAGCGGAGGAAAGACAATGTTAGTCAGCCGCGGGCTGGGGACCCATTCCATCAATATCAGGCTGAACGACAGGCCGCAGCTCATCCGGATTACCCTGAAACCGGAGGGGGTTGCCATGAAAAATCATCTTTGATATACTATCGGGGAAAGGACGGAACGAAAACCAGATGGGAATTTCCTATAAGCTTGAGAATTTTGAAGGTCCGCTGGATCTTCTCCTCCATTTAATAGAAAAGAATAAAGTCAGCATCTATGATATCCCGATCGTGCTGATCACGCAGCAGTATCTGGATTACGTCAGCCAGATGGAAAAGACGGATTTGGACATTGTCAGCGAATTCCTCGTGATGGCGGCTACCCTGATCGATATCAAGTCGAGGATGCTTCTGCCTGCCCAGGAAGAGGAGGAAGAGGACGAGGAGGATCCGAGAGCTGAGCTGGTACGCCGGCTGTTGGAGTATAAGACATATAAATACATGGCCCAGGAGCTGGAGGAGCGGGAGCAGGACGCGGAGCGTCTTCTGTTTAAGGATCCGACGATCCCGAAGGAGGTTTTGAAGTATGAGCCGCCCGTGGATTTAGACAGCCTGCTGGACGGGCTGACGCTGGCCAAACTTCAGAGCATTTTTGACTCGGTGATGAAGCGCAAGGAGGACAAGATCGATCCGGTGAGAAGTAACTTCGGCACAATCCGCAAGGAGCCGGTGAGCCTGGAACAGAAAATCGGTTCGGTCATGCAGTATGCGAGAAAACACAGAACATTCAGCTTCCGCCAGATTCTTGAGAAGCAGACGGGCCGCCTGGAAGTGGTAGTTACGTTCCTGGCTGTGCTGGAACTGATGAAGATGGGGAAAATATGCCTGACCCAGGAAGCACTATTTGACGATATGTACATAGAAACCCTGGAACCGGAAGGAGAGACGGGAGAGCTCGATCTGGAAGGTCTGGAGGACTTTGAAGAACAGGAATGAGATAACAGATGGAACAGGAAAACATGGTATTTTCGGAAGATGAGGCAATTGTGGAAGCCGTTCTTTTTACAATGGGCAAATCCGTGGAAGTGCGCCAGATAGCCGCGGCCCTCGGCCGTGACGCGGAGGCGGCAAAAGACGCGGTGATGCGCCTGAAAGAGCGGTATGAGAAGGAGCAGAGAGGGATGCAGATCATAGAGCTGGAAGACAGTTACCAGATGTGCACCAGGGCCAGATATTACGATAACCTGATACAGGTGGCCTCCGCCCCGAAGAAGCAGGTCCTGACGGACGTGGTGTTGGAGACGCTTTCCATTATTGCCTATAAGCAGCCGATTACAAAGCTGGAGATAGAAAAAATCAGGGGTGTCAAATCCGACCATGCCGTCAACCGCCTGATCGAGTACAACCTGGTATATGAAGTAGGCCGCCTGGATGCCCCGGGGCGCCCTGCCCTTTTCGCCACAACGGAAGAATTCCTGCGCCGCTTCGGTGTCGGGTCGACGGAGGAACTGCCGGAGATCAATCCGCGGCAGGTGGATGAATTCAGGCTGGAGGTGGAAGAAGAAATCGGGCGGAGAAATGAGGACGCCGTCGGGACGGATGGCGGACGGGATGGTGAGGGGAGAGAGTGTGAGTCTTCAGTCCCGGGCGGAGTTTGATGGCAATGTGGGGATGGAGGAAGACGATGGCCGGGACTGAAAACGCGAAGGTGATCGCCTTCACCTATCCGCCCCGCCCATGTCCCGCCAACTGTCCTGTTTCTGGGGGTGGGGGAAATCAAATAACTACGCCATTTCCAAACAAAACAGACCAATGCCCAATACATATTTTTTCTTCGCATTTTCAGCACTACATTTTCACCACTTTATCGAATCTAACGCGCACCATTCAGAAATTTCCAGATTGCCCCGCAATCTTTTCAACAAGCCAATCTAACGAATCTAACCAATCCATCCACATACCATTATCCCCAAAAGAAATTATCCGGATCAACCTAGACCCATCGCTCCCCCTCTACGCCTCCTCTTGACAGCTGAGGCAATCAGCCGACGGAACGGATGGCGGAGGGGCAGAGCAAATCACATTTTGTGACGTACCCGGAGAAAAGTCTGCATGAGCCGGGATTGGCACGCAGCCCGAATTTTGTATAAAAATGTGGAAATGGAGCTTGACGCATTGCGGCTGGGATGGTAGGATAAGTACCGTGATTTTTTTTGATGAACACAGGATATAGAAACAGTAATGAAAATGATAACGATATGTAGATAAATCGGAACGCTCCGCAGAGAAGAATGTCCGGATGAAAAGGATGAGGCGGGAATTTTAGGAAAACAGGAGGACGGAATGAAAAATTCGGAGATAAAAGTGATTAAAAAGGATGGGACAAGAGAAGATTTTAATGTCCAGAAGGTCGTGGTGGCCGTCAATAAATCGGCGGAGCGCGCCATGGTTCACTTCACGCAGGAGGAAATTGCGTTCATCTGCCGTTTTGTTCAGGATAAGGTGGAGAAACTGGATGAGAACCGGATCCCGATTTCCCAGATGCATAACCTGGTGGAGGGAGCGCTGGAGCGGGTGAATCCGGCGGTGGCCAAGAGCTACCGCGATTACCGCAATTACAAACAGGATTTCGTGCAGATGCTGGATGACGTATATAAGAAAAGCCAATCCATCATGTATATCGGAGATAAGGAAAACAGCAACACTGACAGCGCCCTGGTGTCCACCAAGCGGAGCCTGATTTTTAATGAGCTGAATAAATCGCTTTACCAGAAATTCTTTATGACGGTGGAGGAGCTTCAGGCCTGCCGCGACGGATATCTCTATATCCACGACATGTCGGCCCGCCGCGATACGATGAACTGCTGTCTGTTCGATGTAAAGAGCGTCCTGTCGGGCGGTTTTGAGATGGGAAATCTCTGGTACAATGAGCCGAAGACCCTGGATGTGGCCTTCGACGTCATCGGGGACATCGTGCTCAGCGCGGCCAGCCAGCAGTACGGAGGATTTACCGTTCCGAGCGTGGAGGAAATCCTGGCTCCCTATGCGGAAAAATCCTATGCAAAATACCTGGAGAAATATATGCTTCTGGGACTTGATAAAGAAAAGGCGGAGGAAGTGGCCTTTTCCGATATCAAGCGTGACATGGAACAGGGATTCCAGGGCTGGGAATACAAATTTAATTCCGTCTCCTCCAGCCGCGGGGACTATCCTTTCATTACAATGACGGCAGGCACGGGGAAAAGCCGTTTTGCAAAGCTGGCGACCATCACAATGCTGGAAGTGAGGAAAAAGGGAGAGGGGAAGGAAGGCTGCAAGAAGCCGGTCCTGTTCCCGAAAATCGTTTTCCTCTATGATGAAAAGCTCCATGGGCCGGGCTGCGAGCTGGAAGATGTGTTTGAAGCGGGAATCAGATGTTCCGCCAGGACGATGTATCCGGACTGGCTTTCACTGACCGGCGAGGGATATATTGCCGGAATGTATAAAAAGTATGGAAAGATCATTTCCCCGATGGGTTGCCGCGCATTCTTATCTCCCTGGTATGAGAGGGGCGGCATGAATCCGGCCGACGAAAAGGACGAGCCGGTCTTTGTGGGCCGTTTTAATATCGGCGTAGTCAGCCTCCACCTTCCGATGATTCTCGCCAGGGCAAGGCAGGAGAGCCGGGATTTCTATGAAGTGCTGGACTATTATCTGGACCTGATCCGGAAGATTCATATCCGTACCTATGCATACCTGGGAGAGATGCGCGCGTCCACCAATCCCCTGGCCTACTGTGAGGGCGGATTTTATGGCGGCCATCTGGGGCTTCACGATAAGATTAAGCCGCTGCTCAGGACGGCGACGGCATCCTTTGGAATTACCGCATTTAACGAGCTTCAGCAGCTCTACAACGGAAAATCCCTGGTGGAGGACGGCCGGTTTGCCCTTGAAGTCCTTGAGCATATCAACGGAAAGGTGGAAGAGTTCAAGAAAGAAGACGGGAACCTTTACGCCATCTACGCGACGCCGGCGGAGAACCTCTGCGGCCTCCAGGTGAAACAGTTCCGCAAGAAATACGGAATTATCGAGAATGTATCCGACCGCGAATACGTCAGCAATGGTTTCCACTGCCACGTGACGGAGGAGATTTCCCCGATCCGGAAGCAGGATCTGGAATACAGGTTCTGGGAGCTGTCCAATGGAGGCAAGATCCAGTATGTGAAATACCCCATCGACTATAACCTGGAAGCCGTCAGAACCCTGGTACGGCGGGCCATGGAGATGGGACTTTACGAGGGTGTGAACCTGTCCCTTTCCTATTGTGACGACTGCGGCCACCAGGAGCTCGACATGGACGTCTGCCCGGCCTGCGGCAGCAGCAACCTGACGAAGATAGACAGGATGAACGGGTACTTAAGCTATTCCCGTGTCAAGGGCGATACACGGTTAAACGAGGCAAAAATGGCCGAGATAGCCGAGAGAAAGTCCATGTAAAGCAGGAGAAAACAGACCCGGGAAAATAGAATCGGGAAAACCAACCCGGGAAAGATAGAACGGACAAAACAGATCGGAGTTAAGAAATGCGTTATCACAATATTACAAAAGACGATATGCTCAACGGGGATGGCTTAAGGGTCGTTCTTTGGGAGGCAGGCTGCAGCCATGGCTGTAAGGGCTGCCACAACCCCGTAACCTGGGACGTGGAAGGGGGAATTCCCTTTGATGAGGCGGCATGGCGGGAGATAGCGGAGGAACTGGGCAAACAATATATTTCCGGCATCACATTCAGCGGCGGCGATCCGCTTCACTTTAAGAACAGGGAGGACACCGAAGCGCTGATCAGGAGGGTCAGGGCGGAATTTCCGGATAAAACCGTGTGGCTGTATACGGGATTTACCTGGGAGGAGATCAAAGAGCTGAAGTTTATCAGCCTGGTTGACGTCCTGGTGGACGGCCGGTTTGTGGAGGAGCTTAAGGACAGCACGCTGAAGTGGAAGGGCAGTTCCAACCAGCGGGTGATCGATGTGAAAAAGAGCCTGGACGCGGACAGGCCGGTTCTCCATGCTGAATAACGGGAGCTTTAAAGCAGGCCCGGCAGGTCTTAAAACAGGATCTGCCGGGCCTGCTTTTCATTGTTGAAAAAACAGAACTTTGTAAAGCGAAGTTAAGATATTGCTAAACAAAAATTTGATTTACAAGCCATTGCCTTATCGATTCCTTAACAGAAGACTACTGTAACTTTCTGTTACTTTCTGTAGTGACGGGTGAAAAATGATTACACAAAACAAAAGTGAGAAGGAGGAGTTAGTATGATGGTAATTGAGCTTGATATGTATCAGGCCTGTGCGCTGGGGGCACTCGTCTATTGTTTGGGAAGGTTTATGGTAAAAAAACTGGGATTTCTCAGTAAGTACTGTATTCCGGCACCGGTAGCAGGAGGTATTGTCTTCGCATTAGCACATCTGGCGCTTTACGGGGCGGGAGTCCTGGAATTCTCATTTGATACTACAGTTCAAACGATTCTTATGACCGTGTTCTTCTGCAGCGTAGGTTTTACAGCCTGTTTCCGGCTCCTGAAAAAAGGCGGCCTGCAGGTGTTTATATTCCTTGCATTGTCGGTCGGAATGTGTATTATCCAGGATGCAGTGGGAAGCGGATTGGCGGCGGCATTCGGACTTAACCCGCTTTTAGGCCTCTGTATGGGGTCCATGCCTCTGGTTGGCGGCCACGGAACATCGGGTTCCTTCGGACCTCTTCTGGAACAGACATACGGAGTATCGGGAGCTCTTACCGTTGCCCTGGCGGCAGCTACATACGGCCTTGTTTCAGGAAGCATGATGGGCGGGCCGATTGCAAGGGCACGTGTTGAAAAAATGGGACTTAAATCAACCGCTAAGGCAGAAGGAACCGCAGTTGACGAGATTGGTTCCCCGATCGACGGACAGAAATTTACCAATGCAGCGGCATTTCTTGCAGTTGCCATCGGTATCGGAACTTTAATTTTCACTTTCTTTAAAAATATCGGCCTCACAATGCCGGCTTATATCGGCGCAATGCTCTGTGCCGCAGCAATCCGTAACATCTGGGACGTAAAGAATTCGGAGCTTCCGATGGAAGAAATCGACGCACTGGGCGGCCTTTCCCTGAACCTTTATCTGGCGATGGCGATGATGAACCTGAAGCTGTGGCAGCTTGCCGCACTGGCGCTTCCGATGATTGTCATCCTGCTTATACAGACCCTGGTAATGTTCCTTTACGCCAACTACGCAGTGTTCAACATTATGGGCCGCGACTATGAGGCGGCAGCCATGACGACGGCATTCTGTGGATTCGGTATGGGCGCCACACCGAACGCAATGGCGAACATGAGAGCTTTACAGGAAAAATACGGCCCGGCGCCGAGAGCATTCTTCATTGTGCCGCTGGTAGGAAGCCTGTTTGTAGACTTCTTTAACTCGATGGTGCTTACGACCTTCATGAATATTTTGTAAGATTCGGGATAACTATGAAGGTACTGAATAGTTACGATTCGGGTAAAAACACCCTTATTCCTGATATTATTTGTTTACGTTGGGAACTGCCCCATCCAGGCTCCGGTCTGGATGGGGCAGTTTTCCGCGTTGAGTGGCAATGAAAAGTTCGCGGAGCGTGCTTTTCGTTGTTTCAGAAAAAAAACGGTTCCGTAAACCGCGGGGCGGATGCAGTGTGGACGGCAATAAGTTGCTTTACCGCAGGCCAAAAGGATGTTATAATCTTACTGCACTGCATAGCAGGATGCGCGGCGGCCATGGCGTTTAACGGCGGGCAGCCCTTACTTTACACAGACAGAGGAGACAGACGAATGAGAATCAAAATCAAATATTTTACCGACAAAATAGAAAAACTCGATTATATTGCAGGGAAATCCGACTGGATTGATCTGAGGGCCGCGGCGGACATGGAGCTGAAACAGGGAGAATTTGCCCTGATTCCCCTCGGTGTGGCGATGGAGCTTCCGAACGGATATGAGGCGCATGTGGTTCCAAGAAGCAGCACATTCAAAAATTTCGGAATCATCCAGACAAACCATATGGGCGTCATTGATGAGACTTACTGCGGCGACAACGATCAGTGGTTTTTCCCGGCTTATGCCCTCAGGGATACAAAGATTAGCACCGGCGACCGGATTTGCCAGTTCCGTATCATGGAGCACCAGCCGGCAATCGAATTCGAGGAGGCGCCGGTTCTCGGCCACGAGGACCGAGGCGGTCACGGAAGCACCGGAAAGAACTGATTGGACAAAGGCCGATCGGAGAAGGACCCGGGAATCATGCGGAGAATAATACGAGGTATGGACTAATGAGAAGAGGAACGTCAATTGTCCTTGCGGCGCTTACCGCGTCGGCGCTCATGCTGGGCGGATGCGGGGAGCCGAAAGCAGCAAAAGAGGCGAGGCTAAAAGGAATCGAACAGGTGAAAAGCGGAGACTATGCGTCGGCGGTGGAATCCTTTGATCTGGCCCTGAAAGAAGCGGACGGGGTTGTAAATGCCTTCGAACTGGATATACTGAAATACAGGGGCGAGGCGGAATTTATGCTGGAAGACTATACGGCGGCTGCGCATACGTACGGAATTCTGGCGGATGTGGATGAGAAGGAGCCGGAGTATCTGTATTACAAGGCGGCGTCCGAGGCCATGTCCGGGGATCCGGATACGGCGGCCGAGACGTATGCGAAGGCAAAAGAGGCGGTAAAGAGCGAAGAAAAGACGGCGGCAGGAGCCGGGATTGCGGTGTCCTCGATTGCGGATGCCTACAGAACGGCGGGGAATTACGATAAGGCGGTGGAATTTTGTGAAGCGGCCATAAGCAGCGGAATTTCCGGCCCCGGGATTTACAACCAGATGGGCCTCTGCATGATGGCAGCCGAGCGTTTCGACGAGGCGATTTCCTATTTTGAGCAGGGGATTGCGATGGGCGGTTCGGGGGAGAGCCGTCAGATGATGTACAACGTGGGCGCCGTTTACGAGAAAAAAGGCGATTTTGCAAAGGCGCTTGAGACCTTCAGAAGCTATGTGGCGGAGTATGGTTCCACGCCCGAGCTGGAAAAAGAAATTGCATTTCTGGAGAGCCGTTAGAAGGCGGGAGGAATATGGCAGAACTGATTGATTTAAAAGAGCTTGAGGAGCGTGTGATCCTGATTGCGGTCAGCACCTCCGATGAAGATGATACAAAAGAGTCCCTGGATGAGCTGGAAGAACTGGCCGATACGGCCGGCGCGGTGACGGTGGACAAGATTATCCAGAACAGGGAGAGAGTCCATCCCGGCACCTACCTCGGCAAGGGAAAGATTGAGGAGGTGCGGGAGCGGGTATGGGAGCTTGGCGCCACAGGCGTAATCTGCGATGACGAGCTTTCACCGGCACAGCTTCGCAACCTGGAGAATGCGCTGGACACAAAGGTGATGGACCGGACGATGGTCATCCTGGATATTTTTGCGGCCCACGCCGTTACGAGCGAGGGTAAGATACAGGTGGAGCTGGCGCAGCTCAAGTACCGGGCGGCCCGCCTGGTGGGCCTGCGCAACTCCCTCTCACGTCTGGGAGGCGGAATCGGAACGAGGGGACCCGGCGAGAAAAAACTGGAGGTGGACCGCCGTCTGATCCACGATCGGATTGGACAATTGAAAGCAGAGCTTGAGGAAGTCAAGCGCCACCGGGAGGTTTCCAGAAAACAGCGCGACCGGAACTACACGTTGTCGGCGGCGATTGTGGGATATACCAACGCAGGTAAATCCACGCTGCTTAATAAACTGACGGGAGCCGGGATCCTGGCGGAGGATAAGCTGTTCGCCACCCTCGATCCCACCACAAGGGGGATGGAACTGCCCAGCGGGCAGCAGATTCTCCTGACCGATACGGTTGGGTTTATCAGAAAGCTTCCCCACCATCTGATCGAGGCGTTTCGGAGCACCCTGGAGGAGGCCAGATACAGCGATATCATTCTCCACGTGGTAGACTGTTCCAATCCTCAGATGGACGCCCAGATCCACATCGTCTATGAGACGCTGAGGAAACTTGAGATTACGGATAAGACCGTGGTCACGGTATTTAACAAGATCGACCGGCTGGAGCACGAAGTGATTCTTAAGGATCTGCAGTCCGACTACCAGGTGAGGGTTTCCGCCAAAACGGGCGGAGGGCTTAATGAGTTGACGGAGATTCTGGAAACTATTCTGCGGAGCCGGAAAATCTTCCTGGAAAAACTGTATCCTTATAAAGATGCGGGGAAGATTCAAACCATCCGCAGGTACGGCCAGCTCCTTTCGGAAGAATACCGGGATGATGGAATTATGGTGACGGCATACGTGCCGACCGAATTATATTCCGGTCTGATGACGGACGGCTGATGATGGAAAGAAAAAAACGGCGGTAAAAACATCGGACGGAATCACCCGTTGCTTCACTGTTATCAATATTCAACGTTAATTTCACGAGTTTTTGACAAAACAAGACACAATAGTTACTGTTCACTCCGTGCCCAGTAACACGCTGCGCGATGCACAGAAACGGCAAAAACGCCGTTTCGCGCCGCAACCCTCGGGTTTTCTGTGACTTTCGCTACGCTCCACTCACAAAAAACACCTCGCGGAATACTACCTGCGAATAGTAACACACAATATCTGGTATCTTAAAAAAAACCAAACCAGATATTGTGTTTTATTATGCCATCTGCTATAATTGGAGACGAGCCCTCGTTGGGTGCAGGATGAAAGGAGTAGGGAAAATGATCAGCGTTATAAAGCGTGACGGAGAAGTGGCGGAATTCAATCTGGGAAAGATTACGAACGCAATTAAGAAGGCCTTTAAGGCGACAAAGAATGACTATAATCAGGAGATTCTGGAACTGTTATCCCTGAGAGTTACAGCCGATTTCCAGTCCAAGATGTCGGAAGGGAAAATCAGCGTGGAAGAGGTGCAGGACAGCGTGGAGCATGTGCTGGAACAGACAGGTTACACGGAAGTTGCCAAGGCGTACATTTTATATAGAAAACAGAGAGAGAAAATCCGTAACATGAAAGCGACCATCCTGGATTACAAGGATGTGGTCAACAACTATGTTAAGGTGGAAGACTGGCGTGTTAAGGAGAATTCCACGGTCACCTATTCGGTGGGCGGACTCATTTTAAGCAACTCCGGGGCGGTAACGGCAAACTACTGGCTCTCCGAGGTCTATGATCATGAGATTGCCGAGGCCCACAGGAATGCGGACATCCATCTGCACGATCTGTCGATGCTGACAGGCTACTGCGCAGGCTGGTCTTTAAAACAGCTTCTGATGGAAGGTCTGGGCGGAATCCCGGGAAAGATTACTTCCTCACCGGCCAAGCACCTCTCCGTACTGTGCAACCAGATGGTCAACTTCCTCGGAATCATGCAGAACGAATGGGCGGGAGCTCAGGCATTTTCCTCTTTTGATACATACCTTGCGCCTTTTGTAAAAGTTGATAATTTATCATACGATTCCGTAAAGAAATGCATTGAATCCTTTATCTACGGTGTCAATACGCCGAGCCGCTGGGGAACCCAGGCTCCATTCTCCAATATTACCCTGGACTGGACCGTCCCGGACGATATGGCCGAGATGAATGCCATTGTCGGCGGCAGAGAGATGGATTTTAAATATAAAGACTGTAAGGCGGAGATGGATCTGATTAACAAGGCCTTTATCGAGACGATGATCGAGGGGGACGCCAACGGACGGGGTTTCCAGTATCCAATCCCGACCTACTCCATCACAAAGGATTTCGACTGGTCCGACACGGAGAACAACCGCCTCCTGTTCGAGATGACATCCAAATACGGAACGCCGTATTTTTCCAACTATATCAACAGCGATATGCGGCCGAGCGATGTCAGGAGCATGTGCTGCCGCTTAAGACTGGATCTGCGCGAACTGCGCAAGAAGACGGGCGGGTTCTTCGGCTCCGGCGAGAGTACCGGTTCCGTGGGCGTTGTGACGATCAACATGCCGAGAATCGCTTATCTGGCGATGAATGAGGAGGATTTCTACAGACGCCTCGACCATATGATGGATATTTCCGCACGTTCGTTACATATCAAGAGGGAGGTTATCACAAAGCTTCTGGATAACGGCCTCTACCCTTATACAAAACGCTATCTGGGAACCTTTGCCAACCATTTTTCCACCATCGGCCTTCTGGGTATGAACGAGGCGGGACTCAATGCGAGGTGGCTGCGCAAGGACATGACCCACGAAGAGACGCAGGAATTTACCAAGAATGTGCTGAACCACATGAGGGAACGCCTCTCTGACTATCAGGAGATGTACGGCGATCTCTACAATCTGGAGGCGACTCCGGCGGAATCCACCTCCTACCGTCTGGCAAAGCACGACAGAAAGCATTTCCCGGATATCCTCACCGCAGGCCAGCCTGGCGAGACGCCGTATTATACCAACAGCTCCCATCTTCCGGTGGGTTATACGGCCGATATCTTTGACGCCCTGGACGTCCAGGACGAGATTCAGACGCTTTATACCTCGGGCACGGTGTTCCATGCGTTCCTGGGAGAGAAGCTGCCCGACTGGAGATCGGCGGCCAAGCTGGTGCGTACGATAGCCGAGAACTACAAGCTGCCGTATTACACCCTGTCACCGACCTACTCCATCTGCCAGGAGCACGGTTATCTGATCGGCGAACACTTTACCTGCCCTGTCTGCGGAAAGAAAGCGGAGGTTTACAGCCGCATTACCGGATATTACCGTCCGGTGCAGAACTGGAATGAGGGGAAGACGCAGGAGTATAAGGACAGGACGTCATATGACGTGACGCGTTCCGTATTAAAGAATGGAAAGAAATTTATCCTGGAGCCGCAGGAGAGCGGGAACAGGGGACAGGAAACGATGGAGAAGGGGAACGGAGCCGGAGAGGGAATCTACCTCTTTACGACAAAGACATGCCCTAACTGTAAAATCGCCAAAGAGTTCCTGAAAGACAGGGAATACGAGGTGGTGGATGCCGAGGAAAATCCGGAGCTGTCCGACCGTTTCGGCATCATGCAGGCCCCTACCCTTGTCCAGGTAGGTAAAGACGGAGAGATTAAAAAATACGTCAACGCCTCCAATATCAGAAAATTTGTGGAAGAGAACAGATAATGACGGCCGATCCGCCGTTGTTGTGAAAGAGAACAGAGGCTCATTGCCGGTTAACCATCAGCTGCCCGCACATGCCCGGAATCCGGTTCCGGCGTGGCGGGCAGTTTTTGCGTTAAAAGCTCCTGCCCCTATGCCCTGATTGCCGCCGGGATTGTAATAAAACTTTAAACGAAAGGTAACACATCGTTTTTCCTCCTCTGATATAATGAGACTGTAAATCTGGTGGATACTGGAAGTACGGGATAGAAACTACAGGTAAGAACGGAACGACAGGCTAAGGACAGAACGACAGGCTGAAGACAGAAACACAGGCTGCGGCAGTAAAGTATAGAAGAGGAGGAGACGATTATGAAAAGAACCATGGTGAGGCGGTGTCTGGGAGCAGCCCTGATCGCGGGCATGACGTTTTTATACGGATGCGGCGGGCCACAGGCCGGAGCGGCGGATGAGACGGCAGGAGCCTCTCAAAGCGGGACTGCGGGAGGAATTGTGCAGACAGTCGCGGGGGGAGAGAGCGGAGCGGGAAATGAAAATACAAATGACGCGCCCGATTATTCCACGGGAGGAACGCGCTATGAAATCCTGGAGGTAAAGGATACCTATATTCTGGTCCTGGATCCGGAAAAAGAGTACGGCCTCTATACGGCAGGCTACGGTCCGCTTCTGGAGGATGAGAAAGGCGGAAAGATAGAGATTTCCGATTTAAAGCAGGGCATGATTGTGGAACTGTTCTGGAATGGAATGGTTCAGGAAACTTACCCGGCGCAGTTCACCTTTGATAAGCTGAGGCTCACCGGGGAGACGGGCAGCAGGGAATTCGCGCTCTATGCCGGGATCATGAAGGAACTGGCCGAGAAAGATCCGGGGCTTAACGAGGGGATTTCAGAGAGTTATTTTGACTTTACAGGAGTTACTTCCCTGACTGCGGGCGAGAAGGAGGGCCTTGCCTATCTGTCGGGAGGCTATTACGGAGTCTGGGGAAGACAGGCAACGGCGGAAGAGCTGACCGCGGAAGGTCTGATGGACCGGGAAAAAGGAATTGAGAACGGAATCCTTATCACCCTGGAGGAACTTTCAACAGACGGGAACAAAGTGAAATGCAATGCCACGAAGTACAGAAGCGGAACGGGAGCCTATTACCTGATTGACATAACGGCTCAATATTCGGACGGAGCGTGGACTTATAAGATTGGTTCTGAAGCGATAAGCTGACGGACACCGCAAAAAGCATTTGAGGCTGAAAGAAAATAGAGAGTAATAAGAAATAGAAAAGTACGGAAAAAGGGTTACCCATCTGGCCTGGCCATAGGGTAACCCTTTTTCTGCCCTCAGCAGTGGAATGGCTGTGAAACCTTCCTTTCGCTGCCGGTCCGGGATTCTACCGCTTTTTGGAAGCGGCCTGCGGATAGAATTTCGGATTGGAGAAGTAATCCTTTGTCTGCTTCCTCACCTGAGGGAACAGGATAATTAATGCGATCATGTTGGGGATAATGACGAGTCCCATCGCCAAATCCTGGATAGTCCATACGAGGCTGATTTTCTGGATAGCGCCGATGATGCAGAGGAACGGATAAATATATTTAATTTTTCCGGTCACCTTTGGGCCGAAGGCGTAGTTAAAGCTTTTGGCGGCATTGAACCACTGGCCCATCAGCGTGGTAAAGCAGAATACCAGGAGGGCAAATGCCCCCAGGTGCTTAAGCGGCGCCCAGACGGTGCCGAACGCGGTGAGCGCCATTACGGTGGCGTTCATACCGTCGATTTTATAGACACCCGTTACGCCGACCACCAGCGCGGTGATGGTACAGATGATGATCGTGTCCAGAAACACCTCGGTCACGCCTGTGATTCCCTCTTCACAGGGATGTCCGACAATGGAGGAGCCGTGGGCGAACGGAGCGGTTCCCTCGCCCGCCTCATTGGAATACATGCCGCGGGTGATGCCGTACTGCATGGCTTTTGCCATAATGAAACCGCCGGTTCCTCCGGCAGCGGCCTTTATCGAGAACGCCTCGGTGAAAATTTCGGCAAATACGGCCGGTACCTGGTTGATATTTAACAGGATGACCAGGATGCCGATTATAATATAAAAGATGGACATGGTGGGCACGAGGGAGGTGGCGATATCGGCCACTCGTTTCAGCCCGCCCAGGGTGATACACATTAAAAGCGCAATCAGCAGAACGCCCACAAGCCAGGTCGGTACGCCGTACTGGGTGTTTAAAATGCCGGAGATGGTGTTGGACTGCACCAGATTGGCGCCCATCATCTTCAGACACATGAGAACGGCGATGACAACGCCCAGCCAGGGCATTTTCAGGCCGTCACGGATATAGTACATAGGGCCGCTGAGCAGGTTACCGTTACGGTCACGTCCTCTGTAGAGCTGGGAGAGGACGATCTCTCCATATTTTAATGCCATGCCCCAGAATGCGGCGAACCACATCCAGAATACAGCGCCCATGCCGCCGGTCACAATTGCGGTGGCGACGCCGACTACATTGCCGCCTCCCACGTTGCCGGCCAGCGTTACCATCATGGCCTTGAAGGTGGAAATGGAGCCGCTGCCCTTGTCCACGTTTCGGGATTTAAATGAGTCGATCAGCGTTTTTTTCATGATAAATCGGAAGTGGCGAAGCTGGACAAAGCCGTTGGCAAAGGTGTAGAGAACGCCCAGCGCAAGAAGAACGTAGACGAGCCAGTTTCCCCAGAGTATCGAATTGATTTTTGTCAGTATTGATTCCAGTTGTTCCATAGAATCTCCCCCTTATTGAATATGATTTGCAGCAAAATTTGCAGCCCGTCTATCATATCATGACAGGGAAAGCCTTTCAACGGAAAATTTGAGTTTTGCAGGCGGTGAAATCCGTAAAATTTGACGGCTTACTCCACAGACGGAAGCGGAAGAGAGCGGTGAATCCCTTTTTTGAAATATATATTTAAAAAATAAATATAAAATTAAAAATATATAAGTTTTATAAAAACATATTCTGTGATAAAATGGAACTGCTGTAATAATTGAATACTTATTAGTTATAAAATATGATCCATTATATCCCTGCGGTATCCACACGGCATCAGTGCACACGGTATTACCATGGTATCCACACGGGAGAAAAGCAGGAAAGGAAGTTTACGATGAACCTGAAAGAACAGACTTACGTTTGTGTGCTGGCGGAATGCGGCAACATCACCAAGGCCGCGGACAGGCTGTATATATCTCAGCCGGCCCTCAGCATCTATATCAACAATCTGGAAAAAATGCTGGGCACAAAGCTGTTTGAGCGGGCCGGTAAGCGGTTTGTCCTGACCTATGCGGGCGAGCTCTATGTGGAAAAGGCGAGAAAGATGCTGGAGCTCAAGAAGGAATTCGACGAGGCGCTGGCTGGCCTGATGAATAATAAAAGAGGGAAAATACGCGTCGGGGTGCAGCTGCGCCGTGAGACATGGCTCCTGCCTCCAGTTCTCTACCGGTTTGCAAGTGAATATCCGGGCATTGAAGTGGTGATCCGGGAAGGCAACATGTGGGAGTTGAGCCAGATGCTGGAACGGTATGAACTGGATCTCGTTCTGATGAATTCCGCCGCCGTCAGAAAGGATATGGAGTACCAGGTGCTCTTTGAGGAGGAGCTGCTGATTGCGGTGCCGCAGATCCATCCCCTGAACGAGAAGGCGGTCTATGTGGAAGGTTCCCGCTACAGAAACCTGGATCTCAACTGGCTGGAAGGGGAAAACCTGATTCTGCAGCACCCGAACCAGAGTATCCGTGCCGATGTGGACGCCGCCCTGAAGGATGCGGGCGTGCACCCGGGAAAAATCCAGGTGATTCGGAATATCGAGACGGCCATCCAGATGACGGCCGAGGGCCTGGGAATCAGTTTCAACAGGGAAAGCTATGCCGGTAATATGAAATACAGGAAAAAGGTCAATTACTATACAATGGGCGAATCCTCCAGAAAGACCGCCTTTGTGGCCGGCTACCGGCAGGGTATGTACGTGCCGGAATATATGCAGCATTTTATAAAGTTAATCAGTGAACAGGGAAAGGAATATATATTTTCCTAATACAAATAATAAAAACTATAAATTATACAAATACCTCCTGAATCGATATACTGAGTGTATCAGATTGAAGGAGGTATTTGTATGGTAATGGAAAAAGAGAAAATGTACCGGTACATAGATACAATCGCACCTCAGATGGCAGCTATGTCCGATGATATTTTCGACCATCCTGAACTGGGGCTGAACGAGCATCATGCCTTTGGGCTGTTGACCGGGTGGCTGGAAAAAGAGGGGTTTTCGGTGGAACGTCAGGTAGCGGGAGTGGAGACTGCCTTCAGGGCAATTTACCACCATGGAAACGGCGGCCCGAACATCGGCCTTTTGTGTGAGTATGACGCTCTCCCTGAGATCGGCCATGCCTGCGGGCATCAGCTCCAGGGACCGTCGATTCTGGCGGCTGCGGCTGCGCTTAAGAATGCTGATACAGAGGAGAACTATACGGTAACCGTGTATGGAACTCCGGCGGAAGAGAGTGTCAGCGGTAAAATTATGATGGTGAAGAACGGCTGCACATTTGAAGAACTGGATGTGGCCCTGATGATGCATGGAAGCGGCGCAACCCAGGTGGATGTGAAAAGCCTGGCGCTTTCCAAATTCAAAATCATATTCCACGGAGTCAGCGCCCATGCGGCCGTGAAGCCCGAGAAGGGGAGAAGCGCCCTGGACGGACTTATCATGGCATGCCAGGGAGTGGAATTCCTCCGGGAACACGTGGCGGATGATGTGAAAATGCACTACACCATTGTAAACTGCGGAGGCACGCCCGCCAATATCGTTCCGGCGACCGCGGAGGCCAGCTTTTATGTCCGTTCCTACAGCCGTACCTACCTTGACACGGTGATCGAACGATTTAAGAAAGTGCTTCAGGGAGCGGCGATGATGACGGAAACGGAAGTGGAAATCATTGAAGAAAAGGGAATCGACAGCAAGATCCCGTGTCTGGCCTTAAATGATATCCTGATGGCAAACGCTTCCCTGGCAGAAGCGCCGAGAATCAGGCCTGCAAGAGAAAAAACAGGTTCCACCGATTTCGGCAACATCATGCACCGCGTACCGGGTTCCTGTATCAGGGTGGCATTTGTAAAAGAGGATGCGGCGTCCCATTCACAGGACTATGTCGATGCGGGAAAGAGCAGCGAAGCCCATGAGGCAATTGTTTACGGAGCAAAGATTCTGGCCGGTTCGGCACTGGATCTTGTGATGCAGCCGGAGCTTCTTGAATCGGTGAAAAAAGAATTTGCCGAGAGACTGGCTGATGAGATGAAAATGAATTAAGGGGGAACGAAAGTGAGCGAAAAGACGAAAAAAGAATTTAAGATGCCGCATACCTTTGTCATTATTGGTGTGATTATCCTGGCGGCAGTTGTCCTGACCTGGATTATTCCGGCGGGGGCGTATGTAAGGGTGGAGAATGCCGAGGGAATCAAGGTAATCGATCCGTCCCAGTTCAGCTATATTGACAGGACGCCGGTGAACCCGTTCTTAATACCGCTTTTTATTGTAAAAGCATTTATCAGTAAGATTGACCTGATGCTGGTTATCCTCTTTGCCGGCGGCGCATTCCACATGGTGACGGAGACAGGCGCTCTCCATGCCATCGTTGCAAAACTGGCCAAGAAATTTTCGGGTAAATTATATATTTTCATCCCGATCCTGACGCTTGTATTTGCCCTGATCTGTACGACGCAGGGGGTAAACCTCTTTATTGCCTTTGCTCCCATCATGGTTATGCTGGCAATGGCGATGGGGCTTGACTCCATCACGGGAGCCGCCATCATCCTGTTAGGCGGAGCCGTTGGATTCTCCACAGGCCCGTTAAACATCAACACGACTATTGTGGCGCAGAAAATTGCGGAACTGCCGCTTTACTCCGGCGTTGCCTACCGTTTTGTCTGTTTTGCGGTTTTCTATGTGGTAACGAATATTTACCTGATCCGCTATGCAATGAAAGTGCATAAAAATCCGAAACTGAGCCCGATGTACGACCTGGATCAGACAAGCGAGTTCAAGGAGAATGCGGATCTTGAAACATTCGGAACCATGGATTTAAGAAAAGTCCTGATCATGATTGCCTTCTTTGCCTCCCTGATCGCCATTGTTTACGGCGGCATCAAGATGGACTGGGACATGGAAGAAACTGCGGCAATATTCCTGGGACTGGCTGTTGTGGAAGGCGCGATTGCGGGCTTCGGACCGTCCAAGATTTCAAAAGATTTCCTGGCAGGATGTAAGAAGATGCTGGGAGCCGCATTCATTATCGGTATGGCAAGCGCCATCTCAAGCATTATGAAATCGGGCAACATCATCGACACCGTTGTACATGCCCTGGCAGGCGGCCTGAACGTCGTTCCGGCCATGCTCCAGGCTCCGGCCATGCTGATTGCCAACACGGTAATCAACGTATTCCTGACATCAGGCAGCGGCCAGGCGGCGGCAGTTATGCCGATTATGACTCCGCTTGCGGATCTGCTGGGAATTACAAGGCAGACGGCGGTACTCGCATTCAACTTCGGAGACGGATTCTGTAACTACGTGCTTCCTACCTCCACGGCTCTTATGGGAATCATCAGTGCTGCCAATATTCCTTATGACAGATGGATGAAATTCATGTGGAAACTGTTCCTGATCTGGATGGCAACGGGGACCGTGATGCTGATTATTGCACAGGCGATTCATTTTGGACCAATATGATATAGATTGGGAGAAGGAGAACGCCGCCGGTGACGGCCGGGGGGCGGGATGGTGAGAGGGAGGTTATGAGTCTTCAGTCCCGGTTTATAGGTTGTTGTGGGTGGGGAATCCGGGCAGAAAAAGTTCCTGCGGAAAACGCTTGCGCTCTTTGGAGTACATAGCGGACACTAACCTCGAAAAGACCTCGGTAAGTGCCGATGAACTCCCAGGTTCCCTCCGGAATCTTTTTCTCCCTCCTTCCCCACAGGCAGGTTATGGTCCGGGACTGAAGACGCGGAGGTTTTCGCCATCCCGGACCGCGGCCTGCGGCGGCTGATTTGTTCTGTTTCTTTCAGGGGGAGGCGTATTGTTGAGGGCACTACGTTTTCCCGGATGCTTAGGGAATGACGCCTGGCCGGGATTGGAGCGATTTGGTAGAGATTTGGCTGTTGGTCTCTGCACCTGAGTTAGAAGCAGGTTCAAATTATGTACTGGAATCTGCTTTGGATAGAATATAGATTTAGATTTAGTGTTGGATTCTGTTATAGAGTTAGAATCGGCTTTCGGTTTTGCCTTGATTCAGCTTTAGAATTAGAATCCGGCACTATTTTTTGTCCTGAGAATCCGGCAGAATGTAAAAGCACCGTAACTGCGTAGTGGCTGGGACAATACCGTTCCCCCACTTGACGAAAGAGACAATCAGCCCCTGAAGCCGGCGGACGGGGCAATCACCTTCCCTGAGTCTTCAGTCCCGTCGATAACCTGCCCGGGGAAGGAAGGAGAAAAGATTCCGAAGGGGACATTGGAGCCCGCCGGTGCTTAGACGGCGTTCTTTGACGTCTTAGCATCCGCTGTGCGCTCCACAAGCGGAAGCGGGTCCCCGTAGGAATCTTTTCTCCTGGATTCCCCCTCACCACACCCTACAAACCGGGACTGAAGACTCATATCCACCCTCCCACTCCCCCGTCCGCCGTCTCACAGAGGCGTCCTCACATCTCAATTAATCCCTTGTCTTTTGGTGAAATATATAGTAAACTAGCTAGGATATGTATATTTATAAAGGAGAATGGTAATGGGCAGAGAAAAATTTTCATCACGTCTGGGATTTATCCTGATTTCCGCAGGCTGTGCTATCGGCCTGGGGAATGTTTGGAGATTCCCGTACATAGTTGGTCAGTACGGAGGCGCGGCCTTTGTTCTGATTTATGCGGTATTCCTTGTGCTTCTGGGACTTCCGATTATTGTCATGGAGTTTGCGGTGGGCAGGGCGAGCCAGAAGAGTGCGGCGCTTTCGTTTGATGTGCTGGAACCGAAAGGCAGTAAGTGGCATATTGAGAAGTGGTTTGCAATGGCAGGCAACTATATTCTTATGATGTTTTATACAACCGTGGCAGGATGGCTGTTCCTGTATTTCGTCAAGATGGCGGCAGGCGATTTTGTGGGCCTGGATGCGGACGGCGTGGCAGGGGAATTTGGCGCAATGCTTTCCAATCCGTCCCTGATGATCGGATTTATGGTGCTCTGCGTTGTATTCTGTTTTTCTATCTGTGCAATGGGACTTCAGGGCGGAGTGGAGAAGATTACGAAGCTTATGATGGTCAGCCTCCTTGTGCTGATGGTAGTGCTGGCAGTGAATTCCGTGAGAATGGAAGGAAGCCGTCCGGGCCTGGAATTCTATTTGAAACCTGACTTTAACAAGATAAAAGAGGCTGGAATCGGGGAGGTGGTATTCGCCGCCCTGGGACAATCCTTCTTTACGCTGAGTATCGGTATCGGAGCGCTGGCAATCTTCGGAAGTTATATCGGCAAAGAGAGAAGACTGACCGGAGAAGCGATCAGCGTTACAATCCTTGACACACTGGTGGCGTTTATGGCCGGACTGATTATTTTTCCAGCCTGCTTCGCCTATAATATTGAGCCGGGACAGGGGCCAAGCCTGATTTTTATTACGCTGCCGAACGTATTTAACAACATGCCGGGCGGCAGGTTCTGGGGAACGCTGTTCTTCCTGTTTATGTCCTTCGCGGCAGCCTCCACGGTAATCGCCGTTTTCCAGAATATTGTTTCCTTCGCAACGGACCTGACCGGATGCAGCGTAAAGAAAGCAGTAGTAGTCAATATGATTGCAGTGACGCTTTTATCCCTTCCCTGTGTGCTGGGATTCAATGTGTGGAGCGGTGTAACTCCGTTCGGCCCCGGATCTACCATCCTTGATCTGGAGGACTTTATCGTCAGCAATAACCTGCTTCCTCTGGGAAGCCTTGTGTACCTTTTATTCTGTACAAGCCGTTACGGATGGGGATTCAAGAACTTCACAAAGGAGGCCAATGAGGGAAAAGGCATCAAGTTCCCTGCATGGGCCAGAATTTATGTTTCTTATGTAATACCGCTGGTTGTACTGTATATTTTCTTCCAGGGATACTGGGCTAAGTTTTTTGCATAATTTTGAGTGGACGGAAATCATTTAATTGAATATAAGCAGCCTGAAGGCAAGAGGAAAGTGTTTTTTTCCTCTTGCCTTTTTGAGTGGCAGCGAAAAGTTCGTGAAGCCGAAGAGTGCGGCTGCAGTTATCGGAGAACGTTGGATTAAAAACCAGATATAAGGATGATATAATAAACTATTAAATAAAAATTATTATAAAATATCAAAATATACAGAATATATATTGACAAATATGGCGCGTGGTGATATAAAATAACTAAGATATAAAGTTTAGCAGATTAACTAAAAAGAAGCTAAATATAGAAGTACATAAATACAAAAGCAGATAAATGATTAGAGATGGAGGAGCGTGTATGTATAATTTCGATGTGCTTTTAAAGCGCAGGCATACGGACAGCACGAAGTGGGACGCCCTGGGACGTGATTACGGCAGAGATGATTTGATGCCGTTCTGGGTGGCGGATGCCGATTTCCCGGTGCTGCCGGATATCAACCGGGCGATCAGGGAGCGGGCGGACGACGGAATGACGTTCGGATATACATTTGCCGGTGACGGGTATTATGACAGTATCATTTCCTGGAACCGGGACCGTCACGGCCTGGAGCTTTTAAGAGAGCAGCTGCTTCCGGCTCCGGGCGTGATAACGGCGCTTTCGGTCGTGCTCCTGGCGATTGCTGGGAAAGGAGACAAAATGCTATTGAATCCTCCGGTTTATTCCCCGTTTTTTACGGTCGTGAAAGGGCTTGGGTATGAGCTGGCGGAATCGCCCCTCCTGTACCAAAACGGCAGATATGAGTTGGATTTTGAGGACATCGAGAAGAAATTCAGGGAAGGAGTTAAATATTATATTCTGTGCAGTCCCCACAACCCGGTGGGCAGGGTATGGAGCGGGGAGGAGCTTAAACGGCTTACGGCTCTCTGCAGGGAATACGGGGTGCTGATTATTTCAGACGAAATCCATTACGATATTGTATATCCCGGACACCACCATACCTCGATTCTACAGGTGGATGAGGATGCGATCATGATTACCGCCCCCAGTAAAACGTTCAACATTGCGGGGCTGAAGTCGTCGGTCATCGTTATAAAGAATGAAAAGCTGCGCCAAAAGGTGGAAGAATTTGCGGCCAGCATGCATCTTTACATCAATCTGTTTGCCTACCGGGCGACGGAAGCCGCCTATGGGAAGGGCGGTCCCTGGGTGGATGAAATGATTTCCTATCTGGAAGGAAACGCCCGTTTTGTCCTGGATTATGTGAAAAAATATCTGCCAAAGGTGAAGGCCTCCATGCCGGAGAGCACTTACCTGATGTGGATGGATTTTTCCGGATACCGGTTTACCGAGGAAGAGCTGTTCCACAAGATGCGGGATGAGGCGAAGGTGGCGCTGAACTTCGGGTCGGAATACGGGCAGGGCTATGAACAGTTCCTGCGCCTGAACATCGCCTGTCCCCGCGCTTATCTGGAGGAGGGGATGGAACATATCAGAAAGGCGCTTACGACATAGCGCGGCGCTTAAAAACGCAGAGCAGGTATTTTACAGAAAGAGTACCGTGAATAAGAATGGAGGGCATTTTATGGAACGGAAACAGGTGGGATTCAGGTTCTTATCCGAACCTGACATGATCAAAGCGGGAGTGCTGGACGTCAGGAAATGCGTGGAGGTGATGGACGACACATTCAAGCTTCTGGGAACGGGTGATTTTGTGATGGGCGGCTATAATCAGAGCAGCCACGGCTGTATGCTCTGGTATCCGAAGGAAACTCCCTTTCCGGGTATGCCGGTGGCCGGGCCGGACCGGAGGTATATGGCGATGCCTGCCTACATAGGCGGACGGTATAACTGCTGCGGCGTGAAGTGGTACGGTTCCAATATCACGAATCCCAAAGAGAGGGGACTTCCCCGTTCGATTCTTATGGTGGGTCTGAATGATGTGGTGACCGGGGAGCCGCTTTGCATCATGTCGGCCAATCTTCTGAGTGCGATGAGGACGGGCAGCGTACCCGGCGTGGCGGCCAAATATCTGGCAAAGAAGGATGCGGAGTCCCTCGGCGTAATCGGCTGCGGGGTCATCAGCAGGGCGTGCGCGAGGGGAATCTTAAACAGCATGCCCGGGGTAAAACGGCTGTATTTAAATGATATTGTCAGGGCCAGCGCGGAGGCGTTCGCCGAGGAATTCCGGAAAGAATATGAGATAGAAATTATTATAAAAGACAATCTCAGGGATACGGTCGTGGATTCCGACGTCATCAGCGTCGCAGCGGCAGGGCCGGTGCCCGTTGTCATTGACAGGGAGTGGCTGAAACCGGGCTGCCTGTTTACGGCCACCGGCCATGCGGAGCTGTCCGAGGAATGCTGGCTGGAAAACCAGGTGGTTTTCGACTACTGGCCGATGCACGAGGTGTGGTACGACGAGGGCCGGATGCATCCGGACGGAATTGAGAGCACGAAAGACTGGGCGCCCAGCTACCAGATGCTTAAGATGATGGAGCAGGGGAAGGTGAAAGCGGAAAATATGATGAGCCTGAGCGACGTTGCGGCGGGGAAGATAAGCCCGAGAAAGTCCGAGGACGAGAAAATTATTTTCATATCCGGCGGCCTTCCGGTGGAGGATGTTTCATGGGGGTACACTCTGTTCGAGGAGGCGGTCAGACAGGATCTGGGTACGATGCTGACGCTCTGGGATCAGGCCCACTGGCTGTAGGGATGATAAACAGGTTAGCCATTGATTTGTTACGATTCACAGCCCTGCAAAAACGGCAGTCCTGTAAACTATTTACCTATCATACAAAGGAGAAGGAGAGAGGTTATGAAAAAAACGAGATTGTTTCTGACAATGCTTTTGGCGGCCGCCGTTCTGGCGGGCTGTTCCGGCAAGAGTGAATCGCCGGCAGGTTCCGAAGCGGGAACCGGCAGCGGCACAGAGGCCCCGGCAGGGGAGACGGCAGGGAATGCGGCCGTTAAAGACGAAGTGATTGCAGTACTTAAGGGGGAACCCTCCAACATCGATCCTCACGGAAACACGGAGCTGGTGGCCATGACCACCCAGGTACAGATTTTTGAGACACTGGTAAAAAAAGATGAGGAGGGCAATATCGTTCCCGGACTTGCGGAGAGCTGGGAACAGGTAGACGATAAGACGATCCGTTTCAAACTGAGGGACAATGTATATTTCCACAACGGTGAAAAAATGACGGCGGAGGATGTGGCCTACACGATTAAGAGGGCCACGGAGAAACCGTCCAGCGCTTCCATTTTTGCCTCCTTTGACGCCGAAAACACGAAGGCGGTGGACGAGCTGACCGTGGATGTAGCGACGAAAGCGCCGTTTGCGGCCGTATACAATTATCTGACCTCGACGAGGGGCGGCATCGTGAGTAAAAAAGCGGTGGAGGAGATGGGAGACGACCAGTTCGGGCGCAGTCCCGTCGGAACTGGCCCGTTTGCATTCGATAACTGGGTGAGCGGAACCAGTATCACCCTAAAGCGCAATGACAGCTACTGGGGAGAAAAACCGGCTTATTCCACCCTCACCCTGAAGTTTATCACGGAGACGGCAAACAGGGCGCTGGAGATCGAGTCCGGCAATGCCGATATCGTACTGGATCCCGACACGGGCGACCTGGACAGACTGGCGGAGACGGACGGACTTAAAGTGGTGTCCGGCGACAGCTACGGCATGTCCTATATCGTATTTTCCATGGATGATGAGGTGCTCGGTGATGTGAGAATCCGGCAGGCCCTGTCCATGGCCCTGGATCTCGACTCCCTGGTGGAGACGGTGTATGGAAACTATGCGACGGTCAGCGAGAGCGTCATGCCGTCCACCGTATTTGCCTATCAATCGCAGGGAAAGCATGAATATAATGTAGAGAAAGCAAAAGAACTTCTGGCGGAAGCGGGTTATGCGGACGGACTTACAATTGAACTCAATCTTCCAAACGGCTCAGAGCAGCAGAACATCGGCGTCATTGCGCAGAACATGTGGAAAGAGATCGGCGTGACGGCCAATATTTCCACCGCATCCACTTCCGAGATTATAGCGGCGGGCAGACGCGGGGATAATCAGGTTACGATTATGGCGGCAACTTACTCCACAGGCGATCCGGGACATGCCCTGGCGGATTTTGACACGAGAAGCGACGGCTTTTTCAGGCCGGTGGATAAGAAGATTGACGAGCTCCTGGACAAGGGAAGCGCCGCCTACGATTCAAAGGAGAGAGCAGCTGTTTACGAGGAACTTCAGGACTACATTTACCACCAGTATTACATAATAGGCGTGGCAAACAAGACGGTGAATTACGTGATTACGGACCAGGTGGAAAACTTCTACTGTGATCCGGGCAACATCCCATCCTTTGCGGGCGTCACCGTAGCCGAATAGTAAAAAACGTCTCAGAGAAAAACAGGAGGTAAGATTTTGGATAAACTGATCATGAATAACCTGACCTGGCCGGAACTTGAGGCCGAGATGGAACATATTAAAGTCGCTCTGGTGCCGGTGGGTTCCTGTGAACAGCACGGCCCCAACACCACATTTGCGACCGACGCGGCCAGAGCGGCCGCGTACGCGGAGAAACTGGCGGAGCGCTGTAAAAATAAGGTGGTTGTATTCCCCTGCGTGCCGTACGGACTGTCCCTCCACCACATGGATTTCCCCGGCACCGTGACGCTGCAGGTGGAGACGATGATGCACCTGCTGGTGGATATCGGCGTTTCCATTGCAAAACACGGAATCAGAAAGATCCTGTTTTTAAATGCACACGGCGGCAATTTTCCGGCTCTGGAAGGCGCGGTGATTAGTTTAAAGCAGAACCATGAAATTGATGCCTACTGGTCGGCGGTCGGTTCGGAAATTTCCCTGGGAGGGCTGACGGGACTGCCGAAGCTCATCGGCCATGCCTGTGAGGTGGAGACCAGTTCCTGCCTCTATCTCTGTCCCGAGACGGTGCGGAAAGAGCGCGTGCCGGGAATTATGCAGGACAGCATGCTGACCCATGATTCCTTTGTGAAGGGAGGAGCCGCCTGGAGCTGGAAAAACGACGCATCGTTAAATGGAGCCCTGGGGGACGCCAGAAAAGCGACCTATGAGATAGGAAAGAAGATGACGGAGGCATCCCTCGAATACATGGAACAGATCGTGGATGAGATTATCGCCCGCCCATAAAGCGGACGGTAACCCGGCCGGGCCGGACCAATGGCAAAAAACCCGTGCGCTTTACGGCAATGCGGAAGGAGAGATTAATGAGCAAGTTTATATTCAAACGTATACTGGCGCTGATTCCCGTCATGCTGGGCGTCTCCCTGATTATTTTCAGCCTCCTGTATTTTACTCCCGGAGATCCCGCGGAGTATATGCTGGGAATGGATGCCACCCAGGAAAATATTAATACGCTCCACCGTGAGCTGGGACTTGATCAGCCCTTTCTGGTACAGTATTTCAATTACATAAAAAACATTGTGACAAAATTTGATTTTGGAAAATCCTATACGACGAAGCAGTCGGTGTCCATCGAGATTCTAAAGAGAGTGCCGGCTACCGTGACGCTGGCGGTTTTAAGCGTCTCCTTTGCCACGGTCATCGGAGTCGTGACCGGAGTGATAGCGGCGGTGAAGCAGTATTCCATCTTTGACAAGATAGCGACGGTGTTCGCCCTGACCGGCGTGTCCATGCCGAACTTCTGGACCGGCCTGATGCTGATTATCATCTTTGCGGTTCATTTTAAGGTGCTGCCGCCCTCGGGGTTTGATACGCCCCTGCACTGGATTCTGCCTTCCCTGACCGTGGGAATGGCGTCCAGCGCCACCATCATGCGCCAGACGCGGTCGGCGATGCTGGAGGTCATCCGCCAGGATTACATTACAACCGCGCGGGCAAAGGGGCAGAAGGAGATTGTAATCGTGTTCCGTCATGCGCTTAAAAATGCGCTGATCCCGATTATCACCGTTGTGGGAATTTCCTTCGGCGGCATGCTCGGCGGCGCGATTCTGGCGGAGTCCATTTTCTCCATACCGGGAATCGGAAAGCTGATGGTGGATGCCATCAATGTAAAGAATTATCCGATGGTGCAGGGCGGAGTCCTGTTTATCGCATTTGCCTTCTCCATCGTCAATCTGCTGGTGGACATTCTGTACGCCTTTGTGGATCCGAGAATTAAGTCACAGTATAAGAACTCCGGCCGAAAAGCGGTCCCGGCCGGGGCGTCAATGCAGGCCGTGAGGAACGAAAAAGCCGGTGCGGCAGAAGATAAGATGGGAAAGGAGGAATAACATATGGCAGGCACAGCAGAAGCGGCGGTAAATGATGCGATCGATTATTCCTCCATTAAAAAAGAGGGGCTTTTTACCCAGACCTGGAACGGACTGAAGAGAAACAGGCTGGCTATGTTCGGCCTGGCGTTAATCGCCATCCTGATACTGATTGCGGTATTTGCGGATTTTATCGCTCCCTACGGTGTGGACGAGCAGGATCTGACCAGGAAATTTATGAAACCCTGCGGTGAGCACTTATTCGGCACCGATGAATTCGGCCGCGACATATTCAGCAGAATCGTGTTCGGAAGCCGTTATTCCCTGATGATAGGAGCCGTGGCGGCGACATTATCGGCCGTCATCGGCATGCTGGCCGGTTCTTTAGCCGGTTTCTACGGCGGAAGGACGGACAATATCCTGATGCGTCTGATCGACATTATGCTGGCCATCCCGAGCACCCTTTTGGGAATCTCAATTGTCGCGGCCCTTGGAAACGGAATCAGGAATGTAATTATCGCCGTTGCAATCGGAGCCGTCCCGGCCTATGCGAGAATTGTCCGGGCCTCGATCCTTTCGGTAAAAGAGCAGGAGTATATCGAAGCGGCCCGTTCCATCGGCGCGTCCGATTACCGTATTATTATGAAACATATTCTGCCCAACTGTCTGGCTCCGATTATCGTCCAGATTACAATGAGCGTTGCCAAAGCCATACTGGAGGCGTCGGCCTTAAGTTTCATCGGCCTGGGCGTCCAGCCTCCTTCGGCGGAATGGGGCGCCATGCTGTCGGCGGGACGCGCTTATATAAGGAAGGCATGGTGGATTGTCACATTCCCGGGCGTTGCCATTGCCATGATTATCTTCGGCCTGAACCTGTTCGGGGACGGCTTAAGAGATGCCCTGGATCCCAGACTGAAAACGTAAAGGAGGAACGAAATGAGCGAAACTATATTATCGGTCCGCGATTTGTCGGTTCACTATGTCAAGGAAAAGAGCGTGGTGAAAGCCGTGAATCACCTGTCGTTTGATCTGGTCGCAGGGGAGACTCTGGGCCTTGTGGGAGAGACGGGGGCGGGCAAGACAACGACGGCCCTCGCCATTATGAACCTTGTTCCAAACCCGCCGGGAAGAATCGTGGGCGGGGAAATCGTATTCCAGGGAGAAAATGTCCTGACGAAGTCAAAGCACGAGCTGCGGAAAATGAGGGGCAGGGAAGTCTCGATGATTTTCCAGGATCCCATGACATCCTTAAACCCGGTTATGACGGTGGGGGATCAGATAGCGGAGGTGGTGCGGCTCCACAACCAGTGCTCGCCGGCCGAGGCCTCTGTCCGCGCCCAGGAGATGCTTCAGATGGTGGGAATCAATGCAGAACGCTACCAGGATTATCCCCATCAGTTTTCGGGAGGGATGAAGCAGAGGGTGGTGATCGCCATCGCCTTGGCCTGCAACCCAAAACTTCTGATTGCCGATGAGCCGACAACGGCGCTGGATGTGACAATCCAGGCCCAGGTGCTGGAGATGATGACGGAGTTAAAGGATAAGCTGAATACTTCAATGATCCTGATTACCCACGATCTGGGAGTCGTTGCCCAGGTCTGCGATAAGGTTGCCATCATGTACGCCGGTGAAATCGTGGAGTACGGCAATCTGGAAGATATTTACGACCATGGGGAGCATCCGTATACGATCGGCCTTTTCGGTTCCATTCCGGATCTCGACAATGACACGGAACGGCTCAGCCCCATCTCGGGCCTCATGCCGGATCCGACGAACCTTCCTGCGGGATGCTCGTTCAGCCCCAGGTGTCCGCACTGCACCGGGCGGTGCCTGGCGGAGGATCCGTCTCTCCGGGAGACGGCGCCCGGCCATATGGTGAAATGCCACCTGCCGCGGCAAAACGCCGGAAGAAGGGAGGAGTAAGAGATGGCGGCACTGCTAGAAGTAAAAGGACTTAAGAAATATTTCAGCACTCCCAAGGGGATGCTGCACGCGGTGGATGATATCAGCTTCACACTGGAACAGGGGAAGACCCTGGGGATCGTAGGGGAGTCGGGATGCGGCAAATCGACGCTCGGCCGGGTGCTCCTGCACCTGCTGGAACCCACGGAAGGAACCATTCTGTTTGACGGCAAAGATATCTCAAACCCGGGACGCCATGCGATGAAGGAACTGCATCAGGAGATGCAGATGATTTTCCAGGATCCCTATTCCTCCATCAATCCACGTATGACGGTCAGCGAGATCATCGGAGAACCGCTGAAAATCTTTAAAATGTGTGCATCTTCATCCGACTGTGACCGGGAAGTGCTGAAGCTGATGGATACGGTAGGCCTGGCAGGCAGGCTTTACAATACATATCCCCACGAGCTGGACGGCGGCCGCCGCCAGCGTATCGGGATTGCCAGGGCGCTGGCGCTGAATCCCAAATTCATCGTCTGTGACGAGCCGGTTTCGGCCCTGGATGTGTCGATTCAGGCGCAGATCCTGAACCTGATGCAGGATTTGCAGGAGGAGAGGGGCCTTACCTATATTTTTATCACCCATGACCTGTCTGTGGTGAAGCATATTTCGGACGATATAGGGGTGATGTATCTCGGCCAGATGGTGGAGATGTGTGAGTCGAAGGAACTGTTCAGAAATCAGCTCCATCCGTATACAAAAGCGCTGCTGTCCGCCATCCCGCGGCCGAAAATCCATCAGAAGACGGAGCGGATCCTGCTGAGGGGCGAGATCACCTCGCCGATCAATCCGGGCGACAAATGCCGTTTCTGCAGCAGGTGCATTTATGCACAGGAACGGTGCTTTGACTCGGGGCCGAAGCTTGAGGAGGCTGGAAACGGACATTATATAGCCTGCCATTACTGGAAGGAGATAGCGGACGGAGCGCTGAAACCGCAGACGGCGCAGAAGACGCGGGAGGAGGCCGGATGAAGCCGCCTTCCCTGAGGCCGGTCAACCAGCTTAATTATGCCTGCGTGCCTTACCCTACGACCCTTGAAAGAGGGGAGCGTTTGCAAAAACCGTATCCCAGCGTGGCCGTGGCCGGCTGCGGCCTGTGCTGCATCTGCATGATGGTGGAATTTATGACGGGGAAGCTGCTTCCCATCAAAGGGTGTATTGAGCTGTCCGTGGAATCGGGGGCCAATGTTTTCGGCACCGATATGAAGCGCCTGGGAGAGGCGGCGGCAGAGTTGTACGGGCTGCGGTTTGAGACGGCGGGAGGAATGGATGATCTGCGCAAATGCCTGGGAGAGGGCGGCTGTGCGGTGGTGAACGTGGGGAGAAAAAACGGCATTTTCTCCGACGGAGGCCATTACCTGTTTGCGGCCGGGATGGACGGGGACGAAAACGGACGCGGCACGGATAGACCGGAGCGGATATGGTTTCTGGACCCCTCTTTTACAAAACAGAAATACGAAAGGCCGGACCGACGGGAAAAAGTTGAATTGAAGGAGCCGTACATCCTGGCGGAGCCGGATACGGTGGAAACGGAATGCGCCTCCCGCCATCCGGCATTCTACCTGTTTTACAGGTAAAAAATTGTTAAATAAAAATACGAAGAATCGGCTGCCATGGGAAATTTATGGCAGCCTTTTTTGTCGTTTCTGTATGAAACACCAGTCGAAAAAAATAAATTTTGTATTAATTTTTATACAAAAAACGGTCGATTATCTTAAATTTCCCAATTGTTAAAAACATTTACCTATGCTATACTATACGCGATAGCTTTTAACCCTGGAAGTGATAAAAAATTCACGAAAATCTGATAAAAAATTCACATCCGGGAGAGAAAATCTAACTAGAGAAAGAGGGTTTATTTGATGGGTTTGGCTACATTTATAGGCGGCATTCATCCTTATGAGGGAAAAGAACTGTCTGAGGATAAACCGATCCAGGTAATCGTTCCTGAAAAGGGCGAAGAGATGGTATATCCGCTGTCCCAGCACATTGGCGCTCCTGCAAAACCACTGGTTGCCAAAGGCGACCAGGTACTGAAAGGTCAGATTATTGCAGAGGCCGGAGGCTTTATTTCCGCCAATGTTTTAAGTTCTGTTTCCGGTACGGTAAAGGGGATCGAACCGAGACTGGTAGCGAATGGTGCAATGGTACAGTCTATCATCGTAGAGAACGATGGGGAAGAGAATGCGATTGAAGGTTTTGGTAACGAGAGGGATTACACAAAGCTTTCTAAGGAAGAAATCAGAAATATCATTAAAGAAGCCGGTATTGTCGGCTTAGGCGGAGCCGGTTTCCCAACCCATGTGAAGCTGACGCCGAAGGATGAGGCTGCCATCGATCACGTAATTGTGAACGGCGCAGAGTGCGAGCCTTACCTGACGAGCGACTACCGTGTAATGATGGAGCGTCCGGAACAGATTATCGGCGGACTGAAAGTCATCCTCCAGTTATTTGACAATGCAAAGGGAATCATCGGCATTGAGAATAACAAACCGGAAGCGATCAAGAAACTGACGGAGATGGTAAAAGATGAGCCGAGAATTGAGGTATGTCCGCTGCTTACCAAGTATCCGCAGGGCGGTGAGCGTACCCTGATTTATGCCGTTACCGGAAGAGAAATCAATTCTTCCATGCTGCCGGCAGACGCAGGCTGTGTTGTTGACAACATTGACACTGTGGCTGCTATTTATAATGCAGTCTGCAAATCTACGCCGCTGATGCGTAAGATTATCACGGTAACAGGCGATGCCGTAGCGAATCCTCAGAACTTTGAGGTAAGGCTGGGAACGAATTACAACAGACTTAAAGAAGCCGCAGGCGGATTTAAGGAAGAACCAGAGAAGATGATTTCCGGCGGGCCAATGATGGGCCAGGCCTTATTCAGCCTTGACTTCCCGGTGGCCAAGACATCTTCTGCACTGACTACATTCACAAAAGACCAGGTTGCAGCAATGGATCCGACTCCGTGTATCCGGTGCGGAAAGTGTGTGGACGTATGTCCCGAACACCTTGTGCCGCAGATGATGATGGACGCCGCGGAGCGTCACGACATGGAGAAATTCCAGAAGCTGAACGGTATGGAATGTGTGGAATGCGGCTGCTGTGCATATACATGCCCGGCCAAGAGACCGCTGACACAGGCATTCAAAGAGCTGCGTAAAGCAGTGGCGGCCAGCCGCAGAAAGTAGGAGGTGTGAAGAAATGGGAAAATTATTTAACGTATCGTCATCACCTCATGTAAGAAGTAAACATTCCACCCAGGCAATCATGTTTGACGTGGCAATTGCAATGCTTCCTGCATCCATTTACGGTGTATGGCAGTTCGGTATGCACGCACTTCTTGTACTGATTGCTACAGTTGTATCCTGCGTACTTTCCGAATATATTTTTGAGAAACTGATGAAAAAACCGATTACCGTTTATGACGGCAGCGCCGTTGTTACCGGTATGATCCTTGCGCTCAACATGCCTCCTCAGATTCCGGTCTGGATGCCATGCCTGGGCGGTGTATTCGCCATCATCATTGTAAAACAGATGTACGGCGGTCTTGGCCAGAACTGGATGAACCCGGCCCTGGCGGCAAGATGTTTCCTGCTTATTTCATTCGCAGGCAAGATGACCACATTTACCGAGCCGTTCTCCGATGCAGTAGCCAGTGCAACTCCAATGGCTATGTTAAAGGCAGGGGAGCAGGTGGATGTAACGGCTATGTTTATCGGACGTATCCCTGGAACCATCGGTGAGGTTTCCGTGATTGCACTGTTAATCGGCGCCGCTTATCTGGTATTCAGAAAGGTTATCACACTGCGTATCCCGCTTACATATATTGCAACGGTTGCAATCTTTGCCGCAATCTACAGCGGATTCGATGTAAGCTACATTCTGGCCCATGTATGCGGCGGCGGTTTGATTTTTGGCGCCTTCTTCATGGCAACTGATTATGTAACAAGCCCGATTACACCAAAGGGACAGTATGTATTCGGTATCGCCCTGGGACTTCTGACAGGCCTCTTCCGTATCTTCGGCGGCTCTGCAGAGGGTGTTTCCTATGCGATTATCTTCTGTAACATCCTGGTTCCGTTAATCGAGAAGTTCACCCTTCCGACTGCATTTGGAAAAAAGGGAGGTAAGAAATAATGGCAGCTAAATCCGGATTTATGAAAGACGCCTTTATCCTTTTTGCAATCACCCTGATTTCCGGTATTGCGCTGGGAGGCGTATATGAAGTGACAAAAGGCCCGATCGAAAAGGCCACAATTGAAGCAAACAACAAGACTTACAGAGGTGTGTTCCCGGAGGCTTCCTCCTTTGAGGAGTCAAGCGAAATCAACCTGGAAGAATGCAATACACAGCTTGCAACATCCGCTTTCGGCGGTGTCGGCGTTGAGACCGTTATGGTGGCAAAGGACGACGCGGGCAGTGACCTCGGATATGTAGTCAATTCCTATTCCAATGACAGCTACGGCGGAAAAGTAGCCATCTCCGTCGGCATTAAGGAAGACGGAAGCATTACCGCCATCGGTTTCCGCGAAATCAGCGATACGCCGGGTCTGGGCCTTAAGGCGAAGGAAGACGCGTTCAGAACCCAGTATGACGGTAAAACCGCTACGGAGCTCACCGTTGTAAAGGGCGGCAATGCCGGCGATGCTGAGATCAATGCCATCAGCGGCGCGACCATTACGTCCAAGGCAGTAACCAATGCGGTAAATGCAGCCCTGTACTGCAAACAGAATTTCATAGACTAACAGGAGGTGGGAGATATGAACAAATATACAGAACGTATTACAAACGGTATTATTAAAGAAAACCCAACCTTCGTGTTAATGTTAGGTATGTGTCCGACCCTGGCAGTTACAACATCTGCCGTAAACGGTCTGGGCATGGGACTTTCCACAACAGCCGTTCTTGTATTTTCAAACTTAATTATTGCGGCGCTGCGTAAGATTATTCCGGATCGTGTGCGTATCCCGGCATTCATCGTTATCGTGGCAACCCTTGTAACCGTAGTCCAGCTTTTGATGCAGGGATATGTACCTTCCCTTTACGCATCGCTGGGTATCTACATTCCGTTAATCGTAGTTAACTGTATCATCCTTGGCCGTGCCGAATCTTACGCTTCTAAGAATGATGCAATTTCCTCCCTTTTCGACGGACTTGGTATGGGTCTTGGATTCTCCATCGCCCTGACCTGTATCGGTATTTTCCGTGAATTCCTGGGCGGCGGAGCTTTCTTCGGCAAACAGATTATCCCGGAAGATTTCCACATTTCGATCTTTGTGCTTGCTCCGGGTGCGTTCTTTGTCCTTGCAATCCTGACCGCGCTCCAGAATAAGTTCAAAGCTCCTTCTGCAACCAACGGTTCCGTGCCTCAGTCCAATCTGGCATGCGGCGGCAACTGTGCAAGCTGTGCGGGTTCCGCATGTGCGGTGAACCATCTGGCGCTGGCTGAGAAAGCGGCAGAGGAGGCGGCTAAGGCGGCGGCAGCGAAGAAAGCTGCGGCGGAAAAGGCCCTGGCAGCTAAGAAGGCAGCCGAGGAAGCGAAAGCGGAAGCCGAAGCTGCAAAAGAACCTGAGAAAACAGAATAGGAGGAATGGATAGATGAAAGAATTACTATTAATTGCCATCGGCTCAGCCCTGGTAAATAACGTTGTATTAAGCCAGTTCCTCGGTATCTGCCCATTCCTTGGCGTATCCAAGAAGGTAGAGACATCAGCAGGTATGGGTGTGGCCGTAATCTTCGTAATTACGATTGCATCCGCAGTGGCAAGCTTAATCTATGATAACATCCTGGTGCGTTTTGGTATGGAATACCTTCAGACCATCGTGTTTATCCTGGTTATTGCGGCTTTAGTACAGTTCGTAGAGATGTTCCTTAAGAAAAATATGGTTTCGCTGTATCAGTCGCTCGGTGTATACCTTCCCCTGATTACAACAAACTGTGCCGTTCTCGGCGTGGCATTAACAAACGTACAGAAAACCTACAACTTCGTAGAGAGCGTTGTCAACGGCGTCGGTATCGCAGTTGGTTTTACCATTGCAATCGTGCTTCTGGCCGGTGTGCGTGAGAGAATTGAGTTCAATGATGTGCCATACAACTTCCAGGGATCCCCGATTACGTTAATTACCGCAGGTCTCATGTCAATCGCATTTTTCGGATTTTCCGGATTAATTTAAGGGGGGAGACGAAGGATGAATATAACTGGAATTATTATTGCGGCGGTTATCGTAGGTCTCACCGGTATTATCATCGGTGTGCTCCTCGGAGTTGCCAGCGAGAAATTTAAAGTAGAAGTAGACGAAAAAGAAATCCTTGTCAGGGAAGAACTTCCGGGCAACAACTGCGGCGGCTGCGGCTTCCCTGGTTGTGACGGCCTTGCAAAAGCCATTGCCGAAGGTACGGCCCCAATCAACGCCTGCCCGGTCGGCGGCGCTCCCTGTGCCGAGAAAATCGCAGCCATCATGGGTGTGGAAGCCGGCAGCAGCGAGAAGATGGTAGCCTTTGTAAAATGTAAAGGCACCTGTGACAAGGCAAAATCACAGTATAACTATTACGGTATCAAGGACTGTAAGATGGCGGCCGTTGTTCCGGGTTCCGGTGACAAAGCCTGCACCTACGGATGTATGGGATTCGGTTCCTGTGTAACTGCCTGTCAGTTCGACGCGATTCACGTGATCGACGGCATTGCAGTCGTAGACAAAGAGAAGTGTGTGGCCTGCGGCAAATGTGTGGACGCCTGCCCGCAGCATCTTATTGAACTTGTTCCGTATAAGGCAGAGCACCTGGTACAGTGTAATTCCCACGATAAGGGACCGGCGGTCAAGGCAAAATGTGACAACGGCTGTATCGGCTGTACACTCTGTATCAAACAGTGCGAGGATGACGCCATTCATATGGATAACAACCTTGCGGTAATCGATTATGAGAAGTGTACCAACTGCGGCAAGTGCGCGGCGAAGTGCCCTGTAAAGATTATTAAATAAGAAAGCGGACGGTGAAGACGCAGCAATGCGCTTTCATTGAAGGCTGGGAATAACGGAAAGCACGCTCTGTGGGGCGTGCTTTTTGCTATCCCCTTCCCTATGATTGACCGCGGCCAAAGAATGAATTATAATGAAAGACAACTATGATGAAAAGAACAGTGCAACACCCGGAAACGCGATGAGCGGAGGAAGACGATATGACGGATACGGTAAATGATTATAAGCTTAAGGTGGACGAGCTGCGCAGGCTGATCCGGTCACGCAGGAATTTTGAACCGGCGGTTGAGCTGGCGCTTGAGATGCATTCGATTACACATACGGTAGTCCGCCGGACGGAACTACCGCCGTCTGCCGGTGCGGAACAGTGCTATGATAAGGAGGTTGGACATGGAACATAAACCGGGAGCGGATCGCTCACAGAAAAATAAGAAACAGAAAGAAACGCTTTTAAAAACAGTGGATGCGCTGGGAAAACTCAGGGCATCCCTCAAGGAGGCCGGATTCAATCCCAAGGAGCCGGATCTGAAAACCGCCTGGGAGGTATTTAAAAAATTTAACCGTCTCCGTTTTGACTGTTCCGACGACAGCCTGCTCTTTGAGACGGGAGTGTATGATGTGACGGGAGAAGATCAGTTTTATCTTTCCATGGTAAGGCAGTTTACCATAGAGGTGGATGGAGAGTACGATTATATGGAACAGATCCACCTGGATCTTATCTACCCGGCCGACGACCGGCTCGGCAGTCAGAATGAAACCCTCTGGACCTATGATTTTGACGATGATGTCCCGGCTTTCATTGCGGCAGTGGAAGAGTCCCCGGCATTTAGAATTCCGCCGGAAGAGTATCATGCCCTGGCGGCCGATATCTATCAGGATGAGATATAGAGAGTATCATGATGGTTTCATGGTTGGAGGATGCGCCATAATTATATTTGGAAAGCGGCAGCTGAATACGGAATTGGCGGAAAATGAATAAAATAAAGGTATCCGGCCAGACTAAGGGCAAAATATTCCCGGTCTGGCCGGATATTTTGATTTTTTACCGGCGGCCGGAAATAGGTAAAGGTACCCGCCGGTTTAAGAAATGTATATTTTTTCTATATTTGCAAAAATATATAATTTCTATAAAATTTATTGAATATCATGCCATGTTCCTGTATACTATTCGGGGGAAGTTTTCCCATGTATCAGAAACACCAGCCGATGAAAAAGGAAAGGATTCGAGAAACGTGAAGAAAAACGACAAGAACAACGGAAAGAACAGCATGGCGGCAGGGCTTGCCGGGGCAGGAATCATGATTGTACTGGCGGGAGGACTGATTGCGGTTTCAGGGCCTCTTTATAAATCCATAGCGGGCAGAAACCTGCCTGTGTCGGATGTGCCGATTTATAATGAAGGAACTTACGAGGGAAGTGCGAGAGGATACGGCGGACCGATTACCGTGACAGCCAGATTTTCAGAATACGGAATAGACGATGTGAAAGTGAACGCTCCGGATGAAACGCCGGAGATTGGAAAGGCGGCGGCCGTAAAGCTTTCAAAGGACATCTGGATGAAGCAGACCCACAGTGTGGACAGCGTATCCGGCGCCACGATGACCAGCAACGCGGTCAAGACGGCCATGGCAAACTGTGTGCGGGGAGCAGTGAAAGAGGGCACCGAACTGGCTGCGATTATTGAGCAGGAGGTTGCCCAGGAGAATGCCGAAAAAGCACTGCCCGAGGTGGCTGAGCTTTTGAAGGAGATAGAGGACGGAGCCTACGTTTACCGCGACGCCGAGCCGGATGAAAACGGTTTTTATAACGAAATCAGAATTGAAATAAGTGGAAATAAAATCACACAGCTCGTATGGGATGCCGTGCAGTCGGACGGAACGGGCAAAAGACAGATGTCCGAAGCAGGCGAGTATACGATGACGGAAAACGGTCCGAAGTGGTATGAGCAGGCGGACGAGCTGGCCCGTTATGTGATAGAGCACCAGACGACGGAAGGATTGATGAACGACGGAGGAACCTCCGATGCGGTTTCCTCGGTCAGCATCCATATCGGAGGATTTATTGACTGCCTGAAAAAATGCCTTCTTCTGGCAAAGGGCGACACCTCCCATATGAGCCTTGATGCGCTGCTGGCTGCTGCGGCCGACGGAGCGTATTCCTGGAAGAGCGGGCAGGCCGACGACAACGGATTCTGCGACACAATTTCCATGACGGTAAAGGATCATAAAATCATTGCTCTCAAATGGGATGCGGTGAATGCAGAGGGAGCCGGAAAAAGACAGCTTTCCGAAGAGGGTCAGTATACGATGACGGAAAACGGTCCGAAGTGGTATGAGCAGGCGGACATCCTGGCCGGATACCTGGTAGAGAACCAGACGGAGAAAGGCCTCCTTTCGGACTCCGGCTACGCAGGCGATGCGGTTTCCTCGGTCAGCATCTATGCGGGAGGATTTCTGGAAGCGGTGAAACAGTGCCTGCTGAATGGGCCTGTTTTATAATCAGATTAAAATGAAACAATTAATATAAACAAATAAAATAATTTAAGATAAGCAAATGCCCTGCAGAGACAGAATTCACTGTCCCAGCAGGGCATTTCTACCGGCTTCTGCGTCCGGTTTTTATCCGTTATTGACGTTCTTTAAGATAATCCTTCAGGGCGCGGCTGATAAATGCCGATGCGCCGGTTCCATATTTTTTGTCGGTCACCTCGGTAAAAGCGGGGGATGACACGTAAGTGTCGGCCATAAACTGCCAGTAGTTTTCTCCCATATCAACGCCCTGATTGCATTCCTCGGTGAAAGAAATGAGTTCTCCGGTAATCGCCATGATTTCCGCGGATGAAGTGTCTTTACTCAAATCGGCGGTCAGTCTTCTGGTGATTTCTTCGGTCTTTTCAACAAGGCCGTCCACCTCTTCCGGGGCGATGGGCGGGCCATCCGACAGGAAAGCCTGTAAATTTTTTTCCATTGCCTTTGTAAAATTTTCAATGCTTCCGAACTGTTTGACGGCCATTGCGGCAATTTCATCCCCGCGTGATTTTAAATCCAGGAGCATCTCGTCAAAGCGCTCCATGCCGCCCATCTGTTTTCCGATTTTTTCCGGTTCTGTTTTTTTAAATTCTTCCAGAACGGTGAAATACCGTTCCATATCAAAATTACTGAAATCCATACACGTTTCTCCTTTGATCAGCTTATCCAGCAGTCCCAACAGGGAAGTCAGCCTGTCGCGTTTCACCTGTATCAGTTCGCGCTGTTTTATGAAGGTTTCCGTTTTATCGAACCCGGGACTCTCCATGATCGCCTTGATCTCTTTCAGGGTAAAGTCGAGTTCCTTAAAAAACAGAATCTGCTGCAGTACCTCCAGCGCACGGTCATCATACAGACGGTATCCTGCATCCGTTACCTCCGATGGTTTGAACAGGCCAATCTCGTCATAAAACTGAAGGGCTCTTACGCTGACACCGGTCAGCGATGAAACCTGTTTTACAGTCATCATCTTATCTGCCTCCTGTTATTTGCGAATTAACTATCTGTCTGCTTATATACGATTTATATAGTTACTATCTGCATATTTACGGGCGAATCCTACCGGTATGATTCTTTGAAGATAGAGAGGAAGTTATGCATGTAACCTTCCTTCTGATATTACTATACAATATCACGATACGTGAGGGTCAATACCTGTTTTATATTTTGTAAAAAATAATGCGTGTTACCGTCATCCAGCCACAAAAATAGCAGCCGGATACAGCCCGGCTGCTCATCTTGTCGACAAACTATATTTTCCTTATATCAGGAGTTTGAGAGTGTAACCCTCATTTCAAATCACGTAGGTGGAATTCAGTTCCGCCGTAGTGCTGAACTGCCGATTTCTAGGGGCTTTAGCCCTTGCGCGAGGAAATCGGCAGTTCTTCCTTCGGTGACTAGAATTTATGGCGTTATGCCATAAATTCTACAGAGTGGCGACTTTGTCGACACTCTGGGCAGCAGGATACAGCCCGGCTGCTATTTTTCTATGAAACGCCGTTACGGATAAAGAACGCCTATTCCTGATCTTTGTAAATTTTCACCGGGCGTTCACTGATGTTACAGAGGTATACGACATAAGAATTCTCTGTGATTTTTTCCAGGTCAAACGCGTCGATTTTTTCCCCGCCGTCCCGGCCGATCAGCGTGACTGTGTCACCAATTTCCGTTTCTGGAATATCTGTGATATCTAAGAACGTCTGATCCATGCAGACGGAAATGATGGGGGCGCGTCTGCCGTGAATCAGCACATAGCCGCCCTTCTTGCCCAAATCCTCCAGATAGCCGTCCCCGTACCCGAAGCTGGCAATTCCGACTACGGTGTCGCGCTTTGCCGTAAAACTTCTCCAGTAGCCCATGCTCCTGCCGGCAGGGACGTATTTCTTGTTGGTAATAAATGTCTTCCAGTCCAGCACCGTTTCAAGGCCCAGACGGTTTTCCTCGTCGAGGCAGGGATCATAGCCCAGCCAGAGAAGGCCTGTCCTCACCATATTATAATGGGCTTTTTTGAACCGTACCGTGGATGGGGTATTGGTGGCATGGATGTAACGCGGCTGGATGCCTCTAGCCCGTATCTGCCCGACCGCCTCCTCAAAATCCCGGATTTGCTGTTCGGTAAATTCAGGGTTGGCCACCTCGGCCTCGCCGAAATGGGTGAAAACGCCCTCGATTTCCAGTCCCTGAAGCGGGAGGATGCCATCGAGGAGATCCTCAAGCTGCCTTCCCTTTTCTACGCCGATGCGCCCCAGCCCGGTGTCTATCTTTATATGGACGCGGGCTTTTTTTCCACTTTTCAAGGCCAGTCCGGACAGGAGGGCGGCATCCTGAGTGCGGAAGACCGGAAGAATGAGATCCTCCTGCACCGCGTAGGGCAGATTGTTGACCGGCACTCCTCCCAGCACCATAATCTCCGCGCGGTTTCCGGCTTCCCTTAGTGTCTGTGCTTCGCGCACCTGGGCTACGGCCAGCCTTCTGATCTTACATTCGCTTATCAGCCAGTCCGCGGTGCGGATCAGGCCATGACCGCATGCGTTTGCCTTCAGAACAGGCATAATTTCCACATCCGGCCCTACGTGTTTCCTGATTTTTTCCATATTGGACCTGATTTTCGTCAGGTCGATGGTAATGAATGAATTCCCCGTTTCGTTCATAATAATTCCTCCCCCATTTTGTGATTTTTCTGCCGTTCGAAGCGCGTTTTACCGTTTCCAACCGGTCACAGCCACTGCTTCAAAATCAGAACATGCGTCCATTATCTCACTGAGTTTGACAAAATACAATAAAAAACAGAAAAATCTGAAAAATATGTTAAAAAATGGACAATTTAACAGGGACAGAAAATTCTGTGTTGCTGGAATTTTCTGTCCCTGTTTCCGCCCTTATCGCCTGGTGCGGTGTGTTTTGCATCAATTTGATGAAGCTTTGTCCAGCGCGGTGCGGATTGCATTGACCAGCGCCTGTGAGGTATACTGGCTGCCCTCGGGATAGGATAGGTTTTCCAGCGACTGCGTCTGGCAGATCTGCTCGGAAAGCTGGGCGATTGACGGAGCCATCAGCGGGTACATCGTTGCGACCGAATCGCTGAGAGGGGAGAAGCTGATGGAATTGATATGATCCGCATCGACGGCTACTTCCACATTGACGTTCTGGCTGCCAAGGACGAGAGAGGCTGTGTATACGCCCGGTATGTACTGTACACTGTCGGATGCCGTCTGGGCAGCGTCCTTTTTCGGATGGAACATGATAAGGAATAACGTTACCAAAAGGATCCCAAGACCGATAAAGATGGCAGTGTAAATAATTTCCTTCATGCGCAGCACTACTATTTTTGTTTTAGAGCTCATAAAAAAGCCCTCCGGATTTGTTTATTACAATCTATTACCGAAAACATGTTTTTATGCAAAAAGCAGGAAGGTAGATGAAACAGGACGGGAAAAAGAGATGCCGAGGGCAGGAGGCGGGCGGAAGCTCCGCCGAAACAGCGTGATAAGGTTTTGTTTTGGGGGTGGATATGGTATAATGACCATAAAGGGGCATTATACCTGCGCATGGCGAGTTCTGCGTCCACCGCAGAAAATCGGGCGCTGAGTTCCGTCGGAGACACGTATTCACGAAGTGAATATGGTATAATGACCACAGACGATTCGAAACTATAGGAGGAAAGGGCAGAAAAGCATGACAGAACAGCAGAAAAAGGGGCAGATTTACATAATTGGAGTCATTGCGGGCGGAGCCGTTGCGGAACTGTGCACCGTTGCAATTTCGGTTAATATGATACGGATTATTCTCAGCTGCATTGTCTGGTATTTCCTTTACCAGGGACACAGGTGGGCTAAATACCTGCTGACTGCGCTGAACGGTATAGCGGCCGTATTCGGGGCCTTTACGGTGACGGAATTTGTGCTGGGAGGCATGGTTTCGTTTTATGTATGGGTATTGTTTTTTATTACGACGATCTACATGGTCAGTGTGCTAATCCTTGTGATGTCAAAGGATGCGAAGGCATTTCTTGACAGGAAGAGGAGTTGAAAAAATAAGTCGCGGCAGGCGGATGGCAGACGGGATTGGATGAGTCTCCGGCTTCCTGGTTGGCCGTTTCATGGAAAAATCCGGACCGATTTTTTGATGGTATTTGCATAGCAGCCGTCAAAGTAATGCGGCAGTCCTTATGGGGGCTGCCGTATTACTTTGGCGGTTTTTAACATAATTAAAAAACTTTTTTATTTATTTTTAATAATTGAAAAAAATTTCTTGACGTGATATAGTTTAATTAAGTTGTTATGAATGAGTATTACAAATAAGGTGAATGCGAGGGATTTGTATGAATCAGATGAATCAGGCAATTGTGGATCGGATTAAGGGGGGCTTAATTGTATCCTGTCAGGCGTTGAAAGAAGAGCCTCTGCACAGCTCCTATATTATGTCACGGATGGCGTATGCGGCGATGAAGGGAGGTGCGGTAGGAATCCGGGCCAATACAGTTGAGGATATTACGGAGATTAAAAAGACGGTGGACCTTCCGATTATCGGGATTATTAAGGAGGTGTACGGGGACTGCAGTGTGTATATTACACCTACGGTAAAAGAGGTTGACGCCCTCGTGGCATGCGGTGTGTCGATTATCGCGACGGATGCGACGGACTCCGCGAAAAGACCGCGCCCGGACGGAAGGTCACTGGATGATTTTTTCGGCGAGGTGCGTGAAAAGTATCCGGAGCAGTTATTTATGGCTGACTGCTCCAGCTATGAGGAGGGAATGCATGCGGCCGAGTTGGGTTTTGATTTTGTGGGGACCACGATGAACGGATATACGGACTATACCGCGGGCGTGGAGCTTCCCAATATTGAGCTGATGGGAAGGCTGGCGAAAGAGTGCGGCAGGCCGGTGATTGCCGAAGGCGGAATCTGGATGCCGGATCAATTGAAGGCGGCGCTTAATCGCGGCGTCTGGGCGGTTGTGATTGGAAGCGCCATCACAAGGCCGCGGGAAATTACACAGCGGTTTGTGTCGGCTATTAAGTAAGAAAGGATGTTAATGCTCAGCAGACGGTACAGGTACTGGACAGATAAAACTGGAAAAGGAGAGAGGGATGGAGAACAAAATAGTGGCGCTGGATATCGGAGGCACATCCATCAAGTCCGGACTCTGGTGCGGCGGTGAACTGACGGAAGTGAGGGAGTGGGACACCAATGCTCAGAATGGCGGCTCCTATGTAATGGAGAGGGTAAAGGAAATCCTACGCGGATACCGGGGATACCGGGCGATCGGAATCAGCACCGCGGGACAGGTGGATTCTAAAAAGGGCCGTATCCTCTATGCCAATGAAAATATTCCGGGCTATACCGGGATGCCGGTACGGGAGATTTTAGAACGTGAATTTGCGGTGCCGGCGGCGGTTGAAAATGACGTGAATGCGGCGGCCCTTGGAGAAGCCAGGTTCGGCGCGGGGATTGGACGCAGTGATTTTCTGTGTATTACATATGGTACCGGAGTGGGAGGCGCGATCGTGATAAATGGGGAGGTATATACGGGAGGCACATTCTCGGCCGGTGAGTTTGGCGGCATCATTGTGCACCCGGAGGATCGGGAGGCGGGCAGCCCCTTCAGCGGCTGTTATGAAAAATACGCCTCCACCACGGCGCTGGTGCGAATGGTGGAGAAGTACGACGGTGATCTGGACAGCGGAAGGAAGATATTTGAGCGTCTTTCCGAGCCGGGAGTCTACGCCCTGGTCGACGTCTGGATCGATGAGATAGTCTATGGCCTTATCACGCTCATCCATATTTTCAATCCCTCCTGTATCATCCTGGGCGGCGGTGTGATGGCCCAGCCGCATGTGATACGCAGAATCCGGGAGAAAACACAGTGTGAGATTATGGACAGTTTCCGCGGTGTGGAACTGCTTCCGGCCGGTCTTGGAAACAGGGCGGGGCTGCTTGGCGCGGCCTGGCTGGCCTCCGGGCTTTGTGAAGAAAAAAACGTCAACCCAACAATTTGGAAATAAAAAAATATTTTTTTATACAAGATTGACGAAAAATATTTTTTGTAGTATGATGAATTTATTATTAATGCACACAGGAATTCTGCCGGAAAGAAATAATCAGGTTACTATTCACAGAACCGCGCTTTACAGCGGGGCTGTGAACAGTAACATAACCAGGGCATTTTTCCTGAAACAGGGGACCAAAAAGTAAAACAGACAAAGGAGAGGAAATATGAGAAATCTGGATAAGTACAGAGGAATCTTTCCAGCATTTTATGCCTGCTATGATGAATCGGGAGAGATTAGTCCCGAGCGGGTGAGGGCGCTGACGGAGTTTTTTATTAAAAAGGGCGTAAAGGGAGTCTATGTCAACGGCTCTTCCGGTGAATGCATCTACCAGAGTGTGGAGGACCGGAAAACCGTTCTGGAGAATGTAATGGCGGCCGCCCGGGGAAAACTGACCGTCATTGCCCACGTGGCCTGCAACAACACGAAGGACAGCGTGGTCCTGGCAAAACATGCCCAGGAGCAGGGGGTGGACGCCATCGCGGCAATACCGCCGATCTACTTCCGCCTGCCGGAGTATGCCATTGCAAAATATTGGAACGACATGAGCGAGGCCGCTCCCGATACCGATTTTATTATTTATAATATCCCGCAGCTGGCCGGCGTGGCCCTGACTCCGTCCCTGTTTGCGGAGATGAGAAAGAACCCAAGGGTTATTGGAGTGAAGAATTCTTCCATGCCGATACAGGATATCCAAATACTGAAGGCGGCGGCCGGGGATGATTACGTTATCTTTAACGGTCCCGACGAACAGTTTATCGGAGGCCGTTCCATCGGGGCCGACGGCGGGATTGGCGGAACCTATGGCGCGATGCCAGAGCTTTTCTTAAAGCTCAACGAACTTTTTGAGGCGCGCGAGATGGCGGAGGCCTGTCGTCTCCAGTATGTGATTGACGATATCATTGCAAAGCTGTGCAGTGCCCACGGTAATATGTACGGCGTGATAAAAGAGGTGCTCCGCATCAATGAGAAGCTGGATATCGGAGGAGTCAGGCTGCCGCTGGCGCCGCTCACCGAAGCTGACTATGCCGTTGCCGGTGAGGCGGCAAGGATGATTGTGGAAGCTAAGAAGGAATTCTGTTGACAGCGGTTTCATAAATGGGGAAGGGGGAAGGGATGCCATGAGTGAGGCCAAAGTAAAAGGGGCGGGAAAGATATCGAAGGAAGCGCGCTTTGCCTGGCTGATCAACATTCCGCTGATTGTGTATCTGCTGTGCGTCCTGCTCGTGCCGATTATCTGGGGGATTTACATCAGTTTTACCAACAAAACCATAGGCGGCCCGGCCAAATTCATCGGGCTCCGCAACTATGTGCGTCTGTTGACGGATAAAGAATATCTGCATTCCATTGTTAATACGCTGAAATTTACTTTTTTCGCGATTGCACTGAAGGCAGTGCTCGGAACCGCGATGGCTCTGTCCCTCAATATGGAGTTTAAGGGACGCAACATCGTCCGGGCGATCCTGATGATTCCGTGGACGCTGCCCAATATCGTGGCTGTTTACAACTGGAAATGGATTTTCAGCACCAACGGAGGCGTGGCAAATTATCTGATGCGCACGTTCGGCCTGATTGATAAGGATCTCATCTGGTTCGGCTCGGCCGGACTGGCCATGACGGCTATTATTATCAGTAATGTATGGAGGGGGACCCCGTTTTTCGGGATGTCGATTCTGGCGAAGCTGCAGACCATTTCAGGTGATTATTACGAGGCGGCACAAATAGACGGGGCCAATGTGTGGCAGCGTTTTATCTACATAACGCTTCCCGAGATTAAGGAAGTGCTGCTGTTATCGACGCTGATGTCCACGATTTGGACTCTGAATGAATTTGAGAGCGTATGGCTGATGACGGGAGGCGGGCCAAACGGAAGCACCCAGGTCATGAACGTATACAGCTACAAGACGGCCATGATGCAGATGATGCTGGGACGCGGTGTGGCGGTGGCCGTTATTGCAATGCCGTTCCTGTTTTTGATTATCAATTGTATCGCGAAGATGATGCTGCCGGATGAGAATGCCGGGAAGCGGAAGAGACGGGAAAAGGGGTGAGACGATGAAAAGTAACAAAATGCTGAGAGTGCTTAATTATCTGTTTGTAGCCCTGATGTTGATTGTCGCGCTGTTTCCCATCTACTGGATGCTCAACACGTCTCTTAAATCCCAGGGGGAAATATATGCGAAGATTCCAACCATGTACCCTCACAAGTTCAGCCTGGAGGCATACCGCTATCTGCTGACGGAGACCTCATTTGTAAGCGGTTTAAAGAACAGCCTGATTATTGCGGTGTTTGTATCTGCCTTCTCCATCCTGGTGGCTTACCCGGCCGCCTATGCGATTGCGCGGATTAAATTTAAGGGCCGCAGGATGTACTCGAAGACGGTCCTGTTTACCTATCTGCTTCCGACCTGCGTGCTGTACATCCCTCTCTATATGTTTGTATCGACGCTGAAGCTGAGCAACAGTATTTACGGGCTGATGCTGATTTATCCCACCTTTACCCTGCCCTATGTGGCATGGATTCTGATACCGCATATTGCTTCGGTTCCGGTGGAGTTAGAGGAGGCGGCCAGGGTGGACGGTTGTTCCAGGATTGGAACGATGTACCGGATTGTGTTCCCTCTGGCGCTGCCAGGCATTGTCTCTACCACAATCTTTGCCTTTGCCATGTGCTGGGGTGAATACCTGTATGCACTTGTCAATGTGAGCAGCAAGGAGGTGCAGACCTTCCCGCTGATTCTGTCGGCCATTATCTATGGGGATATGCCGGCGTGGAACCAGCTGATGGCCGGAGCGATGGCCGCATGCATCCCGATTCTCTGCATTTATATCTTATCAAACAGCGCGCTTGTCGGAGGAAAGACGGCGGGCGGTGTGAAACAATAAAAGGAGGAAAATTATTATGAAGAAAAACAGACGTTTCTGGAAAAGGGCCGCCGGCATTACGTTGTGTGCGGCAATGGGTATTTCCCTGACCGCATGTTCCGGCAAGGCAGGGGATGCGACGGACGCAGCCGCCCCGGCGGGAGAGAGCACAAAAGCGGAGGCAGGCAAGGAGGCTGAGGCAAAGGAACTGACGATCTGGGTGGAGAAGCTGTTCAGTGATGAGGTGAATAAGGCAACTGAGGAGAGGGTGCAGCAGTTTGCGGCGGAGAGCGGAATCAAAGTAAACTGTGAGGTTATAAACTCCACGGACTTTATACCAAAACTGAACGCGGCCATTGAGGGCGGAAATGCACCGGATGTGACCTACACCGATACCACCAGGACGATGAACTATTATCCGAATATTCCCTACACCGACGTGTCGGAGCTGGTGAATGAGCTGAACGAGGAGCGCGGCTATTTTGATTCCGCCTACGCCAGCACCCAGATCGACGGGGTCCATTATTACGTGCCGTACAGCAGTTCCGCGGTCATCATGTATGTGCGCAAGGATGTCCTGGAGGAAAAGGGAATTACCGAGATGCCGAAGACCTGGGATGAGGTAGTGGAAGTAGCAAAAAAGGTGACGGATCAGGACAACAATTTCTATGGGCTGGCCATGGGCTGTGGAGACACCGATGACGATGATGAGAATGAATGGCGTCAGTGGCAGTGGAACGAAGGCGCCTATATGTTTGACAAAGACGGCAATATCACGATCAAAGACGGCAATAAATGGGCGGACAGGCTGGATATGATCGGGCAGCTCTACAAAGACGGCGTGATTCCGGCGGACAGCACGACCTGGGATGCGGGCGGCAACAATTCGGCCTATATCCAGGGCAGGGCGGCTATCTGCATCAACGGACCGTCCCTCTATGTTGCGCTTCGTGACAACGAGGAAAATAAAGAAATTTTTGATAACACGGCTTTTGTATCTGCTCCGGTCGGCTCGGAGAACGGAATCTACATGAGCTTCCCGAGAGGCTACGGCATCACAAAGACTTCCAAATACCCGGACGAGGCGGCTGAGTTGATTAAATATCTGCTGGATCCCGAATGGTACGGCCAGTGCTTCGAGACGACGGCTCCATTCCTGGCCCCTGTATTTGAAGATACGGCAAAAGCAGATGTATGGCAGGATGAAGTGAATGCCCTGATCGTGGATTATGCGCGCAATGCCGGAGGTTATTACGGCTATCCGGTTGATACGCTGGAAGGACGCGCAGTGGCATCCAAGCACTTCTTCAGCTATCCGGCCTGCAAGATGGTAAACCAGGTAATGACGGGTTCGGCTACGGGAGAGGAAGCGGTCGATATGGCCGTCCGGGCGATTGAGGACATTCAGGACGTAATGCAGTAGGCAGGGAAAGGTGACGGTATGAAACAGACAATCTGGATTAACGTGGATCCGGTAAAAGTGGATTTGTCCTATCTGGAAAAGCAGTTTTCAGGAAAATATAATTTTGTGGCAAAGGCAATTCCGGGAAACCGGCCGGATCTCGTGAGAGAGCAGGCGCTCATGTCGGACGTGGTGATCAGCACGCTGGAAAAATGGGATGAGGCGCTCCTGGCGGAGGCCGAGGGAAAGGTGAAATTCATCCAGAAATATGGGATGGGGCTCGACAATATCGACCTTGCGGCTGCAGCCGGACATCACATCCCGGTGGCCAATATCATCGGGGCAAACTCAGCCTCGGTGGCGGAGGTGGCGCTCTTACATATCCTGAACGCAGGCCGGAAATTCACCCCCTGTGTCGGCGGCGTAAAGGCCCGTATATGGCCCTCTACCATTACTGGGACAGAGCTGGACGGTAAAACCGTGGGCCTTCTGGGATTCGGCAATATTGCGCGGAACCTGGCCCGTATGCTGTCGGGTTTCCGGGTGCAGATTCTGACCTATGATCCCTATATAAAAGAGGAACAGCTTCCTGCAGGGGTGCGGTCTGCCGGTTCCAGGGAGGAATTATTTGAACAAAGCGACATTGTGAGCCTGCATATCCCAAGCACGCCGGAGACGGCGGGCAGCATCAACCGGGAATGCTTTGACAGGATGAAGATGGGCGCATACCTGATCAACACCTGCCGCGGCAGCGTGATGAATGAGGCGGATCTGGTCGAAGCGCTGAAGAACGGCCGGATTGGGGCAGCGGGTCTCGATGTGCTGTGCGATGAGCCGCCGATGGAGGATAATCCGCTCCTGGACATGGAAAATGTATTTATCACTTCCCACATGGGCGCGGAGACGGCGGAGGGGGGACTGCGGTCCCAGACCATCATGGCGGAGACAATCGAAGCGTTTCTGGAGAAGGGGGAACTGTCACAGTATGTGAGAAATAAAGAGCTGCTGGACAATTTTTAAGCAGGCTTCTGGAAAATCAGGGAAATAGCATCGGCCGGAGGGCTGCCATGAAATGAGAGACTTCATTTTGCGGCAGTCCTATAGCCGTATAGGAGACCGCTATTGGCGGTGGAGGAATTATATGGATGTTACATTGTATCAGGTTGCCGCTGAAAATGGGAAGGTCAGGGTAAGTCTGCCCGAAAACTGGCATACGGAGTATTACGGAATGCCGGGGGATACGATGCCAGCCCTGACGCTGGAGCAGATTAGAAACCGGATTAACCATCCGTCCGGGGGAATGAAAACAATCCGTGAACTGGCCCGGGGGCGGAAGAACGCAGTCATTATATTTGACGATGCCAGCCGCGGGACAAAGCTTAAAGAGATCGCGGAATTTGTGGTGGAGGAGCTTCTGGCGGCAGGAATCCGGGAGGACAATATCGAATTCCTCTGCGCCCTTGGAAATCATGGGGCCATGACGAGAAGCCAGTTTGTCAGAAAGCTGGGGGAAAATATAGTCGGCCGGTTCTGCGTATTTAACCATAACCCATACGAAAATAATGTGCTGCTCGGTTATACACCGGAGGGCGTTCCGGTGGAAATTAACCGCGAGTTTGCAGAGAGTGACGTAAGAATTGGAATAGGGGCTATTACCCCGCACCCGCTCAATGGATTTGGGGGCGGGGGAAAACTTCTGTTTCCGGGAATTGCTTCCATCGCCACGACCACAGGAAACCATACGAAAAGCAAGTATGGGTGGATGGGGCAGCAGAGTTCCCCTGTTATGAGGACGGAGATCGAAGATATGACCCGGATGGCGGGAGAGTTTTTTAAGATAGATGTGATTTATAATGCAAGGCTGGATATCATCGGACTGTTTGCGGGAGATCCGATAGCGGAATATTATGAGGGGATTCAGGCGGCGGCTGTGACTTATCGAAGCCGGATTCCGGATAAAAAGGATGTGATCGTGGCAAATGCCAATGCGAAGGTCAACGAGGCGGATCTGGCTATTCTGAATGCGGCCGCGTACCTGAAAGAAACGGGGGGAGATATTGTACTCGTCAATTATTGTCCGGACGGGCAGGTGGTGCACTATTTTTCAGGTCCCTTCGGCAGAAAGGCCTTCGGAAGACAGTGGGGCCCGATGGGGGACGAAGTGGCCCATGTGCGCCGCATTATCTGCCTGAGCCCCTATCCCGATCAATATTCGACTCTGCGCTTCGGCGATGTGGACGGAAAGAAACGCGTGGTGTGGGTAAAGACGTGGGAGGAGGCGATGGAGCTTCTGAGAAAAGACCACGGAGAGGGGACGGAGGCCGGGATTTTTTCCGACGGGACGATACAGTATTTTGCATAGGTGAAATGATATCGGACCGCTTTCGTGCATCATATACAGCATCGGAAATCCCGGATTACACACGACGATAGAGACATACCTTCTTTACAAAACTAATATAATTAGTTATAATACTATTATCAATAGTTTTTGGAGGCATATTATGGCTAGAGCGGGTCTTGATAAAAGCGCCGTGATTGAAAAAGCAGCCCAGTTAGCAAACAGCATGGGGTTTGAAGCAGTGACATTAAAGAGACTGGCGGACAGCTTACATGTAAAGCCTCCGTCCCTTTACAATCACATTAAGGGGCTTGACGATCTGCAAAATGAACTGATGCTCTATGGCTGGCGGAACATGGAAGAACGGATGCTGGAGGCTGCGGCGGGGGTCAGCGGGTATGCCGCGTGGGAAGCGATATGCAGGGCATTCTATCGGTATGCGACGGAAAACCCCGGCGTGTTCAGCGCCATGCTTTGGTATAACAAATACCAGAACGATGAAGCAGGGAGAGTTACGGACGGGCTGTTTTTAATCTGCTCGAAAATCACAGCCTCATTAAACATTTCAGAAGAGAACTGTGATCATCTGATCCGTACTTTCCGGGCGTTTTTGGAAGGCTTTTCCTTATTAGTAAATAACCATGCGTTTGGCCATGTTTTGCCGGTGGAGGATAGCTTCAACCTCTCATTGAAGGTATTGATTGCAGGTATGAAGGAGCTGGAGGAGTAGATTTAAATTTAACGTCAGGAGAATGAGAAATGAATCAGGTATATAGTGAAATCAGTTTGAAGACAGTGGAGAAATTCAGGCTTGCCAGATATGTCGTAATCAGCCCGAATCCCGAAACAGATGCAATGGAATATATGGAGCGTTGGGCAAAAAACAGCGGGCTGCTTGATACTCCCGGCTATACCCTAAAAAGGATTGGTTGGGATTTTCCCTTTGTCTCTGAAGAACAGAAGGAAAGATTTGGACTGCATGGATATGTGGCGGCGTATGTCATTCCAGAGGATTTTGTTCCTTCCTGCGGGGGAGCAGAACTAGCTGTCCAAGACACGGATCACTATGCGGTGATCACTATTACGGCCCCCTTCTCGGCGCCCTGGGAGAAGATCCCCGGCGCTTACGGAAAAATTTTTGAATATGTAAACGCACGCCATATGGCAGCGCAAAGTTATGAGAACCGCATCTGTATGGAGGAGACCTATGTAAGAGAGGGTGTCACTTATATGGACGTTTACGTTCCGGTTGATATGCAATAGCATCCCTTTTCGATGGGATAACCCGATAACCCGTTTTATCTGTTCAACTTCAGCTATATTGTTTTAACAGCTTGTTTTGACTTATTAAAAAAGAGTGAGTATACATCAGTTTGTATGACTCACCCTTTTTTATTGAGCGGCAATGAAAAGTTCGCGAAGCGTGCTTTTCGTTGTTATCTTAATTTATTGAGATTGATTTTGCAGCAGCCTCTTTGCAATACGGATTTATACCGGTTTTATACGTTAAAACGGAAGAGAACCACGTCACCGTCTTTTACCACATACTCCTTGCCTTCCATCCGAACCAGCCCTTTTTCCTTGGCGGCCGTGTAGGTGCCGCAGTCCAGCAGATCCTGATAGTTGACAACCTCTGCCTTGATAAAGCCGCGTTCAAAATCGGAATGGATTTTACCGGCTGCCTGAGGCGCTTTGGTGCCGACCTTAATGGTCCAGGCGCGTGTTTCCTGAGGTCCTGCCGTCAGGTAGCTGATCAGGCCGAGAAGGCGGTAGCTGGCGGCGATCAGTTTCTCCAGGCCGGATTCCGTAAGGCCCAGATCCTCTAAGAACATCTTCTTTTCTTCCTCATCCAGTTCTGCGATCTCCTGCTCAATCTGTGCGCAGATGACAAAGGCCTCGCTGCCTGTTTCGGAAGCAAATTTGCGTACGGCGGCTACATATTCATTATTTGCCCCGTCGTCGGACAGATCGTCTTCACAGACGTTTGCCGCAAAAATCACCGGTTTCCAGGTAAGCAGGTTTAAAGAATTAATAAATTCAAGCTCGTCCTCATCCTCAGTTTCAAAACTTCTTGCCAGTTTGCCGTCTTCCAGATGAGCATAGAGCGCTTTTAACGTTTCTAATTCCTTTGCAAGGGCTTTATTGCCCATCAGGCTCTTATTTGTCTTGGAAATTCTTCTTTCCAGGATTTCCATATCGGAGAAAATCAGTTCCAGGTTGATTGTCTCGATGTCGCGGAGCGGGTCGACGCTGCCGTCCACATGGATAACATTGGGATCCTCAAAGCAGCGCACTACGTGTACGATGGCATCCACCTCACGGATATTGGAGAGGAACTGGTTGCCGAGGCCCTCGCCCTTGGATGCGCCCTTTACAAGGCCTGCAATATCTACAAATTCGATTACGGCCGGGGTAATCTTTTCAGAATTATAGAGAGCGGAAAGCTTTCCGAGGCGGAAGTCGGGAACCGGTACGATGCCCACGTTGGGGTCGATGGTACAGAACGGATAATTGGCGGATTCTGCGCCGGCTTTTGTCAGGGAATTGAAGAGAGTACTTTTACCTACGTTCGGCAGGCCTACAATACCTAATTTCATAATAAACATCCTTTCTATTATTGAGAAACAGCAAGCTGTTTACAAAGTTCATTTACCGCTGTTTACGCCTGGGCGTACCAGAATAGAATACCATAAAATGGGGGGGAAAGGAAGAGGGAATTTAATTGAGAAAATGTGGGGTGGGGATAGCGGGCGGGGAGTGGGAGGGTGTGAGGGTCTTCAGTCCTGGGGAGGGAGTCGCGAGGGGGAATGCGGGCAGAAAATATTCCTCCGGGGACACGCTCTCGCTTTTGGAATGCGCAGCGGGTGCTAAACTCGTGTAAGACCTCGTTAAGCACCGGCGGATTCCCAGGTCCCCTGCGGAATGTTTTCTCCCGAATTCCCCGGAACTGCGTCGAACGGACTGAAGACCGGGTAGGCTGCGGCCCGCCCGCCATCCGGCATCGCTTGGGACGGATTTTCTCAAGTGCGGAGGGGGAGGGAGTGTGTGGGGGCTTCAGTCCTGGGGAGGGAGTTGTGAGGGGGAATGCGGGCAGAAAATATTCTTCCGGAGCTGCGCTTTCGCTTTTGGAATGCGTAGCTAAAATTCTTTTTTTAGGTATAGTGACAGCGTTATTTTGTATGATAGGGCAAATGAGGCTGTGTACAGTAAAATGAAAACGGTCATCCTGGTGGGGAAGGATGGGAGGCATTATTGTCAACGGTAACAGCGAAAATGCTGAAAACCATACTTCAGTTTTTCTTTTTGCCGATCGGAGCAATCACCAATTTTGGAATAATCTGATACCGGTCATTCCCCTCACAAATGGAATCCCGGAGCGCCTGCCTTACAGCGGCCTCTTCCTTTTGCAGCCGTCTGGAGCAGGCGGCCGTTAGAAATACATTGATGTGGGAACCGGCGTTTACCAGCCTCAGTTCCCTGATGAGAGCCGTTTCCTCGAATTTTTTAATCACCTGTTCTGCGCTGCTGCGTATAGGAACTATGACGGCTTCATCGGTGATGAGCTGCTCGGTCTGGATTGTGGCGTCACAGTCCAGAGAGGAGAAAAGCTCATATGTAATTTCCTGGGCGATCTGTTCCATCTGCGGCTTTTGCCCCATTTGCGGCCTTTGCTCCATCTGCATCCACTGTTCGATTTGTTGTATCTGGCTCATTTGAACCGCCTGCTCCGCTTGGGCCGCCTGTTCCGTGAGCGCCGGGGCTGCTCCGCCGATATGCATGGAAACGGCATAGCGGCCCATTCCGTAGTCATGGATCAGGAGATTACTGATTTTCGATACTTCAGGATGGCGCATGACGCAGGATATGATTGTTTCCTCCAGATTTTTGTCCGGCGCTTCCCCCATCAGCCTCTGCACCACCCCGCACATGGCTTTCAGGCCGGAAAACATGATGAAAAGGGAAACAAGGGTTCCGCACCATTTACTCATTCCATGAGAGGAAAATATACCGGAGCTGTTCCGCGCGGTGCAACAGCCGTCGGATCACAGTTCCGGTGCTCAATTAAAGCATTGATAGAATTAAAAAAACAGCCCATATACAGGAGGATACCGGTTAACGGAATGAATCCGCCGGGATGCCCAAAACGCGTGCAAACATTTCATGGGTGAAATCAAGATAAGAAGTCATATATTCTCCTGTATTTTGAGCGGGCATAAGCCGGTGAAATGTATGGACCAGTCCGAAAATCAGAAAATGGGTGGCGGCGGACACATCCGCACAGTGAAAAATATCTTCCTTCACACCCTGTCCGATAACCGGGAGAAGCACGAGAGCCCATTGTTCCGCGACATGATCGAGGTAAATTGCCCGGATATCCTCCCCCTCGCTATAGCGCGCTTCAAATTCCTCGTGTTTCTTCGTAAACTCAAAGATGCGGTCTATCACAATCTTCAGTTTTTCGGTTACAGGAATGTCCTGGGAGAGAGGAATCTTCACCTGTTCCACCATCTTCATGGCATAGAATTCGGATGCAGCGGCAAAAATGTCGGTTTTAGATTTAAAATAGCGGTAGCAGAGTCCGGGGGAAACATTCATCCTGTCCGTAATATCCTGGACATTTAAATCATGATATCCCTTCTCCGCCAGAAGTTCCAAAGCCGTCTCGATAATTTCCTGTTTCCGTTCCCCGGGATCCTTGGAAATGCGGGGACTCCGCGGACTGTTGCGCGCCCTCCGGACCCCTCTGTCCCCCGGATCATCTGAATATCTCATAAACCTACCTCCATAGCAATTTCGATGAGTGAATAAACTCATTATCATCTAAATTCTCCTCCATGTCAAGCAGCCCAAAGCAAAACCTACCCTGCCGTCCTTACCGTTTTCCGGAGTATTTCTTCCTTAATAAAAGGAGGTCTGTTACTGGAGACGGTGTTTAGGACTTCCGCTACGCTCCATTCACAAAAAACACCTCGCGGAATGCTGCCTGTGAACGGTAACGGAGGTTCAACTAAAATCGCTTAAGTAAAATAAGTTGCTTTTATATGCAGGATATATTATGATAGAAATGATTTTGCCGTTTAAAGCGGCATAGTAAGCCCGTCTGTTCCGGCAGGCATGGATACCGCAGATATTCTAGCCGGATAAGAGCCAGACCGGCAGATGCGCTCACACGGTGAAAAGCGCAGTTACAGTTTTTTCGCCGTAACCAATGATGAAAGGCCCGCATCACGGATTTTCCACCATAACAACGAGGAGGTTTATTTCATGAGTCACAAAAATGGTAATTTCAGCAGTTCGCTGGGTTTTGTCCTGGCCTGCGTGGGGTCCGCGGTGGGCCTGGGTAATATATGGATGTTTCCATACCGTCTGGGCCAGTTCGGAGGAGCGGCCTTCCTGGTTCCCTATATCTTTTTCATCTGCCTGTTCGGCCTGACCGGCCTGTCGGCGGAGTTTGCCATCGGGAGAAGGGCAAAGACAGGAACGCTTGGTTCTTATGAATATTGCTGGGCTCACAGGGGGCAGGGGAAAGCGGGGCGTCTGCTCGGCTGGATTCCGCTCCTTGGTTCTCTGGGAATCGCCATTGGATATTCAATTATTATCGGCTGGGTGCTCCGTTCCCTGGGCGGTTCCCTGTCCGGCGCCATTCTTTCGGAGGAGTCGGCCGCATATTTTGCACAGGCTACGGGCAGCTTTGGAAGTCTGCCGTGGCATCTGGCGGTAGTACTGATTACGGTCGTGATCCTGATTACGGGCTCTGTTACACAGATAGAGCGTGCAAACCGCGTGATGATGCCCATTTTCTTCGTGCTTTTTACCGTCCTGGCGGTCAGGGTGTTTTTCCTGCCGGGCGCATCCGCAGGCTACCGCTTTCTCTTTGTGCCGAAGTGGGAGCGTCTGAAGGATGTCAATACCTGGGTTATGGCCATGGGACAGGCATTTTTTTCGCTGTCCATCACGGGGTCAGGAATGATCGTATACGGTTCCTACCTTAATAAAAATGCCGATATCGTGGGCGCGTCGCTGCGCACGGCGATGTTTGACACGGTGGCGGCTCTTCTTGCAGCCCTGGCCATCATGCCGGCCGTATTTGCATTCGGCATTGAGCCGGGAGCCGGTCCATCGCTGATGTTTATCACGATTCCGAAGATTTTCGCACAGATGCCGATGGGGCAAATTTTTGCCGTGATTTTCTTCCTTTCCGTGGTATTTGCAGGAATCACTTCTTTAATTAATATGTTTGAAGCAGTAATTGAAAGTATCCAGCATCGGTTTGAGGTTCCAAGAAAACTTGCGGTGCTTCTGTGCGGCGTGATTTGTTTTGGTGTCGGCGTATTCCTGGAAGCGGAGCCTTCTGTCGGAAGCTGGATGGATTTCATCACCATCATGGTGGTTCCGTTTGGGGCGGTGCTCGGCGCGGTTTCCATTTATTACATTCTGGGATACAAAGAAATCAGGAAAGAAATGGAGGCGGGAAGAGGAAAAAAACTGCCGTCCCTGTTCGGTAAAATTGCCTGCGGACTCTATGTGCCGCTTACAATTATCGTATTTATCCTGGGTATCATTTACAAGGGAATTGGTTGATAAAAAGGGGCTTCACGTCAATTTTTGTCGAATATTATCGGCCGAATTAGTTTGATTTTTAGGGGATCAGGACTTAAAATGAAGATATATCGAGGAAGCATTTACAAACATCCTTGTCTGTAAGCGCGCCCGCGATTGCTGGCATCGGATATCTGGAGTTTAAGACTGTATTCCTGGATTGAGGGTCTGGAATACCGGTTTGTGCAAATATTTTTTACAACAATGACAACAATATCCTCTGACGGCGCCACAACTGAAGACAGCATCAACAAAAGGAGAGTAGGATATGGCAAATGCGAGAGAAGAATTGATCAGTAAAATCGAAAACGCAAGGGAACGGTTGAATAGAAGCATTGACACGGAGGATGAATATAAAGTGATTTATCAGTGCAGTGTGGAGCTTGATCAGTTATTAAATCAATATGTTGTAGCCGGTTACTAAGTGAATTACATATGTAGAAGTACATGAAAAAGGGTGGTAAGATTCCCAGATCTTACCACCCCTTTTCTGTATTTTTTTATAAATATTTCTTGCTATTTCCTTACATATGTACTAGAATTAGAATACAAAGTGGTAGAAAGTGGTGGAAAGTGGTGCCAAATGGCGCCAGGTGGAAACGAAGTGGAGCACAATGGATGACAGGTGATTGCTATGTTCATGGGTGAATACAATCATACAATCGATGCGAAGGGGAGGTTAATTATCCCCTCCAAATTCAGGGAACAGCTGGGAGACGAATTTGTCGTGACAAAGGGTTTAGACGGCTGTCTCTTTGTGTATGATAATTCTGAGTGGAAAAACTTCGAAGAAAAGCTCCAGTCACTGCCGCTTACGAATACAAATGCCAGAAAGTTCTCACGTTTTTTCCTGGCCGGAGCTTCCGCCTGTGAGGTGGACAAGCAGGGTAGAATCCTTCTCCCCGCCGTGCTCAGGGAGTTTGCGAACCTGGAAAAAGAAGTGGTTCTGGTGGGAGTGGGAAGCCGGATCGAGATCTGGAACAAAGCAACCTGGACCGAAAAGAACGTCTATGACGACATGGACGAAATTGCAGAGAACATGGAAGGCCTTGGAATATGATATTTGGACACAAATCAGTACTTTTAGATGAGACAATCGACAGCCTTAACATAAAGCCGGACGGCATTTATGTGGACGGAACCCTGGGTGGAGGCGGGCATGCATACGAAGTGTGCAGGCGGCTCGGAGAGGGTGGAAGGCTGATCGGAATCGATCAGGATGCCGATGCCATCGCGGCTGCATCCGAACGTCTGAAAGAATTCGGAGATAAAGTAACAATTGTTAGAAGCAACTATGAGAATATCGAAGCGGTTTTAAGAGAGCTGGGTATAAAAGAGGTGGATGGGATTTACCTGGATTTAGGCGTCTCCTCCTATCAGCTTGACACGGCGGACCGGGGATTCACTTACAGGGAGGACAATGCCCCCCTCGATATGAGAATGGACCAGAGAAATACGGAGACCGCGAAAGATATTGTAAATAACTACACTGAATCAGAGCTGTTCCATATCATCAGAGATTATGGGGAAGACAGATTTGCAAAGAATATTGCAAAACACATTGTCAGAGCACGGCAGGAAAAAGAGATTGAGACGACGGGAGAGCTGATTGAGATTATAAAAGCCGCAATTCCGGCCAAGGTGAGGGCGACGGGAGGCCATCCGGCCAAACGGACCTTTCAGGCAATCCGTATAGAGCTGAACAAAGAACTGGAGGTTCTGGAGAATTCGATCGATACCATGACGGATCTTCTGGCTCCGGGGGGAAGGCTTTCCATTATCACCTTCCATTCCCTTGAGGACAGGATTGTAAAGAACCGTTTCCGGACGAATGAAAATCCATGCACCTGCCCGCCCGACTTCCCTGTGTGTATGTGTGGAAAGAAGAGCAGGGGCCGCGTGGCGACACGCAAGCCCATCCTACCGTCAGAGGAAGAACTCTCAGAAAACAAGCGTTCCAAGAGCGCAAAACTGAGGGTGTTTGAGAAAAATAGGAGGTAAAACCTATGGCTGCCAGAAGAAGACATCCTGAATATGCCGGTACTTATGTAGACGGCAATACCGTAAGAAAAGTAAATAGAACTACGACGCAGACAAAGCCGGAGCGCAGGGTACAGGACGACTACAGACGCAGCCACGTTGTAAGGAGAAACAGGGAGAAAGCCCTCTATATGGACGGGCCTTATGTCTTTGCTTTGACCGTAGCAGCCGTAATCACGCTGTTTTTGTGCATGAATTATCTGCGCATTCAGGCTTCAATCACGACAAGAATCAACAATATAGAAGCGCTGGAGCTTAAGCTTGAACATCTGAAATCTGAAAATGATGCCCTTCAGACAAGAATTGACACTTACGTTGACTTGGATCATGTATATAAAGTCGCTACAGAAGAACTTGGCATGGTATATGCCAATAAGAACCAGATTCTTTTGTATAATAAAACGGAAAGTGAGTATGTAAGGCAGTATGAGGACATCCCAAAACACTAACAACAAACAGACCTTTCGGAAATATATGCAGGAAAAGCTGGCGATTACCGTAATGGTAATTACGCTGGCTTTGTTTGCACTTGTCTTAGTGCTATATAATATTGTGAAAAGTAAAGGGGAAGACTATAACCAGATCGTTCTGAGCCACCAGGATTACGAGAGCCGGACGATCCCCTTTAAGCGCGGAAATATTGTGGACAGAAACGGAACGTATCTGGCCATCAGTGAGAAAGTATACAACCTGATCCTGGATCCCAAGCAGATCCTGGAAAATGATGAGAGTTATGAATACCTGGAAGCGACGTTAGACGCCTTAAACGAGTGTTTTGGCTATGACCGGGAAGAACTGCGCAAACTGATAAACGACAGGAAAGACAGCTATTACGTCATCTATGAAAAGCAGATGTCGGCGGAACAGAAGGAGCAGTTTGAAAACCTGAAAAAGGCCAGAAACGAGGAATACAGGAAGCTGGCTGCCGATGAGGGCGGCAAAAAGAGAATCACCGGAGTGTGGTTCGAGGATGAATATAAGAGAGTTTACCCATACAAAGATCTGGCCTGCAACGTCATCGGTTTTGCGATGAAGGACGGCAATGCCTCCGGCGGAGTGGAGCAGTATTATAATGATGTCCTCACCGGGGTCAACGGCAGGGAGTACGGTTACTTAAACGACGACTCCAACCTGGAGAGGGTAGTGAAGCCGGCCAGAAACGGAGAAACCCTGGAACTGACCATCGACACCAACATCCAGAAGATCTGCCAGAAATATATCGACGAATGGCAGGCCGGAATTGGAAGCAAGGTGGCGGCCGTCATCGTCATGGATCCCAACAATGCGGAGATCCTCGCGATGGACACCAACATCCGTTACGATTTAAACGATCCCTACAATATGGACCGTTACTATACCCAGGAAGAACAGGCCGCCATGGATGAGAAGACAAAGGCGGATAACTGGTATAAGATGTGGAGGAACTTCTGCGTCAGCGATACCTTTGAGCCTGGTTCCCCGCAGAAAGCGTTTACCGTGGCGGGAGCCATCGAGGAGGGAGCCATCAGCGGCTATGAGACGTTTGAGTGCGGCGGTATGCTCCAGCTCGACAAGTGGAAAATCCGCTGCGTTGCCAGAAGCGGCCACGGCCCTCTGACCGTTACGCAGGGACTTATGAAGTCATGTAACGTTGTTATGATGAATATCGTGCGTCTGGAAGGCAAAGAAAAATTTGCCAAATACCAGAGTATTTTCGGCTTTGGTTCCAAAACGGGAATTGACCTTCCCGGCGAGGCCGATACCTCGGGCCTTGTATACAGAGCAGACAAGATGGGACCCGTCGACCTTGCGACAAACGCCTTCGGACAGAACTACAACTGTACGATGATTCAGATGGCGGCCGCATACAGCTCCCTGATTAACGGCGGCTCCTACTACGAACCGCATGTGGTCAGAAGAGTTTTGAACGACCAGGGCGCCGTAGTGCAGAAGAGCAGCCCGAAGCTGGTGCGCGAGACCGTATCCGAGAGCACGTCGAGATTTATCAACGACGCGCTTTACCAGACCGTTTCCGGTGTGGGCGGTACGGCGGGAGCCGCTGCGGTTGCCGGATACCAGGTGGCTGGTAAGACGGGTACGGCTCAGAAACAGCCGCGTGAAGAGAAAAATTACCTTGTATCTTTTATCGGTTATGCTCCCGCCTATGATCCTCAGGTTCTTGTTTATGTCGTGTTAGACACGCCGAACTTGCCGGGAGAGGAACAGGCGCATTCCAAGTTCGCCAGTGAAATTTCAAGTAAAATTATGGCGGAAATTCTTCCCTATATGAACGTATTCCCGGATACCGACACAGGACTTCCGGAAGACGAGGAACTGGCAGGAAGAGAAGAGGGAATCACAAGCGGAGAAACCTCCGAGACCCAGGAAGAGACCGGTGAAAGCGGAGAAAGTACGGCTCCGATGGAAACATGGCCGTCCTTTGATGACGAATTTATTGATTCCGGAGAGGAAGACTATAATTATCCGGACAGAATGCCGGGAGGAACAGGCGCATCGCCTGAAAGCTCCGGCGGCGATATGACGGAACCGCCGGGCAGCACCGGGGCGCCGCCCGAGAGCAGCCAGGCTCCCATCCCTCCGGCTTAAGGCCGTAAAAAGCGGCCGGTATCAACCGGATAAAAACAGCCTGGACCAATGTTAAAGAATAAAATCCTGATTTTTTAATATACTGTACCAACGAAAGCATAAAGGTACCGCATGAACAGAAATCAGACACATCACAGAGGAAGAATAGCGTTCGTATGCATCATGTTATGCCTGTGCATGGCAGGACTGACCGGAAGGCTGTTCTTCCTTATGATCTATAAAGCGGACTATTACAGCCAGATGGCGGAGGATCTGCATCAGAGGGAGAGGACGATCAAGGCTGCCAGAGGACGGATTCTGGATCGGAACGGAGTGGTGATCGCCGACAACAGGACGGTATGTACGATATCGGTGGTGCACAACCAGATCAAAGATCCGGAAAATGTCATACGGGTGCTTTCCGACGAACTTGAAGTGCCGGAAGACACGGTCAGAAAAAAAGTGGAGAAATACTCGGCGCGTGAAATTATAAAGACCAACGTGGATAAAGCGGAGGGAGACAAGATCCGCGCACAGGGACTTGCCGGGGTAAAGGTAGACGAGGATTATAAACGATATTATCCTTATGACAGCCTGGCCTCCAGGGTACTGGGATTTACAGGTGGAGACAACCAGGGCATCATCGGGCTGGAAGTCCAGTATGAGAAATACTTAAAGGGTCAGGACGGAAAAATCCTGACGCTTTCCAATGCGGCGGGAGTGGAGATCGAGAACGCGGCGGAGGATCGGATCGAGCCGGTGGCGGGCAACGACCTTGTCGTCACCTTGGACGTCAATATCCAGAAATTCGCCGAGCAGGCGGCCTATCAGGTCATGGAAAAGAAGCAGGCGAACAGCGTGTCGGTGGTTGTTATGAACCCGAAGAACGGAGAGATTCTTGCCATGGTAAATGTGCCCGAATTCAACCTGAATGAGCCGTTTACCCTGATCCCGGGCATCGCGGCCGACGGCAACGGAAAAAGTTCCCAGGATCTGCTGAACCAGATGTGGAGAAACAAGTGCATCAATGATACGTATGAACCCGGTTCCACGTTCAAGATTGTGACCGCGGCGGCGGGACTCGAAGCCGGAGCCGTAAGGCTGACCGATCAGTTCTCCTGCCCGGGTTTCCGCGTGGTGGAGGACCGAAAAATTAGGTGCCATAAAGTGGGAGGCCATGGAGGCGAGACATTCCTGCAGGGAATGATGAACTCCTGCAATCCCGTCCTCATCGACGTAGGGCAGAGACTGGGCGTGGACAATTATTATAAATACTTCTCACAGTTCGGCCTGCTGGGAAAGACGGGGATCGACCTGCCCGGCGAGGCGGCCACAATCATGCATAAGAAAGAGAACATGGGCCTGGTGGAACTGGCCACCGTCTCCTTCGGCCAGTCGTTCCAGATCACGCCGCTCCAGCTCATCACGACGGCATCGTCCATCATCAACGGAGGAAACAGGGTAACGCCCCATCTGGCCGTAAAATCGGTCAGCCCCCAGACCGGCTCGGTGCATAATTTTGATTTCCCCTTAGGCGACAGAATCCTGTCCCAGGAGACCAGCGGCACAATGCGCTACATTCTGGAACAGGTCGTGTCAGAGGGCAGCGGTAAAAACGCCAAAATTGAGGGATACCGGATCGGGGGAAAGACGGCGACCTCCGAGAAACTTCCAAGAAGCCTGAAAAAATACATTTCTTCCTTCGTAGGTTTCGCCCCGGCCGACGATCCCCAGGTAATCGCCCTGATCACGATCGACGAACCGGAGGGAGTATACTACGGAGGCACGATAGCGGCCCCGGTTGTGGGGAGCATATTCGAGAACATTCTTCCGTATCTGGGGATTCCAAAGACGGAGGCAGAGTCAGAGGAATGAGAACGCCGCCGGGACGGCCGGGGGGCGGGATGGTGAGAGGGAGGGGATGAGTCCTCAGTCCCTGAAGGAATTTTTTTCTCCGGATTCCCCTTCACGACACTTAATAAACCGGGACTGAAGACCCACCCACCAAAACCTCCCCACCCCGTCCGCCATCTTTCAGAGCCGTTCCCGCATCTCAACTACAAGGCGGACCAGGCGGACCACACGGAAAAAAGGTTGATTATTCCATTAAAAAGACGTATACTATTTTCGTATGTAGTAAATTTTGAATAATAGAAAAATACAAGGCAGAGGCTACATAAGAATTAGAGGTGTGACATGGTTAATGAGACAATACTGGCGGTAATTATCGCATTTGTAATCAGCGCGATTCTGTGTCCAATCGTGATACCGTTTCTTCACAAGCTGAAATTTGGGCAGCAGGTCAGGGATGACGGACCGCAGGCCCATTTGAAAAAACAGGGGACTCCGACGATGGGCGGACTGGTAATTCTTTCAAGCATTATCATCACTTCCCTGCTCTATCTGAAGGATTATCCGAAGATTATCCCCGTTCTGTTTGTCACGGCCGGTTTCGGCGTGATAGGTTTTCTGGACGATTATATCAAGATTGTCATGAAGCGCTCGGAAGGACTGAATCCGGGGCAGAAGCTGGTAGGACAGATTATTATTACGGGGATTTTTGCTTACTATATTATTACATCCGATGAGATCGGAACGGGAATGATCATTCCTTTTATGGGGAAAGTCCTGGAGATGCCGGTCTGGCTTTTTGTCCCGGCCCTTTTCTTTATCGTCCTGGGAACGGATAACGGTGTGAATTTTACCGACGGTCTGGATGGTCTCTGTACCAGCGTAACGATTCTGGTGGCCACCTTCTTTACAATCGTAGCCATCGGTGAGAACAGCGGCATCAGCCCGATTACAGGCGCCGTGGTAGGCAGCCTTTTAGGCTTCCTGCTGTTCAATGTGTATCCGGCCAGGGTATTTATGGGTGACACCGGTTCTCTGGCTCTGGGAGGCTTTGTGGCGTCCAGTGCGTTTATGATGCAGATGCCTCTCTTTATCGCCGTCGTGGGCCTGATTTATCTGGTGGAGGTCCTGTCGGTCATCATCCAGGTGACTTATTTTAAAAAGTCCGGCGGTAAACGTGTTTTCAAGATGGCCCCGATCCACCACCACTTTGAGCTTTGCGGCTGGTCGGAGACGAGAGTCGTGGCTGTATTTTCGATTATAACGGCAATCCTTTGCCTTGTAGCTTACTTAGGATTATAGGAGGAATGGACGATGAGTCAAAAAGTATTAGTAGCAGGAACAGGAATCAGCGGTATTGCGGCCGCAAAACTTCTTCTTGCCAAGGGCGGGGAAGTAGTTCTTTATGATGGAAATGAGAAGCTGGATGCAGAGAAGATTAAGAAGAATTTCGACGAGGACGCCAAAGTGACGTTGGTTCTCGGAGAACTGAAGAGAACGGATCTGCTGGGAGTGGAACTTTCGGTTATCAGCCCGGGCATTCCGATGGACGCCCCGTTTGTGGCGGTTTTGGACGAGGCGGGAGTGCCGATCTGGAGTGAGATCCAGCTTGCGTTCCACTGTGCCAAGGGCAAATTGGCCGCGATTACGGGAACCAATGGAAAGACGACGACGACGGCTCTGACGGGAGAGATTATGAAATCTTTCTATGAGAGCGTTTTTGTTGTGGGCAATATTGGGGAGCCATATACGGCGCATGCACTGGAGACGGAGGAGGATTCCGTGACCGTCGCGGAGGTTTCCAGTTTCCAGCTTGAGACGATTATGGATTTCCGTCCCAATGTCAGCGCTATCCTGAATATTACCCCCGATCATCTGGACCGCCATAAAACAATGGAATGCTACATCGAAGTCAAAGAGAGTATTACAAAGAACCAGAAAGAGGGCGATACGTGTGTCCTCAATTATGAAGACTCCGTTCTGAGAGAGTTCGGCGAGACGCTGAAAATCAACGTGGTATATTTCTCCAGCCGCCAGACCCTGAAGAAGGGATATTATCTGGACGACGGAAAGATTGTATATAATGACGGAAGCAAGGTGGTGGAGATTGTGGATATCCATGATCTGAAGCTTCTCGGACGCCATAACCATGAGAATGTAATGGCGGCGGTTGCCATCAGCATGAATATGGGCGTTCCGCTGGAAAAAATTCAGGAAGTGATAAAGAATTTTGAGGCGGTGGAACATAGAATTGAGTATGTAACGGAGCGCTTCGGCGTAAAATATTATAACGACTCCAAGGGTACGAACCCGGATGCCGCCATGCAGGCCATCAAGGCAATGCCGGGACCGACCATTTTAATTGCGGGCGGCTATGATAAGCATTCTGAATTTGATGAGTGGATTGAAAGCTTTGACGGGAAAGTACGGTATCTCGTACTGATCGGACAGACCAGAGATAAGATTGCAGAATGTGCAAAACGTCACGGATTTACAGACATCATGTATGCGGAAGATCTGCTGGAGGCAGTCCAGGTATGTGCATCCTATGCGAATCCGGGCGACAACGTGCTCCTTTCTCCGGCCTGTGCAAGCTGGGGACAATTTAAGAACTTTGAGGAGCGGGGAACCAAGTTTAAAGAATATGTAAGGGGCCTGTAACCGACTTTATCTCATAGGGAATAATGGTTTTGGCGTACCTTAGGGATGAGGAGTGGAATAATGCCTGGTACGGGGAAAAAGAAGAAAAAGAAAGCGCATCGCTTTTACGACTACAGTCTGCTGTTTACGATTATTTTCCTGACTGCGTTCGGACTTGTGATGATTTACAGCGCCAGCTCCTACAAGGCACAGTTGGACTACGATAACCCTGCGTACTTTGCGATCAGGCAGGCGGCGATTGCAGGCGGAAGCTTTGTGGCCATGTATATGGTCTCCAAGATTGATTACCACTGGTTTGCCAGATTTGCCATTCTGGGATATGCCCTGTCATGGATTACAATGCTGCTGACGATGTTCAGCCCTCTCGGCGTGGCTTCCCACGGCAAAAAGAGGTGGCTGAAGCTGGGACCGAGTATCCTTCAGTTCCAGCCGACGGAGCTTGTAAAGATTTCCCTGATACTCTTCGTGGCCGTTTTCATAGCCGAGCTGGGAACGAGAATCAACAAACCGAAACCGGCCCTCGTGCTCATCGGTTTTTCCCTCCCGTTAGCCCTGCTCGTTACGGCAAACAACCTGAGCTCGGGTATCATTATCTGCGGCATCGTGTTTGTCATGATGTTTGTGGCCTGTAAGATCAAGTGGCCGTTTTTCGCCTGCATCGGAACGGGAGTCGGGCTTCTGGCGGCGGCTCCGTACATTGGGCATATTCTGGTGAATATGCATATCCTGAAGGATTACCAGCTGGGCCGAATCAACGTGTGGAAGAACCCCATCATGTACTCGCGGTCCGGCGGATACCAGGTACTGCAGGGGCTATATGCGATTGGCTCCGGCGGCCTCTTTGGAAAAGGGCTGGGAGAGAGCCTTCAGAAACTGGGGTTTGTGCCCGAGGCGCAGAATGACATGATTTTCTCTATCATTTGCGAGGAGCTGGGGCTTTTTGGAGCGATCTCCCTGATTCTGATCTTCATGTTTATGATTTACCGTTTTATGGTGATTGCAGGCAATGCCCCGGATCTTCTGGGCGCCATGATAGTGGTGGGAGTGATGTCCCATATCGCCATCCAGGTTATCCTGAATATTGCCGTAGTTACCAACTCCATTCCCAATACGGGAGTTACGCTTCCTTTTATCAGTTACGGAGGTACATCGGTCCTGTTTCTGATGCTGGAGATGGGGCTTGTGCTCAGCGTGTCGAACCAGATTAAGCTGGAACAGTAACGCGGCGGCAGATGATACATACAAACAGTGGAAAACAGCTGATTTATGCACATAATTTCATTTTTTACATAGGATAGTATATAGAAGACAAACGGGAGGGGTTTTTCTTGTCTGCGATAGAGGTCCAGGGGCTGTGCCCGATTAAAGGTGAAATTATAGTGCAGGGTTCAAAGAACGCGGTTCTGCCGATGATGGCGGGAGCGGTTTTGAACAAGGGAATAACGGTCATTGATAATGTCCCCAGAATACAGGATGTGTTCTGTATGATGGGGATACTTGATTCTCTGGGATGCAGCTGCGTCCTGGACGGACACAGCCTCACGATCAATGCGGCAGGGCTGTCCCGTTTTTCCATTCCCAAGGAAGAGATGGAGAAGATGCGTTCCTCCATCATGCTGCTTGGCGCTCTTCTGGGAAGATGTAAAGAGGCGGAAGTGTATTATCCGGGCGGCTGTATGATAGGGAAGAGGCCCATTGATCTTCATCTGATGGCCCTTGAAAAAATGGGAGTTCTGATAGAGGAAGGGGAGGGGAATGAGCCGCTCCGGGCAAACGTGCCCCACCTTCGGGGAACGGTGGTGGATTTCCCGTTTCCAAGCGTCGGAGCCACGGAAAATGCAATTTTTGCGGCGGTGGCGGCTTCGGGAAAGACCGTATTAAAGGGCTGTGCGAAAGAGCCTGAGATTACGGAGCTGTGCCGTTTCATGAATAACATGGGGGCTTCCATCCGGGGAGCCGGGAGCGATGTGCTCGTAATCGAAGGCGGTCTGCCTCTCCATGATTCCAGATTTACCGTATGCGGCGACAGGATTGCCGGAGGAACTTATCTTCTGGCGGCGGCCGGAGCCGGCGGGGAGCTTCTCCTGACCGGTACCGAAAGCGCGGGACTTCTGACGGTCACCACGGTATTGAAAAGGATGGGCGCCCTGATTTATGCGGAGGATGGGCTTATTTATCTGAAAGCTTCGGAAAGACTGCAGGCAGCGTCCATAAAGACCGATCCCTATCCGGGATTTCCGACCGATCTTCAGTCTATTATGATGGCTGTGATGAGCAGGGCGGAAGGAACCAGTATCATAGAAGAAAAAATCTTCGAAAACCGGTTCAAAACAGCAGTGGAGCTTGAAAAACTGGGAGCTGAGATTATTGTCGAGGAAGATATCGCCAGGATTGTTGGGCACACCCGTTTAAAGGGAGCCCGTGTCGAGGCGAAAGATCTGCGCGGCGGCGCGGCCCTTGTAGCCGCAGGCATGATGGCGGAAGGAACGACAATCGTCGGCAGCTGTGAATACATTATGCGGGGATATGAGGATATCTGCCGTGATTTATCCGGGATGGGAGCCTGCATCCGCTATGTGGAGGAACCGGCCGGACGCTGAACGATATCTGTGATCCTGATTCGCAGAGTGAAATACGATAGAACCGCCGGGCGGGAAGTAAACAGGAGGTGCACAGTTGAGAAGAGTAAACAAAAACAGAAAAAAACTGGTAATTGCAGGGATTTTTCTGGCTGTGCTGCTGTTGCTTGCCGTCCTTCTCTCTGTCCGGATTAAAACGGTGAAAGTCAGCGGTAACGAGAGATATACGCAGGAACAGATTGAATCGATGCTTTTCGATACAAAATTAAGCAGAAATCCCGTTTACTGCTACTATCAGTATCGTTTCCGCCCACATAAGTCAATTCCTTTTGTGGAAGACTATAAAATAGTATTCAGAAGTCCTGTCAATGTGGAAATCATCACCTATGAAAAAAGTGTGGTCGGCTACGTTTCCTATATGAACAGCCTGATGTATTTTGACAAGGACGGTATCATCGTGGAGAGCACCAACGAAAAGCTGGCGGGCATTCCGATGATTACCGGCCTCAGATTCGGCCATATTGTCCTGCACAAACCTCTGCCGGTGGAGGATGTGAGGATCTTCGACGAGATACTGAATCTGACCCAGGTGCTTGAGATGTATGACATCAAAGCGGACAGGATCGATTTCAACAGCCAGAAAGAGGCCACGCTGACCGTGGACAACCTGAAGGTGGAGCTGGGCGGCAATGCCCAGATAAACGGTAAGATTTCCGAACTCAGGGATATCTTAAACACCTATACAGAGCTTTCCGGTACATTATATCTTGATACTTATGATGAAACGAACTCCAATCCATCATACCGCTTTGAGCAGGATGAATAAAGGAAGGCCTTAAAATCCCCCGTGAAACACACCATAGCGGAACTGCTGAGTAAAAAAACAAAATAAGTAATGTTTTTATGAAATTCACAGTTGATTTTTTACCGAAAATCAAATATAGTATTAGATAGACCAGATTTAGACAATCCAGAATGAATAATAATTATAAAGATAAACAAGATCAGATGGATAAGTGAAGGAGGAACTATCTTGTTAGAGATTAAGATAAATGAATCGGAGAATTCTGCCAGAATCATCGTTATAGGTGTCGGCGGAGCCGGAAACAATGCGGTTAACCGCATGATAGAAGAGAATATAGCAGGTGTGGAATTTATTGGAATTAATACGGACAAGCAGGCGCTGCAGTTTTGCAAGGCCGCTTCAGCCATGCAGATCGGTGAGAAGCTGACTAAGGGACTGGGAGCCGGGGCGAAACCTGAGATCGGTGAGAAAGCCGCAGAGGAGAGCCAGGAAGAGCTTGCACAGGCACTGAAAGGCGCCGACATGGTATTCGTAACCTGTGGTATGGGAGGCGGCACCGGAACGGGTGCGGCGCCGGTTATCGCAAGAATTGCCAAGGATATGGGCATTCTGACCGTAGGCGTTGTGACGAAGCCATTCCGCTTTGAAGCCAAGACACGTATGGGCAACGCACTTGCAGGCATTGAGAAATTAAAAGCCAATGTGGACACTCTGATTGTAATTCCTAACGATAAACTCCTTGAGATTGTAGACCGCCGCACAACCATGCCGGATGCTCTCAAGAAGGCCGATGAAGTGCTTCAGCAGGCCGTACAGGGCATTACGGATCTCATCAATGTACCGGGACTTATCAATCTGGACTTCGCGGACGTACAGACCGTTATGATAGACAAGGGCATCGCTCATATCGGCATCGGACATGCCAAGGGAGACGATAAGGCCATTGAAGCTGTTAAACAGGCCGTTGCCAGCCCTCTGTTAGAGACAACCATCGAAGGCGCAAGCCACGTTATTATTAATATTTCCGGTGACATCAGCCTGATCGAGGCCAATGACGCCGCAACTTATGTACAGGAACTGGCGGGAGACGATGCCAACATCATCTTCGGCGCCATGTTTGATGAGAATGCACAGGATGAAGCGACAATCACGGTTATTGCAACAGGACTGGATGCCCACGGCGTCAATACGCCTGTAGCAAAGGCAATGACGGAATTCACCACCCCATTCAAGGCAAAACCGGCTCCAACGTTTGCACCTCAGGGAGCAGGCAGAGAGACGGCGGCTACATCTGCGCCTGCCTATAAGACACCGACCTACCGGGCTCCTTCCGCCGCAGTTTCTCAGCAGCCACAGCAGCCGAAGGTTCCGGTACAGCCATCCACACCGGTGCAGCCATACCGCCCGATGCAGAGAGAGACACAGATCAATATCCCGGATTTTCTGAAGAATAAAAAGTAATCAGAAACAGGGATTAGACACGGACATGAAACAGAGAGCAGCCTGTTTTCCGTACTTTTTATATAAAATGACATATAGGATGATATTAGCCGCAGTGCGTAAGCATTGCGGCTGTTTTGGATGATGAAAACAGCGGCGGTATCTTACGCACTGCTGTCCAAATCGGAATTGATTTTTCGACATTTTCAATCGTAAACCAACAAAATAAGAACGACACGGCCGGCCGCCCGGACTTAAAATACAGGTGGCCGGCCATTATTTTACCCTTACGGCTGGTTTCACCGGCCGGGGCACAGGGGATCGGCCTCCCACAGCCAGAGGAAGCAGAGGGAAAATCAGGAACGATTCCCGTCATGGAAAAGCCAATCGCGGTGTCCGCATTTTGTTTCGAAATATGACGATCAAAAACAGGAATTAACTTTCCGTATTTGACAAAAAACACAAGCCCGGGAATTTATAATGACTACTGTCGTAACAGTTCAGGCCCGGTATGCCCTTTCGGGCGGTATTGCTTTTATGTCAAAGCCCGGCGTTATTCTGCCGCAGGACTGAACTGTATCCTACTGTCAGACAGAGAGGTGAGAGAATTTCCGGTGACATACAACGTTTACGCGGATGTGGTGTTAGCCAATAATTTTACAATCGATTTTTTGCTTCTCACAGTAGTAAAAAAGGTGATGAAGCTGGAGACACGAAAGGGAGGAATATTTCTGGCCAGCATGGCAGGAGCTTTTTACGCGCTGGCTGTGACCATTTTTCCCTTTCCTGTTTTTTTTCTCCAGTCAATTGTTACATACTTCGCGGCCAGCGCCCTGATGGCGGCCCTGGCATTCAGAATCAAAGACCTGCACGCGCTTATAAAAGCCGTGGCGGGCCTGTATCTGGCGGCGGTTATGACGGCAGGCCTGATGGAGCTGTTCCGTGCCGGAGGCTTCTTTGGTTCTATCTATCTCTATGCGGCGGCAGCGGGATTCAGTATCTTTTTAACGCTGTACCTGTGGAGGACTGTGTCAAAGAGTGCGGCGGACAGCGGCCATCTCTACAGCGTCCTGATTGAATATCAGGGCAGGAAGGCCGGTTTTACCGGTTTTCTGGACACGGGGAACCGCCTGACGGAACCCTATACGGGAAGCCCGGTCAGCGTCATTTCAGCGGAAAGCTGCGGGGAGCTGTTCGGCACCGTGAATGCGGTTCTGTTCGTCCCTTTCCGCTCGGTCGGGAAGGACAGCGGCATTTTACCGGCGGTCCGGGCCGACAGGATGGAGATAGAACAAGAAGGTCAGAAGAAAGTAATAGAGAAACCGTATATTGCAATCTCGGAAGAAAAACTGTCACAGAATGGTTCTTACCAGATTTTGCTGAATGAAAAGCTGTGGCTTTGATAAGGCCGCAGTATGATGGAAAGCTGTAATGAAAATAATGATAACCGTTCAGGAGGCGGTGTACCCGGCAAAGCGGAACGCGCTGTTTTGTGGAAAGGTAAAGAAGAAGGCCCTGATGGTTACAGATATGGTTATTTAGGAGGAAAGAAATTATGGTTATAAAATTAGCAATCCCGAATCAATTCCGTCTTAAGATGGTTCCGTCGTTTAAATCGGTTTTTCTTCAGAAAGAGGGGGAAGTCCATTATATCGGCGGTGCGGATATTCTTCCGGCGCCCTTAAACAGCAGGGAAGAGGCAGAGGTGTTAAAGGAGCTGGGAACGGAGAAGGATGCCCAGGCAAAGTCGAAGCTGATCGAGCACAACCTGCGTCTGGTAGTCTACATAGCGAAGAAGTTTGACAACACCAGCGTCGGTGTGGAGGACCTGATTTCCATCGGCTCCATCGGACTGATCAAGGCAATCAACACCTTTAACATAGATAAAAATATCAAGCTTGCCACCTACGCCTCCCGGTGTATTGAAAATGAAATACTGATGTATTTAAGACGCAACAACAAAACAAAGATGGAAGTCTCCATTGACGAACCGCTCAATGTGGACTGGGACGGAAATGAACTTTTGCTTTCCGATATTCTGGGAACCGACGAGGACGTCATTTACCGGGATTTGGAAGATGAGATAGAAAAGAACCTGCTCAGTACGGCAATCAGCCGTCTGGGGCCGAGAGAACAGAAAATCGTAGAACTGCGTTTTGGCCTGGGAACGGAGAATGAGGATGAGATGACGCAGAAGGAAGTCGCAGACCTTCTGGGCATATCCCAGTCCTACATCTCCAGGCTCGAGAAAAAGATTATGAAGCGGCTGAAAAAAGAAATCGTGAAATACGAGTAGAAATCCAGCCGATGAATGCGGGAATCAGGGTTCCGGCTATCAGGTAGACCGGCCACAGCTCATGGGAAAAACCGGTGGGGAACCCGGCCAGATTTTCGGGTACCGACCGGAGCCAGAGCTTCGCATATAAGTAGTCCACCAGTTTAAAGACGGCGAAATGAACCGCCATAATTTCAAAAGAATATCGTCCCAGGAACGAAAGAAAACGGGAGGCGGCCTTAAACCGTTCCATCAGAGTTCCGAGGGACAGACAGAAATAGATTCCAATCAGGGAAATGACGTAAAACCAGGCCCCGGGAATCACCATTCCGTCTAAAAGAATATAGATGCCCATCTTTGCATTGATAAAGTACAGGGCGGCGGCGCTGATGACGCAGCCGTACCAGGTGGTGAATTTCTTAAAATCGGGACAGTGAAGCCGCAGCAGGTAAGCAAAAAAGTAGATCGGGACCACAACCAGGGATGCATGGAGGTTGTAGGCAATCCCCACTTTCCTCATATTCAGGAACACACCGGCGGCGCCGATGGAGGCGCAGGCAAAGCCAATCAGCCATACCTTAAGCCCGGGTTTGCCAATCCTACGGGAGAAAGTCCGGCCGAACCATACGGCGGCGCCGAACAGGCCGGATGCGGCCAGCCAGGCCGGAATGAACCAGAGCGCTCCCTGGGCCGGTTCGGAGCCTGTAAAGGAGATATTCGTACAAATCTGAGCCAGCATTTTCGTATGGTTATAAAGCTCCTGGCCGGAATAGAGCCCCCGCGTCACAAAGAAATTGTGGAGCAGGACGAAACAGGACGTATAAAAAACATAACGGGGCCATGTCCCTGCAAATCGGTTGCCAAAGAAGGCAAAGGGAGCATCCCCGTATTTTTTTTCGCTGTACAGATAGCCCGAGACAAAGAAAAACAGGGCCAGATGGAACAGATAGACAAAGCCTACGGCAAAGTAACAGCTGTGCCCCAGGACAATTGCAATAATACCAAGTCCCTTTACGATGTCCCAGTAAGAGGAACGTGACGGTGTGGTTGGGTTCATAGTGGTAACTCCTTAAGTATTTTTTCGGTGAGGTGATAGGTACGGTTGGTTTCCCTTCGGCTTTTCACAGGAAATGAGCGCCTTCCGGGAAACGCGCAGCGGATGTTCCTGTCTAGTGGGAACACGGACTGCTTTAAGATCTTATCATCAAGTATAGAATATGTGAAGAAATGTGTCAACTGAGGGGGAAGGGAAAAGGGGAGGAGAGAACTTCCGGACAGGAGGCCGGGATGGAGGGCTGCAGCCTTCCCGAAGGAGGAAACGCTTGGAGATGTGTTAAATGTTTTTAGGAAATGTGTTAAAGTTTTTAGGGAAAGATAATAGTGCCTTGTCTGATGAAGAAAGAGGATTGATTTGGAGAAATCAGTTCTTCTTAATGTCTTTCTTTATCAGGGCAGGGCACTGTGTATTTAAAATGTTCATGGCGGCCCGGATGGCCCGCTTTTGGAGAACCGGGGAACCGTCTTTCCGGGAATCAGCTCAGGTAGTTGCGCATGCTTTTTAAGGCGCTTTTTTCAAGACGGCTGACCTGGGCCTGGCTGATGTGGATTTCTTCGGCTACCTCGGTTTGGGTTTTGCCCTCGAAGAAACGCATGTCGATGATATGGCGCTCGCGTTCCGGGAGGCGTTTCATTGCTTCGTTTAAGGAGATGTCCTCGATCCAGTGCTCCTCGGAACATTTTTTATCACTGAGCTGATCCATGACATAGAGGGGATCCCCGCCGTCGGTGTAGACCGGTTCGTAGAGGCTGACCGGGCTCTGGATTGCGTCCAGGGCATAGGTGATGCTTTCCTTGCTGACTCCGATTTCATCCGCGATTTCACAGATGGTCGGTTCCTTCAGGTTCTTTTTCATCAGTCCTTCCCGGGCATAAATCGCCTTGTAGGCGGTATCGCGCAGGGAGCGGCTGACACGGATTGAATTATTATCTCTCAGGTAACGTTTGACTTCTCCGAGGATCATCGGGACTGCATAGGTGGAGAACCGCACATTCTGTGTTATATCAAAATTATCTATCGCTTTTATCAGTCCGATGCAGCCGATCTGAAAAAGATCGTCCACATTTTCACTGCTGTTTGAAAAACGCTGGATGACGCTTAAGACAAGACGCAAATTTCCCTTAATGTATTGTTCTCTGGCATCCATATCCCCATCAAGAATCCGTTTAAACAACGCTTCCTTCTCATCGTTGCTGAGAAGCGGCAGTTTGGAAGTGTTGACTCCGCAGATTTCCACTTTGTATACAGGCATGTACTTTACCTCCGCATCTTTCATTAATTGTCTCGGCGGAATTTATTGTAAGGGATATTTTCCACCGAATTCTTATAAATGAATGATGTACGAATTTGGATCGATTTATACGATTGGAGGGATGAAAAAATTTTCCTTTTCAGAGAGTTGATTGATTGTTGCCCCTGTCTGTGTTAGAATAGTACAATAACTTTTGATGCATACAGATGGAGGAAAAGAATGAAAACCATAAACGAACTGATTAAATCCTATCTTGAGAATGAAGATAAAGCAGTTTTCGGAGAAATTCTGGAAGTAATTAAGACGGGAGAGGCCCTGTTTGCGGTTGCAGCCAGAGCTACCAACAACTTTTTCATGGGGGCAGAGAATGAGAAGCCGGCAGCATATATCTTTTCCAGCAAAGCATTTGCAGATGAATTTGTAAAGGAATTAAAGTGGGAAGGATACGAGGTGAAGAGCCTTGAGATCAGACCGGCCCAGAGAATCGGATTTTTTAACGATCTGTACCGCAGCGGCTTTGAGGCCATTATGGTAGACAAGGGCCAGGAATCCCTTGCAATGTCGTTATTCAGCATTGTAGCGAAACCGGAAGAGAACGCGGACATGGTGATTAATCCGTCCCTGATGCGTGCCGCAGCCCAGTTCTATCAGGAGCTTTCCAGAAAAAGAGCGGTAAAACCGATGCAGGACCTGATGTGTTCCGAGTTATACAATGCAAAGTTCCTGATTCCGGCAGAGGATGTGAATGAGCGTGTTTATCCGATGATCGCCGATAATAAGGGCCTTAAGTTCTATCCCGTATTCACCGATCTCATCGAGTTCGGAAAATTCGACAAGAAACAGAAATACCAGCCGGTCGTTGTGAAGTTCCGCGATTTGAAAAAGCTGGTGAGGAAGGTGGACGGAATCGTGGTCAATCCGTTCGGCTTCGGACTGAGACTGGATAGGGAGAAGATCGATAATATTGAGAGAGACTGTTCGACTTTGAAGGTTGTAAAATGATTTAGTTGAGGTTCAAGGACGCCCCTGTAAGACAGCGGGCTTCCGTATCCCAATTGGAAAGTTTTTCTACTCCTCCCTGGGCAGTCCTCATCATCTTAACTCTCAACCGTCCAGGCGGTGTTATTATCCTTAACAGAAAACCTTATTTATGATTAAACTGCTACAGAAAAAAGACTTTTACCCGAAAAAACACTTTTCAGGGTAAAAGTCTTTTTTTATAATGGTAAGGATAGAAACAAAACAGTAAGAACAGTAGAAAAACAAAATAGGAGAACGGCTAATGGCTAAAGATAAGAATTTTCAGAAAGAACAAATTTCGCAATTTTGCAGCTTCCTTATATCGGAAGAAAAAGCAGCTGCCACAGTCTCGAAATACTGCCATGATATCCAGCAGTTTTATTGCTTTTTATCGGAAAAATATAACAGCAGGCTGACGAAAGAAAATACGGTAAGTTTTAAAAACTGGCTGTTGGAGCGTTATCATGTGAGAAGCGTTAATTCAATGCTCACTGCCGTAAATTGCTTTTTGAATTTTTTGGGATATCAGGATTGCAGGGTAAAACTGGTCAAAGTTCAGCGACAGATATTTTACGAAGATAAGAAAGAGCTTAGAAAGGAAGAATACCGACGCCTTGTCGATGCAGCCAGAAAGAACGGAAACGAACGGCTGGCCATGCTGTTACAGACTTTATGCAGTCTGGGCCTTCGTATCAGCGAATTAAAATTCGTAACTGTGGAGTCGGTGGAAAAGGGGAAATTTCAGATTCTTAATAAAGGAAAAAACAGATTTGTCCTTATTCCTGGCAAACTCAGGAAGCGTCTTCTTTGGTATGCCAGAAAAATGCATCTCAAAAAGGGGGAAATCTTTATCACCAGAAGTGGCAAAGCCTTGGATCGAAGCAATGTTTGGAGAGAAATGAAGAAACTGGGCGGGAAGGCAAAGGTGGAAGGACAGAAAATTTTCCCCCATAACCTCCGCCATCTTTTTGCCAGAACATTCTACGAGCTAAAAAAAGATGTTGTCAAGCTGGCAGATCTCATGGGACATAGCAGCATCGAAACAACCCGTATCTACACGGCTTCGTCTGGTAATGAGTGTCTGAAACAATTGGAAAAATTAGGGCTTGTACTCTGACGGGTTTGCAAAGTTGAGGTAAAATTAGGAAGGAAGAGAAATAGAACGCTGAAAAAGAGTGGGAAAAAGAATGGGGAGGTAAGGAAATTTGAGGAAAATAAAAGAGTACAACATAATAGGTATTATGTTGTACCGGTATACATTATCTTGATGGCTGTAACAATCTTACCACATGTTTTATGGGCTTTCAACCGGAAATCTTTACAAAAATCTTAATAAAAAGAAATTAAAGCTATAATTGTGTCTGAAAAAAACTACATATTATATCTCATTCTGCCCTGTCCGACAACATAATACCTATTATGTTGTAAGCAGAAAGGGGAGTATTCGTTGGGCTGGTACGTTTTATACTGTAAGGCTGGTCAGGAAGATACTTTGATCCGTTCCTGCAAGCAGCATTTATCGGGACGGGCGCTTGAGGATGCGTTCCAGTTTTCTTACGAAAGAATGAAGAAATATCTGGGGGCATGGCATGTAGATACGTATCGGATGTTTCCGAATTATGTATTCTTACAAAGCAGCGATCCTGAACAACTGTCCATGGAACTTAAGCAATACCGGGAAATTGTAGATGTGCTGGAAGGGAATGGACTCCTTCTACCGGTTCGGCCGGACGAAGAAGCGATGATTCGTCTCTTGTGCGGAGAACACCATCATATGGGACTGTCCCGTGGAATTATGCGGGATGGGATGATTCGGGTAATCGAGGGTCCTCTGGCAGGAAGAGAGTCTCTGATTCGGAAAATTGATCTGCATAAGAGAATTGTAATTTTAAATCTGCGGCTGAATGCAGAGGAAAAGGACATCTGGGCAGGGATTGACATTTTGAAGAAGTCCTGAGCGGAGAATCGGAATCGAAGAATCTGGAAAGTTAAAATAAAAAATGTAGTACAGACAAAATTACGCAGCGTTCATAAAGCTAGTGGGGCATATGAAGGTGAGGTAAGGACATAAGGAGATAGATAGGTTCAGAGCATGCATTTGCTGTGGAAATGGCGAAGCATACCCAAATTAATTTTTAGGGCCTGAATGAGAGCTGTTTCACACAGATTTTACAGTTCTGTCGGCTTCTATCTCCGGTCTCTTAAAAAACCATCCCCGAGCCCGACGCAAGCGGGGCAGGAGTCAGGGGTCATGTGGTATGTAATACAGACAACGACAGGAAAAGAACAGGAGCTGGTTGAGGTTATACACAAAATGCTGCCGGCTTCACTCTATAAAGATTGCTTTTTTTTAAAGCGTCAGCTTTTAAAACGGCTGGGAGGAAAGTGGCTGGAAGTGACGGAAACGTTATTTCCAGCCTATGTTTTTTTAGAATTGAAAGAAGGAAGGGTGTCCAGTTCGGAAGCAATTCGGGATAAATCCGAAATGCTCTTCTACCAATTGAAGCGGATACCGGAATTTACAAAGCTTTTAGGCGACAGCCATGGAACCTTTATACCGCTGGAGAAGGAAGAAGTGGATTTTCTCCGGCTGCTTTGTGAAAACAGTGATAAAAAGAAAGACCACCTGGTTCCTCTGACAAAATTAAAGTTAGACGGTTCCGGCGAAGTAATAGGGCTGGAAGGCCCATTGGAGTATTTCAAAGAAAAGATCATACGGCTGAATTTGAGAAAGCGGTATGCTCTTATAGAACTCACTATACGAGGTGAGCGTCAAACTGCAATGTTGGGAATAAAGATAGAGAAGGACTGAAGAGGTCCTTTTTTTGTTGTAGAAAAAGAAAAGGAGGATGTCGCTTATGTTAAAGGTTCCATTTTCACCGCCTGATATTACGGAACAGGAAATCCAGGAGGTTGTGGAGGCATTAAAATCCGGTTGGATCACGACGGGGCCCAAGACTAAGGAATTTGAAAAACAGATAGCATCATTTGTCCATGTTCCAAGAGCGGTATGCCTGAATTCGGCGACGGCCTGCGCGGAACTGGCTCTCCATTTTCTCGGCATTGGGCCGGGAGATGAGGTCATCACAAGCGCTTACACCTACACGGCCAGCGCAAGCATTGTCTGCCATGCAGGTGCAAAGCTGGTCTTAGTAGATACGGCGACGGATTCCTATGAAATGGATTATGACAAACTGGAAGAGGCAATCACAGAGAAGACAAAAGTAATTATTCCGGTCGATATCGGAGGAGTCATGTGCGATTATGACCGGATTTTTAAAATTGTGGAAAAGAAAAAATCGTTATTTCATCCGGCCAATGAAATACAGGAAAAAATTGGCCGCGTCATCATTCTGGACGATGCCGCCCATGCATTCGGAGCGACGAGAAACGGAAAAGCGTGCGGTGAGGTGGCGGATTTCACCAGTTTTTCCTTCCATGCGGTGAAAAACCTGACGACGGCGGAGGGCGGCGCCCTGACCTGGAGGGAAATTCCGGGAATCGACAACGACTGGATTTACAGCCAGTTCATGCTGCTGTCGCTCCACGGACAGAATAAAGACGCCCTGGCGAAGACGAAGCTGGGGGCCTGGGAATACGATATCGTGATGCCGGCTTACAAATGCAACATGACGGATATCATGGCCGGGATCGGTCTGGCACAGCTCAAGCGGTATCCGGGAATTCTGGAACGCAGGAGAGTCATTGTGGAGCGGTATCAGGAGCGTTTGAAGGAAATTCCGGTGGAGTTCCTGATTCATGATGGAATAACGTGCGATGGGACAGAGCACGGTAAGGCAAAGAACGGCGGGTCAGTTTGCCATGAAATGGTTCATGATGAGAAAAAGCCGGGTGGGAACGAATTTCACTCCAGCCGTCATCTGTGCCTGGTGCGTCTTAGGGGGAAGGATTTGGCGTTTCGAAATCAGCTTATTATCGATATGGCCGAGGCCGGAGTCGCGGCCAATGTACACTATAAGCCGCTGCCGATGCACACGGCATACATAAAGATGGGATTTGATATGAAGGATTATCCCAATGCGTATAAGCAGTTTGAGAATGAGATTACGCTGCCGCTTCATACCTGTCTGACGGATGAGCAGGTGGAATATGTGGCGGAGACATTTATAAACTGCTACAGGGCGCTGGAAACGTCTTTGGGTTCAAATACGAGTATGCTGGAGGGCAGATAACATGCTTTGCAGTTGGGAAAAGCTTCCGGATTTTATGCGTACGAAAGAAGTCAGGCCCTATTACGAGCTCCTCAGGAAACACCGGTTCGGCCTTCTAATGAAACGAACCTTTGATTTTGTTATGTCATCTATAATGCTGGTGCTTTTGGCACCCGTTTTTTTATTTCTGACAATCTGGATTAAGACGGATTCCGAAGGGCCGATATTCTACCGGCAGGAGCGGGTGACGCAGTACGGCCGCATCTTTCGGATCTATAAGTTCCGGACTATGGTGCAGAATGCCGACAAGATAGGCAGTCTGGTGACGGTGGGAGGAGACTCCCGGATTACGAAGGTGGGAAGAAAGCTTCGCGGCTGCCGCTTGGACGAACTGCCGCAGCTCATCAATATTTGGAAGGGCGAGATGACTTTCGTCGGAACCCGGCCGGAGGTGGCGAAGTATGTGAAGCAGTATACGAAGGAAATGTATGCGACGCTGCTGCTGCCTGCAGGGGTGACCTCGGAGGCAAGTATTGAGTTTAAGGATGAGGATCGGCTGCTTAACGGCGTGAGCGGGGATGAGGCTGATCGGGTGTATGTGGGGAGGGTGCTGCCGGGGAAGATGCGGTGGAATTTGGAAGGAATAAGGGAATTCTCCCTCTGCCAGGAAGGACTAATCTTAATTAGGACTCTGGAAGCAGTGCTCAAATAAATTGCAGGAAAGAAAACAAATGAATATCTTATTAATAAACCATTATGCAGGAAGTCCCGAAATGGGAATGGAATTTCGACCTTATTACTTGGCCAGAGAATGGGTGAAAATTGGGTACCATGTCAGAATTGTGGCGGGAGATTATTCCCATCTTCGAGTGAAGAACCGAAAAATAAACAAAGATTTTCAGAAAGAAACGATAGACGGTATTGATTATTACTGGCTGAAAACAGGCGATTATAAAGGAAACGGCGCAAGAAGAGCCTTTACCATGTTCCGGTTTGTGGGGAAGCTGTGGCTGAATGCCGGGAAAATTGCAATGGAATGGAAGCCGGATGTGGTGATTGCATCTTCGACATATCCGCTGGATACTTATGCTGCTCAGAAAATTGCGAAAAAGGCGGGTGCGAAGTTGATTCATGAGGTGCATGATATGTGGCCAGCGACTTTATATGAAGTTGGTGGTATGTCACGGAAAAATCCATTTGTTGTTCTGATGCAGAAAGCCGAGGATTCAGCATACCGTTATTCAGATAAGGTGGTTTCGCTTTTGCCATTTGCAAAAGAATATATGGTAAATCACGGAATGAGACCTGATAAATTTATGTATATCTCTAATGGGATTGTTGAAGCGGAGTGGAGCAACGCAGAAAAATTGCCAGAAAAGCATAAAAATTTTTTAGCAGAAAAACGGGCTGAAGGTAAATTTATTGTTGGCTATTTTGGTGGTCATGCCATTTCAAATGCACTTGATACATTGTTAGACGCAGCAAAGCAAATAGAAGATTCATCAGTCGTTTTTGTACTCGTAGGAAATGGAGTGGAAAAGGAGAGATTGTGTTTACGAAAGCAAGAAGAAAAGATTGATAATTTGTTTTTTTTGCCGCCAGTTCCTAAAAAATCCGTTCCGGAATTGCTCAAATTTTTTGACTGTATCTACATAGGTGCAAAAGATTCACCTTTATATCGGTTTGGAATCTGTATGAATAAGATTTTTGACTCCATGATGGGGGAAAAGCCGATTATCTGCGCGATTACAACACCAGAATCACCTATTGAGCAATACAAATGTGGAATTGCAATTAATTCTGGAGATGAAAGAAGAATTGCACAATCTGTACTTGAAATAAAAGGCATGAGTATAGAGGTTAGAAATTCCATAGGTAGAAATGGCAGAGAGGCAGCACTAAAAAAATTTACATATAAAAAGTTGGCGGCAGATTTTGCCGCCTTATTTTAAGGAGAAAAAAGGAAATGAAGAATGATTTGCTAAAAAAAATCGAAGAAAAAACAATTGTGGTAGGAGTAGTTGGCCTTGGCTACGTAGGACTTCCTTTAGCAGTGGAAAAAGCAAAAGCGGGATTTAAAACTATCGGTTTCGATGTCCAAAAAGAAAAGGTACAGATGGTAAATGAGGGACATAATTATATAGGTGATGTGGTGGACAGCGATTTAACAAAATTAGTTAAATCAGGAATGCTTTCTGCAACGACGGATTTTTCTTTTGTTCGAGACGTTGATTTTATTGCAATTTGTGTGCCTACGCCGCTGGACAAGCATCAACAGCCTGATATCAGTTATGTCAGAAAGTCCACAGAAGAGATAGCGAAATATTTAAAGAAAGAAACCATGGTGGTTTTAGAGTCTACGACATATCCCGGGACAACGGAAGAATTAATAAAGCCAATCATTGAGAACGGTTCCGGTTTAAGATGTGGGACTGATTTCTATTTGGGGTTTTCTCCGGAACGGGTTGATCCAGGCAACTTGATTTACAAAACAAAGAATACTCCAAAGGTAATTGGTGCAATCGGAAAAGATGCAACAGAAGTAATTGCAACTATGTATCGGGCTGTTTTAGAAGGTGACGTATATGAGGCCTCTTCTCCGGCAGTGGCAGAAATGGAAAAAATTCTTGAGAATACATATCGAAATATTAACATCGGTTTGGTAAATGAGCTAACCATGCTGTGTAATAAAATGGGAATCAGTATGTGGGAGGTAATAGACGCAGCAAAAACAAAACCCTATGGGTTTCAGCCATTTTATCCAGGGCCAGGTCTCGGCGGGCATTGTATTCCTTTGGATCCCTATTATTTATCTTGGAAAGCAAGAGAATTTGGTTTTCACACATCTATGATTGAAAGCTCTATGATGATTAATGATAGGATGCCGGAATATTGTGTTGAGAGGGCCGGAAAAATTTTAAATAGTCACGAAAAATCTTTAAAGAATGCGAAAGTCCTTGTCCTTGGTGTAGCATACAAACAGGATATTGACGATTATCGCGAGAGCCCGGCAATTCATGTAATCGAGGAGTTGAAAAAAGAACAGGCCCAGGTAGATTTTTATGATCCGTGGGTGGCAGAGTATAAAGAAAATGGAAAAGTCGTAAAGGGACTTGAGAAAATTTCACCAGAAATTATTGCAGGCTATGATTTAGTTATGATAACGACAGCACATAGCAGTGTTGATTATGCAATGGTGCAAGCTAATGCTAAGGCGATTTTTGATACAAAAAATGTGATGAAAAATATTCAAGCAAGAGAAAACATAGAAGTTTTATAAAGTTATTAGGAGATTATTATGAAATATGCGTTGATTGGATGTGGCAGAATTGCCACAAATCATATTACAGCAGCTGTTAACAATAAATTAGAGATTGTAGCTGTTTGCGATATTGTACCGGAACACATGGATGGCTTGCTTAAAAAACATAGCCTTGAGAACAATTCTTTGATTGAAAAATATATAGACTATAAAGAAATGTTGGAAAAAACCTGTCCTGAATTAGTTAGTATAGCAACAGAAAGCGGTATCCATGCAGAGATAGCATTATATTGTATTGAACACGGAGTTCATGTGATTATTGAAAAACCGATGGCTATGAGCATGGAAGATGCAAATGAGATTATCCGTCTTTCAGAGGAAAGAAGAGTAAAAGTATGTGCATGTCATCAGAACCGCTTTAATATTGCAGTTCAGGAAATGCGCAGAGCTTTGGAGGCAGGACGCTTTGGGGCTTTATCGCACGGTTCGATTCATGTGAGATGGAACAGAAATAAAAACTATTATACGCAGGCACCGTGGAGAGGAACTTGGGCACAGGACGGTGGAGCGTTAATGAATCAGTGCATTCATGGAATCGATTTACTTCGTTGGACATTTGGTGGAGAAGTCGAGGAGGTTTATGGAGCTACCCGACAACAGTTTCATCATTACTTGGAGGCGGAAGATGTCGGGATGGCTGTCGTCAAATTTAAAAATGGAGCGATTGCGACAATAGAAGGAACAACTAATGTATACCCTAAAAATTTAGAAGAAACGCTCTATATTTTTGGCGAAAAAGGAACGGTGAAAATCGGGGGGACTTCTACAAATAACATAGATGTTTGGGATTTTGCCGATGAAACGGAAATTGATACAAAAAATAAAGGGTTAGTAGAAGAAACTAGTAATGTTTACGGGAACGGGCATACGAGTCTTTTTGCCGATATGATAGATGCCGTTCAGACTGATCGAAAGCCTTATGTGGATGCTTACGCAGGAAAAGATGCATTGGAATTAGTATTGGCAATATATAAAAGTCAAAAGGATGGCTGCTCTGTTCATTTGCCGCTCGATAACTTTTCGAGTCTAGATATGGAGGGGGAGTTTTAATGGAGAAACCATATTTTGTCCATGAAAGCAGTTATGTTGATGATGATGTCACAATAGGAAAAGGAACAAAAATATGGCATTTTAGCCATGTACAGAAAGGCGCCATCATAGGAGAAAACTGTGTATTGGGCCAGAATGTCAACATTTCGAATAACGTTAAAATAGGAGATAATGTTAAGATACAAAACAATGTCTCTGTTTATGAGGGGGTTGAGCTGGAGGAGGGAGTATTTTGCGGACCCTCTTGTGTTTTTACAAACGATCTCACACCACGTGCTGAATTTCCCAAAGGTGCTGAAATGTATAAAAAAACTTTAGTCAAGAAAGGTGCCAGCATTGGAGCAAATGCTACAATTGTATGTGGAATTGTGATTGGTGAGTACGCAATGGTAGCGGCCGGGGCGGTTGTTACCAAAGATGTACCGGAGTATACATTAGTTGCTGGGGTGCCGGCGAAAATAGTGGGTGAAGTAGATGAACAGGGAAACATCAAAAAACATATGTAAGGTAAAAGTATGTCATATGACGAGTGTGCATCAGCGATATGATGTGCGGATTTTTCAGAAGGAATGTGTTTCATTAAGTAAAGCGGGATATCAAGTTACACTAATAGTTAATGATGAGTTTCAGGATGAGCTTTGTCAAGGCGTTCTAATTCTTTCAAGTGGTATAGAACATATGAATCGCATAAATAGAATGCTTTTTGCAACGAAGGTTGTTGTTGAAATGGCTTTAAAGTGCAAAGCTGATATTTATTGTATACATGATCCGGAATTATTACGATTTTCTAAACAGTTAACACAAACAGGTGCCAAGGTTATATTTGACAGTCATGAATTTTATGCGCTCCAATTACAGGAAAAAAAATATATACCCTCTTTTTTGAGAAAATTGGCAAGCAAATTTTATCAAAAAATGGAGAAGCATTATTTGAAATACATTACAGCTGTTTTGACACCGTGTACTTTAAATGGGAAGAATTATTTTGAAAAAATTGCAGCTCAAACCATTTTTATTTCAAATGCACCTAAGTTAGAAGAATTTTATTACCGATATAAAGAGAGCAACAGAGAAGAAAAAATGATGTGCCACGTAGGGAGCCTGACGTATGAACGGGGAATATATCATTTAATTAAAGCGGCGGGATTGGCAAACTGTAAACTTTCAATTGCGGGAAATTATTCTTCCAAAGAATTTAAAGAGAAAATTCAAAGTATGCCCGAATACAAGTATGTAATAGATTATGGATATTTAAGTAGAGAAAAGGTTTTTGATTTATATAAGAGATGTAATATCGGTGTGAGTACACTGTTAGATAAAGGTCAGTATTATAATATAGATACATTTCCCACAAAAATTTTTGAGTATATGGCGATGGGGCTTCCTGTGATTATATCTGATACCTGTTATGCTAAGAGGTTAAATGCGAAATATGATTTTGGAATTTGTGTTGATCCAGAGTCACCTGTGGAAATCAAAGATGCGATTTTGTTTCTCAATGGTAATCCTGCGCTTGCAAAAAAAAAGGGGGAGAATGGAAGAAAACTTATAAAAAATTTTTTCAATTGGGAACGAGAAGAGAAAAAATTAATTACACTGTATGAATCTCTGGAGATGAAATAAATAATTTGAAAATGGGATTAAGGCGACAGTTATGTATATACTTATTATTGGTAGAGGATACCCAACTCCTAAATATAAGACAAATGGCATTTTTGAATATGATCAAGCAAAAGCATTGGCAAAATGTGGAAATAAAGTGGTTTATATTGCGTTGGATTTGCGACTTTTTATTCATAGAAGAGATTACAAACAAAAACACTTTGTAGCAGATGGTGTAGATGTCGAACTGGTAAACATACCATTCGGCTCTAGGCCGCAAAAAGTGGTGTATCCTTTATATATATATGGAATGAAATATATATTAAAAAAAATTTATATAAAGTATGGCTATCCAGAAATAATACATAGTCATTTTCCAGAAATATCATATATATGTGCAAAAAGCATTCAGAGTAAGAGGATTCCCTTTATTATTACAGAACATTCTTCTAAAGTACATTGTAGAAATTTGAATAAATTTGAAAAGAAAATGCTTTTTTATGCATACAAGAAAGCAGACAAAGTTTTGGCAGTTAGTGAATCACTATGTAAAGTTATATTTGAAGATTTTCATATCAGTGCAGTGAGTATTCCCAATCTTGTAAATTTAGATTCTTTTAATTACTCTGAAAGGGATACGCATCAAAAAAATATCTTTATTTCGGTCGGAAATTTAATTGAATTAAAGCAAATGGATTTATTAGTTGTCACTTTTATTAAATTAATAAATAAGTTTTCAGACATTCAATTATATATATTTGGCGAAGGTAGCGAAAGAGAGAAATTAGAGAGCTTAATCAGTTCTCATAATGTTCAAGATAATATTTTTTTAATGGGCTTAAGGGGTAGAGAAGAAATTGCTGAAGCTCTAAAAAAATCAGGAACATTTATTCTGTTGTCCCGCAGCGAAACATTCGGTGTAGCTATGATAGAAGCATTGGCAGCGGGTGTGCCTGTGATTACAACTAGATGCGGGGGTGCTGAAGAGTATATAAATAATGGTATTAATGGAGTCTTTGTTGATCCTTATAATGTAGAGGAGGTTATAGAAAATTGCTATCTGGACAATTATAAATTTATTTCTAGTAATATATCCGAAGATATAAAAAGAAAGTTTTCAAATATTATAGTATCGAAAAAAATATTAGATATTTATAGGGATGTTATAAGGGAAAATTATGAATATAAAAAAGAAATTTAAGCAATTGTTAGATTTTTTGTATTACCATACAGATCGTATATATCCTAAAGCGAGCTACTTTTTAACATGTTTTTTATATACCCATGGAAGATATATTTGCCCCAATGATCTGCATATTTCCGAGAATGGTAATTATGAGAAAATGGATTATCCAACTTTATTACATAAAAATAGCAGGCAATATAGGCAATATACCAAAAGAAATAAACAATATAGCAATGGGATTTTACTGGAAAAAGATGCTCAAAACAGATATTACTATAATATTGTGACGATAATCCAACAAGGTTTAATTGCATTTCAGCTATATAAGCTTACAAACAAAGATAAGTACAAAGACGAATTTAATAGAGTATGTCAATGGTTATTAAATAATCAGGAACGTTCAACAGGTATTTGGTATTATCATAATCATTATTTCCATGTTCCAACTCAAAACGAATTTATAAATCCATGGGGAAGTGCTATGGCTCAGGGACAAGCTCTTTCACTTTTATCACGTGCCTATTTAATTGATAATGATAATTCTTACCTAGAAAGTATGGAGTTAGCTATACAATCTTTAGATATTTCAATTAGTGCGGGAGGGTTAAAAAGGAGTTTTAATGGCAATATTTTTTATGAAGAGTATCCTACCGTTAGTCCTAGTCTTACCTTAAATGGTTTTATGTTTTGTTTGATTGGGCTGTGGGATTATTCAATCCTTGGAAAATCTCAAAAAGCTGACAAATTATTAAAGGAGGGGCTTAAAACTTTAACTAATATATTGCCTTATTATGATGACGATTATTGTAGTGCTTATGATCTCTCATATTTAAGTACCTCATCAAAAAAAATTGCAAACAGAAAATATCATATTCTGCATATTAAATTACTTCAATATATAGATAACCTCTATCCACAATCGACTTATAAAAAATACATAAAAAAATGGGGGAAATCCATAGGATTTGACATAATAGTTTAGGGGGGCGCATGAAGAGAAAGAAGAACATTAAATCTGTTATTGAATTTTTAAGTGTGTATATGTTTTTTACATTTGGTTGTATATTTGACTTATTATCTTACTGGGGGGTAAATATATCTTTAATTAGAAAGTGCCATATTATAGTTATAATTAAATTTATTATTTGGGCGTTACTTATAGTAATTCATTTTAAACGAAAAATAGATATGAAAGTAATTTGTTTTGTGAATGGATATTTACTGTTATTATATAGTAGTTTCCTGTTTGGTAGTGAGAAAATTGTATATTTGCAAGAAATGTTTCGCTTTTTGATATTATATATAATACCATTGATTATAATTCTTTATTGTATTGCTGAACCAGAGATTATTTTAAAATATATTAGATATTCAGGTTATATTTTTTTGATCAAGACATGGTTAGTACCTTTTTCTCCAGCTTACGGTAGTACTGTAGACTATATGAGATTTGCTTATAGCTCTATTGTCGTTTGGTCTGTGGTTACTCAAGATGCATTTAAAACTAAAAGGCTTATAAGTGTTTTGTTTTCTATAATTACAATTATCATTTATTTTTTGTATGCTTCTCGAGGAGCTTCCTTGGCAGTTATTGCCTATATAACATATTGCATCTATAGTTATACTGATATGAAGGGAAAGGTTAAAGTTTTTTTGATGCTTGCTGTTTGCTGCTGGGGAGGGTTACTATTTAACAATGTGATTTTACTTACACTGCACCATTTTGGAACATATTCAATAACGCGTATATTTAATGGCTCATACTTTTCATCCGATTCAAGATTGGCAATATATAATAATATGCTCGATGCTATAAAAAAAAATCCTTTTGGATATGGCATAGGGGAAGATAGGGTAATTGGAGGGGGAAGAGGGTTTTATGCGCATAATGTGTTCCTGGAATTGTCAGTTGCTTTCGGTGTATTTTTTACTATGCTATTCATGATTTTGTGTATTGTATGGATGTATCGAATGTTATTTCGGTGTAAAATATTGATATATAGAGATTTATTCAGCGTTTTTGCGATTCCATCAGCAATCATATTAAATTTAAGCAGTTCCTTATTTATAGAGTACTATGTTTTTGCTGCAGTTATATGTTGCTTTTTATATTATAACGCACTACAAAATCAAAGACATAGTTCCTGTCAAAGGTATTAATTCAAAATCCGACCAACTCAAACAATATTCATTTTAGGAGAATAACATGAACCTTCTGTACATTACTTATATAGATTTTAAGTTCATAGCATCGGGATCTTCAGTGCGTCCTTTTAAAATGTATCAGGCATTTAAGAAAATAGAAGATAATGTGATTTTACTGGAAGGAGCTATTGATTTTATAAATCAAAAAAAACGCTTGTCTAATATTAAAAGGGTGAACCAATGGCTTGATAACAATCAGCCAGACTACTGCTATGTTGAAAGTCCCGTTTATCCACTATTAATAAAAGAAGATATTTTACTTCTGAGACGTATTTATGAATTGAACATCCCTATATTATATTTTGTTAGAGATTTTAGATATTTGTTTAAAGAAGAGTTTTTTAAAGTCAATGATTCTTTTATTTCCTATGTAAAAAAAGTGGGTTTAATATTATTATATAAGCGCGATGAGCATTTTATAAATAAGGTTGCAGCTATCACATATTTTCCAACAGATAGCTGCCTTAAATATTTTAAATACAGAGATAAACGTGTTTTAATGCCAGCAAGTGAAAGAATTGAAATTTCTCAAAAGAAAAGAATATCTCGAACAGTGATTTATGTCGGCGGAATAAGTGAGGAATATGGATTTAATCGTTTACTTGATGCAATGCGGATATTAAATAACTCTCTAACGGATACTTATAAATTAATAGTAGTTTGCCGAAAAGAAGAGCTAGAGATGCCGGGGATAAATCATGCTCAGCTTAATAATTATAAATGGCTGGAGATTAGACACACCACAGAAGATAAATTGTCTTCAGTTTATCATATAGCAGATGTTGGTGTTATTTCAATGTCAAATCGTGATTACACAAATTTAGCTATGCCAATTAAAACTTTTGAATATCTCGCGTATGGGCTGCCTATCGTAGCAACACCTTGCTATGAAGTTAAAAAATTAGTTGAAAAACACGATATTGGTATCATAGCAAAGGATTTTAATCCAGTAAGTTTAGCTTATGCAGTAAAAGGTGTTTTAGAAGATGAAAATTTATATTATCAATATAGACGTAATATTTCAAAATTTTTAGAAAATAATTATTGGACATCTCGTGCATTACATGTCAGAGAGGATGCAAAAAAAATTATATATGATGCTAAGAAAAATTAGTTTTTTATTAAAAAACAGAGGCCTTTCCTGGTGTTTATATAGAGGATTTTATGAGTTCTTTAACCTTAAAGTACCAGCAACATTGGCAAAGGCTTTGTCATATGAAAAGGAGCGAAATGGTTTAGATAATATCGTCATGCTAAAAACCCCAGACGGTTCGCAACAAGCGGTACATCCTGATGTCGTTTGCTGGAAAAAACATCATTATTTAGTTGTAACACCCTATCCTTATGGAATTGATTTGTATGAAAACCCGATAATTTATGTATATGCAAATGAAAAGTGGAATTACTGTGCGGGTTCGTGTGTGCTGCCAGATTACAAAAAGAATTGTCATTTATCTGATCCCTGTTTTTCAATCATAAATAATAGTTTGTATCTCTATTACCGTCAATCATTGAAAGGAAAAAATAAAAAAAACTGGATTTATAGAGTAAATGTAAATGATAAGGGTGGTCTTAGCGAACGTAAATTGATTTTTTTATCAGAAACAGAGGATTTTATTTCACCGGCTGTAGTTGAGAAAGACGATGAATACATTATGTTTTATGTTAATAAATTATCGGAAGACCGTACAAAATTATTTATTAGAAGAAGTATAGAAGGAGAAAAATGGGGCCCACCAGAGGAAGTAGAAGTAGGTAATATGCCGCCGAATTGTTGTATTTGGCATTTGTCAGTGGGGTATTCTACAGGCCTATCTAAGCAGCGAAGAAAATATGATAAATGCATTCACGGCATTTTTACTTTATTTAATTTTGTCGAAAGACGATATGAAAATTTTTATTCTATACAGGAATCTTGTGTCTTAAGATGGCGTATTTTATCTAGAATAAAAATACCAAATAGGATAGAAAAAGAATTGCTTACAGAATACAAGACTACTATTTTTTGGAATAATAATAACAAATATTTGTTGGTTTCAGGGCAGGATATTAATATGAAATGGAGAATTTATGAGATCGAAGTTGAACAGAGTAATATAGAAGTAGAACATTCCAATTTTAGAATAGAGGAGTATAACGGTGATAATCAAATCTGAACTTTTTAAGATATTTAATCGTATTCGCTCCAGTTCGTTTTTGAATTGTTTTCTGAAGGAAAATGGTTATATTTATCCAGTTGAGAACATTATTATAAATAGAAATAATGTTTCAATTTGGAATTTTGGAGTAATAGCTTTAATAATATTATGCACTATATTTATTGACTCAATACGAAAAGTAAAAAAACTAAAGATAAGTATTTCAGGCATTTATATATAATATTTACTTCATATTGCATAGGTCAACTGCTGTTTTCAAGTTCATATATAACTGCACCTTCCTTTGGAGCTTTTTTAGGAATTCTTATTTCTATTTATCAGAAAAGGAAGGAAAAGAAAGTATAAAAATGTTGATGGTATATAGGATAAAGGTAAAAAGAGCTTATGAATAAAATAATAAAAATGTGGGATGTTATCTGGAAAAAAGGACTGTTACATATTTTTGCAGGTACATTCATGACAAAAGTAATCTCATTTTTTGGCTCAATTTTTTTGGTAAGAGTATTGAGCAAGCAAGAATATGGTATTTTGGGATATTTGGATAACATTTATGGTTATGCTTTTGTTTTTGCGGGAATGGGACTCTCTAATGCAATATTGCGTTATGTAGTGTTAGCAGAAACGATACAAGAAAAATATAATTATTTTAATTATGCAGTTAAAAAGGGAATTGTCTGGAATGTTATTTTAATACTATGTCTTTTAATATTCAGTGGATTTTATCCGCATCCAGCCGCATATCAAAACTATATCTGGCTGCTTTGTATATTAATAATAGCTGTACCATTTCAATATATAATAGATAATGTGCTGTGCAATGAACGAGCCATGTTTTCGAATCAAAGATATGCGTTATATTCGTTTTGTTTCTCCGGTGTGACTATCATAAGTAAAATTTTATTTGGAAAATGGTTTGGAATTAAAGGCGTTGTTTTTTCCCAGGTTTGTATTTACATAGTATTAGCAGTCTCCTTTTTTATTCTAACGAAAAAGGACTATTATAGCGATTTAATTTCGAAAAAACTTTCAAAATCTGAGAAGTCTACCATTACTCGATATTCGTTACAATATATGATAACAAATGGATTGTGGGCAATTTTTATGTTAAATGATACCTTTCTTTTGGGAAGGTATTGTGCCCCAGAAATAATTGCAGAATATAAAGTTGCTTATACAATCCCAGGTAGTGTCTCTTTATTAAGTACGGCGATCGGAATATTTGTAACTCCCTATTTTGTGAGAAATGAAAATAATAATGCGTGGATTCGAAGTAATTACAAAAAGACTTATCTTATAACAGCGGGTGTAGTTGGAGCAATATGTTTAATAATTACTGTTTTGGCGAAACCGATTGTTTTGCTTTTATATGGAAGTGAATACATAAATGTAGTGAAGATAATGGGGGTTTTGTTGATAGCTTCATTTTTTAATTGCGGACTCCGTTATACAACAGCAAATATTTTAGCGGCTATGGGAAAAGTAAAGTATAATATGATAATTTCAGGGATAGGAATTTTACTTCAATTTAGTCTTAACATTCAAATTATTCCTAGATTTGGAGCTATGGGCGTAGCTATTACTAGTTGCATTGTTTACGGTATAATGGCTATCAGCCTATTATTTATATTTTTGAAACAGTATTATTGGGACAACAATCCTGGCAATAAAAACTGCAAATAAAAAGAATAGAGTTGACAAAGAAAAGAGAAAGAAGGGAGTCATACTATGGAATTTCGAGACCTGAAAAAACAATATGAAGTATTAAAACCAGAAATCGATGCTGCAATTCAAAATGTCATCGACAACACCGCTTTCATCAGCGGCCCGCAAGTAAAAGAACTGGAAGAGCGGCTTGCCGCCTATACAGGCATGAAATATTGCATTACCTGTGGTAACGGAACCGATGCTCTTTCCATGGTTCTTATGGCCTGGGATATTAAAGAGGGAGACGCGGTATTTGTTCCTGATTTCACCTTCTTCGCCACCGGAGAGGTAGCTTCTTTCGAGGGAGCAACACCGGTTTTTGTCGATGTAGATGAAGATACCTTTGATATGGATCCGGCTAAATTAGAAGAAGCAATTAAGGCAGTCATCGAGGAAGGCAAATTAACTCCCAAAATGGTTATTCCCGTCGATTTGTTCGGCCTTCCTGCTCCTTATCCGGAAATAGAAAGAGTCGCAAAGCAATATGGACTTAAAGTTTTAGAGGATGGCGCACAGGGCTTTGGCGGCATGCTTGAAGACAGGAGAGCCTGCTCCTTTGGTGACGCAGCAACTACTTCTTTTTTTCCTGCCAAGCCTCTTGGCTGCTACGGGGATGGCGGAGCCATTTTTACCAATGATAAAAAAATGGCAGAGTATCTTGAATCAATCCGGGTTCATGGAAAAGGTTCCTATAAATACGAAAATATCCGTATCGGATGGAATTCTAGGCTGGACACGCTGCAGGCTACTATCATGCTCCCTAAATTAAAAGCGTTCAAAGAATATGAGCTGGATAAAGTAAATGAGGCGGCTCAGACCTACACGGAACTTTTAAAAGATATTGTCAAGACTCCGAGTATTCCGGCCGGAGCCTTATCCAGCTGGGCTCAGTATACAATTCAGCTTAAAAACAGGAAAGAACGGGATGGGCTTCAAGAGTTTTTGAAGACAAAAAAAATTCCGACGATGGTTTATTATCCGATTCCCATGCACAGTCAGAAGGCGTTTGAAGACCTGACGTTATATCAGGAATGCCCGATGACAGAAAAACTTTGTGAAACAGTATTATCACTTCCGATGCATCCGTACCTGGAGACTTCCGCGATTCACTATATTTCAGAAGAAATAAAAAAATATATCAGTAAGAGGTGAAACAAAATGACCATTTTAGAAAAGATAAGCGAAAATGCATCAAATTACCCGGAACGTATTGCTTATCATAAGGAAAATATACTGGGTGGGGGCATAAGATCGAACCGGATAACATGGAAAGAACTGGATTTATATTCTGATAAACTGGCGGCGTATTTGGATCGTATTCTCGAAACCAGGACGCCGCTTATTGTTTACGGACATAAGGATCCCTATATGCTGGTATGCTTTCTTGCCTGCGTGAAGTCAGGAAGAGCATATTGTCCGGTCGACATTTCCGTTCCTCTAAACAGAGTTGAGGCAATTATTAAAGAAGTACAGCCTGAGCTGATACTTGCGACGGAGGAACTGTCTTTAGAATACGAAAATATTCTATCCTATCATTCGATTATATCAACCATAGAAAATGAAGAAAATAGTATTGGAAAAGAGAAACAAGTCAGTGCTGAAGATACATTTTATATTATATTTACCTCTGGCAGTACCGGTACGCCTAAGGGTGTGCAGATTACCAGAGACTGTCTGGATCAGTTTATTAAATGGGCAGTAACACTTGGCCACGGCCTGCAGGAAGGTGAACATTATACATTTCTCAATCAGGCTCCGTTTTCCTTTGATCTGTCTGTTATGGATTTATATCTTTCTTTATATACGGGCGGAACGCTTTGGGCACTTGAAAAAAGTGTGCAGAATGATATGAAACAGATGCTTGATTCCCTTAAAGACTCACATGCCGATGTATGGGTTTCCACACCGTCTTTTGCCGATGTCTGCCTGTCGGATAAAAAATTTTCAAGGGAAATACTTCCAAATTTAAAACTCTTTTTATTCTGCGGAGAGACTTTGACAAATCGTACAGTGGAGCGGCTGAAGGATGAATTTCCTGATGCAGATATTGTGAATACATATGGGCCAACTGAATCTACGGTAGCAGTTACCCAGGTTCTGGTCACTCCGGAACTTTGCGAGACCCAGAATCCCTTGCCGGTGGGAAAAGAAAAGGAAGGTACATGGATTTTCATTATGGATCAGCAGGGAAACATTCTGCTGGAAGGTGAAAAGGGAGAAATCGTGATAGTTGGAAATTCGGTGAGCATCGGTTATTGGAAAAGGCCGGATTTAACAGAAAAAGTATTCGGAAACCGCGAAATAGAAGGTAAAGACTACCGGCTTTATCATACAGGTGATAAAGGATATAAAAAAGATGGGCAGCTTTTCTACTGTGGAAGGATTGATCTTCAGATTAAGCTTCATGGTTATCGCATCGAAATAGAAGATATAGAGAGCAATATCATGAAGCTTTCGGGAGTTGAGAAAGCAGCGCTTTTGCCAGTTTATAAAGACGGACAAGTTCGGAGCCTTACGGCCTTTGTTGTAGCAAAGGATAAAATTGAAGATTCCTTCAGTGCCGCACAAAAACTGCGGATAGAATTAAAGTCTTATATTCCGGACTATATGATTCCTAAGAAAATTGTTTTCTTAGAAAAACTGCCTATGACGAATAATGGGAAAGTGGACAGAAAAGCGCTGGAGGGGATAAAGTAATGAACTTTTTTTCTGGATACACATTTTTTGTTTACTTGTTCGCAGCACTTATCCCGGCAGTGATGCTGGGACTTTCCGGAAAATCATTAAAAAATTACAGAACGGTTTTGACAATCCTTTTTATCTGGGCAATCTATAAGGATAGTCTGGTTCAACTGGTATATTTGATGGTCTATGCGGCAGCGGCAGTTTATCTTGTGAAAATATATTTATTTCTCAGGAAAAGGTATGGAAGGAATCAATACATATACGGACATGCTATACTCCTGGCGGTAATTCCTCTGGTGCTGAGCAAGGTGAGCGGCCTGTATGGAAAGAGTATTTTTGGATTTTTGGGGATATCTTATATTTGTTTCAGGGTGATTCAAATTATTATTGAAACGTACGATGGAGTAATTCAGGAAATAGAACCGCTTCAGTTTCTGAATTTTATTTTGTTTTTCCCATGTCTTAGTTCTGGCCCCATTGACAGAAGCAGACGCTTTGGCGAGGACTATGATAAAACTTACTCAGTTAAAGAGTACCAGGAACTGATGGGAACCGGCTTATATAAAATTCTGTTAGGACTATTTTATAAGGTTGTATGCTCGGCGGTATTTTATAAACTGCTGACAGATGTTTTTGCGGAGCGTTATAGGCCGATCTACATCATTGGATATGCGTATGTTTATGGCCTGTATATGTTTTTTGACTTTGCAGGTTACAGCTCTATGGCCGTGGGAACAAGCTATCTTCTGGGAATAAGGACGCCGGATAATTTTAACAGGCCATTTCTCAGTATTGATATGAAAGATTTCTGGAACCGCTGGCACATTACATTATCTTCCTGGTTCAGAGATTTTATTTTCACCCGTTTTATGGTGGATTCAGCCAGAAAGAAGCGGTTTAAAAGCCGCTTGAACGGGGCGGCTGCCGGTTTAATTCTTAATATGACAATTATGGGAATCTGGCACGGTCTGGAGCCGCACTATATTATTTATGGTGTCTATCACGGTTTGATTTTAGCAGTAACTGAGATTTATCAGAAGAAATCAAAATTTTATCGGAATCATAAGGACAAAGGCTGGTATCGTTTTGGTTCCTGGTTTTTGACTTTAAATCTTGTCATGTTTGGATTCTTGATATTTTCAGGGCATGTATCGAAAATTTGGAATGCAGTTATTGTCTATTTGTAAAATGAAAGGATGAGTTGAAAATGGAAGAAAAAGTATTGGAAATGTTGGCAGAGCTTTGTGAAGATGAGATTGTGAAAGAAAAACAGGAGGTAGAACTGTTTGAGACGGGGCTCTTGGATTCTCTGACCTTTGCAGAACTATTATTTGAGATAGAGAATCAGTTTGGCGTGATTATCGCGCCCTCGGAAATTGAGCGGAAAGATATTAATACGCCCCAAAAAATTATTGAACTGATTAAGGCGAGGCTGTAAAAATGAAAAGAATACTTTCTTTCATGGGAGCGCTGATGTTATTTATTATTACTTGCATAGGATTGTTTATTTATTCCGAAAAGTTGATAAATAATAAAAAAGAAACGTTGATATATTATAACACGGATAAAAGAAATTTCTGCAAGGCGGCCATGGAAATTATATTTACGGATGACACAATTCCTGTATTGGGCTCATCTGAGTTATCTGCGTCAGATGAGGTTGCCTATCCACCGTCGTTATTCCAAAACGGAAATTCCGATTTCAATATGATTATGATAGGAAGGGGGACTATGCAGAGCCTGCACCATGCGATTAATCTTGGGGCGTATGCAAAAAATATCCCTTCAGAAAAAGTTGTGTTGATTCTGTCCCCACAGTGGTTTACATCCTCACATCTCAATTCTGAGGCATATGCCAGCCGTTTTTCGGAGCGGATGTATGTAGAATTTTTGAAAAATTCCGATATTACGTATGAGGTAAAAAAAAGAGTGACGGAAAGGGTTCAATCTCTTTTAGAATCAGATCCACCACAATTAAAGCGTGTGAAAACATATGAGAAAAATTATATAAAACATACATTAAATCCCGTTTCACACATAGAAATGGCAGTATATGATTCTTTCATGAATTTGAAACAGCGTTTTTTACTTTATGAGGATATCAAAGACAGGGAATTTGAATTGATGGAGCCAATTATAGCTGAAGATATTAATTTCAATCAATTGATGAAAGAAGCTGAAAATGCAGGCAAAGAGGCTTGCACAAATAATGATTTATTCATCTATGATGAGTATTATGATACATATGTTAAGGATTCACTGAATCAGAGAAAGGATTCTGAAGTTAACTCCAGCTATTTGGACTCACCGGAATATGATGACTTTTGTTTGTTTCTCGAAGTGTGTAAGGAGACCGGAATTGAGCCTTTAATCGTTAGTATTCCTGTAAACGGGCGCTGGTATGACTGGACTGGTTTTCCGAAAGAAGAGAGAGCTGCTTATTATCAAAAGATACGTTCAATTTGTGAAGAATATCAGGTTCAAATAGCCGATTTTTCTGATAAGGAGTATGAAGAATATTTTCTAAAAGACATTATGCATTTGGGCTGGAAAGGATGGGTTTATCTGGATGAAGCTGTTTACCATTTTTATAAAGAAGATAAACAATAATGAAAAAATATACATTTTAACACATGGAATCGTGATGTGGTTTATGATGATTGCAATATTGTTATATTTGTTAAAAGCTGATCTTTCCTCTGCACCAGAATTTATTTATAATCAATTTTAAAGCTTAAAAGCCGGCAAAGACTCCGCATACAAGATTCATCCATCCCCATCTTGCACATGCATTTTCTTTCCCGGCTTTTACCTTTTCTACTATCTTAATCTTACTATCGATTTTTCTCATACAACGCCAGCAGCCCCTTCAGCAGCAGCGCCCCATCATAAATAATCGTATGGCTGCAGAGCGGCAGCACCGCCTTTGCAATACCGCCGGTGGCGATAACGGTGGCGGGTTCTCCCAGTTCTTCCTCAATCTTCGTAATCATCCCGTCTATCATAGCTGCATTTCCGAAAATAACCCCGCTTCTCATACAATCCACGGTATTTTTCCCAATGACTCTTTTCGGCGTATCCAGGCTGATTCGCGGCAGTTGGGCCGTACTTGCGCTCATACTGTCTAAAGATACGCGAAGGCCGGGGAGAATGGCGCCTCCGATATAACGGCTGTTCTTATCAATGACCGACATTGTGGTGGCGGTTCCCATCTCCATGATTATAATGGGCGGCTCATGCTCACCCAGGGCTCCGATGGAATTGACAATCATATCGCTGCCCACGGATTTCGGATTATCCATCAGGATATTGAGTCCGGTTTTCATGCCGGAGCCGACGAGCTTGGGCGAGATTCCGGTGATTTTTCTGACAGCGGACATAAGCGTCCTGTTTAACGGCGGGACGACCGAGGAAATAATGGCGCCCTCAATCTCTTTTGGCTCAATATGATAGATTTCCAGAATACTTTTCAGCGTAATGGCATATTCCAGATTGGTTTTGCCAATAGTAGTTGTGATACGCTCTGCAAAATATGTTTTTTTACTGTCAATGGCCCCAATGAAAATATTCGTGTTGCCGATATCGATTGCCAGAATCATGCGGATGCTCCTTATGTTTAATATACTGAAAGTATACATTATTTTTGTCGGAAAAACAATCGTGCAAACATGTGAATTGTTACGATAAATACATTTTGTACTATAGTCTGGCCCTGCGGCTGAATATTATTCGTTGTTGTCCACCGGCAATATCCCGTGAGGCGTGTTATTGTTTGCAGCACGCTGTTTTTATATCATAGGAAAATTCTCCTATGATATAAAAAGCCCTCCGGGCAGGATGCGCATTTGCGCGAAGATGTAATATGCCACTATGCGGCCGCGCTCGGCGCGAGAGTCCGGCGAGCCGGACTCTTTCTTGAATGGGGTGGTAACAGTAAATGTTAGTCTTTGGGCGTTCTCATTATAGGATCTTATTATAGCTCTCATCATAGCAGGCATTTTTACTTTACCGTGGCCAAACGGCGGTGTACAATGATGATATCTTTTTTTGTGCAGGAGTGAATGGGAGCGTGATAATATGATTTTTAAAAAATTTTTGATAGAGACCGGAACGGGAGAAACAGGATTCCGGATAAAAGGCGAACCGGTGGAGACAGAAGAGGACGGCTGCGGTGACAGCGGCGGTAATATCGACGGAAGGATTGAAGGAAGCAGAAGTGGAAACGACAGAAGTGGAAAAACCAGCAGTGGAAACACCGGATTACCGAAGAACCGCAAACGGCGCAGCGGAGGCGCGCTTCTCACCTGTTTTCTGAAGGATAATACGGACGGAAAACCGGATGCTAGGAGAAAAGCGGTCATTATCTGTCCGGGCGGCGGTTATGAATTTTGTTCCACCAGGGAAGGGGAGCCGGCGGCTTTCCAGTTTCTTGCCATGGACTGTCAGGCATTTGTGCTCCACTACAGCACGGATCCCGGCATCTTTCCCGAGGCGCTCTGTGAGCTGGCGGCCGCCGTGGCATTGATACGGAGACGGGCCGGTGAATGGCATATTGAGCCAAACGGAATCTGTGTGTGCGGCTTTTCGGCGGGCGGTCATCTGGCGGCTTCGCTGGGAGTGTTCTGGAACAGGAATTTTTTGAAGGAGCGGCTGGGCCTTGAACCGGAGCAAATGCGTCCGAACGGGCTGATTCTTTCTTACCCCGTTATCTCATCGGGGGAATACGGGCATGCGGCATCCTTTGACAATCTGACGGGAAAGGGCAGAGCGGAATTTTCACGGGAGTTTCTGTCTTTGGAGAACCAGGTGGGAGAACAGGTCCCGCCGGTTTTCATGTGGCATACGGATACCGACGGAACCGTGCCGGTGGAAAATTCTTTGCTCTTTGCCTGGGCGCTTAAAAAGGCAAAGGTCAGTCTGGAGCTTCATATCTATCCGCAGGGAAGACACGGTCTGGCCCTGGCAAATGAGGAGACGGATAAGGAGACGGATGACGGGAGAGGCGGTTATGTGGTGCCGTGCTGCCAGTCCTGGACAGAGCTTGTAAAAAAGTGGATCATATCGCTTTGAAAAAATCTGTCCGGTACAGGATAAACTGGACAGAATAGGTCACGGTTCACTCGGGATGTATACCCGATAAAGCGGGGCACGCTGTCCCGCGAGGTGTTTTCACGTGTTTTCGTGAAAATCCCGAGTTCTGCGGCGCGATACAACGAAAAGTGCGCGATGCGGACTTTTCATTACAATCAATGGCGTTCTTTGCCATTTCTGTGCATCGCGAAGCGTGTTATTGTTCACAGCGCAATGCGGTATGAACAATAACTAGATTATAGAAAAGCTCTGTCAAGACTTTTTATTGACTTTCCTTATATTTCATAATAGAATAAAGTAGACATCTTCCACGGATGTCTATTTTTTCGACAGGAAACAGAGACTGTTTATGGAAAGGCCGTATGCGCCATATTCAGTGTGGAACATTAGAGAATCATTGATTTTGGAGGAAAAACTCTTGGAGAATATAACAGAGCAGATTAAAAAACGACGCACCTTTGCCATCATTTCCCACCCTGATGCAGGTAAGACCACATTGACCGAGAAGTTCCTGCTTTACGGAGGAGCGATCAACTTGGCCGGAACGGTCAAGGGAAGGAAGGCGGCGAAGCACGCTGTTTCCGACTGGATGGAGATTGAGAAGGAGAGAGGTATCTCCGTTACTTCATCCGTACTGCAGTTTAATTACGAAGGATACTGCATCAACATCCTGGATACACCGGGACATCAGGATTTCTCGGAGGATACGTACCGTACGTTGATGGCGGCAGATTCCGCCGTCATGGTAATCGATGCATCAAAGGGCGTCGAGGCACAGACGATTAAACTGTTTAAGGTCTGCCTGCTCAGGAATATCCCGATATTTACATTTATCAACAAGATGGACCGTGAAGCCAGGGATCCCTTTGAATTGATGGATGAGATTGAGAGCGTGCTTGGTATTAAGACATGCCCGGTCAACTGGCCGATCGGCTGCGGGAAGAATTTCAAGGGCGTATACGACAGAAATACGAAGAAGATTACCACATTTACGGCGGCCATGGGAGGACAGAAGGAAGTCGCTTCCCAGGAATTCGATTTGGAGAGCGGAGATGTGGACGGCATCATTGGGCCGGACTACCATGGACAGCTTTTGGAAGATATCGAGCTTTTAGACGGCGCCAGCGATGAATTTGATATGGACCTGGTAAGCCAGGGCAAGCTTTCACCGGCATTCTTCGGTTCCGCCCTGACCAACTTTGGAGTGGAGACATTCCTGGAGCATTTCCTCCAGATGACGACGTCACCTCTTCCGAGAAAGACGACGACGGGCGTCGTGGATCCGTTTGATAACCAGTTCAGCGCCTTTGTATTTAAAATCCAGGCCAATATGAATAAAGCCCACAGGGACAGAATCGCATTTATGAGAATCTGTTCCGGCAAATTCCAGGCCGGAATGGAGGTTACCCATGTACAGGGCGGCCGTAAGATCCGTCTGTCCCAGCCGCAGCAGATGATGGCACAGGACAGGAAGATCGTGGAGGAGGCATATGCCGGTGATATTATCGGTGTGTTCGATCCGGGCATTTTCTCCATTGGGGATACGCTCTGCACGGCTTCCGATAAGATAGAGTTTGAAGGAATCCCCACATTTGCACCGGAGCATTTTGCCAGAGTCCGCCAGATGGATACGATGAAACGGAAACAGTTTATCAAGGGAATCAACCAGATTGCCCAGGAGGGCGCGATCCAGATTTTCCAGGAGTTTAATACGGGAATGGAAGAGATTATCGTCGGCGTTGTAGGAGAGTTGCAGTTTGAGGTCCTCACCTACAGACTGGAAAATGAATATAACGTGGAGGTTAAGTTGGACAAGCTTCCATATGAATATATCCGCTGGATTGAGAATAAGGATGAGGTGGATGTGGCGAAGCTCCAGGGTACATCCGATATGAAGAGGATCAAAGACCTTAAAGATAACCCTCTGTTGCTATTCATCAACAGCTGGAGCGTGGGAATGGTCCTGGACCGCAACCCGGGCTTAAAGCTCAGTGAGTTTGGACGCAATAATTAACAGGGAATCGCTAAGGATATGGTTTCCTATCATTTCATATAATTCACAGGAGGTAAGAAGATGAGTAAGATTGATGTTGTACGTGCAGCTATGGTAGAGGCTATGAAGGCAAAGGACAAGGCGAGAAAAGATTCTCTTTCCATGCTTCTTTCCGCTCTTAAGAATGCAGAGATAGATAAAAGGGAACCGCTCACCGAGGCGGAGGCCGATGCTATCGTGAAGAAAGAACTGAAACAGACGAAGGAGACCTATGAGCTGGCTCCCGCAGACAGGGATGATATCCGCGCCGAGGCTGAGGCCAGGATGGCGGTTTACAAAGAGTTTGCCCCGGAGGACATGAACGAGGAGCAGATTGCCGCGGTAATCAAAGAGGTGCTGGCGGAACTCGGAATTGAGAAGGCGGCTCCGTCCGACAAGGGAAAGATTATGAAAGTCCTGATGCCGAAGGTAAAGGGAAAAGCTGACGGAAAAGTGGTAAATCAGGTATTGGCGGAAATGCTTAAATAGCGGAAAGGGCCGGTTATGTACAGAGAAGAAATAGAAAAATATATCGATTCCCACAGACAGGAAATGATAGATGATATCTGCCTGCTGTGCAGAATTAACAGTGAGAAAACATCCTACCTGGAGGGAAAACCATACGGCGACGGAGCAAGTAAGGCTCTGGCCCTGGCTCTTTCCATGGCTGAAAAGTACGGATTTTCAATTAATAATTATGACAACTATGTAGGAACCGCAGATCTCAATGACAAGGAAAAGCAGCTCGACATCCTGGCTCACCTCGATGTGGTGCCGGCCGGAGAGGGCTGGACCGTGACGGAGCCGTTTGAGCCTGTTGAAAAAGACGGCAAACTTTACGGACGCGGAACGGCGGATGATAAGGGACCGGCTGTGGCCGCCCTTTATGCCATGCGCGCCATCAGGGAACTGGGAATCCCGGTTTCCAAAAATGTCCGTCTGATTCTGGGAACCGATGAGGAGTGCGGAAGTTCCGATATCCGCCACTATTATGATGTGGAGGAGGAAGCGCCGATGACATTTTCACCGGATGGCTCATTCCCGGTTGTTAACATAGAAAAAGGCAGTCTGGCCGGTCATTTTACGGCGGAATTTGAACCTTCCGAAGCGCTTCCAAGAGTGATTTCCATCCATGCGGGCACGAAGGTAAACGTAGTTCCCGGAAAGGCATTTGCCGTATTTGAAGGACTGGACGACGATCTGGTACGCGAGGTATCGGAAGGGGTGGAGAAGGAGACGGGAGTATCCTTTGAAATCCAGGGCAGAAACCACACGCTGGAGATTACGGCCGTCGGAGTGGGAGCCCACGCATCCCTTCCGACAGAAGGTAAAAATGCGCTGACGGCGCTGCTGCTTCTGATCAGCCGCCTTCCGTTTGCAGAGTGCGGACAGATTGAAGCTCTTCATAACCTTGTAAAACTTTTCCCATGCAACGACACCGCCGGAGAGGCGCTTGGAGTAGCCATGGAAGATGAACTTTCCGGTGCGCTGACCCTGGCTTTCGATCTTCTGGAAGTGGACGGCGGCAGCCTGGATGCCACATTTGACAGCCGCTGCCCAATCTGCTCCAATGAAGATAACGTGCTGGAGCCTGCAAGGCGGAGACTGGCAGAGCACGGGTTCACCCTGACCAATGAATCTATGACGCCGCCTCACCATGTGGACGGCAATTCCGATTTTGTAAAAACACTGTTGAACGCATATGAGGCCTATACGGGAAGAAAAGGAACCTGTGAGTCCATGGGCGGAGGCACCTATGTGCACACGCTTAAGAACGGAGTGGCATTTGGAGCAGCCATGCCGGAGACCGATAATAAGATGCACGGCGCAGACGAATTTGCGGTGATTGATGAACTGCTCGTAAGCGCGAAAATATTTGCGCAGGTGATTGCGGACCTCTGCGCATAGGGCAGACAGGGCTTTCACTCCGGGCAGAAGAAGTTTATGTCCGTTTTGCGCTTGGCATCGTGCTGTGTGATGAATGGAAACGGTAAAAAGAACTGTTTCCTGCTGTACCTTTCGATTTTGGACAATTAATAAAGTGAGTGAAAGCATTTTCTGTTTTCACTCACTTTATTTAATTGGCCTGTCCGTTTAATTGATCTGTTCGAAATGACTCGCCTATCACTATTTTATCTTACGGTTGGTTTTCTTCTAACTTTTTGATTCTTTTTTCCAATTCTTCTATTTTATCTTCCTGTGAAATAAAGACGTTAATAAGGATTGCGATGATAAATGCGATCGCCGCTGCTGCGCGGTAGACGTTTCTGCTCATGTCAAATAATAGAAAGCCGCCGAAAAAGAAAAATACTGCCAAACATATGAAACATATAAAATAAATTTGAATAAACCGTTTCATCCAACACCTCCAAACGCCGGTTAACCGTCCGTCTCTGCATCCTGGACTGCGGGGATCCTTTCTTACAACTTTAAGCTTAAACGCCGAGTCTGTCAAGATTTATCAAGGTCTGTCATCTAAAATGCCATCATTTTGTTACTGTTCACAGGCGGTATCCCGCGAGGCGTTTTTTGTGAGCGCAGCGGAAGTCACAGAAAACCCGAGCGCTGCGGCGCAAAACGGCGTTTGGTTCCCGATTTTATAAATATTTAATAAAGAATTTTATTTTTCCAAATAGAATTAAAAAAAGCTCAATTGATTTGCAGCCGATAATATGCTAGACTTTAATACTGGTACAGCCGGAAGTCAGCAGGTTTAAACGCCTGGACATCCGTTCCCGGCTGGTGGCCATGGAAATGCAGATACCGACAGGACTGCAAAAGAGAGGAGAATGCTACATGAAGAAAAGAACACTTGCCCTGTTTTCAGCAGCAGTGATGGCTGCAGCGGCGATGACAGGATGCAGCAATAATACCACAAAGACACCGTCCACAGAAGGCACGACGGAGGCTCAGACAACTCCGGAGACAACGGAGGCTGCTACCGAGGCGGCCGCAAAGGAGAGTAAACCGCAGCTTGTGATTCTCGGAGGAGACGGCGCAGGGCTGACAGCAGCTATCCAGGCCGTGGCCGACGGAATGAGCCCGTCCAAGATTCTGATTCTGAGCGGTACAGATGAACTGGCGGCCGATATTAAGGAGAAGGAAGATTTCATCAACGCGTCTGATACGGCGGAGCAGTTTGAGGCAGAGATCGAGGATTCCTACGAGTTATACCTCGCCGATACGATGAAGGCAGGAAAGAATACGAACAATGCCGAGATGGCGGAATTCCTCGTTGAGGGCGCCGAGGAGGCCAAGAGCTTGATCGAAAGCCTTGGCATTGAATTAAAAGGCGTGGAGAAGAAAGACGGCTCCTCAGTAGCCAGAAGCTATACACTGGCCAACGGCGGCAGCCTTGCAGAGGCAGTATCCGACGCCCTTGTCAAAAAAGTAGAAGAACTTAAGATCCCTGTTAAGAAAGGCGTGACAGTCAATGAAATCATCACAAACGGAGATGGTACGGTAACCGGAGTGAAAGCGATAGTGGATGGGGAAGAAAAAACCATCAACAGCATTGCTCTTGTAGCCACAGACAAAGAACTGCTTCCGGTTATATCCAAACTTGATATCCAGCTTTCCAAGGCTTCCGATGAGAAAGTCACAGGCGTTATCGTCAATACATGTGCGGAAGCAATCGATGCAAAGGGAGAAACCGTTCCGGGACTCTATGCAGCAGGAGAACTGATCAGCGCAGGCGTCCACGGCGACGCAGCCCTGGCAGGCAATGACCTGACAGCCACAATCGTATTTGGTGAGACCGCAGGCGTAGAATCCGCAATCTACGTATCTGACAACCAGGAACAGTAAGACGCCTGCACACTCCGTGCACCGGCCTCATCACCCATAAAAGCCAGCCGCCAGCCCCGAATCCCGGGATCGGCGGTTGGCTTTTTAGATCATAGGAAAGAGCTCTATGCTCTAAAAAGTTTCCGGGGCATCCTCCCAAGCCTCCTATTTCAGCAAGAACCCATCCTCCAATCATGCATATACTAACAGTAACCAACATTCCGGAGGCCATAAAAATGAGAATCTGTGACCTGAAACAAAAAGAGGTAATCAACGTCTGCGACTGCAAGCGGCTCGGCTTTGTAGGAGACGTAGACTTTGACATCTGCACGGGAAGAATGCTAGCGATCATCGTCCCAGGCCAATGCTGTGTCTGGGGCTTTCTGGGACATGAAAAAGAATACGTAATCCCCTTCTGTGACATCCAGCAGATAGGAGACGACATCATCCTTGTAGAACTGCACGAAAAAAAGGAATAACCCCATCCATACGGCTTACATACCCATCCCCCCATCCTCTCATCCACCCCAAGAAAGAGGCCTCTCAGCCGGAACCCCATGGCGCGCCGGTGTGTGCACGACAACCCCGGCGTCTTCAGTCCCGGTCCATAACCTTCCTGTGGGGAATCCGGGAGAAAAAGATTCCGCAGGGAACCTGGGAGTTCATCGGCACTTACCGAGATTTTTCACGAGGTTAGTACCGTTATGTACTCCAAAGAGCGCAAGCGTGTCCCGCAGGAACTTTTTCTGCCCGGATTCCCCACCCGCGACAACCTACAGCCCGGGACTGAAGACTCATAACCTCCCCCCACCCAGCCCCCACCCGTCTCCCCCGGCCCTCATTTCTAATAAAATCCACTTTTTGCTTGCATATCCCTTCCCATTGCGATAAAATAAACACAATTATTTGTGCCAGGAGGAAAAACAATTGAAATGCCCATTTTGCAATGCAGCAGACACGAAGGTCATCGATTCACGCCCTGCTGATGATAACAGCTCGATCCGTCGCCGCCGGCAGTGCGAGACGTGCGGCAAACGGTTTACCACCTACGAAAAGCTTGAGACAATTCCGTTAATGGTAATCAAGAAAGACAATACGAGGGAAGTGTATGATCGCGCCAAGATTGAGGCCGGTGTACTCCATTCCTGCCACAAGAGGCCGGTATCCCCGCAGCAGATTGCTTCCCTGATCGATGCAATTGAGAATAAGATTTTTAATATGGAAGAGAAGGAGATCAGCACATCCGCCATCGGCGAGCTTGTGATGGACAAGCTGAAAGATCTGGATGAGGTTGCATACGTCAGATTTGCCTCCGTATACCGGGAATTTAAGGATGTCAACACATTTATGGAAGAGCTCGGAAAGCTTCTTCAGAATAAGCCGGACGGAAGGATAGTCTGATGTTTCATGCGTTTTACCCGAAAGAGTATGTGGATTCAGCCTATGTTATCCCCTATGAGGAGTTCTATGATAAGGGAATCAGAGGCGTTATTTTTGATATTGACAATACCCTGGTACCGCACGGGGCCCCGGCTGACGAGAGGGCCGTGGCCCTTTTTCAAAGACTTCGGAAGATGGGGATGGAAACCTGTCTGATGTCCAATAATAAAGAACCCAGAGTGTCGTCGTTTGCATCACGGGTCGGGTCGCGTTACCTCTATAAAGCGGGAAAACCCGGAATGAAGGGATATAAAAAGGCAATGGAGCTGATGAAGACGGACAGGGCGTCCACGCTCTTTGTCGGTGATCAGCTTTTTACGGATGTCTACGGCGCCAACCGGCTCGGGATTTACGGGATACTGGTCAAACCGATCCATCCGAAAGAAGAGATCCAGATTGTCATAAAGCGCCGTCTGGAATGGATTGTGCTTTATTTTTACAATAGAGACAAAAGAAAGACAGAGAAAAAAGAAAAATTCAGAAGAGGAAGAGATAGTGAGTATGGACGGAAAAACTAGGGTATGCGGAATTATTGCCAATCCGGTGGAGCACAGCATGTCTCCGCTGCTGCAGAATCTTTATGCAAAGAGGACAGGAGTGAATCTGGCATATGTTCCGTATAAGGTAAAGGAAGAAAATCTTGAACAGGCTGTGGAAGGCGCTTACGCCCTGAATATCCTGGGATTGAATGTCACGGTTCCCCACAAGCAGACTGTTATGAGATATCTGAAGGAAATTGATGAGACGGCTGCGGATATCGGCGCCGTCAACACGCTGGTGCGGATGGATGGCGGATATAAAGGGTATAATACCGATGTTCCCGGACTTTTACGTTCCGTGAGAGAAGAAGGCATTGTGATCAAAGACAGGGCCTGCATCCTGATCGGTGCGGGCGGCGCGGGCAAGGCCGCCGCCTATATGATGGCCAAGGAAGGCGCGTCCGTCATTTACCTTCTGAACCGGAGCCAGGAGAAAGCGAGAGCGCTGACGGACTGGGTCAATAATCTGGTGGGCAGAGACGTGGTTAAGCCGCTTCCTCTGGCGGATCACGGTAAAATTCCCGACGGCAGGTACTTTACCGTCCAGTCGACCAGCGTGGGTATGCATCCGAATGTCGGAGTGGCTCCCATTGAAGATCCTGCATTCTATCAGAAAGTAGGGGAAGCGGTCGATGTGATTTACACACCGGCGAAGACAAGGTTCATGGAGCATGTGGAGGCGGCCGGCGGCCGTGCGATCAACGGACTGAACATGCTGCTCTACCAGGGAGTGATCTCCTATGAACTGTGGAACCCGGGCGTAAAGGTGGATGAGGAGACGATTTCCGAGGCCAGAACGACGATAGAAGAACGCCTGGCTGCCAGCCGGAAAGCAGCGGCCTGGAAGGCAAATCTCATCCTGATCGGATTTATGGGCGCAGGCAAGACCTGTGTCGGCGAAGCATACGCGAAGAAACACGGACTTACCATGGTGGATACGGATTATCTGATTAGGGAAGAAGCCGGAACCAGCATTTCTGATATATTTGCCGAGAGAGGAGAGGAGGCATTCCGTCAGATGGAGACGGAGCTTCTGAAAAAACTGGTGGCAAACAGGGAAAACAAGAGCGAGAGGATGATCCTGTCCGTAGGCGGCGGACTTCCCCTTCGCAAAGAGAACAGGGAGCTTCTGAAAAAACTGGGCCGCGTCGTATATCTGCGCGTTACGGCCGATACGGTTTTAAAAAGACTCGAGGGCGACACCACCAGACCGCTTCTTCAGGGCAGCGATGTGAGAGAAAAGGTGGAGGCGCTGATTGAAAAGCGCAACCCCATTTACGAAGAGAGTTCCCACCAATCGCTGGAGGTTGACGGAATCGATATCCACGAGGTGGTAAAGGCGATCGAAAAGCTGGAAAAAGAGACGCCGGTCTATGACGGCAAGCGGTAAGGCGGACTTTTGCCGGTAAACGGGATAGGGATCACGGTGAATTAGACGCGATTCGTCAAAAAGTAGTTGAAAAACAGGGTATTATAGTATAAAATAAAAAAGATTAAGAGAATTTCAAGGAGGAGTATCATTTATGATATCAGCGGGCGATTTTAGAAACGGTATCACATTGGAAATTGAAGGTAACGTTTTTCAGATTATGGAATTTCAGCATGTAAAACCTGGAAAGGGTGCTGCATTCGTTAGAACAAAGATTAAAAACGTAATGAGTGGCGGTGTTGTGGAGAGAACATTCAGACCAACTGAGAAGTTCCCGGCAGCCAGAATCGACAGAGTGGACATGCAGTATTTATATTCTGACGGCGATCTGTTCCATTTCATGGATGTGAATACCTATGAGCAGGTGGCATTAAATGGAGAGACGATTGGCGATGCCCTGAAATTTGTCAAAGAGAATGAGATGTGCAAGATTTGTTCTTACAATGGTAAAGTATTCTCTGTAGAGCCTCCGTTATTTGTAGAACTGGAAATTACAGATACAGAACCCGGCTTCAAGGGTGATACGGCCCAGGGCGCTACGAAACCGGCTGTTGTTGAGACAGGAGCTACCGTTTATGTTCCGTTATTCGTAGATCAGGGAGACAAAATCAAGATTGATACACGTACAGGTGAGTATCTGTCCAGAGTTTAATAGAAGTTTAACTGAACGGCTGCCATGAGGAAAAAAGGGAGCTGCTGTAAAATATCCGGAGGAGACGAGCGAGATTTTACAGCAGTTCTTTTTGATTGACGAGGGAGACCTGTGCGCAGAGCGTACAGGTTATCGCTGATTGAAGGCGGTAATCTGTTACCGGACGGAGCGCACGGGTCACCGTTAACAGTGAAAATGGGTTAAGGACATAAGAGGAGAGGAACGGATGGAGAAGGAGAGAAGGGAAAGCCGTCATGCAGACAGCGCAAAAGAGCTGAGACGCAGGCAGCTGATCCGTAAAAGGCTCATCATCCGCTGTGCCATAGGAATTATTGCGTTTATTCTGGGAACCGGGACGGGATGGTTGTTACGGGGGACAACGATCCGCAAACCGATTGATTTGAGCGCCATCAAGGCGCCGGAGTGGATTGACCAGCAGTTTTTATCGGTGAATCCATATTCCAGGCCGGGTACAAAACTGGCGTCGGTGAATGCCATTGTCGTTCATTATATCGGCAACCCGGGAACCACGGCCCAGCAGAACAGGGATTATTTTGAGAGCCTGAAGAATCAGAGCGGCAGTAATACGACATCAGTGAGCAGCAATTTTGTCATCGGGCTGGACGGAGAGATTATCCAGTGTATCCCGATTGACGAGAAATCATTTGCTTCCAACAACCGTAATTCCGATACGATTTCCATCGAGTGCTGCCATCCCGGCGAGGATGGTGAGTTTACCGAAGAGACGTATGAATCGCTGGTGAAATTGACCGCCTGGCTCTGCAATGAACTGGATTTGAGTTCCAGGGACGTCATCCGCCACTATGATGTGACGGGAAAAGCATGCCCGAAGAATTTTGTAGACGATGAGGACGCCTGGAAGAAATTTAAAAAAGATGTGAAAAAAGCGATGCGATAAGCAAAGGCAATACTTAGAAGGAGATTAGTCCGATGAAAAAGATAGTTGACCTGATCATAGAAGAATTCAAACCGGCGTTCACAGGCTGCGGATATGATGAGAAGTATATCCGCGTCACCCTGTCCAACCGCCCGGATCTCTGTGAATATCAGTGTAACGGCGCTATGGCGGCGGCCAAGGCCTATAAAAAGAAACCGATTGACATTGCCAATGAGGTGGTGGAGAAGCTAAAGGACAGCCCGATGTTTTCCGAGCTGAATGCGGTAATGCCCGGCTTTATCAACATCCGTTTGAATCCGGAATACTTGGCGGATTACGTGAACAGGATGGCAGAGGACGGGAAATACGGTCTTGAGGAGGCGAAGGAGCCGGAGACGATTATCGTGGACTACGGCGGAGCCAATGTGGCGAAGCCGCTTCATGTCGGCCATCTGCGTGCGGCCGTGATCGGCGAGAGCATTAAACGCATCTGCCGTTATATGGGACACAAGACCATCGGCGATGTGCATCTGGGTGACTGGGGCCTTCAGATGGGTCTGATAATTGAGGAGCTTCGCGACAGGAAACCGGAACTTCCTTATTTTGATGAGAACTTCAAGGGAGAATATCCGGCGGAAGCGCCGTTTACCATTTCCGAGCTGGAGGATATTTATCCGGCAGCCAGCGCCAAAGCAAAAGAAAAGACGGAAGCGGGAGAGGCATTTAAGGAGAGGGCCCAGGAGGCCACCTTTAAGCTCCAGAGCGGTTATGAGCCGTACCGCGCCATCTGGAGACATATTATGAATGTTTCCCTGGCTGATTTAAAGAAGAATTATAATAACCTGAATGTCTACTTCGATCTGTGGAAAGGCGAGAGCGATGCCCAGCCCTATATTCCGGGACTGATTGAGGATTTAATTCAAAGAGGCATTGCCTATGAGAGCGAAGGCGCTCTCGTGGTGGATGTGGCACAGGAAGGCGATACGAAGGAATATCCTCCCTGTATCGTGAGAAAATCCGACGGGGCGGCGCTTTATGCCACCTCGGATCTGGCTACTCTCATCGAGAGGGAGAAGGATTATAAACCGGACCGTTATATCTATGTGGTGGACAAACGTCAGGATCTCCATTTTCTCCAGGTATTCCGCGTTGCGAAGAAGGCCGGAATTGTGAAGGAAGATACAAAGATGATTTTCCTCGGTTTCGGCACGATGAACAGCAAGGAAGGCGGACCGTTCAAGACCAGGGACGGCGGGGTAATGCGTCTGGAAACCCTGATTAAGGGAATTAACGAGGAAGTCTATAAGAAGATTCAGGAAAAACAGAAGGTACCGGAGAATGAGATGCAGCGCACCGCCGAGATCGTAGGCCTTGCTGCGCTGAAATACGGCGACCTTTCGAACCAGGCAACAAAGGATTACGTATTCGACGTAGACCGTTTTATCTCCTTTGAGGGCAACACAGGACCTCATATCCAGTATATGATCGTCCGAATCAAGTCCATCCTGGAAAAATATGCGGAGCTTAAGGGCGCTGACGCTGCGAAAGCACCGATCCGTCCGGCTCAGTCGGTGACGGAGAAGGAACTTCAGCTGGAACTGTGCCGTTTCGGCGAAGTGGTCGAGGCGGCCTTTAACGAGACGGCTCCCCACAAGATCTGCCAGTATATGTCTGACCTTGCGGATGCTTTTAACAATTTCTATCTGGAGAATAAAATTATTGCCGAGGAAGATGCTGAAAAACAGGCTGCATTTATCAGCCTTATCACACTTACGAAAGAGGTGCTGGACACCTGTATGGATCTTCTGGGAATGGAGTCTCCGGAACACATGTAATATGCTTTTACAGGCGGCTGTCCACTGAGGGAGCCGCCTGTCATCTATTGGAGGGGTCAGTTTGAATATCAGGGATATGGCGGTTGACACGTTCTGGAAGGGAGAAGTACGTGTTCAGGCGGTGGTGGAAGACGGTGACGGGACATACAACACCAGGATCTTCATTAAAAACGGGGAGATTTATGATTACCACTGTACCTGTGCACTGGGCAATTCCTATAAGGGAGCGTGTGTCCACGGCCGGACATTGCTAAAGGAATACGGGGCCCGGGAACGGGAGAACAGAAGCATTCCGATATCGACTTCGCCGTCTGTCAGGACGATGATCCGCGAGTATACAAACCGTGAGGTTGCCCGGATTATGGGGGAAGAGATTTCAGAGACTGTGAGCCTTGTGCCGCGTCTCATTGTGGGACACCGGGGCGTTTCCCTGGAATGCCGCATCAAGGAAAAAAGGCAGTATCTGATTAAGGATTTAGGGGCATTTTCCGATGCGGTCAGGACGGGAAAACGGGTGGAGTACGGAAAAGGGCTTGCCTTCGAGCACAGTCTCTCGGCATTTACGCCGGAGAGCCGTCCGCTGGTGCAGATGGTGATAGAAGAGACGGGAATCTACAGGGAACATTTTGAAGATATCAGGAAGAGGACAAATACCACAGTGCCGCTCCTGAATACCATTTTCCTGAGTAAACCGGCCTGTGACCGTTTTTTTGCAATCATGGAAGGAAATGTGATTGACACGGAGGATTACAAGGGGCACAGAAGGGAACTTCTGCTTCTTAAGGGAAAACCTGCCTTCTACGTCCATGCAAAACGGATTGGCCGGGAGGGAATCGAGATCTCGGTGCCGGAGGAGCTGATGGCCTTTCAGGGAGAAAAGAGCCTCTATGTGGCAGATGAAAACTGCCTGTACTGCTGCGACCGGGAAAGCACGGAAATCCTGTCCTTATTTTTAAAACACATTTTATCCGAGCCGGGAGGAACGCGCAGGGTGAGGGTGAATGAGAGGGATATCCCACTCTTTTACGAGAGGGTTTTAAAAGGACTGGATGAGGCGGGACTGTTGAAGACGGAGGGGATCGACTGGGAGCAGTACAGACCGGGAGAGCTGAAAGCCAGGTTTGAATTCGACAGCAGCGAGCCGGGGGAAATTGCCCTGAAACCGACGCTGTCCTATGGAGATTTCTCATTTCATCCGCTGGACGATGAACGGATCCCGAAGGAAATCTGCAGGGATGTGCCGGGGGAGTTCCGGATCAGCCGGCTCATTACGAAATATTTTGAGTTCCGGGAGAATAATGGGGAAGCTTTAGTCATCCGGGAGGACGAGGACGCCATCTACCGTCTTTTGAGCGAGGGGATGGACCGGTTCCGGGAAATCGGCGAAGTATGGGTTTCCGAGAATGTCAGAAACATCCGAGTGCTGGAACCTCCCAGAATATCCCTGGGGGTTTCCGTCAACGGAAACTGGCTTGACCTTAAGGTGGACGCGCAGGGGATGACGGCCACGGAGATGGCCGGAATCCTTTCGGAATACCGGCAGAAGAAGCAGTACTGCCGGATGAAAAACGGAGATTTTTTACGGCTGGACGACGACGGCCTTCTTACGCTCCTGAAGCTGTCGGACGGCCTCGCTCTCGGCAAGAATGATTTTCAGTCGGGCGTCATAAAGCTGCCGGTTTACCGGGCGTTTTATCTGGAAAGCCTGGTGAGGGAGAACGGGCATATTCCGTTTTCCAGGGACAGCTGCTTCAAGACGATCGTAAGGGATCTTCAGCTTTCGGAAACCGTAGGTTATGAACCTCCGGACGAGCAGGGGAGTGTGCTCAGGGAGTACCAGAAAGCCGGTTTCGTCTGGATGAAAATGCTGGATGTGTACCGGTTCGGCGGTATCCTTGCCGATGATATGGGCCTTGGAAAGACACTTCAGATGATTACGCTGTTGGTGTCTGAGAAGGAGGAACGGAAGGAAGACGGCGGGGACTGCGTATCCCTGGTGGTCTGCCCCGCTTCACTCATATACAACTGGGGACATGAGATTGCCGCATTTGCCCCCTCCCTTAAGGTACTTCTGGTAACCGGGCCGCAGGCCGAGAGACAGAAGGAGCTGGAGCACATAAAAGAGTACGATGTGGTGGTCACTTCTTACGATTTGCTCAAACGCGATCTGCCGTTTTATATGGAGCACACCTTCCGTTTTGAGGTGATCGACGAGGCGCAGTATATCAAGAACGCATCCACCCAGAGTGCGAAAGCGGTCAAGGCCGTCAGGGCCGTGACCCGCTTTGCCCTGACGGGAACCCCGGTGGAGAACCGGCTCAGTGAGCTGTGGAGTATCTTTGATTACCTGATGCCGGGCTTTCTATTTACCTACCGTAAGTTTAAAACCATGTTTGAGATACCGATTGTAAAAGAGCAGAGCGGGGAAGCGCTCGAGAATCTCCACAGGATGATCCGCCCGTTTATCCTGAGAAGGCTGAAGAAGGATGTCCTGAAGGAACTGCCCGATAAGCTGGAAAAGGTGGTTTACTCGGCGCCGGAAGGCAAACAGAAAACCCTTTATCAGGCGGCGGCCCTGAAACTGCGCCAATCTCTTCTGGAGGATGAAACGGCGGTGGAGGGCGGCGGAAAACTGCAGATACTGGCCGAGCTTACGAGACTCAGACAGCTGTGCTGCGATCCCTCTCTCTGTTTCGAACGTTACAGCGGGGAGTCGGCCAAGCTGGAAACATGTATTTCCCTCATTGCATCGGCAGTGGAGTCGGGGCATAAGATTCTTTTGTTTTCTCAGTTTACCTCCATGCTCGCAATCATTGGCCAAAGGCTTAAAAAAGAAGAGATTTCCTATCACCTGCTCGTCGGCTCCACGCCCAAAGAGGAGAGGAACCGGATGGTGAATGATTTCCACCGCGACGGGGTGCCGGTTTTCCTGATTTCCCTGAAAGCGGGCGGTACGGGGCTTAACCTGACGGCGGCCGACATTGTGATCCATTACGATCCATGGTGGAACGTGGCCGCACAGAACCAGGCGACGGACCGCGCCCACCGCATCGGACAGAGCAGACAGGTGACGGTGTATAAGCTGATTATGAAAGATACGATAGAAGAAAATATTTTAAACCTTCAGGAAGCGAAGAAAAACCTGGCTGACCAGATTGTGACGGAAGGAATGGTTTCTCTGGCGGAGCTCAGCAGAGAGGAACTGATACGGATTTTAAGTTAATATGGAATGAAATACCTGAAATGGCCGTCCTGGAAAATGGGGCGGCTGTTTTTGTGCAGGAAAAACAGGGAAAGTGGGCAGATTCAGGCTGGTGGAAAGGCTCCAACACAATAAAATGGCTAAAATAAGCTAAATATTTTAAAATATGGCTAAATAATATTGACAAAACAGAATGATATAGCTATAATAAAAGCATAAAAGAAATATAGTAGCTTGATTAAGCTAAAAGAATGATATTTCAGAAAGGAGTTACATATGCAGGTTGATAAATTAGAGGGCAGAGTGGCCTATAACGGTTTACAGAGTTTTGAAGTCGATCTGGAAAAAAGGGCAACGAGCATGGCGCTGACGGAGTGGATCAGGGAAATCTGCAGGGATGGAAAAATGCATGAGGCTGCGGAGATAAGAGAGTACATCGACAGCAGGCAGGGCCAGGGGGAATTTTATACCCAGGGCCAATTGGCAGGCTGCCTTAAGAACATGGTGCGCCGCGGTGAGCTGACTAAGGCAGGCTGGGGAAACTACAGGGCGGAACCCAATCTGGGGCTGAAGCTGAAGACAGCGTCTCCGTCTACGGCCGTTTCGGCAAAGAAAATGGATGCGGAAAGCGATCCTACCCCTGCCGGCATCGTCAGACAGATAAGGGCCAGCTGGGAGATTATCCGGGCACAGATGGACGGTTTTAAACTCAGCCAGTTATCGGATCGGGAATTTCAGTTTGTTTCAGACTTCAGGAAAATGGATGAGGGTATACAGGATTTCTGCATGCGGTATGAAGATGACTGATAAATGGACAGGATGAGGCAAGGTCCCCTGTCCAGCTGTGGGGCAGGGGATGAAAGCGGGCGGATATTATATCAGAGAAGTGAGAGAGGAGGAGATGATATGTCTAAATATGAAAAGATTATGATGGCATTATCGTCAGGCCAGCTTCTGGTTTCCCTGGTAATGATGGTGGTAAGTGTAATGATCAGATAAAAAATGCGTGCATTGCTGCAACAATGCACGCGGTGACCCAAAAGGATCGAATAATATAACGGTTTAGCAGATATAATATCCGCATATCCAATATATCACAGATACAGCATGTTGTGCAAACAGTATTTTGAGGCGGCAGGGAGGAAGATTTCCCTGCTGTTTTGAATTGGGACGGAAATAACAGAAAACATTTTCGTATCCTTTTTTTCATTTACGGATATTAAGATTCTCTTCACGAAAAATTCACTTGACATAAGTTAACTAACTAATTATCATATAGTTAATTATTAGAAGGCTAACAAGGAGGTTAAAAATGAACTGTGACTTTCATGACAATATGGAAACCCGTAATCACGAACTGGTAGAAAAATATTTTATGGCAAATAAACTGCACAGGATGTATCTCGAGCGGGAACTGAATAAATCGGGAGTATACCGGAGCCAGCATCAGATCCTGATGTTCATTTCCAGATGCCCAAACGCATCACAGAAGGAAATCGCTAACAGGCAGCATGTTTCTACCGCGACCATAGCCGTCTCCCTAAAAAAGATGGAAAAAGGCGGATATATCAGCCGCGTGGCTGATAAAGACGACAACCGTTTTAACCAGATCTGCATTACGCCCAAGGGGCAGGCGGTTGTGGAAGGCAGTGAGAAAATATTTAAAAAGGTGGAAAACGCCCTTTTTGCCGGATTTACCGACGAAGAACTGGATCAGTTTGAGGGGTTCCTTGATAAAGTACGTCTCAATCTGGAATATCTTTTCCAGGAAAGTGATACAAAGACAGAATAGGATGGTTACCGTTCACCGCAGTGTTCTGCAAAGCATGCTGCCGTTTACACAGTGAGTGGTGACACAAGATTAGCCTGGAGGGAAAGACAATATGAAGAGATATAAAAAATATGTCACGCCGTATCTGAGCGCCTTTATCATCGGGCCGCTTATGATGCTGACGGAGGTGTTCGGAGAGATTATGCTTCCAAAACTGATGTCCATGATTATCAACAACGGTGTGGCGCAGCGTGATGCGGGTTATATTATCAGAATCGGATTTGTGATGATTCTGACTACGGTGCTGATGGCGGCGGGAGGAATCCTGGGCGCCTATTTTTCAGCTAAGGCCTCCATCAGTTTCACCAGTGATTTGAGGAAGGATGTATTTTCCAGAGTCCAGCAGTTTTCATTTAAAAATATCGATGAATTCAGCACGGGTTCCCTGGTCACCAGACTGACCAATGATATTCAGCAGGTCCAGAACGTCATGATGATGGGACTGCGCCTGATGCTGCGCGCTCCCGGAATGCTGATTGGGGCGCTTATCATGGCATTTCTGATGAATGCGCGTCTGGCGGTAATCATTCTGATTGTCATCCCGCTTCTGACGGCGGCGATTGCAACGATACTGAGGCTGGCGTTCCCGCGGTTTGAGGTGATGCAGAAGAAACTGGACCGTCTCAACAGCGGCATACAGGAAGTCCTGACCAATGTCAGGGTAGTGAAATCCTTCGTCAGGGAGGATTATGAAAGTGACCGCTTCAAAGTGATGAATGCGGACTTAAAGGAGAGCAGTTTAAAGGCGATGCGTATCGTCATTGCAACGATGCCTGTCATGATGCTGGCAATGAATGTGACGACAATCGCCGTTGTCTGGTACGGAGGCAATATTATTATTGCAGGAGAGATGGCGGTTGGGGATCTGACCGCATTTACCACCTATATTGTACAGATCCTGATGTCCTTAATGATGCTGTCCATGGTGTTTTTACAGAGTTCCAGAGCCATGGCGTCGGTAAAACGTATCAACGAGGTCATGGATACCGAAATCGATCTGACCGATGCGGACGCGGGCAGAAAGGATGCTCTTGTTACGGAAGGGCGGGTAGAGTTTAAGGACGTCTGTTTTTCCTATGGCAATGACCGGGATTACGTCCTGGAGCATATTGATTTCCAGGTGAAGGGAGGCGAGACGGTGGGAATTATCGGTTCCACCGGAAGCGGCAAGACGTCCCTGGTACAGCTCATACCAAGGCTTTATGAGGCCACGTCGGGGCAGGTGCTGATCGATGGGATCGATGTGAGGGATTACTCGCTGAAACATCTGAGGGACGGCGTGGGCATGGTGCTTCAGAAAAACGTACTGTTCTCCGGCACCATTGAAGAAAACTTAAAATGGGGCAATGAGGAGGCCGATATGGAGACGGTCAGGCTGGCGGCGGAGAGCGCCCAGGCGGACGGTTTTGTGACCTCATTTGCCCAGGGATACGGCACGGAAATGGGTCAGGGCGGCGTCAATGTGTCAGGCGGACAGAAGCAGAGGCTCTGCATTGCCAGGGCGCTCCTGAAAAAACCGAAAATCCTGATCCTGGACGACAGCACCAGCGCCGTGGATACAGCCACGGAAGCCGGGATACGAAAGGCATTCAGGACAGCGCTAAAAGACACGACGAAATTCATCATTGCACAGAGAATCAGCTCCGTGGAGGATGCCGACAAGATTATTGTACTGGATGACGGAAAGATCATCGGTATGGGAAGGCACGGCGAACTCCTCGCCTCCTGTGAGGCCTACAGGGAGATTTATGAAACCCAGTACGGCAGAAAGAGCGGCGGTGAAGAGGAGAGCGGCAAAAACGCGGAAGCGCCGGCACAGGCAGCGACGGACGGAAACGGCAGACAGGAGGTGCAGGCATGATGGATCAGAGAAGAATTGAAAGCCTGAAACGGCGCTACGGAAACAGAGTGGCGGACGCTCCGAGGAAGAAGCACGGCCCCGGCCGCATGGCGGCAAAAGGCGGCGGGAAACCGCAGAACAGTAAAGAGACGGTAAAACGGCTTTTATCCTATCTGGAAAAAGACAGGATGTGGATGATAGTTGCATTTGCCTGCGTCATTGTGAGCACCCTGACCAATCTGGCGGGAGCCTATATGCTGCGCCCGATTATCAATACCTATATCGTGCCTCTGGACGGCAGCAGAGGAGACAGCGCAGGCCTGTTCCGGGCTCTGCTCGTGATGGCGGCCGTTTATCTGCTCAGCGTGGCGGCAAACTATACGCAGTCCCGCATTATGCTGACCATTGCCCAGAACGCGCTGCAGCGTATCAGGGAAGAACTGTTTGCAAAGATGCAGAAGCTGCCCCTGAGATTTTATGACACCAATAACAACGGCGATCTGATGAGCCGTTTTACTAACGATGTGGATACCATCGGCAATATGCTGAGCAGTACGCTCGTTCAGTTGTTTTCAGGAGCGCTCAGCATTATGGGAACTCTGCTCCTGATGATATACACGAATATATACCTGACTGTAATCACGGTGGTGATGATTCCGCTGATGATGAAAGCGGGAGGCTTTGTGGCATCCAGAAGCCAGAAGTACTTCTCGGCCCAGCAGTCGGCCCTCGGCGCCCTCAACGGTTACATTGAGGAGACAATCCAGGGACAGAAGGTAGTGAAGGTATTCTGCCATGAGGAGGTAGCGGAGGAGGAATTCGGCTATCTGAACGGCGATTTAAGGGATAAACAGATAAAAGCCCAGTTCTTCGGTGGAATGATGGGTCCGGTAATGGGAAACTTAAGCCAGGTCAATTACGCCCTGACGGCCTGCATCGGAGGTCTGCTCTGCGTTTTTAAAAATTTTGATGTGGGCGGCCTCACGGTTTTCCTGAATTTCTCAAGGCAGTTTTCAAGGCCGATCAACGAGATTTCAATGCAGATCAGCAACGTATTTTCCGCACTGGCCGGTGCAGAGCGTGTATTTGCCGTGATGGATACGGAGCCGGAGCCTGAGGACGATGCCGATGCGGTGTCTCTTCAGCCGGTGAAAGGCGAAGTGGTGCTTGACCGCGTAACCTTTGGATACAATCCGGATAAGGTGATTCTGGACGATATCAGCCTCTATGCAAAACCGGGGCAGAAAATCGCGTTTGTCGGTTCCACGGGAGCCGGTAAGACGACGATCACCAACCTGATTAACCGTTTTTATGACATCCAGTCGGGAAGCATTACGGTGGACGGAGTTGACGTCCGTCACATGAAACGCAACGAACTGAGGCAGAATATCGCAATGGTTCTTCAGGATACCCATCTGTTCACGGGCACAGTCATGGAGAACATCCGTTACGGCCGTCTGGACGCGACTGACGAGGAAGTAATCGAGGCTGCAAAGACGGCTTCCGCCCATTCATTTATCATGCGTCTGCCGAAAGGGTATGACACAATGCTGGAAGGGGACGGAGCCAATTTAAGCCAGGGCCAGAGGCAGCTTTTGAACATTGCCAGGGCCTCGGTTTCAAAGGCGCCGATACTGATTTTGGATGAAGCGACAAGTTCAGTAGATACCAGGACAGAAAAGCATATCGAGCACGGCATGGATCGGTTGATGAAGGACAGGACGACGCTTGTTATTGCGCACCGCCTCTCTACGGTCCGCAACGCCAACGCCATTATGGTGCTGGAGCATGGTAAGATAATAGAAAGAGGTGATCATGAAGACCTAATCCGCCAGAAAGGCCGCTACTATCAATTGTACACCGGACTAAGTGAGCTGGAATAATGTACTTTTACAGTAACTGTCCAGATGGCATTTTTCCGCAAATCGGTAATAATTGGGATACCGAAGAGCTATCTTTTGGAGCGGAAAAGTCGTAAGCTGGAAAAAATTTCCATAACCTTACATTCAGGATGATATATCGCCCGGCTCTTTGCGATTTTTCGTATAAACTAGATTCATACGAAAGATTGGAGGTCATAAGATGCAGATATGTGAGGCGACTGTGAAAAGGATCAGGGAGCTTCTCAAAAGGGACCGGCTCACTTTGTATGCCCTGTCGTATAAGACCGGGATGCCGCTCTCAACGCTGAAATGTATTCTCAACGGACGCAGTAAAAATCCGGGCATAGTCAATATCCAAAAGATTGCCGAAGGATTTAACATGTCCATAAGGGAATTCTATGCCTGTGATTTGTTCAATAACCTGGATCAGGAGGATTGAGCGGAGTCTCTTAAAGAGAAGAGTTAAACAGGCCGGCAGGAGCGGGCAGCAAATGGAAAAACAGTTGTGGAAAGAATATAAAGAATAGATCTGGAAAATTTTATTTATTTATTGTATAATAGGGAACAACTGACGAGGGAGTGAGGAATCACTCCCTTTTTATGCCCAAAAACACAGATGGAGGAAAAGAGAATATGAGTATCAGAATCGGTATTTTAGGCTATGGAAATCTGGGAAGGGGGGTCGAGTGCGCAATCAGGCAGAATCCCGATATGGAATTAAAGGCTGTATTCACAAGACGCGCCCCCGAGACGGTAAAAATCCTTACGGAGGGTGTTCCGGTGCTTATGGTGGAAGAGGCGGAGAAGATGAAAGATCAGATCGACGTCATGATTCTCTGCGGAGGCAGCGCAACCGATCTTCCGGAGCAGACGCCTCATTATTCGCAGTGGTTCAACGTGGTGGACAGCTTTGACACACATGCAAAGATTCCGGAGCATTTTGATGAGGTGGACAAGACTGCAAAGAAGGGGGGCAGGATTGCCGTTATCTCGGCCGGCTGGGATCCCGGCATGTTCTCCATTGCCCGCTTATATGCCATGGCGGCCCTTCCGGACGGGGAGAATTATACATTTTGGGGCAAGGGCGTAAGCCAGGGCCACTCAGACGCTATCAGAAGGCTTGAGGGCGTGAAGGATGCCAGGCAGTATACGATTCCGGTAGAGAGCGCGCTTCAGGAAGTAAGAAGCGGAACGAATCCGGAACTGACTACGAGACAGAAACATACGAGAGAGTGTTTCGTCGTAGCGGAAGAAGGAGCGGACAAGGCAAAAATTGAGAATGAAATAAAGACTATGCCGAACTACTTCTCTGATTATGATACAACCGTTCATTTCATATCGGAAGAGGAGATGAAAAGAGATCACAGCCGTCTTCCTCACGGAGGTTTCGTATTAAGGGGAGGAAAGACAGGCTGGAATAAAGAGAACGGCCATGTGATTGAGTACAGCCTGAAACTGGATTCCAACCCCGAATTCACATCCTCAATCATTGTAGCCTATGCCAGGGCGGCCTATAAGATGAATGCGGAAGGGCAGAGCGGATGCAGGACCGTATTCGACATTGCGCCAGGCTATCTCGTTGCAGAGAGCGCAGCGGAGCTGAGAAAGAAATACTTATAATATAGATTGCCGAATCCGCAGGAACCGTTGCCGGATTCGGCATTTTGAACAGGGAGGGTAAGAAAATGTCAATTGAACGTGCAAGGGAACATATGAAAAAATGGGGAATGGAGGACAAGATCCTGGAATTTGAGACGTCCAGCGCCACGGTGGAACTGGCGGCCCTGGCGGTCGGCTGCGAGCCGGCCAGGATTGCAAAGACGCTGTCCTTTAAGATCGGCGAAGACGCGATTCTGATCGTTACAGCGGGCGACGCCAAGATCGATAATCACAAATACAAAGAACAGTTTTCGGTCAAAGCCAAGATGCTTTCACCGGACGAGGTGACGGAGAAGATTGGACATGGAATCGGCGGCGTATGTCCCTTCGGCATTAATGAAGGGGTAAAGGTCTACCTGGACGAATCGATGAAACGCTTTGAGACGGTATTTCCGGCATGCGGAAGCAGCAACAGCGCGATAGAGCTGACGATGGAGGAGCTGGAGCGCTGTTCCGGGTATGAGATGTGGGTTGATGTGTGTAAGCTGGGATAGGAGCCGGGAGACCGGGCATAGAAGGCGCAGGCTCTGGGGAGCAGATGGTAAGAGGGATAGATGAGTCCGCCTGCCCGGACTCCGCCCTTGAGCCTGTTCACTTGCGCAGTCCCTTTATAATCACCCCGATATTCTGCAGGTAGGACCGGTTGAGGTGGCGCAAATCTTCCATAATCTCTTTCAGTTCGGCGGGATATCCGTTTCCCTCATCAAAGAATTCCGAGGGAGTGACACCCAGATATTCACAGATATAAAAAAGAACGGTCAGAGACGGCATGCCTTTTTTATTTTCAAGCGAGTTAATATATCCCGCGCTCTGACCGATGGAAAGGCTCATATCGCGGGCTGAGACACCTTTATTCAAACGCAATTCAATTAATCTTTTATAAAATAATTCTTCGTACATTTTATCACCCCTGTATATGATTTTAAAGTATATATGACTGGATTGTGTCCGGTCTGGCATGATATATACGCCGATCTGTCCGGTTAAAATCTGCGGTTTGCGAGAAGTGTAGTGTTTTAAACGATCTTCGTTATTTTCTGATTCTATACCAACAGTCTGTAATAAAATTGTAATAATTATAACTTTCGGATCGGATTGTAATAAAGACTGAAATGCTGTACAATGGTAAAGTACGAAATATAAAATATGAGATATCATATTTTCAGGCAGGCAATAAAAATACAGAAATATACAGGAGTAATACCAATGAACAGATGGAAAAACATAAAAGCAGCCCTTTGTCTTGGACTGGCCATGTCGATGGCCATCGTCTCCACCGTATCAGCAGATGTTTCCACACCTGCCGCCGGACCGGGAGCGGGCCAGCAGACGGTGCAGAGCCAGACCGGTTCATCCAGTCCCTCGCGTCTTCCGGCGCTTTCCGGCACCGTTACGACCTCCCAGGGGAACCAGGCATCCGGTGCGGGTACATCGCAGGGACAGACAAACGGAGCGGCCGAGAAACCGGTGGTGGCTTCCCAGGGAGCCGTCCTTTATGATGTTAACAACAACCGTTTTCTGTTCGAACAGAATGCGGATACAAGATATTATCCAGCCAGCATAACAAAGCTGATGACGGCGCTGCTGGTACTGGAAAACACCAATCTAAACGACACGGTAACTTTTTCAGAGAGCGCGGTATCGAACCTGGAATCGGGGGCGGTGACTTTGAAAATTAAGGCAGGGGACAAGTTTTCCGTGAAAGACTGTCTGTACGCCCTGCTGCTTAAATCAGCCAATGAGGTGGCAAACGGCCTGGCCGAACACGTATCCGGCAGCGTCAGCGGCTTTGCCGATCTGATGAACCAGAAAGCGGCTTCCCTGGGATGCACGAATACCCATTTTGTCAACCCGAACGGCCTCAATAGTACGGAGCATTATACAACGGCCCGGGATATGGCCCTGATTGCCAAAGCGGCATTCGAAAACCCGACACTCTCGCAGATTGCTTCCACGATAAGCTATGATTTCCCTGCAACGGCCAGTGTCCCGACCGTCAGAAAGCTGACGATAGGCCACAAGATGATAAGTTCCGCCAATGCGGAGTACTATCAGGGCATCGTGGGCGGAAAGACGGGATATACATCCCTGGCGGGCAATACGCTCGTCACCTGTGCGGAGCGGGACGGCAGACGGCTGATTGCCGTTGTGTTGAAGAGCAAGCAGACGCATTATACGGATACCAGGGCGCTTCTCGATTACGGATTCGCCTATCTGACGGAAGAGCAGAACCAGACAGGCAGCCCGGCCGGTGGCCAGCAGACAGGCCCGGGAGGCGGACCGTCCTCCTCACCCTCGGCAGGCCCGGGAGTCTCCTCCAAGGATGTCAATAAGTGGGAGCAGAACGGCGATGTATGGAAGTTTGTAAAGTCCGACGGAACGTATGCAAAGAATGAGTCCATGATGATCAATAATGAAATCTACCATTTCAACAATGACAGCCAGATGGTCAGAGGCTGGAACCAGATCGACGGCGTATGGTATTTCTTCAGAAACAGCGGCGGCCTGGCGAAGACCAGATGGGTGGAGACCAACGGAATGTGGTATTATGTAGATGATAACGGCTCCCTGTTTACGGGAGGGACGACACCGGATGGGTTTAAGGTGGATGAGAATGGAGTTTGGAGCAAGTAATCTCGTCAAAATATGGTGAATATGGAAGGGGGTAAAGAAAAATTTCTTTACGCCTTTTCTTTAAATACAATTTTCTGTATGATAATTGACATAGATAGGGGCTATAAGGTCGGTAAAGCTGGCTTTCAGTATCGCCTCTGTTTGATATAAAGAAAAAGGCAGAAGAGTTTATGCCAAAGGCCGAAGCTGCAAGGAAATTATATAAGGAATGTAAAGATATAGATATAGACGAAACTATGGAGTTGGTCTTAAATGCGGAGACAGAAGAATAGGACTTTTATTCTATGACAAGTGATTTTATTTTACCGAGCGATCAAAAAAAGTAATAGACCAATAGAGTTTTAAATGAATAAATATATTTTCTATGCAGGATAAACGGGGGCGGGAAAATCAACTTTATATAGGACAACCCATTATCAAAATACGATGCCGCGGATCAATATCGATGGCATATTGAGAAAATTACATTCAATCAGGAAACTGCCCTGTGTGGACATATTATATTGCGTACTATGTGTCAGGTAAAACAATCTGGTTATGAGGTACCGATTTGCGATATATAAAAATGAGGGAGAGCGTCAGACTATCCAAGAATGTTTCCGATTGATATATAAAATAACAGAAAGGGTGTTATAAACCTGACACAACTTTGGATAAGCTAATTCTTAAGGGTATTGTAGAATAGGGAATTCAGAAATGCAGAGCGTAAGGAGATATTCTTTATGTTCTTTAGATAGTAAAGATAGCTTTGAGATATGCTATCTAGATGAAAATATGTGGCTGAATGATGAAGTTGTGTGGAAACGTTGGCAGAAAGAAATAGAAACTATTGTTAAGTGCATACTTAAACAGTATGTGTTGTAGCAAAGACTGATTGAGGATATGGAATAGGCAGTTTGAATTAATTATAATGAAAATGAGGTGTAAGAATTCTGGTGCGAATCCCTAGCAAACATAAAATACCCAGGAGATTCGCACCAGAATAAGGCATATAATATTTGATTTCGAGTGAAGATATAGTATAATATGAGAAGATGATTGTGCATTATGTATGAGAATGCGCTATAATTGGCGGAGAATATCATGCATAATTGCTGTCACAGTCCGCGAGGACTGTGTGGATTGAAATTTTCCTTCTGCCAAAAGTGTCGCCCGCTGGGATGCAGTCACAGTCCGCGAGGACTGTGTGGATTGAAATTCTGACGATGCGGGAGGATCTGACCGTGGTTTTTGGTCACAGTCCGCGAGGACTGTGTGGATTGAAATTATTATCCTTTATATCAAATGGCAGTACAGTACCGTCACAGTCCGCGAGGACTGTGTGGATTGAAATTATTTATAATTTGTGTATTAATTGATCCCAGTTCAGTCACAGTCCGCGAGGACTGTGTGGATTGAAATTTTATTACCCTGATTCTGATTTTCAATAATATCGTCACAGTCCGCGAGGACTGTGTGGATTGAAATAGGTACAAGGATTGATTGCTGAGGATTTATACTGTCACAGTCCGCGAGGACTGTGTGGATTGAAATAGATCTAAAGCAAATGATTCTGTGCTTCGGGCAATTGTCACAGTCCGCGAGGACTGTACAAATTAAAAGTAAAGAAGTAAAAAGTAAGATCCCATAAAAAGTTCTATCCAATAAGCACATTCATACGCCGGAGTGAACGGGAAAGGAAGAAGCTATTTATGCCGGGAAAATTACTTCTAACATGTACTCAGTGCGGCAGGCCTTTCTTTAATGAAGGGGAAAAAGCATATTACGATAAACATCATTTATATCCCCCTAAACGTTGTAAAGACTGCCGCAAAATAAAAAAAGAAAGATCCGACAGACTAAAAAAAGAAGCGGAAGATAGAGCTGGGCAGGAAAGAAAAGAGAAAGAAAGTGCCCGTATCTTATCTTCTATGCCGTATCAAAAATATAGCTTGGCAGAGCTGCCTCTGGATCATTCTAGGCGTACGCTTTACATTATAGGAAATGGCTTCGACTTAATGCATGGTGTCCCGTCAAGATATACGGAGTTTCGGGACTATCTTGGAAAACATTCTGAGCTTAGAAAACAATTGGAGGATTGGAACCTGAAAGAGGATTTGTGGTCCGACCTTGAAGATAGTCTGGCTCATATGGACGATGAACGAATGATGGGAACGGTTCCGGATATGATGGATATTATGGGGGTTCCTGAAGAGGACGACGATGATTTCTTGGCGGCCGATTTCTTTGCTGCGGCGGAATGGGCCGTTTATCCTTTGCAGGTTATTGAGGCGGAACTTCCAAAACGGTTTCGCAAGTGGATTGAAAGTCTCAGACCCGTGAGTACGGCAAAGCCGCTGGTATCGGTCATTAATAACAACGGATATTATATTAACTTTAATTATACAGAATTTCTTGAGTCGGTTTACGGTGTTCCGTCGGAAAATGTTTTGTATATCCACGGCGACAGGAGAAAGAAAAAACAGGAATTAATTCTCGGCCATGCGTCGGGAGCGGAAGAGGATCCGGAGTATCATAAAAAGGAGTGGAAGCCGCGGTTTCATAACCAAACTTCCTATGATATGCATATGACGGCCGGACGGCATGTGGCGGAGTATTATGATATTACGACGAAGCGTTCAGATATGATAATTGAAAATAACAGGGAACGTTTTGAAGCGCTGAGTGATATAAAAGTCATTGTGGTAATCGGACATTCCCTTTCATATGTGGATTATCCATACTTTAAAGAAATTAAGCAGAAAACAGGCAGGGCGGTATGGAATCTGGGCTGGCATAATCCCTCTGATTTAAAAAGGATCCGGGCATTTGTAAATGTGATAGGAATTGGGAAAGAACAAATCGTGCTGTTCAGGACGTAACGGAAAACAGAAGAAAAAAATGGAGTTCAAATGCGAAATGTAAAAATCCCCATCAGTTCATGGTTCCTGATGGGGATTTTTACGTTTTGCCGATATCACCTTTTCTTTACACACGATATCTTTGACGTCTTCATTATTATTATTGGCAGCGGGACCCCGTGCACGTCCCCCAAAAGTACTGTCTACCCTTCCTTACGCAGAATCACCCTCGACGCATAAGCGCCTCCCCGGTGAATCCGGTTATCGGCGGTCCGAACCGTCACGCTGTTAAAACCGTCCCGTGTATTCCGGTTCGGGAAGATGAAATTCTTTGCGCTGGAGGTGACGGTCACGCGAAGCCGATGGCCTGTTTGGAAGGTGTGGGACAGCTTCGTAGTGCGGATTTTGACCTGATAAACCTGACCGGGTTCCATGAATTCGGGATGCTCAAACTGGTTGCGGTAGCGGACACTTATGACACCGTCGGCCAGCTTTATGGAGCGGCCGTTTTCATCCACGTCCGTGATTCGGACCATCAAATCCGTATCTTCACAGTCGGAGGAGATAAAGAGTTCTGCCGTTGCATCTCCGGTAATTGTTAAATCCGATGTAAGTACATCGGTGGAGTAGCACAGAAAATCGGGCCGTTTTTCCTCTTCCGTATAATCTTCCGGCACTTCCAGCTCATTTTCCGACATATCCACGAGATGGATGGCCGGATTTTTTGGATCATAGAGGTAGGAATCATAGGAGGAATGCACCGGGGCGGAAGAAGAGAGGAGCCCCTTATTGGATGCAGCCGCGTTTGGGCGCGCTCCGTCCAGGTAGAGGCTCAGTTCCCGCGTTCCCGGAACGGGCCAGTTATCTGCCGTCTTCCACTCATTGCTGCCCATGGTATAATACTCGACCCGGGGCGTCTTTTCAATGCCGTTGTCTACGCCTTTTAAGTAATGTTCCAGCCATGCCAGGCAGATTAAATCCATATCATAACGGAGGGCATTGTTACCGAGCGCAAATCCGTGAATGTCATAGTTGGCATTACCGCCATGCATCCATGGACCCAGGATGACCTTCTTTTCTTCATAGTCATGATAAAGCTCCAGAGCCTCCGTTGTGCCCATGCCGTTGTCGTCGAACCAGCCGGACATAATCAGGGCGGGGACGCGGTGATTTCCGGTCCGCTCCTTCCAGCTTCCCCGTTTCCAGAGAGCGTCGTAATCCATATGCTCAAACCATTTTTTCAGGAAGGGGATATCATATCCGAGCGCTTTCGGCGCCAGATCCTCGAGCGGCCGGATGTCCAGAACTTCCTCCCAGTCGTCACGCGCCATCAGTTCTGGATTGGCGTGCTGTCCGGAAACCAGGAAGGCCCATGCCAGCATGCCGGAGTTGAAACAGCCGCCCCGCCGGGGAACGTCGATAAACGGGCTTCCGGCGCAGACGCTGCTGAGCATTGCCTTTAAATGGGGATTTTCGCTGGCGGCGGCCGCCCACTGGACGTATCCCAGATAGGAACCGCCCGTCATGCCGACATTTCCGTCGCTCCACGGCTGTGCCGCAATCCAGGTCAGGGTATCGTCGCCGTCCTCAACTTCGTAGTACATGGGGAGCCATTCCCCTTCGCTGTCTTCGCGCCCCCGCACGTCCTGTATCACCACGGCATAGCCGCGCTGTATGAAGCGGAAATAGGCTGCGGTTCCGACACCCTTTCCATAGGGGGTGCGGACCAACACGGCAGGTACTTTCCCGGCGCCCTTTGGAAGATAAACGTCGGTCGCAAAGCGTACCCGATCCCGCATCGGAACCATTTCCGTCACCGGAGGTTCCACAGGGAAAAGGGGACTTACGTCCATTTCTTTCCAGTCCTTTAAAATGGTTCTGTCTTCAAACCCTTCTTTTACCAGCACCGCGCACTGATCGCGGAAGGGGGTGATGAATGCGATTACTTTTTCATCCTCCGTAACCAGATCCTTAGGGAATTTTATATTACGCTGGATAAAAGTATGGCTGTCTTTTTTTTCGAAAGTTTCCCCGTGCGCAGTTTGAAATTGACACCTGCAACAGGAAGCGCTGTCAGTCTCTGCGTCTTCTGCATCCGTCCGCCCGGCGGTTTCTGCGATACCGGCTTCATAGTCCGGCAGACGCAGAAGAGCTTCACGGACATTCATTTTTCCAAGTTCCAAATACCAGGTATCTTCCTCCGTAAGTGCCTGCCATTCTTTTAGACGGCCGGCGTACACGTCAAGGGGCTGATGAAAGATCTGATTATCCCTGCGCTCACAGACTCCGTACAGGATTCCGGACAGGTAAAAATTCCATTGTTCCATATGCTGACTCCTTTTTTATGCCTTATGCCCCGATGATAAATTTGATCAGATAGGCAACTAAAATACCCACATAGTTTCCGCAGACGCCGCCGATGACGCCCATGAGCAGGCCCACGCTGACCAGCCGGTTCCACTTGGCGCTGGATGCGACCAGGGAGGCGGTGGTTCCGTCTGCAATCGCCCCGGTGATGCCGAGAATTACATATTCATACGGTACCCGGAACAGTCTGGACAGGAGCAGATGAAGCGTGATACTGCCAACGATGACACAGAAGCAGAAGAGTGTGATCGTCATGGTGGAGCCGAAGAAAGAGGCCAGATCCACGCTGAATCCAATGATGGCCAGATACATCATTCCGAAGAACAGTCCCAGATTCAAATTGCCCCTAAGCTTTCCAACAGCCGGAATCTGGGCGGCCGCAATGGAGAGCGTGGAAATGAGGAGTATCCGCCTAGCGCTTGCAAAGTCGGAAGGCAGAAAGGCCGCCAGCCTGGTGGCAATTGTCACGATGGTGATTGAGACTGCCAGAAGACATGCGATATCCTGAATGCTCCATTTCTGCTCGGCCATCAGGACCGGCTCTTCCCCGTCGCCGACGCGGTCTTCGTCGGACAGGCGGTACGGCCAGATTTTCCTCAGGAATTTGACATTCTGGAACAGGGCTGGGGCGGCGAACATCAGAAACAGCGTCGGCATGCCCACCACATAGTCTGCGGCATTGGCGGCGGCGATGGTTTCATTGGCCGCATCCAGGCCCACCGCGATTGCGGTCAGGTTGGAGCTGCCTCCCGTATAAGTTCCGACAAACATTCCGGCGATTTTCCAGCCCTCAAACATCTTTCCGCTGAAAATCACACCGAACACGGTGGCTACCAGGCAGACGCTGAATACGGCAGATACGAGGCCGACCACGGCCTTTCCGGACAGCTTCGCCAGTTCCTTTAAGTTAATGTTTAGCAGATAGATGGAGATGGACATCGGGACGCAGTAGGTGATGACAACGCCATACACGTCCTGATACCCGGGAACAATGTGCAGATTGACGAGCACAAGTCCGATGACAATTACCGTGAGGGCCGGACCGATGTATTTAAACGCCTTAAAACGCTGGACCCACAGGGAAAATGCCACCATCACCAAAACAACCGTCAGTAATTCGTCTGTTGTCTGAAAAATAGGGAATTGCATAATTGTACCTCTTTCGTTGTTTTCTATGGTTTCTCATTATGTAATGACAGGGGAATGCGGCTACATATTGAAGTTTACGCCGAATCCCGGTTCATCAAGCAGCATAAAGGTGTCGTTTTTCTGGATAAATCCGCCTTCCACCGGATTTTCCCTGTAATAGAGGAAGCTGTCGCAGTCTGCCTCCGTCACATTCTTTTTGGCCGCCACAAGGCTCAAACCAGCGGTGATTGCAAGCTTTGTCTCCAGCATGCAGCCAACCATACAGGTAACGCCGTTCGCTTCGGCGATGGCATTGATTTTTGCAGCCGGATAGAGGCCGCCGCATTTCATCAGTTTAATATTCAGGATATCGGCGGCTCCGATCCGGCAGGCCCTGGCGGCGTCCACCGGGCCGTGGATGGATTCGTCCAGCATAATCTGGATTCCGTTCACCTTGCTGCGGATAAAGGCAGAACCCTCCATATCCCAGTGCGGCAGGCACTGTTCCACGGCTTCGATGCCGAATTCACGGAAACCCTCCAGAGCGCAGACCGCGTCTGAAACCGTGTATCCCTGGTTTGCGTCTGCGCGGAGGCGGATGTCCGGGCCGACCGCTTCACGTATCAGTTTCATAGCGCGGATATCTTCCTTATAGTCGATGCCTGCTTTGATTTTTAAAATATGGTATCCTTCTTCCGTTACAAGACGTTTTGCCTCGGCTGCCATTGCTTCCGGAGCGCCGATTCCGATGGTGATGTCATTCTGCACCGTATTACTGAAGCCGCCGAGCAGCTTGTAGACGGGCTGTCCCATGGATTTACCCATCAGATCATACATTGCAAGATCCACGGCGCATTTTGCGGCTCCGTTTCCGACAATTACGCCGTCCATCATACCATGTACCGCTTCGATGTCCATCGGATTCATCCCAGTCAGCCCCTGTTTAAAAATTTCCAGGACCGCAATTACGCCGTCCACCGTTTCTCCGGTTACCGGTGCAAACGGGGCGGCCTCTCCATATCCAACATAACCCTCATCCGTTGTCACCTGAATCAATACACTTTCCAGATAGTTAACGACGGTAAAGGCCACCTTGAAAGGCTCTTTTAACGGAATCTGGACTTTTTCAATTTTCATACCCGTGATTTTCATTTGTATCCTCCTGTGATTATGATTATATCATAATTATATCGATAATAACTTCTGCTAATTTTACTATAGGTTAAAAATTTGGTCAACTGTTTATGTATGAAAAGTAGGCTGTGCGGTGGTGAGAGGGTGTGGATGAGTCTTCAGTCCCGGTTTATAGGTTGTGGTGAGGGGGGAATCCAGAGAAAGACTTTCCTGTGGGGACACGCTCCCGCTTGTGAAGCGCACAGCGGATGCTAAGCTCGAAAGGACCTCGCTAAGCACCGGCGGGCTTCAAGGTCACCCTTCGGAAAGTTTTTCTCCTCCTTCCCCCGGCAGGTTGTCGACGGGACTGAAGACTCATCCCCTCCCCCTCACCATCCCGCCCCCCGACCGTCCCGGCGGCGTTCTCCTTCCTCAACTAAATCCCCACTTTATGGATAAACCGTTACATTGCCCGGATAAAAATCTTGCGTAAGCGCCGTATGCACGTTAGAATAGGGGATAGCACAAAGAAGGAGTTATATATGTTAGGCACAAATATTAGAGAATACCGTAAAAAACTGGGACTTACCATGAAAGATTTGGCGGAGAGCACGGGCCTGTCGATCGGATATATTTCCCAGGTGGAGCGGGAGGAAGTAGAGCCGTCTCTTTCCTCCCTTCGAAAAATTGCCGGGAGCTTTGATGTCCCTGTCTATATTCTGATGGATGATCATAAAAATGACCGCAATCTCACAATCCGGAGGGAAGAGCGCCTGTCGGTAGAATGAGGAAGAGCAGCGTGGAATATGAATTCCTGACGCCGCTTCCCTCACCCGGTTTTATCCCAAAGACACTGATGATAAAAGCCACTCTGGAACCGAATTCAAAGGATTCGGAGCTTCCGGTGGTCCATCATTCCGAAGAGACCATCCTGATTTTAAAGGGAACGCTCAACGTGGAAATCGGGGATTCCGTCACCGTGCTGCACGAGGGAGACACCATTATTATTGAGGAGGATTTGCCGCATACCTGCATGAATCAGACCGACGGTTATGTGGAGGTGATTTCCACCATCACGCCTCCGGTCTGGGGCACGTTACACTTTCCGGGATAGGGGAACCGGCCCCCTTTCCTTTTGCAGTGTTTTCGTATATAATGGACAAATATTCAAAAAAGACGGCAGGAGATGAGAGAAGATGAAAAATGCACCGATCCTATATTTTGTGGTGCCTTGTTATAATGAAGAAGAGGTTTTACCCCTGACGGCCGGTACGCTTGGCAGGAAACTGGATGAGCTGTGCGGTGCGGGAAAGATAGATAAACAGAGCCGGATTCTCCTGGTGGACGACGGGTCACGCGACAGGACATGGGAACTGATTGAAGGGCTACACAGGGAGACGGCCGGTTCCAGGGCCTGAAACTGAGCCGGAACCGGGGACACCAGAATGCATTGTTAGCCGGGCTTTCCGAGGCAGCCCTCCACTGCGACGCCGCAATTTCACTGGATGCGGATCTGCAGGATGACGTGGATGCCTGTGACCGGATGATCAGCGGTTCAAGGCGGGCTGCGATATTGTTTACGGCGTCAGAAAGAAAAGGACGACCGATTCCGCCTTCAAGCGTCTGACGGCGGAGAGCTTCTATAAACTGATGAATCTTTTAGGCGCAAACACCGTTTATAACCATGCGGATTTCCGCCTGATGAGCTGCCGGGCCTTAAAAGGCCTGGAGGAATTTACCGAGGTCAACCTGTTTCTGCGGGGGATAGTGCCGATGATCGGGTATTCTTCGGATGTCGTGTATTACGACAGGAAAGAGAGGGCGGCAGGCGAGAGCAAATATCCGCTGGGAAAAATGCTTGCCTTTGCCATCGAGGGAATCACTTCCCTGAGCATCAAACCAATCCGTTTGATTACATTTACGGGGATCGTCTCCTTTTTCGTCAGCATCGGGTTTCTGATCTGGGCGGTCGTGGATTTTTACAGAGGCAACACAATCAGCGGCTGGGCCAGTATCATGGTTTCCATCTGGTTTATCGGGGGGCTTCTTTTACTGTCCATTGGGATTGTGGGAGAGTATATCGGGAAGATTTATCTGGAAACAAAGCACAGGCCGAGGTATCTGGTGGAAACGCTGTTGGGAGATGAGGAAAGTTCTGAGGAACAGGATAGTTGAGATGCGAGGACGCCTCTGTAAAACGGCGGACGGGGGAGTGGGAGGGTATATATGAGTCTTCAGTCCCGGTCCATAACCTTCCTGGTGGGGAATCCGGGAGAAAAAGATTCCGGAGGGAACCTGGGAGTTCATCAGCACTTAGGCGGCGTTTCTCAGACGCCTTAGTACTGTTATGTACTCCAAAGAGCGCAAGCGTTTCCCGAAGGAACTTTTTCTGCCCGGATTCCCACCCGCGACAACCTGCAAACCGGGACTGAAGACTCATCCCCTCCCCCTCACCATCCCCCCCCCGACCGTCCCGGCGGCGTTCTCATTCTTCAATTAAATCTTGACAATCCGCCCAAAAACCACTATGATATCATAGTATATAAGAAAATGCTGTGAAGAAGAGGAGTACATGCATAACCCCGACAGAGAGGACGGCCCACTGGTTGAGAGGCTGTTCAGGGAAAGTGTGGATGGAAGGTAGCTTCGGAGCGGGATTCCCCAAAGCGGGACGCAAGTAGGGAGTCACGGCCGGTCACCGTTAAAAGACTCAATGAGATTGCCGGAACTCTATGAGATACGGCAGAAGCCAGGTGGTACCGCGGAAGATATTTCGCCCTTTGCATAATAATTGTGCAGAGGGCTTTTTTAATTGACAGTAAAAAGTTTGTGAGACTTGCTTGTTGTCATTCACATTCACGCCGGGCGCTTAAAAAGGGAGGTGGAGGCTTGAAAAAACAGGGAGGACCAAAGAGCTGCGAATCCTGCGGTAATTATATTTATGATGAGGATTATGGTTATTACGTCTGTGAGGCGGATCTGGATGAAGATGAAATGGCTTTATTTCTCGGAAATCACCGTTTTGAATGTCCTTACTACCAGACAGACGATGAATACCGCATTGTGAGGAAACAGATGTAACACCAGGCGAGGAGGCATCAAATGGCAGAGAAACGCCGGATGGCTGAGAAAAGCAATACAGCAGGAAGAAATACAGCGACATCAGGCAGGAAGGCCGTGGCTGCTGCGGTGGTCTTCGTAATCATAATAGCCATGCTGCTGACGGCATGCCGCACAACCGGCGCCGTTACGGAGACGGCGGCTGCGCAGACGCCGGGAACGCTGGAAAACGGAGTATATCTGAGCGGAGACGGCAGATTCACCATTAAGGCCGATGATGTAAAATGGTGGACAACGGGAAGCGGGGATTTATGGGAACTCAGTCTTCTGGAAAACAGAAGCGTCCATATTTCATTTTCTCCTGCAGAGGGACTTAATAAAGAGATGATTGCCGATTTTGAGACATCTTTTGCAGACGGCTATGTGGAGGCCTTAAAAGAAGAATATCCCGATATTAAAAAGACGGATATCCGCGAAGTCAGTGAAGAGCTGGCGGGACTTGGGATGACTATGACCGGGCCGGGAGGCGGAGACAGAATGTATCAGCTTCTTTATCTGGCCTCGGACGGAGAGAACGGATATCTTATCACGGCGTCCTTTCCAGCAGAACAGGAGAGTGTTCTTAAGCAGGAAGTGATGCAGGTGATAGAATCGATTTCATTTATAAAAAAAGAACAGACATAACCGCTGATATCAAACAAATAATGATTCACAAAAAGAACTGAAAAGAGAAAAGGAGACACACATGAAAGAACTCGAAAAAACCTATAATCCGGCGGACATTGAAGGACGCCTCTACCAGAAATGGCTGGACAGCAAATACTTCCATGCAAAAGTAAATAAGGACAAAAAGCCGTTTACCATCGTAATGCCGCCGCCAAACATCACGGGACAGCTCCATATGGGACATGCCCTGGATAATACAATGCAGGATATCCTAATCCGTTACAAGAGAATGCAGGGATACGAAGCATTATGGCAGCCGGGAACCGACCATGCCGCGATCGCCACAGAGGTGAAGGTGATCGATAAGCTGAAAAGCGAGGGCATTGACAAACACGATCTGGGCCGTGACAAATTCCTGGAGAAAGCCTGGGAGTGGAAAGAAGAGTATGGCAGCCGCATCGTAAACCAGCTCCATAAATTAGGTTCCTCCGCCGACTGGGACAGAGAGCGTTTCACCATGGACGAGGGCTGCTCCGACGCGGTTTTAGAAGTATTCACAAAACTTTATGAGAAAGGCTATATTTATAAAGGCTCCCGAATCATCAACTGGTGCCCTGTCTGCCAGACTTCGATTTCCGATGCCGAGGTGGAGCATGAGGAGCAGGACGGATTTTTCTGGCATATCAATTATCCGATTGTGGGCGAAGAGGGCCGTTTCGTAGAAATCGCCACCACACGTCCGGAGACGATGTTAGGTGACACTGCGGTGGCCGTAAACCCGGAAGACGACAGATATAAAGACCTGATCGGCAAGATGCTGAAACTGCCTCTGACCGACCGTGAAATTCCGGTTGTTGCGGATGAATATGTTGACAAAGAGTTTGGTACGGGCTGTGTAAAGATTACGCCTGCCCATGACCCGAACGACTTTGAGGTAGGAAAACGCCACGGCCTGGAGGAAATCTGCATCATGAACGACGATGCCACGATCAGCGCTCCGGGTAAATATAAGGGAATGGAGCGTTACGAAGCCAGAAAGGCCATCGTAGCCGATCTTAAGGAGCAGGGACTCCTTGTAAAAGTAGTACCGCATTCCCACAATGTCGGAACCCATGACCGCTGCGGCACAACCGTAGAACCGATGGTAAAACCACAGTGGTTCGTAAAGATGGAGGAAATGGCAAAACCGGCGATTGAGGCACTGCAGTCCGGGCGTCTTAAATTCGTTCCGGAGAGCTTTGGAAAGACCTATCTTCACTGGCTGGAGGGAATCCGCGACTGGTGCATTTCCAGACAGCTTTGGTGGGGACACAGAATCCCTGCATATTACTGTGAGGAATGTGGTGAGATGGTAGTGGCGAAAGAAGCGCCTCACGCCTGCCCGAAATGCGGCAGCACCCGTCTGCGTCAGGATGAAGATACGCTGGACACCTGGTTTTCCTCCGCGCTCTGGCCGTTTTCAACTCTGGGCTGGCCGGAGAAAACACCGGAATATGAGTATTTCTATCCGACGGATGTGCTGGTAACGGGATATGATATCATTTTCTTCTGGGTGATCCGTATGGTATTCTCCGGAATCGAGCAGACGGGAAAAGAGCCGTTCCACACCGTACTGATTCACGGCCTGGTAAGAGACTCCCAGGGACGCAAGATGAGCAAATCCCTTGGAAACGGCATCGATCCGTTGGAGGTAATCGAGAAGTACGGCGCCGATGCCCTGCGTATGACCCTGATGACGGGCAATGCACCAGGCAACGATATGCGTTTCTACTGGGAAAGAGTGGAGGCAAGCCGTAATTTTGCAAACAAGATTTGGAATGCAACGCGTTTCATCATGATGAATATTGAAAAGGCTCCGGCAGCCGATGTCAGCTTAAGCGACCTCACGATGGCCGACCGCTGGATCCTGTCGAAGGTAAACACCCTTTCCAGGGACGTCACCGAAAACATGGATAAATACGAGCTTGGTATCGCACTCCAGAAGGTATATGACTTTGTCTGGGAGGAATTCTGCGACTGGTATATCGAGATGGTAAAACCGAGGCTCTGGGATGACAATGATACGACAAAAGCGGCGGCGCTGTGGACACTCAAGACCGTATTAATCAACTCCCTGAAACTGCTTCACCCATACATGCCGTTTATCACGGAAGAGATTTTCTGCAATCTCCAGGATGAGGAACCGTCCATCATGATTTCCGCCTGGCCGGTTTACAAAGAAGAATGGAATTTCTCCGGTGAGGAGAAGGCCGTGGAGGTAATCAAGGAAGCGGTCCGCGCAATCAGAAACGTACGTACCTCCATGAATGTACCGCCGAGCAAAAAGGCAAAGGTATACGTTGTGTCCGACAGCGATGAGATTCTGGGCATTTTCGAACACAGCCGGGTATTCTTTGCAACACTCGGATATGCGGGCGAGGTAGTCCTCCAGAAGGATAAGACAGGCATTGCGGATGACGCGGTATCGGCTGTGACGGCCCAGGCAACGATTTATATGCCGTTCGCAGAGCTTGTGGATCTGGATAAGGAAATTGAAAGACTGGAAAAAGAGGAAGAAAAGCTTGGAAAAGAGCTGGCACGCGTTACCGGAATGCTGAATAACGAAAAGTTTGTCAGCAAAGCGCCGGAGGCAAAGATTGCCGAGGAGCGTGAAAAGCTTGAAAAATATACCCAGATGATGGCTCAGGTCAAGGAAAGACTGGATCATCTCAGAAAGTAAGTATCGGAAAAGGCTCCGGAGCGGAGGATGCGGAAAAATTCCCATCTGATGCCCCGGAGCTTTTTTTGAGTGGCAATGAAAAGTTCGCGAAGCGTGCTTTTCATTGTTCTGTGGACCGGCAGTGAAAAGTCCGCAATGTTAAGACGCGCTCTGGCCGGACGTATTTTTTTTCAGTGAGGATTCCTGCGCCTCTTTGTTCTCCGGCATTTCCTTGTTCCCCGGCGTTTTCTTGTTCCCCGGCATTTCCGTGCTTTCCGGCGGCGAACAGAGTACCTGGTGTGCATCGATGGCAGCCAGGGTGTCCCCCAATTGGGAGAAAAGGGCGGTATACAGGGCGATTTCCTCCGAAGTTTTACCCTGGGCGATATTGCAGGCCAGGGCGGTTATAGTCATGGCAAATTCACAAGATTGCATAAATGACACCTCAATTCAAAATATGAACAGAGGAGAAAAAATAGAATGAGCCGGGCCGTTTTTGTGATATACTATTGATAGGAATACTGCAGAAGAGAATATGTTCCGCATACAAAGGAGAAATGAAAATGTACATAGCAGATCTTCACATCCATTCCCGTTACTCAAGGGCCACCAGCCACGACTGTACGCCGGAAGCGCTGGAGCTGTGGGCAAGAAAAAAAGGAATCCGGCTTCTGGGAACCGGCGATTTTACGCACCCGGCCTGGCGGGAGGAGTTAAAAGAAAAACTGGTTCCGGCGGAAGAGGGGCTATACACTTTAAAAGAGGAATACAGAATTCACGATAAGGGCGCGGATGACTCCCAGGCGGTAAGATTTGTTGTAACGGGTGAGATCAGCTCGATTTATAAGTGGGGGGAGCGGGTAAGGAAGGTGCACAGCCTTCTGCTGCTGCCAAACCTGGAAGCGGCGGAGCTTTTGTCCGCAAGGCTCGAACAGATCGGAAACATCCACTCCGACGGACGTCCGATCCTTGGACTGCCCTGCCGCGATCTTCTGGAAATTATGCTGGAAGTGTGCCCGGATGCGGTCTATGTGCCGGCTCATATCTGGACGCCTCATTTTTCACTGTTCGGGGCGTTTTCCGGCTTTGATACAATCGAAGAATGTTTTGGAGATCTGACGCCCCATATTCATGCGCTGGAGACGGGGCTGTCCTCCGATCCGCCGATGAACTGGCGCCTCTCAGCGCTTGATTCTTACCAGCTTATTTCTAACTCAGATGCCCATTCGCCGTCAAAACTGGGAAGAGAGGCCAACCTGCTGGACACAGACCTTAACTATCCCTCGTTAGTGAAGGCGATTGAGACGGGCGACGGCCTTCGGGGAACGATTGAATTCTTTCCCGAGGAGGGCAAATACCATCTGGACGGGCATCGGAAATGCCACCTGTGCTTAAACCCGGCGGAGACTATTAAGTATGGGGGAAAATGCCCGGTGTGCGGAAAAAAACTGACCATCGGCGTCTCACACAGGGTGGAGGAACTGGCCGACCGGGCGGAGGGCTATGTCCGGCCGGACGGAAAAGTTTTTGAGAGCCTGGTGCCCCTGCCCGAGGTAATAGCGGCCTCCACAGGAAGATCTGCAGCCAGTGCCAGGGTCCAGAGGCAGTATCAGGAGATTCTGTCCAAACTGGGAAATGAATTTTCCATCCTAAGGGAAGTACCGCAGGAAGACATCAAATTGGCGGCCGGAACCATGATTGCCGAGGGAATCAGCCGTTTGCGCCGTGGAAACGTCCTGCGCAATCCAGGATTTGACGGAGAGTATGGAACGATCCAGCTGTTCGAACCGTGGGAACTTGAAAATGTGGACGGGCAGATCAGTTTATTTCTTCCATCCCGGGAAAGCCTGGGTGCAGCAGTTGGGGACTTGAAAGATAAGAGGACAACAGAGGGAGCCGTGACAAATAAGATGGCGGCAGGTGAGACGGCATCAGATGAGATGTCAGCAGGCGAGGGCGCTGAAATGGATTCTGACCCAGGTAACGCCGTAAAAGAGACGGCAGCGGCGAATGAATGGGATTGTCCGGAATCTGGGGTAAGAAGTTCTGATACTGTGGTAAACAGGGACAACGGCCCGGCCGGTTCTCCCAGGAACAACAAAAATTCTTTCCTTGGCCATCTGAATGAACAGCAGAGAGAAGCCGTTGTCATGCCGGCCCGCGCCATTGCGGTTACGGCCGGTCCGGGAACCGGAAAGACGGGAACACTGACGTTCAGAATCGGTTATCTTCTGGAGGAACGCGGTGTAAAACCGTCCGAGATTACGGCTGTTACATTTACCAATAAGGCGGCGTTGGAGCTTCGGGAGCGCCTGGAAAAACAGGCGGGAGGAAAAAGAATTACCCGCCTGCTGAGAGTGGGGACATTTCATGGCATTTGCCTGGAACTCCTGAAAAAACAGGGTTTTGACCGCATTCCGGCTCCGGAAGAGATGCTTTTAGAGACGGCCGCGGATATTGTAAGAGAATATCATTTAAACATCTCACCATCCGGCTTTTTAAGACAGTTGTCCCTGAAAAAGTCACGAATGGAGCTGTGTGATCCCGCAGGAGAAAGAACGACGGCCGCCACGGTTGAGGGAGCGGGGAATCCCGCGTCCACAGAGGAAAACAGCAGTGAAGATACCTTTCATGAAGCGGCCCGGGAGTATCAGAAGCGGTTGATGGCGGAGGGGGCCTGTGATTTTGACGATCTGCTCATTGAAACGTTAAAACTTCTTAAAACAGAACAGAAAAATGAAATCAGGAAAAATCATTTTAATTACCTTCTGGTGGATGAGTTTCAGGATGTTAACCTGGTTCAGCTTGAACTTATCAGGGTATGGAACCGGGGAGGAAGGGAACTTTTTGTAATCGGAGATCCGGATCAGTCCATCTATGGATTCCGGGGAACGGATGCGGCCTGCTTTGAGCGCTTGAAAAAAGACTACCCTTCTTTAATTAGTATTATCCTGAATGAAAACTACCGCTCGGTTCCAGCCATTCTGGAAGGTGCGCAGGCCGTTATTTCAGAAAATCCCGGGCCGGAGAGAAGACTGACGCCCGTATGCGGGGAGGGAGCAAAGATCCGCCTTGTCACAGCGGAAAGTGCGATGTCCGAGGCTATTTTCACAGCAAAGGAAATTAACCGTCTTATCGGCGGAATTGATATGCTGGATGCCCAGGAAAAAAGGATAACGGGACGCCTCGCCGGTTTTTCCGACATAGCGGTCCTTTATCGGACCCACCGTCAGGCAGCGCTTCTGGAGAAATGTCTGCGTAAGGAAGGAATCCCTTACCGGGTGGCGGGAAGAGACGCATTTTTGGCGGATCCTGAGGTCAGGGGCAGCATCAGTTTTTTCAGGAGTCTGCTAAATCCGGAAGACCGGTTCTCGGCCAGACTCAGCCGCCGCCTTTTGTGGAATGGACTGGGAGACGGGGAGCGGGAAGAAAGGTTTGCCAGAGAAATGGAATACTACCTTCCACTTTTGAAAAAAGGAAAACCTTCGGATATCCTGGAACAGTGGATCACTGCGGCATCGGATGGCGATACGTCCGGCAGCCAGAATATGGAAAAATTATGGCAGCTTTCATTCATGTACCACAATATGAAAGACTTTTTGGATGCGCTGGCTTTTGGCACGGAGGGTGAACTGATCCGCCCGGGAAAAAAACAGTACCGGTCCGATGCAGTTACGCTGATGTCTCTTCATGCCTCAAAAGGTCTGGAATTTCCTGCCGTGATTCTGTGCGGAGCCAGAAAGGGACTGATTCCGTTAGAAAGGCAGTCGGCGGGTAAAGCGGATGAGATAGATAAAGAGGAAGAACGCCGCCTCTTTTACGTGGGAATGACCAGGGCGAAAGAGCAGTTGATTCTGATAACGGGAAAGGAACCGTCGGAGTTCCTGGACGCTCTGCCGGAGACCTGTTTCGAACGGGAAGAGGCGGGAAAAATGAAACAGGCGGAATCCGGTTTTGGGCAGCAGCTCAGTCTGTTTGACTGGATGAAGGAGAAATAGCAATCATACATACAGAATGCGGCAGAGCAAATCCCTGCCGCATTCTGTTGAGTGGCAATGAAAAGTCCGCGAAGCGCTCCCCTTAATTACTCCCAGTCTTATGACTGAACCTGGGAAAGATAAGCGCCGTACCCCTCGGATTCCATCTTGTCTTTGGGAATAAAACGGAGAGAGGCGCTGTTGATACAGTAGCGGAGTCCGCCTGTTTCCAGGGGACCGTCGGGGAAGACGTGGCCCAGATGGGAATCACCTTCCCGGCTGCGTATCTCTACGCGTTTCATACCGTGGCTGGTATCTGTAAGTTCCGTGACCGCAGCAGCATCGACCGGTTTTGTAAAGCTTGGCCAGCCGCAGCCGGAATCAAACTGATCGGAGGAGACGAAAAGCGGTTCACCGGTGACAATATCCACGTAGAGGCCAGGTTCATGATTGTCATAGTATTGTCCCGTGAACGGTCTTTCAGTGGCGGAATTTTGGGTCACTTCGTATTGTTCCCCGGTCAGCTTTTCTTTGAGCGCGTCTTCCGAAAGACGGATTCTTACTTTTCCGTCGGAGCCCACGGTCAAATCGTCAAGCGTATTGAAATGGATGTGGCAATATCCGTTTGGATTCACCTTCAGGTAGTCCTGATGATAACTTTCAGCGGGATAAAAATTATTCAGCGGAGCCAGTTCTACGGCCATAGGGGCAGGGAGCCCCTTTTGTACAGTGTCCATGACGGTCCGCAAGGCTACGGTATCTTTCTCGTCGGTATAGAAAATGCCCGTCCTGTACTGACTTCCAATGTCGTTCCCCTGCCGGTTCAGACTGAGCGGGTCGATAATCTTGAAATACTGTTCCGCCAGGATGCGCAGCGTGACGATGTCGGGATCATACCGGACAAGAACCGTTTCCGCAAACCCCGTCGTATCGGAGCAGACATCCTCATAGGAGGGATTTGTGCCATAGCCGTTGGCATAACCGGAAATACAGTCGTGGACGCCGGGAATCCTTGAAAAATATTCTTCTACGCCCCAAAAACAGCCGCCTGCAAAGTAGATTTCCCTGAGATTTTTGTTTTGTTCTGAATTCATGAGGAGAACCTCGCTTTCTTTTGATATCAATTCTATTCTAATGATAGAATACCCACTTTTAAATAATATAGAATGAGAGACAGGCGGACCTTTTCTCTGACTGGTAATTAATCTGAGAAAAAGTCCGCCCCTGTTTTAGAGCCCGCGAAAATCATTCGGAAAGGAATTACATCATTTATTCAGTTTCACTTTCACTTTCCGGTGACAATTCCGGGCGGCATCCTCCCTCGGTTCCCATAACCGTGGTGAGCGTGGCATAATCGGCTTCGGCGGCTGTGATGATATCAAACAGTTCCCTGTCGGCCTCCAGAGCGGCGTCCCGGTTGTCGGCAACGGCGCTTTCCCCGGATGCGGCAAGTTTGGTCTTAACGGCATCAGTGTTTTCAGTTCTGGAAGACATCCCTCTGGAAGTTTCAGATTCCTCTGATTCCGTGCCGGCCGGCTCAGAGACGGTTCCGGAAGCATTAGGGCCTTTAAGTTCCCGCCGGTTCTCCGCAGTTCGGGCAGAATTTTCCCTGGAATTCTTCTCCGCATTTTCTACAGTACATACTTTTTCCCCCTATAACATAAATTTTTTACCACAGTTTAAACAGGTGACACGGACTTTTTTTGCTCCGATATTACCTGCAGCTAATCCAAGCGGGCCGACTAAAGCAACGCCGACAACCGCTTTCCCAATTCCAAATCCTTTTTTATTGCCGGACAGGGAAGTGGAACCACATTTGGGACATTAAAGCGGAGACCGGCAGTTCGTACAGAAATTAGCTCCTTTATGTATTTTATTAAAAAGCCATCAGGCCCCTTCATACTTTCTACACCAATATTTCTATATGAAATTTTACCGCAAATCGGCAGAAAAGTCCAACAATATATTACATATTCTTGTAAAAAAATACATAATAAATGGTAAAAACGGTTAAAACGTCTTAAATATGGCGATAAAACGCGTTTTAATTCAGATAATTAAAAATGAAACAAAAACAGTAATTCTCCGCGGCCGCAAAAGTATCAGATACCCCCTTGTAAAAAATAGTCAATGAAGTACAATTAAATTGACCAAACCAGTCAAATAACATATCGCTCCACCCTTATACAGAAAGGAAGTCTGCAAATGAATGACCAGTTCTATGATCTTCCCGAGGAAAAGCAGCTCAGAATCATCAATGCAGCCCTCGAAGTATTTTCCAGAAACGACTACAAACATGCGGTGACGGATGAAATTGCCAGAAAAGCCGGTATTTCCAAGGGTCTGCTGTTTTATTACTTCCATAACAAAAAAAGTCTCTATCTGTTTCTGTTTGAATACTGTTCGAAAATGGTGACTTCTCAGGTGCTGGATGAACAGTTTGGCAAACTGACCGATTTCTTCGAGCTGTTGGAATATGCAGCGCAGGAAAAACTGAAGATACTGAAGCAGACCCCCCATGTACTGGAGTTTGTCACGCGGTGTTTTTATCTGGAAAAAGAGCCTGTAATCGAGGAGCTGAACCGCTCGATCTGTAATTTTATTGGTGAAGCTTACGGCATATTTTTTGAAAAAATCGACCGCAGCCGATTCAGGGAAGGAATTGATCCGATGGAAATCTGTAATATGATAACCTGGATGGTTGACGGCTATATCCATGACAGGCAGAGGGCCGGTCTGCCCCTGGACATAGAGGAAATGATGGGAAACTTTTACAGATGGGAAAGGTGGTTCAGGGAGATTGCTTATAAAGAAGAGTATCAGGAACAGGATTGCTAACGGAATGGAAGCCGCGGGAAACAATAAACTGGACGATAATTCAGATATTGTATTAAAAGCCGAAAATCTCTCCATGCGCTACGAGACCGGGGAGGTGGCGGTGGATGCATTAAAAAATGTTTCTTTTGAGGTGAGAAAAGGTGAGTTCATCGTAGTCCTGGGACCTTCCGGCTCCGGGAATTCCACGCTGCTGAATGTAATCGGAGGCATGGATCGGCCTACCTCGGGAACGATGCGGTACGGGGGGAGAACGGTGACGGACAGCACGATGGATCAGCTTGCCGTTTACAGGCGGGACGTGGTGGGCTTTGTCTTTCAATTTTTCAACCTGATTCCATCGCTGACGGCCGGGGAGAATGTGGAACTGGCCGCCTCACTGTCCAGAGACGCAATGGCGCCGGATGAGGCGCTCGCCATGGTGGGGCTTAGCGAACGGGCGGGCCATTTCCCTTCCCAGCTATCAGGAGGAGAGCAGCAGAGGGTTTCCGTAGCAAGGGCGATTGTAAAGAAACCGGCGCTTCTGCTCTGCGATGAGCCTACTGGAGCGCTGGACAGTAAAAACAGCATTGCCGTTGTAAAGCTGCTTCTGGAGGTCAGGGATAAATTGGGATGCCCGGTGCTTACGATCACCCACAATCCGGAGATGGCCCGCGTGGCCGACCGGGTGTTCCATATGAAGGATGGGGAACTGGTACGCACGGAGGTAAATGGATGGCCATGCGGCGCAGAGGAACTGGACTGGTAACTAACGGAAGAGAGAATTCAAAGGGGGGCATGATATGACAGGAATTTTGTTTAAAAAAATGCTGCGTGATATCAGGGGCTCCCTGTCCGCTTATCTGTCATGTATCCTGATTGTCATGCTGGGTATGTGCGGATACAGTGTACTGGAACTCTGCTATGACAATCTGGTCGAATCCAGGGATGCCTTTTTCAGGAAGACCAATTTCTGCGACGGCTTTGCGGACACTGCAGATGCCGGCCTGCAGGCTGCTTCGCAGCTGGAAAGTCTGGACGGCATCGCGCGGGCGGAAGGCAGACTTGTCCGGAATGTGGAGCTGGCCGGCGTTACGGGGCAGGCGGAGCTTCATCTGGTGTCCTGGTCGGAGGGGCAGATGAACCGGCCGTTACTTACAAGGGGGACGATGCCTGCGGAGGGGAAACAGGAATTAATTCTGGGGGAGAGTATGGCGGAAGCCAGGGGACTGAAGCCGGGGGATACAATTCACATTGTGGTAAATGGCAGAAAAGTTCCGATGAAAATAACGGGAATCGGCACGACACCGGAAAATATTTATATGATCCGCGACATGAATGAACTGTTTCCAAGCCCTGGAACATACGATGCCGCATTTGCATCATACCGGACCGTTTCACGTCTCCTGGGAAAAGAGGGCATGGCGAACAGTTTTCTGATGCGTCTGGATAACGGGGTTGAATGGGAAACAGTTGAAAAACAGGTGGAACAGCTTATGGATGCCTATGGTCTGATATCGGCCTATAAAGGAGAGGATCAGACGGGAGCTGCCATGGTAGGGGAAGAGATTAAGCAGCTGGAGCGGATGTCCGGAGCGATCCCCTTTCTCTTTCTGGCAGTGGCGTCAGTTGTCCTGTACATAACACTCAGCCGCATGATAGAACAACAGCGGACGCAGGTTGGAACGATGATGGCCCTGGGAATTTCAAAATGGCGGATACGGCTTCACTATCTGGGATATGGGGCGTTTGTAGGCGCTGTGGGAGGGCTTCTGGGAACATGCGCGGGTTATATTCTGGCAGAGCCGATGGCAGACTTCTACCGGGTGTATTTTAAGCTTCCGTCGGCCTCCGCCCCTCTTTCTGCCACTTACTTTGCAGTGGGAACGCTGGAAGCAGCCGCCTTTTGCGCGGGAGTTTCGTGGCTTTGCGTCGGTTCCCTGTGGAAGCTGATGCCGGCCGCGGCCCTTCGTCCGTCCGCTCCGGAAACCGCCGGAAAGTCGGTCCTGGAAAAAATACCGGGCTTGACAAAACTCCTGACAATACCAGGACTCATGGGAGTCAGAACCCTTGCCAGAAATCCGGGAAGGACCTGCTTTTCCCTGGCAGGGATGGCGGCGGCTTATATGATAACGGCTACACTGGTATCTATGAATACGGTGTTTGACATCTTTATTATCAATTACTGGGAAAAGACGCAGAGGCAGGATATTATGGTATATTTCAGCCATCCCGTCGGCCGCAGCGACGCGTTCGAGGCGGTTCGGGATCCGAGAATCCGGGAGGCGGAGGGAATTATCGAATTTCCCGTGACTCTGGCCGGTCCCGATGGGAAAACAGACTGCACGCTGCAGGCGGTTCCAAAAGACGGTCAACTTATCAAACTGTACCGGGCCGGAGGGCAGCAGGTATATGTGAGGGATGAGGGGATTATCCTGTCGGAACACATGGCGGAAATATTGGGAGTGAAGAGGGGGGACATGATAGAAGTGCGGACATCCTACCCGGATAAGGGGGAGACAAGTACGGTGGTCACGGATATCATTGCCCAGTATATGGGAAGTCTGGCCTACATGTCTTATCAGGGAGCCGGGAAGGTAAGCAGTTACGGGGATGGTTTCACCGGGGTATACCTGAGGGCTCCGGACGGTGTGCTGGAGGATTTGAGGGAGAGGCTGCAGGGAAAGGGAACCGTATCGCTGATTCAGAGCAGGCAGGAGAAGATGGAGCAGTACCGCACGGTTATGGGCAGTATGAGCGGAATCATGTTTTCCATGTCACTGGTGGGTGTGGCAATCGGCTTTGCGGTCATCTATGTCAGTTCCCTGATCCGCTACGAAGAATTGAAGCGCGAGCTGTCGGTTCTGATGCTGCTTGGATTAAACAGCAGGGAATGCCTGGATGTGCTTTCCTCCGGCCAGTGGATCCTGACGGCGGGCGCCGTTATCCTGGGAATACCGCTGGCATTTTTGGCCAGTCTTCTGATCACGGCCACGATGTCGGGGGATATGTATACGATTCCGAATTTTCTGGACGCAAAGGCAATCCTGGCGGCGGCTGGTCTGACGGCCTGCTCTTCATTTCTGGGTTCTGCGGCAATGCTCTCAAAACTGAAAAAAATACTTCCGGCTGAATTTTTGCGGGAACGTGAATAGGGGGGAACCGTCATATGAAGAGGAAATACAAAAAAATTCTGGCAGCGGTGGCTGTGATGTTCTGCCTGGCGGCGCTTGGGCTTATCATGATGAAGCCGGCAGAGGCGGATGCGGAGAAAGTCGGGTATGGGAACCTGGAACGGAAGTTTACGGTCCAGGCCGAACTGACGCCGGTCCACAGTATGATTCTGAGCACCCCGTCGGCCGGGAGCGTATCGGATATTCCCTATAAGCCGGGAGAACAGGTAAAAGCGGGAGAGGCGCTTCTTAAGACCGAGACAGCCCAGGAAATCAGCCTGGATCTCCAGAGGGAGCAGTTAAAGCAGCAGATGAGTAAGGCAAAACAGGAATATGACTGCCTGTACGGAGCGGGAGGAGAGGCACAGTCTGCCTATGATGCGGCGGACAGTGCCTACCGCCTGGCAAAGAAAAATTACGAGGACGGCAGGATCCTGGCGGACAGCGGTTACCTGTCCCAGACAGAGTTAGAGACGGCGCGGACGGAGATGGCACGGGCTTATCAGCAGTATGTCCAGGCCGGGGAGATCAATTCGGAGAAGCAGAAGAACTATCTGAACGAGCAGATCGCATCCTGCGAAAGGCAGCTCGAAACACTGGAAGATGCGGTCGGCCCTACCTCGGTTGTGATGCCGTTTGACGGAATCCTGTGGGAAGTATATACGGAAAAAGGGGCCTATCTGGCGCAGAACCAGGCGGCCCTCAAAGTCTACCGCGCAGATGAAATGAAACTGTCGGCTTCCGTTCTGGCGGAGGACGCGGCGGGACTCACCGTTGGGATGGAGGCCGAGGCGGTGTATCCCGATGGGGTAGAAGGAAGGGCAACAGTGGCATTTATAGCCAGAACTGCGTCAAAAGCAATCTCATCCACAGGACTGGAAGAGAGCCGCTGCCAGGTAGAACTGGATCCCAAAGGACCGGACACCATGACCCTGATGCAACGGTTCGGAGCCGGGCAGCAGGCGGATTTGACGTTTCATATGGTAAAAGCAGAGAATGTTCTGACCGTTCCCATATCTGCGGTGGTGCCGGACGGAACCGATACGGTCGTCTATAGAGTGAGGGCGGGAAAGGCAGAGGCCGTGGCGGTGAAGGCAGGAACGACAGAAAGCGGAAGAACGGAGATACTGGAAGGCCTGACGGAGGGGGATGTGGTTATCTCGGATCCTTATGATACGGGGATTAGGGATGGAAGCAGAGTGAAAACAGTATTTTAAAGAAAAGGGCAGGGCCGGTAATGGCCTTGCCCTTTTGCAGTATCTATCTGGACCGCTGGTTAGTTCCAGGCCGTCTGTGCCCGTTTCCGGCCTTGTCTGTTACAAAAAATTCTCTCTTGCATACTTCATAAGTTCTTCCCTGAAATCGGGATGTGCTATCGCGGCCATTGCTTCGGCCCGCTCCCGCAGGGATAAGCCGGACAGCTTTGCCACGCCGTATTCCGTCGCCACGTACTGAATCATGCTCCGGGGCGCCGACACCACGCTGCCGCCTGGAATGAAGGGGACGATATTGGATTTGAGGGATCCGTCCTTCTTTTTATGCGTGGAGGCAAGACAGATGAATCCCTTGCCGCCTTCGGAGCGGAAAGCGCCTTCCAGGAAATCGAGCTGTCCGCCTGTACCGGAGAGCTGGCGGCTGCCCGCAGATTCCGCATTTTCCTGGCCCATCAGGTCGAGTTCCACGCCGCCGTTGATGCTGATTACATTCTTCATCCGGCTGATGCGCTCAGGGGAATGGACGTAGTCCACGTCGCCCGGGTGAAAGAGCTCCGGTTCCTCATCAAGCCAGTTGTACAGCTCCTGTGAACCCATGGCAAGATTCCATGTAGAGTAGCCCGCGTCAAATTCCTTCCTCTTATTGGTCAGCTTGCCGGCTTTGTGCAGCGCCAGGAAGGCGTCGCTGATGGTCCCCGTATGACAGCCCAGATCCTTCCGATCCGATTCGGCGAGCATCCTGGCAACCGTAAACGGCACGCCGCCGACGCCGAGCGAGAGAACGGCTCCGTCCGGGATCTCATTTACGACATGTCTGGCAATTTCAATGTCGGTGGGAGACGGTTCCCGGTAGGTACGAAGAGGGAGGGGTTCGTGTTCCCCCTCGACGATAAAGTCCGCTTCGGACAGATGGACACGGTGGGAGCCGTCCACACCCTGGAGTCTCGGAAGGTGTTCGTTAATCTCAAACACGACGGTCCGGGCTTTTTCAAAAATGGTCCGCCACGCATAGTTTGAGATGCCAAGCCCGCAGTAACCGCTGTCATCGGGCGTTGAAACAGGCACAAAGGCCACATCGACGCGGATGTGACTGCGGTAAAGCTCGGGCAGCGAACGCAGGATCATCGGGATAAAACGGCATAAACCACGGCTCTGAAGCTTTCTTTCATAATCGCCGATGTGCCAGCTGTAATAGGTAAATGCACTTTGTTCCGGATCGCATTCCACGACCTCAATGCGGGGACGGATCACCAGGCCGCCGCGGATCTTCACATCCTTTAATTCTTCTTTCCGACCGGCCAGCGCCCTGTCTAAAAGCTCCGGAAATCCGGCGCCAAAACCGTAATCCACCCAATCACCGGAGCGGACCGCTTTCGCTACGGCAGCTTCCGGGGTTACAAATTTGTTCCTGTAATCATTTAACATAGTCTGGTTTCCTTCCCTGTCTCTTTTGCGTGTAATGCGATTCATTTTCGCATCCAGCCCATAGGGCTTTTTGTATGATAGAAGTTTCCTGTGATATAAAAATGCCAGTCCGCAAAAAGCTTTGCGGCTGGCGCTGCGGGTTCAAAACTGCCGCCCGTTTATTATAACTTAGAACCATGTTTTTTTCAAGATATGCTTCGCGATGTGCAGAAACGGCAAAAAACCGGTTACTGTTCACAGGCAGTATTCCGCGAAGCGTGTTATTGTTCGCAGCACAGCAGCTTTTAGCTGGGGTGTGAACGGTAACATCAGTCCTTTTCCAGGACGCGGATTCCCTTCAGAATCACTTCTTCCGTCATAAAGGCAAGCTCTTCGGCAGTTTCCTTCATGCCGGTGCCCAGCCAATACTGGACCATTCCGATACAGCCCGACACGATAAAGGAATAATATGCGTCGAAGGCATCGGAGTTGCGCAGAGATTTCAGGGCCTTCCAGTCGTTGAGGCATTTCTCACGCACGATATGTTTGAGGCGGTTTACAAAATTCAGATCCCCGTTTTCCCCGATCAAAATCGAGACAATATCCGCATTTTCCTGCACGAGGGGATAGAGCTCCGCAAAGATCAGCGAAGGCCGGGACAGGAGATCCTGGGCCTGGTGATGGTTCAGCATGTCCTCAAGGTCTTTCAGCAGTTCATTTTCAATCTGCTCCATCAAATCAAAAACATCTTTATAATGCAGATAAAAAGTACCGCGGTTGATGTCCGCCATATCGGCGATTTCTCTTACCGTAATATCCTGGACCCGTTTCTCTTTGAGCAGGGAGGTCAGGCATTCTCTCAACATGCGGCGGGTCTTCCTGATACGCCGGTCAACATTCTCCTCTTTTTTTTCTTCTTTCATAACGTTTCTCCTTTTACAGCCGTCCGGTATATCCATCCCGGGATTTTCATGCGGATAGAACCGAAAACATGAAAATATCCAGCGCTTGATTGGTCTCCGGATTATTCTCTCCTTCTTTAATAAAATACTTCTTAACGGCATCTTAACAACTGTCTCTTTTTGTCTATTTTGCACAAAAATCATTGATAATGAACATAATTGTTGAAAGTGTCGGTTAATAGATTAAGCGTAAAAAAATGATTATTGTATAAATCCCCATGAGTTAGTATAATGCATTATAGCTTAGAAATAAACAAATGTCAATTATCATATTTGATGTTGCTTAGGAGGAACAAAGATGAAAAAAATCGTTATTTCCATAGGGAGGGAATTCGGCAGCGGCGGAAGACGGATCGGGGAGCTGCTGGCGAAAGAACTGGAGATTCCGTGCTATGACAGACATTTAATAGAGGAGGCGGCCTGCTGCAGCGGAATTGAGACAAAGGAGCTGGAGGACGCCGACGAGATGAAGGCAAACCGCTTTCTGTTCAAGGTGCCTGCCAAGGCCAATCCGTTTACGGGTTATGGAAAACCGATGAATGACACACTCTTTGCGATACAGTCCGGGCTGATTAAAAAATATGCAGACAAAGGCTCCTGCGTCATTGTGGGCCGTTGTGCGGATAAGGTGCTGGAGGATTGTGACGGGCTGATATCCGTATTTATTTACGCTCCGCTCCAATCGCGCGTTCAGGAAGTCGGAAAACGCTATGAGACCGATGAAGAGGAGGCCCTCTATCTGGTCCGTCAGGCGGATAAAATCAGACGGAATTATTACAACTATTATACAAAGAAGAAATGGGGAGACAGGAGCAGCTACGATCTGATGATCGACAGCAGCCATTTCTCGGAACGGGAAGTAGCGGCCATGATCCGGGCCCTGGTAGAGGAAAGAAAAGCCGCCTGGGAGGAAGAAAAATTTTCTTCACCAGAGAAATAAAAAACCGGCAGAACGGCAGAGGATATAAGCCGCATAATATAATTTAGCAGAATTTACAGTATGGCATTCATAACAAGATGCGGCCTGATGCAGCGGAAGCCGCAGGAACAATGCAGAAAGAGTGGGAGAGCAGATGGATAAGAACAGGATATTAAATCGTGACAATCAAACAGATTCAGGGAAAATAAAGAAAAGAAAGATGTTTGCACAAGCGGCTCTCTGCCTGGCGTTCACCCTTGGAACCGCAATGCCTGCGCTGGCGGATGGCGGAAGCTTTCAGCAGAACGGCGAGGGCCGGTGGATGTACATAATGCAGGACGGCGCGGCAGCGGCTCCGGGCTGGATTCAGTCCGATGGAAACTGGTACAGAATCGGAGACGATGGATTCAGGCAAACCGGCTGGATTATGGAAGGAGACGCCTGGTATTACCTGGATGAGGCGGGAGTGATGGCAACGGGCTGGAAGAGCATTGACGGAAAACACTACTATTTCCGCGACAACGGCACGATGCAGAACAGTACGCTCAGGAAAGACGGCACCCAGTATACCTTTAATGCGGACGGAAGCTTTTCAAGCGCCAGAAAAGAAAAAAATACGGGCGGCGGAGCCTATCCGGTGGCCTTTTACAATACCGAGCTTCAGGCGCTTTCGGATAATTTAAACGAGCTGAAAGAGGATTCGTTCGAAGGCGATGAGGAAGAGGACTATTACGAGGACGATAAAAAGAACTACGACAAGGATGCAAGTTACATTATAAACGGAAAGCTCCAGGAGATTGCGGAGCACCGTCTTGCCATGGCAAGGACGAAGGGCTATGGAAGCGGGAAGATACCGGATGAGGGAACTCTGGCCGATTATCTGAAATCGATTGGATATAACAGCGGCAGACGGATTATGGAAGTTTATCTGATGAACTGCGACGGGGCCGATGCGGCGGAAGAAAAGCTTTTGAGGAGTCATGACAGCGATGAAAAAAAGAGGTCTGATCGGGCTGTCTACTATAAAGAGATGGGGATTGCCCATGAAAAGGTCAATGGAAAAGATTATTTTATGGTCGTTTTCATGAGGTGACGGACAGGAGCAGGTAAACATGAGACTGAAATTTTTACATGATAAAAGAAAACAGCTTGAAGAAAAAAAAGGCACCTTCTCTCTTCCTGTATTTATCATCGAGAGAAGCCGGCTGATAGAGATTGTATTTGTGGTGGCGGTGCTTCTTTCCATACTGGCTGCGCCCTTCGTCAATATCAATTATGACCTGACCAGATATCTTCCGAAGACGGTCCAGTCCAAAGCCGGACTGGATCTGATGGAAGAAAAGTTCGGATATCCGGGAACCGGAAGAGTCATGATAGATGATGTGACGCTTTACGAGGCAAAGCAGTACAAGGATAAGCTGGAAAAGGTGGACGGGGTCGACCAGATTATGTGGCTGGACACCGGCACCGACGTCTTTTCCGCAGACGCCTTTATCAATTTTAACAGTATCGATGATTATTACAAAGACGGTTCGGCGGTTATGGACATCGTATTTGAAAAGGGAGATACCAGCCGGAAGACGTCGAAGGCCATCGATGCAATGAAAGAAATAACCGGGGAAAAGGGGCATTATGTAGGTATGGCGGTACAGAATAAGTCGCTTGCCGAGAATGTGACGAGGGAGATGAAGATGATTCTCTCGCTGGGCGTGCTGATGATTTTCATTATCCTCTGCCTGACCACGAACTCCTGGTTTGAACCGGTGCTGTATCTGATTGTCATGGGAGTGGCGATTCTGATTAACAAGGGCACCAACATTTTCCTGGGAGAGATATCGTTCCTGACGAACAGCGTGTCGGCCGTACTTCAGCTGGCGGTATCCATGGACTATTCGATTTTCCTGATCCATGCATTTACCAGGGAGAAAAACAAGGGGCTTGATCAGATGGAGGCCCTGACCAATGCCATCAACGAAGCTCTGAACTCTATTTTTGCCAGCAGCCTTACAACCATTGTGGGATTTATCGTGCTTACCTTTATGAAGTTCAACATCGGCTTTGATATGGGCATTGTATTGGCGAAGGGAATTGTATTCAGTCTTCTGACTGTCGTATTCTTTATGCCGGCCATGATTCTGAGGCTGACGCCGATGATTGAGAAGACCGGCCACCGTTCCTTTATGCCGAGTTTTGATAAACTCAGCCGCGGGATTTACCGTATACGGTACGGAGTCCTGATCTTCGTGGCGATCTTCGTCATTCCTGCCTACACGGCCCAGAATATGAACAGCTTTCTGTTCGGCAACGACGCCGTAGGCGCCAGCGAGGGTACAAAGGTATACGACGATGAACAGCTGATTAATTCGAAATTCGGGCGCAGCAATATGATGATGGCGCTGGTGCCGAATACCTCGCTGATCGATGAAAAGGCGTTTACCGACGATGTGGAAGCGCTGCCCTATACAAAATCCGTGACCTCCATGGCCGGATCCCTCCCGGACGGCGTTCCGGAAGAATTCCTTCCCGCGAGCATCACGGAGAAGTTACATAAGAACGACTATTCCAGAATCCTGATTTACGTTAGAAGCAAAGGTGAAAGCAAACTGGCTTACCAGTGCTCCGACGATATCCAGGGTCTGCTTAAAAAATATTACCCGGAAGAGTCTTACCTGGTGGGAACGACGCCGTCGACACAGGACATTGAGACGACAATTACAAAGGACTACAGCAGAGTCAATATTTTATCCCTGCTGGGCGTTTTCTTCGTCGTCATGTTCAGCTTTAAATCGGTTATCATCCCGGTTATCATTATGATTCCCATCGAGGTGGCGATTTTCATCAATATGGCGGTTCCTTATATTAAGGGAGATACGATGATATTTATGGGATACATCATCGTGAGCTGTATCCAGCTGGGAGCCACGGTCGACTATGCGATTCTGACGACGAACAACTACCTGGAATGCAGAAAAGAGGCGGAGAAAAAGGAGGCGGCCATCCAGGCGCTGAACAGAAGTATTCCCGCCATTCTGACGTCCGGCTCTATTCTGACGATTGTGGGATATATACTCTATAACATTTCATCCGTGGCCGCCATCGGTGACCTGGGGCATCTGATAGGAAGAGGCGCCTGGATGAGTATGATTCTTGTATGTACGCTGATGCCGGCGTTCCTCGTTCTGTTTGACCATGTCCTGATGGATAATGAGTTTGAAAGAATCAGGAAATTCTTTGAACGCAGACGGATAAGACGGCGTGAGCGGCTTAAAACACTGGCGGGAAAAGTGACGAAAACCAGAAAAAATGACAGTGATGATGAAGATGGTAAGGAGGCCCGAAAGTCATGAGACATAGAAGAAAAACAGCAGTATTGATGGTGGCGGTCACGCTTTCCATGAGCGTGGCGTCACCTGTCAGGGCGGCGGCTCCCCGTGTTCAGGTCGATGAGACAATGTATGTCAATATGGACTATTATGGAAAAACAACAACGGTCAACGTCGTGAAGGGCTGCAGCACAAACGGTGTGGAGCAGTACACGGATTACGGCGTTTATGACAAGGTTGTCAATATGACGGATAAGACGGAACCAAAGCTCGGGGACGGCAGCGTCACCTGGCAGCTTCCGGAAGGAAACAAACGGTTTTATTATCAATGCACCATGCCGGAGGGCTCGGTGGATCTGCCGTGGACCTTTGACATTTCCTATAAATTAAACGGTGTGGAGGCCGAAGCTTCCAAGCTGGCCGGAGCATCGGGACTCGTGGAGATCAATGTGAAGGCATTTGCCAACAAAAATGCCAGAGCCTATTATAAAAACAACATGGTACTGACCGTGGTGGTTCCGGTCGATATGGAGAAATGCTACAGCGTGGATGCCCCGGGTTCCCAGCTTCAGTCAATCGGCAATAATACGGTGGTTCTGTTTGCGGCGCTGCCGGGCGAAGACGGGGACTATACGGTGCGCATTGGAACTGATAACTATGAGAGCGTGGGCGTTGTCATGATGATGGTCCCGGGCACAGTGGATGCGCTTAATAACATCAAGGATTTAAAAGAGGCGAAGGATACCTGGCGTGAAGACGGGGATAAAATGTACGACAGCATGAATGAACTGCTGCGTTCGATGGAAGCCATGAAGACCGATGTAACCCAGGTCAGGGGCGGACTGAACGCCCTCGACAGTGCCAGGGGGCAGATAAACGGAAACAGAAAGCAGATTGAGGCCCTTTCCACCCAGGCACTGAATGATTTGGCCTCGGTGACGGAACAGACTTCGAAGGTGATTCCCTACCTGGAAACGGCCAGGAGCGCGGTAACCGATATCAATGCAAATATGGATGCCATTTATAATACGATGGAAGACACCCAGGATGAACTGGACCGTCTCTACGACCGCCTGGGCGGGCTTAAGAGCTCCTTAAACTCCATGTCGGACCGGATTAGCCAGGGAATTACGCCGGAAGAGCAGAAGCAGCTGGCGGCCGCAATCAGCCAGCAGACGGCGGAAATCCAGCAGATTCTTGAAATCCTGGGCGGACAGCTGGGAGGAAGCACAGGCGCCTACAATCTGGCGGCCGCAGACCTTGAGGAGCTGGAAGAAAGCCTGGAATCGGCGGATTCCTTCCGTTATAACAGAAAGAAAAAAGCGGAGGCCGCTTCTGACAGTTCCGGAGCAGCGGATAACACTGGCTCTGCTGATCATGCAGGAACAGCCGATAAGTCCGGCTCCGTCAACAATACCGGAGCAGCGGATAACACCGGCTCTGATGATAATGCCGGAACAGCCGACAAAGCCGGAGCAGCGGATAACACCAGTTCTGCCGATAATGCCGGAACAGCCGACAAAGCCGGAGCAGCCGATAACACCAGTTCTGCCGATAATGCCGGAACAGCCGACAAAGCCGGAGCAGCGGATAACACCGGTTCTGCCAATAACGCAGGAACAGCCGACAAAGCCGGAGCAGCGGATAATTCCGGCTCTGATGATAACGCAGATACATCTGACAAATCGGGAGGATCCGATCATTCCGATTCTACTGATACAGCCGATAAATCGGGTTCCCCGGAGGACGCAGACATTCAGGCTTTTGGCGCAGTGGACATTCAGGCTTTTGGAACGGCAGCCGATATCAATACACTTTCGGGGGGACCTTCCGGACTTCCGGGAAGCGGCGGCGTCAGTGACGATGATTTTGAGACGTGGAGCGAAGAACTGGATCCTTATGCAGACAATGTGGAGGAAGTTCTCCAGTCGCTTTCGGGAACGTCTTATCCGGCCGAGGTCGGAGCCATTCTTCAGAAAATCCAGGCCATGATTGGCGATGGCACGGCAGTGCAGCAGTCGGCGGGCCAGGTAATCGGAAAGATTAACGCCGTGTGCAGCGACGTGGGAAATGTCGGTTCCAAGACGGCATCCACCGTATCGGCTCTCAGAAGCGTTACGGATGAACTGATCAATCTGTTAGACGACACCAGGGTCCTGATTGACACTGCGGACAGCTATGTTCCCTCCATGCTGGATGCGCTTTCGGATACGCAGGAACTGATGAACCGTCTGACCAGGGCAATGGGCAGCACGCATGATATGCTGAGCCTGGTCAATTCCACGATGATAGCCGCAGGCGATTCTCTTGACGCAGGCACGAAGAACAGCCTGGAAGGCCTTCAGGGACTGCTGGATAAGAGCCTGACCACGCTCGACAGCATCACATCGGTGAGGACGGCCAGCGAGGGAATGAAGGATACACTGGACGAACAGCTGGACAAATATGAGGATGAAAATAACTTCCTGAACATGGATCCGGAGGCCGATAAGATTTCCTTTACTTCCTCCAAGAACCCGTCGCCCCACAGTCTGCAGATTATACTCAGGACAGACGAAATAAGCGATGACGACGAAGCCACCGATATTTCCGATATGGAAGATGCGGAAAATGAGGAGGCAGGCCCGTTCACCAGAATGTGGAGAGTGATTACAAAAATATTCCATGCGGTGATTGATATTTTTACAAACAGATAATAGAAGATGCGCAGGGGGCAGCCGGAAAGCGGATGCCCCCTGTTGGTTTTTAAGCGGAATTTGCAATGGCCTAACCGATATTCATATGTCGATATTTCAAAAAAATACCGAAATAAACTCCTTGCATAAAAACGGATGTATATTATAATAGTAAAGTAAAATGTAATTATCCCGCGAGCGGGATTCTTTGTTTCAAGTACGGGCGGCTTTGCCGCATAAAGATAAAGGCCTTTCTGGCAGAAAGATGGTAAATAGGATGAAGGAACGGAATAGAGCTGTCAATGAGGCGGCAAAATATCTGGATCAGATACCGAAGTTTTCCAAAGAGAAGCACACTGTTGAGATGGTCAGGGAAATGCTGAGAATTCTGGGAAGTCCCCAGGATGATATGAAGATCGTGCATATAGCCGGAACGAATGGCAAAGGTTCCGTCTGTGCGTTTCTCTCCTCTGTTTTCAGGGAAGCCGGATATACGGCGGCCGTATTCACATCGCCCCATCTGCTTTCCATCACGGAGAGATTTGCCTTTAACGGTAAAGATGTGGACGACGAACTGTTCTTATATGCATATCGGAAAGTCCGGGACGCACAGGAAGAGTTTGAGAAGATTGGAGCGGGACATCCGTCCTATTTTGAGTTCCTGTTTTTGATGTTTATGGTGATGGTGAAGAAGTCACCCTGCGATTACGTAGTACTGGAAACCGGGCTTGGCGGCCGTCTGGATGCCACAAACTGTGTGGAACATCCTCTGGCCACCGTGATTACATCGATCAGCCTGGATCACATGGAATACCTGGGAGACACGGTAGAGAAGATTGCCGGAGAAAAAGCCGGAATCATCAAACAGGGTGTCCCCGTAATATACGATAACACGTCGGCTGAGGCGTCGGCGGTGATTAGAGCTAAGGCGGAGGAGATGGGCAGCAGGGCCTGGCCGGTGGACAATACGTCCTACAGCGGCCTGGAGCTTGACGGCGGCCATCTGAAGCTGAGGGCAAAGCAGGCGGACGGTGGGAAGGAGCATGCCCTCGATATCCCGTTTGCAGCGGAATACCAGGCGGTTAATTCCATGCTGGCCTTCCGTACGGCCGAGATCCTTGGGATTGACGCGGAAGTAATCAGCCGGGGCATCGGACATGCCGTATGGCCGGGGCGCATGGAACAGATAATGGAAAATGTATATCTCGACGGAGCCCACAACGAGGGCGGAATCCGCGAGTTTGCCAAAGCGGCCAGAGCTATCGCAGCGAAGCGTGGAGGCGGCAGAAGAATCCTTTTATTTGCCGTAGTTTCGGACAAAGAGTACCGTGAGATGGCCGAAATCCTCTGCCGGGAATTTATGCCGGACGTGCTGATATTGACCCAGATTGAGTACGGCCGCGGTCTGGATATCAGAAAGCTGGACGAGGCCGCCCATGATGCATGGAAGAAAGTGGACAGCCTGCTCGGACGGACGGAAGCCGCGGGCAGGGCTGACGGAGAAAGCGGCCATGATATCCGCGTAATACCGACGGTAGCGGAGGCGCTTAAGGAAGCGGTAAGGGAGAAAAAACCGGAAGACACCGTTTTCTGTGCAGGTTCTCTTTACTTAATCGGAGAAATAAAAGATGTGCTGAGGAGGAATGAAGCATGAGTGACGAAGCGTTGACAATTGATTTTGATGAAGAGATAGAGCGTTTTAAACCCAGCCTTGAAGTGGAAGATATCGGCGAGGCAATTGTAAAAAGCGATTTAACAGACATGTCCGATATTATGATAGAACTTTTAAAGAGAATAAGAGAATAGGCGGTAAGAATGGATCAGATGAAAAAAATCCGCCTTGTTTCCAACAGCTTTTATAATGCAGGGCTGGAACTGGCGGGAAAAAGGGATTTAACAGGCGCGGTGCAGTATCTGCAGAAGTGCCTGAACCTGAATAAATACCATATTGAAGCAAGAAACCTGTTGGGATTAATCTACTACGAGATGGGCGAAGTGTCGGAAGCGCTTGTTCAGTGGGTTATCAGCATGAATTTCCAGGAGAATGACAACAGGGCGGACTATTACCTCGGGCAGATACAGAGGAAGCCGGAACGCCTTGAACTGGCAAGCCAGAACGTAAAGAAATACAATCAGGCGCTTTTACAAGCGCAGAGCGGTAGCGACGATCTTGCGGTGCTGCAGCTGACACGCGTCGTTGAAGCCAATCCCCGTTTTGTCAAGGCCCATCTGCTCCTGGCTCTTCTTTATATCAGCCATGAGGATTATACAAAAGCGGGCAAGTCGCTCTACAAGGTGTTAAAGATTGACAAGAATAACCCCAAAGCATCCTGGTATATGTCCATTGTCAAGGCAAGGACGGGCAAGGCCGAGATAGAGCGCAGGAAAATCAAGAATGCATTTTCCCACAGGCAGATGCAGGATGACGATGTTATTATCCCGCCCAGCTATAAGGAGAATACGGGATGGCAGTCCGTCCTCAACATTGGGGCAGGACTCCTTCTGGGAGCGGCCGTAATCTTTTTCCTGGTAATGCCTGCGGCTGCAAAAAAACTGAACAACGAGCATAACCAGGAGATTCTTCAGTATAATGAACAGTTAAACCAGAAGAACGAAGAGATAAGCAATTTAAACAACAGCATTGTGACTTATAAAAGTGATAAGGAGTCGGCGGAAGAACAGCTGAATAACTTCTTAAACAGCAATGAAAGCGTCGTAAACCAGTACAGTATCCTGGTGAAAATTCTACAGGCGTACAGGAGCAACAATCTGACCGAGGCGGTTTCCCTCTATGCCGGATTTAACCCGGCTCTGTTTACAGATGAGACGGATCTTGCCATCGCCAATTCGATCAAGCAGGATATTGAGACAAACGGCTACCAGACGCTGGAAGATCTGGCCTATACGATGTGGTCGGCCGGAAGAATGAGCGAGGCTCTGAATTATTATCAGACCTGTCTGAACATCAGGCCGGACAACCCCAAGGTTATTTTTAACATGGGTATGATCAACCGTTCCCAGGGACAGACCGAGACGGCCATCCAGCTGTTTACCCAGATTGTGACCCAGTTTGCAGATTCGGAATATGCAGGCAAGGCGAGAACCCAGCTTGCCGAACTGGCGCCGCAGAGTGAGGCGGCAGGAGCGCCGGGACAGACTGCGCCGAACCAGACGCCGGCTGCTACGGAACCGCAGGGAACAGGCGGGACTGCCGGAGGGGCCGGTACAGGCGGAGCAGGAACCACCGCTCCCGAAACACAGCCGGAAACCGCGGCCGGAAATGCCGGAGAAACCCAGGCCGGCAGTGAAGCTCCGGGTAACGGCGGAGCCGCTGAGGAGAGCAGCGCTGCCGGTGAAGGCCAGGATTAAGAGAGTCCCGGACCCGTTTTAAGCAGGGATTAAAACAAATTGTATAAATAAGAACAATAGAAAGACACTACGGAAGATAAGAAATTACGCCCGTAGTGTCTTTTTTCATATCATAGGAAAGTGCCTATGACTCTATATCATTTAAGCAGTCGAAAGGAGCATAAAAATGCAGAATGAACTTTTTACCTATGAGGCGGATGGACAGGCGCTCATCATCCATCTGCCCAAGGAACTTGATCATCACAACTGCCGTAATCTGAAATATGAAACGGATCTTCTGATGGAGGAGAATTATATTAATAAAATCGTTTTTGATTTCTCGCAGACGGAGTTTATGGACAGTTCAGGGATTGGCGTTCTTTTAAGCCGGTATAAGCAGATGGAAGGCAGCCGGGGAACGGTGAGGATTTATGGGGCAGGTCCGAGAATTACGAGGATCCTGACAATCGGAGGAATTATGCGGCTGGTAAAAAAATGTGATACAAGGGATGACGCAATTAATGGATAGGGAGGATAATAACGTGATGACGGGACAAAACGTGCAGGAGATTCAGGAAAATATGGAGATAAAGGAACAGGAAACGAAAAAAACGCTCAGAAAAGAATGGATGAAAATGCAGATCGAAAGCCGGTCGGAGAATGAGGAATTCGCCAGGGTGACCGTGGCCGTATTTATGAGCCGCATGGACCCGACCCTGGAGGAGATTAACGATGTAAAAACCGCCGTGTCGGAGGCGGTGACGAACTGCGTGATTCACGGATACGGAAACGGGGAAGGAATCATTTACATAGAAACCGGCATCGAGGAGGACGAACTTTCAGTCTGGATCAGGGATGAGGGCAGGGGTATCGACAACATTGAAAAAGCAATGGAACCCATGTATACCAGCGATACCAGCGGAGAACGGTCCGGAATGGGATTTTCCTTTATGGAGGCATTCATGGATCGGGTGGAAGTAGAGTCGGAACCGGGCCGGGGAACTATGGTAAAAATGAAAAAGAAAATCGGCAGGTGACTCTATGGATGAGACCATGAAACTAATCGAGATGGCTCACAACGGGGATAAAGCAGCCAGAGAACGGCTGGTAATGGACAACGTAGGGCTGGTCTGGAGTATTGTCAGACGCTTTACGGGAAGAGGATGTGAGACAGAAGATTTGTTTCAGATAGGGAGCATCGGGCTTATCAAGGCAATTGATAAATTCGACACTTCCTACGAGGTGCGTTTTTCTACTTATGCGGTTCCGATGATCACCGGGGAGATAAAACGTTTTCTCCGGGACGATGGCATGATCAAGGTCAGCCGTTCCATCAAGGAACTGGGGATTAAGGTCAGCGTAGTGCGGGAGAGCCTGTCCGGTTCCCTGGGCCGGGAACCGACCCTGGAGGAAATTTCCGACGCCCTCGGGGCCAGCAAAGAGGAGGTGGCGGCATCCCTGGAAGCCGGATGCCAGGTCGAATCCCTCTATGCGCCATCCGGAACAGGCGAGGACAACACCCTGTCCCTGATCGACAAAGTGGCCGAAGAGCGGGAAGAAAACGAGATGCTCTTAGACCGCATGGTGCTGGGAGAACTCTTAAAATCCCTGGAAAAAAAGCAGCGTGAAATCATCGTTAGAAGATATTTTTACAACCAGACCCAGACGCAGATAGCGGAAATCCTGGGAATCTCCCAGGTTCAGGTATCGCGGATGGAGCGGAAGATATTGAAGGAGATGAGGGAGAAGTTATGAAGTTAGTTGAGAGGCGAGGACGCCTCTGAAAGATGGCGGACGGGGGAGTGGGAGGTATAGATGAGTCTTCAGTCCCGGTTTATAGGTTGTAGTGAGGGGGGAATCCGGAGAAACATATCCCTACGGGGACTCGCTCCCGCTGGTGAAGCGCACAGCGGATGCTAAGACGTCAAAAGACGCCGTCTAAGCACCGGCGGGCTTCAATGTCCCCGTAGGGATATGTTTCTCCTCCTTCCCCGGGCAGATTGTCGACGGGACTGAAGACTCAGGGCAGGTGGTTGCCCCGTCCGCCGGCTTCAGGGGCTGATTGTCTCTTTCGTCAAGTAAGGGGGAGGGTATTGTCGCTGCCACTACGAAGCGGTGATATTTAATCGATTCGCTATCTTATTAATCACTGCTTCGTAGCGCATGTAAAATAGGATAGAATGCTGTTTTGAGCGGCTAAACCCCAGAATTTCTACTTTACTCATCCTGAATAAAAGCCGGTTCTCTGACAACACAATTCTCAGATTTATAAAGAGCCGGTTCCCGGGCATCTGAAGGCCTGTGGTGGCAGAGACAATACCCTCCCCCCCTTGAAGAAAAAGAACAAATCAGCGGCCGCAGGTCCGGATCCGGGATGGCAAAAACCTTCGCGTCTTCAGTCCCGGCCATAACCTTCCTGTGGGGAATCCGGGAGAAAAAGATTTCGCAGGGAACCTGGGAGTTCATCGGCACTTACCGAGGTTTTTTCGAGGTTAGTGTCCGTTATGTACTCCGAAGAGCGGGGGCGTTTCCCGAAGGAACTTTTTCTGCCCGGATTCCCCACCCGCGACAACCTACAGCCCGGGACTGAAGACTCATAACCTACCTCTCACCATCCCGAACCTCGACCGTCCCGGCGGCGTTCTCATTTCTCAAAATTCCCCCCACTTGTTTATAAATTATTGAACAGAAATTTTTGATTCCGACAGGAATAAAAATTTCTGTTTGAACCATACTATCCGTAAACAGTTCATAGGAAAAGGATGTGAAGTGACATGAATCTTAGGAAAAAAACAGGGATTATTATATTGCTTTGCTGTATGGCTGCCATTGTGGCGGTAGTGTGGTATTGCCTTCTGACTGTTGGCCGTAATTCTTCCCATATTGACGGGACTTTTGTTAAGAATATTGAGATACGGGAAGAAATGGAGATGGCGGCATGACACAGACAGTATATGTAAAACTCAGCCAGATTACCCAGGTCCATAAGAAGGATATTTTTCTGAGCGATATTGCAGAGGTCTACTGCAGTGATAAGAGCACGGCCAGCCGGTGTAAAGCGGTGAAGGTGCAGACGATCCATTCCGATCAGGAAAAGCGGTATATGGGGAGTATTGTGGATGTTGTCCAGAAGATTTCGGAGAACGTTCCGGAAGCGGAAGTGAACAGTGTAGGGGAAACGGATTTTATCATCGATTACCAGCCGTCTAAAAAACCGATGTATACATGGCAGTGGCTCAAGACAATTTTTGTCTGCCTCGTATGTTTTTCGGGAGCGGCTTTTGCAATTATGACGTTTAATAACGACGCAAGCGTGTTGGATGTGTTCAAGGAATTGTACCGCTTAGTCATGGGAAAAGAGTCGGACGGGCTTACGATTTTGGAGACCTCCTACTCGGTCGGCCTGGCACTGGGCATCGTCGTATTCTTTAATCACTTTGCAAAAATCAAGCTGAATACGGATCCGACGCCGCTGGAGGTGGAGATGCGCCTTTACGAGGATAATATCAATAAAACCCTGATTCAGAATGACGGAAGAAAGGAGTCTGGCGTAGATGTTTCTTAGACAGTCTCTTCTGGCTTTTATCGGTCTTTGCGCCGGCGGCGTCATCGCGGCCGGCGTTTTTGCTTTTTTAGCCATCATCGGAGTATTTCCGCGTATTATTGGAAAGACGGGAACAAGCAGGCATATTCTGCTTTACGAAACGATAATTATTATCGGCGGTGTGTTCGGCAACGTGTTGGATATTTTTGAGTTTCCGATGCTGTTTGGAGCAAGAGGGCTGGGAATTCCTCTGCTCGGACACCTTGTGCTGGGAACTTTCGGGTTATGCAGCGGCATCTTTGTCGGATGCCTGGTAATGTCCCTGGCGGAGACGCTGAAGGCACTGCCTGTAATCAGCAGGAGGATCAGGCTGGCCGTCGGGCTGCAGTATGTAATCCTGTCGGTCGCTCTCGGTAAACTCTTTGGCTGTCTCGTATATTTTCTCGGGGGTGTAGGTAAATAGGCCACGGGAACGGGAAAGCACGGTTCGGTGGGCAAAAGTGAACAGATAAGACAGGAGGCATAACAGATGGAAGTAGATAAAAAACAATATGGTGATTACGTAAAACAGATAACACCCGTACACAGCACCTTCAAAAACGTGCTGACGGCATTTGCAACGGGAGGCGTTATCTGTACGATTGGGCAGATTCTTCTGAACCTGTTTAAAGAAAACGGACTGGAGAAAGATGCCGCCGCAGCATGGACGCTGCTCATTCTGATATTATTAAGCGTCATTCTGACGGGCTTAAACATATTCCAGAAAATCGCAAAGTTCGGCGGAGCCGGGGCTCTTGTTCCCATCACCGGTTTTGCCAACTCGGTGGCGGCTCCGGCAATCGAGTACAAGGCTGAGGGCCAGGTATTCGGGGTGGGCTGTAAGATATTTACGATTGCGGGCCCTGTTATTCTTTATGGCGTCCTGGTGAGCTGGGCGCTTGGAGTTATCAGCATGATATTCGGCTTTGGGCTTTAAAAGCAAAGGGAAAGGAGCAGTTGAGATGCAGAAAGGAAAAGCCAGTGTAAAATACGAAAATCAGCCGGTGATACTGGGAGCGGCTTCAATCGTGGGTGAGAAGGAGGGCGATGGCCCGCTGGGAACCTGCTTCGACCGGATCGAACCGGATCCCATGTATGGACAGGATAACTGGGAGGCGGCGGAGAGTGAATTCCAGAGGCAGACCGCCCTCAAATGCCTGGAAAAATCGGGGCTTCGTGAAAACGAGATCCGATATCTTTTTGCCGGTGATTTGTTAGGCCAGATTGTGGCCACCTCCTTTGGTGTCCAGGATCTCGGAATACCGATGTTCGGTCTTTATGGCGCCTGTTCCACCATGGGGGAGGCCATGATGCTTGGGTCCATGGTTGTAAACGCAGGCTATGCAGACCGCGTTATGTCTATGGCATCCAGCCATTTTGCATCCGCTGAGCGCCAGTTCCGCTTTCCGCTTGCATACGGAAACCAGAGGCCGTTTTCCACAACCTGGACCGTCACGGGCTGCGGTTCCGTCATCATAGGAAAGGACGGAAAGGGAAGTCCGGCGGCGCAGGAAAAGGCATATGCCAAAATAGCGGGAGCCACGACGGGAAAGATTGTGGACATGCAGTCAAGGGATTCCATGAACATGGGAGCGGCCATGGCGATGGCTGCGGTTGACACAATTCTGCAAAACTTCCGTGATTTCAATGTGGATCAGAACTATTATGACAAGATTATTACCGGAGACCTGGGAGCCGTCGGACAGAATATCCTGTTTGATTTCATGGATCAGGCCGGATACGATGTGAAGGGAATCCACATGGACTGCGGTATGACAATCTTTGATTCGGCGGCTCAGGATACCCATTCGGGCGGAAGCGGCTGCGGCTGTTCGGCCGTGACGCTGTGCGGTTATATTCTGCCGAAGATCAGGAGCGGAGAGTGGAAGCGGGTGCTCTTTGTGCCTACCGGAGCCCTTCTTTCCCAAATCAGTTTCAACGAGGGGCAGAATGTCCCGGGAATCGCCCATGGGGTGATTTTGGAGCACATCGGGGGCTGAAGGTCGGATCCGGGGAAAAGAACCGGAATGGAGGAATAAATTTATGGATTATGTAAAGGCGTTTATCGTGGGCGGACTGATTTGCGCGGCGGTGCAGATTCTGATGGATAAAACAAAACTTCTGCCGGGCCGTATTATGGTGCTGCTCGTAGTGACAGGCTCCATCCTGGGCTGGATTGGAATCTACGAACCGTTTGCCGAGTGGGCCGGAGCGGGAGCCACAATACCGCTTCTGGGCTTTGGAAACAGCCTCTGGAAAGGTGTCAGCGAAGCGATCGGCAAGGACGGGCTGCTGGGTCTGTTCAAGGGAGGTTTTACGGCAGGTTCCGCCGGAATATCCGGGGCGCTGATCTTCGGGTATTTTGCGTCCCTGATTTTTAAGCCCAGACTGAAGGATTAAAAGAAAGCCGGGTTCCAGCCAGGAGCCGGTTGGCAATGAGTGGAGAGACAGATCACAGGAAAGCCCATGTGCTGCGGCACAGACGGCGCTGCGGTCTGTCTCTCTTTGAGCGTCCGCATCACAGCCGGGGCCTGTTGCCCTCTGTAAGATGACACCGCGTTTTGGGGTCAGATGAATAATGCTTGACAAAATCATGTATTTTGATATACTTGACATTATCAAATAAATCAATTAAACAAGCGGAGGATATCATGTACCAGACATTTGCCTATTACACTTCGGTTTTCAGGGAAGATTTCACATCATTCTGTAAGGGAGAACTTCAGAAGGAGGGGATATCCCTGGGGCTGTTATATTTTCTGATTTACATCGGGAAGAAACCGGGCTGTTCGCAGCGGGAGATGGCGGCGGCCGTCCGCTCGGATGAAGGTTATGCGGCCAGATCGGTGGAGAAGCTTCTGCAGGACGGTTTTATCGAGCGCAGACGCCATGAGAAGGACAGGAGGATGGTTCTTTTGACGCTTACAAAAAAAGGGGAGCAGACCTTTGAAAAGGCCCATTCACTCTTTAAAGAGTGGGACGAAAAGGCGCTGTCCGCTCTGGATGCGAATGAAAAGGAGCGGCTTTTTGCCATGCTTAAAAAGATAAAGGGAGCAGAGGAGGGAACGGGATGTACGAAATGATCAATTCCCCATTCACCATCCGCGGCCTGACGCTCAAAAACAGGATTGTATTTGCCCCGACTACGATGGGGCTGAAAGAGGAGGAGTATCTGGAACGGATGGGGCGGATAGCCGCGGGAGGCGCGGCGATGCTGACAGTCGGGGACGTTCCCGTCCTGAGGCACAGCCTGTTTGAAAAGTCGCTGTATAGCAGGAAGGGATTTGAATTCTACAGCAGGGTGACCGATACCATACATAAAAACGGGGCAAAGGCCTGCGCGCAGCTTCATGTGTCGGATTCCGACGTAAAGGGAATGCTCCGCTATATACCGGGAGTCCTGACGAAGAAAATTACGCCCGACCGGCTGAGGACCCTGATGAATGAGAGAACCGGCCCATATATCAGCCGGATTCCCAAGAAAAGAGTGAAGGAGATCACGTCATCCTTTTCGGAGGCGGCAAGACTGGCTGAAAAGGCCGGTTTTGACATGATACAGATTCACGGAGACAGAATGTGCGGCAGCTTCAGTTCCGCCGTTTTTAACCACAGGACGGACTGTTACGGCGGCTCTGCTGAAAACCGCGCCAGATTTGCGTCTGAGGCCGTTGCGGCCGTGAGACGGGCGCTTCCGGATATGCCCATTGAGTATAAGCTGGCTGTGCGCCAGGAGAATCCCCATTATGGCAATGCGGGAATCCTGCTGGAAGAACTGCCGGTCTTTCTGCCGCTTCTTCAGGCCGCCGGTGTGGACTGCTATCATGTGGCCCTGGCGGATCACACTTCGCTGTCGGATACGATACCGCCGAAATCCCATCCATATTTTTCTGAGGAAGGCTGTTTCCTGAAATACTGCGACGAGGTGAGGAAATATACCGCCCTTCCGGTATGCGGGGTAGGCGGACTGACCAGTCCGGACTTTATAGAAGAACAGCTTCAAAAAGCCAGAATCGATTATGCCGCCATGAGCCGCCAGCTGATCGCCGATCCGCAGTGGCCGGCAAAGACGGCGGGAGAGAACCGGGAGAAAATAAGAACCTGCGTCCGGTGTAACAGGGAATGCCTGGGAGGAATGATGGAACACAGGGGAGTTCATTGTATTTACGATGGAAGACAGGAGGAAAAAAGATGAAATATGCAATCGTATACAGCAGCAGGACGGGAAACACAAAGATGCTGGCGGATCAGGCGCTGGAAGTGTTCAGGAATACCGGGGAGGGGAATTGTCTCTTTTACGGGGACGCGCAGGCCGCTGAGCTGGAAGGACAAAAGAACGGGAAATGTGCGGAACGGGCCGATATTCTCTGCGTCGGTTTCTGGACCGATAAGGGGAATGCGGACGCCGATGCCCTTGCCTTTTTAAAGACGCTGGGGGAAACGGTTCCGGTTCCGGGAAAGCTGGTTCTCTTCGGCACGGCCGGTTTTGGCTCCGACCGGTCATACTATGACAGAGTGATCCACAACATCACTCAGGAACTGCCCGAAGCCGTAAATCCGGCCGCGTATTTCATGTGCCAGGGCAGGATGGCCTCCACCGTGCTGGAACGCTACCAGGCCATGCTGAAGACCAATCCGGAGGACGACAGGGCCAGGCGGATGATAGAGAATTACCATGCGGCCCTATCCCATCCGGGACAGGAAGATTTCACCGCATTTGGGCATTTTCTGGAGGAACTAATCGGAACCAGATAAAACCGGCCCGGGCCGTGAAAGACAGAGATAAACCTTTGTCTTTCACGGCCCGGGCTGGTTTTATGCCGCCTTTAACCGTTTGGTCCCGCCGGGACGATCGGGATGGTATTGCCGTCTCCGGAGGAATGCGGGTAAGTATAATATTCATTGGCCGGCCGCGAGTACGGAGCCGGAGTTTCTGGAACATAGCCGGGGCCATACGGGATGTCGCTTCCCTCCGCTCCCGAAGGATCGATAATCGTGGAAGAGCCGTTATGTACGGTACAGTAATCCGGCATTGCGTAGTAGGAGTCGTCGGTGATGCCCTCATCCGCCGGAACGGCCATAAAGGTGCGCGCCTCCTGCTGGTCCTCCGGACAGAACGCGGTAGGACGTCCGCCTGACGCCGTGCAGACCGTGACTCTCACATGGTGGTCACAGGCCTCGGTCGGGACGGTTCCCTTGGCGAAATACTCGGTGTAAACGGCGTTGCCCCTCGGGTCGCTGCTACAGACGCCGGACACGGCCAGCTTGCCTGATTTCCTGCACACCTGGGCCGTCTCAATGCTGTCAGGCACCGGGAAGCCGGGATCGGAGAGCCCGTCGTGGACCCTGGTCATAATCTTGCGCCAGATACGCTTCGTAAAGCTGGTGCCGCCGTTTATGTTGCCGCGTGAATCCTTCAGCTTCTGGTTGTTGTCGCATCCGCCCCAGATACCTGCGGTATAGTAAGGAGAGTAGCCGACAAACCAGATATCTTTATTATCCGTTGTAGTTCCGCTCTTTCCGGCGGTCGTCATGCCCGGGACGGCAGCCGCGGTTCCGGTTGCATTGACGCCGGCGCCGGGTCTTGAATAGAGGACATTGCTCTGCATAACGTCCGTCATTGCGTCGGTCAGCAGGAAGGCGGTGGAGTCCTTTAACACCTGTCTTGTCTCAGGCACATTTTCAATCAGGACCTTGCCGTTGCGGTCCAGAATCCTTGTAAAGAAAATCGGTTTTGTATAGGTGCCGTTGTTGGCAATGGCGGCAAACGCATTGGTCAGTTCCAGGTTTGTAACACCCTTCGTAATACCGCCGAGGGCGGTAGACAGGTTCAAATCCGAGGAGACGAGGGTGGTAATGCCGAGCTTCTCCGCATATTCCACGCCGAGCTGGGGCGTTACCGTCTCAGCCATGCACCGCAGGGCGATAATGTTCATAGAATAAACGATACCGTCACGGATGGAGTGGTATCCCTTGTAGTCGCTTCCCCACCAGTTCCTGAATGTTTTGGTGCCTACCGTATAAGGGGCGTCGTAGTATACGGAGGCAAGCGTCGCTCCGCAGGTGTCGATGGCCGGTGCAAAGGATGTGATGACCTTAAAGGTCGATCCCGGCTGCCTCGGCGTGTTGGTGGCCCTGTTTAAGGTACGGTTGGCCGTTTTCTCGCCGCGTCCGCCGCTGATGGCCTTGACATAGCCGGTGGACTGCTCGATCAGGACAAAGGACGCCTGAGGCTGCAGCGTGATATGGGAGGATTCCCCGATCACCTGATCGCCTTCCTTCAGCAGATACGCCTTGTATTCATCGATTGCCGCCTGTATCTCGGCCTCGCTGTCAAACAGGCCTTCATAGCTTGTCTGTCCCTTGACCTGACGGAAATAGGTCTTCATCGTCTCCTGGGAGAAGTGCTCCGTTGTCCCGTCCGCATGTGTGACGGAAAGACGGTATTCCACGGAAAGACGGGCTGCGTCGTAGTTTTCGGGATTGTTGATTTCCTCGTCCACGATGGCCTGTATGGCCGGATCCTGGGGGGTTTCAATCTGGAGCCCGCCGCTGTACAGCAGATTGTAGGCCTGGGTGTTTGTATAGCCGAACTCCTCTTTCAGGGCTTCCGTCACCTGCTCGATGAGCTCGTCCGTATAGTAGGAGTAAGGGGTGGTATTCTCCTTGATTGCGAGATCCACATTCTGGATACGGGAATAAACGTCGTCGGCCAGAGCCTCCTCCTGTTCTTCTTTTGTAATATATCCCTGGTTGTACATCTCCTGAAGGATGACCTCCCTGCGCTCCGCGTTGTCCTCGGGGCCGGATATCGGATTCAAACGGGCCGGGTGCTTCGTGATGCCTGCGATAACGGCGCATTCGGAAAGTGTCAGTTCCGAAACATCCTTATTAAAATACCGCAGGGCTGCGGCCTTGACGCCGAGCGTGTTCTTTCCGAGGTTGATCGTGTTCAAATAATTGGTAAGAATAATTTTCCGGTCTACATTCTTTGTGAGCTGTAAGGCCAGGTACTGTTCCTGTATCTTTCGTTCAATCTTTGCGCCGTCGCTGGTTTCCATACCGCCGTTAAACACGGTGTTCTTGATGAGCTGCTGGGTCAGGGTGCTGGCGCCGCCGCTGTAATTGTGGGTCAGGACGCCGACGGCAGCCCTGGTGATGGAGCGGAGGTCGATTCCGTTGTGCTGCCAGAAACGGGAGTCCTCAATTGCCACAAAGGCGTCGATGAGATCCTGGGGCAGCTCGTCATAGGTAGCTTCAATACGGTTGGAATCGGTGCCTATCAGCGTATCGGTTACCTCGCCGTTCGCGTTATAAATCGTGGAAAAATAACCGCTGGGCGCGAAGCTGTCCGGATTAAAGTCCGGCGAACTGTCGATAATTCCTTTCAGCATACCGATCCCTGTGCTGATTCCCGTTGCGGTGATAAAGAGAAACAGGACAAAAACCGTTTTAAAAAAAGATAAGAATACCTTATTTGTATATTTTTTCTTCCGGGAGCTGGCTGCCTTTATTCTTCGTTTCGTTGATTTTCTGCCATAATTCATAGGAGCCTCCTTTATAAGCTATCATTATAGCAAAAGTTACCTGATAAATAAATACTATTGTCATGAAATTTTTTTTACGTTATTATGAATAGAGAGGCTTTTACGTTACAGTTCACAGGCCGTATTCCGTGCATCGCAAAGCTCGTTACCGGGCACGGAGCGGACCGCAGCGCTTTAACGGCGGGGAAGTGAACGGAAAAGAGCGGAATCTGCGATAGTTCCAGGCGGAAAAGACCGGTTCCCGGAACAGAAAGCCGGGATGCAGGAGGTAACAGATGAAAGAAAATTACAGAATCCTTTATGAGGGAGGAGAGGGGGAGATTGTGGAGAAAAAGTCACGTTTTATTGCCACAATCCGCCCAGTGGAATCCGAGGACGAGGCCGTCTCCTTCATAGCGGAAATGAAGAAAAAATATTGGGACGCGACCCACAACTGCTCCGCTTTTACGGTGGGGGAGAACTTTGAGATTTCCAGATGCAGCGACGACGGGGAACCTGCCCAGACGGCGGGAAGGCCGATGCTCGACGTGCTTCTGGGGGAGGAGATCCATAACGTCTGCGCCGTCGTAACGCGTTATTTCGGCGGAACGCTTCTGGGGACGGGCGGCCTGGTCCGGGCCTACTCCGGGGCGGTCCAGGAAGGGCTTAAAAACTGCGTGATCCTGGAGAAAAAACTGGCCGAGAAACTGGAGCTTAAGACCGATTACAGCGATCTTGGGAAAATACAGTATATCCTTGCGGAACAGGGCATTACGGTGCTGGGAAGCGAATACAGCGACAAGGTGGTTCTCACCGCACTTGCGCCGCTTTCCGAGGCGCAGGTACTAAAGAAAAAGCTGACGGAAGGAACCGGAGGCCGCTGCCTTATCGAACTTCTCGACAAGGTGTACTTCGGGGTAACCGGCGGTGAGACCGTCATCTTTTAAATGGGCTCACCCTCCCGTACAGCAGTCCGTATGGCCGGATATGATAAGAAGGACCATAGCCCATAGCATCAGGGTTGCAAGAATCAAAAGAAGAGTCACGGGGCCGTTCCATTCATACGTTATTTTCTTTTGCCGGCTGCGCAGCAGATACACTCCGCACAGGAGCAGGACCGACAGGAAACAGAGAGCGGTGATAAACAGCAGCGCCATGGGAATAAAGACCTGCATATCATTATGCATGGCGGCCAGATCGGGTGCAATCCACTCTGCATAGATGACGGCCGTAATGATTTCACATAGTATGATGAAAAGATAACACTTATTTTCGTTATTGATACGACCCATATGCCGCCTCCTGTAAGAACGATTTTTTGCCATAACTGAATTATATTGCAAAGCCGCCGGAATGGCAATGCGAAAACGCCTGGGTTGTTCGGTGCGAAAAGGTGTTATTTGCCGTTTCTGTGCACCGCAAAGCGTGTTAAAGGGCACAGTGTGGACAGCAGCCGGCTTCCCGCTTTTGGCAGGCTTTAAATTGCAGCCGTAACTGTCGAATGCAGGTATAACCTTTATAAATATGGTGTTTTTGTAAAAAAAACGTTCAGATTCCCCTTGAACTCTTCTATATTTAATGTTACAATGAGTAACTGTGTAAAAATATGTAAAATTAGCACAGTTACTGTTTGGCAGGAAAGAGAGATAGATTAGAATATGAAAACAAAGCGTGAAGATGTCAGAAACATTGCAATAATAGCACACGTCGATCATGGTAAAACAACACTGGTTGACCAGCTTTTGAGACAGAGCGGAATATTCCGCGCCAATCAGGAGATGGTAGACCGCGTGATGGATTCCAATGATATTGAGCGGGAGCGCGGTATTACGATTTTGTCCAAGAACACGGCCGTCAACTATAACGGCACGAAGATCAATATCATCGATACCCCAGGCCACGCCGATTTCGGCGGCGAAGTAGAGCGTGTGCTAAAGATGGTGAACGGAGTTGTCCTGGTGGTGGATGCCTATGAGGGCGCCATGCCGCAGACAAAATTCGTTCTGAGAAAGGCACTGGATCTGGATCTTCCGGTTATTGTCTGCATCAATAAAATTGACCGTCCGGAGGCAAGACCGGATGACGTTGTGGATGAGATCCTGGAACTGTTCATGGATCTGGACGCATCCGACGAGCAGCTCGACTGCCCGTTCATCTATGCTTCGGCCAGAGCCGGATTTGCAAAGAAGGACATAAACGATCCGGAAGAGGATATGTCCCCGCTTTTTGAGACAATCCTTGAGTATATCCCGGCGCCGGAAGGAGATCCGGAGGCGGAGACCCAGGTGCTGATCAGCACCATTGATTATAATGAATATGTGGGCAGAATCGGTGTCGGCAAGATTGACAACGGTACCCTGAAAGTAAACCAGGACTGCGTGATTGTAAACCATCACGAGCCTGATAAATTCCGCAGGGTAAAAATCGGAAAACTCTATGAGTTTGAGGGTCTGAATAAGGTTGAGGTGACGGAGGCGAAGATCGGTTCCATCGTTGCGATTTCCGGTATTTCCGATATCCATATCGGAGATACAATCTGTTCCCCTGAGAACCCCGAAGCCATCCCGTTCCAGAAAATTTCAGAGCCGACCATTGCCATGGATTTTATGGTAAACGACAGTCCGCTGGCAGGCCAGGAGGGCAAATTCATCACCTCCCGCCATATCAGGGAGAGACTGTTCAGGGAGCTTAACACGGATGTCAGCCTCAGGGTAGAGGAGACGGATTCACCGGACTGCTTCAAAGTATCCGGCCGTGGAGAGCTTCATCTGTCCGTCCTGATTGAGAATATGAGGAGAGAAGGTTTTGAGTTCGCCGTCAGCAAGGCTGAGGTTCTCTATCACTACGATGAGAGAAACAGGAAGCTGGAGCCGATGGAGGTTGCCTATATCGATGTGCCGGAGGAATTCACGGGCGCGGTGATACAGAAACTGACCAGCAGGAAGGGAGAACTTCAGGGCATGAGCCCGATTGGAGGCGGATATACACGCCTTGAGTTTGCCATCCCGTCCAGAGGACTGATCGGATACCGCGGTGAATTTATGACGGACACAAAAGGGAACGGAATCCTGAACACCAGCTTTGACGGATACGGACCTTTCAAGGGAGAGTTAAACTATCGCAAGCAGGGCTCCCTTATTGCATTTGAGGCCGGTGAGTCCATCACCTATGGACTTTACAACGCCCAGGAGAGGGGAACGCTCTTTATCGGCGCAGGCGTAAAGGTATATTCCGGAATGATCATCGGCCAGAGCGCCAAACCCGAGGATATCGAGCTGAATGTCTGCAAGACGAAGAAACTGACCAATACACGTTCTTCCAGCGCAGACGAAGCATTAAGACTGACCACTCCGAAGGAAATGAGCCTGGAGCAGTGCCTTGATTTTATCGATACCGATGAGCTTTTAGAGGTAACGCCTACCAGCCTCAGAATCCGTAAAAAGATTCTGGATCCGACTATGAGAAAGAGGGCTGCGATCAGCAGAAAAGACAAGGGCCAGTAGAACCGGCAGGAACCGGTCGGAAGAAAACTACAGGCAAAATCAGGAACCGGTGAAAAATAGATAATGAAAACAGGATAGACGCCCAGGGAAGCCAGAGATACGGCCTCCCGGGGCGTCTTTTTGTGATGTCGGATATGGACGCATTTCCTTAAAAAACCACGTTTGTCCGACAGGGAGCATCATATTGCATACGGAACGTTTTTTTACTCTCCGATTCGACATCCGCGCTGTCTTTTTCTGTAGAAATTTTACTTCTTCTTTTCCTTCTAAAAGAGAAATATCCGCATAAACATATTATTAGCAATTGGATTAGCTCTGTTTTTAAACAGAGGATTGCAAGATAAAAGAATAGAAAAGAAATATAGTGGAAAGAAAGAGGAGAGAAGTACTATGTCAGAAAAAGTGATTGAAAACAACAGGGTAAGCGTAATTGGTGAAGTAGTTTCAGAGTTCAAGTTCAGCCATGAGGTATTTGGGGAAGGTTTTTATGTAGTTGACATGGCTGTCAGCAGGCTGAGTGATCAGGTGGACATTATTCCCCTGATGATATCGGAACGCCTTATGGATATAACAAAGGATTACCAGGGCTGTACGGTGGAAGCCATCGGACAGTTTCGCTCCTATAACCGCCATGAGGGTACTAAAAACAGGCTGGTGCTTTCCATTTTCGTCCGTGAGGTAAACTTCCTGGAAGAGTTCACGGATTATACAAAAACAAATCAGATTTTCCTGGACGGCTATATCTGCAAAGAGCCGATTTACAGGAAAACACCGCTTGGCAGGGAAATTGCGGACCTCCTTCTGGCCGTCAACCGCCCTTATGGAAAATCAGATTACATACCCTGCATCGCGTGGGGAAGAAATGCCAGATATGCTTCGGGATTTGAGGTCGGCAGCAGAGTCTGCGTATGGGGCCGTGTGCAGAGCAGGGAGTATACGAAGAAACTGAGCGACGTGGATTGCGAGAAGAGGGTGGCATATGAAGTATCCGTAAGCAAACTGGAGTGTGTGGAGCAGGAATAGGTAAGATACTTGCAAAACCGGTAAAAATGTGCTAGAATAAGTCGGCCTGGTAAAAGTAACGGTAAAACACATATAAAGAGGTGCTGAATATGGATAAGGGAATTGTTCAGATAATCTGCGGCGATGGGAACGGCAAGTCATCCATGGCTCTGGGCAAGGGGATCGGAGCGATGACAAAGAATAAAAGGGTCATTATGATCCAGTTCTTAAAAGGAGCCTTAAGTCCTGAAACGTCAGAGTGGCTTAAACGGCTGGAACCGGATATGAAGGTATTCCGTTTTGAAAAACAGAGCTGCCATTTTTGCACGCTGAACGAAGCTCAGAAGCAGGAGGAGCGGATTAATATCTGTAATGGCATCAATTTCGCAAAAAAAGTCCTGTCAACCGGCGAATGCGATTTGCTGATACTGGATGAATTCCTCGGTATCCTGGATTTGGGCCTGATGACAATGGAAGACTTTATGGGCGTGCTTGCCCTCAGGGAAGAGAACGCAAGTCTGATATTGACTGGAAAGGTGTGCCCGCCGGAGCTGTACGGATACGCCGATACGGTTACTCGCATTGACAACGACGTGGATTGCTGAGCAATTGCCGTCCGGCCGGGAACCGGAGATACGGTTCACCCTGGATGTTATGGATACACGGAATAGCAGACACACAGTTGACAAGAATAGAAAGTAATGATAATATAGGAACAAATATATTGAGGTAGAGGTTGCGTCAATCATCAGTAAGCGGCCGGATGTGGCAGACACAGTAGATGACCGTTGAAAGGGAAAGACGCCGAAGAGCAGCACCACTGTGAGTGCGGTTCTGGGCATATGGTGAAGAATCATATGACTGTCATCAGGAACGATGGGGAGCTACGGGATAATTTGTGTACAATATGAGCTGGCCGACGTGCCAGCTTTATTTTTACTGATTAGCAATGAAAAGCTCGCAGAACGTATTTTTTCATTGCTTTTGGGGATCCCGGATAAACCAGGAAGTCTGAATACAGATTGAAGGAGGATATCAGAATGTCAATTTTCGAAGGTGCAGGAGTTGCGTTAGTAACACCGTTTAAGGAGAGCGGGGAGATCAATTATTCCAAGCTCGAAGAACTGGTGGAGGAGCAGATAGCGGGTGGAACCGACAGTATTATTGTCTGCGGAACAACGGGAGAGGCGGCGACGCTGACCCATGATGAGCATATCAGGGAGATCAAATTTGTCTGTGACATAGTGAATAACCGGATTCCGGTAATCGCAGGCACAGGCTCCAACTGTACGGCTACATCGGTTTATCTTTCCAAATGTGCGGAAGAAGCGGGGGCGGACGGACTTCTTCTCGTATCTCCATACTATAATAAGTCCACCCAGAAGGGAATCCGGATCCATTTCACCGATGTGGCGGAAGCGGTTAAGATCCCGATCCTCCTTTATAATATTCCGGGAAGAACGGGAGTGAACATTAATCCCGAGACAATCGTGGATCTGTGCAAGAATGTTGAGAACATCGTCGGCGTAAAAGAGGCAAGCGGCAATTTCTCCGCCATTGCAAAGATTGCAAGCCTGTCGAACGGCTGGGTTGACATCTACTCGGGTAATGACGACCAGATCGTTCCCCTTCTCTCCCTGGGAGGTAAGGGCGTTATCTCCGTATTATCCAATGTGGCGCCGCGTCAGGTCCATGACATGTGTGAGCTTTATTTCAAAGGGGAAGTTGAGAAGAGCTCCAGGATGCAGCTGGATGCAATCCCGCTGATCGAAGCGCTGTTTAGTGAAGTGAATCCGATTCCGGTAAAAGAAGCGATGAACATGATGGGTAAGGGAGTCGGCCCATTCCGCAAGCCGCTCGTGGAGATGGAGCCGCAGAACAGAGAGAGGCTGAGAAGAGAAATGGTTAATTATGGTCTTCTTTAAACGCCAAACCGGAGGTACATATAAATGATAAGAGCGATTATGCATGGCTGCAACGGAGCCATGGGACAGGTGATAGCAGGAATTGCCCAGAATGACGAAGAAATTACCATTGTAGCCGGTATCGATATTGCAGATAATAAGAGCAATCCATTTCCGGTCTTTCCGTCGCTTCGGGAGTGTACGGTGGATGCCGACGTGGTGATTGACTTTTCAATTGCAAAAGCGGCGGATGCAATGCTCGACTGGTGTGCGGAGACGGGAACGCCTGTGGTAGTATGCACAACCGGCCTTTCCGACGAGCAGATAAAGCGGGTGTCCGAAGTTTCCGAAAAGACGGCGGTTCTCCGCTCGGCCAACATGTCCCTGGGAGTAAACGTGCTTTTAAAGCTGGTGAAAGAAGCAGCCCAGGTTCTGGCCGCGGCAGACTTTGACATGGAGATTGTGGAAAAACACCATAACCAGAAGGTGGACGCGCCGAGCGGCACGGCCATTGCCCTGGCGGACTCCATCAACGAGGCCATGGATCACGCATACCATTATAAGTATGACAGATCTGCGGAGCGCGTGAAACGCGATAAGAAAGAGATTGGAATCCAGGCGGTACGCGGCGGCTCTATCGTCGGCGAGCACGATGTGATTTTCGCGGGCAGGGATGAAGTGGTGACATTCTCGCATACGGCGTATTCAAAAGCGATTTTTGCCAAAGGGGCGGTCCAGGCCGCTAAATTCCTGGCTGGTAAAGAGCCGGGGCTTTATACGATGGCGGACGTGATAGGATAACGCCGCGAAAATATCCAGTTTTTACCAAAATAAAACCTTTCTTCACGGTACATACTATGTGGTAGAAAGGAGATATTATTATGAAAAAATCTAGACAGATCGTTTTAGGCATTATGTTAATTTTTGTCATGGCTTTAGCATCAGGATGCGGTGACGGACGAAATAATACGAAGTCCACAGAATCCACAGGACAGTCCCAGTCTGCCATCAGCGCCGAAAGCACGGAAGGCGGAACCGCAAATGGACCAACCAACGGAATTGACGCAAAGGAGAGCACCGGTGTGCTTGACGGACTTGCAGACGACATCAAAGACGGTGCTGAGGACATAAAGAACGGAGCGGAGCATGCAGTTGATGACGGCACGGTTTCCTCCACAATGGAAAGTTCAGTGGGTGATTAAAACGACTGAAAAAAGAACAGGCAGTCTGGTCATGAAAGGTTAAACCTTCTGGCCGGGCTGTTTTTCTTTTTTCTCAGGCATGTGCAGGTAGCCATGGCATTTCAGATGCGTAAAAGATGCCTGCCCCAAAATGATTATCATTGTTAAACGGGTGGTTTGATGATAGAATGAAGAAAGAGTATTGTAACAGTTCAGAAGTCAGTATTTTGCGCGGCGGTGTCCGGGGAGGCGCTGATAGTTACAGAGTAGTTATTATTCAGGACAGAGGATAAAGAGCATGACAGTTATGAAAAATGAGCAGTGGATCAGGGAACGCTATGAAGAAATCTGCAGAACGGCTCCCGAAGAATATGCCCTGATCAGCCTTAAAATAAAACGGTTCCGTGTTTATAACCGTCTTTTCGGAAGAGAGGCGGGGGACAAACTGGCGGAGAGGGTATATCATTCGCTTCAGGCGTGGGTGAAGGAAGGCGGGTATGCGGCCAGGCTCAGTGTGGATTCCTTCTGCCTGCTTGTTAAGATGTCCAGGGATTACGACGATATTTTTCACTATATCATCGAATTGAATGCCTGGGTGCGCGATATGCCGGGGGCGGAGGAAAAGGGGAAAGTATATACGGGAATGGGAGTCTATCTGCTGACAGAGGAGCCGGTGGATTTCTATGTGGCCCTGTATAATGCGGATATATGCCGGGCCGAGTGCCCGGAGGTTCCTCTTCGGAACTCTCATTTTGAAATCTTTGGAATGACCTATTGTGACAAGAACCTGGAGAGCTATGATTTCGAACAGATGATCCGGCCGGCTATGGACAACGGTGACTTTAAACTTTACCTGCAGCCCAAAGTGAATCTGAGGACGGGGGAAGTCTGTGAGGCAGAGGCCCTGGTGCGCTGGATTGATCCGGAACGCGGCATGATTCCGGTCGGTGACTTCCTGCCGGAACTGGATAAAAACGGACTGATCAGTGAGCTGGATCTCTATCTGTTTGAGAAGGTCTGCCGGAATATCAACAGGTGGATTGACCTTTACGGAAAGAAGATTAAAATAAGTGTAAACCTTTCAAGCAATATGTTTAACTACCGGTATTTTCTGGATCACTACAAACAGGTTTACGACAAGGTGCCCTGCCCGAAAGACTGCATTGAGTTTGAACTTCTGGAAAGCATCGTCTTAAATCAGGTGGAGCGTGTAAGCCGGGTGGTAGAACAGATCAGGAAGTTTGGGTGCGGCTGTTCCCTGGATGACTTTGGAAGCGGTTTTTCCTCCTTCAGCGTTCTCACGAACGCGGAGCTGGATGCGCTGAAGATTGACCGTTCCCTGTTCCAGAATGAGGCGGATCCAAGGGAGAGAATTCTGATCCGCCACATAGTGGAGGTGGCGAAGGAGCTTAACATGAAGGTAGTTGCCGAGGGTGTTGAGACCAGAGGATATGTGGAATTCCTGAAGGAACTGGATTGCGATTACATACAGGGCTACGTGTTCTACAGGCCGATGCCGGTAGAAGAATTCGAAGAAAAATTTGTGAAAAACGGTGAGTGTGCAGAGGTCTAGGCCCTGCACATTTCTTCTTTACAATTGAGGGCAAATCCGCTATAGTTGAAAAGGAGACATAAGGAGACAGGGAGAGGCAGCAGCAAAGGAGACGATGCAGTTGCCGGGACATGGTAAGAGAGAAACAGGACAAACGTGCTGTGAGAAGCGGCGAAGATGCAGTTTGCTGAGAAACGGCCGCGTGGAACGGAGCCGTGAAAAGGACAGGAAGAAGAGGCGCAGGAGTCTCAGGCGTTTTTTCAAAAAAGTCCGTCTCAGGAGGAACCGCAGAAAAAGAGCGGCGTGTCTGCTTGTGCTGTCTGCGGCCGTGATTTATTTGATGATAATCGGAGCATACAGGGATTTATTCCTGTCGGTGAAAGAGTTTCGGGAGACGGGCGCCGTTTTGGAACGCGGTGCGGAGACGGACGACGTTATTATGGATGTATTCCGTATCTCCATCCGTTTAAAAAACGGTGAGATTCTGTTTTACCGAGAGAGGACGGAGAAAAGCGGGAAAACGATTGATAATGACCGCCCCTGAATGCTTATTAATTATTTTAATAAAACACGCTATTGATTTTACCCAGACAGTGTATTATAATTTCTACTGAAACAAAGCTCGTTTATATTAATAACTTATAAATAAAAAGGACAGGTGGATGCAGATGAAAAAAGTAGATTTGTTATACGAAGGAAAAGCAAAGAAAGTTTACACAACGGAAGATCCGGACATCTTAATTGTAGATTACAAAGATGATGCAACCGCATTCAACGGACTGAAAAAGGGAACAATCGTAGGTAAAGGCGCAATCAACAACCGTATGACAAATCATATTTTCAGGCTGCTTGAAGCCGAAGGCGTACCGACTCATTTAGTAGAAGAGCTGAGCGACAGAGAGACCGCTGTAAAGAAGGTTGAGATCGTGCCGCTTGAGGTTATCATCAGAAACTTCTCCGCAGGCAGCTTTGCTAAGAAGATGGGTATGGAAGAGGGAATCGAATTCAAGTGCCCAACCCTGGAATTCAGCTACAAGAATGACGACTTAGGCGATCCGTTTATCAATAAATACTATGCACTGTCCCTTGAACTGGCTACAGAGGAAGAGATTGATGCCATCACAAAATATGCATTCAAGGTAAATGAAGTAATGCGCAGGTATTTCGGCAGCCTTGGAATTGAATTAATCGACTTCAAGATCGAATTTGGCCGTTACCATGGACAGATTATCCTGGCTGACGAGGTATCTCCTGATACATGCCGTCTTTGGGACAAAGAGACACATGAAAAACTTGACAAAGACCGTTTCAGACGCGATATGGGCAATGTAGAGGACGCATACAACGAAGTGTTCAGACGTCTTGGAATTGCCGACAGAAAGTAATATCCGCCGACGATTGAGAAAACTTACGGCTTCCGCTATAATGAATGGTGGAAGCCGGTTTTATTGATGGCGGCGGCCTGCGTTCGCGGCCCACTATAAACTTAACACAATAAAAGAAGAGAGGTAAAATCATGTACGACAGATATGTTAGCCCCCTTTCAGAGCGTTATGCCAGTAAAGAAATGCAGTATATTTTCTCACCGGAGAAAAAGTTCAGGACCTGGAGAAAACTCTGGATCGCACTTGCCGAGACGGAGAAGGAGCTGGGCCTTTCGATTACCCAGGAGCAGATCGATGAATTAAAAGCACATCAGGACGAGATTAATTTCGAGGTGGCAAAGGAGCGCGAAAAGCAGGTGCGCCACGACGTCATGTCCCATGTATACGCATACGGCGTTCAGTGTCCGAAGGCAAAAGGCATTATCCATCTCGGAGCTACCTCCTGCTATGTAGGAGATAATACGGACATTATCATCATGGCCGAGGCTCTTTCGTTGGTACGGAAAAAGCTGATCAATGTCCTTGATGAGATGGCAAAGTTTGCTGAGCGGTACAAGGCTCAGCCGACGCTTGCATTTACCCATTTCCAGCCGGCCCAGCCGACGACGGTGGGCAAGAGGGCCACACTTTGGATGATGGAGCTGAAGCTGGATCTGGATGATCTTGATTACCTCATTCACTCTCTGCGCCTTTTAGGTTCCAAGGGAACGACGGGAACCCAGGCAAGCTTCCTGGAGCTGTTCGACGGCGACCATACAAAGTGCAGAAAACTGGATCAGATGATTGCAGAGAAGATGGGATTCGAGGGCTGCTATCCGGTATCGGGCCAGACCTATTCGAGAAAAATCGACAGCCGCGTGATGAGCGTCCTTGCCGGAATCGCACAGAGCGCCCACAAATTCTCCAACGATATCCGCCTTCTTCAGCATTTGAAGGAAGTGGAAGAGCCTTTTGAGAAGAACCAGATTGGTTCCTCCGCTATGGCATACAAGAGAAACCCGATGAGAAGCGAGCGTATGGCGTCTCTGGCCAACTACGTGATGGCCGATATGATGAACCCGATGATGGTTGCCTCCACCCAGTGGTTTGAGAGAACACTGGACGACTCCGCCAATAAGCGCTTAAGCATTCCGGAGGGATTCCTGGCAATTGACGGTATCCTGGATCTCTATCTGAATGTGGTGGACGGACTCGTGGTATACCCGAAAGTAATCGAGAAACGCCTGATGTCCGAGCTGCCGTTCATGGCTACAGAGAATATTATGATGGATGCCGTAAAAGCCGGCGGAGACAGACAGGAGCTGCATGAGAAGATCCGCACGCTCTCCATGGAAGCAGGCCGCAACGTAAAAGAACAGGGCCTCGACAATAACCTTCTGGAACTGATCGCAGCCGATCCCGCATTCAACCTGACGATTGAGGAATTGAAACAGGCCATGGATCCTTCCAGGTATACGGGCCGCGCCAAAGAGCAGGTGGAGGAATTCCTTGAGGAAGTGATTCAGCCTGTGCTGGATGCCAATAAAGAAGAACTGGGCGTGAAAGCTGAGATTAACGTGTAAGCCGAGATTGACATGAAAGTCGGGATTGACGCGTAAGTCGAGATTAACGTGAAAAAGCTGAGATTAACTTTATAATGAGATTCCCCTTACGCCCGCACTGGATGTGCAGGAAGGGGAATCTCATTTTTATTGAGGGCAATGAAAAGTTCTTGAAGCGAGCTTTCGGTCGTTGTCCGCCGGCGGTGATTGCCGGATCGGACCCGGAAGAAACCACGATTGACGAAAGACCCAGAATCGAATACACTGTAATAGTCAAAAATAAAGGCGTATCGATAAAGACATACCGATAGAGACGCACCGAAGGGAATCAGGCCATGGATAAACACGGAAAAATCAATCTGGAGTATTATAAGGTATTTTATTATGTTTGCAGAAGCGGAGGAATTACGGCTGCCGCAGAGGAACTCTGCATTTCCCAGCCTGCCGTCAGCCAGGCGGTGCACCAGTTGGAGGCTGCGCTCGGATGCCGCCTGTTCCTGCGCACATCAAAGGGCGTGAAACTCACCAGAGAGGGAGAAGTGCTCCATTCTTATATAAAAAGAGGTATTGAATCAATCTATGATGGGGAAGATACTCTGAAAAGGATACAGGATCTGGATACGGGAGAGATTCGGATCGGGGCCAGCGATATGACCCTTCAGTTCTATCTGCTGCCATATCTGGAAAAATTTCATGAACGATATCCGAAGATCAAGGTGAATGCGTCAAACGGGCCGACGCCGGAGACACTGGAGTTTCTAAACGAGGGAAAAATTGATTTCGGGATCGTCAGCACACCGTTTGAAGCGCGGCCGGGCGTAGAAAGCATCCCCGTAAAAGAGGTGGAAAATATCTTTATTGCCGGTCCGAAGTTTGGGAAAGAGCTTCAGGGGCGCCGGCTGAAATACAGTGAGCTTTTGGATTATCCATGTATCTTCCTCGAAAAGAAGACAAGCACCAGGCGGTTTATGGATTTGTTCCTGGAAGAGAAAGGAATAACGCTGGAACCGGAATTTGAACTGGCCACCAGCGATATGATTGTCCAGTTTGCCAAAAGAAACCTGGGAATCGGGTGCCTGATGTCCGATTTTGCGAAAGAGGCCCTTGAGCTTGGGGAAGTTTTCAGGCTGGAATTCGGGGAGGAGATGCCCCACAGGCATTTTTGCCTGGTAACATCGAAAAAATCTTATATCTCTCCGGCTGCGGCAAGACTTTTGGCCGAACTTAAATAAGCGTGGATTATGTCAAACATAAATAATATTGATTTTACTTATGAAGAGAATTCGTGTATCCTAAGCATGTAAACAACGGGTTGAAGATCAGCCGCGGGCTGATTGATAAAAAACGACAACAACGATTCCTGGGAGGAAAATATTCATGGTAAGAGCAATAGTAGGAGCAAACTGGGGAGACGAGGGCAAGGGTAAAATTACGGATATGCTGGCCGAAGAGTCGGATATTATCATCCGGTTCCAGGGAGGAAGCAATGCGGGCCATACAATTATCAACGATTACGGCCGTTTCGCCCTTCATCTGCTGCCGTCCGGCGTATTTTACAATCACACAACCAGCATTATCGGCAACGGTGTGGCATTAAATATCCCCTATCTTGTCAATGAGATAAATGACCTTGTCTCAAAAGGCGTGCCAAAACCCAGAATCCTGGTATCCGACCGGGCCCAGATTCTGATGCCTTACCATGTGCAGTTCGACGAATACGAGGAGGAGCGTCTCGGAGGAAAGTCCTTCGGTTCCACAAAATCCGGTATTGCGCCGTTCTACTCAGATAAATATGCAAAAATCGGTTTCCAGGTCAGCGAGCTTTTCGACGCGGCGGGCCTGAAGGAGAAAATTTGCCGGGTATGCGAGACAAAGAATGTGCTTCTTGAGCATCTTTACCACAAACCGCTCCTTGATCCGGAACAGCTTTTTGAAGAAATGATGAAATATAAAGAGATGGTGGAGCCGTATGTCTGCGACGTATCTTCCTATCTCTACCATGCAATCAGGGAAGGAAAAAACATCCTGCTGGAAGGCCAGTTAGGCTCATTAAAAGATCCGGACCACGGCATTTACCCGATGGTTACCTCCTCCTCCACCCTGGCGGCTTACGGCGCCATCGGAGCAGGCATTCCTCCCTATGAGATTAAAAACATCACGACGGTCGTAAAGGCATACTCCAGCGCAGTCGGCGGCGGAGCCTTTGTAAGCGAAATCTTCGGCGAGGAAGCCGACGAGCTGAGACGCCGCGGCGGAGACAAGGGAGAATTCGGCGCTACAACAGGCCGTCCGAGACGCGTGGGCTGGTTCGACGCCGTTGCCAGCAGATACGGCTGCCGCATCCAGGGAACAACAGAAGCCGCCCTGACCGTATTAGACGTGCTCGGCTACCTGGACGAGCTCACAATCTGTACCGGCTATGAGATAGACGGAGAAATCGTCAAAGACTTCCCTGTAACCTATAAACTGGAGAAAGCAAAACCCGTCTATAAAAAAATGCCGGGCTGGAAATGCGATATCAGGGGAATCCGTGAATACAGCAAACTTCCGGCAGAGTGCCGCGCATACATCGAGGAAATCCAGAAGGAAATCGGGGTTCCGATTACGATGGTGTCGAATGGACCTGGAAGAAATGAGATTATAAGGGTGAAGTAGTGAGAACGCCGCCGGAACGGTCGGGGGGCGGGATGGGGAGAGAGGTTTATGAGTCTTCAGTCCCGGGGGGGGAGGTTGTCGCGGGTGGGGAATCCGGGCAGAAAAAGTTCCTTCGGGAAACGCTTGCGCTCTTTGGAGTACATAGTGGTACTAACCTCGAAAAGACCTCGGTAAGTACCAATGAACTCCCAGGTTCCCTGCGGAATCTTTTTCTCCCGGATTCCCCACGGGAAGGTTATGGCCCGGGACTGAAGACGCGAAGGTTGTCGCCATCCCGTACCCTGGCCTGCGGCCGCTGATTTGTTCTCCTCCTTCAAGAGGAGGGGGGATTTGTCGCAACCACTACGTGCTATTGGAGGCAGAGAGACTGCCTCCTTTTTTGTGGATTAAATTTCTATTCTAAATTCAGTATTAGATGCAATCAGACTATAAAAGTATCACTTCCACATAATGGGCAGTGACAATCCTCCCATCCGCACTTGACGAAAGAGACAATCAGCCTCTGAAGATGCCGGACGGGGCGGTCCCTTCGCGGTCTTCAGTCCCGGCCGATAAACTGCCTGGGGGGAAGGAGGGAGAAAACTTTCCGAAGGGGACATTGGAATCCGCCGGTGCTTGCTGAGGCTTTTTCGAAGCTAGCATCCGCTGCGCATTCCACAAGCGGGAGCGGGTCCCCGTAGGAATTTTTTCTCCCGGATTCCCCTCACCACACCCTCCCCCCCGGGACTGAAGACTCACCACACAACCACACCCCCGCCCGTCATCCCCCAGCGGCGTCCTCGCATCTCAACTAAATCCTACTTCCGATCTTTCATATATTTAATAATCACATAATACCCATAAAGAACCGCTGGCACCACAACAGTGCAGAAGAGGGAAGCCATTAACAGGCTCTGCGCAAGCGGGCTGTCGATTAAAGCGAATACGATGGTTGACACATAGAGCAGGAGTATTATGACGACTCCGGCAATCGCCAGGGGGCGTTTGTATTTCATGGTGGTATCTCTCTTTCTCCGGTCCGGCGCCCCTTAAGGCTCGGCGGGCTGTCCGTTTGTCCGGCTGATATTATGGTTCCCAGTATACTACAAGAAAGATGGTAAGACAACGGAAAAAACAGGGACCAAAAGAGAAATTTTTACGGTAAATTCCCGGGGATTCTGTTCACGGGCAATGTCCCGTGCGGCATTTTTTATGAATGCTGTAAGAATTTTTCACTATACTTTTGATTGACGGTGCGGTAAAATAACTAAAACGGAGTTTAGTTTGAGCTGGAAAGGGGCGCTGTGTTTTGAAGAAATATGGGGTTCTGTTTTTTTCTGTCTGCCTGATGCTGTTTCTGCTTGCAGGCACCGCCCTGGCTGAGGAAGACCCATCCGTCAAAGGAGACTGGACCGGGGACGGGGAGGACTGGCAGTACATGCTGCCCGACGGTATGTACCTGGAAAAAAGCTGGCTGTACGACGACGGGCGCTGGTATTACTTTAGCAGCAGCGGTTATATGCAGACGGGGCTTAGAAAAATTGGGTCAAATTATTACTTTTTCCGTGAGAACGGGGAGATGGCCACAGGCTGGGCTTACGATGCGGAAGAAGAACAGTGGCACTACATGGACGAGGACGGTGTCGTGACAAAGGGCTGGCTTCAAAAGGGCGGGGCCTGGTACTGGTTTGATTCCAAGGGCGTGATGTATAACAGGGGATTCCGTATGGTTGACGGTCATAAATACTATTTTTATGAAGACGGGCAGATGGCGGCCAATCAGTTTGTCGGCATGAACTATTACGATGAGAACGGGCTGCGGGACAACCGCTACGACATGACGATACAGGGAAAAAGAAAACCTACAAACGAGGAGAGGGACAAGATCACCCAGGCTCTTTCCGGAGTTCCGCGGGAGTGGATCAAGAAGTTTGTGGAGTCGGGCTGGGAGTTTATGTACTACACGGATAAGAAATATTTTTCCGCCCCCAAGACCGATCAGGGAATTTACTTTGTCTATCACAAGACGGATAAAAATTATAAAAAACTGAAATTTACCAACCCGGAGACCCTGGCAATGGCCTTTGGTGAATATATTGCCTATGCAACGGGGAATGATAAAGAAGATAATGATTTTATGGCTGATTTCTACCAGTATCTGTCGGAGAGCAGCATGGCACAGCCTCTGCCGTCCTATTTCGACAGTGATCCGGCGATGTGGTTCGGCTGGCTGATCCAGTGCTACGGCAATACGGAAATCCGGATTGACATGAAGCGCAACAGTCCGGAGCTTGTAAGGAATCTGGAGAAGGCTCTGGGGCTTGATACGGCGGGCAGAAAACCGGATTCGGAAGAACTGATGATGGATGAGGATCCCGGAATTGTTTCCAATGGGAACGGCCCTGCCAATGACGAAGAACTGGGGAATGAGCCTGGACCGGCATCCTCCTGATACGCCGCCTCTGCATAATATGTCGACATAATGCGATGTAGAATTAATAACTACATGTAGTGACATTTGTGAACCGAAGTGGTATAATATGGAAACAGAGTGTCTGTTTTTACCGCTTACGGACAGGCAGGCACAGGACGTATACCGTATTGGAAAGTAAAAGAAAGAAGGTCTGTTATTATGGGAAAGAAAAGATGGGGTCGCATCCTGACCACCGGAGCGGCCGCCGCAGTTGCGGGCGTAGCTGCAAAAAAAATTTACGACCAGAAGAAAAAGAGCGATGAAGCGAAAAAAGACGCAGTGGAAGAGGCTGTCATGAGCCGCCGCAGTTATGAGGGCAGAACCGCTCACTTTGTAGGCGGAGGCCTGGCCAGCCTGGCGGGCGCGGCCTATCTGATCCGCGACTGTAAATTTCCGGGAGAGCAGATTACCATCTATGAAGGAATGCATATTCTGGGCGGCAGCAATGACGGAATCGGAACGCCGGAAGGAGGATTTGTATGCCGCGGCGGCCGTATGCTGAATGAGGAGACCTACGAGAACTTCTGGGAGCTGTTCAGGACGATTCCTTCCCTTACACAGCCGAACAGAAGCGTGACGGAGGAGATTCTGAACTTTGACCATGCCCATCCGACCTGCGCCAAGGCGCGTCTGGTTGACAAGGATGGCAATATCCTGGATGTCCGCAGCATGGGCTTTACCCAGGCGGAGAGGATGAGAATCCTCAAACTTCTGCGCGCCGACGAGAAGGATCTGGATGAGGTGACAATCCAGGAGTGGTTTGACGATATGCCTCATTTCTTCACAACGAATTTCTGGCACATGTGGCAGACGACGTTCGCATTCCAGACATGGAGCAGTGTATTCGAGTTCCGCCGCTATATGAACAGGATGATATTTGAGTTCAGCCGTATCGAGACGCTGGAAGGCGTTACGAGAAGCCCGCTCAACCAGTACGACAGCATCATCCGACCGATCGAGGAATACCTGAGAAAAGAGGGCGTTGTATTTAAGGAAAACTGCACTGTGGAGGATATCGATTTCGCCGAGGGAGACGATATCACCGTTACGAAACTTCATCTGAACGACAATGGCGAGACGAAGACCGTAGAGCTTAAGGCGGACGACCTCTGCTTTATGATTAATGCCTGCATGACGGACAGCGCCACGCTGGGTGATCTTCATACACCGGCGCCCGTTCCGGAGCGCAAACCGATTTCCGGAGAACTGTGGGCCAAGATTGCGGCAAAGAAACCGGGCCGTCTCGGCAATCCTGAGCCGTTCTTTACGAAAGAGCATGAATCCAACTGGCTGAGCTTTACCGTTACCTGCCGCGGCGACAGGATTTTGAAGAAAATCGAGGCGTTTACCGGCAACATTCCAGGCAGCGGCGCCCTGATGACGTTCAAGGATTCCGGATGGAAGATGAGCAGCGTAGTGGCTGCCCAGCCTCATTTCCCGAATCAGCCGGCAGACGTGACGATCTTCTGGGGATACGGACTCTACACCGACAGGGAAGGCGACTATGTGAAGAAAGCCATGAAGGACTGCACCGGCGAGGAGATGCTCAATGAATATCTGCATCAGCTTCATATTCCGGAGGAGGAGATCGCAGAGCTGATGGAGACGGTTATCAATGTAATCCCATGCTATATGCCTTATGTTGACGCACAGTTCCAACCGCGCAAGATGAGCGACCGTCCGCAGGTTGTGCCGGAGGGGTCCACCAACTTCGCCATGATGAGCCAGTTTGTGGAAATACCGGACGACATGGTCTTTACCGAAGAATATTCCGTGAGAGCCGCCAGAATCGCCGTATACACATTGATGAATGTGAATAAGACGATTTGTCCGGTTACACCGTACAACAAGATGCCGAAGATTCTCTTAAAGGCATTGAAAAAAGCCTATTTATAAGTAACAGCCTGAGATGGAATCCGGAACGAAACAGTAATCCGGACAACGGGGAAATCAGCATAAAGCAGAATATAGAATAAAGCAAAAGAATAGAGTCCGGGCGGGAACAGGAAAGCAGACTGTTCCCGCCCGGACTTTATTCTTTTTGCTTTAACAATTTTTAATCTGTCCGTACCCGGATGAACAAAAAACGCTGTTTTAACAAAAATATCCCATGATTTTCCTTGCAGGAAAAGAATTGAAAATATACAACCTCCCTGTTCCCTGGTAAGCTGTCACTATCAAAATTCAGATGCGGATACAATTCACGCGGCGATGGATATTTACGCGGACATCCGCACGGACAATAATAAGGAGGCAGGGAATGAAAATTGGAACAACGGAATTGATCCTGATCCTGGTGGTGGCGCTGGTTGTCTTCGGCCCGTCAAAACTGCCGGAGCTTGGAAAACTCGCAGGCCAGGCAGTCGGATCCTTCAAAAGGTATGTGAATTCCTTTGAGGGAGAATGGAACGAGAGCGCAGAGCCGGCCGCCCCCAAGACGCATCAGGCCGCCGCGCAGCCGGAATGCCGGGATGCCGGGACAGTCCGGGAGGAGGACGCACCGGTGCCGAGTCAGGACAGGAGCCGGGAAGCGTAACAGTTCAGACAGCATGAACTGTTACGGGAAGCCGCCGTGATGTAAATAATCGAAGAGAAGACGGCAATGGGCAAAAGGAAGAAAAATGCAGAAGAAAGAAAAATAGAAAAGGAGAACGGAATGAGACTGGGAACAACAGAACTGTTAATTATAATGGGTATTGCGATTTTAATTTTTGGCCCGAAAAAGCTGCCTCAGCTTGGGAAGGCGATGGGACAGACCATAGGAAACTTTAAGAGGAGCAGTAAGAGAGCCGAGGACGAGACGTTCCCGGCGGCAGAGGAACCGGCGGAGAGCTGACAAAAGCAGGCGGACTGCGGATGGAATCGAAGTTTCCGGGTTATGCGGCAGGGCTGCCCGGAACAGAAGTGAGGTGATGGAATTTGGAGAAAGAATTGGGTGGGAAACGTGCCGCTTTTCTGAAACGCCTGAAACTGAAAAGAGAAGCCGGAGAGTGCAGGATGTCCCTGGTATCCCATCTGGAGGAATTCAGAAAACGGCTGACGGCCTGCATCATCTGTTTTTTCGGAGCCGTATTTCTCTGCCTGGGGCAGGCGGCCTGGCTGACGGAGCGGCTGATAGAGAAAGCGGAAGGATTTCAATTTGTATATATTGCCCCAACGGAACTGGTACTGTCGTATATCCGTCTGGCGCTGATTGGCGGCGCGGCCTTTGCCTGTCCGGTCATCATCTACCAGATATGGGGATTCGTAAGGCCCGGGCTGACGCGCGGGGAACGCAGGTCGTGTTTTGTAATCCTGACCTTTGGGATGGCGCAGTTTTTTATAGGAGCAGCGTTTGCGTTTGAGATTGTCCTTCCCATCACGCTGCTGTTTTTTGCAGGAATGAATGCCGGGCAGACGATTTCCCCGATGGTATCGATCGAGAGCTATATCAGCTTTGTTGCAACGACCCTGGTGACATTTGGTATTGTCTTTGAACTGCCGGTGGTTGTGATCATGCTGACAAAAGCCGGGATCCTTAACCCGGGAGTGCTGAGAAAAAACAGGAAATACGTGATTCTTGCGGTCTTTATCATAGCCGCCCTGATCACACCGCCGGATGTGACATCGCAGATACTGGTGGCCTTTCCGATGTTGTTTTTATTTGAACTCAGCCTGCTTCTTTGCCGGATTCTCTTTCGGAAGAAGCTGAAAAAGAGGAAAACAGAGTGAGAAAATGTGGACGGCGCCGCAATGCTGAATGCAGGTCCGGACATCTATAATATTAATGTGATTTTTGAGGAGGGAACGCTCATGAGAGAAACATTGGAAAAGACAGATACACAGGAGGAACGGCCGTCGGGAACGATCAGCAGACGCCAGTTTGTGAAGGGAATGGCATGGGGAGCCGCCGCCATCAGCCTGTCCTCGATTCTGCCGGGATGCGCCGCGGCCGCGGTGACCTCGGGCACGGAAGGAACGGAAAAAGGGGAAAGCTCCGCACCGGTTCCGGAAAAGAAGAAAGCTCCCGAGGGAGGCATCTACATACAGGGTGGTGACGTGAATATGAACGGCCAGACCTATACCCTCGAATTTATCCAGCCGGTGAAACTGGCTGCCATTGTAGACGGGGAAGAAAAGACGGAGGGCACATGGAGATCAAGCAATAAACACCTCGTATCCGTGGATCCGGACGGGACCATTGTCATGCGGGACGGCGTAGGCGGATATGATGTGGAGATAACCTGGTCCCTGGAGGGAACGGTATATTCCGTGACTTTCCATACAGGACAGACATCGGGTGCCCATTCTATCGAGGTAGACAGGCCGATGACGAGAGGAGATTTTATGATCCGTCTGGCCGGCTATTTCGGCTGGTATCACTATAACGGCGTCATGGATGACGGAACCGATATCGACGGTGACGGCAATGTGCTGAAAGAGGAGCGTGTAAGAAATTATTTTGACGTGACCGGAAGGAACGATTATGTAAAACCGGTGGAAGCGGCCCTTGATATGGGGATTTTATCCGCGGCGTCCCCGGATGACTGTTTCTACCCGATGTCGGCCATGACCCGCGAGGATGCGGCGGTGATTCTGTGCAGCGCCTTCCGCCTCGATAACCCGGAAACGGATTATCTGTCCGAATTTGAGGATGCGGGAAAAATAAGCCCGGACTGCAGAAATGCGCTGAATACACTGGTTGGGCACAATTATATGAGGGGAAGAACCGATCGGACCATCAACCCGACCGATGGAATTACCGATACGGAGGCACGGATTATCATTGAAACCATCGGCAGACGGATGGTTTCCCCTGTGTGGTCGATGCCGGTATCCCACCGGAAATTCGTACGCTGCCGTCCTGTTTGGTTCACGCCGACCAAAAATGCGACGGTGCATTGGCGCTGCCGTGCTTTTAACATCTCCCATCCGGAGATGAAAGGACTGTTTATCGGGGACCGCGGCAACGGCGTCACCCTGAGCGACGAGTGGGGAGAGTGGATTGATTATATTCCGGGATACTCCACCGATCCCATGTTCGGCCTGAATAACAACTGGGATTTTCCCTATGACAATGTTTATTTCTGTGTGGAGGTGGAGGCCTATGCCACCAGGGACGGACTGGCCGACAGCCCCGTAAGCCGGTTTATCTGGCGGATTGACCGTCCGGCCTGGCACGATTTTGCCACGGATAAACTCCATGAAGGTTCAGAGGACTACCCGTCCGTTTACCGTTTCTTCGACAACTTCCAGGCGGCGGCCTATTACATTGAAGGCAGCCGGATGGGAATTCTCTACGACGGCCTGATGCCGACCAACACCACGACCAGCCTGATTGACCGGGTAAATGAGATCGCAACCAAGCCCTACGTCTTCGTGCTGGGCCATAACCATCCGGATCATAAGGGGGCTCTGGCGGTTGCCTACCACAACGGCCTGGATGTATATTTCTGCGACAGGGTCGGCCCAATGGGCGGGGAATGGAGCATTGAGACGTATGCCAAAGATTATACAAGCGGCAACCCGGTTATCGACGGTACGGTATCGGGTACCTATGAAGGTGATAAAGTGCATCCCGTTTCGGAGGGGGATACCCTGGATCTGGGAAACTGCAAATTCGAGTTTTACCAGCTTCCCGGCCATGAGGACGCCTCCATTCTGATCTACGACCGCGAACATGGACTTTTATTCTCCTCCGATATTTACGGCGTCAACCGCTACTGGGTGGCGGACCAGTTCGGAGCCAAAGGCGTGCGCCAGGATCTGCTTCTGTCACTGCATCAGCAGTTGATGGCGGCCTATACAAAGGAGGGCAAATCGGTCAAAGAGCTGTATACGGGCCATAACCGGATCGGGGTCGGTTCCGACTATCTGATGGTCTGGGAGCAGTGCCTTCAGAACCTGGTCAATTACGGCCCGGACGGAGTCAGCGACGACAGGCGCGGCGACGGCGCTCTCCTTGCAAAGGACGGAAACAGCTTTGACACCCTGAACTGGACCGGCTTTTCCATCGCAGGAAAACAGGTTCTGGCAGAGTACAAGGGAAAATACGACGGCAAGGTGTTTACCCGCCTGGAGGTTGACAATACCGGGGCAAGCGAGCGGGTGGAGGAAAATCTCTACTTCGACTACAGGACGAATGCCCAGCTCAGCAGCGTCACCTTCCTGGACGCGGAACTCGTCGGCCACGACTTTAAGTACAAGGCAGGACAGGAGATGGAAAATGAAACGCTTAAAGACGGGCGGTTAAAATATGCTGTATCCAACAAATTTGTTCCGTTTGAATATGAGTATGAGGTGATCGTTTCACCGCTTCAGGGAACTGTGACCATGACGCCGGTGGCCATGTCGGAACGCATCACCGGCCTTACGGTCAACGGCGCCCCCGCATCCAGCCGCTGCCCGGTTACCGTGCCGGTGTCGGGACCGGCCGCCGTCACGGTGACAGGCCCGGACGGAAAAACGGAGAGGACTTATACATTTACCTTTAAAACGGCATAGGAAGCAGATAACGTCTGCAGGATTGAGTAGTTTACCGTTTCCCCGGGAAGTGATTCATTCACCCCGGGGAATTGGCGTGGAGTGACGAAGCCGCCTTGTCCGGGGAAATGATTTATGGTACGATAAAGCGGGGGTAAAATGGATGAAACGGATAAGGTTTAAATTCCGGTTTTCCGGAATGTTTGGACAAACGCTGCTGGTGCTCATGGCGGTAACCATTGTGATCGGCACCTTTTTTGCTTATTTTCTCGGAAATCTATATGAAGAACAATATCTGGAGAAACAGTCGGACGTCTGTTTTGCCAATATGAAGGAGCGGAGCCTGGAAGCGGACAAGGCGGCTGCCTCGCTGACCGCAAAAATGGAGAGCCTTCTGCAGGCGCAGGACTGCAGCCGCCTGATGGTTTCGGGCAAAAACCTGCTTCAGCAGCAGGCCATGAACGTGGTGCAGGAGCTGTCGAACCTCGTGGACAGGGATGAGGATGTGACGGAGGCATACCTGTACCTGCCTTATTCGGACAAGGTGCTCGGCTCGGATAAAAGCGTGGTTAACAGCGAGAACTTTTCACGGCAGGAACTCCTGGATGTTAAGGGAGGCGCCGCAGGGAACGGGAATTTACCCGGGGCGATGAAAACGGGAGGCTTTGGAAACGGTTTTTTCTGCCTGGACGGTGAGGGATGGATGGTAATGGATTATCCCGATGCGAAGACACTGGCAAGGGTGATTCTCAGGCTGAATCTGCCCGAAATTTACCGGAAAATGGGACTGGCGGCGGAACAGACGACGGGAGGCGGGATGATTTATGTCTATGACAGCAGGGGAATCCCGGTTTTCTCGGGCATGCTGTCCTATCCCGGCGCGGAGCGGCTGATGGTCTTGGAGCAGGAACAGACAGGGGACGGGAAGGAAGTTTACCGTTCCGGGGAAGGATATCTTCTGGTTTACCAGTCGGACAGGACGGGATGGTATTTCATACAGCATATGGCCGGGATTCATCTGGATGTGGAGGCCCCCAGTCTGGTGAGGGCTTTGGTTATATACGGCCTGTTTGCAATGGCGCTGCTGACGGTTGCGTCTTTTTACCTGATATGGCGTATTTACCGGCCTTTCCGCGCACTTTTGGAATCGCTGATCTCACAGAAGAACCAGGGCGGCCGGACGGGAAACGTCGGGGTATCGGCTACCGAACAGGAGCTGCTGCGGGGAATCGTTAAGGAGGACCGTGAACAGAACGAGAGGCTGAAAGACATTCTTCAGTCGGTTGGGGCCTCGCTCAGCGAGCATCTTTTTAAACAGTTGATGACCGGTAAAGGCTGGGATGAAAATGCGGTGAGGCAGACCCTGGAACAAATCCAAAGCCCATTTCCGCTTGACGGCAGCTACCGTGTTCTGGCTCTTACCTACAGGAGCAGGGAGCATGACGGTGAAAGTCCGGTGGACGGAGAGCTGTACGGACTCCAGGTAATCCGCTGCAGTGAAGAGTACTGGGGGAAAGCGGCCCTGGTCCAGCCCGTGGATATGGAGGAACAGAGGCTTGGAATCGTACTCTGCATGAAAGCGGCCATGACGGAAACAACATGGTACCGTGAGCTGGAACGGTTTGAAAAATCCCTTCGCCGCAGTCTGGCCGAACGTGGTTTCGAAGTGGCGGCGGGAGGAAGCGATCTGGCGGGAACGCTCTTTGATTTAAATGTGCTCTGGCTGCAGGCGCAGGCGGATTTGGAACAGAGGATGGAGAGAGCCAGGCCAGAGAATCCGGGCGTGCAGATGCTTGGCCGCTTATTAAAAGGGGACAACGGGAAGAAGGAGCAGGAGGGGAACCGGGAGGTGCATATCCGTGTGGAGCGTGCAAAAGAGCTTATTAAGGACGGATATGGCGACAGTACCCTCTCCCTGGAGAGCATCAGTGAAAAGCTGGGCCTTACGGCTCCTTACCTGTCCAGAATATTTGCGGAGCGCCAGCCGCCGGGGTTCCTGGATTATCTGAACCGGTACCGTCTGGAACAGGCGAAAGACCTTCTCAGGGAGACGGATGAGACGGTCGGAGACATCGGGCTCAGGGTGGGATTTAACTCGCCGCAGAGTTTTATCCGCGTATTCAAGCGGTATGAGGGAGAGACTCCGGGCCAATTCCGGGCCAGGTTAAAGAAGGGGGGAGACGCATGAGAATAAAAGGAATTTTGGCAGTTCTCTGGGCGGCCGTTTTCTTACTTTTGGCAGGTTGCGGAGGTGCGCAGCCCGAGACGGAGCTTTTCAGCCTTCTTCTGAAGGAGCGGGAACCGGATACCGCCGGGGAACAGGAGGCAAAGGTGATACTATTGACACATTCCGCCACCGCATACAGTACAACCCAGAAAATTGCCGGGCGTTTTAAAATGCGGCTGGAGGAGCGTTCGGACGGCGGATTTCTCGTGGAAACATTCCCGGATGATACGCTGGGTCACGTCAATGACAGCGATAAACCTCTTCTCAACGGGACGGTGGAGATGAGAATCGGGCCGGCCGCCACAGAGACAATGGAGGCGATGCTGTGGGCGACCACCTTATCGGATGCCTCCCTGGAAGAAATAGACGGACTTCTCAGGGAAGGTGAGGTCCGCCGGATGCTGGAGGAGGAATGTGAGGAGCGGGGAATAAAGCTCCTGGCCGTTTTCCCCGCCCATTACCGGGTGTTGACAAGCAATGAAAAGATAATGGATGAAACGGATTTTTCAAAGCTGCAGATCAGGATATATTCCTCCAATGCGATGGAAGGGGCGTACTGGCAGAGTCTGGGCGCACAGACAAAATTATATGATATCCATCAGGTCTATTCCGCGCTTCAGCAGGGGCTTGTGAACTCCCAGGAGAATACGCTGCCGCTGATTGTCTCCAACTCCATTGAGCGCCTGCAAAAGTACCTGATCCATACCAATCATAAGATCTACTTCGACTGTATGCTGGTGGGAGGGGAATTTTATGATTCGCTGAGCGGGGAAGAGCAGCAGATTTTGAAGGAGACGGCGGAGGAGATGGTGGATTACGCCAGAGAAACCGACGAGAGGGAGCTTTATTCCTGCACCGAGGTCCTGTCCGAATCCGGCATTGAGACGGTGGAACTTTCCGACGAACTGCTTCTCAGGATGAGAGAAACGGGAGGCCCGGTGGTGGAAGCCGCTTTGAGGGCGAGGGCCGGGGATGAGAAGATAGACCGTCTGCTTAAGGCCCTGCGCGGGGAGTAAACGGTAACATGTAAACGTTATCTTGTAAACCACCGGTCGGGCAGACTAACCTGCCGGTCGGTTGAGGTGTTTCCGGAGAAGTGGTATCATGGAACCGATGACCGCTGGATATGCGGGAACGCATTGGCTGCCGTGCGGTTCACCTGGAGAATGTAGGTATATGATTATGGAAAAACGGACGATGGGAATGACAATTGCCTCCCTTCGCAGGGAAAAGAAAATGACGCAGGCTGAGCTGGCCGCAAAAATGGGAGTGACGGACAAGGCGGTTTCCAAATGGGAGAGGGAACTGTCCTGCCCTGATGTGAAATCCCTCCCAAAACTTGCGGAGATTCTGGGGATATCGATTGATGAACTGATGCAGGCCGAGGCGCCCGGTCCCAAAACGGAGGGAAGTAAAAACCAGCAAATCCATGAAATTGTCATGCTTGTTTTTAAGGCGGCCGCCCTGGCCATGGGAATCGCAGTCATTGTCCTGTCGTCCATGAGAGCGATAGATATGAACACGGGATTTACCCTCCTGGGAATCGGACTTGCCTGCGCGGGGATCTGCCTGCTGCAGAAGGACGGGAAACAGAACGGACAGGATCAGTAAAAATTACCCGGCGTCTTCCGCCAGCTCCTCCCAGGTTTCATAGAGCTTTTCAAGTTTGGAAGCGATTTCTTCTTTCTCTTTATTCAGCTCCATCAGCTTCGGCACGTCTGAAAAGACTTCTTCCAGGCAGAGCAGACCGTCGATTTCCTGTTCCCTTGTTTCCAGGGCGTGTATCTCATCCTCCGTCTTTTTCAGGGCATTCTGTTTCTTACGCAGTTTGGCCTGCATTTCCTTCTGCTGTTTCCAGTCCAGAGAAGACGAAGGACCGGGGGAAGACTCGGAGACGGAGGCAGCGTTTTGGTTCGGGGAGGGCGAAAGGTCCTCGGCCGGGGCATAAAGCTGCTCCATCGTATCTTTCTTTTCCAGATAGTAATCGTAATTCCCGATATAATTGATCAGGGTTCCCTTTTTCAGATCCAGGATTCTGGTGGCCGTCTTGTTGATAAAATAACGGTCATGGGAGACGTACAGCACGGTTCCCGTATAATTCACCAGGGCATTTTCCAGGATCTCCTTGGAGGTTATGTCCAAATGGTTGGTCGGCTCATCCAGGATCAGGAAATTAGCCTCGGAGAGCATCAGTTTTGCCAGAGAGACGCGTCCGCGCTCGCCGCCGCTCAGATCGCGGATCAGCTTAAACACATCGTCACCGGTGAAAAGGAACGCCGCCAGGACATTGCGGATCTGTGTGTTGTTCATATTCGGGTAAGTATCCTGGATCTCCTGGAACAAAGTCTTATCCATGTGGAGTACCTGATGTTCCTGATCGTAATATCCAACCTGCACCTTTGCTCCCAGCGTAATTTCCCCGGCATCCTGTTTTACCAGTCCGTTGATAATCTTGAGGATCGTGGTTTTGCCGGTGCCGTTGTTACCGATGATGGCAATCCGTTCGCCGCGCTTGATGTCAAAATCTACGTTCGAAAAAAGCACCGGCCCGTCGAACTTCTTGGTGAGCCCGCGCACAGTCAGGACGTCGTTGCCGCTGACAATGCTCGGCTCAAGCGTGATGTTCATCGCATCGTTTAATTCCATCGGTTTATCCAGCACGTCGATCTTGGCCAGCAGTTTTTCCCGGCTTTCCGCCCGCTTAATCGACTTCTCCCGGTTGAAGGAGCGCAGCTTCGTGATGACCTCTTCCTGATGCTTGATTTCCTGCTGCTGGTTTAAATATGCCTTCATGATTCCCGCGCGCAGCATGGCCTTCTTTTCACCATAGGCGGAGTAGTTGCCCTGGAAGGTGGTGGCTCTGCCGTTGTCCAGCTCGATGATCTTAGTCACGACGCGGTCCAGGAAATAACGGTCATGGGCCACAATTACGACGGTTCCCGCGTAGTTGATAAGATATCCCTCCAGCCAGGCGATGGATTCCATGTCCAGGTGGTTGGTCGGCTCGTCGAGCAGAATGATATCCGGTTTCGAGAGCAGGAGCTTGCCGAGGGAAACGCGTGTTTTCTGGCCGCCTGATAATTCCTTAACCGGTTTTCTGAATTCTTCCTCCACAAATCCCAGGCCCTTCAAGACGCCGGTGATCTCACTCTGCCAGGCATAGCCGTTCATCAGCTCAAACTCGTGGTTCAGCCTGCTGTAGGCCTGGAAAAGCTCCTCCAGCGCATCGCCCTCTGTATGCTTCATTTTTATCTCTAGCTCACGGATCTGCTGCTCCATCATGAGGATGGGCTTCTTAACCTCCATAAGCTCGTCATATATCGTGTTGTCGCTGCTGATATCCTGGTGCTGCGCCAGATATCCGAGGGTCTTTCCGCGGGAACAGACGACCTCCCCCTCGTCGGCCGCCATCTGGCCGACAATGATTTTAAAAAGTGTTGTTTTGCCGGCGCCGTTGATTCCGACAATGGCCGCCTTCTCGCGTTCTTCTATATGGAATGACACATGCTCCAGGATGGAGTCGGTGCCGAATGCTTTTGATATGTTGTTACATGACAGAATCATAGTATCCTCCCGGTTCATTGGTGTTTATACCGCTAATGGTTAATTATAGTATAAACAGAGCGGTTTTTCAAGGCTCAGCAAAAAACCTTTGACAATAATTTGTCATATGCTATAATAATGATTAGTAATTTATTTTTCAGAGAGAAGGTGACGAAGAGCCGTGGAGCAGAAAGAGATTTCAAAAGCAGTGATTTCCAGGCTTCCAAGATATTATCGGTATTTGGGAGAGTTGCTGGAAGAGGGTGTCGAGCGGATTTCTTCAAATGATTTAAGTATCAGAATGAAAGTGACGGCTTCTCAGATTCGGCAGGATCTTAACAATTTCGGCGGTTTCGGACAACAGGGATACGGATATAATGTGAAGTATTTATATACTGAGATTGCGAGGATTCTGGGAATTGACAGACAGCATAACCTGATTATCATAGGTGCCGGTAATCTGGGGCAGGCGATTGCCAATTATACGAATTTCGAGCGGCGTGGTTTTATCATCAAGGGAATGTTTGATGTGAATCCCCGTCTGGTAGGTCTGGTAGTCCGTGGAGTTGAGATCAGGGGGATTGAAGACCTGGAACAGTTCATTAAGGACAATGAGGTGCAGATTGCAGCCCTCACGATTCCGAAGTCCAAGGCGCCTGAGATCGCAGAGCGTCTTGTCAAGGCAGGAATCAAGGCTATCTGGAATTTTGCCCATACGGACCTGCAGGTTCCCGACGATGTGGTAGTGGAGAATGTGCATTTATCCGAGAGCCTGATGCGCCTTTCTTACCGTGTCTGCAACATGCAGGATCAGCAGGAGCGGGAGAGAGAAGAGGCCCTTGGAAGAGCAGGAGACGCCAGAGAGAAGAAATGATTATAGGTGTTGGAACAGATTTAATTGAAATAGAACGAGTTAAAAAAGCCTGTGTCAAAGAGGCTTTTTTACTGCGTGCATATACAGAGGAAGAGTGCCGGCAGGCCGGGGGGAATATAGCCCGGCTGGCCGGCAATTTTGCCGTAAAGGAAGCGGTTTCCAAAGTGTTTGGGACGGGATTTAGAAACTTCGGGCCGAGGGAGATTGAGGTCCTTCGGGATGGACTGGGGAAACCCTATGTGAATTTATATGGGAAAGCAAAAGAACAGGCGGACGAACTGGGGATAAAAAGGCTGTTTGTATCAATCAGCAACACGGCCCGGTACGCATCGGCCTATGCAGTGGGAGAGGGGGACTGAAAATGAGACGCCTTGTAACCGGAAAACAGATGAAAGAGATAGACGCCTATGCGATTCAGACCGTAGGGATTCCATCCATGGTGCTGATGGAACGGGCCGCCCTGAGTGTGGCGGATGAACTGGAACTGGAATATAAAAAAACGGGGAAAAAGCCCTTTGAGAAGGCCGTTACCCTGATATTCTGCGGAACAGGCAACAATGGCGCCGATGGAGCCGCCATTGCCAGGATCCTGCATCTGAGAGGGTTCCAGGTTTCCATTATTACCGTGGGGGACAGGGAACGCTGGACCGAAGAGATGAGAAGCCAGATAGAGATTGACGAGAAACTGGGGATCGCCGTGGAACGCTTCGGCGGGTACCTCCCCGGCCGTTTTGACGTGGCGGTGGACGCCGTCTTCGGAGTGGGGCTTACAAGAGACGTGGAAGGCGAATTTAAAGAGGCGGTGGAGTTCCTTACTGGTTTGAACCCGGAATTTACCGTGGCGGTGGATATTCCGTCCGGAATCAGCTCCGAGACGGGGCGTGTCATGGGAACGGCGGTCAAAGCGGATCTGACGGTGACATTCGGCTATGAGAAGGTGGGAACGGCCATCTATCCGGGAAAAGGCTACAGCGGCCGTGTGGCGGTGAAAGACATCGGTTTCCCGGATTTTGACTCCTATGAAGGAAAACGTTATTTTACTTATGAACCGGGCGATCAGTCCCGGATTCCCGGGAGGAAGAAAGATTCCCATAAGGGAACGTACGGAAAAGTGCTGATTGCGGCAGGTTCAAAAGGGATGTGCGGGGCCGCCTATTTAAGCGCGCTGTCGGCATACAGGACGGGAGCCGGCCTGGTGAAAATCCTGACGGTGGACGGCAACGTGCCGATGCTGCAGACACTCCTCCCCGAGGCTATCATCACATCGTACCCGGAGGAGATGGAGGCCGAGGAGCCCGAGGCGTTCAGGGAGCTTGTGGAGCGGGAATGCGCCTGGGCCAGCGTGATTGTCCTGGGACCCGGTCTCGGAAGGGGACGCCACGTGGTGAAACTGACGGAATATGTGCTTTTATCGGCCTATGTCCCCATTATACTCGATGCGGACGGACTGAATACCGTGGCGGAATACCCGCATCTGGCGGAATTCTTTACGGAAAATGTGATTGTCACTCCCCATCTGGGGGAAATGGCCAGACTGGTGGAAAAGGATATCGCTGAACTGAGGGAGGATCTTCCCGGCGCGGCCGTCGGCTATTGTGAGGAGAAGGGCGTGACCTGTGTTTTAAAGGACGCCGTTTCTGTGGTGGCGGGGAAGGACGGTTCCGTCTATATCAACAGCAGCGGCGGCGGAGCCATGGCAAAAGCCGGTTCCGGCGATGTGCTGACCGGCCTGATTGCGGGGCTCATCGCCCTCGGACTCCAGGAGGATGAGGCGGCGGCTATGGGCGTGTGGCTCCACGGCCTGGCGGGAGAGCGCGCCGCGGCAGGCAGAGGGGAACATTCGATTCTCGCCAGGGAGATAGCGGATTCAATTATGCAGGAGGACGGTAATGGAAGAACCATACAGCAGAGTTTATGCGGAAATTAACCTTGACAATATTATAAAGAATATGGAAACGATGGAGGCCGGACTGCCGGAGGGAACCGGGATGATCGGCGTTGTAAAAACAGACGGCTACGGCCACGGCGCGGTCCCGGTGGCAAAAGCCATTGATCCCTTTGTCTGCGGCTACGCGGTGGCTGCGGTCCCGGAGGCGGTAATACTCCGGAAACACGGTATTATAAAGCCGATTCTGGTGCTTGGCAGTACACATGAAAGAGATTATAAAACGATCCTTGAGTATGACATCAGGCCGGCCATTTATGAATATTCCAAGGCGGAGGCCCTCTCAAGGGCTGCTGCAGCAGAGGGAAAGACGGCGTTCATCCATATTGCGCTGGATACGGGGATGAGCCGGATCGGCTATCAGCCCGACGGCGGGAGCATCGGCGAGGTGGAGAAAATAAAAGCGCTTCCCGGTATCACGGTAGAAGGCCTTTTCACCCATTTTTCCAGGGCGGATGAGACGGATAAAGACTTTACGGCGCTTCAGTACGAACGGTATATGGAATTTGCCGAAGCGCTTAAAGGCAGGGGGATTGAAATTCCGGTCCGCCACTGCGCCAACAGCGCCGCCATCATGGATCTGCCGCAGATGGGCCTGGACGCGGTTCGGGCCGGAATCTCAATGTACGGAATTTATCCATCCGACGAGGTGAATCAGAAGATGGAGCTGCGCCCCGCGATGGAGATCCGGAGTTTTATTACCTATGTGAAGGACATAGAGCCGGGAACGCCAGTAAGCTACGGCGGAACCTTCACGGCCGACAGAAAAATGCGGATTGCCACAGTCGGAGCCGGGTATGGGGACGGGTACCCCAGAAACCTTTCGGGAAAAGGCTGCGTCCTGATCCGCGGCAGACGGGCGCCGATACTGGGGCGCGTCTGTATGGATCAGTTCATGGTGGACGTGACGGACATCCCGGGAGCGGCGGAGGAGGACCGCGTCACACTGGTCGGCTGCGACGGGGAAGAGAGGATTTCCATGGAAGAACTGGCCGGCATGTGCGGAGGGTTCCGGTATGAGATCCCCTGTGTCCTGGGAAAACGCGTTCCCAGAGTGTATACAAGGAACGGGGAGATCGTCGGCAGCAAGGACTGGTTCGATGACCAATATGCCGATTTTATGTAGAAGGGTATCATAAAGAAACACGCTTAATTTTCACTTTCCGGGGAACTGCAGGCCTGTTTTTCCCATATGATAAATCAGTAGGGAATAACGGGATGAAAAAAGAATTGCGGTCGGCGGAATACTCGGGTCAAAACAGGTCAATACTAAGGACATAAAGAATTTTGACGGAGAGTGAAACAAGTGATTATCAGGCGTGGAGATATTTATTATGCAGACTTAAGACCGGTGGTCGGCTCGGAACAGGGAGGCGTCAGGCCGGTGCTGATTATACAGAATGATATAGGGAATAAGCACAGCCCAACCGTAATCTGTGCGGCAATAACATCCAAGATGAACAAGGCAAAGCTGCCAACCCATGTGGAGTTAAACACGAAGAGGTGTGATATGATACGGGATTCCGTAATCCTCCTGGAGCAGCTTCGGACCATAGACAAACAGCGGCTGAAAGAGAGAATCTGCCATATTGACGACGAGCTGTTAAAGGACGTGGATCGTGCGCTGATGATAAGCCTTGAGCTGGATACATAGGTTATCATTGACGGTTGCCGGTCAGATCGGCTCTATTTTGCGAGGCGTTTTCACGCGTTCTACGTGAAAATCACGCGTTGTGCGGTGTAAAACGGCGGTTTCAGCCATTCCAGCGCGTGACAGGGCGTATTACCGCACACAGAGTGGATAGTTATTATTGACGAACCTCATGGAAAGATGATATAGTGACAGATGTCAGGATTAATATTCTGCAAAGGTTTTTGACGTAGCAGAGGGTTTAAGGTTACTGTTCACACGGATGTATCCCGCGAGGTGTTTTCACGTGTTTTTCGTGAAATCCCGAGTTAAGCGGCGCGACGCAACGAAAAGTGCGCGATGCGGACTTTTCATTACAATCAACGGAGTTTTTTGCCGTTTCTGTGCATCGCGAAGCGGATTGCTGGGCACGGAGTGTACAGTAAAGGTTTAAGAGCGGGCATCTGGCGGAAAGATTTTAACCGTACGAATGAAACGATGAAAAGTAACCGGAGCGGAACGCATACGGCTGCAGCTTTTCACCGCTATCAATAAAAGGAGTAATTAAAAAATATGGACGATGGGTATTGGCCCTTAAGTATACTGATACTTGTTGGTTTTATTCTGATAGACGCCGTTTTATACGGCTTTGGTTCAGCCATTCAGAACATGAATGTGAACAGTCTCGAGAAGGAGGCGGAAGAAGGAAACGAACGGGCAGGGAAGCTTTTGAGGCTGATCAATAAACCTGGCGAGTTTATTTATACGGTCCAGGTGATGACCAATATAATCGGAATTCTGGCAGGAGCCTATGTGATGAGGCAGTTGGGGCAGTTGTTCCGGATGCTGATAAAGCATTCGCAGGACGGGCATGAGATGCTGGTGTACACAGCCTGCGTAGTGGCGGCCGGAATTGTTGTGCTGTCTGTGCTTATCAGCTTCGGGATTGTGATTCCGAAGAAGTGTGCAGCCAGAAAGCCGGAGAAGTGGGGATATGGGGTTTTCTCCATGGTGCAGGTGATTGTGCTCCTGCTGCGTCCCTTTACATTTCTTGTGTCGGCCCTCTCGGCCCTGGTGCTGAAGCCGATGGGGATTGATTTGAATTCCGACGACGACAATGTGACGGAAGAAGATATTATGCTGATGGTCAACGAAGGCCATGAACAGGGAGTCCTGGAGGCCGGGGAAGCCGAGATGATCACGAACATTTTCGAGCTGAACGACAAAGAGGCCGGGGACATTATGACCCACAGGACCAATATAACGGCGTTAGACGCCTCGCTGTCCCTGGATGAGGCGGTAACCTATATACTGACGGAGGCGAATAACTCGCGTTTCCCTGTTTTCGAAAAGGATATCGACGATATTGTAGGAATTCTCCATATGAGGGATGCCCTTGGGTTTGCCGAGAAAGAGGAAAACAGAAAGAAAAGTCTCAGAGAACTGGACGGACTTTTACGGGAACCCCATTTCATTCCGGAAACACGCCATGTGGACACGCTGTTTAAAGAGATGCAGTCCCAGAAAATACATATGGAGATTGTGGTGGACGAGTATGGCCAGACTGCGGGAATCGTGACGATGGAGGATATCCTGGAGGAGATTGTGGGAAACATCCTGGATGAATATGACGAGGATGAGGAGTACATTTCCAAGCGCGACGACGGAAGCTTTATTTTTGACGGGCTGGCTCCCCTCGATGAGGTGGGAGAGGCGCTGAATATTGAATTCGACGACGAGGATTACGAAAATTACGATACGTTAAACGGATTTCTGATCTCCAAGCTGGACCGCATCCCCGGAGAGGGGGAGCAGCCTGAGGTGGAGTACCAAAATTATCTTTTCAAGGTTCTCTCGGTTGAGAACAAGATGATCCACGCAGTGACTGCGGCGCCGGTCTCCGTGAAGAAAATGGAAGAGGAAGAATAAGAACAGTGAAAGGAGCGCATTGCGGACTTTTCATTGCCGGTGAATGACGCCTGCACGCTTTATGTACAGGCTGCAGCATCCATAAAAGTTTGAACGCCTGAGCGTTGCCCGGGCGTTCTTTTTGGCTTTTTTGGAGGCGGGAGAAGAGAAGGTGGAAGCGATAAGACAAAAGAGGACGGACAAAAGAGACAAGGCGGAAGAGAAAAGGCAGGGAAGATGAAAAAGATACTGGAAGATACAAAAATTATGATGACGGACAGGATATTTCTGTCCAAGGCTGTAAAAATAGCGCTGCCGGTAGCCATGCAGGGCATGCTGAATACAATTGTAAATATGGTGGATACCATGATGATCGGTTCCCTGGGGGCTACATCCATCGCTGCGGTGGGACTGGCCAACAAGGTGTTTTTCGTGATGACGCTTCTGGTGTTCGGAATTGTCAGCGGTTCCGGGATTCTGGCGGCGCAGTTCTGGGGGACACACGATATTAAGAATATCAGAAAGGTCCTGGGACTGGCGCTGGTTCTGGCCACCTGCGCGGCGCTTGCGTTTTTCATCCCGGCGGTGGCGGTTCCGCAGAAGGTAATGAGGATATTTACAACGGGGGAGGACGCAATACGCATCGGAGCTTCCTATCTGTCCCTGGTGGCGCTTTCCTATCCATTTATCGCGGTCAGCAATACATACGTCGCCATGCAGAGGGCGGTGGGCAAGGTCAAAGCCCCGGTTGTCATCAGCAGCTGTACGATCCTGATTAACATATTTTTTAATTATACCTTTATTTTCGGTAAATTCGGCGCGCCTGCCATGGGTGTGGTCGGCGCGGCATTAGCCACCCTGATTGCACGTATCGTGGAGATGACCGCTCTGCTTTTAGTGGTGTATTTGAACAAATCGCCTCTGGCCTGCCGCCCGAAGGAACTGTTCGGCTACTCGGCCGCCTTTGTGAAAAAATTCTTTGTCACGGCGTCACCGGTTATTGCCAATGAGTTTATCTGGGGGCTGGGAGTTACGATGTATTCACTGGCATACGGACGTATGGGGGATAATGCGGTGGCGGCGATCACGGTCGCCACGACGATACAGGACATCATGTCGGTCCTGTTCCAGGGACTGAGCGCGGCAACCGCCGTAATTCTTGGAAACGAGCTGGGAGCCGGCCAGATGAAGAGGGCCGAGCGGTATGCGAAGAACTTCCTGATTCTTCAGTTTATCATCACCGTGATTATGGCGTTCTTCTGTGCGGGCGTCCGCTGGCAGATTATCGATCTCTACAGGCTGTCCGGTGAAGTGGCCCGCGATGTAAGCCGGTGCCTGATTGTCTTTTCACTGTTTATGCCGTTTAAGATGTTTAACTATGTCAATATTGTGGGAGTGCTGCGAAGCGGCGGGGATACCGCAGTCTGCCTCTTCCTCGATTGCAGCGGCGTATGGCTGATCGGAATTCCGATGGCCTTTGTGGGAGGACTTGTTTTAAAACAGCCTATTTATATTGTCTATGCCATGGTGACGCTGGAGGAGGTTTACAAGACGGTTCTCAGCTATCTGCGGTACCGACAGAGAAAGTGGCTTAAGAACCTGACGGTGGAGATACAGGGGTAGTGTGAGACAGAGGAGGGGAAGAGAAGTGAACGAAGAAGAGAAAATTTATGAGGGAAAGATGTTTGATCCCAGAAAGAAAGAGCTGAAAGATATTAAACACAGGGCGCACGAGGCGTGCCGCCGCTATAATTCCATGGATGAGTATGATGAGAAACGCCTTCCAATCATCAGGGAATTTATCGGAGGAATTGGAAAGACCTATTATTTTCAGGGGCCTGTCCAGTTTAACTATGGAAGCCATACCTTTATTGGTGAGAATTTCTTTGCCAACTTTAACCTTATGGTGATGGATGATGCGAGAGTCTACATCGGAGATAATGTCTGCTTTGGTCCCAATGTATCGCTGATGGCGACCAACCATCCGCTGATTGCAGAGGAGAGAGTGGGTCTTGATAAAGACGGCAACACGACGATGGCGGAATTTGCAGAGGAAATCCATATCGGGGATAATGTCTGGCTGGCCTGCAACGTGGTGGTCCTTGGGGGCGTGAGGATTGGAAACGGGGCAGTAATAGGGGCCGGAAGTGTTGTGACGAAAGACATCCCCGACAATTATCTCGCCTTTGGCAATCCCTGCCGTCCGGTGCGCCCCATTGGTGCAGAGGACAGCAGGAGAGATTTGATACTTGAAGAAGATCTGGAACATTTCAGTTTTAACAGGAAATGATTTGATCTGCTGTTCTGTAACCTAATCTGCGATGCTTATTCGATATTCTCTCATCCAGAAATCCACCTGGATCAGATAGGCCATCAGCTGCGGGGCGGCCATCAACTGGCCGTACCAGGGTTTTCCATAGTCGGACGGACTTTCAAGGAAATGCTCCACCTTCTTTTTATCCAGGAAGGGGAGTACCGGTGAGGAAGAGTCGCCGAGAATATCACGGACCCGTCCGGCCAGCAGGGCCTCGTAGTTCCGGTCGTAAGTTTTAGGGTATGGAGATTTGCGGCGGAACAGGATTTCATCCGGCAGAAGGCCGCGCCCGGCTTCGCGCAGCAGCGCCTTTGCAACGCCTCCGCGGGCCTTCATCTCCCACGGTACGTTGAAGAGATATTCGATAATGCGGTGATCGGCGAAGGGAACGCGGGCTTCCAGGCCGCTGTACATACTGGTGCGGTCCATTCTGTTTAAAAGAGTCTGCATGAACCAGCGCAGGTTCAGATAGGAGATTTCCCGGCGCCTCGCCTCCTCCGCATTTTCACCGTCCAGCTTCGGCACCTCTGCAATGGAAGTGTCATAGGTTTGTTTGACATAGTCGTCCATTTTGAGGTAATCCAGGAAGTCGTCGGACAGGAGTACTTTTCTGGCCTCCAGATCCATCGTCCAGGGGAAGGTATCGGCCAGGAAACATTCTTTTTTATGGAACCAGGGATAACCGCCGAAGATTTCGTCTGCACACTCCCCGGTCAGCGTTACCTTGTGCTGTTTGGCAACGAGGGAGCAGAAATAGAGCAGGGAAGAGTCCACATCGGCCATGGCGGGAAGATCGTGGGCTTTTACCGAATCAAACAAAAGGTCTGCCTGATCCTTTGTGGAACATTCCAGGTACGTATGCTCGGAACCCAGAAAATCCACCATTTTATCGACATAAGGGCGATCCTGGGAGGGCTGGAATGAGCTGGCCTTAAAGTTTTCCGCGTTTCCGGTAAAGTCAAAGGAATAGGTGTGAAGCCGTTTGTTCTGCTTTTTTAATTCCTCCGCACAGACGGCGGAGACGAGGGAGGAGTCGACGCCGCCCGATAAAAAGGTACAGATGGGGACATCCGATACCATCTGGCGCTTGATAGCGTCCCGGAGAAGAAAGCCGGTTTTTTCCACCGTATCTTCAAATGAGTCGGTATGGACATGGCTTTCCAGTTTCCAGTAGGCCTCCTGGCGGTTGCCGGAGCGGGTGCAGCAGAGGAAATGGCCGGGCAGCACTTCATGGATATTTTTATAGACACCGCATCCGCTGGTTCTGGCCGGACCGATGCTGAAAATTTCATTCAGGCCCTTTTTGTCTACTTCCGGACGGATTCCCGGGAAGGCCAGAAGGGCTTTTAGTTCTGAACCGAAGACAACTGTATCGGTATCTTTACGGATCGTGTAAAAAAGAGGTTTAATCCCGGAGCGGTCGCGGTAGAGCAGAAGCCGGTTTTTAGACGTATCCATGATAGCCAGGGCAAAAATTCCGTTTACCCTGGTGATAAAATCACTTCCCCAGGTCTGGTAGGCCTTTAACAGTACCTCCGTGTCGCCGGAGGTGTCGAAGGAATGGCCTTCCAGGCGAAGTTCCTCCCTCAGCTCTTTTGTGTTGTAGAGCTCTCCGTTATAGACGATGCCAAAGCCTCTTGAACCGTCCTTTCCTATCATCGGCTGATGTCCGGTGACCAGATCGACGATGGACAGGCGTACCTGGGCCAGGCCGAAATGTTCATTCAGGAAACAGCCCTCATCGTCCGGTCCCCTGCGCTTCTGGGCCTGATTCATCGCGTCCAGGATATTCATGTTGTTCTCTTTTTCCTGTGTAAAATCTTTGTTCGGGTTGAAAAACCCGGCAATTCCGCACATAAAGATTCCTCCTTAAATTTGCCGTTTCTGTGCATCGCGTAGCGTGATTACTGGGAACGGAGTGAACAGTAACAAAATTTATACCAACATCAGGCAGGCGGCTGCAAAGGCGGCCGTAAAGCCGATCAGAACCGGAATGAGGTTCTTTCGGGCCAGCTCGATGGGGTTTACATTACAGATGGCGGCAACCGGAATCAATCCCCAGGGAACGATGGTGCCTCCTCCTACAAAGATGGCTCCTATCTGTCCCAGGGCGGCCAGAACCGGTACGGAGGCAGAAGTTGCGGTCCCGAAGGTGTGAGCCAGGGCGCCTGTCAGCGGAAGACCGGAAAAGCCGGAACCGTCAAGGCCCGTCAGACCGCCGATCAGAAGCTGGAAGAATGCGGCAATATAGGGATTGAGGGGCGTATGGGAGGCAAGCCAGAGCGCCCAGTCATTCAGGATTCCACTGCCGAATCCGTCTCCCAGGATGGTGGTGATTCCGCCGCCGCCAAGGAAAAAGAAGGCGCCGATGACGATGACAGGGGCGAAGATGCGGATGGCGAACAGAAACCCGTCGGTCAGATATCCGGTTACTTTTTCCGGTGAATGTTTTCCAAAGCCGATTACGGCTCCCAGACACATGAGCAGTACGGCCGTGCCGGATACGACGCTGGTGGCGTCCCCGCCGTTCAGATTAAATACAAGCATGCAGACAATGTCGGCCAGGAAGGCTAAAACAACGGCTGCAGCCAGGATTTTGGCTGCCTTTGGATTCGGGATTACCGGTGTTTCCTTCTCGTCCGCCTCCTGCTTGAAATACGGAACATGGAAGCGCCTGTCGGAAGAGCAGACGGTGATTCCCATGGATTTGCGGTTCAGTAAAAATGCGGACAGGACGGTGACGCCGCCCATGACCCAGAAGACAGGCCAGGCCTCGGAGAGAATGTCGGCGGCGGAGATACCGGCTGCCGCACCTGATATGGCGGGAGCGCCCTGGATTACAACGTCATAGCTCAAGGCAAATCCATGGCCGAACAGGTTCATGGCCATGGCGGCGGCGAGCGGTGAGAGGCCGGCGCGGACCGCAAACGGAATCATGATGGCTCCGACCAGCGCAACGGAAGGAGAGGGCCACAGAAACAGGGAAAATACAAACATTGTGATACCTAAGAGCCACCAGGTGCGGGACGGTGTTTTCATCACCTTTGACATCGGTTCCATTAAGAGCCGGTCACTTCCCAATTCCCCCATGCACTTTGAAAGCGCGGTAACCAGGGCAATGGTGCCGATTACTTCCATGAACTCTTTGGCGGCGTATAAAATTGCGTTAAACACGGTCTGGATACCGCCGATAAAGGAATGCAGCCCCAGAGCGCCCAGCAGAAAGAGAAACAGCACGCAGATGAGCGGCGTATCGCGCCGCATCACCATCACGGCCAGAACAGAAAATACTCCGACCAGATAGAGAATGTGGAGCGGAGTAAGGATTACAATAGAATCAGGCATAATTTATGTCTCCTGAGAAAAAGGATATACTACCATAATATGTAAGAATGGCGGGGAACGTTAAAATGGGGATTTAACTGAGGTGAGGAGGACGCGTCCGGAACGGACTATGTCCGGTGTGGTGAGGGGGCTGACTGAGTCTTTTGTCCCCTGTTGGAGGTTGTCGTGAGGGGGGAATCCGGCCGGAATGAATTGTTACGGGGACCGCTCGCGCTTTTTGGAGTGCGCAGCGGTGCCAGGCTCGGAAAGACCTCGCCAGGCACCGGCGGACTCCCATATCCCCTGCACAATTGATTCCGCCTCCTTCCCCCGGCAGGTTATCGCCGGGGATAAAAGACTCAGGCGGAGGTTTTCGCGGCACCGGACATGGTCCGCTCCGGACGCTGATTGTCTCTAACCTTAAATGGGGAGGGGTCTGTCGCGGCCACTACGAAGCTGCGATACTTTAACGGTCTGACGGTATCTCACGATGAATTTGATAACAGATGAATTTCTAAAACAAAAGTCGAATGTTCTGACGCAATACTCCAAGCTAAAAAGGCTCAAAACAAACCAGTCAGAGACCGGATAGCAGATATTTTAAGGCATTTGAAGGAACATAGTGGTTGCGACGATCCTCCTCCCCCCTTTGAAGGAATAAGAACAATTCAGCGGCCGCAGGCCGGGGTACGGGATGGCGACAACCTTCGCGTCTTCAGTCCCGGGCCATAACCTTCCCGTGGGGAATCCGGGAGAAAAAGATTCCGGAGGGAACCTGGAAGTCCATCAGTACTTAGGCGGCGTATTTTGGCGCCTTAGTACTGCTATGCACTTCGAAGAGCGCAAGCGTTTCCCGGAGGAACTTTTTCTGCCCGGATTCCCCACCCGCGACAACCTGCAACCCGGGACTGAAGACTCACAACCGCCCCCTCACCATCCCGCCCCCCGACCGTCCCGGCGGCGTTCTCATTCCTCAATTAAATCCCTATTTGTGCCTGAACTGTTACAGAGTCAGGAAAAGAGAGCTAAAGAGAGAGGAAAAATACTTGCTATCCGAATTCATTAGTGTTAGAATAGTAAAGATTGTGAGCACAAATACCATGTAACATTTAATTCAGGGACACGGAAGAGGCGCCCCTGGAAATTATTTAAAAATAGAAAGAGGAGTGTTATTTATGTCAGGACATTCAAAGTTCGCCAATATCAAGCACAAAAAGGAAAGAAACGACGCAGCCAAAGGAAAAGTTTTCACTGTAATCGGTCGTGAAATCGCCGTAGCGGTAAAAGAGGGCGGGGCCGATCCGGCTAATAACAGCCGTCTTCGCGACGTAATTGCTAAAGCAAAGGCGAACAACATGCCGAACGATACGATTGACAGAGGCATTAAAAAAGCAGCCGGAGATGCCAGCTCCGTAAACTATGAAAACCTTACATACGAAGGATACGGCCCGAACGGCGTTGCTATCATCGTAGATACACTGACCGACAACAAGAACCGTACGGCGGCCAATGTGAGAAGCGCATTTACAAAGGGCGGCGGCAACGTTGGAACACCGGGCAGCGTTTCCTTTATGTTCGATAAAAAAGGCCAGATCGTGATCGATAAAGAAGAGTGCGAGATGGATGCGGACGAACTGATGATGCTTTCCCTCGATGCGGGCGCAGAAGATTTCGCAGAAGAGGAAGACAGCTTTGAGATCATTACGGCTCCGGAGGATTTCTCCAAAGTCCGCGAGGCTCTTGAAAAAGAGGGAATTCCGATGCTGGAGGCCGATGTGACCATGATTCCTCAGACATGGGTGGAGCTGACGGACGACGATGCCATCAAGAAGATGAACCGGATTCTGGATCTCCTGGATGAGGACGACGACGTCCAGGCAACATACCACAACTGGGACGAATAAAGAATATCCCAAAGAATGGCTTAAAATTAAAGCAGTCCAAAGAATTATTTGGCGCAAAGTGAGCAAGAATCCTGCCGGTGATGGTATGCGGCGGATTTATATGTTCTGTTACGGATGTGTAAAAGACTCTTTTCTGAACACTGTGATGGTGGGAGGAGGGGAGTCTTTTTTTAATTCATAGGAAAGTCTTATGAATCAAAAAACGTTCCGTGAGGATTCACATACCGCGCAGAGGTAAATAGTTGCTGAAGCAACCGCGCGGCGCGGGAGTTCTGCAAACCGGACACATTCCTGTTGAAATAATGATGATAGTCCGTTAAAATAAAGGAAAATTTGCGAGGTGCATTGATGAATAAGAAAAAAACAATAACATTGATAATAGCGGTGATTGCGGCGGTTTCACTTGAATGGATTTTAATCGGCAATCCGATCGTGGCATATAACAATCACCGGTTGAAAAAAGCCGTTATTTCTGCCGCCCACCAGGAAACCGTAGAAATAAATGAGATTATCCCTTTTGATTGGGATGCCGTGTATACATTTTCCCCGTATGCGGACAAGGCGGAGATAGAAAAGGCAATTGGGTTTCACAGTATAAGCGTGAAAGAAAACAATATCAACGAAGGCATGGTTCATTTGCTTTTCGTGAAGGATAAAAAGGTGGTGGCCAGTGTACTGGGATATGGTGATCATTTAGGGTATCGCATCGATTTTCCTTCAAAAGTATCGTTTGCTGAACATGCCCTGTTTCATGTATCAAATTTAGATGGTACCGTGACGCTGACATATGTGCCGTAACGAGGAGCTACAACTGCAGATGAATGCAGCAGAAATGGTTTAAATAAGTGATGAAACGGCGGAAAATGAGCGATTTGTCATCGTACACGGTGTGAACTGCGGCACTTATTCCCGTTTACTGATTACCGGAATAAATAAAATTAATTAGAATCTTGACGGTAATATCTGAAAAATGTTATAATCTTACAAGGATGTTTTAATTGCCTGAAAATTAGGCTTGAATACGAATCTTATCATATCTATTACAGTTATTGAATCTGTTACCCATGGAAGTCCTTTCCATGAGAATTCCGTAAGGGAAAGAGAATTAAAGAAACGCTCAAACTGGCCTTAGTTCTTCGGACAGGCGGGCGCTGTCTCTTTAAAAATAACATAAAGGAGGGTTGCTTATGCAGGATTTGAGCAACATTACGACACTGGATCTGGTGATAGTGGCGCTGTATCTTTTGGGGATGCTTGGGATTGGAGTTTATTTTGTCAAGCGGATTCAGAATGCGGGTGATTACTATGTGGCAGGCCGGAGCCTTGGTCCTTTGGTTCTGGCGGGAACGGTTTGTGCAACAATTATCGGTGGAAGTGCCATGATGGGCAGGGCGGGGCTCGGATACGATTACGGTTCCATCGCCATTGTGACGGCGCTTCCCTACCTGATAGGCATGCTGGTGTTTTCAGGAATCAGCGGCAGAATTCAGGAGGTGGGAGTAAAACACAATATCTCATCCATCCCCGAACTGTTTGAAAAGCGGTTCAGTAAAACAGCCAAATGCCTGATTGCGCTTTTAATCGGCTATACGATGATGGGGACCGTGGCCTCCCAGATAACGGCGACGGCAGTGATTTTCAGGATGGTCGGAGGAAAAGTGGGAATTACATATGAGATGGGGGCCTGCCTGGCGACCTTTATTTTTATATTTTACACGGCGGCTTCCGGGCTTTTTGGCGTCGTGTATACGGATGTGGTGCAGTTTTTCATGCTGATCATCTTTGTCTATATCCTGCTCCCGCTCTCGGGGATCCGCTATATCGGGGGATTCAGCACTTTCTGGAGCAATGTCCAGAAGGAGATGCTGATTCCTTCCGTGGACGGCAAGGTAATCGGCGATATCGTGACCTATCTTGTCTTTACAATGGCCGGCGCCGAGATGTGGCAGAGAGCGTTTGCGGCTAAGGACAGGAAGACGGCAAAGGCCGGTATGTTCTGGGGAACCGCAATTTACGGATGTACCATCTTTATCATTCTTTCATTGGGTCTGATGGGAAGACAGATTCTGCCGAATATCAAAGAGATGTACGGTACGGCCGAGGCCGTTGTTCCTGCGCTGGTAATCCATATTCTGCCAGTGGGTATTACGGGGCTATGCCTGGCGGGTCTTCTTTCGGTTATGATGAGTTCGGCCGACAGCTATTTATTGATTTCCACACAGACATTTGTTCAGGATCTGGGGAAAACGCTGAATCCAAAGATGTCGGATAAAAGGGAAGTCTTTATTTCACGTATCTTATCGGCAGTTCTGGCGATAGGGGCGCTGATTATTGCCCTCTATATCAAAAACGCCTACAATGCCCTGATGTTTGCATGGACCTTCTATGCGGCATCGGTAGGACTGCCGGCCCTGGCCGCCCTCTATTGGAGGAAGGCTACGAACGCCGGAATTATCTCCAGTATTGTATCCGGTTTTGTGGTAAGTATCGGCTGGGATTTGATGGGAAAGCCGTGGGGACTCGGTTCTGCGGTTCCCGGTTCACTGGTGTGCGGCCTTGTCCTGGTCACGGTGAGCCTGGCCACCTACAGGACACAGCCGTCAGAAATGATATAGCATATTAACAACGAAAAGCACGCTTAGCGAACGTTTCATTGCCACTCAATAAAACCACATCACGGGCATGGAAGATGCGGGTGATGTGGTTTTTTATACCCGCTGAAATTAAATATTGTACGGTTTGCAGATAATTTCGTTGATTTTGGTGTCGAGAACATTGTTTGCGTGCGCAGGTCTCATGATCACGGCGGTATCGGCGCCGCGCGTTGAACCGCCGATGGCGATAATATCTTCACCATAAGGGATCAGTCCCGCATCGAGTGCCATAATGGCCGCCTCCACGCATACCTTTGTTCCCTGGCCAAACATTCTCAGGGTATCGGCGATGATTTCCACGGGATGGATTCCTCCGTATTTCCTGCTGATGCCCCTCTCGGCGCCGCTCAGTACATGGGTAGTCGATAGAACCCGGATTCCCTCTGCATTGAGTTCACTGACGGTCTCCTCAGTCATTACATTTTTACCTGGTTCGCTGAAACCATAGGCGTAAGCGACACAGACTACATTCAAATCTTTTTCGCCTTTCAAAAGTTTGGCCGTGTCGCCGTGGCTGCTTGCCACTACAATATGCCCGATATTTCTGGCTCTGGCTGTTTCGACGGCAGCTTTTACACATGCTCCGGTATTTTCGGTTCCTTTGTTTGCAAAATACATAGGCATCTCCTTTCAGATAGCCGCAGTCCGACGCGGAAGCCAGACTGCAGCATGATATTTTATTCTGGATAAACAGTGACTCTTTCATTATTATAGGTGGTTTTAAAAAGTAATGCAAATGTGAAAAAAGAAATTTTAAGAACAAATCAAATATGCTATGAGGTTATGAGTCTTCAGTCCCGGGATGAAGGTTGTCGCGAGTGGGGAATCCGGGCAGAAAAAGTTCCTTCGGGAAACGCTTGCGCTCTTTGGAGTACATAACGGAACTAACCTCGTGAAAAACCTCGGTAAGTACCGATGAACTCCCAGGTTCCCTGCGGAATCTTTTTCTCCCGGATTCCCCCTCACCACACCCTACAAACCGGGACTGAAGACTCATATACCCCCTCCCACTCCCCCGTCCGCCATCTTACAGAGGCGTCCTCGCATCTCAACTAAATCCGCATTTAAAAGACTAGAATGGGTGGTTGAATCAGACCGCTCTTTTTTATCATAGGAAACACCCATGATAGAAACGACCTCCGGGCAGGATGCATACCCGAGCGAAGTTCCAATATGCCTCTATGCGGTTTCGCCCGTCACGAGAGTCTGCACGCCGAAATTTTTCTTACCTAAAAATAAAGTTTGACAAAAACTGGAAACAGGTATACTATTAGAATATGATAATGATAATAATTACTATTATCTAATACGCGGTCAGATTTTACAATGAGAAGAGATGAAGGAGGAACTGAGATATGTCATTTAAAACAAGTGAGCAGCACGAAGAATTGAGAATGAGAGTCAGGGCGTTTGCAGAGGCCGAAGTAAAGCCATATACCTTTTTACTGGATCAGAATAATGAATTTCCAACGGAGGCGATCCGCAAGTTTGGGGAGATGGGACTGATGGGAATCCCTTATCCGAAGGAGTACGGTGGTGCAGGTCTGGACGCACTCAGCTATGCCATTGCGGTGGAGGAATTATCCAGAGTGGACGGAGGAACCGGCGTGATTCTTTCGGCTCATGTTTCCCTGGGAAGCTACCCGATTTATGCATACGGCACCGAGGCCCAGAAGCAGAAATATCTTGTTCCCCTGGCAAAGGGGGAGAAGCTGGGAGCATTCGGACTGACGGAGCCGAACGCGGGAAGTGATGCAGGCGGAACCGAGACAACGGCGGTTCTGGAAGGTGATTATTACATCTTAAACGGCAGTAAAATCTTTATTACAAATGCGGACAAAGCCGACACCTATGTTGTTTTTGCCGTTACCACACCGGGCATTGGAACAAGGGGAATCAGCGCTTTTATCGTAGAAAAAGGCTGGGAAGGTTTTTCGTTTGGAACTCACTATGACAAGATGGGAATCCGTTCATCCGCTACGGCAGAGCTGGTTTTCAAAAATGTGAAGGTGCCCAGGGAAAATCTCCTTGGCAAAGAAGGAGAGGGCTTTAAGATTGCCATGAGCACTCTGGACGGAGGACGAATCGGAATCGCCGCCCAGGCTCTTGGAATTGCCCAGGGAGCTTATGAAAATGCCCTTGAATATGCAAAAGAGAGAATCCAGTTTGGTGAACCGATTGGCAAACAGCAGGGAGTATCCTTTAAAATCGCCGATATGGCTACAAAGCTGCGTGCCTCCCGTCTTCTGGTTTACAGTGCGGCGGAGCTGAAAGAAAAACATGAACCGTTCGGTATGGAAGCGGCTATGGCAAAGCAGTACGCATCCGACTCCTGTGTGGAGATAGTTAACGAGGCGCTCCAGGTATTTGGCGGAAGCGGTTACATGAAGGGCATGGCAGTAGAGCGCGCTTACCGCGATGCGAAAATCTGCACCATTTATGAGGGAACAAATGAGATTCAGAGAGTTGTCATCGCCGCCTCCATCCTTGGAAGGATGAAGAAAAAAGAGGCTGCACCGGGAAAGAATGAGGCGGCAAAACCGGCATCCAGAAAAGGAATGGTGCTGCGTTTCGGCTCCATGAAAGACAGAGTGGAATCTCTGGTTTCCGATTTGAAGAAGGAAGGCATCGACTTTTCACTCCGCGTGGATCCGGCGACTCCAATTGCCGCTGCAGAGCGCGTCGTAAGCGCAGGACAGGGAATAGGTTCCATTGAGAACATGGAGTTAATAAAAGCCCTGGCCGAGAAAACGGGCGCAGCAATCGGCTCCTCAAGGCCCGTGGCAGAGATGCATAAATTTGTCGGCATGGACCGTTTCGTCGGAATGTCCGGACAGAAATTTAAGGGCAAACTCTACATCGCCTGCGGCATATCCGGAGCGGAACAGCATCTGAAGGGAATTACGGATGCCGGAATTATCGTGGCAATCAACAATGACCCGGATGCACCGATCTTCCAGAGCGCCGATTACGGTATTGTGGGGAATCTGGAGGAAGTGATTCCGATGATTCTTAAAGAGTTGGGAAAATAATTGGGATGTAAGGACGCCTCTGAAAGACGGCGGACGGCGCTTCTCAGGTATCCAAAGAAACGTAGTGGACGCGTCAATACCTCCTCCACTTGAAAGAATAGAACAAATCAGCCTCCGCAGGCCGCGGTTCAGGATGGTACCTTCGCGCCTTCAGTCCCGGGCCACAACCTGACTGTGGGGGAGGAGGGGTATGTTACTGTTCTTGTGTGTATTTCTGTCCCCTCCGATAGCGGCAGTTCTGGCGGCAATCTCCGTATGGCGCTATACACTGCGTTCCGGTATCACGGACGGCACATTTACCGTCAAATCAGAAAATTATGAAACAGGTTCCGGCTCATTCGGCCGGCTTCATCTGTCGGATGATTATGGGGATAGACTGCGCAGCCATCTTCGGGCGGGAGAGGGTTATACCTGCCTTTTGAGGAAGGATTCAGTGTAAAATTCAGCGATTCAGGCTAGAGGAGCAGAAACGGCATAAACAGGCAGACAGAAATCCGCTTCTGACTATTATAGTTCAGAAGCGGATTTCTGTCTGCTATATTGAGTTGCAATGAAAAGTTCACGAAGCATGCTTTTCGTTGTAATGAAATATTCTAATTGTTATAGTGATAACTGTCCAGGAGCTGGTTCTTCATATGCCACAGTTCGTTGGATAAATCCACATGAATTTCATGAGGGTTTACAAGACGCCGGGACTCGTCCCAGAGCGTTTCCTGTTCCTGTTTGCAGTAGGTGCGGATATCCATAACCTTCGGAGACTGGTAAATGCACTCGCCGTTCTTAAATACAGGGACGAGCAGTTCACGGAGCGTATAGGAACCGGGGGCCAGATGGGTCTTTTTCCAGGTTTCCACCGGATCGAAGAGCAGCAGCGAATTATTTTTGTCGTAGGATTCATCAACCAGGCAGATCAGGTCGGCAATGATTTTTCCGCTTTCCTTATCATAAACTCTGCGGATTGTCTTATTTCCGGGGTTTGTAACCTTCTCCGTATTTTCAGACAGTTTGATCTTCGGGATGAATTTTCCGGTTTTCTTATCCTTGATGGCGGCCAGCTTATATACGCCGCCGAACGAAGGACAGTCCTTGGAGGTGATCAGATTGGTTCCGACACCCCAGGAGTTAATGGTTGCTCCCTGAATCTTTAAGCTGTCGATCAGGTATTCGTCCAGATCGTTTGAGGCGGAGATGGTGGCATCCGGGAAACCGGCCTCATCCAGCATCTTTTTCGCCTTTTTTGACAGGTAGGCAAGATCGCCGCTGTCTAAGCGGATTCCGTAGAAGGTCAGCGGAATTCCAGCTTCGCGCATTTCCTTAAATACCTTTATCGCGTTGGGGACACCGGAGTTCAATGTATCATAAGTATCAACAAGGAGAATACAGGCGGACGGATAAAGTTTCGCATAGGTGCGGAATGCGGTCAGCTCATCCGGGAAGCTCATAATCCAGCTATGTGCATGAGTGCCCTTGATCGGCACGTCGAAAAGCTGGCCGGCCAGTACGTTGGAGGTGCCGATGCATCCTGCAATCATCGCTGCCCTTGCTCCGTATGTTCCGGCATCCGGACCCTGGGCGCGGCGAAGGCCGAATTCCATAATTCCGTCCCCGCGGGCGGCGTAGACGATGCGCGATGTTTTGGTGGCAATCAGGCTTTGATGATTGATGATATTTAAAATCGCAGTCTCCACCAGCTGGGCCTCCATGATGGGGGCGATCACCTTTACGATGGGTTCACGCGGAAATATGACCGTACCTTCCGGGATTGCATAGATATCGCCGGAGAATTTGAAGTGGAGCAGGTAGTCGAGGAAATCTTCGTCAAAAAGTCCCACGCTCCTCAAATAGTCCACATCTTCCGGCTCAAAATGAAGATTTTTTACGTATTCAATTACCTGTTCCAGTCCGGCACAGATGGAAAATGCGTTGCCGTCCGGATTGCTTCTGTAAAAAGCGTCAAAGATGACGGTTTCATTGGCATCCTTTTCCTTGAAATATCCCTGCATCATCGTTAACTCGTACAGGTCTGTCAGTAATGTCAGGTTCCTTTGGTACATAGTCTTCTCCTTAGTTTATCTTGTTTAATGGTAGTGAGGTGGTGTACGTGACTCGCACTAAGCTCGTGAAAAACCTCACTAAGTGCTCATAGTATACCACAAATTTGGGAAAAAACAAAAGAATGATAAAAAAATGTCATATAAATCAATTTAGGGTTATTATTCACACGGAAGTCATTCTTCCTCTGCTGCACAGAAGGCCTCTGTGAATTCAGGAAGCGCCAGGGGGCGGCTGTAGTAATAGCCCTGGAAGATGGTGCAGCCCAGCTTCAGCAGTACATCCCGGTGTTCTTTTGTTTCCACATATTCTGCAACGACGCGGCAGCCCAGTTTTTTGGACATCTGAATCAGGCCGGATATGATCTCCTGGGAGCGTTCATTGGACAGGAGCTGCGATACAAGCTGTCCGTCCAGTTTGACTTCGTTGAAGATATCCGACTGAAGCTGGAGGATGGAATTGTGTCCCATCCCGAAGTCATCCAGGCTGAAGCCGATTCCGTTGTTTTGAAGAGGTTCTATCTGTTTTCTGAGATAGTCCGATATTTCCAGCGCCGCCCGTTCGGTGATCTCTAATACGAAATGGATGTTCGTCAGGTTATAACTCTGTATCGTAAGAAGCACATCATGAAAAAAGTCATTGCCATGGATCTGCTTTGGCGAGATATTAAAGGAAAGAAAGACATCATCTTTTATTTTCTTTTCCAAATTTCTGGCATCCGTACACGCTTTGTTCAGGAGGTACCAGGTCAGTTCATTTAAAGTTCCGCTTTCATAGGCCAGACTGATAATCAGCGGAGGGGAGATATATCCCGCTACAGGGTGATTCCAGCGGAGAAGGGCCTCCATGCCATGAAGCTTTTCCCGGTCGGAAATCTGGGCCTGATAGAATAGCTCTATCTGCCCCCGCTTGATTGCATTCTGCAGATCCATGGACAGGGTTTTTGCATAATGGTAGCAGGTGTAGCTGTGATGGAGATAACGGGGAATCATACCCGTCTTCTCACCTGTGGCCATATCCTGTTCCATTTGGTGTATGGCCTGTTTGAATTTTTCAGTTTCATTTTGTTCACTCCGTTTGATAAACGGGATATAGATCAGGGTGCCGATCATAATATTTACAAGCTGTAAAATACTGCCGGCCACGGATCCGGTGGCCTTATAGCCGCTTAAAAGCACCGGGACGGTCCATTCCACAGAATGGGTCACGACGGGAACCAGGCCGATGCCGGTGGCCAGGGCGCTTATAAGTGTCAGGACAACCGGGGTCAGGACAAAGGGGATGAGCATTGTAAAGTTAAAAATAATCGGAAAGCCGAATACGGCAATCTCGCTGATATTAAATAACGCGGAGGGAAACGCTACAAGAGACATCTTCCGGTTGTGGCTCTTCTTCGAAGCAAGGCAGAGAGCCAGTACAAAACTAAGGGCAGTTCCGCATCCGCCTAAAAAGACGAAGGTATCTAAAAATGTCTTTGAATAGATTTCAGTGGGGATTTTACCGGCTAAAATCAGGGCGCTGTTGATTTCCACATTCTGTTCAAACAGCCTCTTGGAAACGGCATCCAGTGTGTTCGTGCCGTGAATTCCCATGAACCAGAGCAGGTGTGTGATTACAACATAAAGCAGGATACCGATTATATTGCCGCTCAGGCCTCCAAACATTCTCAGGAACAGGAAGGAGCCGAAATTGGTGATGTTATTACTGCCCCAGGCCATACGCAGAAGATATCCGGATAGGGTAAAGACAGAAATAACGGCCGACACAGGTAAAAGGCTCTGGATAGAGAGATTGAACAGATATTCCGCTCCGATGGTATGGAGCTTTTCAAAACGGCTGCAGAATAACAAAATGCGCCGGAAAAGGGAGCAGGACAGCAGCGTGATGCACATGGCTGTAAAGACCCATTCGGCGTTGAATATGTAATCGTTCTGGCCGCTGATTCCACCGCAAAAGGCGAGAAAAGAGCAGACGGAAACAAGGGGATAGATAAGAAAACGGTCGGGTTCCGACAGCATTCCATAAGAAAGGCTGATTGTAATGGAGAGAACCAGGGCAAGGGAATTCAGACTGATATTATATATGGTATCCAGAAGCGTGGAAAGCATTCCATCCATCCAGGAAATGAGGAAAGTCTGATAGCTGTCACTGGGGAAGTTCCTGAACAGCAGGGCAAATGAACCTAAAATGAGAACGGGGATCGCGATAGTAAGGCCCTGTCTCACTGCCTGGGCCCAGATAGAATTTTGAAATTTTGCGATGGATTCACGGCGGTTCATAAGGATTTCCTTTCGACGGCTGCATTTGTTGTAAAGTATACCACATTGCTATGAAAAAAACAAACTTCAAATATGTATTTACAGGTTCCGGCACGTTTCAGATGGAGGCGCATTATCATCCGGACTGCTTCCGTACAAATAATAGAAATACTCCCTTTCAGGCAGATGAGCAAAAATAAGACTCATCTGCCTGAAAGGGAGTATTTCTATATTTTCCAACTTGTTTTAGTTTGTGGTTTTATCCATGTCATGGAAATCTTCTTTTTTGTTTTCCCAGATTTGAAGCTTATTTTCCGACAGGATCCGGTTTAGCCGGGCGTCACGTTGGCTTTTCTGTTTTCCCAGCCTTCTACCGATTTCGAGCAGCAGCATATCCGCAACTAATATATTGGGAGTCATAATCAGCCCGTATTCAGTTAGATCACATGCAATTACGGCACGGAAGCAGTCGATATCCACATCATCTAATGAATCGGTGGTAATTAGGATTGCAGGGATACCAAGCCGTCTGCACAGGTGGATTACATTCGAGGTATTGATCGCATAGGGCCTGGAACCAAAGATCAGAACTAGATCTTTGGGAGTCATCCGTGACAAATAGTCGTAAATGTAAGATTCATAGCTGCTCAGGATTGTAATATTGTCCATTTCGGATGAGAGGGAGACTCCTAAAAAGTAAGCGGCGCTGTGGGTGGAGCGGGAACCGAACAGATAAACATGATCGGCGTTGAGAATTTCGTCGCAGACAGCATCCAGCTGGGTATAAAAAACAGGAGTATCAAGCCCCATGATAAAATCCTGGCAGTCATGAAACCAGTCGGAATAACGCTTCCACTGTCCGTTCGTACTCATTTGATAATTACGCTGTCTTAATTCATCCAGTGCCATATAGGTGTCCTTGGCACTGGACAGGATAGAGCGCTGAAGGTCCTTTTTATATTCATTATAGCTATTGTAGCCAAGGGAATTGACAAAGCGTATGATCGTCGTGGTGCCGACGTTTGTTTTCTCTGCGGCTTCGGCGATGGTCAGCCCGCTGGCCTCCAGTGGATGTTCCAGAATATAATTGCAAATCTGACGCTGGCGTTTGGGTAAAATGAAACTGGCTGATTTAATTCGTGTCAACAGATCTTCCAAGGCGGTTTACCATCCTTTCTTTAATTCATAGGAATATTATATACTATTTTAAGAAACTAATCAATCGGAAAAAATAATGTTATATCACACAATTTAACCAAAAAGTAACCGTTTTGATATGGAAATTATTAAAATGGAATAAAAACGGTATAATTATATTGACAAAATGAAAGAAAAGTGGTATAAAAATAATTATAAAAATTCCGTTTTACTAGAAAGGAAGGGACTGTTATGAAAACAGGAAAAGTGGAATTCTATTCCCGCGGTATGAAAATTGCCGGTTCAGTGTACCTGCCGGACACCTATCAGGAGGGAACAAAACTGCCCTGCATCATTCCCACATCCGGCATTACCGGGCTAAATGCAGTCTATCCGGCACTGATGGCCCGGCTGTTTACACAGTACGGCTACGGCTGTCTGGGATTTGATTACCGTGGCTGGAAACCAAGTGAGGGTGAGGTAGGCATGACGAATTTTAACAGCGAGTACGAAGACATTGAAGCTGCCTATATTTTTGCTCAGCAGCAGCCGGAATTTGATGCTGAAAATATTGCCTTGTTCTGCTGGGGATTCTCTGGGCCGATCGGTATCCGGTTTGCAGTTGATCATTGGAAAATCAAATGTGTCGCTATTGGCAACAGCTTTGCCAATGGTGAGAGGGCGTTCCGCAATACGCTTTCTTTTGAAGATTTTTTACTGCGCGAAAAGTGGGCGGAAGAGGATCGCATTAAGCGAGTTTTAACCGGCAAGGGTGATGTCCTGGATCCATATCATTTCAACCAGCCTATTGATGACCACAATGGAGGTAAGTCCAGCTATATTGACGGAACCGTCCGAAATCTTGCTCCGGATTTACCGGATAAGATTGCCGAATGGTACGGCGGACTTGAAAATTTCCCACCTAAGATGCCCTGGACCTGGTGGGATGATCATATGCGAATCGACGCGGAAGAATATGTGGGTAAACTGGAGCCCCGTGGCCTCTTTATTCTGACTGCGGACAAAGATGTGGGATATGGTTCCATGTATGAAAGCCGGATGCTTTATAAGGCGGCTGGTGCTGGTGCGGTCCTGTTTACCGTGGATGGTGCGCACAATGATTTCATGTATGACAACCACCCTGAATTCATCCGCATGGGGAAGGCGCTGGTAGCGTTCTACGATTCCTATATGAAGTAAAGGGACGGGTACTGAAGCCAGAAACTGATTGTTTCCTGAACTATGGTGTATGGTGCAGGAAAAGCTCATTGTACAATAAAAAGAGGAGAAGGAGAGTAATGAAGACCAGACCAGTAGAATTTTATTCCCGTGGTACAAAACTGTTTGGGACCGTATATTTACCGGATGACTATGAAGAAGGGACAAAACTGCCGTGTATAATACCTATTTCCGGCGTGACAGGATTCAATGCGGTTTATCCGGCCCTGATGGCCCGCATGTATACAAAGCATGGTTATGGCTGTCTGGGATTTGATTTCCGGGGATGGAAACCCAGTGACGGTGATGTCACTAAGACGAATTTCAACAGCGAATATGAGGATATAGAGGCTGCGTATATCTTTGCCCGGCTGCAGCCGGAATTTGAGCCTGATAATATCGCCCTGTTTTGCTGGGGATTTTCAGGACCCATCGGAATCCGCTTTGCAGTGGATCACTGGAAGATCAAATGTGTTGCAATTGGAAACAGCTTTGCTAACGGTCAGCGTGCTCTGCGCAATGTGATGTCTTTCGAGTATTTTTCCCATCATGAGGAGTTTGCGGAGAAAGATCGCATTCAGAGGGTGATGACGGGACAGGGAGCTATGACCAACGTGTACCTGTTCAGCCAGCCGGAGGATGACAGGCTGGGAGGTGCCTCCGACTATGTAGACGGCACAATCAGAAAACTGGCGCCCGGCCTTGCGGAAGAGATTAGCGGTTACTATGGTGGCCTGGAGAATTTTCCGCCCAAGCTTCCCTGGTCCTGGTGGGATGATCATATACGCATTGATGCGGAGGAATATGTGGGGAAACTGGCGCCGCGCGGCTTGTTTATTGCAGCGGGCGATAAGGATACCAGCTATGGCTCTCTGTATGAAGGAGAGTGTCTGCTGAAAGCGGCCGGTGCCGGCGCCGTCCTCTTTCCAGTCCACGGAAGGCATAATGATTTTATGTATGACGATCATCCTGAATTCATCCGCATGAGTAAGGCGCTGGTAAAGTTCTATGATTCTTATATGAAGTAAAGAGGTATTTGTAAAAACAGGCAATAGCCTGTTACCGTTCATATATCCTGCTGTTTAGGGGAAAGCGGCAGGGTATAGGAACAAATTTGGGGATACGTTTTTTTAATTAAGGGAGGGACTTATGGAAGGCAACAACAAAAGAATGAACACCTGGAATGTAGTATTCGTCGGCTGTCCCATCACAATTCAGGGAGAGCAGCTCGGCTCATATGTGAAGGGACGTGTGATTCCGGGGAAACCAGGGTAGTGGGAATCGACGGCCGGATCAAGGCGGAAGTTGATTTTCCACAGGAGGCAGTCCTGCTGTGTGATGTTTCTCTGGAGGAGATTCGCAAAGCCAAGGCGGAATATTACAGTCTTATTGAAAACAGAAGACCTCAGGATTATACCCTTTTATGCGAAACCAATGTGACGAAACGAATTACTTAGAGGGGGAAAGTATATGTTATCTTATTTTGAATCATTTAATGCGACGGCTTTTATGATTGACTTTTTCTGGGCATCTCTGTTTTTGGCGATTGGCACTGTTCTGCGCGCAAAGCTTAAATTTCTTCAAAACCTGTTTATCCCTTCTTCTGTGATTGCAGGAATATTTGGTCTGCTGCTTAGTGGTGAATTTTTAAATGTGATTGGTTTTTCGGACCAGGCGGGAAGCTATCCAAGCGTTCTTATTATTCTGCTTTTTGCCACTATGTTGACGGGGCATCAGAAAAAAACGACCGGTGCGATGCAGAAGATCTGGGGATACCGCGATACAATATGGACGATGTTTATGTGGAGTTTTATGCAGTTCGGCCTTGCTATTTTGGTCAGCTTTATCCTGTCAAGAACTCTGATGCCAAATCTGTTTCCGGCCTTTGGCCTTTGTATGCCAGGCGGCTTCTATGGCGGTTACGGCTATGGGAGCGCTATAGGCGGTGTATTGGAAACCTATGGCCTGGACAACGGTGTCGGTATTGGCTGTACCTTTGCTACCATCGGAATGGTGGTTGGAATTGTGGGAGGAATGATCAATATCAACATTGCAAATCGCAGAGGCTGGCTTAGGTTTACAAAAAAGCTGGGGGACATACCTGCCAGTGAACGGACCGGCCTTATTCCGCAGGAGCAGCGCACCAGTCTCGGCACAGCCACTATGAATCCGGGATCTATCGATCCTCTTGGCTTCCACGTTGTAATCATGTTTGCCGTTGCAGGACTGGCCTGGCTTACAGAGTATTATGTGAAGCAGGCCGTCGGCATAGATATTCCGGCGCTCTGCCTTGCACTTATCTATGGAGCCGTCTTGCAGGGAATATTGAATAAAGGTGGCGCCGGCCATTATGTTGATAAGGCAGTTATGACCAGGCTCGGTTCTACAGTAACGGATTTTCTGGTGTTTTTTGGCTTCTGCACCATTCGTAAGGATGTGATAGCGGAGAATTGGCCGGCGATTTTAATTTTCTCCCTGTTAGGCATTGCGGTCAATTTGTTTATGCTTTTTGTGATATCTCCGCGCAGCTTCCATGATAACTGGTTTGAACGTGGGATTATATTTTTTGGTGAGTTTTCCGGCGTTATGGCTACCGGCGTTACCCTGCTTAGGGTGGTCGATACGGATAATCAGAGCGGAGCATTGGAGGGGGCCGGCGTGGCGTCGATTCCGTGCAGTTTCTGGGATTTATTTCAGGTCGGTATGTATCCAATCTTCTGTGGCGTAGGCTTTACCGGCCTGATGGGAATTTTGGTAACCGCGGGTGCACCGCTCATGTTTATTCTTATGCTTCTTACAAAATGCTGGCATAAACCGTTGAATAAATAGAAAGGAAATATTATGGAAGGTGATGCAGATGAATTACTTCGGGGTGCCTATGATTTGCATATGCATTCGGCTCCTTCCCCCTTTCACCGGTTACTGGATGATTTCCAGCTGCTTAGAGAAGCGGGACAGGCGGGGATGGCGGGGATACTGCTGAAAAGCCATTATGAATCCACCGCTGTCCGGGCAGAATTGGCAAATCTGTATGCGGGGAGTTCTGCAAAAGCCTATGGAGCAATTGCCCTGAACTGGCCGGTGGGAGGCCTGAATCCCTATGCCGTATATAATGCCTTGAAGCGCGGGGCAAAAATCGTATTTATGCCTACCAGGGATGCAAAAAATTGTCTGGCCTCCGGTGATATGCCAGGAGATTTTTTCCGGCGGCCCGGAATTGGAATTCTGGCGGAGGATGGACGTCTGAAGCCGGAGGTGATTGAAATCATGGCGGCAGTGAAGGAGTACGGCGCTGTGTTGGCCACTGGTCATATAAGTCCTGAGGAGAGTATCCTTCTCTGTAAGGCCGGAATTCAGGCCGGTGTCCGTATGATTATGACTCACCCGGAGTTTGGCCGGACCAGGATTCCGGCCGAGGTACAGAAGGAACTGGCAGAACTGGGCGTATACATAGAAAAATGCTGGTACAATATTGGGGAACAGGAATGCTCAGCGGCGGAGATGGCCGCCCATATCAGGACAGTGGGGGCTTCCCGCTGCTATATGACGACGGATCGCGGACAGTCTGATCGGGAACATCCAGTGGAAGCGATGAGAAGATTTTTGATTTCCATGTCTGAACAGGGTATCAGCCGAAGTGATCTTGATACGATGACCCATGTTTTGCCGAAAGAGATTGTGTGCTGAAAAAGGAGGAAATTAGTGTGAAGCAGATAATATAATTAATATTCCGGCGGCTATGCCGGAATTTGCAGAAATGACAGCTAAAAAATGAGACGAGGAAAAGGGCTGCCAGGCACTAAACATGCTGGTGGCTTTTTTTGATGTTTTGTAAGCTAATCGAGGAAAATCAAGGGAAATCAAGGGAAATCCGGAACAGCGGTCTTGACAAGTGCATGGAAAGTGTTTACAATTAAACGGATAAGTACAAATAGGAAATAAAAAACTAAAATGTACAAAGACTTTGATAGAGACAGTAGTTCCGTCATGAAAACCAAAGCGAGGCCGGGGCGGTGGGAGCCGGCTGTGAGTAGGGCGGTAATGAAGATCACTCTGGAGTTTCAGGCTGAACCTGATGCCCGACGGCGTCATGAGTAGGTTTTGACGGGATCCCCCGTTACAGGGAGCGCATATGAACGTATGCAGTAATAGGTGGTATAACAAGTAGGCCCTTGTCCTGTTACAGGATAGAGGCCTGTTTTTTTATTATATGGGAATTAGGAGGAATGAATCATGTACGACAAAGTCTCTACAAACCTAAACTTTGTAGAAAGAGAGAAAAATATTGAAAAGTTCTGGGCTGACAATAAGATCTTTGAGAAGAGCATCGACAGCCGGAAGGACGGAGAAACCTATACGTTTTACGACGGACCGCCAACGGCCAATGGAAAACCGCATATCGGCCATGTCCTTACACGCGTTATCAAGGATATGATCCCGAGATACCGCACCATGAAGGGATACATGGTTCCTAGAAAAGCGGGCTGGGATACCCACGGTCTCCCGGTGGAGCTGGAGGTTGAGAAGAGCCTCGGCCTGGACGGCAAGGAGCAGATTGAGCAGTATGGTCTTGAACCGTTCATCGAGCACTGTAAAGAGAGTGTCTGGAAATATAAGGGAATGTGGGAAGATTTTTCCTCCACGGTCGGTTTCTGGGCCGATATGGATGATCCTTATGTAACCTATCACAACGAATATATCGAATCCGAGTGGTGGGCTTTAAAGAAGATCTGGGACAAGGGCCTTTTATACAAAGGTTTCAAGATTGTGCCTTACTGCCCCCGCTGCGGAACCCCGCTTTCCAGCCATGAGGTGGCACAGGGATATAAAGATGTAAAAGAGCGTTCCGCCATCGCAAGATTCAAAGTAAAAGGCGAAGACGCCTATATCCTGGCATGGACAACAACACCGTGGACTCTGCCGTCCAACGTGGCCCTCTGCGTAAATCCGGTGGAATCCTATGTAAAAGTAGAGATGAAAGAGGACGGCACGGTATATTACCTGGCCGAGGCGCTCTGCGATACGGTTCTGGGAGAAGGCGCCTATGAGGTAAAGGAAAAATATACGGGAAAAGACCTGGAATACAAGGAGTACGAGCCGTTATTCGATTTTGCCGTAGAGCTTGCTAAAAAACAGAACAAAAAAGCATACTATGTGACATGCGATACCTATGTTACACTGACGGACGGTACCGGCGTCGTACACATTGCGCCTGCTTTCGGTGAGGACGACTCGAAGGTCGGAAGAAATTATGATCTGCCGTTCGTTCAGCTTGTCAATGCCAAGGGGGAGATGACGGAAGAGACACTCTGGCCGGGAACGTTCTGCAAGAAAGCGGATCCGATGGTTCTTGAGAACCTGAAAGAGAGAGGCCTCCTGTTCTCAGCTCCTGTATTTGAGCACAGCTATCCGCACTGCTGGAGATGCGACACTCCGCTCATCTATTATGCAAGAGAGTCCTGGTTCATCAAGATGACAGAGGTGAAAGAGGATCTGATCCGCAACAACAATACAATCAACTGGATTCCGGAGAGCATCGGCAAGGGCCGTTTCGGCGACTGGCTGGAGAATGTCCAGGACTGGGGCATCAGCCGTAACCGTTACTGGGGAACGCCTTTAAATATCTGGGAATGTGAATGCGGCTGCCAGCATTCCATCGGCAGCATTGAAGAATTAAAGAGCATGTCGGAGAACTGCCCTGAGGATATTGAACTTCATCGTCCATATATCGACGAGGTGACAATCACCTGCCCGAAGTGCGGAAAACAGATGCACCGTGTGCCGGAAGTAATCGACTGCTGGTTCGATTCCGGCGCCATGCCGTTTGCACAGCATCACTATCCGTTTGAGAACCAGGAGAAATTTGAGCAGCAGTTCCCGGCCGACTTTATCTCCGAGGCCGTGGATCAGACGAGAGGCTGGTTCTACTCCCTGCTTGCAATTTCCACGCTGATCTTCAACCAGGCCCCGTACAAGAATGTCATCGTTATGGGCCATGTCCAGGACGAGAACGGACAGAAGATGAGTAAATCCAAGGGCAACGCGGTCGATCCGTTCGACGCACTGGAAACATACGGAGCGGATGCCATCCGCTGGTATTTCTATGTCAACAGCGCGCCATGGCTGCCGAACCGTTTTCATGGCAAAGCCGTTATGGAAGGCCAGAGAAAATTCATGGGAACGCTGTGGAATACCTATGCATTTTTCGTTCTCTACGCAAATATAGATAATTTTGATGCGACACAGCATCAGCTGGAGTATGATAAACTTCCGGTAATGGATAAATGGCTGCTGTCCAAACTGAACACGCTTGTGGGCAAGGTGGACGACGACCTGGCTAACTACAGAATCCCTGAGGCTGCCAGAGCTCTCCAGGATTTCGTGGACGATATGAGCAACTGGTATGTCAGAAGAAGCCGTGAGCGTTTCTGGGCAAAGGGAATGGAGCAGGATAAAATTAATGCTTATATGACCCTTTACACAGCGCTTGTCACCGTGTGCAAGGCCGCCGCTCCGATGGTGCCTTTCATGGCGGAGGATATTTACCAGAACCTTGTAAGAAAGATTGATAAAGAAGCGCCCGAGAGCATCCATCTCTGTGATTTCCCTGAGGTTGATGAAAAATGCATCGACAGGGAGCTGGAGTCCAGAATGGACGAAGTACTGAAGATTGTAGTATTCGGCCGCGCTGCCAGAAATACGGCCAACATCAAGAACCGCCAGCCGATCGGCAGGATGTTTGTGAAAGCGGAGACGGCTCTCCCTGAATTTTATCAGGAGATCATCGAAGATGAGCTGAATGTAAAAGAAGTGAAATTTACGTCCGATGTGCGTGATTTCACATCCTACAGCTTCAAACCGCAGCTTAAGACGGTTGGGCCAAAATACGGAAAACAGCTTGGAAATATCAGGAAAGCGCTGGCTGAAATCGATGGAAATACGGCAATGGATACGCTGAATGAGACGGGAAGCCTGAAATTTGACTTCGACGGCACAGAGGTTATCCTGACGGCAGACGACCTCTTAATCGATACGGCCCAGGTAGAGGGTTATATCTCAGAGGGAGACAATTCCGTGACAGTCGTGCTTGATACGAATCTGACGCCGGAACTGATCGAAGAGGGATTTGTCCGCGAAATCATCAGCAAAGTCCAGACCATGCGTAAGGAAGCCGGTTTTGAGGTCATGAACCACATCAACGTGTTCCAGGATGAGAACGATACGATTGCGGCCATCCTTAAAAAATATACGGAAGAAATCAAGAGTGAGGTTCTGGCGGACAACATTATGCTGGGACAGACCGGAGGATATGCAAAAGAATGGAATATCAACGGTGAGAAGGTCATGTTGGGTGTAGAGAAGACCACCGACTGATTCAGGAGGATAACAAATGCAGACTTTTAATAAGGAAGCTATAAAGAGAAGTATTATTGACAATGTGAAAAACCAGTTTAGAAAGACCATCGACGAAGCGACGCCGCAGCAGGTTTACCAGGCCGTGGCGTATGCGGTAAAAGATGTGATTATCGACAATTGGATTGCGACCCAGAAAGCATTCGACGAGACAAAAGCCAAAAGGGTGTACTATCTTTCCATGGAGTTTCTGATGGGCCGCGCCCTGGGCAATAATATTATCAATCTGGGAGCACAGACGGAAATCAGGGAAGCCCTGGAAGAACTGGGCTTTGACTTAAACGCAATTGAAGACCAGGAGCCGGATCCGGCTCTTGGCAACGGCGGCCTCGGCCGTCTCGCCGCCTGCTTCCTGGATTCCCTTGCCACACTGGGATATCCGGCATACGGCTGCGGCATCCGTTACCATTACGGCATGTTCAAACAGAAAATTGAGAACGGCTATCAGATCGAGGTGCCGGACGAGTGGCTGAAGAACGGTTATCCGTTCGAAATCCGGCGCGCAGAGTATGCGACCGAGGTTAAATTCGGCGGCTACGTGAAGACGGTCTGGAACGGACAGCGCAACGTGTTTGTCCAGGAAGGATACCAGTCCGTACAGGCAATTCCTTATGACATGCCGATTGTCGGCTACGGCAATAACGTAGTCAATACGCTGCGTATCTGGGACGCCCAGCCAATCAATACCTTCAGCCTTGCCGCATTCGACAAGGGAGATTACCAGAAGGCGGTAGAGCAGGAGAACCTGGCTAAGAACCTGGTGGAGGTGCTTTATCCCAACGACAACCACTATGCGGGCAAGGAACTGCGTCTGAAACAGCAGTATTTCTTCATTTCCGCCAGCCTTCAGGTTGCGATTAAGAAATTTAAAGAGCAGAACGGCGACATCCATAAGCTTCCGGAAAAAGTAGTATTCCAGATGAACGATACGCATCCGACCGTTTCGGTTGCGGAGTTGATGAGGCTGCTTCTGGATGAAGAGCATCTGGAGTGGGAGGACGCCTGGGCGATTACGACAAAATGCTGTGCCTACACCAACCATACCATCATGGCAGAGGCTCTGGAAAAATGGCCGATCGAGCTGTTCTCCAGACTGCTTCCGCGTATTTACCAGATTGTCGAGGAGATCAACCGCCGCTTCTTAATCGAGGTGGGGGAGAAGTATCCGAACAATTACGAAAAAGTGAAGAAAATGGCCATTATTTTCGACGGACAGGTAAAGATGGCCCATCTGGCTATCGTGGCCGGTTTCTCCGTCAACGGCGTTGCCAGACTTCATACGGAGATTTTAAAGAAGCAGGAGCTGAAAGATTTCTATGAGATGATGCCTGAGAAATTCAGCAACAAGACGAACGGCATCACCCAGAGGCGCTTCCTGCTCCACGGCAATCCTCTGCTGGCCCAGTGGGTGACAGACAAGATTGGCGACGAGTGGATTACGGATCTTCCCCACATCAGCAAACTGGCTATCTATGCGGATGACGAGAAGTGCCGCCAGGAATTCATGAATATCAAGTACCAGAACAAGCTGCGCCTGGCAAAATATATTAAAGAACACAACGGAATCGATGTCGACCCGCGCTCCATTTTCGATGTGCAGGTGAAACGTCTCCATGAGTACAAACGCCAGCTGTTAAATATCCTCCATGTTATGTATCTCTATAACCAGCTGAAGGATAACCCCAATATTGAAATGGTTCCAAGGACCTTTATTTTCGGGGCAAAAGCGGCGGCAGGTTATCAGATTGCGAAGAAGACAATCAAACTGATCAACTCCGTTGCCGATGTGATCAACAACGACAAATCAATCGGCGGTAAGATTAAGGTTGTATTTATCGAGGACTATAAAGTGTCCAATGCAGAGATGATTTTTGCCGCATCCGACGTCAGCGAGCAGATATCCACGGCCAGCAAAGAGGCGTCCGGCACCGGTAATATGAAATTTATGCTGAACGGAGCCCTTACCCTGGGAACCATGGACGGGGCCAACGTTGAGATTGTGGAGGAAGTAGGCGAAGAGAATGCCTTCATTTTCGGCCTGACCTCCGATGAAGTTATTAATTACGAGAACAACGGCGGTTACAATCCGGTTGAGATTTTCAACACCGACCAGGAGATCCGCCGCGTGCTGATGCAGCTTATTAACGGCTACTATGCGCCGCAGGATCCCGAGCTGTTCCGTGATATTTACAATTCTCTTTTAAATACGAAGAACAGTGCGAAAGCCGATACCTATTTCATTCTCAAGGATTTCCATGCATATGCCGAGGCACAGAAACGGGTGGAAGAGGCATACCGTGATGAGAAGAGATGGGCGAAGGCCGCTATGTTGAATGTGGCATGTTCCGGCAAGTTCTCCTCCGACCGGACGATCGAGGAGTACGTAAGGGATATCTGGCACCTGAAAAAAGTAAAGGTAGAGATGGACTAAATGAGAACCAGTTTTCTTTCAAAAAACCATTCCAGGAGCAGGAGAACATCAGTTTCCCTGCCGGTCGTTCTGGCCCTGGCCCTGTTTATTATTTCGGTGGTTAGTTTTATCACCTTTTCCGCCAGCAGCAGCGCCCAGGCGGAGAGGATTCTAAAAAAACTGTACACATCGGAAAAGGCGGAGGAACTTGAGGAGGCGGCCAGCGTCGGCCTGCCCCGGATGTATGAGGAGCATTTTGCCGGAGATTTAACCGACAATGGAAAAGACTCACTTCTTCCCATCGGAATCCCCTACACGCTGTATTTACAGCAGCTTGGGGCTCCGGTGGAGCGCATCTATGCACAGCCGCCGGAACTTGTGAAGGAAGAGGATAACGGAAAAACCGTCAGCTACCGGTACACGGTCGAGACGGAGTTTTATCTGGAGAGAAGACTTGAGCCGGTCGCGCCGGTGGTCAGGAAAAAATTTATCGGTACGATTACGCTCCGGAAAACGGGATTTTTAAAATGGAAAATGGATGCCGTTACCGCCGGGTAAGATGCGGGGGCATCCGGGTAATTGAATAGAAGTGGTTGGAATAAGAATCCGGCCCGTTACATAAAATGATAATGCGATATCTATTATTTTATGGAACGGAGCCGGTTTTTTATATGAGAAAAGCAGCAGCAATCTGCCTGATGGCAATTTTGATACCATACATAGCGACACTCGCCTGGACAGGCCGTGTAGAGGGAAATACGGAGAGGGGGAACTTATCGGGCCGGGTGGTCCTTCTGGACCGCGACGGTTCCATGTCGCCGGTGGATATGGAGGAATACCTGATTGGGATTACGGCGATTCAGATTCCGGCGGAATACGGCGAGGAGGCAATCAAAGCCCAGGCCATTATCGCCAGGACCTATCTCTGCCGGCAGATGCAGGGAAAAGACAGGATCGAGGAGTCGGCCCTGGATCTCGATTACCTGGAGCAGAGCCAGATGGAGGAGATGTGGGGCAAGGCCGATTACCTGACGAATTATAAAAAAATCAGGGATGCCGTCCAGGCAACGGCCGGGCAGGTCATCGAATATAACGGAGATTACATAGAACCTTTATTTCACCGTTTGAGCGCCGGGAAGACGAGAACCGGGGATGAACTTCACCCTTATCTCGTTTCGGTGGACGCAGGCGAGGATGTGGAGGGAGAAAACTATCTGGGAGTATATACGTTTACCAGGCAGGAGATGGCCGATAAGCTGAATTCCATGTCCGATTCGCCGCAGGTCAGGCCGGAGGATGTGCTGGAGAGCATCCAGGTTATTAAAAAGGATGAGGCCGGGTACGTGGAATCGATTCAGGCCGGGTCAAAGAGCTACAGCGGGGAGGAGATCCAGTATGCTCTGGGACTTCCGTCACCGGCCTACACATTCGAGGCCGCGGAGGGAAATGTAAGGTGCACCGTCAAGGGGCTGGGCCACGGATACGGCTTTGATCAGTACGGCGCCTCGCTAAAAGCGGCGCAGGGGTGGACGGCGGAAAAAATTCTGGAATTTTATTATAAAAATATTGTTGTAGTTTTTGAATAAAAAGCTTCGGTCAGGTAAGAATATAACCGAGGTGATAAACGTGAAAAATAAGATGAATCAGTTGTTCAAGGACAAATTGTTCCTTGTCATGATGGTGTTAGGCCTGCTGACTATAGTAGCTGCGGCAGGAGCGGTAAAGATTAGAAAGGGAGACAACATTAACGAGCAGAATCCGTACCTGGAAGCGCCACAGACCCAGGGTATCCTTGCGGAGAACATACCGCAGAACAAAACCGGAAACGGTGGTAAGACGGAAAATGCAGAGACGAGGGCCCAGGCGGCGGGAAGTTCAGACGCTTCCTATTCTTCCGATGATAAATCAGACTCCGCAGACAAAGGAGAAAACACTGCCAAAGCGGCAGGGGCAGCAGATGGCGCAGTAGGAGCGGTTACGCTCAATTACAGCGGAAAACGCGACCTTCAGTGGCCGGTCAGAGGAAATGTAGTGCTGGATTACAGCATGGATACAACCATTTATTTCCCGACCCTTGACCAGTACAAATGCAACCCGGCCCTGATTATACAGGGAGATGTAAGCGATCCGGTCAGCGCACCGGCGGATGCAAGAGTCCTGGAAGCCGGCTCCAATGAGGAGATTGGCAATTATGTGGTTCTTGACCTGGGTAATGAGTACACAGCCGTGTGCGGCCAGCTTAAGGACGTACAGGTGGCGGAGAATGAGTATGTGACAAAAGGAACTCTGCTTGGATACGTGTCAGAACCCACAAAGTATTATTCAATTGAAGGAAACAACGTATATTTTGCGCTGATGCACGACGGACAATCTGTCGATGCCCTTGACTATCTGGAATAAACAGAAAAGAGAAAGAACTGAGAAAACTGAATAGTGAAAAAAACATAAAAGTACCGCGGCGGTTTACGGAAGGAATTTCTTGCGTAAAGTGTGGCGGCACTTTTATAGTTACTGAAACTAGTTACTATTCACAGCCCCGCTGTAAAGCGCGGTTCTGCGAACAGTAACACGCTCTGCGATGCACAGAAACGGCAAAAAACGCCGTTTCGCGCCGCAACCCTCGGGTTTTCTGTGACTTCCGCTACGCTCCACTCACAAAAAACACCTCGCGGGATATCGGCTGTGAACAGTTACTGAAACTATTTCCTTTTCAGGTTTACTTCCTGCTATGACTGGATGTATAATGGAGAAAGCAGGTAATATCCATGGAGCATGGAATTAACGGGCAGTAAATATTTGTGATTGTAGTAAAAAGGAGAACTGCTATGAATCAGGAATTGCTGAAAAAGAATTTTGAAAACCACGGTTTTAAAACGGCTTTTTTTGCGACGGGCAAAGAGGCGGCCGACTATCTTACGGACCGGATACAGGGGCACAAGGTCTCTATCGGAGGCAGTATGACGGTTAAGGAGATGGGACTTTTTGAACTTCTCAGGGAGAAGAATGAGATGGTATGGCATTGGGATGTCCCGGGAAGGGATACTCTGATGAATGCCAGGACGGCGGATGTTTACATCAGCAGCGCCAACGGAGTTTCGGAGACAGGAGAACTGGTTAATATCGATGGTACGGGAAACCGCGTCTCCCAGACACTGTATGGACCGGAAAAGACATATTTTATTGTTGGAAGCAACAAAATCAGGGAGGACCTGGCCGGGGCGATGGACCGGGCAAAGAATGTGGCGGCCCCAAAGAACGCCAAACGCCAGAACTCCGCCACGCCGTGTGCGGTGAAAGGTGACCGCTGTTATGACTGCAGCAGTCCGGGACGAATCTGCCGTTCCACCGTGATTATGGAACGGCCATCCAATGGGATGGAAGTTGAAATTATATTTGTGGACGAGCCGCTGGGTTATTAACGGCAGGGCATGCGTATAGAAAGTATGAATATGCCTGATTTCTCAAATTTTAATAATTCTAATGGAAAAATCATGATTTGTTCACAAAGTTTTCAAAGGGGAGCGTTATAATATCAGCATGCTAAGACAGCATAGAAACACACAAGGAGAAGGCAGATGAATATTTTATTTTTTTTAACACCTAAAAGCGAAGTTGCGTATATAAATGACGATGATACATTGAGACAGGCACTGGAAAAGATGGAATACCACAAATATGCGGCTGTCCCCATCGTTAACCGCCAGGGGAGATACATAGGTACGCTGACGGAAGGAGACTTGCTTTGGGGCATAAAAAATAAGTATGATCTATCGCTTAGAGATGCGGAACGCATCCGCATTACGGAGATCCCAAGAAGATCGGATAATAAGCCGGTATTGGCGGACTCGGATATGGAGGATTTGATTGACAAGGCCCTGAACCAGAACTTTGTTCCGGTACTCGATGATCAGAAGAACTTTATCGGAATCATTACGAGAAAAGACATCATCAAGTATCTCTGCAAGGAGAAGGAAAGGGAACTTAGGACAGGAAAAGAAGTGAAATAATGAGCCTTTAAAGATACGAAAGTAACGCCGGCCGCGCTTTCGTATCTTTTTTAATATCATAGGAAAGTGCTCCTATGATATTAAAAGCCCTCCGGGCAGGATGCGCACTCGTGCGAAGATGTAATATGCCGCTATGCGGCCGTGCTCGGCGCGAGAGTCCGGCGAGCGGACTCTTTCTTGTGTCACATTGTTGGTTGCGACATAGAATAAAGTATAAGTGCTCAGGAAAGGTTTAATGAATATGAATTGTTTTAATCCTCAGTGTTCAGACGGAATGGATTTCAGAAGACAGGATTCCAGGTCTGATATGTCAAACTGGTATGCTGATCAGGGTTATCCACCCTGCGGAATGCCGCCAAGAATGATACAGCCCCCAAGAGAATCAGGTTCCCGTCCATCGGGCCGCGCTCCATGGATGCCCGCGGAACCAGGCTCCATGTCCTCCGGAACCAGGAATATGTCCGACAGAACGGGCGGGGTGAGGGCAGGTATGAGATCCACTCCAATGCCGGCCGATATGGGAACTGCTCCGGCCGATATGGGAAACGCACCAATGCAGTCTAACATGGGAACCGCACCAACGAATATGGGAACAATGCCAACGAATATGGGAACAATGCCATCAAACATGGGAACAATGCCATCGAATATGGGAACGATGCCATCAAACATGGGAACAATGCCGGCGAACATGGTTACAATGCCGGAAAACATGGAAACAATGCCGGCAAATATGGAAACAGTTCCGGAGACCACAACTACGGTACCGTCAACGGGCAATATGCCGGCAGGAAGCGAAATGATACCGGAAACACAGCAGAACACGATGTTCTGTGAAGATCTGGACCGTTTTCCGATCGGTATGGGCTATGTCCCGATGCAGAGATGGTCACAGCCGTCCCCGATCGACGAAGGTTTTTCCAGGGGGACCATTTTTGCTGAGCTGGATCTGCCGTTTGTAATGGGGAGGTGCATGTAAAATGAATGAAACTGCCAGAATGTTACTTCAGAGAATCGACGAAGCCAGTTTTGCCGTGGACGATATCGTTCTGTACCTGGATACGCATCCCGATGATTTGAACGCTCTGAATTATTACCATTATGTAGCCCAGATGAGAAGAGAAGCGATGGATGCCTACCAGGCACAGTTCGGGCCGCTTCAGACGGATGGGGTAGAGAGTGATTCATCATGGACGTGGCTGACGGACAGATGGCCATGGGAAGGAGAGATGTAAGGTATGTGGAAATATGAAAAACGTTTACAGTATCCGGTAAAAATTACACAGTCAAATCCCCAGATGGCGCAGTTCATTATGAGCCAGTATGGCGGCCCCGACGGAGAAATTGGAGCTTCCATGCGCTATCTTTCCCAGCGATATTCCATGCCGTATAAAGTGGGCAAGGGACTTTTGACAGACATCGGAACCGAAGAGCTGGCACATATGGAAATAGTGGCGGCGATCATTCATCAGCTGACACGGAACCTGACCCCGGAACAGATCAAGGAATCAGGATTCGGTCCCTATTATATCGACCATACAACCGGTATCTGGCCGCAGGCCGCAGGTGGGATCCCGTTCAATGCATGTGAGTTCCAGTCCAAGGGAGATCCGATTACCGATTTCTTTGAAGACATGGCGGCAGAGCAGAAGGCAAGAACTACCTATGACAACATTCTCCGCGTCGTCAAAGATCCGGATGTATGTGATCCGATCCGTTATCTGAGAGAGCGTGAGGTTGTTCATTTCCAGCGTTTCGGCGAGGGACTCAGAGATCTTCAGGAGCATCTGGACAGTAAAAATTTCTATGCCTTCAATCCGTCGTTCGACAAAGTACGCAGCGAATAAAAAAGTAAAAAATTTCCGTTTGGCCTCCGCACATAATTTTTTGATATTTGCAGATAATAATAAAAAATCAAAGGAGGCATACTCATTATGGTAACAAACGGAAAAAATATTTGTATCGAATGTTCTATTAACAACTGTGCATACCACGCAAAAGACGAGAACTACTGCACATTAGAGAAAATCAAAGTTGGCACACACGAGGCGAACCCAACCAAGAAAGAATGTACAGACTGCGAGTCTTTTGTTAACAGAGCATAAACAGCGTCTCATTGTTCTTCCTTTATAAAAAACTGTCCGGAATCCTGGCGATTGCGGGCAGTTTTTTTGTGTTGAGTGGCAATGAAAAGTTCGCGAAGCGTGCTTTTCGCTGTTGAGTGGCAATGAAAAGTCTGCGAAGCATGCTTTTCGTTGCTATGGTAAATTGTGTCTAAGGATTAAATATAATCATATGCAGGACAGCGGTCTCATTCCCGATATTTTTATAAGAATGCATGCTGTCGGCTTTAAAACGGATGCTTTCACCTTTACCTATAACAAATTGCCGGCCGTCGGTATCAATTTCTATGTCCCCGGTAAAGACCGTGATAAATTCCACGGCTCCTTTAAGATGCGGTTCCGACTTCCAATAGCTTCCCTCTTTCAGTTCCAGATAGTAGACCGCAAATTTGCGGTTGTCATCATCCGGGAATATAGAATAGTTTTTTACATTTCCCTGATCCTCCAGAAGCGGCTGCAGCTCCGACGTTTTTACAATTTCATATGGACTTTCGGGTCGGACGGTCAAAGCGTCAAAAGGAACACCCATGCCATTGGAAATTTTCCAAAGCGTTGAGATAGTTGGGTTCCCTTCCCCGCGCTCGATTTGTGCAAGCATGCTCTTGCTGACGCCGCTCAGTCTGGAAAGCTCGTCCATGCTCAATTTGTTCTTTTCACGAAGCCCCTTAATGTTCTTCGCAACAATTTGATTCATAGAGTCCAAAAATATCACTCCTCCCTATTGATAATATAATGAACAAGATGTATTATTATATCGTACACATGCAATATATTGCTCGTTTCATATTATTATAAAGTTTTGTGTCCGGTTTGTAAAGAGGAAAGGAGAATTATAATGAAAAAAATGGTTGAAAACTTTTTCAAATGGTGGCTTTCGATTCATCCGGGTAAGGTATTGATTTCGGAGAGATGGTTGAACCTGGGGAAGAGCGGGGGAGAACGGAAGTGATATGAACAGAGAGCATTTTTCCTCCTGGTTGGGATTTATAATGATTACCGCGGCCTGTTCGATCGGTTTAGGTAATATCTGGCGTTTCCCTTATATTACGGGGAAATATGGCGGTGCGTCCTTTGTTGTGCTTTACATGGTTTTTCTGGTAATCCTGGGCCTTCCCATCGTAGTGATGGAATTTGCCGTTGGCCGGGCCAGCCAGAGAAGCACGGCCCTGTCCTTCAACCTGCTGGAGCCGAAGGACGAAGTGGCATTATTTCAAATATGCCACCATTACCGGAAATTATTTATTAATGATGTTTTACACTGTCATCAGCAGCCAGGAAATACATCAGTTATTTCCTGCCGCTGATCGTCCTTCTTATTTTTATTAGCGGCTATTCTTCTTTTTTTAAATAAGATTTTTTTATGGAAGTTGGGAGGTTTTTTGAAATGTTTCACATAACAGATTTTCTGATTTACTGTTTTATAACCGCATATACGCCGGGTGCCAACAACCTGATGTCGATGAGTAACGCGATCCGGGTCGGCTTCCGCCGCAGCTTGCGCTTTAATATAGGGATTTTAGCCGGGTTTGGAATTGTGATGTCGGTTTGCACCTTGTTTAGCGCCACTCTGTACTCGTTTCTTCCGAAAATAGAAATGGTGATGAAGATTCTGGGTGCTGTCTACATGCTGTTTCTGGCCTGGAAGATTTGGAAAAGCGCTGTTAAGCCGGATGAGAAGGATGGGAAAGAGGTGGGATTTTTATCCGGAATGGTTCTGCAATTTGTCAACCCGAAAATTTATATTTATGCCATCACAGCAATGACGCTCTATATTCTGCCTGTCTACCACTCCGTCGCGGCTATGATGGGATTTACTGTCCTTTTGGCGGTGATTGGCGCGTCGGGCTCTTTTATATGGGCAATGTTTGGTTCTGCATTTTGCAAATTCTTTGCGAAACATACGAAGGCGGTAAATTTTGTCATGGCATTGCTGCTTGTTTATTGTGCCGTTGCATTATTTCTTTAATAGCTGCCGTTTTCAAAAGGACAAGGAATTCCGCTTGCGGGATTTTTGCGCTGCCGCGCGGTTGCTTCAGCAACGATTTACCTCTGCGCGGCATGTGCATCCTCGCGGAGTGTTTTTTTGATTCATAGGATGCAATTTCCTATGAATCAAAAAAGCTGCTGCAGTAACTGCAACAGCTTTAATGACCTGTCCGGGAATCGAACCCGGGTTTACGCCGTGAGAGGGCGTCGTCTTGACCGCTTGACCAACAGGCCTTATCTTTGAATCGAGGCGACGTGATTCGAACACGCGACCTCTGCGTCCCGAACGCAGCGCTCTACCAAACTGAGCCACGCCTCGATGTCGTTTAATGGCGAGCGAGTTATATCATACCACCATTTTGCAGAAAAAGCAAGAAAAAAAGCAAAAAAATAAATATTTTTTTTCGGGCCGTCCATACTAACAATGAGGTGAATAAGATGGATGAGAAAATGAGCTGGAAACAGAGCGAAGAATTACAGGAAAAAAAGAACCTGGAGAAGTTCAACAGCATTACCCAGAAGGTAAAACCGGAGAACCAGAATCAGACCCACAACGTGCGTAAGGAAGCTGTGGATACGAAAATGAGACAGGTATAAAAAGCCCTCCGGGCAGGAGCGCACAGCGGCAGACGGGAATGAAGCCGCTGATGCGTCCATATTCTGCTAATATTAGTACATAAACAATATCTGTTTCCATCAGGAAGCGGGTGGGGAGACCGTGAGTCCGGCTCCGTCGCTTGTGATGGTAATGGTGCCGGATTCATCGGTGCGCAGAACTGTAATATCACGTTCTTCAAGGCGTTCCAGTACGGCTTTGCCCGGATGGCCGTAGGAATTATCGCGGCCGCAGCTGATGACCGCAATGGATGGATTCACCCTGTCTAAGAGTTCATCACCGGTGGAAGTGGGGGAGCCGTGGTGACCGACGCAGAGTACATCTGCCGAAAGATCGGGCCAGTATTCCGTCATTTCTTTTTCGCTTTCTTTCTCCGCGTCTCCCATGATGAGGAATGAGGTATCTCCATAGACGAGACGGATTGCAATAGAGTAATTATTTACATCGTCATACCGGTCCGAAAGCGGGGCCAGGATTTCAAAATATCCGCCTCCCAGGGGATAACGCTCTCCCGGCGTCGGATGTTTTATTTCTTTTTCAAGCTCCTTAACCATGTTGATAAATGAACCGTATATCTTTGTCTCGGTTTCGTAATCCGGTCCCAGGATCAGGGCCGTATTGAAAACATTGAGCGCTCCCACGAGTCCGTTTAAATGATCGGCGTCATAATGGGATGCAACCAGATAATCGAGGCCGGTGACGCCCTTATCCTTCAGATAGGCGACCACGAAGGAGGAGGCTGTCCTGTCTCCGCCGTCATACAGCATAAAATGCCCGTCCGCATTGATCAGGATAGACAATCCCTGGCCGACGTCCAGAAAATTCATTTCCAGACTGCTTCCATCCGGAAACTTAAGGTCATCACCGCCGGCCGATGAACCGTCTGCCCGATCCGGGTTGAACCCCGATCCGGTATGATTACCCGGAAGAGAACCGGGCGCTGCGTCGGAAACAGCCTCGGAGACTGCGGTATAGGCGCTGCGGAAATCAGAATCCTGGCTGAGGATTCCGGTAATCCTTCCGGAAATGGAATCCGGCAGCAGGCCGAAGAGACAGAGCAGCGCAATCAGGATAAACGCAGCTTTTTTGATGTTTTTTTGGTCATTACGTTTCTTTTTCGTCATTTGTGTCCTCCTTTGGTGCCATCAAAATAATAAGCCGTATTAGTATAAATGATTTACAGATAACTGTAAACCTTTCTGTACTTCCAGATCAGCGCCGCAGCCAGGAGGCAGGCGAGAGCCTCGGCGGCCGGGGTGGCGAACCAGACGCCCGTGATCCCAAAGAGGGAAGAAAACAGAAGGATAGCCGATACAAGCAGCACAAGCGTACGCATAAAAGAGAGGACAGCCGACAGGGTGCCGTTGCCAAAGGCGGTAAAGAGCGCCGATGTAAAAATGCTGAACCCTTTAAACAGATAGCTCATGGCAAAAATGCGCAGTCCCGTCCGTGCCAGTTCGTACACCGTGCTTCCGGCCGGTGAGAAAACAGCGGCGAGTTGATCGGCACAGAGAACCGTTCCCACGGTCATGATAACGCCAACGCCTGTACAGAAATAAAAACTCAGCCGGAACAGCTTTTTAAGTCTGCTCTGATCGCCCTTGCCGTAATTATAGCTGAAGAGCGGGGCCACGCCGATGGAATAGCCCAGGTTTATGGCAATGAGCACAAAGTCAAGGTACAAAAGGATGGATATGGCGGCAACGCCGTCCGGTCCCACCAGACGCATCATAATAATGTTAAATAACAGGGTCGTGACACTGGTGGAAAGATTGCTGACCATCTCTGAGGAGCCGTTTGTCATTGCCCGGATCAGGTTTGGAATAGAAACCTTCGGCTTTACAAAATGCAGGGGTGCCTCTTTATGGCGTGCAAAATAGTAAAGCCCGAATACGGCGGCGATAAAGTAACCGATTCCCGTTGCGATGGCGGCGCCGGCCACTCCCATATGGCAGACCGCAATAAAAAAGTAATCGAGAAACACATTGGCGAGCCCGCTGGCCAGTGTTACAAGAAGGCCGATACCCGGTTTTCCGTTTGCAACGAAAAGGCTTTGAAACTGCACCTGCAGCAGGCTGAAGGGCAGAAACAGGACAATGGGAAGCGCGTAGTCGCGGCAATAATCAAAAACAGCGTCATTGGCGCCCAGCAGATGGATAATCTGCCCGAGGAAGAGATAGGAGAGCACGGAAAAAGCAATGCCCAGCCCGATTGTGAACAGGATAATAAAGGTCACAATCTGGTTTGCTTCTTTCTGCCGTCCTTCCCCCAGCTTCCTTGAAACGATGGCCGTGGTTCCGGTTCCGAACATCGTGCCCAGGCCGACAACCACGCTGATCAGCGGGTATATAATATTGACGGCGGAAAATGCGTTGGTGTTGACAAGGCGCGATACGAAAATTCCGTCAACAATCGTGTAGAGTGACATTACAACCATCATAAAGATAGACGGCAGGGTAAATTTAAGGATTGATTTCAGGGTGATGTCCCTGTTCAGTTCATTGTTCATCGGTTAATTTCCTCCAGTTATATCCGGAAATGGTCTCAAGGATATCTCCAAACAGATCCAGTTGTTCTTCCGTATATTTGTTTCTTAGCTCGGCTTCCGCTTTCTGGAAGATCCGGTCATAATTTTTCATAAGTTCACCCGTTTCAGGGCTGAGCTTTAAGTAGTACACACGTTTATCGAATGTACTCTGTTCCTTTTGAACGATCTTCTGCCTCACCAGCTCATTAATCTTAATGGTGACGGCCGACTTTGTAATATGCAGCATCTCGGCCAGCCTGCTGACCGTGCAATTTTCCGTCTGTTCAATCACATTGATATAGAGAAGGCTGTTGTAGGAAAGGCCGTTATAATAATCGCTTCCATTCATCAGCTGCAGCTCATACAGGGACATATGATAATAGAAGCTGTTCATTTTTTCCGTGATTCCCATTTTTTAAACTCCTTTAGTTTGACAAATTTAATTAAATATGCTTAACTATATTACTTCTAAAAAAAATATATGTCAATCACTTTCGTTGACTTTTTCTGAAATCGTGATATAATAGCCTCATGAGTTTTGTAATGCAGATATGGTTCATTGGTAGAACGCCAGCTTCCCAAGCTGGAAAGGCGGGTTCGATTCCCGTTATCTGCTTTAATTAAGTATCGACAAACTTTAATACAAAAATGGCGCTCCGGTTTGGAGGGCCATTTTTGTATATCTATCTGAAAAACGGGTAAATATGGTTTTTCCGGGTATTGCCTTACTGGTTCTATTTGCTGCAATACCGTTTTACCATCTCCTAAAATTCCCATTCGAACGGAGAAATTTATATTTTGATTTATTTATATAAGGCCGGCCGGCACAGTTCCAGGAACAGACCGGCCGGCTTTTTTCCTCCGTACAGCGGGCGGCTAATCCGCACTTGAAGTATCAGGGCACAGACAGTCTTCAAACAGGCCGATTTTACTTGACAGAATCATCTCCAGCATCGTGATCGCGTCGGTCATGGAACGCACCGACTTATTGGTCTGCAGCAAAAGATTAGTGGTAACGCAGGGGTCGGCGATAATCCGCTGGAGCTTTTCGCCCTCCGCATTCAGAATGTGAGCCAGGCCGGCCTCCTCCAGAGCCACGGATTCAATCAGGTCGCTGACGGCCTGTTCTCTGGGGCCGCGGATCGGGGTGACGACGGTGGAGGTGTTGTTGTCCGGGTTAGGATCCGGGGTGGTGGAGGTTACCTCTGCCGTATTCGTCAAAGCGCCTGAGACTCCTGAGGTAATGGTTCCACGGATCAGGATCGTCCGCGTTTCTCCGGGGGCAAGTGTGCCTAAAGCCAGGAAACCGGGCCATGGCAGGAAGGCAGTGCCGCTGTCGACGGAAAATTCCGCGCCGGTGAGCGCTGAAGGAACCGCGTCGGTCAGAACTGCGTTCTCCGCGGCATCAGGCCCCAGGTTAGACACGGCAATGGTATAGGTCAGTTCTCCCCCGGGAGTGATCTGGCTTGGACTGGCTGTTTTTACCACCGCCAGATCGGCTGCTTCACCGATGGCCACCTCCACAGTGGAGGTATTATTCTCCGGATTCGGATCCGGGGTAGTGGATGACACAACGGCCGTGTTGGAAAACGGGCCTGAGACACCAGGACTGACGGTTCCACGAATCCGGATAATCTGCACCTCTCCGTCGTCGAAGGCGCCCAGGTTCAGAGAACCGGCCCATGGCAGAAAGACGCCGCCGTTGACGGAATACTGCGGATTCAGGATGGCGGCGGGAACCGCGTCGCTAAGGACTACGTTCTCCGCGGCATCAGGCCCCAGGTTGGACACGGTGATGGTGTAAGTCAGGATTCCGCCCGGTAATACGGGGGTGGGGCTTGCGGTCTTCACCACCGCCATATCGGCCTCAGCAGCCACTATCTCCACGGGCACTTCGTTGGTACCCGGCCTGAAAATGAGCGGAATTCCGCCCTCCACAGGCGTATAGGAATAGGTGACGTCCGCACTGTTCAGGGTGGGGTTAGGGCTTGGTATAAAGTCTGCCCTGGCCTCAAACCTGACAGTGACGGTCCCTCCACCGGGCACATTGGGCAGCAAAAATCCGATGTCCGGGTTAGCCGTCGAATCGGGTATACTGTTGATTGTCACACTGCCGGGAACAAACGACAGACCGTCCGGAACGGCATCCCGGAAAAAGACCTCGGTCAGAGGGTTCTCACAGGTGTTGGTCAGAGTTACCGTGTATTCTACGGTTTCCCCGACGTTCACAACCGGTGCACTGACGGTTTTGACCGGTATGAACTCCGGAACCATAATTTCATTCAGGGCAATGTCGTCGATTGCGTAATCATTGCCAATCACCTCGGGACCCTCGCTGAGGAATTCGACCGTCAGGCTGGTGTTGCCCTGGGAGTTGATAACGCTTCCAATCTGTTTCCATTCCGGGGCGTTTGGGTTGGGTGGAATGAGCACACCCAGCGTTGCATCATAAAGTATATTATTATTCTGATCCAGGATACGGACACCCAGCTCGGGATTGGGGTAGCCTGTAACCTTGAACAGGTTCAGTATCCACGCGGTAAACAGGTAATTCGTATTCGGAGTCACCGTAACCACGTCACGAAAGAAAACAGCGCCCGGATTAAAGCCGTTGACCACCATCATCCGTCCGGTTTCATTGCCTGCGGTATGGTCTGCGATCCGCCACCATGCGCCAATCACCTCGCTCAGTGCGTCGTTCATAATGTTCTGCACGGTATATTCCCCGCCGGCGGGGGTATAAGTGTCCGGATTGGGCAGTACATAGGTGAAATCCGGAGTGACGCCGGGATAAGGTTCCACAGGCGCGCCTGTGTTGGCCGGCGTACCTTGAGGAAAGGTGCCGAAGGTTCCGTTGTCGGCTGCATCAATCAGATTTCCGCCGGTAATGGCGGCACAGGGATCCAGAAGGGTCTGAACCGGTGTATAAATAACAGGGCCGTTGAAGAAATCCCGGTTTATCAGATCGGCTCCGGATACCGTGACGAGAAGCGTGTCCGGAGTGACGGAATCCAGATTGGTTGAGCCGGGGGGCGGGTTGGCGGCGGAGCTGATGGGGGGATTAACGCCCTGGGGGATACTCCCCGCAGCCGCAGCGGTAAAGTTTCCCGGTGTGGGAACACCGCCCAGCGTACCATAGGATTCCACGATTCGGTAATCGCCGTTCGGCACATTGATAAAAGAATAGTTTCCGTTGGCATCCGTTAAAACGGTCAGCCTGGCGGTAGTTACGATATCTTGAAGAACAATAGGGATATTCGCAAGGCCGGAATCGCCCGAAGAAAACGCGGCGCTTCGGTCCCTGTCGAAAATCACTCTGCCGGATATAGTTGCCATATGATTTGTACCTCCTGATAGGTTCGTATAATATAATGGATAAAAACTGCATTTACACTGAAATTAATGTCAATTTAGTAATAGCTCAAAAATTTGCGTATACTGCTGACAATATATTATATGCGACGGAGTTAAGGATTGTTTATAAGCCGGTTCCCGCGTTTCTTCCGGGCAACACAAAGGCGGGACCCATATGAGTCCCGCCCCGCGTTCAAAAAGATTTCAAAAAGAGTACAAACATTCAGGAAACCTGGTTTATTTCCATCTGTTATTGAGCTTTTCATGTACGTCGTACCACATTTCGGCAGCCTCGAAACCGCCGTCTTTCTTTGCAGTAAAACGATAGGTGTAAACGTCGTTGTCGTAAAGCTGGATGGACGGAATCGTCACATAGGAATCCTCATATTTTCCGTCCTCATCAACATAGTCGCCTGTTGTTGAATCAATACTTAAGGTTTTCTCAAGCAGTTCCGCAGCCGTATAGGTTGTTCCCTTGCCTTCGTCCAGAGTGATGGACTTAACGGAATCATCGGAGTTAAACGCTACCGCCACTTTATCTTCAGAGATAGAAGCGTTTTCAATATTAAAGCCCTTCTTACCCTTCTGAATCTTGCCCTTGCTGTTTACAAGATAAATCTTGTCGTTGTAGAAGACCAGACGGTTTTCGTCATCTGCGGTAAGTTTCTTGCCGTTGAAGTAAAGATAACCGCTCTTTTCTCCGTTGAAGCCCTGGCCTTTCTTGCCGTTGCTTGTATTGAAAAGGAATTCATAGCTGTCGTCGTCACAGTCTACGTTTGCAACTTTTCCGAATACCGGGTATCCGTTTTCATTGAAGTAATAGAAGCCCTTGTCATCCGGTGAGTACTGAAGTCCGGTCAGGTTGCGGCCGTATTCGTCAAATGCATAGTACTGTTTGCCCATCTTGTCGCTGTCTACCTTGATCCGTTTTACATATACAAGGCCGTCGTCGTCCTTGACGCGCGTATCCTTGTAAGAATCCGCCCGTTTCGCCTTACCGTCTTTGAAGTAGTACCAGTAAGAGTCATCGTCGGTCTCCGTATCGATGGAACCGCTGATCTCGTACCAGCCGTTGGCTCTCCATCCTTCCTCAACCGCGTTTGCATAAAGCATATGGTCAATCTGGGAGGAACCAGGCGTAGCCGCATTTCCATCCAGGCTTGCATTCGGCTGGCTGGCCGGAGCGGCTCCGGCAATCTTTCTGTCGTTGACCCACTCGTAAAGCATCTGGCCGTGCTCATTGAAATAGTAGTAACGGCCGTTGATTTTCTTTTTTTCGGCGTCCTTTGTCAGCTTACCGCCGGCGCCAAACCAGTACCAGCCCTCGTCGTCACATGGGTCTGAGCTGTCGTCCGTACAGTCAAGGGCATTGGCGGCGCTGTTGTTGTCATCATCCTCGCTGCTTGGGCGTTCCAGCCACAGCCACTGATTGTCTTTTCTGGTACCATCGTCCTCATCACCCAGATAGTAGACATTGCCGTCCTTTTCATACCATCCGGTCGCCATCTTTCCGTCTTCATCAAAATAATACGTTTTCCCGTTAATTTTTTTAGAAGTGGATGTCAGCTTATGGCCCTTACTGTCAAAGTAGTACCAGTAATCGCCGTCCTCGCCGGGATCATCCCCCTCGCCGGATAATACCTTAATCCAGGAATTAACGAGTCTCATGCCCCGTTCGTTGACGTAGCTTTCATCATCAACCCAGGACATGGTCAGCATGTCGCCCTCGTCATCGAGGTAAAACCAGCTGGAACCGTCTTTTCTCCACTCACTGGTCACCATGTCGTCATCCGAATCATAATAATGCCAGACTCCGGAATCATCTTTTTCCCACCCGGCGGCGTAAGACGTCATGGAAGCGCCCATGGCAAGTATTGCTGCCACCCCGAGCATGGGGACTAATCTTGTTTGTCTTTTCATTAATAAATGCACACTCCTTTTTGTATTTCTGAATTTCCTGAAATCGGCTTTTGGCCGCTGTGCTTCTGCGCATTGACCTGCGCCGGTTTCAAGATGTTTTCATCATACCGTGCAAATCTTAACCGTTTCTAAAACCTTTTTTAATGATTCTAAAGTAAAAAATTCGTAGGAAGTATGTACAGAAATGTTAAGAAAAAATTGAAAAACGTAAATATTGGTTATGATACAATCCCTGTGGCGGGCTCGGAGCCATATTTTCCGGCTCTGCCGGATGGAGGGAGAAAGTCATGAGTAAGGCAAACATTTTAGTAATAGAAGATGATGAGGATATCCGCGAGGGGATCCGTATTTTGCTGGAGAGTGAAGACTACCGTATTACGGAAGCCGCCGACGGCTGGGAGGGATTAAGGCTTCTGGCTGACGATACGGACCTCGTCATATTAGATATTATGATGCCCGGCATCTCGGGCCTGAAAACATGTGAAGAGATAAGAAAGATATCGTTTGTCCCGGTGCTTTTCCTGACGGCAAAGGCCCAGGAATCCGATAAACTCATTGGCCTGATGGCGGGAGGGGACGATTATCTGACAAAACCTTTTTCCTATGCAGAGCTGCTTGGAAGAGTGAAGGCGCAGCTTCGGCGTTACCAGATTTACCGGGGCAAGGAGGAGGAAACGGTACGGACGGAGGAACGGTATATTGAATCGGGCCGGTTCCGTATTAACGAAAATTACAATGAATTGTTTGTGGACGGGGTGGAAATCAACCTTTCCGATATTGAATACCACATTCTGCTTCTGATGATGCAGAATCCGAAACGCATTTTTTCCGCCCAGAACCTCTATGAGAGCATCTGGAGCGAGCCGTATTTCTATTCCTGCAACGCCACCGTGATGGTGCACATCAGAAACCTCAGAAAAAAGGTTGAGAAAGATCCGCAGAACCCCGTGTCCATCACGACGGTTTGGGGAAAGGGGTACCGGTTTGATGAATAAAATAAAGCTGGCGAAAACAGATACGATCTATTACCGTTTCCTGAAATTACTGGCGGCCGCGCTTGTCGCCGCCCTGCTTTTTTTCCTTCTGCTCAATTGGAGCGGAAGCATTATGCTGCGTTCCTACTTTGAAAAAACAAATTATATGGAGCGGGAGAACCAGAGGAGGGTTGATGATTTCAGAAGCTATGTGGAAAAAAACAAGCTCACCTCCATGGATTCGGACCGGTTGTCCGAATGGGTGAACCGCCAGTCCGTAGTCTGGATGCAGATTTACCGTGACCATATCCTGCTCTATGATTCACAGTTTCCCTATATGAAAGCTAACCCGGAGTTCCATGTAAAAGGAGAATTTTATGAATGGGAATCCTACAAGGTCGTCGATTTCCAGGACGGACCGGCGCAGGTTTTCCTGACGGGCATGTATACCTACCAGTTCTTCAATTACGCGCTGATTGTCGAATTCTTTCTCTCCTTCCTTCTGTTTACCGGAATTATCATGGCGGGGATACGAAGTTCCATGAAGTATATCAGGACCCTCAGCGCGGAGATCGGGATTCTGGAGGGTGGTAATCTGGATTACCGCATCACGATTATGGGAAATGATGAGATGACGGTGTTAGCCAGGGGACTGGACAATATGCGACGCTCCATCCGCGATCAAATCCGCCAGGAGACGGAGCTGATCCGCCTCAACCAGTCCATGATCACAAGTCTGTCCCACGATCTGAGGACTCCTTTGACGGCGCTTCTCATCTATACGGAGATCCTCAAAAATGAGATTGACGCCGATCGGAAACAGATGCAGAAATGGGTCCGGAAAATCGATGTAAAGGCACATCAAATCAAAGACATGGCCGACTGTATTCTGGAATACTCCCTTCAGAAAAAGAAGACTGAGCTTGTCACTCTGGAACAGAAGAGTTTCCGTTCCGCATTCTTCGACATCCTGTCCGAGACATGCATCTGCCTGGAACAGAGCGGATTTACCGTCCGGGCTTCCCTTTTCTGGGAGGACAGGGAGATATCCGTTGATCCGAAATACGTGACCAGGATCCTCGATAATATCAGCTCCAATATTATTAAGTACGCCTCCGCCGGGGAGCCGGTGAAACTGTCTGTATTTTACGGTCCGGACGGCTGCGGCTTCCTGTTTGAGAACGCGAAGCAAAGCGACACATCCCAGGTGGAAAGCGTAGGCATCGGCGTCCGGAATATCTGCGAAATGATGGAGGCCATGGGCGGATGCTGCGAGGTGGAGGAGTCGGAAAAAATATATCGGATCCGATTGACCTTTGTTCTGCAAAACAGCGCGGAAAGTGCTCAGAACTATGCGCTTAAGCAGCCCGCCGCGGACAAAGAATCCTGCGTCCGGACTCTTTCTTCCGGCTGAAAAGGTATTAAATACGGAGATGCGAGTATATTTTCTGAAAATTTAATTATTCTAACAATTTCTAAAAAAATGTCTTAAGAAAATGTTAATAAAAATTTGTTAGCTAGCTAAACATTGCGGATTCAGTGAATAGCTGTTATACTATAAAAGAATCAGAAACAGAAGAGTATTACAAAAAGTTGACAGACAGGAGGGGTTACATGAAGAAGAAAAGAACGGTAGCTGCTGTTCTGGCAATGGTGTTGACCTTAGGGGCAGGGCTGGCCGGGTGCAGTACAAAATCGAAAGAGATTGTATTTGCCGATGTAGGCTGGGACAGTGTCCGGTTTCACAATGCGGTGGCGGGTCTGGTGGCGGAGTCTGCTTTTGATTATTCCTGGACTGAGATGCCGGGTTCCACTCCAATCATGCATGAGGCGCTTAAGAGCGGCGAGATTGACGTGAATATGGAAGAGTGGACCGACAACCTGGCAACCTATCACGAGGACAGGGATGCAGGGCTTTTTAAAGATTTGGGAACAAACTTCGGGGATAATACCCAGGGGTTCTATGTACCAAGATATGTGATAGAAGGTGATCCCGAGCGCGGCATTGCACCGATGGCGCCGGGGTTGAAGACAGTACAGGACCTTAAGAAATATGCCGACGTATTCCCGGATGATGAGAATCCCGGAAAAGGCCGCATCTACGGAGCGATTCCCGGATGGGAAATCAACGAGGTTATGCAGAAGAAGGTGCAGTATAACGGTCTCGACAGTCAGTACAATTATTTCCAGCCCGGCTCCGACTCGGCGCTCTCGGCGGCATTCACCTCAGCTTATGAAAAGGGCGATCCAATCGTTGGATATTACTGGGAGCCGACCTGGCTGACGGGTAAGTACGATCTGGTGCTTCTGGAAGATACGCCATATGTGGATTTGGAGAAGTTTAAAGCCGGAGAGACGGCTTGTCCTTCCGTCGACGTCACCGTTGGCGTAAGCAACCAGTTCTATGAAGCGGAACCGGAGTTCTGCGAATTCCTTGAGAAATATCAGACAAGCAGCGCCCTGACATCGGAAGCGCTTGCGTATATGCAGGATACGGGCGCCGACTACGGCGAAGCGGCGAAGTGGTTTTTAACCGAACACAGCGAATTTATTGACCAGTGGCTGCCGGAAGATAAGGCGGCCGAAGTAAAGGGCGCTCTCGGCCTGGTGGAAGAGAAGCCAAATTACTTCTTTGAATTCCCGTTCGTCATTCCGATTGATGTAAGCGCCTTTGATTCCGCCGTCAAAGCATTTGCGGGCCAGGCCAGCGTATTTAAGGCAATCAGGAACGGGCTCAACGTACTTATTAATGTGTTAAATGCCATTCTCAACCTGATTCCGTGGTGGCTTCTGCTCGTGATCGTTTTCTTCGGCGGATACAAGCTGAGCGGCAAACTGAGAAACGGTTTTATCTATTCCGCCCTGCTTTTCCTCGTGGGAGTGATAGGACTTTGGGATTTGATGTATGAGACGCTGTCGATCGTGCTGGCGTCGGTGGTGATTTCACTTCTGATTGGCCTTCCCGTGGGAATCCTGATATCGGGAAGTGAGAAGGCGAATGTGATTATCCGGCCGATTCTCGATACGATGCAGACGATGCCCGTATTCGTATATCTGATACCGGCAACCCTGTTCTTCGGACTGGGCAAGGCTCCGGCCGTTATTGCGACGACAATCTATGCAATCGTACCCGTTATCAGGCTCACCAGCCACGGTATCCGGCAGGTGGATCCGGAGGTGGTCGAGGCCGCGCGTTCCTTCGGTTCGACGAAGATGCAGTGTCTGTTCAAGGTCCAGATACCGCAGGCTCTTCCGACCATTCTGACCGGCGTTAACCAGACGCTGATGATGGCCATGGCCATGGTAGTTACCTGTTCGATGATCGGCGCCTCCGGTCTGGGAATGGAAGTACTGATCAGTGTAAACCGTACGGAGATCGGAAGAGGGCTTCTTTCCGGTACGGCGGTTGTAATTGTGGCAATCCTCATGGATCGCCTGACTCAGGGATGGTTTAAGAGAAAGGAGGAAAATGCGGATGGCAGAAAATAAAGTTACCGGTACCGTTACCAGTACCGAGAAGGAAAATGATTATATCTTACAGGTGAAGAATCTGACGAAACTCTATGGAGCCAACAAGGCTGAGGCGGCCAAGATGATGAAAGAGGGCAAAAACAAGGATGAGGTATTCCGGGAAACCGGTGTCACCGTGGCCCTCTGGGATGTGAGCTTCAAGGTGAAGCGGGGAGAAGTCTTTGTCATCATCGGTCTCTCCGGTTCAGGCAAATCCACGGTTGTCAGGATGCTGAACATGCTGAACAAACCGACCAGCGGCCAGGTAATCTACGAGGACAGTGAGATTGACACCTTCAGCAAGAAGGATTTGAATGAATACCGCCGCGATAAGATTTCCATGGTGTTCCAGAGCTTTGGCCTGATGAGCCACAGGGATGTCCTGGGCAATGTGGCCTACGGCCTGGAGGTCAAGGGAATTCCCCGGGTGGAGCGGGAACGCAGGGCGACGGAGATTATTGAGATGGTCGGCCTTAAGGGGCATGAACACACCTCGATCGGAAGCCTGTCGGGCGGCATGAGGCAGAGGGTCGGCATCGCAAGGGCGCTTGCCAACGATCCGGAAGTGCTTCTGATGGATGAGCCGTTCTCGGCCCTGGATCCTCTGGTCAGGAAAGATATGCAGTTCGAGCTTCTGTCTATCCAGAGAAAGTTGGAGAAAACCGTGGTTTTCATCACCCACGATATCAACGAGGCGTTTAAATTAGGAGACACCGTCGCGATTATGAGGGACGGCCGCCTGATTCAGGTGGGCACCCCGGAAGAGATGAGCGCCAACCCCGCGGACGATTATGTGCGGGAATTTATCAACAGCGCGGATATGACAAAGGTGCTGTGCGCCAAACATGTCATGATCGTCCCCTGCGTGGTCCGTGCGACGGATTCCCCGGAGTATGCGCTCAGGGAGATGAAGAGCAACGGTGTGTCCACGGCCTATGTGGTTGACCGCCATATGAAATTCCTCGGGATTGTCAACGTTGAGGCGGCCATCCGGGCGAGAAGGGAAGAGAAATCCCTGAAAGAGGTTTACGTTACGGATGTGGCGACCACGACGAAGGATACGGTAATCAGCGACATCCTGCCGATCGCCGCGGAGGCGAAATATCCGATCGCCGTACTGGAAGCAGACGGCAGCCTGGTGGGAATTGTATCGAAAGCGTCGGTACTTTCCTCACTGATGTAATGAAAAGGAATGTGGTAAGGAAGGCCGGCGGCATGACAGACGGCGGCAAAGATAATAGAACTTGAAGAAAAGTTAACGATTAAGACCGGTTAACAAAGTGATAAAAAGTCGGCCGTTTCCGCCGCTTCCGTGCGGAAACGGCCGCTTTCTGCTCCCTGGAGGCTTTGAAACAGGTGGATTTATGCCTTTTTTTGTACGGACACTTGAAATGGTTTCCACAGTATGATATTGTGTTCTTTCCTTATTGAAAAAACAGGATATGGTGGTATAATAGGAAAATAGACATACCAGACAAAAACGTACAGACTTGAATTGGATGTACACACGGAGGAAATTATGGAAGTTATCATTATCGGGTGCGGGAAAGTCGGAGTTACACTGGCCGAGCAGCTGGTCAGGGAAGATCATAACGTTGTAATGGTCGATACATCGGGAGAGAGGTTGAACAGCTTTTCGGAAGATATTGATGCCATTAAGCTGGTCGGGAACGGAGCCAGCATCAGCACCCAGTTGGAGGCCGGAGTTCAGACAGCCGACATTCTTATCGCAGTGACCGGCTCGGATGAGCTGAATCTGTTTTGCTGCCTGATTGCCAAGAAGGCGGGCAAGTGCCATACGATTGCCAGGGTCAGAAACCCCGTTTACAGCAACGATATTGGCTTTATCAAGGAGCAGCTGGGAATTTCCATGATTATCAATCCGGAGCTGGCGGCAGCTACCGAGATTTCCAGGATTCTGCGTTTCCCTTCCGCGATCAAGATCGATCCCTTTGCAAGGGGAAAAGTAGAGCTTTTAAAGTTTAAGATTAAACCGGAATTCCGCATGGACGGCATGACGGTCATGGATGTGGACAGCCAGCTCCGCTGCGATGTCCTGATCGGAGCGGTGGAGCGCGGGAATGATGTGACGATCCCGGACGGCAATTTTGTACTCCATGACGGGGATATGGTATCGATTATCGCATCTCCGAGAAATTCCATGGAATTTTTCAGAAAGATAGGGATACAGACCAACCAGGTTAAAAATACGCTGATAGTGGGCGGAGGCACGATTGCCTATTACCTGGCCCAGCAGCTCTCTGCAATGCGCATTAAGGTGAAGATTGTGGAGAAGGATAAGAAGCGGTGCGAGCTGCTCAATGAACTGCTGCAGGATACACTGGTTATTAACGGCGATGGCACGGACAGGCGGCTCCTGATGGAAGAAGGGCTGACAAACGCCGAATCTTTTGTCACGCTGACCAACATGGATGAGGAGAATGTCTTCCTTGCCCTGTTTGCAAAGGAGAATTCCAAGGCAAAGCTGGTTACCAAGGTGAACCGGATTGCCTTTGATGAGCTTATCGGTGCGCTGGACATCGGCAGCGTCATTTATCCGAAATACATTACGGCGGACTACATTCTTCAGTATGTAAGAGCCATGCAGAACTCGATTGGCAGCAACGTCGAGACTCTGTATCACATTCTGGATGGCAACGCGGAGGCGCTGGAATTTTCCATCCAGGAGGATTCCGCTGTGACGGATGTGCCCCTCATGGAGCTGAAATTGAAAAAGAACCTGCTGATTGGCGGCATCAACCGCGACGGAAAGATCCATATTCCGCGAGGACAGGATAGTATCCGCAAGGGTGACACTGTTATTGTCGTGACAACACAAAAGGGATTACAGGATATACGGGATATTTTGAAAAAATAAAAGGAGCTGAATAAGAGATGAATTATTCCATTATATTTTATATTATGGGGTGGATTTTGAACTTTGAGGCGGCTTTTATGGTGCTTCCCTGTATCGTAGCCCTAATCTACGGGGAACAGGCCGGCTGGAGCTTTGTTATTACCATGGCTCTCTGTCTGGTCATCGGCATTCCTCTTGTTATCAAGAAACCCAAAAAACAGATTTTTTATACCTCGGAGGGATTTGTGACAGTGTCCCTCTGCTGGATTGTGCTGAGTATTATGGGCGCGCTGCCGTTTTTATTCAGCGGCTCCATCACCTCACCGGTAGACGCCCTGTTTGAGACCGTATCCGGTTTTACGACAACGGGTGCGAGTATCCTGAGCGATGTGGAATCGCTGCCGCGATCCATCCTCTTCTGGAGGAGCTTTACCCACTGGATCGGCGGAATGGGAGTGCTCGTCTTTATACTGAGCCTGCTTCCCCTGACGGGCGGAGGCTCCCATATGAACCTGATGAAGGCGGAGAGCCCAGGCCCGTCCGTCAGCAGGCTTGTGCCCAAGGTGCGCCTTACGGCCAAACTGCTTTATTCCATCTATCTGTTCATGACAGTGCTGGAAGTACTGTTTCTTCTCGCGGGGAAAATGCCATTTTTCGACGCGATTACCATCACCTTCGGAACGGCCGGAACCGGTGGATTTGCCATTAAAAACAGCAGTATCGCCGGCTATTCGCCCTATCTTCAGAATGTGGTGACTATTTTCATGATCCTGTTCGGTGTCAACTTCAGCGTTTATTTCCTTATCTTCATGAAAAAGATAGGGCAGGCCCTGAAGATGGAGGAACTGCGCTGGTACCTGATTATCATCGCCGCGGCGATTGGAATCATTACGTTTAATACGGCCTCTCTTTATCCAGGGTTAGGGGATGCGTTCCATCATGCATCCTTCCAGGTTGCCTCGATTATCACCACGACGGGATTCGCCACCCAGGACTTCGACCTGTGGCCCCAGGCATCCAAAACCATACTGGTCATGCTGATGTTTGTAGGGGCCTGCGCAGGCAGCACTGGCGGCGGAATCAAGGTATCGCGTCTTGTGGTGCTGGTTAAGACGGTGAGAAAAGAACTGGTTCAGTTCCTTCATCCCCAGGCGGTACGTAAGATTAAGATGGACGGGAAAGTGGTGGAGCATGAGGTCGTGCGTTCCATCAATGTCTTTATGGTTGCCTATACGCTGCTGTTTTCACTCTCGGTTCTCCTGCTGGCATTCGACGGGGAGGATCTGATTACGAACTTTACGGCGGTTGCCGCCACGTTCAACAATATCGGCCCGGGACTCGAACTGGTCGGACCGTCGAAAAACTTTAGTATTTTTTCGGATCCCGCCAAGCTTGTCCTGATTTTCGATATGCTTGCGGGAAGACTTGAGATTTTCCCTGTCCTGCTGTTATTCTCCCGGGAGACCTGGAAGAAATTTTAATCAGAATTGTTCTACGGCATTATTTAAGATATCGATGAGCCTGAGCAGTGTCTGGCGGTCGGCCGCTTCCAGAATAAGCCGGTTCCCTTCCCGGTACAGATCGGCAAACATACTGATCTGACGGACGGGACCGATAAATCCGGAGCGGAGTTCTTCCGCTCTGGCAGCATTTTTGCAGATTGCGGCGGAGGAGAAAAGGCCGTTTGGTTCCTGAGTGATTTTGTCAATGTCGAACATAAATTTGCACCTCGCTGTTTTTCTCTTTTTATACCATCAAAGACACTGGATTTGAGAAAGGATATGCCTGATGGATATATTGTTTTTTTTGATAGGATGTCTGTTTCTGGCTGAGACCATTGATCTGTTCTGCAGCAAAGATTTCCTGATTTTCATATCTGATACGATTAACCCGGCCGACTATGATATAAAAAAGGTGTACTCGGTTGAAAAATGGCTGTTTGCCATTGATACTCTGACCAGCTTTTCCATCGCCTTCCACCTTGGAGGGACGGCGGGAGACTTCCTGATGCTGGGACTCATTTTCCTGACCATCATCGGACATTGGTGGGTCTTTAAAAGCCCCAAGTTCCGGGCCCCGGGAAAACCGGCAGGGAGAAAAAACGGCAGGAAGAGCATAAAATAAAAGCTGAATAAAGGTTTGCGTATATGCAGTTTGGCTAGTACCTTATATGGCACCGGAGGGATCCGGTGCTTTTTTAATTGTGCCATGAACCATGCTGTGGAATGAAGGCAGCGCCCGTGTACGAAGACAGAGTTTGTGAAACGAAGGCGGCATCCGTGATGCAAAACAGCCGTCAATGTTACAAAACGGTCTTTCTCAGAAGGCATTTCCCCTGTCCCTGTATTCCGGTAACACATTGTCCCTATGTACATACTATATACTATAAAGAGATACAAAAAAAGGAGATTTTAATTATGTGTTGTTTTTTTAATAATAGATGCGTTTGCTGCTGTAGAAATAATAACTGGGGCTGCGGATGGGGATGCAATAATAACAATAACGACTGGCGCAGAAGCAGGGCTTACAGAGCCGGTTTTAACGATGGTTACGCAGTAGGTTTCAGAGATGGTTTTAATGCTGCTTCCGGTTCCGGCTGTGGCTGCGGTTGCAATAACAACTGGAGAGGTGATAACTGGAGAGGCGGTGTATCACCTCTCAATGAATCCGAGGGCTGCGGCTGCGACAACTAAATGACGGTTTGCCCTTTCACAAAATATTTACCGCGAGTTCAAAATATATTCACATTTTCTACAAACAGAAGTCACAATTAGAAGATATACTAAGAACATAAAGATAAAGCAAATGAATTGAAAAAAGCAATAGATAAAAGAAAATGAATTAATCAGACATTCAGAATAGTAATATTTTTTTCATAATAAGCCGGATGGTCACTGGACCACCCGGCTCCTCCTTTGTTTTGACAGATTTTTGTTCTAATTTTACGGATCCTGGCATATATATTAATGATCCGGGAAAAACTGGTAAGAGGAAAGGAGACGAAATAACTATGCCAAGAGGAAAAAGAAAAACGTGTACGGAAAAACTGTGTGAGGTCAGGGAGATGATAGAGGCTCTTGAAACACAGATTAAAGATTTGAAAGCAAAAGAAAAAGAGCTTCTGAAAGAAAGAAGAGAGGAAGACTTAAAACATATTGCCGATATTCTGGAGGAGAGAAATCTGACGCCGGACGAACTGGCCGGGATACTGGATCAGATGTCCCCGGCCGAGCGTGTAAGGCTGGTCTCCCATGTGGATCCCGATGAACAGGCGGAGTGGCAGGCCGTTTAAGAACTGCCCTGTCCGGCCGTTCAGTCGGCCAGAAGACCGAGATGCAGGCAGGCGCGGTAGATGCCGTCCTCAGCAATGGAGGAAGTCACATAGTCGGCGGCCTCTTTTAATTCATCAACTGCATTGCCCATGGCAATGCCGGTGCCTGCTTTTCTGATTACTTCCAGATCGTTCATGCTGTCCCCGAAGGCGATCGTGTCGGAGAGATCTTCTTTTTCTCCGAAATATTTGGCCAGACGGGTAAGGCCGTCCGCCTTTGAGATTCCACGTTCCATAACGTCGGCTCCGCGGCGTCCGGCAAAGAGCGGCATGCTGAGATCCGGAAATTCTGCTTCAACCCGGCGTACCTGTGATTCCTCGCCGATAAAGGCCAGGGTGCGGATGTTCATATCGAGCATCTGCCATGGATCTTTAAAACGTCTGCCGCAGCTTCCCCAGGCCCTGATATCGCTGGCTTCGATAACTTCGGGATGAATATAAAAATCGTCGTCCCCCAGCGTCATACCGATACCATAGCCCTCACGGTCGCAGTAGCAGAGGAGATCCTTCAGGAGTTTCTTGTTGAAATGATGCTCGAAAATCAGAGTATCGCCGACGGTTATCTTCGTTCCGTTCATGTGGACGATGGCATCCGGCTGAACGATGTCACGGTAAATGCTGCTGTAGTAATTATCCATATCGCGTCCGGTTGCGAGCACGATTTTATGTTTTTTTCTCAGTCTGTCGATTGACTCAAGAGCGCTGGGAGTGATTTTTCCGGTCTTGTGGTCGAGCAGTGTCATGTCGAGGTCAAAACTGATCATTGTGTATCCGCCTTTCTGGAAATTTATGTTTTTGTTGCCTTATGTGATTGTGCCAACATACCGAATATATGAGAATTCATATAAAGTATGTTTCTTTATGACGATGTGGCCGGCTCAGATTGACAGCACACCGGGCCGGGTGTTTTTATTATATCACAGATGGCCGGGAATTTCAGGATAGGAAGGCAAATTTCCAGCCCTTCACCTGCTTTTCATAAGAAATATTTTTTAAATTTTATTAAACAGGAAAAATACAATTGATTTTTTTGAATTTTTTGGTATAATAATAAAGCAGAGTACGGAGTATGGCGTAGCTTGGTAGCGCGCTCGGCTGGGGGCCGAGAGGTCGCAGGTTCAAATCCTGTTACTCCGACTGACTGAAAAACGCCGGGAATCTTTCTAACGGTGGTGAAAAGTTCGCGTGAGGTGCTTTTTATCACTTGAGAAGATTTCCGGCCTTTCTTTTTATATCAGGAGAACAAAAGCATTATGAAAATTTATCTGGATGAGACATCATCACTGCCTAAATACCAGCAGATAACAGAGCAGCTCTACGCAATGATACGAAGCGGCGAGCTGAAAGCGGGGGAGAAACTGCCCCCTGAACGTGAACTTGGAAAAGAAAACCAGATAGCCAGAGGGACGGTACAGATGGCATATCAGGAGCTGATCCGCCAGGGAGCCGCTTATGCCGTCCGGGGAAGCGGGACGTATATCTCCGACGTGGGAGGCATCCTGAAAGAGGAAATTCTGACCAGGGAGATTAATCATATTTTCGAGCGCGCGGAGCAGATGGGACTGCAGACCCGTCAGGTGGTGGATATCTTCCGAAGGCAGATGGCCCGCCATATGGCCGGGGACGTCAAACTGATGACGGCCTGGGTGGACTGCTGCCCGGAGGCGCTCCAGCTTGCCAAGAACGAGTATAAGAATGTGGAAAATAACAGCATCCAGCAGTTCCTTTTAGAGAATGTCCTGAAGGAGCCCCAGCTTCTGAGAGATAATTTCGATCTGATTGTAACGACGACCCACCACTATGAGACACTGATCCAGGCGTTTCCCGATCTTGTCAATAAGCTGGAGGTAATAACGGTTGTTACGAGCAGCGAGACTCTGATAGAGCTGGCTCAGATTTCTCCCGAGATAAGGGTGGTCGCATGGACGATCAGCAACCGGTTTATGGAAAATCTTCTGTGGCAGATCCGGGATTTGGAGAATATCCACATCGTAAAGACCTTTGTATCGGATAAGGAGAGGGATGAGATTGAAGAGAGCTTAAAAGACGCGGATCTGCTGCTGACGACAAAAGAGTACCGGAACCTGGGTGAGCCGTTTATGATCAACCTGATTAAAAAATACAAGGACCGTGGAGGAAGAGTTCTGGACTTCGAATATGTTTTTGACCCCGGCTCTATTCTCCATCTCCAGACCCGCATCTGTGAGAAAATAGCGGAAAAAGAGAAGAATATGCTTTAGAGCGTGTTTCAGCGGGATAAAACAGAATAAAATGCAATCATAAAAAAGTAACAAAAAAGGCGCCTGTTCACTGAGAGCAGGCGTTTTTTTTGCGTAAAAAAATAATCAGACAAAGTTTGGAAAACTGGTGATATTAGGGACATGTTGCGAATATAATTATATTGGTATAGTCCAAAGGAAAAAGAAAAAAACTAAAATTTTAAACAAAAATTGGAAAATATCTTGACAAAAGGTCTGCATATGATTAAAATAAGAGCCATAAGTTAAAGGGACGCTAAAAACTGTCTTAAAAACTGGTTTTTAAATTGAGAATTGGAATAGTCCAATATCAAAAGGAGGAGGAAGTAAATGAAACTCACAAATTACGAACAGGATGTGCTTAATGGGAAATATGGGGAAGGCGCATCCATGGCAATGGAGATTCAGGTTGCGATTGGAGAAACATTTGACGCGCCGAGGATGGTACCGGTAACAAGAACTCATGTGGCTCTGAGCGCACAGGATGCAGACCTCTGGTTCGCGGAGAAGCTGCTTTCAAAAGGGGCGAAATGTAAGATTCCGCCGACCATCAACCCGAGCATCTGTATCAAGTACCTGAATGAACATCTGCACGAGGTTCCCGAAGAGGGAAAGAACATCGTGTTCGCCACCAACGAAGCTTACCGCAAACTGGGCGCCCAGCTTACCTTTGACTGCACACCTTATCTGCAGCAGAATGTTCCGGCCTATGGGGAGGTCATTGCATTCTCTGAGTCGAGTGCAACGCCTTATGTCAATTCGGTAATTGGTGCCAGAACCAACAGGGAAGGAGCCAACAGCGCCCTCTGTGCCGCTATCACCGGCGTAGTTCCGGAGTACGGGCTTCTCTTTGATGAGAACAGAAAAGCTGAAATACTGGTGGATGTCCAGGCCGACGTTAAAACCGATTTTGATTACCAGATTTTAGGCTGGTGTTATCCGGAGAAATATAAAGGACTAGAAGTTCCCGTGTTCAAGGGAATTAAAGAAAGGCCAACGCCGGAAGGATTTATGAATTTCGGGGCACAGCTCAATACATCGGGCTGCGTATCCATGTACCATATAGCAGGAATTACCCCGGAGGCACCGACCGTGGAAGCCGCCGTCGGAAATAAGAAGATTAAACGGGAAATCGTTATTACTGACAAGGATTTGCAGGATACGAGAGAGAGGCTCTGCAACGAGCCCGGAAAGATCGATTTTGCCATGTTCGGATGTCCGCATATCACAATCCGTCAGGTTGGCATTATTGCAAAAATCTGTGAAGGAAGAAAATTCAAAGTGGATACCTGGCTGCTGACCAGCTCGCTGACAAGAGAACTGGCTGACAGGATGGGATACTTAAGCATCATCCAGAGGGCCGGAGGCCACATTGTAGCCGATACCTGTATTGATGTACCGCCGTGCTGGAAACCGTATTACGGTTCTGTAGGAGTGACGGATTCCCCGAAATGTGCATATTACAACGAAATCCGTGGAATCAAATTCTTAATCCGCCCGATTGAAGAAGCGGTAGAGGCGGCAATTTCAGGAAAGGTGGTTAAATAAATGGAACGTACATATCACTGCGCAAAGATTGCGAAAGGAACAGCCAAAGCTGAGGCGCTGGTATCCAAAGATGCCGTGTGCTTTTATCTTGTAGTACCGGAGACGGGGGAGCTCATTGAACGCAACCATGATATCAACGGAAAAAACGTGGCGGGAAAAATTCTTATCATGCCATCCGGGAAAGGCAGCTCTGTAGTCCAGGCCGACGGGCTCTATAAACTTTTGATGAAAGGAAAACATCCATCCGGTCTGATTGTGGAGACGGCGGATACGGTGCTTGTAACAGCGGCCGTGGCGATGGAAATTCCGATGGTTCATAAGGTAGACCCGGAATTCTTTAAGGAAATCAAGGACGGAATGATCGTATCAATGGATGCTACAAATGGAATTATTACCGTAAACGATTGATTCACAGCCAGAGTGAAAATCCAGAAGGAGGATATGTATGAAACGAAGAATAAAGGCAGCAGCGGCAATCCTGACAGCAGTCAGCCTAGTAACAGGTCTTACGGCTTGTGGCTCATCAAGCAGCTCTTCCGGCACACCGGCGGCTCAGGCCGACACAAAGAGTGATACATCGTCTCAAAATCAGCCGGCCGGAGATTCCGGATACACGGGGGAATCCTATCAGATCAGTATCGGACATATCTGTTCTGAGAGCCACTCCCTTCACAAATGCTGTCTGGCTTTTAAGGAGGAAGTGGAATCCAGGTCGGGCGGTAAGATTACCGTGGAGATTCATCCCAACAGTGAGCTTGGCGGTGATGAGGCGATGCTCGAATCCGTAGCGCTGGGAACACTTACCATGGTAGTTCCGTCGGCCAACCTGCTGAGTGCCTATGTGGATGGATTCCAGGTTCTGGGAATGCCATACCTCTTCGAAAATCCGCAGCAGGCATTTGACGCAATGGATGGAGATTTAGGAACCATTCTGAACAAGAAGCTGGAGGACAATAACGTAGGTCTTATAAATCTTGGTTATAACTTTAACGGCATCAGAAATATGACCAATAACAAACGGCCAATCAAGACTCCTGATGATTTGAAGGGACTCAAAATGCGCTGTATGAGCAACCAGGTATACATAAAGATGTTTGAAGCGCTCGGCGCAAATGCAACCCCGATGAGCTGGAGTGAACTTTTCACGGCAATGCAGCAGGGAACCGTAGACGGGGAGGAAAACCCGGCATCCCTGATTTATGAATCAAAATTCCAGGAGGTGCAGAAATATATCAGCACAACAGAGCACATCTATGATTTCTGCGGAATCGTTATCAACAGAGATTTCTATGAGGGAATGGATGAGCAGGCAAGGAAGATTCTGGATGACGCAGTACAGACAAAACTGATCGACGAACAGCGTTCCATGGAATTAGACAACAATGGAGAATATCTGAAAAAACTGCAGGAAGAGGGAATGGAGCTTACGGAACTCACACCGGAAGAGCGTAAGGTATTTGCGGAGAAGGTTACTCCGATGTATGAAAACTGGGAGACTACCTATGGCCAGGATATTGTGGATGCGGTGGAGAAATACAGAGCCGAATAACAGAGCCTGACGGCAATTGTGAAAGGAAGAACAGTGATGAAGAAAATCATAAACTTTTATAATCAGCTGGAAGCGCATCTTCTGGTGTGCAGCCTGATTTTTACCGTGATTCTCGTCTTCTTCCAGGTAATTCTGAGATATGTGTTCGGATCCTCACTTTCCTGGTCGGAAGAACTGGCAAGATACATTTTTATCTGGCAAATCTGGCTCGGCACCAGCGTGGCCCAGAGGGATAATTCCCATGTCCGCATTGAGGTTCTGGGCGGCACAGGTGAGGGCAGACGTAAAGACATAATCCGCATCATTTCTGATGTGATTTGGCTGGCGTTTTGTCTGCTGCTTGTAAAATATGGATTTGAACTGGTAGTTTCCATCCAGAAACGCGGCCTCATTTCGGCCGCGATGAGGATGCCGATGTACCTTGTATATTTGAGTCTCCCTGTCAGCCAGCTGGCGGTGTCAATCAGAATTATCGGAGAATTATGGCAGAAAATCCGCGGACTTAAAAATGATGGAGGAGAGATTAGGGAAGGAGGCGAAGGAGCTTGAATATAGCCGTACTGTTTGGTTCATTTATCCTGATGATGGCTTTGTCTGTGCCGGTCGGTTATGCCATAGGCATTGCAACCTTTATCACATTGACCTGCTTTTCTAACATCCCGGTGGCTCTGATTACACAGAACGCCATTACCGGCTGTGATTCATTCCCGCTTATGGCGATCCCGTTCTTTATGCTGGCCGGAAACCTGATGAGCAGCGGAGGTATCGCGAAAAGAATCGTAGATTTTGCCGATACACTTTTGGGATGGATTCAGGGTGGACTTTGCATCGTTACAACGATTGCCTGTATGTTCTTTGCGGCCATTTCCGGTTCCGCGATGGCAACCACATCGGCAATCGGCGGATTCATGATACCTGAAATGGAAAAACGCGGTTACAGCCGGCCGTTCAGCGCCGCGCTGGCAGCCTCGGCCGGAACGATAGGCGTCATCATTCCGCCCAGTATCCCCTTTGTCATCTACGCCGTAGTCGTAGGGGAATCCATCAGCGACCTGTTTATGGCAGGCATCGTACCCGGCATATTAATGGGCGTGGTCCTGATTATCGTATCCGTTTTCCGTACGGGCGGAGAAAATGTAAGCAGGGGAGAAAAACCAACCATAAAAAAGGTTTGGGTATCGTTCAAGGGAGCCTTCTGGGCGCTGTTGACACCGGTCATCATCCTGGGCGGAATTTATTCCGGCATTTTCACCCCGACCGAGTCGGCGGTTGTGGCTGTTGTATACTGCTTTGTAGTCAGCGTATTTATCTACAGGGAAATAGATTTGAAGGGAGTCTACGACTCATTTTACCGGAGTATCAGCGTCAACGGAATGACGACATTTATGGTCGGATTATCAATGGCCTTTGCCGCATATCTGACAATGGAACGGATACCGCATAAGATTGCTGCAACCATGCTGAGCGTTACGGACAACAGGATTATCCTGCTTCTTTTAATCAACCTGTTCCTGCTGTTTATCGGATGCCTGATTGACAACATCCCGGCTACAATCATTCTTTCCCCGATTCTGCTGCCGGTAGTAACACAGATTGGCATGTCCCCGATTACGTTTGGTGTTATGCTCACAATGAACCTGGCAATCGGTTTCGTTACACCGCCTTACGGCATCAACCTGTTCGTGGCGGCCGGAATTTCGGGAGAGCCGATGACGCGGCTGATAAAGCCGATGCTGTTCTTTATCGGCGGCCTGTTGATTGCACTTGGCCTTACGACATTCTGTGAGCCGGTTACGCTGGGGCTTTTAGGGCTGTTGAAGTGATGAGATGAGGTGAGGCTGGAACAGCCGATGACAATGATGAATGGGGTTGTGTATGAGCAACTTGAAGAAATAGGACCATTCTAGTATAGATAATGAAAGAATGCCACATAAGAAATATCCTATAAAGTAACATTACAAACCATTTTGCCCTGGTGTCTGTATCTGCAGGCGCCGGGGCAAAATCAGAAAGGAGGTGGCAATATGCCTTTGCTGTTAGAGGAAGATTATAATATCCAACTTCCGGCTATGCACCGGGTACGGCAAAAGTTCGAACGCCCACAAGTTCAAGACCTGCAAGGAAAAATCCGTGAGGAGATGGCAAAAGACCAGGTGGCCGGAAAAATAAAAAAAGGCCAGCGGGTGGCCGTAGCGGTAGGAAGCCGCGGAATCAGGAATCTGGCCGCCATTGTACGCGGCGTCGTGGATGAAATAAAAAAATATGGGGGAGACCCCTTCATTGTATCTGCCATGGGAAGCCACGGAGGCGGAACGGAGGAAGGACAGAAAGAAATCCTGACCGGATACGGAATCACAGAGGAAGCCATGGGAGTTCCCGTTATCGCGCGTCTGGATGTGGTGGAGATAGGAACGCTGAAGAGCGGCACAAAAGTATATTTCGACAAGACGGCTTATGAAGCCGATCTGGTGGTGCCAATCAACAGGGTGAAAATCCATACGGACTTCGTAGCCGATATCCAGAGCGGACTCTGCAAGATGCTGGTGATTGGGCTTGGAAACCATATCGGCTGCACCTCGATCCATGAGGAGAGCTTCGACTATTTTGGAGAGGTGCTGAAGGAAGCAGCCTCCATGATTATGCAGTCCGTCAATGTCGGTTTCGGCGTAGCGGTACTGGAAAATGCATACGATGAAACGGCATGGATCGAGGCGGTTCCGTCGGAAAACATGATAGAGCGGGAAAAACAGCTTGTCAAAATGGCGGCTGGGAACATGCCGACCCTGATGATACCGGAGATCGATATATTGATCGTGGAGAAGATAGGAAAAGACATTTCCGGCTGTGGCTACGACCCCAATATTCTGGGAAAAAGCTATCTGTTGAAAGAATTTATTCTGGCTGTGCCGAAAATCGACAAGATGGTTCTTCTGGACCTTTCGGAGGAAACCCATGGCAACGGCGTGGGGCTTGGAATTTTCGACATCACAACGAAAAAAGTATTTGAACAACTTGACTATGAGTCCATCTATGCCAACGGGATTGCGGTAAAGGATTTGGACGACTGCAAGATCCCGGTGATTGCAAAAGATGAAGATGAAGCGGTTAAAATTGCAGTAAAGGTACTTCGCGGAGCCGATAAAAAGCGTCTTAAGATCGTCAGGATTGAAAGCACGCTGAGGCTGGAGTATATAGAGGTTTCGGATGCGCTGCTTCCTTTGGTGGAGGCGGATGAGAGGCTGGAACTCGTTTGAGGTTGAAAGGGTTACTACTTATAATTTGATAAAATATTGCATGGCAGGCCTTCTGAGAATGTGGTTGGGGAAGGTCTGCTTCTTTATGTGGGGATTTAGTTGAGATGCGAGGACGCCTCTGTAAGATGGCGGACGGGGTAGTGGGGTGGATGGATGAGTCTTCAGTCCCCTGCGGGAAGTTGTGGCGAGGGGGAATCCAGGAGAAAAGATTCCTACGGGGACCCGCTTCCGCTTGTGGAGCGCACAGCGGATGCTAGGCTCGAAAGAACCTCGCCAAGCACCGGCGGGTTCCAATGTCCCCTTCGGAATTTTTTCTCCTTCCTTCCCCCGGGCAGGTTGTCGACGGGACTGAAGACTCAGGGAAGGTTGTTGCCCTGAACTGTCCCCTTTGTCAAGGACACTTTATGAAGTGGGGCGCCCAATTTTTAGACATCCTCTCTTCAGTGCAACCTTGATTATGGACACCAAAACAGAAGGCCTCCACTCGGTTGGACAATCGGCTCAAAAGGTATCCCGATTCTTAGACACACTCTCTCCCATGCCATGGTATTCTATTGGTTTGGGTGATTCTCTGTGCGGGAGGGGCCCGCACTGGCACCAAGTTCCTCCGGTTTCCGGGCAATCGCCGGAAGTGCCGGTACGTTTGAAATATCCAGTGGATATTCACCGGTGGTGATAAAATCGTAAAACTCATTTGGGGCAAGCTTTGCAAGTTGCCATTGATAACGCCGGTTATTGTAATACTCCATATAGTCATCAATGAGGGACTGTACTTCGCGAAAGGTCCCGCATTGGGCCAGTTTCGCCCGGATGTGATCTTTCATATGGCCAAAGAAACTTTCCTGTGGGGCATTGTCCCAGCAGTTTCCCCGGCGTGACATGGATTGGCGCAGCTTCTTGTCGGAAAGGATGCGGATGAATCGGTAGCTGGTATAATGGCAGCCCTGGTCACTGTGGAGAATGGTTTCCGCCTTAAGGGAAATCCCATGGTTTTTAACCAGCCGCTTCACCGTTTCAAGGACAAAATCCACTTCCAGGGATTCGCTCAGCACATACGAAAGGATCTGCCGGGTGAAGGCATCCAGGACCGTTGATAAATAAGCAGAGGTCCCGTTATAAGGCAGGTAAGTGATATCGGTTAACAGGACCATCCTGGGACCATAGCAGTCGAACTCCCGCTTTAGCAGGTTATCGGCGACATGGCTGGTTTTCAGGGCTCTTGCCATCCTTTTATAAGGGTTGGGGCCACGGTGTGGGCAGGAAAGCTGGAACTTATCCATCAGCCTCCGTATTTTTTTCAGGTTCATGACGGCCGGAGGGGTCATATGAAGCAGGGCCATATAGATGCCTTTGGCCCCTTTTGTATAACCATGGAGCCGGTAAGCCGCCAGGATCCGTTCAAAATCCGCACGGTCCTTCTGTTCCTGAAGCTCCCTGGCCGGGGCCGCCTTTAGCCAGGCATAGTAACCGCTCCTGGAAACACCGGCGGTGGAACAAAGTTCTTTCACCGAAAGGGCATTTGAGCTTTGCTGCAGGGTGTTACAGATGATTTCGAATACACAGGAAGAATCGTTCATAAGCCATGCCCCTACTTCCTTGTGGTCCGGATGGAGGAAATTTTTTTTAGAAAGGCAACTTCCTGTTTTAGGTAATCCACTTCGTGCCGGAGCTGTTTGAGTTCTTCTTTCTCCGATACCGGCATACCAGAGTCCGAAGAGGCGGGTTTGGCCCTGCTGAAAGGGACACTCCCTTCGTGGAAACCGCCATATTTGTTGTACTGCTCCCGGATATGGCCGGAAATGCCCCATACCCTCCGCTGACCGAGAATGGCGGGATCATAGCCGTATTTTGCCAGGATCTGCCGGGGAGGCGCCCCTGCCTGATACTCCGAATAAAAGAGCTCCTTGAATTCTTTGGTAAAAGCTAAGCGGGACTGGTCCACCCGGTAGGTGTAAGGGTTTTCACGCAGCATCAGAACCTGTTCAGCGGTAAAAAGATTTTTGATCATGGGATTCCTCCTGTTCTTGCTTAAGAATACCATAGGCGACCGAATGTGTCGAAGGGAAAGGGATGTTCTGGCCATAATCCCGGGCTGGATACGCCCCCAGTCCTTCCATAAGGTGTGTCCACGATATGGGAAACGGGGCGTGGGGGATGTCTAAAAGATGGGGCCCCCACTTCGTTTCGTGTCCACACTTATGGGTACATTATACCCCGTCCGCCGGCTTCAGGGCTGATTGTCTCTTTCGTCAAGTAAGGGGGGAGGTATTGTCGTGTCCACTATGTAGTCGTGAATCTTTTACTTTATGAAGGTATTTCGGGCTGGATTCAGAGAAAAATCCAAAGCGAAACTTAATGATGAATCAAAAAATTCAATAGTTATTTAAGGATAGGTCATGCGCTAAAGCTCTGATTCATCAATTGAATACCATACAGGGGGCATTCTCCTGGAATTCGAGGAAACGTAGTGGCAGCGACAATACCTCCCCCCTTTGAAGGAATAAGAACAATTCAGCGGCCGCAGGCCGGGGTTCGGGATGGCGAAAACCTTCGCGTCTTCAGTCCCGGTCCATAACCTTCCCGTGGGGAATCCGGGAGAAAAAGATTCCGCAGGGAACCTGGGAGTTCATCGGCACTTACCGAGGTATTTTCGAGGTTAGTGTCCGTTATGTACTCCAAAGAGCGCAAGCGTTTCCCGAAGGAACTTTTTCTGCCCGGATTCCCCACCCGCGACAACCTGCAAACCGGGACTGAAGACTCATCCCCTCCCCCTCACCATCCCGCCCCCCGACCGTCCCGGCGGCGTTCTCATTCCTCAATTAAATCCCTATTTTATGATGTAATTCTATATAAAAAATCGGCAAATGATAGGAATGGAAGAAATTACCAGTAAAGATTATGCCTAAATCATTAAAACATACTCCAATTAATGATAATATATTAAGAAGACTAAAATTTCACTTAAAAGGAGAATGCCGATGGAACTTCATATGATAACACCTGACTTGCAAATACAATACCGGGATTACCTGGAGCGGGATGAAAAGAGCAGTCATACAGTGGAAAAATATCAAAGAGACTTAAAGAAATTTATATTATATCTTGGCGGGCAAAGTGTGACGAAAGATCTCGTGATCGGTTTTAAAGAAAATCTGGTGAAAGCGTATGCGGTGAACAGCGTTAATTCAATTCTGGCATCACTCAACAGTTTCTTTCAGTTTACCGGCTGGCAGGAATTAAAAGTAAAGCAGCTCAAAAAACAGCATCAGGTTTATTGCCCGGAGGAAAAGGAACTGACCAGGAAAGAATACTTTGCACTTATTACATCTGCCGAGAAAGAGGGGAAAGAGAAAATAGGGCTGATTATACAGACGATAGGCAGCACTGGTATCAGAATCAGCGAATTGTCCAGTATTACCGTCCAGGCAGTGAAGAATGGGGTGGCCCAGGTGGACTGTAAAGGTAAAAACCGCCAGGTTCTTCTGCCGAGAAAACTGGTGATAAAATTATCGCATTATATAAGGAAAGAACACCTTCGCACCGGCCCTGTTTTTGTTACTAAAAGCGGCAACCCGCTTAACCGCAGCAACATCTGGAGAGAAATGAAAAGAGTCTGTCGCCTTGCAGGAGTGAATGCAAAAAAAGTATTCCCCCATAATCTGAGACACCTGTTCGCCACCTCATTTTACAAGATGGAAAAAGATATTGCAAAATTAGCCGATTTGTTGGGACATAGTAATATTAATACGACAAGAATTTATATTATTTCATCGGGGGTGGAACATAGAAAGCAGATTGAGAGGATGAATTTGTTATTATGATGATACAACATAATAGTGATTATGTTGTAAATACTTGTTTCATAAAACATCGGGTCAATAGAAAAGAAAAAATTTACGAAATTTATATTCTTTTTACATTTTTGACCTTCGACTATTATAGCAGTAAAGTTCTAAAAGTTCAATGTTTTAATGGGCAAACATGTCCTGTTTTGTATAAATTTGTCTGAACTTATGTCTTGGCGTGGTTATATGATAAGGCCTGGATTATAAAATCTAAAATATTGATAAAATTTTTCATTCTTCTTTTAGCAGAGAAATTCCATCTCTCTCATGGTAAAATTTTCCATATCAACCGTAAAAAATAAAAACCTATCTAACTGTTCAAAAAGATTCCAGTTATTTCTAGATTTCCTAACTTTAACACCCTATTTTTAATCAAAAGATTCAACTTCATAAATACAAAATACAACATAATCACTATTATGTTGTATTACGTTAGAACCTTAGTTGGAGATTACTCTATGATATCAGAATCAGGAATTATCGATGTACATTCGCACATCATACCGGGAGCGGACGATGGGTGCAGGTATATCGGAGAAACCTTGGAGATGCTGAAACTGGCATATAGTCAGGGAGTGAGGGGCGTGATTGCCACGCCGCACTATGTGCGCGGACATAACCGAATGGACGCGGATACCCTGAAGGAAAAAACGGGCAAGCTTCGGGAGAGTGTAGCGGCTGTTTTACCAGATATGAAAATCTACCAGGGACAGGAAATTTTATATTTTGACGGTGTTACCGAAAAACTGGCCTCGGGTGAAGTCCTGACGCTTCAGGGGACAAGATATGTCCTGGTCGAATTTATGCCGTCGGTTCCATATAATGAGCTTTTTCTGGCAGTACGGACTCTGCTGCTTGCCGGTTATTTTCCAATATTAGCTCATATTGAACGGTATCAATGCCTGAGAAAGGGCGGATATGTGGAGGAACTGATTCGCGCAGGCGCCTATATGCAGATGAATTACCGCTGCCTAAGCAGGGCAAAGGGCCTGGCGGAACGCGCCTGGTGCAGAAAAACGGTTTTAGAAGGAAATATCCATCTGCTTGGGTCCGATATGCACCGGCTCGATTACAGGCCACCGGAACTGGAAAAGACCCTGGCCTGGCTGAAAAAAAGAGGTGGCGAAGAGCTGACAAGGAAATTGACAGTGGAAAACGCTACAGCAATTTTAGCCGGAGACAGTTTGTAATAGAAAGAGAACAGCATTATAAAAGACAAAAAAGATAAAGAGGAATAACAGAGTATGGAAAAGATGTATCAGGACGATGACGAAATAGAGATTGATCTCAGAGAACTATTGTTTGAACTGAAGAAAAAAATATGGTTTATCATCGCAGGCCTTTTAATCGGCGCGGCGGTGACGGGTGCCTACAGTAAATTTCTGATTACGCCGCAGTATAAGTCGGAAGCAAAACTTTATGTACTTTCAAAAGAGACAACACTGACATCCCTGGCGGATTTACAGATCGGAAGCCAGCTTACGCAGGACTATAAAGTTCTTGTCGTCAGCAGGCCGGTACTTCAGGGTGTTGTTGACCATATGAAGCTCGACATGACCTACAGGGAACTTGAGAAAAAGATGACTATTGACAACCCGAACAACACACGTATTCTTACGTTGACAATAGAGGACCCGAACCCCTATCTGGCAAAAGCAATCGTTGATGAAATAGCCAACACCGCTTCCGATTATATCGGAGAGATTATGGAAATGGTACCGCCCAAACTGATTGAAGACGGTGAGGTGGCGACGATTAAATCAAGCCCGCATGTTCTCAAAAACACCATCATCGGCGGAATCCTGGGACTTTTACTCGTATGCGGAATTATCGTTGTAAGAGTGATATTGAACGATACGGTTAAATCGGAAGAAGACGTCAGCAAATACCTGGAGCTTCCTGTACTCGCCGTAATTCCGAAAAAAGGAAACGGCAGCGACAGAAAGAAAGGCCAGGGAAAAGAAAAGAAATCCCGCAGTACGGCCAGGAACACCAAGGTGCCGTCTGTTGATAAGGAACACGGCTCCGGCCAAAAAGGCAGTACCGATAAAAAGGAAGGGGGAGAACGCAAATGAATGAAGAAATAGTAATAGAGGATTTAATCAGCCCCGGAGAGAGCGGTATGGGAGAACTGGTTCTGAAAGGATTTGAAGTAAACGATTATCAGTATGAAGAGGCGATGAAAACGCTCAGGACCAATATCCAGTTTTCGGGCAATAACATACATACAATCATGTTCACCAGCTCTGTGCCGAATGAAGGGAAAAGTGAGACCACGTTTCAGTTGGCGGCATCCATGGCCCAGCTAGGTAAAAAGGTGCTCTTAATTGACGCCGATATCAGAAAATCGGTGCTGGTTTCCAGGTATCATCTGGAACATCAGGTGGACGGCCTGTCACAGTATCTGAGCGGCCAAAGTAAAAAAGAAGAGGTTATTTACAATACCAATATTGAAAACCTGAATATCATTTTTTCCGGTCCGTTTTCACCAAATCCGGCGGAACTTCTCGAAGGAAACCTGTTCGGAGAGCTGGTAATGTGGGCAAGAGGATGCTATGACTACATATTGATTGATTCGCCGCCTATGGGAAGCGTAATAGACGGAGCCGTTATCTCGCGTCACTGTGACGGGGCGGTTCTTGTTATCGAGAGCGGGGCTATCAGTTACCGTCTTCTTCAGAAGGTCAAGGGACAGCTGGGAAAGAGCGGCTGCCGTATCCTTGGGGCAGTGCTTAACAAAGTCGATATTAAACAGGGAAGCTATTACTACTATGGCAAGTACGGTAAATATTATGGGTACGGCCATGAAGATTCGAAACAGGGGAAAGACGCCAAAACGGTTTCCGTTTAAGAGCTACAAGATTCAGGAAGCTTGTTGGCGGCATTATTTAACAGAAGTACCGTGCGAAGGACATGCTTTTGTATCGTTCCGGTATGTACGGCAGGAAATTACTGAGATTAAGCTTTAAAGTTATAAGGGAGCAGGGTATGAAATGATTTTAAAAAATAGAGCATTCTACATGGTATTGGATATAGCGGCAATCATTATTTCCTACATATTGTCGGCGATTATCAGGGAACCTGTGTTGGCGGGGAAGTCCTCGCAGGAACTCTGGTTTGGTGGAATGATGCTCCTGGTAGTTTATGTGCTCGTTATTCTTTTTTATGCACCCAAAAGAGGGCTGATGAGGAGGAATAACTGGAATGAATTCCGAATTGTAGTAACTATCAATTTCCAGATGGCGCTGTTGCTGTCGCTGCTTCTCTATCTTTGCAGAGTCGGAACAAGATTCCCGAGATCGTTTTATATTGTACTGTTTTTCTTCAATGTAATCTGGATGTATCTGGGACGGGTATTTCTCAAAAATGTACTGTTTTCATTTTACAGAAATCCTCAAAATAGAAAACGTCTGTTTATCTGTTCTAATAAGGAAAATGCGCTGAAAGTGATGCACAAATTCGTGACCTCTTCTATGTATGACTATGAGGCGGTTGCCCTGATGCTGGTGGACAACCAGAAAACCGAGGAAAATGAGAGAGTGGCAATCTACCGGATATTGCATCGGGATTCCCGTTCGTATATGGAAGAAAGCAAGGAGAGCCTGGAAGATTTCCTCAGACATCAGGTGATTGATGAAGCTTTGCTCAGCCTTCCGGAGTCGGGCAGGGAAGAAATCAGCCGGTTTGTCAGCAGATTGGAGACGATGGGAATCAATACCCATGTGACGGTAAACAGTTTTATCCGTGGAAATAAGGAAAAGATGGTAGAAGATTTTGGCGTTTACCATGTACTGACCTACAGCCCAAGGATTTTTGAACCGACGGAAATGTTTTTGAAGAGGGCGATGGATATTGCCGGCGGGCTGGTCGGACTGATTTTGACCGGTGTTTTGAGTATCTTTGTCATTCCGGCAATTTGTCTTGAATCGCCGGGAGCGCCTATTTTCAAGCAGAGCAGGATAGGCAGAAACGGCCGCCGGTTTTATATTTATAAATTTCGTTCCATGTATAAAGATGCTGAAGAACGGAAAAAGGAGCTGATGGCCCAGAATGAGATGGATGGCCTGATGTTCAAAATGAAAGATGATCCGAGGATAACGAAGGTAGGAAAATTTATCCGGAAGACCAGCATTGATGAATTTCCACAGTTTTACAATGTCCTGAAGGGTGATATGAGCCTGGTTGGGACAAGGCCTCCCACAGAGGAAGAGTTTATGCAGTATGAGGAGCGCCATAAGAGAAGACTGAGCCTGAAACCGGGACTTACCGGTTTGTGGCAGGTGAAAGGCAGAAGCGAGATTACGGATTTTGAGGAAGTTGTCAAACTGGATCTCGAATACATAGATAACTGGACTATCTGGTCGGACATTAAGCTGCTGATTGAGACGGTATTTGTGGTGCTGTTCCAGAGGGGGGCAACCTGAGGGGTGAGTATAAAGGAAAATGAAAGGATAGGCTCGCCCTTCATTTAAAGAGTTTTTCGATTGAGAGTCTTTCGTTTAAAGCGCATTAAGTAAAAGCAGGAGAGTAACAATGGTTGAGAAAACAGAAAAGGATAAGAAACAAAATAAGTTCATGCATAGCAAGCTGTTTATCGCCGTTATTTCCCTGTGTGTATTGATTGCAGCAATCCTGTTTATTAACTTTAGCTATAACCTGTACCTTGATAAGAAAAAAGCAGAGGCAGGCATCTCCGAGGAAATTGGAGGAGATGATTTGGAGGCCGCGTCAGGTAGGGCGGGTAATGGTGTCATTGAACTGGATGGGAAGAAGTACCGCAGAAATACTGCGATCAGGGCAATCCTTTGTATCGGTGTTGACACCCAGGGGGAGATGGAATCCTATCAGGCCTCCGGCGTGGCCGGACAGGCGGACGGACTTTTCCTGGTAGCCCAGGATATGGCCAGGGATACGGTTAAAATATTGATGATTCCCAGAGACACGATGACGGAAATTACACTGTTTGATTTGATGGGAAATGAGCTGGGAAAAGATACCCAGCATTTGACACTGGCATTTGCCTATGGCGACGGTAAAGAAAAAAGCTGTGAGCTGATGAAGGAGGCTGTGTCGGATCTCCTGTTCGGGCTGAAAATTGACGGCTATCTGGCCGGAAATACAAGTTCGATCGGCCTTTTGAATGATGAGGTAGGCGGCGTAACAGTCACAATACCGGTGGACGGGCTGGAAAAACGTGACCCGGAACTTGTGAAGGGCAGAGAGATTCATTTGAATGGGGAACAGGCTGAGATATTTGTCCGATACCGTGATATCACGGTGGCTCAGACGGCAATCAGCCGTATGGATCGTCAAAAACAGTATATGGAAGCCTATTTAAAAAGGGTAAAGGAAGCGGCATCAAAGGATAATACGCTGATTACCCGTATTGTCAATGATATTGAGGAACATATGGTCACCAACATGGCGAAGGATCAGTATCTGGATATGGGGCTTGCGTTTCTGAACAGCCAGCAGCAGGTAGGCCAGGGAGACTTTCTGACCGTGCCGGGAGAGGCGGTCGAGACGGAGCGGTTTGATGAATTCCATCCGGATCTGGAGGGACTGAAACGGATGGTGGTTGAGCTGTTTTATAAGGAAGCCAATTAGTCGAGGGGGAAGACTAGTCCTGCATCCGGTAATCTACGGGCCGATAGTTTTCAACCGGCAATTTCCGGCTGAATCGTATCCAACGGGGAATTGATATCGGCAATTTCCAACAGGAAGCCGTAGTAAAGTTGACAATAATTAGCTGCCGAAAGGCCGCTATTTATTGATAAATATTTTTAAGAAAGGAGCAGTGGAAGACATGAAAAAGCGATATGTAGGCCTGTTGATTGCAGCAGCTCTGATGGTTCAGCCTATGACTGCATTTGCAGCAGGAAGCGTAAGCTCCAGACCGTCGTCAGGCGGAAGCAGCACTCGCAGCGAGTCTCTGAAAACAGGAAAACTGGATCAGAGCGCAGCGCCGGTTGTTAACAATGGAGGCGCCGCTGGAAACAGTTCTGTGTCATTTGCCACAGATACAAACGCACTTCGCGATGCTGGTTTATCCTGGGATCTGATTGAGAAAATCAATACGATCAATGCAGGAACTGAAGCTCTGTACCGTACAATTGGAACTACCAATATGGTCGGTTACGCAGCTTTAGCCCCAGTACAGACAGCACTGGCCGGAAACGGTGTAAGTGTAAACCTGTATGTGCCGAACCTGGTTGAAGGACTGAACGACGTTCAGGTACTTTACTACAATCAGGCAACAAAGGCGTGGGAACTGATGGCACCAAGCAGCATCAACTATGCCACAAAAGAAATTTCCGTTAATTTAAGCGGAACAACTCCATTTACGATTGTTTATAAGAAGTAAGGATTTACGACTTCGGAGTAGATAGGAAAACTTGGAGAGAGTGTCCCTTGTTCCGCTGGGACGGGAAGTTCTGGAGGGATGGGGGATATGTGTGGAAAAATAGATAAAATGATAATTTATAATTTAATGGTAACAGATAGAATGGTTTTTAGAGTGAGGAGCTAATTCATGAAAAAAATTTTAATGGTATGTGAGGCTTTCGGTGGAGGGGTTTTTACATATGTCTCACAACTTTGTAACGACATGATAGATTATTTTGAGGTTTATTTGGCATATTCGCTCAGACCACAGACGCCGAAGAATTATAAAGATTTTATTGATTCTAATGTTCATTTGATAGAAGTAAAAAACTTTGGCAATAAAAGTCTTATTAATACTATAAAAGTTATTAAAGAGTTGCATAAAATTGAACAGGAAATTAAACCTGATATTATTCATTTACATTCGTCTATTGCAGGTGGCTTGGGACGACTCGCTTATAGGGGGGCGACTAATACTGTTGTCTATACTCCGCATGGATATGCACATATTCTAATGGGGAGGAGTAAAACGAGTAAAGTGTACGAGATTTTAGAGAAAATGTTAGGAAAAACGAATGCTATTACTCTAACCTGCTGTGAAAGTGAAAATGAAGTTGCTGAGAAACTATGTAAAAGGACTGCATACATAGAAACAGGTATAAATTTGCTGGATTTAGCAAATTCACTCAATGATATAGAGGCCGTAAAAAATGAAAAATTTACTGTATTTACTCTTGGACGTGTGTGTGTACAAAAGCAGCCATGTATTTTTAATAAAATAGCTGAACTTGTTCCAGAAGCAAAGTTTATTTGGATTGGTAATGGAGAGTTGGAAAAAGAATTAAAAGCTTCTAATATAGAAGTTACAGGATGGAAACCGAGAAAGGATGCTCTAGCCATGGCGAAAGGGGCAGATGCGTTTATTCTTTGCAGTTTAGGAGAAGCAATAGCAATGAGCCTTATTGAAAATATGTTTATTAAAAAGTTGGTTTTAGTAAGTAATACTATGGGAAATAAAAGTGTTATTCATGATGGGATTAATGGATATGTTTGTAATTACGCTGAGGAATATGCCTTTAAAATTAAAGCTGCAATTAAGAACTTTCCCAAGGAATTACCAGAAAAAGCATATCAAGATGTGCTTGAGATATATAATACAGAGGTAATGAAAAATAAATATATAAAATTCTATAATTCATTATTATGATTTTTTCTGGGTTCTATAAGAGAGATATTAGTTTTTAGAGAAGAGGTATATAATGATTTACATTTTGTTATTTTTATTAGTAGTTTTATTTGGAATAATATACTTTTTCTCACGAGATATTTTTTCGCCAAGTTGCGTCTTGTGTGAGTCTTATATTATATCAATTATTTCAGGAATCATTCATAGTAAAATGTTAGGATGGGATTTTAACATTAGCTTAAAGACATTTGGATTATGTTTAATCGGAATGGTGATTTTTGAGTTAGCTTATGGCTTTACATATTATATACAAAAAAAAACTCTAATTAAGAACAATATTGAGACAAGAAGATTTGCATTACATTCTATAGATATAAGTCGAACCAAAATTGGTATTTTAATTTGTATTCAAATAATAGTATTGATTTTATATATTTATTATTTTGTGAAAAATATAGGAGGTTTAAGTATCGCTACAATTACTGATACTATGATGTCATATAGATCGTCTTATTATTTTGAAGATAATGCAAACTCAAATACATTGATACCAAGTTTTGTAACACAGATGACAAAAATTAGCAGAGTGATTTCATATTTTTGTATTTACATTTTTATTTTAAATAAACTTAATTCAGATGATAAAAAAACAAGAAATAGATTATTATTGATACCATGTTTGATTTATATACCCATAGTTCTTTTATCGGGAGGACGATATTATATCATTATGTTTTTTATCTCAACATTTATTATTTGGGTTATTCTCAATAAAGTGCTTAATAACAAACAGGTATTATTAAAAAATTTCATTAAAATTGTTGCTTCTATTCTTTTTGTATTGCTCTTTTTTTCAGTAACTAGGACATTAGTGGGAAGAACTAGCACAACGGGAATACTTGAGTATATAACGGGCTATTTGGGAAGAAATGTCAAAATGTTAGATATGTATATAAACGACCCAATAACACAGAGCAATATATGGGGGCAAGAGACATTTTATTCTCTTAATAGAATTTTGTATAAGCTAGGAATTCTTAAGGAAAAGTATACTATATATTTAGAATTTAGATATTTAAATGGAATATCTATGGGAAATACTTATACAGCATTTAGATGTATGTATAACGATTTTGGCATGATAGGTGTAATTATTTTACAAACTATTGAGGGAATAGTATTTTCGTTAATTTATAGTTTTATCACTTTGAAAAAAATAAATACTTATAGCATCTTAGTTTTGTTATATTCAATGTTAATAGCGACTCTTTTTATGCATTCGTATTCAGAGAGTTTTTATAATGAGGTTATTTCATTGAGCTATATTATTTTTATAACGGGGTTTTATGCACTTGGTTACTATTTGAGAATTTATTTGAAGGATAGTGGGATTATTTCAATTAGGAGAAAAATATGATACCTAAAATTATTCATTACTGTTGGTTCGGTAAGAGAGATCTTCCTAAATCTGCAATTAAATGTATGGAAAGTTGGAGTCGTTTTCTACCTGGCTGTGAAATAAAAAGATGGGATGAATCGAATTATGACTTTCGGAAGAGAAACTATACTTTAGAGGCATATGAGATGGGAAAATATGCGTTTGTTAGTGATGTGGCAAGATTGGATGTCGTGTACAACGAGGGAGGAATATACTTAGATACTGATGTTGAATTAATTAAAGACATTACCCCTCTTTTACACTATTCTGCGTATATGGGATTTCAAGGAAAAAGTAGAGATGGAAAATGTTACGTCAATACGGGAATTGGCTTTGGTTCAGAAGCGGGTAATCCTATTATTAAAGAAATGATAGAAGATTACGATAAAGTTAATTTTATTAAAAGAGATGGTTCATTGGATATGTTATCTTGTCCTGTTAGGAATTCTAAAGTTCTAGAAAAACATGGTCTGATTTATAATGGTCTGAAACAACAATTGGAAGGGATAGTGATAATGGAACCCTCTGTTCTATGCCCAATGGACGAAATAACTGGTAGGTTAGTTATTAATGAGTCCAAGACTTTATCGATACATTATTTTGATGCAACTTGGCTTTCAAAAAAAAAGCGAGTAAAGCGATGTATAAGAAGGTTAATAGGACCAGATTTATTAAGATTTTATTAAATATAAAGAAGAGGTAAGGAATAAATGAAATATAGTGCGAGATATTTTAGAGAAAGCATGCCTGAATGGAAAAGAAAAAAGGATCCAATTTTTGTAAGAGCATTTTATAGACCAGTATCATTTTATGGTTCCGCCTTTTGCGCAAACCTGGGAATTAAGGCGAACTATGTTACGGTTTTTTCACTATTTATTTCATTTTTTGCAGCAATATCATACTTTTGTTCTAATCACAGCATAAACATAATAGGAGCAAGTTTAATTAACTGTTGGCTTGTCTTAGATTGTATTGATGGAAATTTAGCTAGAAGTGTTGAACGGCAACCTTTTGGAGAATTTCTTGATGCTATGGGCAGTTATATACTTGTTTCATTTTTAGGAATAGGAATTGGCGTATATGTATTTAAAAATGGAGGTCTATTTTTGTTAAGTAATAATTACTGGTGGATAATTCTTGGAGCTTTAATTTCAATTCTAGATCTTTTAATGCGTCTAACATATCAAAAATATAAAAATAATTCTGTTGAGTTACAAGAATCAGGTGCAATACCAGTTGAATTGGATAAAAGATTAGCTCATGATTCGTCAACCAGTATTCGAACAAGAATAGAAATGGAATTTGGAATAGCTGGTATTCTACCGCCAGCAATATTAGTATGCACTATTTTAAACTTTCTTGATATTATTCTTGTATACATGTTTTTGTATAATTTAACAGGGTGTATATTAGTAATAATTCTGTATACTAGAAAATCATTAAAGTATATAAATAAACCAATAAGGTGAAAAATATGGATACATTAATTAGTGTGATTGTGCCTGTATATGGTGTGGAGAATTATTTAAGCACATGTATTGATAGCATAATTAAACAGACATATGCAAATATAGAAATAATACTGGTTGATGACGGTTCTCAAGATAAAAGCGGAGAATTGTGCGACTACTATTTAACACAAGATTCTCGTATTAGAGTGATACATAAAAAGAATGGAGGACTTTCAGATGCACGAAATGCGGGAATTGATATATGTAATGGAGAGTTCATTTCTTTCATTGATAGTGATGATTATATCTCGCCAATATTTATAGAAATTCTGTATAATGCGGCAAAAAAAATGAATGCTGATATTGTTACTTGTTCTAATGCGGTTAGTTTTATTGATGGAGTAGCTAAAAAAGTTGAACTGGAAACAAAATTGGAAAGATGTAACATAGAAGAAATAAAGCAAAAAGAAGTGATAAGAAAAATTTTATACCAAAGAATTCCAAATGGTGCACCGCATAGATTGTATAAACGATCTATTTTTAATGAACTTAGGTTTCCATTTGGATATCTATTTGAAGATGTTGCTACAGTTTATAAGGCATTTTTTTTAGCAAATAAAATAGCTATAGTAGATGCTAATCTTTATGCATATAGAATCAGACAAGATAGTATTGTGAGAATGAAATTTTCTGATAAAAAGATGATCGCAATTACTATTGGAAAAGAACTCTTTGAAAATATTTCATTATTTGATTTATCGTTAAAAAAAGCAGCGGCATCTAGAGCGTTTGCTTTGAATTTTCAGGTATTCTTGCAAGTTCCACCTAATGATCAAGAGAATCTAAAAAAACTATGGGAAGAAATCATTAAATATAGAAAGTTAGTTATAAGTGATTTTGATACTTATATTCGTCCTAAAAATAAATATGCAGCGATACTCTCTTTTTTGGGAATGCGTACTGCACATAAAATAGGGAGAAGAATATTATATAACAATTAAATGAAAGTCCCAATTCCCCAGCTATGCTGGGGAGAATAATGTAGGTGGAAATGGTGAGGATATCAATAAAAATCTTCCTATGTTTCAATGAGAATGGTGTCGCAAGCCAAATTCAAACATAGGAGGCAGTCCAAATGGACAATAAAAGTTTATCACACACTCGCCGGAAATGCTTGTACCATATCGTATTCATACCCCAATATAGAAAGAAGACATTGTATGGAAAGGTGCGAGAAGACATAAAGAAATATTCACAACATTACGTAGATACAAAGATGTTGAAATTATTGCAGGAGCAGTATGTTTGGCTCATGAACATCTTAGTGTAGCAATACCGCCTAAAATAAGCCTTTTGTCATTCAAGGGATATTTAAAGGGAAAAAGTACCCTGATGGTATATGATAGGCACCCAGAATTGCAAAGTAAATGGGATAAGGCATTCTGGGCGAGAGGCTATTATGTAGAAGCAATCGGTAATATTACTGATGAAGCAGTACAAAAGTATATAAAAGAGCAGGTCGAGGAATCAAGAAGAGAAGATTTCGGAAGTACCGTTTTATAGCAGACCAGTAAAAATGCTTGCGATACCGCCCTTTGGGGTGAGCAGTAACAATGCCCCTTTGGAGGGGCAAACATAAACCACTATTTGAAGTGGTGGTTGCTAACTTGGATTGTATGGAGGAATATATATTAATGGCTTACAATAGCAAAAAAAAGGCCAGGTATTTAGTTGGCAATATAGGGCTTTTTATGATTGCTACATTTTTGCCCAAAACACTTACATTTTTTATGGTTCCACTATATACAAGTTGTTTATCAACTGTTGAGTATGGGGCAGCGGATATGTTAACAAACACAGTTTCTTTATTAATGCCAGTTCTAACGCTTCAAATTCAAGATGCAGTAATGAGATATGCGTTAAAAGAAGATTATAGCAAAGAAGATGTGTTAAGTGTAGGCGTAAAAATAACGCTAACAGGTGGTGGATTACTTATTATTTTATTGATAGTCTTAGTTAATATAAATATTGTAACAATTAATATATATTTTTTGTTTTTTTTATGTCTAAATTATTTTACGGGATCATTAAATAATGTGTTGGCATATTTCTGCAGAGGGATAAACAAGATAAAGATAATAACGATAAGTAGTATACTTAATTCATTACTTACAATTGGATGTAATCTTCTTTTTTTATTGGTTTTACACTGGGGACTAAATGGTTATTTAATAGCTAATTCAGTTGGTGCTGCGGTGAGAGTTTTATATATTTTTTTCGGCGCTCAGCTTTATAAAAAATTTACTTGGAAAAATCATTCAAAGAATATAGCAAACGATATGATCAGTTTTAGTATTCCTATGATATTCAGCGCACTTTCATGGTGGATTAATAATGCATCCGATAAATATATCTTAACAATATTCAAAGGGGTATCAATCGTCGGTATATATGCAATTGCAAGTAAGATACCATCTATTTTAGCGGCATTTGGCGAAGTTATAGCGAAATCATTTTCAATATCAGCTATTAAAGAGTTTGATTCAAATGATACAGATGGATTTTTAGGAAAGAGTTATGGAACTATCAGTTTTTGTATGGTTTTTATTTGTTCTTTAATTATGATATTGAATGAAAATTTGGCTAAAATAATGTTTGCTAAAGAGTTTTATGCTGCATGGAAATATGTTCCACTACTTCTTGTTTCAATAATGTTTAATCAACTTTCATTATCTTGTGAAAATATTTTACTTGGAGTAGGAAAAACTAGTATAATTTCAAAAACGGCTTTAATGGGAGCTTGCATCAATACTTTCCTAAATTTTATATTAATACCGATATTTGGTGCTTATGGGGCAGCATGTGCTACTGCCTTTGGCTTTTTTTTAACATGGGTAATACGCTACCAAAAAGTTATTTTATATGTGAAGTTAAAGAATAGTATTAGGAAAGAAATAATTTCATATTTTTTAATAACTATCCAGATGGTATTGGCTTGCTTTGGACATGCATACTTATTTATCCAAATAGTGATATTAGGTTTGATGTTAAATATATATTTTGAAGAATTAAAAAAAATAGTTAAATTTGTTATACATGGTTGGCATTAAGTTTTAGATCAATTTATTTTTTTCCACTGATTATTTATATTCAAAAAACTAGAATTGAATTAATATCCTAGAAAAGCTGAAAGTTAGAATTGTAAGTTATATTATGTTTACCAAAGCCGGAAAAAAGAATTTATGGAACCAAATTCCTACTTTAAAAGGCGTTATAGATTGATTTTGCTTGGCCATATAAGTTTTTTCGAACAGAAAGGAGATACATGAACATAGCAGTAGTTTTGGCAGGTGGTAACGGAACTCGTGTAGGTTCCGACATTCCCAAGCAGTTTATCAAAGTTCAGGACAAACCAATACTTGCATACACTCTTGATAATTTCCAGATGAATCCGGAAATCGACGCGATTGAGATAGTCTGCCATAAAGATTGGGTGGACGAGGTAAAGTGGATTTGTGATAAGTATGATATTTCAAAGTTCCGGTGGCTTACCCTCGGTGGAGATACCTTCCAGGAATCAACTATGAATGGAATCTTTAACTTAAGGGAGAAAATTTATTTAGAGGACTTACTGATACTCTCTTTTGGCGTTTCTCCGTTTACTACACCGGATATTATCAACGACAGTATACGCGTTGCGAAAGAGCACGGTAATGGGATAAGCGCTGAGAATTCTGTACTTTGCACATGCATTAAGGACGATGAGTATAGTACGACACAGAATCTTATCCGAGAGACAATAATGGGCTTTTCAAATCCGTGGACGTTTAGGTTTGGAGAACTTATTGAGGCTTATGAAGAAGTAATAAGACGAGGAATACTCTATGAGATTGAGCCTCATACTACCTCTGTGTATTTAGCCCTTGGAAAGCGTCTCTGGTTTTCAAAGAGCAGCGGTCATAATTTCAAGATTACAACGCGGGAGGATATTGAACGATTTGAAGGGTTGCTGTTACTTAAAGCCAAGAGAGCACACAAAGGAAAAACGATTGACTGGTAAATGAAAGTCCTAATCCTCCAGCTATGATGGGGAGAATAGTGTAAGTGGAAAAGGTGAGGATAACAATAAGAATCCTTCTATGTTTCAATGAGAATGATGCCGCAAGCCAAACTCAAACATAGGAGGCAGTTCAAATGGACAATAAAAGTTTATCACACACTCGCTGGAAATGCCAGTACCATATCGTATTCATACCCCAATATAGAAAGAAGACATTGTATGGGAAGGTGCGATAAGACGTAAAGGAAATACCCACAACATTATGTAGATACAAAGATGTTGAAATTATTGCAGGAGCAGTATGTTTAGATCATGTACATCTTAGTGTAGCAATACCGCCTAAAATAAGCCTTTCGTCATTCATGGGATATCTAAAGGGAAAAAGTACCCTGATGGTATATGATAGGCACCCAGAATTGTAAAGTAAATGGGATAAGGCATTCTGGGCAAGAGGCTATTATGTAGAAACAATCGGTAATACTACCAATGAAGCAGTACAAAAATATATAAAAGAGCAGGCCGAGGAATCAAGAAGAGAAAATTTCGGAAGTACCGTTTTATAGCAGACCAGTAAAAATGCCTGCGATACCGCCCTTTGGGGCGAGCAGTAACAATGCCCCTCTGGAGGGGCAAACATAGACCACCACTTGAAGTGGTGGTTACAGACTGTAGACAAAGTCGCCATTCTGTAGAATTCATGGCATAACGCCATAAATTCTAGTCACCGAAGGAAGAACTGCCGGTTTTCTCGCGCAAGGGCTAAAGCCCCTGAAAATCGGCAGTTCAGCATTACGGCGGAAGTGAATTCCACCTATGTGATTTGAAATGAGGGTTACACCCTCAAATTCCTGATATAAGGAAAATATAGTTTGCTAACTTGGATGTAAAAGCAAAGAAAAGTCCGCTGAAGGAGTGGAAAGGAAAAATACATGATTAGTTATAAAGAATTTGAAATCATCAATACTATGCTAAAGACGGATAAAATGATTAATAATATTCCGAAGTATGTTTACACAAATGTTCATTATTATGCGTTTAAGTCTCAAAATGAAGTCGCGGAGCTTGTAGAAGGGTTGAAGGTTAAGGGCTATATTGCAGAGGGGTTAGTTACTAGCCTTGGAAAAAAAGAAATCGAACCTTTGAAGGTTAAGAATGCAGTTATTTTGGCGGCTGGTGGCGAAGACATCTCCGCGAAGTCTGTCTATTCTATGCCAAAGGGGCTTTTTATGAAGAATGGTGAGACTCTAATCGAGCGGCAGATTCGACAATTGAAGGAAGTTGATATCAATGACATTACAGTGGTCATTGGTTATAAGCAGGAGTTGTACTTTTTTTTAGTTGACAAGTGGGGCGTGAATCTTGAAATTAATCCTGATTTAAAGAAAAATAATATATATTCTCTCTACATTGCGAGGAAATATCTTAGTTCAACCTACATCCTCAATTGCGATAATTATTTTGAAGAGAATCCTTTCTCTAAGTATGAGTACAATGCTTTTCATGCGACGGTTTATAAAGAAGATGCCCGCAATGAGCTGTTGGTAAAGAAGAATACTTCTGGGCGTATTTTGAAGGTATACAGCGGAGTAAAAAAAGGCGAGTGCATATATGGCCATGCCTATATTGATACGGATTTGAGCAGAAGACTTGTGCGTTATATGGATGAGGAAATGGATGACTTCCGGGTATCGGTCCTTTTTTGGGAAGAGTTTATTTCTCGTCATGCAGATGATCTGGACATATATGCACGAGAATACTCGGCAGACTTCTTATTTGAGTTTGACTCCATTCAGGAAATACAGAACATAGATGGATTGTTCCTCGGAAACGTTAGCGGTTGGATCAATAATAAGATCTGCTCGGTGCTGAATTGCACGGAAGATGAGATCTCTGATATAAACGTTCTTCAGAAGGGGCTCAGTAATATTCTTTTTACTTTTGTGGTCAGAGGTGAGCATTATATTTTCCGCTACCCAGGAGACAGCACGCATTTTTTTATTTATCGAAAGAATGAGTGCGTTGCTCAGAAACTTGCGGCCAAGGCTCATGCTGATGATACTTATATTTATATCGATGAGCAAGGGGCAAAGATTTCTAAATTCCGTGAGAATTGTATCGACCTTCATAGTATCTATTATCAGGATGTAGAGCTAATGAAACGAGTGGCAAAGAAGATACGGGCCTTCCATGAGGAAGGCTATGATATGCCCGGATGGGAAGAGTTCAATTATGATCCCTTGGTACAAACTGAGCGCCTATTTAAGGAAGCATCGAGAATAAAAGGCGATCTTTTTAAGATCTTTGAGAAAGAATGGACAATGATCCGAAAACTGCAGAAGTATGCGGATATGGATGGTATAAAGCATACCATGTGTCATAATGACATTAATATTGATAATATACTCTTAACGGAGACAACATTAGATATTATTGATTATGAATTTGCAGGTTACAATGATCCAGGATACGACTTTGGCCGTGTGATTGCCGGTCTGGAGTATGAAGTGGATGAGCCAAAGATACTAGATATCCTGGAGTCTTATTTCGGGCGTCCGGCCACAGAGATAGAACATCTTCATTGGATGGCGTACTCAGCGATTCACAATTGGTATTATGTTGGCTGGGCACTTTACAAGGAAAGCATCAATGAAAGTAGCCGAGATTGGATGTTGTTTTTCTTTAAGCAGACTAATAAGCTCGCAAAATGGTGTCTACCCAAGTATGAGATAATGTATGGATCCATAGATTAATAATATACATTCATTCAAAAAGAATCTGAAAAAATTTGTTTTCTTACATGAAAAATCGTATAAATAAATGACGGAAAATAGTGTGCTTTCAATACTTTTTGGTAGATGCATAATAAACTTAGACATTACAACAAAATACAATACGTAAAAGTTGACATAAAAGTATTTGTTTGGCCTGTTGTATTAAAAACTGATAAGTATACTTTAACCATTATTATCTTATATAGTAGTATGCTAAAATCATTTTTTCTAATTTCCTTATATCTGCTATTATAAAAGCGTCATGAAATGGTATCAATAGCAAGATACCATTTCATATTTAATTAGCAATAAGATATTGGGGACATAATTATTAGTTCATAAAAATTATGCATTAAATCCAGAATTTTATATTAAAGAATTAGTTTAGTTTATATGCAATTAGATACACTTGCTTACTTTTAATTGATGAGACATTTTGTTTTCAATAACTTTATGAAGAGGTTGCTGTTTTGTGAAATGTTTTTATGCGCACTTCACGAGGAAACTTAGTGTTGTCGTTTTAGAAAAGGAATTATTTATTTTTATGTATTGCGTGGGGAAAGGGATCCATAACTGCTCATTTGCTTGTAATTAGTAGTCTATTGAACGAAAAACTATAAATATCCCCATTTTTGTGTATGACATTATAGGAAGGAATGAAAACCAATGGATTCTATAAACAGTATTAAGATAACTAATACGCTAGCCACCTATCACCACCACCTGCTAACCGAAGAAAAATCCCCCACCACCATCACCAAATACCTCCGCGACCTCCAAAAATTTCTCACCTACACCGCGGACCGCCCCATCACCAAGGAACTGGTCATAACCTACAAAGAGGAACTAAAACAACAATATGCCACCGCCAGCATAAACTCCATGCTGGCTTCCCTCAACCACTATTTCGATTTCGCCGGCCTCTATGACTGCAAAGTCAAACAAATAAAGCAACAACGGCGAGTCTACTGCCCGGAGGAAAAGGAACTGTCAAAAGAAGAGTACTATCGTCTCATAAAAGCAGCCCAGGACCTGCAAAAAGATCGTCTATCCTTAATCATCCAAACCATCTGCAGCACCGGCATCCGCATCAGCGAACTGGAATGTATTACAGTCAGGGCCGCACAAAGCGGAGTAGCCGAAGTCAACTGTAAAGGTAAAAGCCGGCAGATATTCATCCCGCATAAACTAAAAATGATGCTGCTAAGTTATATCAAGAAGCAGCAAATCCGGCAAGGCCCTATATTCATAACCAAGCAAGGCAACCCCATCAACCGAAGCAACGTATGGCGGGAAATGAAAAATCTGTGTGAAATAGCCCAGGTGAGAGAAAACAAAGTCTTTCCCCACAACCTCCGCCATCTTTTTGCAAAGACCTACTATAAGATGGAAAAAGACATCTCGAAGCTTGCAGATTTACTTGGACACAGCAGTATAAACACCACAAGAATTTATATTATATCATCGGGAGAAGAGCACAGACGGCAAATCGATAAAATGAAATTACTATTATAAGAAATGCGGAAGAACGAATAAATACTAAAACAATACTGTTAATTACAACATAATATAGATTATGTCGTATTATACACCTAAAAGTCTAAAACGTCTATTGGAAAGTTAATATTTTCTAAAATATTTATTAAAATTTAAATATCACTTCTTTGTAAATATCCATTTAATTCCCATATTATACCAATTAAGTTTCGATAATGCAATATTATCGCATGTTGTTTTTTATTTTAATCTCATTAATGCATATTTATAATTTACAAAATAATCCAATATTTACAATTTTTACCATCCCATATTTACAATATTCCCCTTTTTTCTTAACCATATCAAAAAAAATTCCATATCTATTTATTTAAATTTCCAAAATCCAAAAATCGCACAACATAATCTATATTATGTGGTTTCTTTTACAACATAATCTATATTATGTTGTTACCCCATTAAATCATACCAATATTATGTTATTTCACCTGACACTGTTAATGTAGGGAGCAGATCAATGTTACAGCCAATAAAAGGGATAATCGACATCCATACTCATATTATCCCCAAAGCAGATGATGGATCCAGGTACCTGGGAGAAACCAGATACCTGCTGAAGGAGGCATATGCCCAGGGTGTCCGTGGAGTGGTTGCTACGCCGCATTATATCCGAGGACATAATAAAATGAGCGCCAGCCAGATTTTGGATACTTTAAAAAAAGTGAAAAAAGCAGCAAGTGAGATTGCCTCAGATTTAACGATTTATTCCGGTGAGGAGTTATTTTATCAAGAGGAAATAGTGGAAGCGCTGCAGTCCGGCCGGGCTTTAACGCTGGGAAATACCAGATATGTTCTAATCGAATTTTCCACTTCTGTTTCATATAAAGATGTGTATAAGGCAGTACGCCACCTTACTCTGGCCGGATATATTCCGGTACTGGCACATATTGAACGATACTCCTGTTTGAGGAAAGCCGGATGCATTGAGGAACTGATTCAGGCAGGTGCTTATATGCAGATGAATTATGGCAGCTTGACAGGGATTAGTCATCCGGTCGATCGGCTGTGGTGCAGAAGGGCAGTAAAAGAAGGTAAAATTCATCTGCTGGGAACGGACATGCATCGCCTGGATTACCGCCCGCCGGAACTAAAAAAAGCAGTGGAATGGCTGCAAAAGGACTGCGGAATGGAAACGTTTAAAAGGCTGACCTACTATCAACCTAAAAAACTTCTGAACGGTGAATTGATTTAAAAGATTTAACGTTCCTAATAAAAGAATAATTAGCAAGTAAGTAAAATCTTTAAGTAATAAGAAAAACAGTAAGTAATAAGTTAAAAAGGTAAGTAAGAAGATAGATTGATAGATTAATAGGTAAGAAGATAAATTAGAAAGATTAACTTAAGGAAGAAAAGGGCTTTAGAAATGGAAAAGATGTACACAGAAGACAAAGAAAAGATAGAGATTGATCTGCGCGAACTACTTTTTGAACTGAAAAAAAGATTATGGCTGATTATCGTGGCGCTGATTCTGGGAATTGGCATTGTGGGCGCCGGCAGCGCATTTTTAATAACTCCCCAATATAAATCGGAAGCGAAGTTATACATATTATCAAAGGAAACAACCCTGACTTCTCTGGCGGATCTGCAAATTGGAAGTCAGCTTACACAGGACTATAAGGTGTTGGTCAGCAGCCGTCCGGTTATGGAGGGGGTAATCAATCATCTTAATTTAGACTATTCTTATAAGGAACTGGCCGGTAAGCTGACTGTGGAAAACCCGCAGAATACCAGAATTTTATCTTTAACAGTGCGGGATGAGAATCCCTATATGGCCAAACAGATTGTAGATGACATCGCCAACACAGCCTCCGACTACATTGGAGAAATTATGGAAATGGTACCACCGAAAATGATTGAAGATGGTGTGGTCGCATCTGAGCCGTACAGTCCCAGCATAAAGAGAAATGCACTACTCGGAGGAATTCTGGCAGTGTTTTTAATCTGTGCACTGATAGCGGTTCGTGTTGTCTTTAACGATACGGTCAAGAGCGAAGAGGATGTCGAAAGATATCTGAGTATGCCTGTACTGGCTGTTATACCGAAAAAGAGGGAAAAAGGCAAGAAAAAAGAAAAAAACAAATCAATGGAAGAAGCTAAAAAGGAAAAGACGATAAAGGAAGAGGAAAAATGGGATAAGTCCCTGGAAAAAGGACTTAAAGAGGAAGTAAAGGGACATAAAGAGGAGGAGCAGATAAATGGATAACGAAGTCTTTTTAAAAAGAACGGCAATAGAAGATTATCAATATAATGAGGCAATGAAAACACTTCGTACGAATATCCAGTTTTCGGGTACAGGTATCCAGGTTGTCATGCTTACCAGTTCGGTTCCCAGTGAAGGGAAGAGTGAGACTACGTTTCATTTGGCGGCGTCCCTGGCTCAATTGGATAAAAAGGTTCTTTTAATTGACGCAGACATCCGTAAATCTATTCTCGTAACACGGTATCAGCTGGATCGGAGGGTAGATGGCCTGTCCCAATATCTCAGCGGACAAAAAAAATTGAATGAAGTAGTTTATACGACAAATCTGCCGAATCTGACTATGATTTTTTCCGGTCCCTACTCTCCTAATCCGGCAGAGCTGTTGGCAGAACCGCTTTTTGATAAATTAATTGGATGGGGGAGAGAAAACTTCGACTACATCATAATTGATACGCCTCCAATGGGGAACCTGATCGATGGTGCAATTATCGGACGCAATTGTGACGGTGCAATACTGGTTATTGAGAGCGGCAAGATTAGCCATCGTCTTCTTCAGAAAGTGAAGGGACAGCTCGAAAAGAGCGGGTGCCGGATTTTAGGCGCGGTGCTGAATAAGGTAGATGTCAGACAGAACAGTTACTACTATTATGGGAAATATGGAAAATATTACGGAAAAGAATATAGTAACAAGTCATAAATAGCTTGTGATACAACAAACTGCAGCAGAAAGCTGCCAGGGAGAATATAGTGAAGCATGAGTAAAAAGAAGGATGAATCTGCCGAAAAAGAACTGCATGATATTAGAAAAAAGAACCCGGCAGAGAATATAAAGAAGCAAAAGTGGCCGATTGTTTTATTGGTATTTTGTATAGCAGGCGTTTTTTTAATGTTTGCGAACCAAAATTATTTGCAGAAAAAAACGAAAAAATTGGTGGAGGCCGGAAATACGGCCGAAGCCGCCGTTTCTTCAGGGACAGCATCGAAAGAAATCATCGAACTGGATGGAAACAAATATAGAAGAAACACCTCAATCCGCGCGATTCTTTGTATTGGTGTGGACACAGAAGGGGATATGGAACAGAAAACTGCCTCCGGAATGGCTGGACAGGCAGACGGCCTTTTTCTGGTGGCCCAGGATATGGCCAGAGACACGGTCAGGATTTTAATGATTCCCCGAGATACAATGACGGAGATTACTTTGTTTGATTTAATGAGAAATGAGCTGGGAAAAGATGTCCAGCATCTGACTCTGGCTTATGCTTATGGAGACGGCAGGGAAAAGAGCTGCGAGCTCCTTTCGGAGGCTGTCTCAGATTTATGTTTTGGAATACGTCTTGACGGATATCTGGCAATGAACGTCAGTTCCATCTCTCTCTTAAATGATGCGGTAGGAGGAGTAACCGTTACCGTAAAAGAAGAAGGGCTGGAAGTAAGGGATCCAATACTTAAAAAAGGAAACACCGTACACTTAAACGGAAAGCAGGCAGAGATTTTTGTGCGTTACCGTGATATTACGAAGTCACAGACGGCTCTCAGCAGGATGGATCGACAAAAACAATATATGCAGGCCTATTTTGAAACCGCTAAAGAAGAGGCGGGAAAGGACAATGAACTGATAACAAGGCTTGTCAATGATATAGAAGAACACATGATTACTAATATGGCTAAAGACCAGTATCTCGATATGGGCCTGGCAGTCTTAAACAGCCAGCAGCAACTGGGAGAAAATGATTTCTTATCAATACCGGGCCAGGCGGTAGAGACGATCAATTTTGATGAATTTTACCCGGACCTGGATGAATTGAAACGGATCATAATAGAACTGTTCTACAAAGAAATATAACAGGAAAAGCGTGATACGGATGCCTAACGGCAATAACTAGCAAAATGCTATTTATTGATAAAAATTAGAAGAAAGGAAGGGTGATGTGACATGAAGAGGAAAATCGTAGGAGTGTTAACCGCTGCTGTCCTGATGACACAGCCTTTTACAGCTCTGGCAGGCTCACGCTCGTCTCAAGGCGTACCTACGCTCAGTAGTTCGACGCAGTCGATGATCAGTGGTGAACTGAATGCAAGTTCAGCTCCAACTGGTACTGCCGGCAGTTCAGTTTCGCTCAGTACAGATCGTAGTGTTTACGAGAATGCCGGAATTGCCTGGGATGTAATCGAAAAGATTAACACCATCAATGCAGGCGTAGAGCCTCTGTACCGCACAATCGGAACGAACAATATGGTTGGTTATGTTCCTTTAGCACCGGTGCAGGCAGCAGTTGTCAGCGGTTCCACCACATTAAGCCTGTATGTTCCAAACCTGGTAGAAGGTCTGAATGATGTTCAGATTCTGTACTACAATCAGGCAACACGTACATGGGAACTGATGGCTCCAACCAGCATCAACTATGCAACAAAAGAAATTTCCGTTACTTTAAGCGGAACAACACCATTTACCATTGTTTATAAAAAATAAACTTTGGTAAGTGAGACTCAGGGACTGCCCCAGTTATTCTTGGGGCAGGTTCCCGACCTTACGTAGAATTAAGAGAAAAATTTTCGCGGGATTACTTAAAAGAATCACATCTGTATAACGATGCTAATGGATTCTGTATGAACCCAAAAACCGGCTTAATTATATAACGCGGAATTAATATATATGAAAAAAATGGAAGGATATAAAAAAGTTTATGAAGGGGATTATTCTTGCCGGAGGCTCCGGCACCCGCCTTTATCCGTTGACGAAAGTAACTTCCAAACAACTGCTTCCTATTTATGACAAACCGATGATTTATTATCCCTTGTCGGTACTGATGGAAGCGGGGATCCGGGATATTCTGATTATTTCCACACCGCAGGATACGCCCCGTTTTCAGGAATTGTTGGGAGAGGGAAAAGCCTTTGGCGTGAATCTGGACTACGCTGTTCAGGCGTCACCGGATGGCCTGGCTCAGGCCTTTCTGATTGGAGCGGATTTTATAGGAACTGATTCGGTAGCAATGGTGCTGGGAGATAACATTTTTGCTGGCCATGGATTGAAAAAGCGTTTGAAAAAAGCGGTCCGCAATGCATCAGAGGGAAAAGGGGCAACGGTATTTGGCTATTATGTGGATGATCCGGAGCGGTTCGGTATCGTTGAGTTCGATCAAACCGGTAAAGCAGTTTCGATTGAAGAAAAACCGGAGCACCCTAAAAGCAACTACTGTGTTACAGGACTTTATTTTTATGATAACAGAGTAGTGGACTATGCGAGACAACTTAAGCCGAGCGCGAGGGGAGAATTGGAAATAACTGATTTGAACCGGATTTATTTGGAGGCGGAGCTTTTGAACGTGGAACTGCTGGGCCAGGGATTTACCTGGCTGGATACAGGCACGCATGAAAGTCTTATAGATGCAACCAACTTTGTAAAAACAGTGGAAAGTCATCAGCACCGGAAAATTGCCTGCCTTGAAGAGATCGCCTATCTGAATGGCTGGATCTCCAGAGACGATGTGTGGTCCGTTTACGAGAGCATGAAAAAGAATCAGTACGGTCAATATCTGAAAGATGTCCTGGATGGCAAATATATCGATGTTCTTTATGAATGAAAAATGTATGAAAGACATTTACGTCGGTTGAACATAGGGAGAATTTTTACAAAGGAAGAAGAGGGAAGAGAGTATGAAAATCATTGTGACCGGCGGAGCTGGTTTTATTGGAAGCAATTTTATCTACCATATGCTTAATACGCATCCTGACTATCAGATTGTCTGCATGGATTGTCTGACCTATGCAGGAAATTTATCCACATTGGAAGAAGCACTGAAAAATTCAAATTTTCATTTTTATAAGACAAATATCTGTGACAGAAATGCAGTTTATAACGTGTTTGAAACGGAACATCCGGATATGGTTGTCAATTTTGCTGCTGAAAGCCATGTGGACCGGTCAATTGAAGAGCCTGAGGTTTTCCTGGACACCAATATAAAAGGAACGGCTGTTTTAATGGATGCCTGCCGTAAGTTTGGTATGGTGCGCTACCATCAGGTTTCTACCGATGAGGTTTACGGTGATTTACCTCTGGATCAGCCTGAGTTGTTCTTTACTGAAAGCACTCCGATTCATACCAGTTCCCCATACAGTGCCTCTAAGGCCGGAGCAGACCTGCTGGTTCAGGCATATCACCGCACATTTGGACTGCCAGTGACCATCAGCCGTTGTTCCAACAATTACGGTCCCTTTCATTTCCCGGAAAAACTAATACCACTGATGATTGTAAATGCGCTGGCTGATAAACCGCTTCCGGTATATGGCAAAGGGCTGAATGTCCGCGACTGGCTGTATGTGGAAGATCACTGCAAGGCTATTGATTTAATCCTTCATAAGGGGAGAATCGGCGAGGTATATAACATAGGCGGACACAATGAAATGAGAAATATCGATATTGTTAAAATGATTTGCCAGGCACTTGGCAAACCGGAGAGTCTGATTACTTATGTGACCGACCGAAAAGGCCATGATATGCGGTATGCGATCGATCCGGAGAAGATAAATAGCGAACTCGGCTGGTTTCCGGAAACAAAGTTTGCAGACGGTATTCAGAAAACGATTCGGTGGTATCTGGACAACCGTGAGTGGTGGCAATGCATCATTACCGGTGAATATCAGAATTATTATGAAAAAATGTATCGTGATAGATAGAATACCAGCGGGAACCGCTGCCAAGGGAAAAGTCAGGAGGATATACAAATGAGTATTTTAGTTACGAGATCTTCAATGCCGGAATTAGATGAATTTGTTGAGGAAATCAGACCCATATTCGACAGTCACTGGTTAACTAATATGGGACCCGTTTATAAAAGATTTCAGCATCAGCTGAAACAGTATTTATCGGTTCCAGAGTTATCTCTCTTTGTAAACGGCCATATGGCGCTTGAAATTGCAATTCAGGCATTAAAACTCACAGGTGAGGTGATTACTACCCCATATACATTTGTTTCGACGACTCATGCAATAGTGAGAAACGGGCTGAAGCCGGTGTTTTGTGATATCAAGCCGGATGATTACACGATGGATCCGGAGAAAATTGAAGAGTTGATCACTGATAAAACTTCGGCGATTATCCCGGTGCATGTTTATGGGAATATCTGTGATGTGGAGGCGATCGAGAAAATTGCAAAAAAGCATAATTTGAAAGTGATTTATGATGCGGCACATGCGTTTGGCGTTACATATAAAGGTGTTGGAGTCGGTAATTTTGGCGATGCGTCTATGTTCAGCTTTCACGCGACAAAGGTCTTCCACACGATTGAGGGAGGAGCGATTGCCTTCACAGATGAAAATTTGAAAAACCCGTTGCATTGTCTGAAGAATTTTGGCATTACTGCCGAGGATATTATTGAGGAAGTAGGAGGAAATGCAAAGCTGGATGAATTCCGTGCCGCAATGGGAATCTGCAATCTGCGCCATGTCGATAAGGAAATTGAGAAAAGGAAGATGGTATACGAGCGTTATGTCGGCCATCTGAATGGAATAGACGGACTTACGTTAATTAGGTACAACAAAGACATCAAACCAAATTATTCCTATTTTCCGCTTTACATTGACGAAGATAAATTCGGTAAAAATCGTGAAGCGGTTTATAAAAGACTGTGTGAAAATGATGTTTTCTCCAGACGCTATTTTTATCCGGCCACGAACGATCTGGACTCATATAAAGGTAAATTTGCCCATGGAGAGACACCGGTATCAGAGAGGGTTTCCAAAAATATCCTGACGTTGCCTATGTATGCGGAACTGGCAATGGAGGATGTCGATCGGATTTGTGATTTGATTTTATCGTTGAGACAGTGACGAATTTAAACTGTCTGAAAAAGGATTACGGTAAGAGGGGGCAGAAAATGGGACATTTAAAACAAACTCCACATTATTTCGGAGAATTGAACGAAAATTTTATCAGCCCTTTCGCGGCGGGGGAATTAACAATAAAGCAAACATTCTATGTTAAATATGTAAAGCGGCTGATCGATATTGTATTCTCGCTGACTGCAATACTACTTACTTTTCCGGTGAATCTTTTGATAGCGGTAGCCACTTTTGCGGATGTGGGAAGACCCATTTTTTTCGTTCACGAAAGGCCTGGACTGGGAGAAAAGCCCTTTAAAATGGTCAAATTCCGAAATATGACTAACGAGACAGACGAAAATAATGAACTGCTGCCCGCATCGGAGCGTATCACCAAGCTGGGGAAATTTCTAAGAAAGACCTCACTTGATGAGCTCCTGCAATTCTGGCTCATCTTAGATGGTAAGATGTCAATCATCGGTCCAAGGCCTTTATTGATGAAATATCTTCCAAGGTATTCAAAACGTCAGCATCTGCGACACGCGGTCCGTCCAGGGTTGGAATGTCCCCTTCCTGATTATCGAAAAGAGAATATAACCTGGGAGGAACGTCTGGAGAACGATGTTTGGTATGTTGAGAATATCAGCTTTAAAACAGACTGTATCATGATTTTTAGACTCATTAGACTTGTTTTTAATAAGAAAAGAGCAGGAATTAGAAGCGAAAAAATCGACGGAGAATTTACGGGAGAAGAGAATTTACAGAACTCTAAAAATAGGGATGATCAAATTGCATAAAAACTGGATATGAAGGATTGAGATATGAAAAAAATAGTTTTATTTGGGGCCGGAGGTTTCGCGAGAGAAACAGCCTATCTGATAGAAAGGATTAACCATGTTAAGCCAACCTATGAACTGCTGGGATTTATCGTCGATGATGCCTATTATAGAGATGGACTAAAAATTAATGGTTATCCGGTCCTGGGAACCAGGCAGTGGCTTTTTGCCTATAAAGACAAGGTAGTCTGCACCTGTGCGATTGGTGAACCAGGCCCTAGAGAGGCCATTCAGGAAGAACTGGAGCAAAAAGGAATTCAATTTGAAACCTTGATCTCTCCGGATGTAGAGCTGCATGATACGGTGGAAATCGGAAATGGCTCAGTCATTGCCCATGGCGTTATGATGACCGTGAATATAAAAATTGGAAAAGGGGTGGTGATTAACGGATGCACAACCCTTGGACACGATGCTGAGGTTGGTGATTACGCATGTGTGATGGGTGGCTGCGGACTGGCAGGTTATGTAAAGATCGGACGGAGGGTGAAAATAGGAGGCCATGCATTCATTGTGCCTCATATCTCAGTAGGAGATGACGCGGTTATAGGGGCTGGAAGCGCGGTATTTGCCAAGGTAAGAAGCGGAAGACGGGTACTGGGGAATCCGGCAAAGCGATTTGAAGTTTAAGGGGGATTTGTATGGAAATTCAACGGTTCGAGTCGGATATGATGGCATCCAACATGTATCTGCTGTCGGAACACGGACACAAGATCGTAATTGACCCCTGCCGTGATACGGATCCAGGTGTAAATTCAAAGGTCGATGCTTTGATACTTACCCATGAACACTATGACCATATTTCCGGTGTTAACGCGTGGAAAGAAGCATACGGCGCCCCTGTAATTTGCAGCAGGCCATGTGCTGTTAACATTGCGACTTCCAGAAAAAACATGAGCCGGTATTTTGAGGCATTCAGCCAGATGCAGACCTATGCCAGACAGGATGAACACGTTTCCATAGAGAAAAATTATCATTGCACTGCGGAATTTACATTTGACGATTATTTACGCTTTTACTGGTTTGACAATCTTTTAGAAATTTTTGCGCTGCCTGGACATTCGGATGGGAGTATCGGTATTTTGGTGAACAAAAACCATTTCTTTTCCGGGGATAGTCTGTTTATGGAGCATGAGGTGGAGTTGGGATTTCCGGGAGGAAGCCGCGAGAAGTGGGAACATGTTTCCAGAGGACGCATCACGGCCTTGCCGGAAGGTATTACGGTTTATCCCGGGCATTATGATGAGTTTGTACTAAGGAGGAAGAAATAAAATGTCTTATTTTGAGATTAATGACATAAAGATCGAAGCAGTTTCTTGCGCAGTACCGGATAACAGGGTTACGGTTCAAAGTTTCGAGTCTGTTTTCGGTATGGAGGCCTGTAAAAAATTCACCGAAAGTACTGGGATACGGGAAATGTACAAGGCACTGCCGGAACAGACAGCAGGCGATTTGGCTTATGCCGCCGCTGAAAATATGTTTGAGAAAATTGAAACAGATCGAAACAAAATAGGAGCGCTTGTATTTGTTACGCAGTCTCCAGATTATCGGAGGCCTGCAACAGCCTGTGTTTTACAGAAGCGGCTCGGTCTGCCTCGGGGTTGTGCCGCCATGGATATTGGCCTTGGCTGTTCCGGGTTTATCTATGGGCTTCAGACTGCTGCATCGCTTATGGCAACATCAGATATGGAGTATGCATTGATATTGGTAGGGGAAACAGCGTCAAAACTTGTAAATCCACTTGATAAATCAATTGTAATGATGTATGGAGATGCCGGTGCGGCGATACTTCTTAAGCGGGAAGAGGGAGTCAAACTGAAAACCTTACTGAAGAGCGACGGTAACAGGTTCCAATCAATTGTACTTCCGGCTGGAGGGTTCCGTGATATGAATCCGTCCCATGATACTTTTGTGTGCAGCGACGGCATTGAAAGATCGCTCTACGACATCTTTATGGATGGGACATCTGTATTTTCCTTTTCTATTAACGATATTCCGGAGACCGTGAAAGAATATCTCAGCCTGACTGAAACAGAAATTGGAGATTACGATTATTTGGCCTTTCACCAGGCCAACCAGTTTATCTTAAAGCAGATAACACGCAGGTTGAAAGCACCGAAAGAAAAAGTTCTGATTTCACTGGATCGTTTCGGGAATACGGGAGGTATGTCGATACCGTTAACACTGTGTGATCATTTTGGAAGTGAAGAAGATGGGAAAAAGAAAATTCTAATGAGTGGATTTGGTATCGGACTGTCCTGGGGAGTAACTTCCGCGGTATTGGATACAAATAATATTTTTCCTGTAATCCGTACGAAAGATTATTATGCGGAGGGTAAATTCGAACCGGGAAAATATTAAGACAGGAGATAGAGCAATGAATCAATTCGTTGATTTAACCGGTAGGAAGATCCTGATAACAGGTGCATCCTCCGGCATTGGAAAGCAGACGGCCATGACACTTAATGGACTGGGTGCAGATGTAATTCTGGTTGCAAGAAGAGAGGAAAGGCTGAATGCGGTTCTTAGTGAGCTGGAAGGCGAAAATAACGCTTATTATGTCTCGGACTTGAGCGAAGTGAACAGGATAGAACATTTGTTTAAGCAAATTGCAGAGGAACAGGGAAAGTTGGATGGGATGGTTTACGCAGCAGGAATTGCAATCTATACACCGTTGAAGTTGTTTAAACCTGATAAAATTCAAGAAGTTTTCAATATCAATTATTTTGGTTTTATAGAATCGGTCCGTCAAATTTGCAAAAAAGGAAGATACAATGAGGGAATGCGGATTGTCGGAGTATCTTCTGTTGCGTCTATGCGTGGTGACAAAGCGCGCCTGGCCTATTCAGGTTCTAAAGCCGCTATGGATGCCTCTGTCCGTTGTATTGCCACGGAGGTATATGATAAAGGGATTTGTATTAATACTGTAGCACCAGCGATGACGGAAACAGAGATGTACCTTGAATTTATGAAAACGAACGGAATGAGCAGTCCTAAAAACAGAGGAACTCTAGAACGCCAGTATATGGGGGTTGGAAAACCGGAAGATATAGCAAATGCAATTGCGTTTTTAATCAGTCCCGCAGCCCGTTTTATCACAGGTATTACATTGCCGGTTGACGGTGGGATGACTACGTCCTGATGGCAGGCGCGGAGAAAACCAGCTGGCCGGTGAAATTAAAATAAAATATACGACAGGAGGAAATGATGATGAGTGAAAAAGAAAAATTAGCGCTGTTGGAAGAAACATTGGATTTAGATGAGGGAACCCTTACTCCGGAAATGAAATTAGCTGATATAGAGGAGTATGATTCGATGGCGAAACTGTCTTTAATTGTTATGATGGATGACGAATGTGGAGTAAAACTTACAGGCGATGTCGTGAAAAACTTTCAGACAGTCGCAGATATTCTAGATTATATGAAGTAAAACAGCTATGTGGAGGATAGGTATGAATAACAGAGAACTTTATGATGATATATTTGCTAACGTATTTACGGTAGATAAAAGCGAATTGGGAGAAGATTTCGTTTTTGGAAAAGTAGATAAATGGGATTCCGTTGCCCACCTGAATTTGATTTCAGAATTAGAAGATACGTTTGATACGATGTTTGAGACAGAAGACATCCTTCATTATGGCTCTTATCTCAATGGTCTGGAAATTTTAAGGAAAAACGGCGTAGAAATCTGAGGAGGATTTAGTGAATGGAAAAACTTCTCGAAGAAAAAATTTGCCTGATTACAGGTGCGGGAAGAGGGATTGGAAGGGCAATCGCAGAGCTGTTTGCCGAATTGGGAGCTACGGTGTATGCAAATGATTCAAGGGAAGGCTGTATGGATGACTGGATTCGGGAATTTGATGAAAATCTCCCGGGAAAGATACGCGCCGCTTATTTTGACATAACAGATGAAGCGGCGGTGAAAACGGCAGTGATGCGGATAAAAAAAGAATGCGGCCGGATTGACGTTCTTATCAACAACGCCGGGGTGGAGTTTAACGAACTTATTGGCATGATCAGCAGGAAAAATATGGATATGATGTTCAATGTGAATGTGATTGGAACCATTAATATGCTGCAGACAGTCGGCAGAGTGATGTGGAGGCAGCCCGGAGGGGGAAGCATCGTGAATATTTCTTCTATGGTCGGAGTCCGGGGAAACCGCGGCCAGCTGGTATACTCGGCAACCAAAGGTGCAGTTATTTCACTGACTAAATCGGCAGCCAAAGAACTGGCTGAAAAGAAAATCAGGGTGAATGCCATAGCTCCTGGCCTTACCAGGACACCAATGATGGAACAGGCGGATCAGGACAAATTGGAAGCCAGAATTAAAAATGTTTGTATGGGGAGACTGGCTGAACCAAAAGACATAGCCCGGGCATGTGCTTTTTTTGCATCTGACTTGTCGGAATATGTATCAGGACAAACGCTGGCTGTTGACGGCTGTACAATAATGTAAAGGTGGAGGTTTACTATGTTTTTAGATATAGAAAACATTGAAAGAAATAAGACAGCAATACATGATGACAGCGGAACACAGCTGACTTATGGAGAATTGTGCGATTTTATCACAGAGATGGAAGAACTGAACCTGATGCGCAGCGTCGTATTCTGCCTGTGTGAAAATACAGCGGGGGCTTTGGCCGGAATTGCCGCATTTGAAAGTGTCAGGGTGGTGCCGCTTTTATTAAGCGCAGCAATTGATTCCTCTTTGCTGGAAGAACTGGATACGATGTATACACCGTACTATTACTGGATTCCCGATGCTCAGAAAACGCGTTGTAAAGGCGATGTAATTTATTCAAAATATGGCTACAGTCTTTTAAGATCAAAATATGATGTCTATCCAATTCATGAGAAGCTTGCTTTACTGATGACAACTTCCGGTTCCACCGGCAGCCCTAAGCTAGTCAGGTATAAGTATGGAAATCTGGAAGCAAATGCCAGGAATGTAGCAGCTGTTTTTGGATGGACGAGCGATGAGAACTGCATTATGGATTTACCTGTGCAATATACGATGGGGCTGAATGTAATAAACAGTCATTTCATAGTCGGAGCCACGGTTCTACTGATTAAAAACAATTTGATGAGTACAGAATTCTGGGATTTTATAAAAGAAAACCATGGTTCAAATTTTACCGGCGTACCTTACAGCTATGAAATTATGATGAAACTTAAGTTTACCAGAATGGATCTGCCTGATTTAAAAACTTTATCGGAAGGCGGAGGAAAACTGACCGACGAGATGTTCAAAACGCTGGCAGAGTATTCGGAAAACGCTGGCAAACGTTTCTGTGCTACGTTTGGCACGACGGAGACAAGCGCCAGAATGGCGTATTTACCGCCGGAAATGGCAAGAGAGAAAATCGGCAGCATTGGTAAAGCAATTCCTGAAGGTGAACTGTTTCTGCTGGATGTAAACGGAAATGAAATAGTGGAGCCGGAGGCCCAGGGAGAATTGGGATACCGCGGTCCGAACGTCACTATGGGATACGGGATCTGCCGGGAGGATTTGCTTAAAGGCGATGAGTGGTCCGGCGAATATCACACAGGCGATATTGCAAAACGTGATGCGGAGGGCTTTTACTACATAATTGGAAGAAAAAAACGGTTTTTAAAGCTGTTTGGGCTTCGTATCAGCCTGGATCAGTCGGAACGGATCATAAAAGAAGGATTTAATTGTGAATGCGCCTGTACCGGAAATGATGAAAAAATGAAGATTTTCATCGTAGACGGAGCGCTGAAGGATAAAATTCCGGCTTATCTTGCTGAAAAATTGAACTTAAATGCCTCTGCATTTGAAGTGAAGGTTATAGAGGAGCTTCCCAAGAATGAGTCAGGAAAAATCTTGTACAAAAATTTGAATTAATTCCGGCAATTTAGAAAAGGCAGTAGAGACGGAAACATAGAATGGAGCAGTATATATATGAGTTATGGAGTCGATGCATTATGGATAAGCTGAAAATTCGTTTAGATTTCGTAAATATAAATTATGATAGGGCGATTACCTGGTTTATCTGTCTGTATTTTTCAAATGGTTTGATTAGGTTGGCCGTAAGAAGGGTTTTAGCTTTTGCCGGCTTACAGAGTTTATATATTATATTCACCAATTTAATCATATATATACCGCTTATTCTTATGTTAATACTGATGTTTTCCAAAAGGAAGTTAGATAAATCATTATGGAGTTTTTTAATAGTTACTTTTACGATAATCTCTCTTTTTGTATTAACCCTATTCTTCCATCCGGAATACGACAGATTCTTCTTCAGAGAGACTTATGGTGTATGGGACGATGTCTTTCGTCCTGATAATGGAGCTGTTTTCGGATTCCTTGCTGTAACAGCAAGCAAGAACAGCAAGCGATTAATAGAGAATCTTAAATATGCATCATTTCTGTTATTGTTTTACAGTAGTTATCAATTTGTGAAGGCATTTAGTGATGGATACTGGAATTCTTTAAATGCAGCAGGAGAAATGATTGAGCTGAGTTATAATTTGAGCTTTGGTTATACTATTATTTTTTGTGCCACTATTTTTTTTGGACTTTTTATTAGAGAGAGGAAGAAAGTTTATTTATTTTTAGGTTGTTTATCTACCGTATTAGCTTTAGTTGGAGGATCAAGAGGTTGTATTTTGTGCCTACTTGTTTTTGGAATTCTTTATCTTTATAAAGAATTCTCAATTGTTCCAATGCATAAGAAGCTACTGATAAGCACTGGGTTTATATTACTAGGCATTTTATTTAATGCGTTTTATTACGACATTTTGTCAGAACTTTCCGGTATTGATGCGAGAACCATTCAAATGTTTCTCAGTGGAGATATAACCAGTGATAATGGAAGAGAAGTGATTTACTCGCTTGCTGCCGAGGCTATAAAAAACATGCCGTTCCTGGGATACGGCGCATTCGGGGACCGGCAGTTTATCACACCATACTATTATTGGGGATACTGCCATAATATTTTTCTGGAAATGATTATCGATTTCGGCTGGCTGCTTGGGATTATTGTGTTCCTGATTATTGGAATCAAAAGCATACAGGTTTTAATCAGTGCCAGGGATGAGCAGGCATTCGTCATCTGCATCCTTCTTTCGGCGAACGCAAAATTATTTCTGTCGGATACGTTTTGGGGCTACCCTCAATTTTGGATGCTGATAGCATATCTATTTTTTGTATTCAAAGAGGAACGAAAAAAATATACAGAGGATAACAATGGATGAGATAAATAAAATAGAGGCTGCAAAGCAAAAACAGCATGCAAAAGGTAAATTGTTTGTGACGGAACGGCTGGAGCAATTATTCGACGATGGTAAATATAAGGAGCTTTTCGATAAGGGACGAAGAATCGGCGTTTTGATTTGCGAAGGCAGAGTGAATGGAAAAAAAGTAATTGTCGCAGCGCAGGATTTTACATACCGCGGCGGGACTCTCGGCATGAAAATCGGAGAAAATATTGCCAGGGCGCAGGATGTTGCAATAAGTAAAAAATGTCCGTTTATTACAATTAATGATTCCGGTGGTGCAAGAATTCAGGAAGGAATTGATTCGCTGGCCGGTTATGGGGAAATTTTTTACAGGAACGTGATGGCCTCCGGGTTCATTCCTCAGATTTCTGTGATTTTAGGGCCTTGTGCCGGCGGAGCAGTGTATTCCCCGGGAATCACGGATTTTGTTTTTATGGTTGAGAACATTGCGCAGATGTATATTACCGGACCTAAGGTTGTGAAAAGCGTAACGGGCAGCAGCATAACGGCTGAGGAACTTGGCGGCTACAAGGTTCATACCAGGGAAAGCGGAGTCTCCCATTTCTGCTATCCGGACGAAGAAACATGCTTTCATGAATTACGCCGTCTGATTGGCATGCTGCCAAAAAACTGTGAAGAGAAAGCTGCTCTGCCCAGAAAAGAATTATATGAAAAAAAATCCGGGGAGATTGAAATACCTGAGAACACCCGCATTGGATACGATGTCAGGGAGGTGATTCGCGCAGTAATGGATGACGAAACTTTTATGGAAGTTTCACCTGAATTTGCACAATCAATTGTAGTTGGATTTGCATCTCTATGCGGGACGACAATCGGTGTTGTTGCAAACCAGCCCAGGTGTCTTGCAGGGAGTCTGGATTGTGACACGAGCGATAAAGCGGCAAGATTTGTCCGGTTTTGTGATGCGTTTGGGATACCATTAATCACGTTTACGGATGTGCCGGGATATCTGCCGGGAAGTTCACAGGAAACAAAGGGGATTATCCGCCATGGGGCAAAATTGCTCTATGCTTTTTCAGAGGCAACCGTTCCTAAAATCAATATTATATTGAGAAAAGCTTACGGTGGAGCTTATATTGCGATGAACAGCAAGCACCTGGGAGCCGATTTTGTGATAGCATGGCCGACAGCCGAGGTGGCTGTAATGGGAGAAGACGGTGCAGTCGAGATACTATATGCAAAAGAACTGAAAAATCTGTCGGGGAAGGAACGGGCCGATTTTTTAGAGGAGAAAAAAACAGAATATAAGACAGAGGTTATCAACTATAAACACGGACTTGAAATGGGGTATATTGATCAGGTAATCCAGCCATCTGAGACAAGGGAAACAATCTATACCCTCTTAAATAATGCCTTAAAGAAAAAACGATTTAGTAAAGCCAAAATACTCCGGAAAAAACACGGGAATATCCCGTTGTAAAAAGAAATTAATTAAACTGGAGGTTCATTATGTGGCGAAAAATTCTATTGCTATGTGTCATCGGTATGATGGTTCTTATTTTCCTGTTTTCGAGTCAGGCCGGAGCTTCTTCCCACTACATCAGCGATATGGCGGGAAGGATTCTGGGATTGTTCAGGGAAGATGAGAATGGAGAGTTCTACGGCCGGTTTCTTATCTGGGAGTGGAATGTCAGGCAGCTTGGCCATATGACGCTTTTTGGCTTTTTGGGAGGTGTTACCCATTCCTACCTGCTATCGAAACAGGATGAGTTGACGGGAGGATGCATTTTAAAATGTTCTTTTTTGTCAGCACTGCTCTGTTTTCTTTACGGATGTATTGATGAGTTCCATCAGTACTTTGTAAATGGGAGAAATGCGAGATTCCAAGATGTTCTGGTGGATGCAATTGGATTTTTGACAGCCATTTGTGTTTTGAATGCCCTGATTTGGCTATATAAAGTAATAAAAAACAGAATGTAAATAATTAATAGAAGTGATTTTGCGGAAAGGAAACAAAGATGAATATTACACATGTAATGGCGCAGACAATGTATACACAGGATATGTATATGTTGATTAATACATGTTTTGATGGGAGAGAGCACAAGTTCTGTACAGGGCATGCAAAACGTAAGGATTCTTTGGCTCCGATAGGATTAAATCAGGCGGAAGGAAATGCCGAAGTAATCAATCCTAAAAATTTCTTTAAATATATTAAAAATCTCAATGAATGTGATGCAATTATCCTGCATGGATTATTTAATTTTAAACATTTCATTTTTATTTCCAGAAAGAAAGAATGGCTGGCGAAAACGTGCTGGGTAATCTGGGGAGGCGACATTTACCGTCACAATGAAAAAACGAACCGTTGGGGAGTAAAACTGACAGAATATCTGAAACAAAAATATGCATCTCAGATAGGTTATGTGGCAACCCTGGTCGATAAAGATCTGCCGCTGGCACGCCAGTGGTATCATGTTACAGGTAAACACTTTTCTCTGAGCTATCCGCTTCCGATCCAGCGTCCGGGAGTAATGCAGAAGCTGACAGAGAAAGGTAATAAAAAGGATGGCAGGAACAAGACCGTCAAAGTAATGCTTGGAAACTCTGCGACTGTAACTAATTGTCATATTGAAGCGCTCGAGGAACTAAAGTCTTTTGCTGAAGAAGATTTGAAACTCTATATTCCTCTTACATATGGATTTAAAGGTTTTGAGGAATATCGGGAGAAAGTCATTCAAACTGCGGTCGGAATTTTTGGAAAAGATAAAGTCGTTCCTATTACCGAGTCGATGGACGGCGAAGCATACTCTGATTTTATCAGCGAAATGGATATTGGGATATTTTTTAATGACAGACAGCAGGCCATGGGGAATATTGCAATTGCCCTGGCTTCAGGGGTGAAGATCTACATTCGGAATGATACGACGATGTGGGCGAATTATGAGGGAAGAGGCTTTCAGGTAGAAAATGCGTTTAATCTCTCAAAGGAAACCTTTGAGACTTTCCGGACTTACACCCCGGACGTCAAGAAAAAAAATATGGCTTTAATACGAAAATATACCGATATTAATCTAATCAGGGATAAGTGGAAACTGCTGTTTCTGGTTATGACGTCAGACAGGAACAAAGAAGAACAATGAATCAGCAAAAGAATAAGAAGAATACTTATGATAATCCCTCTATTTCAACAAACATATTATGGCGCCTGGCTGAGCGTTTTGGCGCCCAGGGAGTCAGCTTTATCGTTTCGGTGGTCCTCGCCAGACTTTTAGCCCCCTCTGTTTATGGTACGGTTGCACTGATTACCGTGATCACAAATATCCTGAACGTTTTTGTCAGCAGCGGTTTATCTACTGCACTGATTCAGAAGCAGAAAGCAGACGACCTGGATTTTACGACAGTGTTTGTTTTTAATATCTGTATGTCTCTTGTGCTGTATACCGGCCTTTTTTTCTCAGCCTCAGCGGTAGCCGGCTTTTATGATATGCCCCAGATGCTCCCGGTAATCCGGGTTCTGTCGCTTTCCATCGTTTTGGGAGGGATCAATGGAATTCAGCAGGCATATATTTCAAAAAAAATGTGGTTTCACCTTTTCTTTAAGGCCACGATTGGCGGAACGGTATGTTCGGCTTTTGTCGGTGTTGGAATGGCATATGCTGGTTATGGGGTTTGGGCCCTGGTAGGGCAGATTTTGACAAATCAGCTGATGGACACGGTGATTTTATGGAAAATGCTGGACTGGCATCCGCGCTTCCGCTTTTCTTACCGGCGGTTCAGACCGTTATTTTCTTTTGGCTGGAAAGTATTTGTATCAAATTTGATTGACACATTTTACAAAAATCTAAGGAGCCTGTTGATTGGAAAAGTATATACACAGTCTGATCTGGCTTTTTACAATCGCGGTAACCATTTGCCTGAACTGATCATTTCAAATGTAAATACTTCGATCCAGAGTGTATTTTTCCCGGCCTATTCGTCGGCGAACGGTGATAAAACAACGCTGCGGGCTTTGGTCAGGAAGTCTATTTCCATCAGCACATACCTGATTTTTCCGGCAATGACAGGGCTGGCAGTTGTATCCTCTACGCTGGTTCGGTTATTGTACACAGATGTATGGTCCGCTGCGGTTCCTTATATGTGGATAGGGTGCTTCAGCTATGCATTTTGGCCGCTGCACACTGCCAACTTACAGGTGATCCAGGCAATGGGGAGAAGCGATATCAGCTTAAAACTGGAAATAATTAAAAAAACAGTCACGGTCATCTGCCTGATTTGGTCAATTCGGTATGGGGTGTTCGCTGTTGCGGTATGTGCTTTGCCGCTGTCCATCTTTTCGCTCCTGGTGAATTCATTTCCGAATAAATCATTGCTGAACTACTCATTTCGTATGCAGATAACCGATATATTTCCGGCACTGTGGATGAGCGGGATAATGGGATGCTGCGTGTTCCTGGCAGGCACCCTTCCGCTGATTGGCATTGTGAAGCTCGCTGTACAGCTTGTAACCGGAGGAGTAACATATCTGTTTTTATCGATTATTTCTCACAATCCTTCCTTTGGATATGTCAAAGCAAGGGCGGTCGGTCTTTGCTGCAAGAAAAGAAAGAAGCAAATAGAATAAATCGGTGGCTTAAACATAGAAAATGCAATCGGGCTGCATTTTTTATTAATAGAAATCATTCATGAACAGTTTTAGTTTTCAGAATGTAAAAGAAAGGAGATGAAAAAAAGCAGAGTTGTGAAAGTAAAAGGAACAGATAACGTATCTTTTGTTCGTATCTGTTCCTTTTACTTTCGCAATCTACGACGGAGCCTGTACGCTGGATGTGGCGTTACTGCATCGCTTATTGTATGGATTCAACGGGAGGTGGACAGTAAAAATAAATTTCTTCCATATATTTCCAGTGCTTTTCGTCCCCACCCCCTAAAAATAACCTCCAATTAATGATAATATAGAAAGTAAAAATAATTTATACGGAGGGAAAATGGAAAACCACACAATAACATCCGAAATGAAAGACAGCTTTATCCAATATTTAATCCAGGAGGAGAAGAGCCGCCACACAGTTGAAAAGTACCAGAGAGACCTGAAAAAGTTTATCCGCTTCCTCGGAGCGCGGGAAATTACGAAAGATTTAGTCATTGAATACAAAAAGAATCTTTCCGAACGGTATGCAGTAAGCAGCGTCAATTCAATACTGGCATCCCTGAACCATTTTCTGCAGTTTGCCGGCTGGTATGAATTCAAGGTAAAGCAAATGAAAGTGCAGCGCCAGGTCTACTGTCCGGAGGAGAAGGAACTGACCAGGGAAGAATATAACCGGCTGGTTAATACGGCGAAGTTTATGAAGAAAGAACGGATTGGCCTTATTATTCAAACGATTTGCAGTACCGGAATCAGAATCAGCGAGCTCATCTATATTACGGTTGAGTCAGTGCAAAGCGGAATCGCCTATGCAACGGGTAAAGGCAAAAGCCGCCAGATATTCCTGCCTCATAAGCTAAGGGGGCTATTGATGAAATATATCAGGAAGAACCGTATCTGCCGGGGACCCGTATTTCTGACAAAGGAAGGAAAGCCGGTAAACAGAAGTAATGTCTGGAAGGAAATGAAGGCGCTGTGTGCAACGGCAAAGGTATTAGCCGCAAAAGTATTTCCCCATAATTTGAGGCATCTTTTTGCCAGGACGTATTACAGAATGGAGAAAGATATTTCAAAACTGGCGGATCTATTGGGGCACAGCAGTATCAATACGACCAGGATTTATATTGTGACATCGGGGACGGAACACAGACAGCAGATAGAACGAATGAACCTGATTTTATGAGATTTGCAGCACAATTAGTTGGTGCAACATAATGTGGATTATGTAGTAGTATATAACAAAAAATCAAAATAGTCCATATTTTGGATTTAAAAAAAGTAACTATTATTTCTGAGAAATCATAACATAATTCTCTTCTTTACAAGTATCTTAATGGAAAAATCTTTATTCTTTACATAAAATTCTATGTTTTCCAAAAATTACCAATCATATTCCAGTTTCTCCCATTATAACATATTTTGCGCAATAGAAAAGTAAAATTTTTCCTGACAAATCATCGCGTATCGGTTCGACATGTTCGAATCGCTTATTTGTTTTACTCAGTTTTAATCTTTTCATCTAAAGGCAGTTTACTTGTCAAGGAACATAATCCACATTATGTTGTTCTTTTACTTCCTCTTTCGGGAACATAATCCACATTATGTAGTAGCCCAACAACTAAAGAATCAATTCAGTCATGCCATTACAGCATAAAGGAGACGCATGATGAAAATTGTTATTGAAGAAAACACAAAGCTAACCGGTGAGGATACACAAAAGCAGCAAATGGCAGAATACATGGGTTTCTGCAGGGCTGTCTTTGAGGCAAAGCAGAAATTTATGAAGGAAAGTAGTCCGGACAGGAGTAAAACGTATGGGGATGATTGATATTCACGCACATATTTTACCCGGAATTGACGATGGGCCGGAGACAATGGAGGAGACCCGGAAGATGCTCTTAAAGGCATTTGAACAGGGAATACGAAGCATCATCGCCACGCCTCATTTTTTCCGCAAACATTATGAACCGGATGTGGCTCGAATTTATGAACTTGTGGATGCCGTTCAGGCCGAGGCCGATGTTCTGACCCCAGGGCTTACCATATATCCCGGACAGGAGATTATGTATTTTTATGAGATAGAAGAATACCTGTCGGAACATAAGCTCCTAACTCTGGCAGGCTCAAGATATGTGCTGATAGAATTTCAGCCGACTGTTGTCTACAGCAGGCTGGAACTGGCATTGCGCAAAATGATATTTGCCGGATACATACCTGTTCTTGCCCATGCAGAGCGTTACTTTTGTTTGAGACGGAACGAAAGGCTGCTGGAACTGTCGGCAGCCGGCATGCGTATGCAGATGAATTACGGGAGCCTGGAAACAGGAACAAATTTTTCCGACAGGCGGTGGTGCCGAAAGATGATACTGGAGAACCAGTTTGATTTTCTCAGTACCGATATGCACGGAATAACCCACAGGTCTCCGGACTGTGGAGCCGCTTTGGAGTGGCTGCGAAGGAAGGCGGGTGAAGACCGCCTCAGGGAGCTGACGGTAGAAAATCCTAGCATACTTCTGGAAGCCCCGATAGCATAAAAGTTCCGAAAGTATAAAAGCTTCGGAAGTATAAGTAAATGTTAAAACAAAAGAAGATAAAGGAAATGAGTCATGGAAAAGAATATACGCCAATATCAGGATGATGATGAGATTTTGATTGACTTCCGGGAACTGTTTTATGAGTTCAAACGGAGAATCTGGTGGATACTTTTGTCCGCCGTTCTTGGAACGGGGGTTGCCGGGGCGTACAGTTACTACGTGTTGACTCCCCAGTTTACTTCAGAGGCAAAAATTTATGTCCTGTCAAAAGAAACTACACTGACCTCGCTGGCTGATTTGCAGATGGGCACACAGCTTACCCAGGATTATAAGGAACTGATTGGCAGCAGGCCGGTAATGCAGGAAGTAATTAATACACTGGGGCTGGATCTCACTTATAAGCAGCTGGCGGCGAAGCTTAAATTAGAAAATCCCAAGGATACGCGCATCCTGTATCTGACCGTAACAGATCCGGATCCCTATATGGCCAAGGCCATCGTCGACGGGATAGCCAACGCCGCCTCCGACTATATCGGAGAAATCATGGAAATGACTCCTCCCAAGCTGATTGAAGACGGCATGGTGGCAACGGTTAAGACGAGTCCGAATGTGAAAAAGAATGCGGCGGTCGGAGGTATTGTGATGTTGTTTCTGGCCTGTGGAATTATTACCCTGGCCGTTATCATGAACGACACAATTAGGACGGAAGACGACGCCTTGAGATATTTGGAACTTCCCGTACTCGCCGTCGTTCCGGAGCGGAAAGATTCAAAGGAAGATAAAAGCAGTTACCGAAAAGGAATTTTGGGCAGAAAGAAAAAGGTGCCCCAAAAGCATACTTCCAGAAAAAAAAGCGGAGCTTTCACGAAAAGTGCTGGAGGAGAAAAGACAGACAGGAAAAACGGAACAGAGGCTACAGACGGAAAAAATGGAACAGGGTGCACAGACGGCTTCAGCGAAAGATAAAACCGAAACCAATAAAGAAAATCGGTAAGGAGAGACAAGATGGGTAAGGAAATCAGCTTATTGCGTGATCTGAAAGAGGATTATCAGTATGAAGAGGCAATTAAGACTCTGAGAACGAATATTCAATTCTCGGGTACGAATTTGCAGGTCATCATGCTGACCAGCGCGGTGCCGAACGAGGGGAAGAGCGAGATATCATTTTCACTGGCCTCCTCGCTGGCCCAGATTGATAACCGTGTTCTCTTGATCGATGCGGATGTCAGAAAATCAGTCCTGGTGACCAGATATAAACTGGACCGGAAGATTGAAGGGCTGTCCCAGTATCTGAGTGGGCAGAAGACACTGGAGGATGTGGTGTATACAACTAATATAAGCAATCTGGATGTTATTTTTTCAGGCCCCCTTTCACCAAACCCGGCGGAGCTGCTGGAGGAACCGCTGTTCAAAAAACTGATCGACTGGGCAAGGGAAGAATACGCCTATGTCGTTATCGATACGCCGCCGATGAGCACGATTATTGACGGAGCCATCGTGGCAGGCCACTGTGACGGGGCCATTATGGTGGTGGAGAGCGGAGGAGTCAGCTACAGAGTGCTCCAGAAGGTAAAGAGACAGCTGGAACGCAGCGGCTGCCGGATTCTCGGAACGGTTTTAAACCGCGTCAATATGCAGATGCAGGGATATTACCGGTACTATGGGAAATACGGTAAATATCAATACGGATACGAATATGGACAGGAAATTAAAAAATAAAGATCAGAAGATACGGGGGCAGATTGTTTAAAGGCAGGATGCCCTGCAGAGATAAACAAAAGAAATCAGGGGATTAGGGTATGATTGTCGAAAACCGCTCTTTTTATATGGTTTTAGATACGTTGACGGTTGTTTTTTCTTATATTATAACATCATTTCTCATAGAAGGTTCCCTGTCGGGGATAACGCCGTCCGAACTTTGGTACCGGTGCATTCTGGTGATATGTATCTATTTTATCGTGGCTTTATTTTATCGGGAGAAAAAGCCGTTGATGAAACGCAGCAATTGGAATGAACTGGAAAATGTGTGCAGCGTCAATTTTCAGATGGCTTTGGGGCTGGCGCTTCTGCTTTATTTATTTAAAGTGGGAATGAAATTTCCACGCTCGTTTTACCTCATATTTTTCATTGTAAATACAGCATTTATGTACATAGCCCGTTTATTGTTCAAATCTTTTCTATATGACTATTACAGTAAATCGGAAAACAAAAAGAAATTAATCCTGTTTGCCAATGAGGAAAATGCCTTGAAGATGATGCACAAATATGTGACCTCTTTTATGTTTGATTATGAGGCCGTTGCGCTTGTTGTAATCAGCGGCCATAAGGACAAAGGCAATCTGCATGTGGAAATAAACCGTATTCTCCGCGGGAAGAGCGGAAGCTATATGGAACTGTCGGAAAAGAGCCTGGAGGCATTTCTGATGAGGGAGGCGATCGACGAGGCACTGGTAAGTATGCCGGAGTCAAGGAGACAATGGCTGAGGGAACTGATCCTGTATATGGAAAACCTGGGAATCGTGACTCATGTAACGACGAATACCTTCTGTCTTGGACGCGAGGAAAAGGTGGTGGAGGAGTTTGGAATTTACAACGTCCTTACCTACAGCCCCAGGATATTTGACCCGGCGGAGCTGTTTTTAAAAAGGACGATGGATATTGCAGGAGGCCTGGCCGGCGTGATTCTGACTGTGATGATAGGAGTTGTCGTTGCGCCGATGATATATCTGGAGTCGCCGGGGCCCGTGATATTTAAGCAGACCAGGATTGGGAAAAACGGCCGCCGTTTCACTATCTATAAATTCCGCTCCATGTACATGGATGCGGAACAGCGGAAAAAAGAACTGATGGCCCAAAATGAAATGAACGGCCTGATGTTTAAAATCAAAGATGACCCCAGGATCACCAGGGTGGGAAGATTTATACGCAAAACCAGCCTGGATGAATTTCCACAGTTCTTTAACGTCCTCGCGGGAGATATGAGCCTGGTGGGAACGCGTCCTCCGACTGAGGATGAATTTGTGAAATACTCGGAACGCCATAAACGGCGTCTCAGCCTGAAACCGGGAATTACCGGGATGTGGCAGGTCAGCGGGAGAAGTACGGTTAATGATTTCGAGGAGATTGTAAATCTTGACCTGGAATACATAGATAGCTGGTCCTTCTGGCTTGATATCAAGCTGCTCTTTCAGACCGTGTATGTGGTCCTGTTCCAGAAAGGGGCATCGTGATGGGGGAGGGAAAGGAGAAAGAAGGGAAGGTAAAAGAGCGAAAAGAAAAATACAAAAAAGTAATGGACGGAGAAACAGGAAGAGAGAATAGAAACAGATGGAAAAAACTGCTCCCCTTCATTTTGGCTGCAGGAGCATTGGTTCTTTTATGGTTTTTGTGGTTCAGCCTAGATTTATACCGGCAAAGACAAGAAACAGAGGCCCGGATTCGAGAGCGGGGAAATGGCGAAGCAATCGAAGTCCTTGGTTCAGCAGTGGAAAATGTACTGGAATACGAGGGGAAAAAATACAGACGTAATACAGCAATCCGCGCGATACTCTGCATCGGCGTTGATACGACGGGTGAGATGGAGCGGTATCACGTTTCAGGAGCGGCAGGCCAGGCTGACGGTATTTTTCTGGTGGCTCAGGATATGGCCAGCGATACGGTTCAAATCCTTATGATTCCCCGGGACACAATGACGAAAATAACACTGTTTGATTATTTTGGCAATGAATTGGGAAAAGACGTGCAACATTTAACCCTGGCATACGCCTATGGCGACGGAAAAGAGCAAAGCTGTGAGCTGATGACGGAGGCGGTTTCGGATCTTCTGTATGGTCTGCGGGTAGACGGTTATTTTGCAACCAATATCAGTACGGTTGAAATCCTGAATGATGAAATCGGAGGTGTAGAGATCCTGGTTGAGGATGGATCCCTGTCGGAAAAATATCCGGAATTTGTAAAGGGAGAAAAAGTTCTTCTGAAAGGAAAGCAGGCAGAACATTATATCCGGTACAGAGATATCAATCAATATCAAACGGCGTTGACACGGCTGGAGCGTCAGAAGGGGTACATAAAAGCATACATTGAAACGGCAAAACGCAGGGCGGAGGAAGACGCTCAAATGATAGTCAGACTGATGGATGATGTGGAAAAATATATGATCACCAATATGGCCAAGGACCAATATATGGATATGGGCCTGGCGGTGTTGAACAGTCCGCAGATTATGGATGACGGAGATTTCATCTTCCTTCCCGGAGAGGCGGCTCGAACGGAACTGTATGAGGAGTTTCATCCGGATGAGGAGAAAGTGAAAGAACTTGTAATCCGGTTATTTTATAAGGAAGTACGATCTTAGAAAGTGAAAATTTAGAAACAGATGATTGGCTCAGGCAGCATGTAAAGGAAGGAGATAAGTTATGAAGAAAAGGTATATTGGTATCGTATTGGCAGCAATGATGATGGCTCAGCCGGTGATGGCCCAGGGGGCTGTGAACCCAAGCCCAAATACAAAGCCGGTGGTGACGCCGTCAAAAGATCGGGATGACAGCAATTCAAGTTCTAAACCACTTGATACCTCCGGCAGCGCTGGCGCAGGGATTACCGGGGCGGAGAGCGGAGGTTTAGCAGGGGGCATGACGGCGGGCGGTACAGCAACAGGAGGAACGGCAGGCGGTGGCCCGGGTTCAGCCGGCAATTCCATCATGGTTGGAAATACGGAGATTCGCTTTGCATCCAATGATGAGGTGAAGGAGAGCTTCCCTCAAAGTGTCGTAGAGACGATTAATACAATTAACTCGGGAACAACCCCGCTCTACCGCGCGATCGGCACACCGGAGACAGTTGGTTATAACCCGTTGATTCCGGTACAGACACTGGTGATAACAGATGCAGCCACTCAGACAAAAGTGGATGAAAAAGCTACCGTCAGCTTATATGTGCCGAATCTGGTGGAAGGGCTGAATGATGTGCAGCTGCTCTATTATAACACGTTAACGAAAAAGTGGGAGTTTATGGCTCCGGCAGCAATTGATTATGCGACGAAACAGGTGACGATGACGCTGGGGAGCGATACGGCTTTTACGGTGGTGTATAAGAATAAGTAAATGATGGCGTACATGCTTTTGGCGGATACAAATCATCCCCAAAAGCATATATGGTATTACGGATAAATCCAGTTGATTTTAAAAATAGGAGAAGTTACATGCAGCATATATTTATTGTCGGTTCAAAAGGAATTCCGAGTGCTTATGGAGGCTATGAAACCTTTGTGGATAAACTGACAGAGTACCATAAAGACAACAAAGAGTTGAAATACCATGTGGCGTGTAAAAGTACGGAGTATGGGGAATATGAGTATCATAATGCACGGTGCTTTAAAATTGCAGTTCCTGATATTGGAGCAGCGCAGGCAATTTATTATGACGTTGCTGCATTGAAAAGTATCTGTGCCTATATAAAGCATAATAATATAACAAATCCCATTGTTTACATTTTAGCCTGCAGAATAGGTCCGTATGCCCAATATTACCGGAAAAAGATACATAAGTTTGGCGGGAAAATGTTCGTGAATCCTGACGGGCATGAATGGATGAGGGCAAAATGGAGCCTGCCAGTTCGCAGATATTGGAAGATATCAGAACGTATGATGGTAAAAAATGCGGATTTGCTGGTTTGTGACAGCAAAAATATAGAATCCTATATCAGGAAGACATATTTGAAATATGATCCGGATACGGTCTATATCGCATATGGGGCTGAGACGAGGAAGAGTTCGGTTTCAGATAATGACGAAAGACTGATTAGTTGGTATAAGCAAAAAGGATTACGACCAGGGGATTATTATCTGGTTGTTGGAAGATTTGTACCGGAAAATAATTATGAAATAATGATTCGGGAATTTATGAAAAGTAATTCCAGGAAAGATTTTGTACTTATAACAAATGTCAGTGAAAAATTTCTTGAAGTTCTAAAAACGAAGACGGGATTTGATAAGGATGTTCGGATAAAATTTGTGGGAACTATTTACGAGCCCGAACTGTTAATGAAAATTCGTGAAAATGCATATGCTTATCTCCATGGCCATGAGGTGGGAGGCACTAATCCCAGTTTGCTGGAGGCATTGGGAAGTACGGGCCTGAATTTACTTTTAGATGTTGGCTTTAATCGTGAAGTGGCGGAAGATGGAGCTGTGTATTGGGTAAAAACACCTGGCTGCTTAGCAGAGCTGATTGAAAAGGCTGAGCAACTGACGGGAGCTGAAAGAGATGCTTTAAGTGAAAAGGCAAAGCATAAAATTATGACCGATTACAGTTGGAATTCTATTGCGGATAAATATAGAGCTTTGTTCTTGCGGCAAAGTAACAAGTAATGGTTAAGGAAGCGACAAAATGAGAATTTTACATTATTCATTGGGATTTCCCCCATATCGGTCAGGAGGAATGACGAAATACTGCCTCGATTTAATGCTGACCCAGAAAGAACAGGGTAACAGGGTAGGATTACTGTGGCCGGGAGAAATTAACTTTTTAAAGAAAAATAGGGTACTTAAAAGAAAAGACAACTATGGTTTAGAAAGTTATGAAATTGTAAACCCACTTCCCGTACCCATGGATGAAGGAGTCCGGGACGCCAAATATTATATGGCCGACGGCGATAGTGAAATTTGTGAACAATTTTTAAGGAGCTATAAAGCTGAGGTCCTTCACATCCATACTTTAATGGGACTTCACAAAGAGTGGATTACGGCGGCTCAAACAGTCGGCGTAAAGACCTTGTTTACAACACATGATTATTACGGGATTTGTCCGAAAGTTACCCTGTACCGTGAAGGATCAGTCTGCGACTGCGACCATGAATGCGTGGACTGTGTAAACTGTAACAGCGGGGGGCTCACGCAGTCCAAAATCCAATTATTGCAATCACCAATCTACAGAAAAATAAAAAATTGTGGACCGGTAAAAAAAATCCGCAAAAAACACAGGCGCAATTTTTATTTGCAATCCGCCGCGATAACTCCGGCTGCGCTGAAAAAACAAAGTATACCAGAAGTGAAAGGGATGAAAAAGAAAACGGACTATCAAAGTTTAAGGCAGTTCTATTTAAGTATGCTTTCCGGGATAGATGTCATCCACTTTAATTCATCTGTAACACGAAAAATCTACATGAGGTATTTTACTCCCGAAAACAGCAGTGTAATTCCAATTTCGCATAGGGGGATTGAGGATAACCGGATCATTAAAGCATTTGATTCAGATGATCTGAGAATATCATTTTTATCACCTTTTAAGCCATTCAAAGGGAGCGTTATTATAAAAGACGCCCTCGACGAAATATGGGCGCAGGAAAAACATAATTTCAGTCTGCGGATTATTGAACATATTGAATCGCCATCCCCCTATATGATTATTCAAGATGGTTATGAGTATGATGAACTGAAAAAGATTTTTGAGGAGACGGATCTGCTGATTGCACCGAGTATTTGTTATGAAACATTTGGATTTACGGTATTGGAGGCTTTGAGCCATGGCGTACCTGTACTGGTAAGTGAGAATGTAGGCGCGAAAGATTTAATTAAAAAAGAATACGGAATTGTTATAGCGCCAGATAAAGAAGCTTTAAAAAGGGCTATTTTACAACTGCTTGGGGATAAGACGAAATGCAGGCTTATGAATCTAAATAATATAAAAAAATTCACGGCGCCTTCTGTAAGAGACATAGAGCGGCTGTACATATGAGGAGACTGATAGGATGAGCATTCCTAAAATCATTCATTATTGCTGGTTTGGACCGAACCCTATACCGGAAATGGAAAAAAAATGTATTCAATCATGGAAGCGGCATTTGCCTGATTATGAGATTATTTTCTGGAATGAAGCAACATTTGATGTTAAAAGCGTTGATTATGTAAAGCAGGCCTATTTCTGTGGCAAATATGCTTTTGTAAGTGATTATGTACGTATCAATGCACTTTACAGTTTTGGCGGGATTTATTTGGATACAGATGTTGAAGTCCTCAGAAATTTAGATGAATTTTTGGAAAATGAAGCGTTTATCGGATTTGAGAATAGAACAATGGTAGGAACCGGTATTATAGGGGCAGAAAAAAATAATGCAATTCTCGGAGCGATGCTGGATTATTATCATGCCAATCCATTTATCAATGAAAAGGGTTATATGGATATGACAACCAATGTCAAAATCCTTTATAAATTATTAGTTCTAAATGGATTTGAGAGTGAAGACAGGGAGCAGAGGTTAAAAGGGATACATATTTATAAGAGAGAATATTTTTGTCCAAAAAGAATAGGAAAGAATGAATTTAAGGTTACCGAACATTCAGCGGTCATACACCACTTTTCAGGCAGTTGGTTAACCGAAAAAGAAAAGAAAAGGGGAAACAGTTTGCTCTGGAGAAATGTCTTCAGACCTTTGCTACGCAAGACACGGGAAATATTATTAAAAACATTGGATGAGGATACCGTGAAAAATTTAGAAGCGGAATTAAGAAACAAAATGAGGTAGATAAGGTATGGTGGAATATTTCTGGGGAAAAAGGCATTCGGATATTCTTGATACCTTTTTAAAGGAACTGGGAAACGCTGAAGTAGAGTATTTTATTTTAAGGAATTATGAGGGATTGCCGGAAAAAAATGATTCAAAAGATGTGGATATTATTGTTCGTCCGGGGAAATATGCCCTTGCTGAAAGAATTTTATTAAAGATATTTAAACAATTTGCTGTACCAAATTATTACACGGTGAAATATGAACGAGTCAGGTGCTGGTTTGGGATTGATTTGGACACAAAGTTTGCAATACACATTGATTTAATGGAAGGTTACTTAAATAAAGGTTTTGAAATAATATCATTTGATTTGTTCTATAAAAATACTGTTGAGTATAATGGATACAGGGTTTTGAATGAGGCGTATGATATCGTCATGTTGCTTTTATATAAAGTAATCGGCTGTAAAGAACTGAAGAGCAAGTATGTATTAAAAATTGAAGATGGTTACAAAAATAATACTGAGCGTATAGACATGATTCTGCGTTCTGTGCTGGACGAAAAAGAGTCCCGTATAGTGATTAATGCGTTGAAAGATAAAAATTATGCCCAGATTCTTGAACATTCAAAGAAAATATCAAAAGTTTCAAAAAAAATTGCATTAATAAAAAGACCGTTCAAAACAAGTTGTAATATTTTACAGTTTTGGATGGAAAAATTGTATCGCATAGGTGTATGTCCAAACAGATTCCGAAAATTTATCGCGGTCGAAGCTCCTGATGGAGCAGGTAAAACTACGTTTATCAATGAGCTTTGTGTCCTGCTTGCACAAATGTTTGTCTGTGACATAGAAAAGATGCACATATATCATTTCAGGCCGGGGCTATTTCCGAATCTGGGGGCGGTGGGGGAAAGGATGGGGGTAATGGAACAGGACAAAGATTTTACCTGTCCCCATAGAAATAAACCGGCAAACCCGGTTAGCTCGTTTATGCGCATTTCATACTACTGGTTAGACTATATTGTGGGCACGATAATTTGTGTAAGAAAAGATGTACAGTTTGACAAATTCACAATTTTTGACAGATATGCATACGACTTTATTGTGGATCCACTTCGCTCCAGAATTAATCTTCCTGAGACCATACGGAGCGTTTTTACAAAATTAGTTCCACAGCCACACATGGTCTTCATATTAGAAGCAGATGCAAAAGTAATTTACAAGCGAAAGCAGGAATTATCTCTGGAAGAAATCAATAGACAGCTGAAAGAGTTTGAAAGGTTAAGCAGGCGGGGAAAACAATTTATTAAGTTGGACGCCGGCAGAAGTATTGAAGAAATGGTCGATGAAGCTGCGGAAAAGATTATTTCCAGGTATACATATAAGACGTAAGGAGAACCGACTTCATGAGAAAAAGGAAAATACTTGTGAGTGCATATGGTTGTGAGCCAAATCGCGGTTCCGAAGCAGGCGTTGGATGGAACTGGGTTTTGCAGATGGCCAGGTATAATGAGCTGTTCATTATTACTCGCAGCAACGATAAAGACAAGATAGAGATGAATATTCCGGAACAACTTTTTGAAAATCTTCATTTTTATTATTACGACACTTGCAAACTGTTAAGGAAGGTAAAAAAACGAGAAAAAGGGCTTTATTTGTATTATTGGTTTTGGCAAATTGGAATTATTCGGTTAGTCAGAAGGTTAATAAGCGAACATAAATTTGATTATTCTATGCATTTAAGTTTTGGCAGTCTGTGGATGCCGACCTTTCTGCCATTTTTTAATGTCCCTTTTATCTGGGGACCACTTGGCGGCGCAGATGCTGTACCTGAGCAGATGATAAAGACTCTGCCTCTTAAGCAGCAACTCTTACAAAAATTCCGTTTTTTATTGGTTAGAACCACAAGGTTCAATCCACTTGTCTATATACCAAGCAGGAAAGCAGTGGCAATCCTCTGCAGAACGAAGCAAAATGTATTAGCAGTTCCGGGAAAATACCGCGACAAGACACAGGTAATATTAGAAACTGCTATGTCGGATGAAATATTTTCATTGAGGAAAGCCAATAAAAGGGAGGATAACTGTATTAGGATCATAACAGTTGGGAGACTCATACCGATCAAAAATATGAATATAGCTATAGATAGTATAAAGTACCTGCGTGACAGCCAAAGAAATATACATTTGACAATCATAGGTTCCGGCAGCGAGTATAAAAATATGAAAAAACGGATAAAAAATTGTGGCTTGGATGAAGACATTTCGATTATAGGAGAAATGCCCAGAAATGATGTTTTGGAAATAATGAGTATGTCAGATATTTTTATATTTCCCAGTCTGAAAGAAGGCGGTTCGTGGTCCTTAATGGAAGCAATGGCTCTTGGACTCCCGGTTATATGTTTGAAGTGGACGGGGATGGAGATTATCACCGACAACCAATGTGCGTTCCGCATTGATCCGCTATCTTACGATTATATTTTAAGAAAAACAGTGGAATATTTGGATACTCTCATTATAGACAAGCCGCTAAGGGAAAGAATGGGGGCGGCAGGCAGGCAGCGGATGTTACAAAAGTTTACCTGGGAGAGGAAGGGCGAGCAGATTGAAGATATATTAAAACTCATAGATAAAGGAGGTGTTGGATATAGTAAACTTCAATGACTTAAAAATCAGAAAAAGCGATTTTTGGGTTCTTTATCTTTTTTTACTATTTACAACAGAGCTTTGGGCGTTCAATTTATTTGGCGGCAATATGCGAATCTATTATTTTGTGAATTTTATCTTGTTTTGTTGCATGGGGCATGGATTTAAAAGATTAATTGATAATTGCATTATGCGAAATATGCTGCTTTTTTGTGGCATCCTGCTGGTGAGTAATATATTCAGCACAGATTTGAAAGGTTCTATGGCAGCAACGGTTTCTTTATTTCTCAATGTAATAGGAGCCTACATAATATATTTGGTATTAAACAGCGGAAAAATATCATTCACAAAATTTATGAAAGTTTTTGATCATGTTTTGCTGCTGTGTTTATTATTTGGACTGTTTGCCTTAGCCTTATTCCTTTTTACAGGATATAAACTGGCATTTACTGAAGTGGGTAAAACCCAGTTATCGCAATTCCAAATTGCCGGTTTCAGAACGGAAGCGAATACGCATGGTAAATTGGCCTGCTTTGCTGCGGCATATTCTATCCCCTTTATGTTGAGGGAGAATGCGAACGCAGAAAAGAAAATTCTTTTTTGCTCCTCTGTTCTTACTTTAGTAATTTCCCCGACCCGGGCGGCAACCTATGCTCTGCTCGCAGCGATCATTGTATTACTGACATTCTATATTAGGGAGGGGCAAAGTAATTTGGTGATGAAAAAAATTTTTGTAGCGCTCATGATAGGAGCAGTGATATACATATTTCTTTCCTGCAAAATTATAAAAATTGGCGGTTATTCTTTAGAAAAGTTACAGAATTTTTTTGTATTTGGTGCCAGCGAATTAAAGGAGGATGGGTCTGGGGGATTCAGATTGGAGGCAATTTCTTCCGGTCTTAAATTTTGGCTTCAAAGTCCTCTGACATTTTTATTTGGGGTAGGCTTTGGACAAACATATGCGTATTTGCAGGCGGGCGAGGTTTTTACAAGGACCGGAGGCACTGAATTTATAACGTTGCTTTCCGGAACAGGTGTTTTTACGGCGGCAGCCTGGATTATCACCGTATGGTATACATTTAAAATAATGGCAGGCACAGCTCACAGCTTAAAGAGAGACAATGAAGATTTTTTTGCAACAGTGGCTGAAAGTATGATGACAATTATTGTATATATTTTTACGATTGGTTTTACGAGTGGAACGATGTATGTTCCGGAGTGTTGGATTGCGTTTGGAATAGCTGCATATATACATTTTTGGAGGAAGGCATTTAAGGCAGAAAGGGGGAAAAATGAATAAAATAGAAGTAATCATTTTAAATTATAATAACAGCACTGACTGTAAAAAATGTATACAGTTTTTACGCAGGCAAGATTACCCTAATTTAAATATTATTTTGGTTGATAATGCCTCATCGAAAATTGGTGAAAGAGAAAATTTGGAGAAAATCAGCAGTGAATTTAACGTGGATCTGATATTATCCGAAGAAAATAAAGGCTATTCTGCTGGAAATAATATTGGCTTAAAAAAGGCGGTGATGTCAGGAGCCGACTGGTGTCTGATTATTAATCCGGACGTTGAACTGAGGGACAGAGCCTATATTTCTTATATGAGCAGCCAGTTTGAACAATGGCCGGAGGCCGCCGTCGCGGCCAGCAACATTATTTTACCGGATGGTACCAGACAGAATCCACAGAGAGAACCTGGGTTTTGGGAAGAATTTTTGTGGCCTGTGCAGGTGTTAAAGGCCAGGCTATTTAAAAATTTCAACTGGTACCTGATGCCGGACAGAACAGGGTATTGTGAAAAAGTTTCAGGATGCTGCTTTTTTATGAAAGCCGACTTTTTAGTTGATATTGGTTTTCTGGATGAAAATGTATTTATGTATTGCGAAGAAGCTATCTTAGCAAAACAGGTGAGGAAACATTGCCGCAAAGAATTATATATAAAGGAAATTACCGCGAATCATGAACATTTTGCGGGTGCAAAAGGAAACATAAATAAAAGGATGCGGATGAAAGTAAAGAGCCGGAATTACTATATAAGTAACTACAGCGAATTCAATACGATTCAAAAAATACTGGCCATCATGGAAAATTATGTGATGAGCCTGGGATTACATATAAATCAGCGATTTAAGAATAGAGTAAAAACGAATGAAAAACAGCATAAAATATAATTACATTTTAAATACATCTTACCAAATCCTGATTATGATAGTACCTTTAATAACCACCCCCTATATTTCAAGAGTTTTAGGAGCCGATGGTATCGGGATTTACAGTTATACGTATTCAATTGTTTCATATTTTGTTCTTGTGGCGGTTATGGGAACATCAACCTTTGGGCAACGGACCATTGCTTATTATCAGGAAGATAAGGAAAGAAGAAGCAGGGCTTTTTATGAAATCTTTATCTTCAGGGTTGTCTCCACATTGATCTGCATTACCATTTATTTCTTCTATTTATTTAAGTTTGTTCGGTCTAACAAAGAGATTGCAGTGATTCAATTGCTGTATCTGATTTCTGTCCTGTTTGATGTAACCTGGTTTTTTCAGGGATTAGAAGATTTCAGAACAATTGTTTTTAGAAATGCCTTGGTTAAAATAATAAACATTGTATTAATCTTTGCCCTGATAAAAACAGCGGAAGATGTGTGGAAATATACGCTGTTATTGTCACTGCTGACGTTAGTCGGTAATTTATCAATATGGATTTATCTGCCAAAGTATATACAAAAAATATCGGTTAAAACAGTAAAGCCATTTTCTGATTTCAAGGAAATACTTGCTCTGTTCATACCGGCCGTGGCAGTTCAGATATATACGGTTCTTGATAAAACGATGCTTGGCATATCTGCACCGTCATTAATGGAAAATGGTTATTACGAACAGACCGAAAAAATTGTCAGGCTGGCATTGGCAATAGTCACTTCTCTTGGAACCGTAATGATACCAAGGATCGCCAAAGTTTTTGCAGATAAAAATTATTCGCTTATGAAGGAATATCTGAAAGGCTCATTTCAATTCGTTTGGCTGTTGGGAATTCCTTTACTGTTTGGCATTGCAGGAACAGTGCGGATATTTGTCCCCGTATTTTTTGGCTTGGGTTTTGAAAAAATCAAGATATTGTTACCGGTATACAGCTTAATTATTATACCTGTTTCACTCAGCAATGTTATTGGCTGTCAATTTCTAATACCTACAAAACAAGAAAATATATATACATTTGCAGTTGTGCTTAGCGCGGTACTGAATTATATTTTAAACAGTTTTCTTATTCCACGGTTTCTTTCGTTAGGCGCAGCGGCGGCATCCGTATCGGCGGAATGTTTTGGCGCACTTTTTATGATTGTTTATACAGTAAAACGGGGGCAAATAGATTTAAAAGTTTTATTGATAAGCTCATGGAAAAATTGGCTATCTGCAATCGGCATGTTCGTTATTTTACTGCTGTTACAAAGGCAAATGTCCATTAAAATTAGCTCTTTGATAGTTCTAATCTCTGTGGGGATAGTAACCTACATTGCTTTTTTATTTCTACTAAAAGATGACTTTTTTATAAAGAATGTACACAGTTTGGTAAAAAAGCATAAATGGCGATAGATATTGATTGAATTAGCGGGAGATACAATTTGAAAGGGGAAGAAGTGAACTTACTTGACAAGATTGTATGCGTGGATGCAGAAGGCCGGTATTATTATGACATCATTAATTCATCAGGAAAAGAATGGCTGCTTAATGAAAAAGATTTAAAAACTGCTTTTGAAATATATCAACCCACAGCGCTTAGAGGGAGATTCTTGAAAAGAATATTTCCTTATGTACATCAATGGAAGGTTATTTCAAAGATATTAGGGGTAAAAAAGGAAAAAATCAGTTTAGAGAAAGACATTAAAAATTTTTTAGACAGCACTTTTGGCAAGGACTATGAGGTATCATACTTTGGAGGAACTCCATCGGTCCACCAGAAAGTTATATTACAGATTAGCCGGGAAAATGAAGTAAGGGCATACTGCAAGGTATCGGATAATAACGAAGTTGGTATATTGTTTGATAAAGAGTGTGATGCGTTAATGTATCTGAGGGAATGCGGTGTTAAAAATATCCCCAGGGTGATAGAAAGGAAAACACTCAATGGTTTAGAAATTTTTATTCAAAGTAATGTAAAGAAATCCTGCTTTCGTATTGAATATTCATTTTCTAAATATAGCCTTCATTTTTTACATACTTTATACAGTAAAACCAGAGTACAGATACGGTTTAATCAATCCGATTATGCCCAGATGCTCAACAACTTAAAATTGAATTGTCACAAGCTAAATGAAAAGAAAAAAGAAATAGTGGTTACCGCTATCAGTTATGTAGAAGACCGTTATAGAGAAAATTCATATGTTGAGTTTTCCTTTTATCACGGAGATTTTACACCGTGGAATACCGCAATATGCAAAAAAAAATTGTGTGCCTTTGATTTTGAATATTATAAAAAGACGTATCCTCCTTATCTTGACGCCTTCCATTTTTATGTTCAAACCGAGATATTTCTTCATCACAACAGTCCGGAACATATATTGAAAAAACGAAAAAGAATATTCAAAGTATTAGAATGTCTGGGCGTGGAAGTGGATTTTGCCTTTAAGTTATATTTACTTGAAATTATTAATTTATATCTGTCCAGAACAAACACCGATAATGAGGCGGAAATTAAAAATATGGAATTGAGGTTGAGGCTGCTTCAGGAATTAAACAAAACATGATTTAATGTGATGCTGATAAATATAGTTTATCGCAAGAATGAATGGATAGTATGGAGGATAAAGATTTATGATGAATAAGCCCGAGCGAAGAAAAACGCTAGTTTTAAGAACGAGGAAGACATTATGCACGCTGCGTCTCATCTCTCTTACGGCAGCTATGATATTTCTGGCAGCCACAAAAACATTAGCAGCAGATGGCTGGCGGCAGAATGGTGACGGACAGTGGTACTATTTGCAGGATGAGAAAAAAGCAGTAAATCAGTGGGTACAATGGCCGGATGGCAGCTGGCGGTTTGTAGATAGTAATGGCCGGGTTTCGGTAAATTGCTGGATTAATTTCGAGGGTGAGCGCTATTACGTCAGGGAAGACGGGAGGCGCTATGAGAATGCCTGGTTCTGCTTTGACAGTGTTCCGAATAATCCTTTGGATAAAGTGAATACAACGTGGTATTACGCTGGGGCAGACGGGGCCATTTTAAAGGACGGTTGGCACAAGATAGGAGAGAAAAACTTTTATTTTTATAGCGGCGGAAATTCACCCCAAAAAACATTTCTGACTTTGGAGGGAAAGCGCTATTATGTGGATGAGGAAGGCGCCCGCCAGGAAAATGGCTGGTTTACGCTGTCCGGTGTCAATTCACACGGCGCTTCCTATACCAACAGATATTATGCAGATAGTAATGGGGTTCTTCTGAGTAACGGCTGGTTTAACCTGGAAGGCAAGTATTATTATTTTTATCCGGGAGCCAACTCGCCGTGTAAGAGTTGGGTTAATATAGATGAGAAACGATATTATGTAGATGAGAATGGAGTCCGGCAGCAAAGCGGCTGGTTTGCCATCCACGGAATAAATGGGACTGGACAGGAGTATAAAAACTGGCATTACGCAGAACCGGACGGCGTGATTTTGAGAAATGGGTTTGCAAGGTTGGATGGAAAAACATATTATTTTGATCAAAATGGATTTTCTTTCCGAAAACGGTGGTTTGTAGATGACAGCGGGCAGCGTTATTATCTGGATGAAAATGGTGTACTCCAAAGTAATGGGTGGTTTAAGATTTCCAGTACGAACACTCAGACAGGGGTAATTACGGATAGCTGGTATCTTGCCGATGAGAATGGTGCGGTTTTCAAGGGGGGCTATCGTGAGGTGGAAGGGAAAACGTATTATTTTGATGTCAATGGAACGATGTATAAAAAACGGTGGCTGACAACAGAAAAAGGCGGAAGGCAGTATTTTGATGAAGACGGAGTCTTATGTAAAGATTCATGGTTTAGTATTGACGGGACAAGAGCGGATGGCACGGAGTACACCAACTGGTACCATACAGATAAAAATGGGAACATTCAAAAAAACGGATGGTATTCCATTGATGGCAAGGTCTATTACCTAAATGAAAGCGGGGATATGGCCACTAAATGGTTTGATGATAAGAAATATTATTTAGGCGAGGACGGAGCACTCCGCCATGGCTGGCAGTGGCTGGAAATTGAGGATGAATGGATTGACGACAATGACCGTGTTGCAGCTCATTTTGAAAAATTCGGAAAGCAAGCCTGGTTCTATTTTTCAGAGACCTCAGGCAGGAAAAGAGCGTGTACTTCTGGCACTTATACCGAGAGTGCGGTAGGAGGAGTAGATTATATCTTTGACACCTATGGGATTATGCAGAGGGGCTGGATAAGGATGAAAAACATATCACCATCAATTAAGGGCTTTCGTTATCTTTACACGGAAACTGGAGAGGGGCATGTTATAGGACAATTAGCCAAGAATGACTGGGTGAAAACAGTAGAGCCGGATGAGTTGGATGGACCGTCAGGAGAATTTTGGTACTACTTAAAAGGAAGCGGAGAACCCGTTTTTGCATCGGCAGGAAAATACGTGATAGAAAAAATCGACGGGAAAAGATATGCGTTTGATGCAGACGGTCATGCCAGAGCTGGCTTATTAGAAATTGAAAATGAAGTTTATTACTTTGGACCGGAGGATGGAAATCTGGCCGGTGTGGACGGATTTTGCACTATCGTAGAGCCGGAAACTGGAATGGTGGCTAAATATAGGTTCAGCTCAAATGGAAAAGGAATAACAGGTATTGAGGATGGATATTTTTACTATAAAGGAAAGCTCCAGACTGCTGAGAAAGGATCAAAATATGAAGTGTTTGATATTCCTGGAAAAGGACTGCGTGTAATTAGTGAATCAGGCAAAATGGTAAAAAACAAAAAGGTAAAAGACAGCGGTGGCTACGAATGGAAAGTTGGTTCTAATGGGAGAATTCTAGAATCTAATTCAAATGAAATTGCGGAAATTCAGGTTCCGGAGACAGAAGCGTATTCATCATAGGCGTATGCTGGAAGGACAAGTGTTTTTTTAGAGATAATAAAAAGTGCAATCGGGCTGTACTTTTTATTGGCAATGAAAGGTTTGCGGAGCGAGCGCTTTGTTGTTTATAGTAAAGCCTCAGGATAAGTCAATCAAAAAGGATGGGGCGGAGAGGAGGGATAGCGTTATATAATAGCAGAAAAGAGAGTATTGTACAGTGGGAAGTATTTGTTCAATACTCTCTTTTAAATGTAAAAAGTATTATTAGAAACAGTTTAGAATCAGGCTGTTATCTTCTAAAGTGCCTTTAAGATAATTTTATTATTGTTTTCCAGCTATTGATATGTAAACAGTCAAAAATATAATTTTGGTCGTACAAACAGGGGGGATTTTGCGCACTCAAAAGTCTTTTTATGTGGTACAATTATCAATAAGATCTCGCGATGAAACAGAGTATCATTGACAATGATAAAATCATAAGAAGGAGGGTGGTAAGAGTTGTCGGATTATATAAGTCCAATTTTGAAGCTAACCCATTCGTGCAATTATACATGCCGATTTTGCCGGTATGCGAATCATCCCAGCCCAAACAGGATGACAGTTGAAATGGTACAATCATATATTACAAAAGTAATCCAGTACAATTTATCGAACGACAGGCCAATTATTGTAATCATTTTCCACGGTGGTGAACCGCTTCTATGGGGATTACAAAACTTCAGGGAAATTATGGCTTTTGAAGAGATTTGTAAGGAAAAATATAATATAAAAATTGTGAATAGGATACAAACAAATGGTTTTCTTATATCAGACAAATGGATTAACCTTTTTAAAAAGTATAACTTTGAAGTCGGTATTAGCCTTGATGGGCCACTTTTTATGAATGCGCATTATGGAAAAAACGGTAATGATAATTCTATGGAAGCAGTACTGAATAATATAAGAAAGTTAAAAGATAACAGAATATCACACGGTATCTTGAGTGTTATTACTCAGCAGCACCTGGGACATGAAGAGGAGTTCTATAATTTTTGGAAGGAAGCGGGAATCACCAATCTTTGCCTGCGCTACTGTTACAATCCTGAGGATCAAGAGGTGATCGATGCGGAGTTATTGGGTGATTTTTTAATTCACCTATTTGATTTATACATTTTAGATGATGCAAAATGTAATATCCGAATCAGGGAGTTTGATGACGCAATCAGCAAGCTGTTTAATAATACATGTCGAATCTGCTCTAATGCCTGCCGGGAAAGATGTGGAAAATATTTGACGATAGACAGCAGCGGCATGGTTTATTTTTGTGATGAGCTGACCCTGGAAAACGGCGATTCACTGATCGGAAATTTAAATACGGACAGTATCGCAGAAGTGGTTGACAGTAAACATTATCATGATATATCTGAAAGCTGTAAGAGGATTCTCAAAGTGCGCTGCGAAAAATGTCCGGTATATCATATATGTGGAGGGGGATGCAGAAGGAATGATATAAACAGTGGGCAAAATAATTATTTTTGCAGGACATACATCAAATTTTATAAACATGTTGAGGAGGTTTACAGGGGTATCAAAAGAGAGATAATTTTTAAGGGGGACAAATGAAGATGCTGAATGATTATTATTTTGGTAAGGCAGACGGGTATGAGGAAGTTCGCACAGAGAATTATGATATAGATACATATTATTATGATAAAGGCATCGATTTGGTGAAAGATGAAATATTGATTCTATTTGGACGAAAAGGTAACGGTAAGACTTTTATTGCACAGAAAGCGATGAAGGATATTGCTCAAGCCGGGGGTGATGCATATTTCATACGATATCAAATGATTAAAAGAAAGATGCAATTATTAAATGTCAATATACCAAGGCTTATCGACTGGGAGATGGCAATAACATTTTTAATTTGTGAAGAGCTCATAGGTTGCGGTCTTATTTACGTTGAAGATCCAGAGGCATTATTGCCGTACGTAGCAGTGAAACAAAATACTCTCGGATTAAAGGGGATATTAAACAGAATTTCAGGAGAAGCCAGTCTTCCGCTCGGAATAAAGATGGCTTTTCGACCAGACGAAAAAAAATCAAAGGATAGTCCTGAGGTGCTTTGCGAAAAATTAATAACTGAGTTGATATCAATAGAAACAGACAAGAATATTTTATTCATTTTCGACGAATTTGATGAGCTTCTTTTTACTTCGGAAGAAAGGGAAGCGCTATCTTCTTTTATTGAAATGCTGAATAGTTATCCCAGAGAGCATAGAATTAAGAATGTAAAATTTGTGGTTCTGTTAAGAAACGATAAAATCGTGATGAAAGGAGCAGCGCAAAAAATTTTACTGGATAAGTCAACCACATTGAGTTGGACAAAAGATGATTTATATGAAATGCTGGACAAAAGATTAAAGGCAAATGGCATTACATTAGAACATATATTTGATAAAAATATAGCTATATATGATTATGATCCAATTAGTAAGGAAAAAGAGGTTAATAATAAACCATTCTGGGACTTTCTCATGGATTATACATTATATAGGCCCAGGGATCTTATTGAATTTTTAAACATTTGTACTAGTGGTGGTTTTAAGAAGTTAGAGCGGATAGGAACGTCCGATTTAAAAAAAGTCCTGAAGATATATTCCAAAGAATATTTTTTAAATGATATATGTGATGAACTATTAGCATTTTTTCAGAATAAGGACATAGAAAAAACACGAAGGATAATGTTGAATCTCTTTACAAAGCTATGTGATGTACCGGCAGACCGAGATAATAACTCGCACTACTGGATACTTTTGGAGGGTTTTAAATGCAGCCAGTTTTATGATATTGCTAAAGAAGAATTGCCGGAAAACTTTTCGAACGACGATATTATTAAGGAATTGTTCGAATACTTACTCAAAATCGGGTGTATTGGACAGCTTAAGAGAATAGGTACAGCTCCCGGCATTGGTGGAAAACTGCAATGGGGATTTACTTTCGAGGGGGCAACGGTAAATGTTTCTTCGGATGGCAGGTATATTTTGCACAAAGCGATAAGATACCTATTTATGGAAGAATTTATACAGGAGGGAGTTAATAAGAATGAAAAATGATATAGAGTGCCGCACTCCCTCAATAGTTGATTTAATTAGAGAAAGGGGGAGAAACTGCAATGGTGTAAATATTTTATTTGAAATTGTATTGAGAAACAATGAGAATTCTAATAATCAGAAGACTTATTATGATGCTTTTAACAGAGAGCCAGATCTCTATGATGATTCCTGGGGAGATTCCTGGTAAAAGTACAACGATGCTTTTTCGATTAATACATTCAAATTAGGATACAGAAAATGAATTGCAGAAAGACTGAAAAAGATATTGTCAAAAGAGAGAAACTATTTTTATTGACTCCGTCCTCCCAGTTCACTATAATAAATAAAATAACCAATTCGGACATTCAAAGCTCCCCAACAAGAGCCGCAGCCAAAATGAATAAAATCAAACAGACTGGTAAAAATTAGAAATATGACAATACGAAACAAAATGAAACTCTGGGGCTATATGCTCCAGGACATGAAAGAACCGGTAAGCTATCTGCCCCAGGCCGTCCTCATCGGCCTGGCGGCGGCCGCTGCCGGATTCTTTCTTTTATTCATAATAAAATGGATTAAAAAGGAGCCGCGTATCGGCCGGAACAGAACTGCAGGTGAAATCGCCCTGCATATTTGTGTGCTGTTTCTTTTTGCCGCTTACCTGACCGTCCTTCTTCAGGAAGCATTCTTTTCCCGTCCGCCCGGTTCCAGGACTTCCGTCGATATGGAACTGTTCGGTACTTGGGGGCACAGCCCGCAAGGCAATGCCTATGTAATAGAAAACGTCATTATGTTCATCCCCTGGGGAGTTCTTCTGCCCGTCCTCATCAGGCCGTTTGGCAGAGGCGCCGGAGCCTGGCTTTGCATTCTAAGCGGTTTTCTGGCAAGCGTATCGCTGGAGACAGCACAGTATCTGACGCAGAGAGGCCATTGCCAGCTGGACGATGTGGTAATGAACACACTGGGGACGCTGGCTGGATGGCTGATTTTCAAATTGTTGTCATGTATTCTATTCAGCCGCCGTTCCGTTTAAGATATCAGGCTAACATAATTGAATAAACGGAAAAGAGAGAGCAGGTAAAAACTAAAACAATCAAGTTTTTACCTGCTCTCTTTTGTATTACCGTCCATTTCCCCACAGCTCTCCCTGGACTTCTCAACCAATTCTTTAATATGCAGTATCGAGCCGCGGTCAAGGCGGTAATCGAAAGGTATAATAATCCCGCCATTTTCAGAAAAACGTTCCAAAGCCTGGCAGATTCCTTTGCGTCCGCTTCCGGCATAGTCGGCGTAAACAATTGCATAGTCGGCCTTTTGCAGTTGCCGCTTAATCGTCTCATCGTGATCTTCGTCGGTAAAATGGAGAACCGAAGGCAGATTGTCAAAGTCACGGAGCTGTTCCTGCATGATGTCACTGAAGGTCTGATTCCGACAGAGCGTAATGACGCGGCTTCCGGCCGGTATTTGGGCAATGCTGATGGCAGAATCCCTGGAAAGATCCATTGTTACCTGCTGCAGTCTCTCCAGACAGCCCGGCAGCAGTTGGGTAAGCAGCCGGAAGTGATTGGTGGTAGTGATGATAAGCTCGAAGCTGTCCCACAGGCGTGTGGGAGTTGCCGCCACATCGTTTAGCAGATATCCTGCAAAGCCGACTCCGTCGATTGGCTGAAGCTGCCGCTTGGCAGCCCATACGCACTCGTCGCAACAGTCAATCCGTGCAATGTTGACCGGATCAGCGGTTTGAGGGAGCCGTTTTAATTCATCCTGGAAAATTCCGAGCAGATCATCGGGATGAATCTGCAGATCACTGATTTTTTCCAACATGTTCCTGATCTCCCGGCGGATAAATTCAATCGAGTTTGCCGACATTTTGGAGGCGACAAAGGAGCCGCTGCCGCGTCTTGTCTCAATTTTACCCGATTCAAGCAGAAGGGCGTAAGCGGCTTTAATCGTGCCGCGGGCAATACCCGTATCCTGGCTTAACTGGCGCTCCGTAGGGAGCCGATCGCCGGGATGGAGCTGTTCTGTCCGGATCAGTTCGCTGATTTGCTGAGCCACCTGCTTATAGGCAGGGGACTTTTGTGATTTATCGATTGTGAGAGAAATGGCACAGCTCATATTTCAATTCTCCTTTTTTATAGATTATATTGCAGGCAGTTATAGAATGGTTGCTATTTTATAATGGAAACGATGACGTCAGAAGTATTTATCAAACGAATATTTATCGTTCAATTACTGATAGGTTTAAATATCAGGCAGTAAACTTATGCCAAAGATTTATGCCGGATAATGGCCATTGAATGCAGGTTCATCCGTGGATAAATAATCCGAAAGTATCTTAATATTTTCTATTGTAACATGTTTCAAAGTGTTTGTCAGCATGATTATATGGAAAAAATTTCAAAAAACGTTAAATTGGATTATACCACAATGCGATATAATGGTCTTAAAATAAAAAAATATGCATATTGGAACATAAAAATAGAGACCTTTTATTGACAACCAATTTCTACTGTGATACTATGAAAATAACCAGAAAACAATGAGACAAACATGAAGTTTTTAGAAAATTTGTCACCCCGGCCGGTAACAGACAGATGAAAAGCAGTACATGTAAGAAGAGAAGAATTAAACGAAGAAGGAACAGGAAATGGCGCATGATAAGGCGAAAACGTCGTTATATGCGCGGTATCGGTGAAAGGAAGGAATGAATATGAATTATTCCCATGATCTCATGCTTCGGATGGCACACAAATATCTTTCAAGAGCAGGGCTGAGGGCCGGAGAAAAGGTTCTAATTGTATGTGAACCTCCGTCGGACATGGCGCTTGCCAATGCTCTGTTTGAGGCGGCTCAGCAGAAGGGGGCGGTTCCGGTCCTGGCGGTTTTACCCTATCGGGGAGTCCAGAATATTGATGTGCCGGCCCACTTAGGGGAGGCGATGAAATCGGCTGATCTTGTGATACCTTTAATACCGTATGAGAGTGCCGATTTTTATACAAAGACCTGCCTCGATATGCTGAACGGCGGGACAAGGGTTCTTGGAACAATGAGCGCTACGAAAGAGATGGTGCATGACATGATATATGAGGCCGATTTCACATTGACCGATAATATCTGCATTGCACTCGAAGAAATTATCAGCAGTTCACAGGAGATACATATCACATCGGAAGGCGGCACCGACATCAGGGCGAAACTGGGCGGCAGACCGGTTCAGACAAACCCGGGCAAGGCGGAACATCCTCATGATGAGGCATATATACCGGCCGGAGTGGTAGGGCAGGCTCCGCTGGAAGAAACATGGAACGGCCGGGTGGTTTTTGACGCGTTTGCCTATCCAGTTGGAATCTTAAGGGAACCGATCACACTGGAAATAAGGGACGGAAGGATCGAAGGGTTTTCCGGCGGGGCACAGGCGAAAGAGTTTGAGTCATGGTTTGCCGGCCGTAACGATTCCAATATTTACCGTACCTGTCATTATGGCTTCGGTATCAATCCGGCCATCCGGCAGCTCAGTGACTTAAAGTTTTTAAATGAGAGAATGTATGGCGTATTTGACATTGGCTTCGGTACCAACGATCTCCCGTGTTTTGGAGGCGTAATACGTGCAAATGGGCATACGGACGGCCTGATGACGAAAGCCACCGTAAAATATGATGGGGTAGAGGTGATGAGAGACGGTGTTTTTGTCCATCCGGCGCTGGTGAAACTGTTTGAGAAAAAATAGCCAAAGGAGGATGGAGAATGGATGCCAATAAGGATGTGATGAAAAAAAGGGTAAAAAGTCTGATGATTACCGGAGCCACAGGGGAAGTGGGCTCTTATGCCGCTCTTTTTGCGGCCCGCCTGGGGATTGCGGATACTATCTATGTGGTTGCCAGAAATCAGGCAAATCTTGCTACAATCAGCTATAATGCACAAACGGGTTCATTGATGCGTGGATACCCTTCTATTGTAAAGCCGGTTGGAATGGATCTGTCAAATGTCGAGGAGACTGCTGAGACACTCAGACTCCTTTCTCCGGAATTACTCATTAACTGCGCAACAGGAATGTCTCTTTATCCTTATTTTCCGGCTATGAAAAAGAGGCAGAAAAGAATGGGGCTGATACCGGGATTTGCTCATACCCTGCCCAAGGATATGGTGGTTCTCTATCCTCTGATGCAGGCGGTACATCAGGCGGCACCCCGGTGCAGGGTAGTCAATCTTTCGGCACCGGATTTGGCCGGACCTGTTCTATACCCTGGTGGCCTTGCGCCGACTATTGGAGCGGGGACTCTTGACTCGACCAGCCAGGGAATTGCACTGAGGGTGGCTAAGGAACTGGGTGTGGCACCAAATAAAATTGTAATCCGTCTCATTGCCCACCACGCCCTCCGTCGTTTTCCGGCTCATGAAGTACCCTTTATCCTGAAGCTCTATTATGGAGAGCGTGATATTACGGAGGATTTTACAGAAGAGGAACGGTTTGGTTTCGTCAATTATGCGACGGATGTGACAGGCGTCGAGACAATGAATGCCCCGGTCAGCAACAACGCTTCCATCACGGCGGCCTCTGCGGTGGAAACGGCATATGCTCTTGTGTGCGATGAGGGAATCATACGACACGGTTCCGGAATTTTGGGAATACCGGGAGGTGCACCGGTCCGTCTTTTCTGGGACAGACAGGAATTGGCGCTGCCGGAAGGCGTAAGCACTGCCGAGGCATTTGAAGTGAATACTGCGGGCATGAAAAAGGACGGACTCGATTATGTAAAGGAAGACGGGACGGCCGTATTTACGGAGGCGGAGCAGTACTGGCTCAGGGAGAGCCTGGGACTGGGATGGAAAGAATGCGCTCCGGAAAACTGTGCGGAGATGACAAAAGAACTGAAGGCCGCCTATCAGAAGATGGCTCTTGAGGAGGGAGCAGCGGCAGACAATTAACACAAAACTGCACAAAATCAACGAAGGAGGAGAGGAGACTTATGGCGGTTATAAAAGGCGGCCGGGCAATATATGGGGCGGATATCGGAATTGTGATGCTGGATTGCCGGTTTCCCAGGCCGCCCGGTGATCCCGGCAACGCCCGTTCTTTTTCATATCCGGTTCAATACGAGATTGTGGAGTTGGCTGAAACCGAGGCTTTGACAAAACAGGGGACGGAGGAAGCTCTCCACAAGCTTTTTGAAGCAGCCGGAAGGTTGGAAAGACGGGGCTGCAAAAGTATTGCGACAAGCTGCGGCCTTCTGGTGCCCTATCAGGAGCAGCTTCGTGAAAAGCTTACGATTCCGGTCGTTTCATCCGCGATTTTGCTGCTGCCTCTTTTACTGAACATGACAGGGGACGGTAAAAAGACTGCCATAGTAGTCAGCAGCAGAACGGAGGCAATCGATGATTATCTGAACGGACTTCCTGAGAAGCAGCGTGGGCGCTGCGTTTTACTCAGCATGGAAAAATGTCCGGAGTTTATGCGTGGGATTATGTCGTTCTCACAGCCGTATGAGCTGGATACAGGGCTGGTAGAGCAGGAGTTAATCAATTTGTGCCTGGAGGCAAAGGCGAGGGAGCCGGAAATCAGTCTGTTTTTATTGGAATGCACGAACCTGGCGCCGTATTCCCGTCTACTCAGGGAACAGCTGGGAACGCCGGTCTTCGACATCCGGGGGTTAATTGATTTGCTGCATTCCTCGGTAGAATTGTAGAGGGATAGATAGGCAGATTGTAAGATACGGTGTTTTCAGTGAGTGACAGTATTTTGTGAGACTTTTTTGAGAGGAGGAGCTATATGAAAAAATTATTTCTGACCATATTGGTTGCATCGGTATGTCTGGGAAGTATGGCAGGATGCCAGAGCACGTCATCGGATAAACAGACGGCAGGCCAGTCTGCTGTTGAAGAATCCAAAGAGACAGCGGAAGAAAAAACAAATGAAACGGCTGCGGACAGGACGGATGAATCGGCTGCTGATTCCGGCAAAACAAGTTTTACGATCGGAGGCGGCCCCCAGGGCGGAGGCTGGTATGGCCTTGCGGGCCAGCTGGCTTCTGAATGTGAAAATGTGATGGACGGGATGAAATTTTCCGTTATGCCGGGGGGCGGAATCGGAAATATTGATTTAACCGAGAAAGGAGAGATGGACATTTCCACGACGGTTTCCCATTTATACCGCTCGGCCCTGGCCGGGACGGCGCCCTATGAGGGGAAAACTTATGAAAACCTGTCATGTCTGGCGGAGATAGGGACAAGCGATACCTGCCTTTTTATAGTGAAGTCATCCCTGCCTGTCAATTCCATAAAAGATATTGCGGACCAGAAGTATCCCATCCGTCTCGTGACAACCTCAAAGTCAAGCACGCCGTCGCTGGGGGCGGAACGCATTCTGGCGGAGTTCGGAATGACGGTGAAGGACATTGAATCCTGGGGCGGCAGTATGTCTTACCTAAGTTACACCGACGGCTGCCAGCTCATTTCAGACGGCCATGCGGACGGGATTATAGCGCCGATGGTCCCGGCGATTACGGAACTGGCGACAAGCGTGGATTTAAAGGTACTGCCGCTGGATGAAGCGATGGTGGACACACTGGTCGAAAAATACGGCTACTCCAAGAACCTCGTTAAAACCGGCACTTATTCGTTTGCTTCGGAAGAATTCTGGGCCATAGGGGAACCAAATATTCTGCTTTGCAGAAAAGATCTTCCGGAAGACGTCGCCTACCATGTTGTGAAGCTGATTTGTGAAAAACCGGATATCATCAGAGGCTGGGGAACCACACACGCCAACTTTAAACCGGAAGAGGCATGTAATAATGTCGGGGGACCGCTTCATCCGGGAGCGGAGAAATACTTTAAAGAGGCCGGATACCTAAAGTGATGAAGAAAGGAGACGGTAACAATGGGAGCAGATGATGAACCGAAATACAGGAATCATAAAGTCATTACATACATTGCTATATTGTTTGCAGCTCTCTTCTTATATACCGGTTATTTCGGTATTTTTGAAGCACCGGTACAGAGACCGCTGCATCTCTTATTTGCCCTGGTTCTCGGACTGCTCTATTACCGTCCGGCAGCGGGGTGCAAAGCAAAGATCTTCACGGTTGCGGATTGTGTCCTGGCGGTGGCGGCGCTTTCCGTCATGGGATATCTTTTGGTAAACCGTGAAATGATCAGCAACTGGATTTATCTTGTCTCGGATTTTGATAATACAAAGTATATTATTTCCATTGTTATTGTCATACTGACTCTGGAAGCGGGGCGGAGGGCGACGGGGATCGCCCTTCCGACGATTGCCGTCATTGCGCTTTTGTATGGGAGGTTTGGCCAGTTCATGCCGGGGCCGTTCAGACACAGGGGCTTTTCATTCAGGGCAATGGCGGAGTTTACCTGTTTTGGGTATGACGGCATTTTTGGGCTGCCGCTTTCCGTGTGCTCTACGCTGATTATCATTTTTATCATCTTCGGGAGCTTTTTTGAAATGGCCGGAGGCGGAGATTTTCTGATGGATCTGGGAAAGGCGGCGGCAGGGAAAACGCGGGGAGGCCCGGCGAAGATTGCGATTATCACCAGCAGTCTGTTTGGTTCCATTTCAGGAAGCGCGGTCGCCAATGTCTATGCCACCGGTTCTTTTTCAATCCCGATGATGAAAAAGATGGGATACCGTCCCGAGTTTGCAGGCGCGGTGGAGGCGGTGGCGAGTACGGGAGGGCAATTGGCCCCGCCGGTTATGGGCGCTGCTGCCTTTGTCATGGCAGAGTTTACAGGACTTCCCTACGCAACAATTATGCTGGCGGCCCTGATTCCAGCGGTGCTTTACTATCTGTCTCTGTTTCTGCAGGTGGATTTTGAATCGGCTCTCAGCGGGGTAAAAGGTCTGCCTCCGGAAGAAATTCCGAAGTGGAAAGACGTAAACCGAAGAATGTTTTTTCTGGTTCCGCTCATTGTCCTGGTTGTGCTGCTGATGATGGGAAAGAGTGCCGCTTTTGCCGGAGCCTATGCAATACTGGCAGTTGTTGCTGTCAGCTGGCTGGACAGAGAAACCAGGCTGACTCCGTCTAAGATACTGAAGGCGCTGGAACTGTCCGGAAAAAGAACGGTAATGATTGCCGTATCGTGCGCGATCTCAGGGATTGTGGTGGGCGTGGTTTCTTATTCCGGTCTGGGACTTAATTTTGTGGGTTTTGTGACAAAACTGGGAGGCCAGAGTCAGTGGATTGGGCCTGTTTTAGTGGGCATTGCTTCAATTATCCTCGGCATGAGTGTGCCTACAACCGTAGCCTATATCATCGTATCGGCTGTTTCCGTTCCGGCGCTTAAAGCGCTTGGTTTTGCCATGCTGCCTTCCCACATGTTTGCATTTTACTTTGCTCTGGTATCCATGATTACGCCTCCGGTGGCGCCGGCATCCCTTGCAGGGGCCGAGATATCGGGAGCATCATTCATTAAAACGGGACTTGCGGCATGCAAGCTGGGACTGATTACATTCATAATCCCCTTTATGTTCCTCTACGCGCCGGAACTTCTTATGATGGGAAGTCCACTCCTGATTCTGCAGGCATTCATTACCGCTCTGCTTGGAGTGACGGCTTTTGCCGCAGGGTTAAAGGGCTGGTTTCTGGTACCGCTCGAACCGTGGCTGCGCATTACCTGCCTGGTAGCCGGATTCTGCATGATTAAGCCGGGAATTGCGACAGATATAATTGGAATTATTCTTTTTGCCGTCTGTGCCATTCGCATAGCGCAAAAGAGGAAAAGAACTCCAAAAGACACATAGTTTTCACTTAAGACCAGGCGGCGCGTCAACGCGCTGGAGCACGTCATCATCCTGGAGACACGCACGGGTATTAAGTATGCACGAAAAAAAGCTGCCGCAGTCAGTGATGTCACTGGCCGGGGCAGCTTTTTTCGTGCATAAAAATGTCGCATTTACTGAAAAGACACCACACAATAAGCCATATAAATAAACAAAAGTGATGCTTCCTGCAGTCTGTATGTCTTCTTCCTAATGATAATCGGCAGGATCAGGATTGCCATGACCGCGATTGCCAGAGGAATATCGAATCCGGTAAGGGAAGGGGAGACCGGGAACGACGTTATCGGCACCCAGACAGATTAAGACAAGTCCTATGGTAAAAAGAACCGTTTTGTCATGTTTTCTGTGTCTTTGCTGCAGGTTAGCCGTTAATTTGAGCCGTAACGGAGCAGATTTGATCATAGATCTCTATTTTTTTGCCTGCCCCCATTTTCCTCGTATTCGTCTTATGATTTTCCAGGTATGCCTCAAAATCCGTGTCCATCAGCTCAAAAGTCTTCTCTTCTGAATGCTTCCTTGCGGCTGCTCTCTTCGCAAGTTCCTCTGCGTCGTGGGGACGGATTACGACAATCCCGTCGGCATCTCCTACGAGAATGTCTCCCGGGAACACCACCTGGCCTCCACAGGCGACGGGGACGTTAATCTCTCCAGGACCATTTTTATACGGTCCCTGGGGGGTGATCCCTTTGGCGTACACGGCCATGGGAAGATTTCGGATTCCGTCCAGATCCCGCAGACAGCCGTCTACGATCACACCGGCCAATCCCTTCCTATACGCCATTTTCAGCATGATCTCACCGGCAAGGGAGCGGTTTCGCCCGCCGCCTCCGTCAATGACGAGAACATCCCCCGGCTCAGCGCGATCCAGCGCCTCATGGATATAAAGGTTATCACCGATGGCGGTTTTCACGGTGAAGGCGGTTCCCAAAAGAGGAACGTCGTTAAGCGGATGGATGTAATCATGCATACAATAGAGCCGCTCCATCTCATCGTTAATATTGCTTGAAGGAATATCCTTAAACAGTTCTACCAGCCTTTTGTCCGGCCTGTTTATTTGTGTAAATATTCTGTTTCCTGCCAGATTCATTTCCAGTCTCCTCTCATTTTTAAAAGATTTTTGGCGATTGCGAAACTCTGAAAGCCGCATAAATTCCGGTCAATGAATTTTGCAATCACCTATCAAAAGATTTTGTTCTATCGCCTTACTAAGCAGCCTTTCATCCTTCCCGATGAGAAAACACCGCACGCCCATCTCGTAAAGCTGTTGTACCCGCTCCGGGGAATCTGCTGCGATGGCCGGGATTTTACCGTATTGGACCGCCTTCTTTATGATGTCATTTTCCGCCCGTATCACATCCGGGTGATCTTTTTGACCGGGAACGCCAAGTTCCTGTGAAAGATCTGCGCGGCCTGTGGCGACCATATTGATTCCCTCCAGTGACAGGATCTCATCGATATGCTCGATGGCGGGGCGGCTCTCGATCTGTACGATCAGATCCAGACTTTTTTCAGAATAATCCATATACTCCCTGCGTGACATTCCGCCGCAGCGCATCCGCCGGGTATTGGCGTCCATCCCGCGGCGGCCGATCGGCGCGAATCTGCAGGCATCGATGGCTTCTCTGGCAGCGGCAGCGCTCTCCATATGCGGAATCATGATTCCGGCCGGCTCCTGCCCGAGAAGGGAGGTGACTGCCGTCAGATCCGGCACCCGGACCTGACAGGGTATATCCAGCAGTCTTGCGGTTGTCAGAAGCGTTCGCAGCTCTTCTGCGCCAAACATCGCATGCTCCCAGTCGATGCGGACAAAATCATAGCCGGAAAGCTTTGCCAGCTCGATCACGGAAGGGCAGGGGAGTACGATGGACAGGCCAAAACAGCATTCTCCCCTTCCGGTGCGGGCGCGGATCGAGCGTTCCGCCGTCATAGGATATCCTCGATTCTGGAAGGAATGTAGAGAAAGGGCTTTTCGAGGGCTCCTTTTATCGTAACCTGCGGCGCCAGTGTCTCCATGTGCCGGCGGAATTCTTCCGGCGCTGTGCTTCCCTCCGGATAATGGGCGGGTATGACAACCTCCGGTCCTATGTAAGAGACTGCATAGGCCGCCTCTCTCGGAGGCATCTCGCAGGGCGGATAGGGGGCCTTGAAGCTGGAAATGCCGATGGTCATGACTGTCGGATGGTACAGCTCCCGGTACATTTTCATATCACTGAACAGACAGGTATCCCCCACGTGGTAATACACCACGCCAGGTTCTACCTCCACGATAAAACCGAATGCGGGATGAGACGCCTCCACTCCATCGGTAGTTTCCTTCGACCGGTGAATTGCATTTACCGTATGGACAACCGTAGTATCATCCAGCGGCCGCCGATCCCCATAGATGGTTCCGAAGTACCGCTCTCTGGGGAGCTTTACCAGCTTTTGTACGCGGCGGTTCACGTCCTTTCCGCTGAACAGTACAGCATCCGGCGCATTCTGCATAATCACGTCGGCGTCGCCGAAATGATCTCCTGCGTTATGTGTTACAAAAAGATAGTCGATATCATAGAACGATTCCAGCAGAGCGTGTGTCTGCGGATTTTCCGATATGTACGGATCAAACAGCAGCTTCTTCCCATCGCTCCGCTCCACAAGCACGCACATTGCGCCAAAAAATGTAAATTTTACACCCATAGTACTCACCTCTTTTTCATTATGTTCTCCGCGCAGCAATCTGGAATCTTTTATAATCCCGCTGCCTACTTTCTGACCAGACGGAGAATATTAGTCGCATTTTTCTTGTTTGTCATGATATATAAGTTTCCGTCCGCATCAGCCGTCAGACCGTGGGCGTGGATCGCTGACCCGGCAGAACCGAGCTGCGCCTTCACATTGAGTTCCATGTCTAAAATGGTGATTCCGCCGTCCAGCTCTCCGATATAGGCATAGTCTCCCTTTATCCATACGGCTCCTATACGCATTAAGCCTTTGGAGATCACTGCCAGCAGCTCCCCGTCCTGAGTAAAAATTTGGACCCGTTTATTCTCGCGGTCCGATACCCAGACACGTCCCAGGGGATCGATTTTAATATCATGGACCAGCCGGAACTGTCCCGGCTCTTTTCCTGGTCCTCCCCAGGAGAGCTCATAGCTTCCGTCCTTCCCAAACCGGTGGACCGCATCATTGCCATAGCCGTCGGCGGCAAAATATTCCCCTTTGTCATTCATCACCATGGCGCAGGGGCGGCAGAAGGGAGTTCCCAGCTTTTTAACGCTGTCCAGCCTTGCATTGGCCTCGGCGCGCCGGTTCCACTCCGGGTCTTCCGGAACCTGCCCCGTCCGTTTCAACGTTTCCAGGTAGTTAAAATCATAGCCGGAGTCCCCGGGCTGCCCCAGAGTCCCGAAATCCCGGATCCATTCACCGTCGAGAGTCATTTCCCGTATTACATGATAATTTTTGCTGGTGTCTGCCGTCAGAACCGTATGCTGGGGAGTTAAAAATACACTGTGGGCTTTTTCGAACAGTCCTTTTCCGATGCTTCTTATGTAATTTCCATTCCTGGAAAATATCATCACCGGATGCTCCTTGTTCTCGGTTGCAACATACAGTCTTCCCTCACGGTCAAAGCATCCGTTTAGCGTGTGAGTGCCTTCTAGTCCGGCGGGCCATTTTGCCCAGGAAAAATCCAGCTCGTACTTAAAGTCCAGTTCTCCAATCTCATTCCCTTTTATAGGAGAGCGCGTCCCGCTGCACAGGATTGTCTTCATTTTGTCATCCTCCTTATCTTGCCGTGCCGAATTTTTCCACCGTGGGAACACAGTCTGTGAACAGAATCCACACCGGCGTTGGAGTATTCAGAACCCGTCCGGTATCCCGGAGCGCTCCCGTATCCGGATCGATGGCAAACAGTGTGATCGTATCGCTGGACTGATTTCCGTTAAACAGATAGTTTCCGCCTGGCTCGATTGCAAAAAAACGCGGTTTATTTCCCCCGCAGGGGACCCAGCCAACCGGCGTCAACCGTCCGCTTTCCTGGTCGATGGAGAAAGCCCCGAGGGTGTTGACCCGGCGGTTGGAGATATAGAGAAACTTTCCGTTTGGATGGACCACCAGCTCGGATGTCATGGTATTTACATCAAAGTAGTCGTCGGGAAGAGCGGAGACAACCTGAAAAGGCTCCAGGGTTCCATTCTCCTCGTCATAGCGGCAGGCGATGATGGTGGACGAGTATTCGGTATTGACATAGGCCCATCTATGGTTCGGGTGGAACCAGAGGTGGCGCGGGCAGGAGGCTCCGTGGCATTTAAGCTGCTGGACCGGCGACAGCTTTCCTGAAGTTCTGTCTATCCGATAGCTGTGGACGATGTCCAGTCCCTTATCTGCGATCAGCACAAATCTGCCGTCCGGTGAGAATGGAACATGATGGGGCCGGGACCATGGCTGGATTTTGTCATTGAGAGGTCCTTTTTCCCCGGGAAGAACAAAGCTGTCTGTCTTCTCGCCGATGGAGCCGTCCGCCTGTAAGCGGAATACATTGACGATGCCCTTGTGATCGCCGGTTACCATAAACTCCCCGTCTCCGTCCACGGACATAATCATAATATTATTGCCGTCTGTCATGGCAGTATTCAGCTCCCTGAGTTCACCGGTTTCTTCATTTCTCAGGTAAGAGGTTACGCCGCCGCTGTTACTGTTGACGCAGTAGACATAGTTCTGATTTCTGCCGAACTGAAGAACTGCCGGATTCAGCGCAGGCATTTCCTGTACAAGCTCCCAGCGCCCGTCTTCACGGCTGATTTTGTATACATAGATACCCACCCCGTGGGCATTCCGGTTCCCCTTTGAATTTTCTGTCGTATAAGTGCCGATATAGGCGTATAACGGTTTTTGATTCATAATGTACCTCCTTAATTCTTGCGTTTACAGGCGAATCTTTAACGACGCCTTCTGCACGGGTGCAGTCTCTTTGTCCGCCAGCTTAGACATATGTACCTCCCCGGGGAACAGGATGATGAAATACCCCTCCGGCACCCGGATGCGGTCTCCGTCTCCGTCATAAAGGATCTGATCCTTCCCCTCCTGCTTGGAGGGATTTACCATACACTGGGCCTGATTGAATCCAATCCGCTCGGCTCCCCGGATCATATACTGTAAATCCGTAAACTCCAGGTGAGATTCCCATTTTCTGGAACCTTCTACCGTATTGTAAGACAGATATTTGATCTGGAGCCGGTCGGTCAGCTTCGAGACACCGAGCGGCTGCTGCGCCAGTTCTTCTCTGTGTTCCTCGAGATACCGCAGGGCATATTCGAGGTCCGGACTGATAGAATAGTATCTGGATGCATGTTCTAATTTATCGATAATCATAGTTATCTCTCCTCATAAATTTATATTTTTCCTCTTTTGCAGCCTGATGCAAGGCAGACGATACAGTCAGGCTGAAAGAGCGGGTGTAACTGTGTGACTGCGGATTACAGAATCGGAACGATTCCGAATATAATTCCTGTTATGATCTCTACTGCAAACAGGCCGAGAATAATCGGGAATGCTTTGATTACGCCGTCCTTGAATTCAATTCCGCACATGCCTGCGGTCATCCAGGAGGTAGCCTGCACCGGCCGAAGCTGTGAGACCACATCGGCGCCCATACACATGACGTAGACTAAGCCAGTCTGTGCAAATCCGAAGGCTTCTCCGGCTTTGATGAGCAGCGGCATCATTCCATAGTGGAAACCGTCCGCGCCCAGCAGAATGGAGAAAATAAATGCGATCACACCGCAGATAATGGCAAATAAAGGAGCCATGGAGGATGGAATCAGGCTGGTGACTATGGTGGCCATCTCTGTGAGCATTTCGCTGTTGTTCAGGATTCCGGAGAAAATACCCGCTGAAAACATAACCAGCGTAATCCGAAGGGCATTTTTGGCATATTTATCGATGACCCCATCCCACTCCTTCACGGTCCGGTAATTGATCAGCAGAGCGCCTGCAATCGCAAACATGAATGTAATATAGCCTGCGAAGGTACCCTTGAACAGAAGGAAAATGATCCCCAGCGTCCATGCCAGGTTGAGCCAGTATTTCAGGTTCAGTCTGGTTTCCCGGTTCTCTTCGACGGTCAGGCCTACATCCTTTCCGGAACTGCCTTCTCCCTTATCCAGAATGCCGGCTTTGATTTTGGCCTGCGCCCTTTTTCCATAGAAGAATGCGGTGATCATGTTATAGGCAAAGCCTGCGATTATGCATGGAATTAACGCTCTAGTGATTATGGCGGGATCCAGACCTGTCACGGCGCTGGAACGGGTGATGGCGCCGCCCCAGGGAAGAAGGTTCATGATGCCGATGGCCTGTACCACCACCAGATACAGATACCGCCTGTCAATACCGATGCGTTTGTAGATCGGAAGCATGGCGGGAATGGTCACAAGGAGCGTGCTGGTGGTGCCGGTGTCCAGATGGGAAAAATGGGCAATCAGCGCGGAAATCACAGTGATAACCGCAATTTTATCTCCGGCCTTTGACACCAGGAAATTGACAATCGGATCGAACAGACCCTGCTCCGTCATGATACTGAAGAAAATAATGGAGAGCATTGCCAAAAGAGCGGTTCCCATAGAACCGGATACGCCGGCCTTGATAAAATCATTGATATCCTTGATGGAATATCCGGCAATCAGAGCGATAATCGGCGGAATTAAGATAAACGCCATAATTGGATTCGCCTTGTTAGTGAGCAGCAAAATTACGATGAGTGCGATCATTGCATAGCCCAGAACTGCATATGTCATAAAATAAACCCCCTATGTGTTTTGTCACTTCCGGCCGTCTGCCTGATGATAACGCCGGAAATGCATGTTTGTATGTATGCCTATATAAATAGCAAATAATATGCCAACTTTTCTATAAGCATTTCGATTAGCTTGATTTTTGTGACTTATTGACATATATTTTACACTATTTTGTGCAATGTTTACAGAGAACGGCTGGACATTTTGGCTTTAAATTCAACTTTGGCATTGAAAAACAGACGGATTTCATTTAAACTAATTTCAGGGTATCTCATTTCTGACATTACGTGAACGAATAGACATCATTTTTGAATCGAACAGGAGGAGAAATGCAGAATAAAATCATTATCGCATTGAGAAGACGCTACCACTGCGAGCACGCGCGTACAGTGATGCAACAAAACGCCCTTTCTTATCCGGTCTATGAGCTGGATGAGAATGATACGTCATTAAAACTGCTGCGCCGGGTCATGGAGCAGGGAGCCGAGATTCTTATTACGGGAGACGTATATGCGGAATCCATCATGAATCAGCTGGATATCTCGGTGGTCACCATACGCCGGAGTAAGATCCCATTTTCCGATTCGATCAGGGAGGCACTTAAGATCGCCGACCGCGCTGCCATCGTGTGGCGCGACAGCGACAGTACTGCGGCCAAGAAGGCCTGCAGACATTATCCCGATTCCGTTCCATTCTTTCCCTACCAAACGGGCAGTGACTTGGAAGGGATTTTTAAAGAACTTAGGGACGCCGGGTTTCGTGTGGTGATCGGCGCCGGGACGCTCAACCCTTATGCCGAGCAATATAACATGGCGGTCATCAATGTTCCCTATGACGAGGGAGATATTCTGTCTGCCGTGCGTCTTGCAGAGCATAACCTGCATACCTTAGAGGAGCGTCAGGAGCACGCCGAGATCCTTAATACCATTCAGGACAACATCGCCGAGGGAATTCTATTGCTTGATAAAGAAGGGCAGGTTCAGATCCTCAACCGCTCCGCCTCCCATTTTCTCAGCACAGATCCCCGCACGGCCGGCGGACTGTCTATAGAGAAGACGCCTCTGGCCTGCGGCGAGATCCGCCGTCTGCTCACAGATTTTGAGGATTTTTCGGGGAAAATGCTCACGATCCAGGGCAGTCATTTCGTACTGGAAGGTCGGCCCGTCTTTGTGCATAACATGTTTAAATCCGCCATCTTAACGATGACGCCTGTCGAAAAGCTGCAGAATATCGAGCAGCAGGTGCGCCGTCAGCTTCTCACCCATACCGGAGCTGCCGCCATTACCTTTAACGACATCGTAGGCAGCAGTCCGGCCCTCACTGACTGTATTCACACCGCCCAGCAGTACGCCAGAGTCGACAGCCCTGTGTTAATTTACGGCCAGTCGGGAACCGGTAAGGAAATGTTCGTGCAGAGCATTCACAACGCCAGCAGCCGGAGAAACGGTCCCTTTGTCGTAATCAACTGCGCCGCCCTTCCAGAGAGCCTCATCGAAAGTGAGTTGTTTGGCTATGAAAAGGGCGCGTTCACAGGGGCATTAAGCGGCGGAAAACAGGGACTTTTTGTGCAGGCCCATCAGGGAACTGTGTTCCTCGACGAAGTCAGCGAGATGCCGCTGCATGTCCAGGCCAGGTTTCTGCGGGTGCTGCAGGAACATGAGGTGACACCCATCGGAAGTCTCCGGGTCATTCCGGTTGATATCCGCGTGATTGCCGCCACCAACAAAGATTTAAAAGAAATGGTCAAGAAAAAGATGTTCCGGGAAGACTTGTATTACCGCATCAGCGTATTGGCGATGAAGCTCCCGCCACTGAATGAACGCGGCGATGATATAGAGCTTCTTATCAATCATTTTATTAAACAGAAGCGGAAAGAATTAAAATTAAATATAAGAGGAGCGGAACCGGCCGCAATCCAATATCTGCGCTCCCTGCCTTACCCCGGAAATATCCGTCAGCTTTCTAATATTGTGGAGCGGGCTATGGTTTTAAGCAGTGAAACCGTGTTGGATCTGGACTCTGCCGTCAAGGCGATCGCCATGTCGGAGAGCGTCTCGTCCCCGTCTTCTTACGGCAGCGCGGAAACAGAAAGTCTCCGCTCGCTCCGCAGTGTCGACAGCCTGCATGAGGAGATTATACGGAGCGCATTGGAGAGGAATGGAAATAACCGTAAAAAGACGGCGGAGGAATTAGGGATCAGTACGAGTACGCTGTATCGGAAGATGAAAGGGTTGGGGATTGAATTTTGAGGGGATGGTTTTGGGTAAACGTGCCGGGGCGGGAACCTTTGAGAAATACTGTCATCGTCAAAAAAATACAATCGGTTTTATAACAAACCAACAGTTCAGGAAAGGTGACTTTGTTTCCGACACGCTGGAAGAACTTCACAAAGCCGGTTTCAGGCTGGCCATGGATGATTTCGTGCAGGGAATTACGGAGGAGCGGTTTAATGTAATATTCAATATTGCGGCCACAGCATCGGCAGTCTCAGGATATGGAAGACCATATCCCGGGGCGCCGGTGTTTTTTTATTGCAGATAATGGCAATACTAAAAACGATAACGATTCAGACGAAAGGAAAAAGACGAATGAAAGACAAAATTTTCGGTGTGCTTCAGCGTATCGGGCGCAGCTTCATGCTGCCGATTGCGGTTCTGCCTGTGGCGGGGCTGCTGCTAGGAATCGGCAGTTCTTTTACAAATGAGACGACGATAGCCACCTACCGGCTGGGGGCGTTCCTGGGGAACGGTACAATTCTCCACGGGCTTCTTGTAATTATGAGTAAGGCCGGAAGCGCTATTTTCGACAATCTTCCTATTATATTTGCCATCGGCGTCGCCATTGGAATGGCGCGGGCGGAGAAGGAGGTGGCGGCCCTTTCGGCGGCTATTGCATTTTTTGTTATGAATGTATCGATCAGCGCCGTGCTGGAGGTTGCAGGGAAGATTCTCCCCGACGGCAGTATTTCACCGGATGTGCTGGAAGGGACGATTGCAAGCGTGTGCGGCATTCAGACACTGCAGATGGGAGTGTTCGGAGGAATTATTGTGGGGCTTGGAGTGGCGGCTCTTCATAACCGGTTCCACAAAATCCAGTTGCCGAATGCCCTCTCTTTCTTCGGCGGTTCGCGTTTTGTTCCAATTATATCAACACTTGTTTACGTATTTGTCGGAATTGCACTCTATTTTCTCTGGCCTCCGGTTCAGAATGCGATTTTTGCGCTGGGCGGACTGGTGACAGGGACGGGGTATCTGGGGACGCTGGTGTTCGGTATTGTAAAGAGGGCGCTGATTCCATTTGGTCTCCACCACGTATTCTACCTTCCTTTCTGGCAGACCGCGGTCGGTGGGACGATGATGGTGGACGGCAGCCTGATCCAGGGCGGCCAGAATATCTTTTTTGCCCAGCTTGCCTCACCCGATGTGGTGCATTTCAGCGCGGATGCAACGAGATACTTTTCCGGAGAATTCATCTTTATGATTTTCGGGCTTCCCGGAGCGGCCCTGGCGATGTACAGACAGGCAAAGCCGGAGCATAAAAAAGCGGCGGGCGGCCTTCTTCTGTCGGCGGCGCTGACCTGTATGCTGACCGGTATCACGGAACCCATCGAATTCTCTTTCCTCTTTGTGGCGCCGATGCTGTTCGCGGTTCAGGTGATCCTTGCGGGTTCGGCCTATATGATTGCCCACATCCTGAATATCGCGGTGGGCCTTACATTTTCCGGCGGTTTTCTGGATCTGCTTCTGTTCGGAATTCTGCAGGGCAATGCAAAAACGAGCTGGCTGTGGATTATACCGGCGGGAGTGGTTTATTTCTTCCTGTATTATCTTATCTTCAGTTTCCTTATTAAAAAGTTCAATCTGAAGACACCGGGACGGGAGGATACGGGCGAAGAAACCAGGCTGTATACCAAGGCGGACGTCAAAGCCGGTAAGAACGGACGGGGAGAAAACGCCGGCAATAAGAGAGAACAAAAAGACCGCGCCGTTTCCGACCGCAACCGGGTGATTGCGAAGGGCCTGGGCGGAAAAGATAACATTTCCGATGTGGACTGCTGCGCCACCAGACTGCGCTGCACGGTTTTAGATTCCGCCAGGGTGCGGGAGGACGTTTTGAAGGCAACCGGCTCCTCCGGAGTCATTAAACGAGGTAACGCGGTCCAGATTATTTACGGACCTAATGTTACGGTGATAAAAGCAGAGTTTGAGGAATACCTGAGGGATTTAGAGGAAACCGGCGCGGATAAAATCAGTGGGGATGAAATCAGCGGGGATGAAACCGGCGGAAATCAAACTAACGGAAATCCGGTGCGTGAGAATCAAAAACAGGAGCATGGAACGCAGAAAATCCGACGCTTATATTCCCCGTTTAACGGACGTGCACTCCCGATCACGGAGGCTCCGGATCCCGCGTTTGCAGATAAAATGATGGGAGACGGATATCTGGTGGTTCCGGAGAACGGCGAAGTCATTGCACCGGAGGACGGGCAGGTGGCGTTTGTATTCCCGACCAGTCATGCGATTGGGATGAAGACGGAGGACGGCATCGAATATCTGATCCATGTCGGTATAGATACCGTAAAACTTCAGGGCAGGGGATTCGAAGTTTTCGTAAAGGACGGAGATTTTGTGAAAAAGGGTGACAAACTGATGCAGTTTGATTTACAATACATCAGGGAACGTGCGTCATCTGAATACTGTATTGTTGTGTTCACCGGACTCACGGACGGCCAGGAAATTGTGAATGTAAAAGAGGGGCAGGTTAAGGCCGCACAGGCGGTGGCCGGACTGAAGCTCTGATATTCTGATAACGGCGGTGCAGGGAAAGAAAACCCTGCGCCCCCATTCACGAAAGAAAAAGATTTCTGCCGTATTCCCATTTTTTTATATAGGTGCTATAATGTCTGAAAGGTGTCTGCGATTGATATTTGCATGTGACGGCTAATACAATATTAAGATGGAAAATAATGGAAACAGAGAACAGGAGTACATAACATGGAGCATTTAATTGTGCCGGCGGGATATGAGCCGGCGATCGACCTTAGGGAAACCCAGATTGCAATTAAGATTATTAAAGATTTTTTCCAGAGGGAGCTGGCAAAGCAGTTGAATCTGACCAGGGTGTCCGCCCCTCTGTTCGTTTTGCCCGAATCGGGACTTAACGACAACTTAAACGGTGTGGAGCGTCCGGTTCAGTTCGGGATTCTGGAGCAGGAGGACCGCCTTGCGGAGATTGTCCACTCCCTGGCAAAGTGGAAACGCATGGCCCTCAAGGATTACGGCTTTGGCAACGGAGAAGGCCTGTACACTGATATGAGCGCCATCAGAAGGGATGAGGATACGGACAATATCCATTCCATCTATGTTGACCAGTGGGACTGGGAAAAGATCATTAATAAGGAAGAAAGAACCAGGGAAAATCTGGAACAGATCGTGAAAGCGGTTTATAAAGCGCTGAAGGTGACGGAAGATTACATGGCTTACGAGTATGAGTATATTGGAAGATATCTGCCCGATCACATTGAATTTGTCACCACCCAGCAGCTGGAAGACATGTACCCCGACAGTACCCCGAAGGAAAGGGAGTACAAAATTGCGAAATTACATAAAGCGGTCTTCATCGAGCAGATCGGCGACAAACTGGCCTCGGGTGAGAAACATGACGGACGTGCGCCGGACTACGACGACTGGAAACTGAATGGAGATATTATCGTATATTACCCTGTCCTGGACATTGCCCTGGAGCTTTCTTCGATGGGTATCAGGGTGGATGAGGAGGCTCTGAAAGAGCAGCTTAAAAAGGCCGGATGCGAGGAGAGGGCGGAACTGCCGTTCCAGAAGGCCCTTTTAAACGGAGAACTTCCGTACACGGTCGGAGGCGGTATCGGACAGTCCAGAATCTGTATGTTCTTCCTCAGGAAAGCGCATATTGGCGAGGTTCAGGCGTCCATCTGGCCGGATGGAATACGCAGGGAAGCGGAGAAACACAATATACATCTGCTGTAACAGCGTAACAGCAGAGTTAGGGGGAGCAGATGACGGACCAATACGATGTAATCATAGTCGGAGCAGGCCCCGGAGGCTACACGGCTGCGGCAAAAGCAGCCGGTTTTGGCATGAATGTGGCATTGATAGAACAGGGAGAGCTGGGTGGAGTCTGTGTAAACACAGGCTGTGTCCCGGCCAAGGCCATGCTGCAGGCATCCGCTGTCTACGGAGATTTGAAGCACGCATCACGATTTGGGATCAGCGTGGATTCGGTCGGCTTTGATTTAAAGAGAATGCAGGTGTACAAAGATGAATCGGTGGAAGAGTACAGGAGCATGATCCGTTCCCTTCTGAACCGGAAAAATGTTACGCTGATTCAGGGAACCGCAAAATTACATAAGGGCAATGTTGTGGAAGTGGAGGGAACGGACGGTTCCTTTTCCTGTGTTGGAAAGAATGTGATCCTGGCTACGGGAGCGGAGCCGGCGATTCCCGATATCCCGGGCGTCGATTTGCCCCAGGTGCTGACAAGCCGTGATATTCTCCGGGCGGACGAATGGCATTTTGACCGTCTTGTCATCATCGGAGGCGGCGTAATCGGCATCGAGATCGCAACGATTTTCTCGGCGCTTGGTTCCAGGGTGACGTTACTTGAAAAGAGCAGTAAACTTCTCGAAACCATGGACCCGATGATTTCCGACCAGTTGGAGGAATCCCTGCGCTCGAAGGGAATCGATGTGATATGCAATGCCTCCGTGATGGAGATACGCAGCCGCGGGGATGACAGCGTGGCGGTCAGCTACCGCGAGGAGGGCTCGTGGCAGGAAATCGCGGCGGACCGCATTCTCCTGGCAGTCGGCAGGAAACCCGATATGAAGAAGGTCCTGGCGGAGGACTGCCAGGTGGAATTAAAAGACGGGAAACCGGTGGTCAAGGGAACCTACAGGACGACGCAGGAGAACGTGTATGCCATCGGTGACACGGTTGCGAAGATGCGTCTCGCCCATGTGGCGGCGGCCCAGGCCACCTATGTGATCGAGCATCTGACCGGGAAGGGCCACAGGATGCAGCTCACCGTCGTGCCCAACGGAATGTTTGTCGTGCTACCGGTTGTCCCGACCTGTATTTATACAGATCCGGAGATAGCGGCAGTCGGATTCACCGAGGAAGATGCAAGACAGTATAATATGAAGGTAAAATGCGGCCAGGCATTTATGGGAATCAACGGAAAGGCGATTCTGGCGAGGAAGAAGGCCGGATTTATCCGCCTAATCTTCGAAGCATATACGGATACCCTGGTGGGAGCGCAGATTATGTGCCCGAGAGCGACCGACATGATCGGGGAGATGGCCACGGCTATCGCCAATGGTCTGACGGCCTACCAGCTTTCCACGGCAATGAGGGCGCACCCTACCTACAGCGAGACGATATCACTCGCCATTGAGGATGCCCTGAAAAGCTACGGATGACCGGGGACGGAGAACGGTATCAGACAGCCGTTAAGACCGGCTGATAGAAATGTATGAAAATAATGCAGGAGGAACGAAAATGGAAAATGCAGTCAGCACAAGAATTGCAGCACTCAGGAAGTTAATGGCAGAACGGGGAATGGACGCCTATCTGATCCCTACCGGAGATTTTCACGGTTCTGAGTATGTGGATGGGTATTTTAAGGCGCGTGAATTTATGACCGGTTTTACTGGTTCTGCGGGAACGGCTGTCATTACAATGGAGGAAGCCGGTGTCTGGACGGACGGACGGTATTTTGTGCAGGCAGGCAGGGAACTGGCTGGAGGAGAAGTAAAACTGTTTAAAATGGGTGAGGAAGGCGTTCCCACCGTTGAAAAATATTTAGAGCAGACCATGAAACCGGGCAGTGTCCTGGGTTTTGACGGCCGTGTGGTAAATGACCTGATGGGCGAAGAACTTCAGGACAGCCTCTCATCCAAGGATATCTGCATTGCTTTTTATGAGGATCTGGTAGGAGAGATTTGGGAAGACCGTCCACAGCTTCCGAAAGAACCGGTATGGATTCTGGAAGATAAATACGCAGGAAAACCGGCTTCGGAAAAGATTGCCGAGCTTCGGGGCGTCATGGAGGAACACCGTGCAACGGCCCATATCCTGACCAGCCTTGACGACATCATCTGGCTGTTGAATATCCGCGGCAACGATGTGCCGTGTACTCCGGTTGTGCTTTCCTATCTGATTGTCACAAGGACGGAAATTTTCCTGTTTATCAACCAGGAGACGCTGAATGAAGAGGTAAGAGCCTATCTGGGCGGCCTGGGAGTAAAGATTTATGACTACAATGAGATTTACCAGTTCGTTCCGACCTTTAAAAACGAGACGGTGATGCTGGAGAAGGCCCACGTCAATTATGCGGTCTGCCAGAGCCTCGACAGCACGGTCACGGTTATCGATATGATGAATCCGACCTCTTCGGCAAAGGCCGTAAAGAACCCGGTCGAGATTGAGAACATGAAGAAGGTGCATATTAAAGACGGCGTTGCCATGGTCAAATTTATGTACTGGCTGAAGAACAACATCGGAAAAATCGAGATAGATGAGATTACGGCCGCCGCTTACCTGGATCAGTTGAGAAGTGAGCAGGAGGGAAATCTGGGACTCAGCTTCGGCACGATTTCCGCGTATTCCGACAATGCGGCCATGTGCCATTACGCCGTATCCGAGGAGAGTAATAAGAAACTGATGCCGAGGGGACTGTATCTGGTCGATTCCGGCGGACAGTACTATGAGGGAACCACGGATATTACAAGGACTTTTGCGCTGGGGGAAGTGACTGAGGAGGAGAAAGAATATTTCACCATCGTGGCCTCCTGTATGCTCCGGCTTTTGAATATTAAATTCCCATATGGCTGCCATGGATATAATTTTGACTTTGCGGCCAGGGAGCTTCTGTGGAGACGCGGCCTGGACTTCAACCATGGAACGGGCCACGGCGTCAGCTTCCTTGGAAGTGTCCACGAGCGTCCGAACGGAGTGCGCTGGCGCGTTGTGCCGGAACGCCAGGATAACGCCGTATTTGAGGCAGGCATGATTACTTCCGACGAACCGGGCCTGTATTTCGAAGGTAAATTCGGAATCAGGACGGAGAATTTGATGCTTTGCGTAAAAGCGGAGAAGAACGAGTTTGCCCAGTTTATGAAATTTGAAAACCTGACATGGGTTCCGATCGACCTGGATGCAATCGACGTAAAGTATATGGAACCACGCGACAGAGAACTTCTGAATGAGTACCACAAAGAAGTTTACGCAAGGATTTCCCCGTATCTGAACCCAGAAGAGGCGGAATGGCTCAAGACCGCTACAAGGGAAATCTAAGTTACCGTGCACAAGGCGGAACAATCACAAATCTGAAGGCCACAGGAATAACATCCGCATTGTTTATATATGATATAGTAACCAACTGTAATGAAAGGTTACAAAATAATGCAGAGATATGGACGTGGTTATGGAGATCTACGCGCCTGTGAAGCAATGGGGACAGAGCCGGGCTACCTGCAGGTAAACGTAGTAAACAATGAGAATAATTTCCCTGTACAGGGGGCAGACGTTACAATTCGGTATCAGGGAACGGAGAGACCGGAAGAGGTGCTTCAGACTAATAATTCCGGGCAGACGGATTCCATCACCGTGACGGCTCCCCCTGTGGAGCTGAGCCTGAATAAGGAAAACCTGATCCGGCCCTATTCCGAATATACGGTGTCTGTAACGGCTCCGGGATTTGAACCGATCACGGTAGTCGGAACCGAGGTGCTGGCAGGGGTGACGGCGATTCAGCCAATCCGGTTAATCCCGCTGGCCGACGAGCAGGGAACGCGGGCGGAGATAGATATCCCGGATCACACACTTTATGGAACCTATCCTCCGAAGATTGCAGAGGATGAGATTAAACCGACCAATGAGACGGGCGAGATCGTCTTAAGCCGCGTGGTGGTGCCCCAGACGATCGTCGTGCATGACGGAGTGCCGTCGAACGCATCGGCGAAGAACTATTACGTTCCCTACAGGGACTATATCAAAAATGTAGCATGCAGTGAAATATATGCGACATGGCCTCAGGCAACGATTGTAGCCAATGTCCTCGCGATCATGTCCTTTACGCTGAACCGCGTCTATACGGAGTGGTACAGGAATCAGGGGTATGATTTTACAATCACTTCGTCCACCGCGTTTGATCACAAGTGGATTTACGGCAGGGATACTTTTGACACCATCAATGTGGTGGTGGACGATATATTTGACAGCTACCTTTCCAGGCCTGGTGTAAAACAGCCTATTTTAACCCAGTACTGCGACGGAAGACAGGTAACCTGCCCGAACTGGATGACCCAGTGGGGCTCCTGTGATCTGGGAGAACGGGGATACAGCCCGATTGAAATACTCAGGCATTTTTACGGAAACGATATGTACATCAACACCGCCGAGATGATATCGGGTATTCCGGCATCATTCCCGGGAACCAGCCTGACCGTCGGTTCCAGCGGTGATAAGGTGAGACAGATGCAGGAGCAGCTCGACACGATTGCCTCTGTTTATACATCCATTCCGCGTGTGGCGGTAGACGGAATCTATGGGCCCGCTACGGCGGAATCCGTAAGGGTGTTCCAGTCTATTTTCGGCCTGCCTCAGACCGGGGTGGTGGATTTTGCCACCTGGTATAAGATTTCACATATTTATGTCGGCATTACACGGATTGCCGAGCTTTCATAAAGCCGGAAAACCAAATTGATTTTATAAAAATATAACAAAAGATAAGAAGGAGAAGTGCTATGAACAGCCTGTCTGCCAGGGAGCAGAAGAAGAAAGAGATTAAAAAAAGCGGAGCGGGCTCCATCACGGAGGGTGTAATCTGGAAACAGCTTCTGCTGTTTTTCTTTCCGATTCTGTTTGGTACGTTTTTTCAGCAGCTCTATAACACGGTAGATGCTATTATTGTAGGACGGTTTGTGGGGAAGGAGGCCCTGGCGGCGGTAGGCGGCAGCACGGGAATGCTGATCAACCTGCTGGTCGGCTTTTTCGTCGGCCTTTCTTCCGGGGCAACCGTCATTATATCCCAGTTTTATGGTGCGCAGAATGAGAAGAGAGTCAGTGAGGCGGTTCATACCGCCATGGCTTTTTCTCTTGTCTGCGGCCTGGGAATGACTGTAATCGGCCTGCTTTTTGGACGGACAGCCCTGGAGGCAATGGGAACTCCGGAAGAAATTATGGATTATTCTCTTTCTTATTTAAATATTTATTTCGTGGGAATTATCACGAACCTGATTTACAACATGGGAGCCGGCATCCTGAGGGCGATCGGCGATTCCAAACGCCCTCTCTATTTCCTGATGGCCAGTTGCTTCACCAATATTGTGCTGGATATCCTGCTGGTAGTTATTCTTAAAATGGAAGTGAGGGGAGCGGCGATTGCGACCGTATTTTCCCAGTTAGTCAGCGCGGTTTTAGTGGTGACCGCCCTGATGAAGGCGACGGATTCCTACAAACTGATTATCAAAAAGATCCGTTTAAACCTTTTCATGGTTCAGCGTATTATCAAGATCGGGCTTCCGGCCGGGCTTCAGTCGGTTATGTACGCCCTTTCCAATATTATTATCCAGAGCAGCGTCAACTCCCTTGGTACGGATACTATTGCGGCGTGGACCGCCTACAGTAAGATTGACAGCGTGTACTGGATGATTATCAGCGCCCTTGGAATTTCCATTACTACCTTTGTCGGACAAAATTACGGGGCGGGGAAAATTACGCGGGTCAAGAGAGGCGTCAATGTCTGTCTTGGAGTTACCGCCATTATCACCCTGATTCTCTGTACGGTCCTGTATCTTTTCGGAGGATATGTGTATCTCCTGTTTACAACGGACGTGGACGTTATCGCAAAGGGCATGGAGATCCTTCATTTCCTTGTGCCGACGTTTATCCTCTATATTTGCATCGAGATTTTCTCGGGCGCGCTCCGTGGTGTGGGCGACTGCTGGATCCCGATGATCATGACGGCCCTGGGCGTCTGCACGCTCCGTGTTGTATGGATTATTATCGCAGTTCCGCTCCGGCCGAGTATTATCACCGTCATATTCAGCTATCCGCTGACATGGGGAATTACCACGGTGCTGTTTATCATTTACTATTACTGTTTCAGCACCCTGAAAAAGTTTAATGTACCGCTGCCGAGACTGCGCAGAAAGAGAAGAAGACGGCTGGAATAAGAAGCAACAAATGGTAGACACTTCCGGTTAATTGTGGTAATCTGTCTATAAGAGAACGAAATTATCAAGTTAATGTGAAAAATTCATTTTATTGTTTTTTTCACCGGAGTGAATAAGAAAGGATGAAAGCTATGGATTATGAACAGATGAATCAGGTTTACCAGGCGGAAGGATATGGCCGGGAGACACTGGGACAATATGTTGCAAAGACTTATCTTTGGATGTTTGCAGGACTGATGCTCACCTTTGCGGTTGCGGTTGCAGGTTATTTATCGGGAGCGATTTTATTTGTCTTTGCAATCCCGTACGGATTGATTGTCATATCGGGACTGGAACTGCTTACCGTATTCTGGATGTCCGCCAGAGTCAATAAGATGTCGGTGGGCGCGGCAAGGGGAATGTTCCTTTTCTACGCGGCTTTAAACGGAATCGTATTTTCAGCCTACTTCCTGGTATTCGGAGCAGTGCAGCTGCTTCTCGTATTTGTGGCGACTTCCCTGTTCTTTGGAATTATGGCAGGCGTCAGCCTGATCTTTAAGATTGACATCAGCGGAATCAGACCACTTCTTGTGGGCGGTTTGTTTTTCCTGATTATCTTCGGCGTGCTGTCCATGTTCCTGAACCTGGGAGCCATGGAAACCGTTATGTGCTACGTGGGGATCGCTGTTTTCCTTGGGTTTACCGCATACGACACGGGCAAGATCAGAACGAACTATACTTACTTTGCAGGCAACCAGGAGATTCTGGAGAAAGCATCCATCTTCTCCGCACTGTCCCTGTATCTTGACTTTATCAATCTGTTCCTTTACATCTTAAGACTTTTGAACAGAAGCAGAAATTAAGGAGGCTGTCTCATAACAGCCCGTCCGGCCGGCGGCCCGCGATGACAGACAGGTAAAATCCTGGCTGGCGTCACGGGCGCGCCGGTTTTTTATATCATAAGAAAATGCTCCTATGATATAAAAAGCCTCCGGGCAGGATGCGCACTCGCGCGAAGATGTAATATGCCGCTATGCGGCCGCGCTTGGTGCGAGAGTCCGGCGGCGCTGCGGTGTCATATCATGCAAGAAATTTTTCCTGTTCGGTGGTAGAATGACAAAAATGCCCCGGGGCAGTGGAAATAAGATACTCCGCGGTTTCTCCGGCGCGATGATACAGGAAGAAGGAGGGGAATTAAAATGCCTCATGAGGGGGAACAGCGTCATATTTATTATGACAGCGATTTGAAATTGGAAGCGTATAATTTAAGAGGGATTGTCCAGAAATTCCCCAACCATTTCCATGAATATTATGTAGTAGGGTTTGTGGAGGGCGGCAGCAGGCATCTCTGGTGCAGGGGCCGGGAGTACGATTTAACGGCGGGCGATCTTTTGCTGTTTAATCCGCGTGACAATCATTTCTGCGCGCCGGTCAATGGGGAACTGCTGGATTACAGGGGGATCAATATCGGCCGGGATGTGATGGTGAGGGCGGTCGGCGAGATTACCGGCCGGGAATTTGTTCCTCATTTCACACAGAATGTTGTTTTTCACAGCGAACTGGCCCAGTCGGTGGGAGAGCTTTATGATGCGATTCTGTCGCATGCGCCCGTAATGAAAAAAGAGGAGACCTTCTTTTTTATGCTTCAGCAGGTACTGCAGGAATATGTGCAGCCCTTTGAGGAGGCGGACGTAACGGAGCCGGATCAGCAGATCAGGACGCTTTGTACCTATATGGAAGAACACTTCGACGAAAATATTACCCTCGATGAACTGCTGTCCATGACGAACTTCGGGAAGTCCTATTTGCTGCGTTCCTTTACAAAACAGGTCGGTGTTTCACCTTACCGCTATCTGCAGACCGTGAGACTGGATCGGGCAAAGAAATTTCTGGAACAGGGGATTCTGCCGATTGATGCGGCGAATATGGCCGGGTTCTCGGATCAGAGTCATTTCACGAATTTCTTTAAGGAATTCATCGGCCTGACGCCGAAACAGTATCAGAAAATCTTTACCGGCACGCCGCAGGCCGCCGTTAAGACGGAGGAGGATAAAAATGAAAAATAAATCTCTGGCGGGCCATATTGCCGCCTTTGTCACGATCCTGATCTGGGGGACGACATTTATATCAACTAAGGTGCTTCTTCAGTCCTTTTCACCGATCGAGATACTCTTTATCCGTTTTGTCATAGGATATGTGGCGCTCTGGTGCGTCTGCCCCCGCAGGCTTACCCTGTCCGACCGGAAACAGGAGGGATACTTTGCACTGGCGGGCCTGCTTGGCGTGACGCTTTACTACCTGTTTGAAAATATTGCTCTGACGTATACGCTGGCATCCAACGTGGGCGTTATTATCTCAATTGCCCCATTTTTCACCGTAATCTTTACCTGCCTGTTTCTGCATGAAGGGCGTCCCGGCCCGCGGTTTTTCTGCGGTTTTCTGATTGCCATGGCGGGAATCTTCCTGATCAGTTTTGACAGTAAGATGGAACTGAAGCTCAATCCGCTTGGGGATATCCTGGCCGTGATGGCGGCGGTGCTCTGGGCTGCTTATTCCACGCTGATGAAAAAGATTACGGGGTATGGCTATAATACGATTCAGACGACGCGGAGAATTTTCTTCTACGGAATCGGCCTGATGATCCCCGTTCTGTTTATCATGGACTTCCACGTGGAGCTTTGGCAGTTCTATGATATGAAGATGTTTTTAAACCTGGTTTTCCTGGGACTCGGCGCGTCGGCCCTCTGCTTTGTAACTTGGAATTTTGCCGTGAAGATGGTGGGTTCGGTGAAGACCATCATCTATATTTATATGGTTCCCGTTATTACAGCCGTTACATCGGCCCTGATTCTTCATGAGAAGATGACGAAAGCGATAGTCGGCGGCATTGCCCTGACCCTGCTGGGCCTGTTTTTGTCGGAGGACAGAAGGGGGGGCAGGGAAAACGCAAAAGGAACACAGCCGGGGAGAACAGGATGATTTTTAGTTACTGTTCACAGGCCGCATCTCTTCATATACTTTCCTATAAATATCGGAGAAAACACTCCCCTTGTTCCAGATAAACGTAAAGTCATGCTCCAACTGGAAATCCCTCAGGTTCAGAGGGCGGAGCATACCGTCTTCGATTCCCTGTAAGGCCGCGGCCTGATAGAGGAAGGAGATTCCCAAATCCGCCTTCAGCAGTTCCAGGATGACATGAATGTTGCCTATCTCGGTGATATGGGCAAAATCAGTGATGCGGATATTCTTCATATCCAGGTGCTTTTCCAGAATATCCCTGGTACCGGAACCGCTTTCTCTGAGTAACAGGTGTTCGTCCAGCAGATCCCGGAGGCAGCACGGCTCCTTTGAAAAGACATGGCGGGAAGAGCAGATGGGAATGAACGGTTCGGTTCGGTAAATCAGGGAATCGTATTCGGCCGTATCGTAATTGCCCTCCACCAGGGCAAAGTGGATATTTCCTGCATGGAGCCTCTTTAAAAGATCATCCGTGTTGGAGATGATCATGCTCAGGCTGACCTCCGGATGGCGGGTCAGGTAGGAGGCCAGGGGAACGGAGATGACGGATTCCCCAATGGTCATGGTCGTGCCGAACCGCAGCGCAAGCCCGTGGGTCGAGAGCTGGGAGAATTGCTCCAGCATAAACTGTTCATCGTTTTTAAGGGCTGCCGCCGTTCTGAGAAGTATTTCACCGGCAGGGGTCAGATGGATTTTCTTTCCCTCGTACTGGAAGAGTTTGACGTGGTACAGGCTTTCCAGATAGTGAATGTGCTGGGAAACGGCCGGCTGCGTAATATGAAGCGCCTCGGCGGCCTTTGTATAATTCATATGTTCGCATACGGCTAGAAACGTATTGACCCTGAAGTCCAACATAATAGATTCCTCCTGATATCAGCAGAGCCGTTCCACATTTGGAATGTGTCCCTGCTTTTTTTATATTCCTGTAATCGGAGCATGAAACATGTACGATAATATATATTTATTATAACATAAATATATATAATTTTACATTATTGAATTGGAGAGTTACCATATATTTCATAATAAACAGATGCTTCAGCCTGAGCGTTTTAAAATTTAACAATGTAAAGCGTGCAGAATGCGCTTTTCATTGGTGGGAGTGGAAGAGGGGGCCGGAGCATCTGAAATTTATTACAGATAGAATCAGGAGGAAATGAAATGGAGTTTATGAAAGAGAATGGAAAAGGCCTGCTTCTCTGCCTGGCGGTTGCGATTCCGTCCTGGTTTGCAGGAAAGTTATTCCCTGTGGTCGGAGGAGCCGTGATCGCGATTATTGCAGGAATGCTGATCACCATGTTTATCAGGGATAAATCACCTTTTGCGGGAGGCATCCGCTTTACTTCAAAGAAGATTCTGCAGTGGGCCGTTATCTTACTGGGATTCGGACTGAACCTGCACATAATTCTGGAAACGGGAAGACAGTCTCTTCCAATTATTATTTCTACAATCACTACTTCACTCGTGATTGCATTTCTGTTACATAAGACAATGCACATTCCGTCCAATATCTCGACGCTGATTGGAGTCGGTTCTTCCATCTGCGGAGGCTCGGCGATAGCGGCCACGGCGCCGGTCATCGATGCCAACGACGAGGAGGTGGCCCAGGCAATATCCGTTATCTTTTTCTTCAATGTCCTCGCTGCCATCCTGTTTCCGGTTTTCGGCAAATTCCTGGGCTTTGATACAACGACGGGCAATGCCTTCGGTATCTTCGCCGGTACGGCGGTCAACGACACCTCCTCGGTAACGGCCACGGCCGCCACCTGGGACAGCATGTGGAACCTGGGTTCGGCCACACTCGACAAGGCGGTCACGGTCAAACTGACCAGGACACTGGCAATCATACCGATTACACTGGTGCTTGCCTTTATCAGGGCGGAAAAAGAGGAGAAAGAGGATAAGGCAGAGGGGAAGAAAGTCAGCATGAAGCAGATATTTCCTTTTTTCATCCTCTACTTTATCGGCGCGTCGATTATCACGACGGTCGCGCTGCAGATGGGAGCTCCGGTGGCCATTTTTAATCCCATCAAAGAGTTGAGCAAGTTTTTCATTGTCCTTGCGATGGCGGCAATCGGCCTGAATACAAATATTGTGGATTTGATTCGGACGGGAGGCAAACCGATTATCATGGGGGTATGCTGCTGGGTCGGAATCACGGGAGTCAGTCTGGTGATGCAGAGAATGCTGGGAATCTGGTAGGAAGCGAACTTAAACTTTACAAACCCGATCCCTGTGTTATACAATAATCATGACAATTCTGCCCTGAAAAGGGGTGGGGAGCCGTGTACCGGACAGTCCGGCGAAAGGAGATGCCATGACGATTGCAGAAGTGAGTAAAATGTTTGAAATATCGGCCGATACACTCCGCTATTATGAGCGAATCGGCCTGATTCCCCCGGTGCCGCGCACAAAGAGCGGAATCAGGGATTATGACGAGAGTTCCCTTGGATGGATCCAGCTTATGAAGTGTATGAGAAAGGCGGGAGTTCAGATTGAGGCGCTTGTCGAGTATGTATCCCTGTTTGAACAGGGGGAGGAGACAGCAGAGGCGCGCAGGAATATCCTCATTGAGCAGAGGGAACAGCTCCTTTTGAGAATGGAGGATCTGAAGGTATCCCTGGAACGGCTGGACAGCAAGATTGAACATTATGAGCAGGGGCTTCGGCAGGTGGAGGAAAACCTGAGGAAACCGGTGGAGCTGGAGACTAAAAAGGGCGCCTGAAACCAGGGAGCGTTTTGGCTTCCGGTTGCTGCATATTGGTATTATTGTAAGAAAAGTGTCAGAAAAATTCACAATTTCTATATTGACTTACCCCGGAGGGGATTTGGTATAATGTTGGCGGAGCAACTATTATCCAGATGCCCTCCGGGGTTTTTACGTAAACAGAGAAAATGGGATTTTCTTTAAAAATACGGATGGAAGATCAATTTCATTGCCCCTTATCCGGGGAATATCAGCGGTAAGGCACCGGTGTAATGGAAGGTCTTCGGAAAGGAATGTATTTACTTTATGAAATATGGAAAACGTTTGACTGCATATACAATAGCAGGACTGCTGGGTCTTTCTGTATGCGCACAGCCATTCACCGCTTATGCAAAGGAGTGGGACAGAGTGGGCAATGTGTACCAGATGGTGGATGGAACCCCCATCCATGGCGTTCTTGCAAGAGGAATTGATCTTTCTTACTGGAATCAGAATGTGGACTGGAACCAGGTGGCTGCGGACGATGTAAAATTTGCGATGCTTGCAACCAGGTTCAGGGGGGAAGAAGATCCTTTCTTCAGTATCAATGCAAGGGGAGCCACCAGTGTCGGAATCAGTATAGGCGCCTATCTCTATTCCTATGCCACATCGGTGGAGATGGCCGAGCAGGAAGCCGACTTTATTTTAAATATCATTAAAGATTATCCGATCTCCTATCCGGTCGTATTCGACGCCGAGGACACCAACACGCTTGGAACACTGTCACCTTCCGAGGTCAGCGCCGTAATCAACGCGTTCTGCCGGAAGATCGAGGCGGCGGGGTACCGCCCCATGGTTTATGCCAACGAATACTGGATTAAGAACAAGATTGACATGTCGGCCCTCAATTATGACATGTGGGTGGCGCGGTACGGTGTCATGTATACATATGACAATCCGGCGATGTGGCAGGCCACCAATACCGGTTCCATCAACGGAATCAACGGCAATGTGGACATCAACTTCCTCTACAGGGATTTTGCAAGCCTCATTCCCGCCAACACGTGGAGGACAATCGGCGGCAATACTTATTATTATCAGAATTATACAATGCAGAAATCCACCTGGATCAATGACGGCCAGGGACACTATTATATGAATGCGGACGGAACCCCGGCCAAAGGCTGGATGACGTTCCCGGAGGGGCGCTACTATCTGGACGCCTCCACCGGAAAGATGGCCGTGGACTGGCAGAACCTGGACGGAGCCTGGTATTACTTTGACCCGTCGGGCACAATGGCAACCGGCTGGAGAGATGTGGGCGGAGCCAGATATTATCTGGACGGCGAAGGCAGGATGCAGACCGGCTGGAGAGACATAGACGGAGCCAGATTTTATCTCGACAATTCGGGCAGGATGACGGCCGGCTGGCAGGATGTGGACGGAGCCCGCTATTATATGGGAGCCGAAGGAAAGATGCAGACCGGCTGGGCGGAAGTAAACGGAGCCTGGTATTACATGAACGGCGAAGGAAAGATGCAGACCGGCTGGCAGGATGTGGAAGGCAAACGGTACTATCTGGATGCCTCGGGAGCCATGAAGACGGGCTGGCAGGATATTGACGGAGCCAGATACTATTTCAGTCCTTCGGGAACCATGAAGACGGGCTGGCAGAATCCGGACGGAAACTGGTACTGCTTAAGCGGCGACGGAAAGATGTTAACCGGCTGGCAGACCGTGGATGGCCAGTATTATTATATGGACGCGGCGGGCATTATGAAGACGGGCTGGCAGAATATAAACGGAAGCTGGTACTATTTGAATGACAGCGGGGCCATGCTGACGGGCTGGCAGGATATCGGCGGAGCCCGGTACTATCTGAACGACAGCGGAGCCATGCTGACGGGCTGGCAGGATATTGGCGGAGCCAAATACTATTTTGACCAGACGAGCGGAGCCATGGCCGTGAATGCGGTTCTGGATTTTAACGGAGTTTCCTATCAGGCCGGAGCCGACGGAATCTGCACCCAGATCGCCGCGGAAGGCGCAGACGCTGCCACACAGCAGGCGGCGCAGCAGACGGAAGAGACACCATCACAACAGGGACCTGGACATTGATTGCCAGGATAGATAAATCAAACAGAAGGGAATGAGAACCATGTAATCGTATCGCAGTAAAACGGATCGCAGCAAAAAGGAAAAGCGTATCTCTTCCATCATGTAAAAGTGATGGAAGGTTTACGACGTATCCCTTTCTGCCGCGCTGTTACCCGACAACTGTGATACATAAGGCATGGGGCTCAGTGCAGAGGCTGCGGGGAGTTCTTTACCCTGCAGCCTCTTTGATGGTGTGTTGGAGTGTCCCGGCATCTCCGGGGAACCGCCTTATCCGTATCACCTCAGAAAGTGAGGATGATATCATATGGAAGATATTATAAAATACCCAAGAACTCGGCACATAGAAGGATCGAGGATTCAGGCCGGGGATGAAGATTTAAACAGTGTGCCGTTTTCCGAGATCAGGGGACGTTTTGTGGTGCTGGAAGAGAAAGTCGACGGCGCTAACTGCGGCATTTCCTTTGACGGGAACGGGAAACTGCTCTTGCAGAGCCGGGGCCATTACCTGAACGGAGGCTATGGCGAGCGGCAGTTTGCCCTTCTTAAAACATGGGCGGGCTGTTTTCAGGAAAAGCTTTACGGCCTTTTAGGAAACAGATATATTATGTACGGGGAGTGGCTCTACGCCAAACATACGGTTTACTATGACGGGCTGTCCCATTATTTTATGGAGTTTGATATTTACGACAAGGAGAGGAAGATGTTCCTCAGTACCAAAGAGCGCCGCAGACGGCTTTTGCCCTACCCGTTTATTAAACAGGTCCCGGTGCTGTTTGAGGGCTGTCTCGACAGGGCGGAGGAGCTTACTTCCCGCCTGGGAAAGTCTGCATTCAAGTCGGAAAACTGTCTGGCGTCACTGCGGGAAGAGTGCAGAAAAAGGAATTTATCTTTTGAGCTGGCGGCCCGCCAGACGGATGCAAGCGATCGAATGGAGGGAATCTATATTAAAATCGAGGAGGGGGATGAGACCACCGGCCGATTAAAATATGTCAGGAGTTCCTTTTTAAATACCATCCTGGATTCTGAAACCCACTGGGCGGACCGGCCGATTATTCCGAACGGCCTGAGAGACGGAGCCGATCTCTTTGCAGAGGAGGTGCGGGAAGGATGAAGAAACGTCTGATTGACCTGCCGGGGGAAAATGATTACGATTATGATCGGATGAAAATCCTGTTTCCGGAACTTGAGGCAATGAAAGAGGCGGAACAAAATCCGGCCTACCACGGGGAAGGGAACGCTGAAACGCATACCAGGCTTGTGTGCCGGTCTGTAACGGAACTTCCGGAATGGGCCGGACTGGGAGAGGAGGAGCGGGGAATTCTTTATCTCTCCGCCCTGTTCCACGATATTGGAAAACCTGTTTGTACAAAGCTTGAGAACGGTATTTTCGTTTCCCCGAAACATACGGTCACTGGTTCCAAAATATTCCGGCGGATGATTTATAAAAAATATGCCTCCCGGTATGAGGCATCCTTCCGGGAGAGAGAGGAAATTGCCTGGCTGATACGGTATCATGGACTTCCCCTTCATTTCTGGGATCGGGACAGGGCGGAGGCCAGGCTGTGCCGGGCGGCCGAGAGCGTGCGTCTGCCGCTTCTTTATCTGCTGTCCAAGGCCGATATCCTGGGCCGGATCTGTGAGGATACAGAGGAGCTGCTCTGCAATGTGGAGTGCTTCCGGGAATACGGAAAGGAAATTAACTGTTATGAAGGAAAACCGGAATTTGCCTGTGATTACACCAGATTTAAATATTATAATGCCGGTTTTGGCGGTGGGAGCAGCCGGATCGGCCGCGGCACACCGCTATTTGACGAGACGGAGTTTCCTGTTTTCCTGATGGCCGGTCTGCCCCTCGCGGGAAAAGATACCTATATCGGTGAGAATTTAAAGGAAATTCCTGTCGTCTCGCTGGATGATATCAGACAGGAGTGGGGAGTAAGCCCTGCGGACGGTTCCGGCGCGGTGGCCGATGAGGCGCGGAAGAGGGCCAGGGTATTCCTGCGCAGAAAAGAGTCCTTTGTGTGGGATGCCACAAATACCGTGCTGAGTACGAGGCAGAAGCTGCGCCGCTTTTTTGAGGATTATGGCGCCAGGGTAATCACGGTCTACGTGGAGGCTCCTTATGAGGAGCTTTTAAGGAGAAATAAGAAGCGGGACAGAAGCTTGCCCGAAGCGGTGATTGACCGGATGCTTGAAAAGATGGATATGGTGGAGCCGTCGGAAGGCTACGGGGTTATCTATTCCGTTGGGGGCTGAGTTTCATGAAAGGCGGCCGCCGAAGCGGTAAAAAAACGGAAAGCAGCATCAGTCATGGCTGCTTTCCGTTTTTTTATTGGCGGATGTCTCACGGCTCTCTTCGACATCCTGGATAAAGGTTTCGTTCAGTTTCTTCTGGATCTCCACGTAGGTCCGGAGCTGTTCATCGCTGAAGGAACCGAGATTGTGATAGGTGCGCTTATAGCATCGCTGCTCAAACTGATTATGTCCCTCGTAGATGGCCCAGCCTTCCGGGGTGAGGTTTAAGTTATACTCGCGGTTGTTATCGACGTTTCGCGTCTGTTCGATCCAGCCTTTGCGGCGGAGTTTTCGCAGGATTTGGGAACAGGCGCTGGGAGTTTTCCTGAGGATCGCAGACAGTTCAACGGCCGTCACTCCCGGCTTTTCACCGACAAGATGAATGATCTTGGATTCCGCCTGATAGAGTACGGCCGTTCCGTAATCGTGAATCATCGAATCATATTCATGCATCAGGCGATATGATTCATCCAGCTCGTCAATCATTTCATGGTAAATTTTGCATCGTTCATCCATTGTAATTTATCCTCACAGTATTGATTCTCTTTCTGCAAGTATAATATGAATGACACCGGTTTGTCAAATTTGCAATGTATTTTTCAGATACAATTTATCATTTCCCAGGATTCAATTTCCCATGATTTCCCAGCTTTTTATTGAAAAAATGGGAAAATGCATTTATAATGGAAAATCTAGGGTCGAAAATTGTCGAAGAAGGAGCTTTGTTATGACAGGCAACTGGATTTGGGTGCCGTATACGGCATTGGGATGTTACCTGTACTTATTGCTGTCCCTGCTGGCAGCAAAGAAAAACAGGGCAATCCAATCATTTATTATTTTACTTTGTGCAATGACATGCTGGACGGAAGGATCCTTAATGATGCGTCTTTTGTCCTGGCCTGGATATGAATTCTGGTATCATGCTTCTGTATTTGGCCTTCTTTTCACAGTGTATTCATTTTATTACTGTGTCAGTGTGCTGGTGGGAGTGGAGAAACCGCCTCATTTATGGCTGTGGCTTATTGTTCTTCTGGCGGCCGGCACAGCGAATGCCGCAACCGGCTGCTTTGTGCCGGCGCCTGCAGTGCAGCTTTCGCCCGAGGGAGGCAGGATTTTTATTTATGAGATGTCTCCGGCTGTCGTTTTTCTCTTCCTGATTTGTCTCCTTGTTATCGGGGATGCACTCCGGCTGTATATAGAAAGCCATGCCGACCAGAGAACGAAGAAACAGCTTATCCCACTTTTTGTCGGTTATGGAGGGATACTGGTGGGACATCTGCTAATCTGTGTTCCGGTATTTGCCGGAATTCCGTTTGATATTCTGTCGGGGATATTTAATGCGCTGTGCATTTTCAGGGTGTTCCGGAAAAAACATCTGGTCCGTCTGACCCTGCTCCTGTCCAGGAATAACTGCTATCTTCTGGCCACCGGGCTGACCATGCTTGCACTTTTTCACTGGTTTGACGCCATAGAGGAGACACTTCTCCGGTTCTTTCCGCAGGCCGCCGGTAATATAACGCTACTGATCAGCGCGGCGTCGGTGCTTGTGACGCTGATTATCTACGAGTTTACCAGATTTGTAATCGACAGGATGTTTGTCTGGGACGAGACGGTGCGGGCGGAAAAATTGAGGGAATTCTGTTTTGATGTATCACAGTCACTCAATGAGGCCGAAATACTGGGATACATTTTCCGCATCATTCTTAATAATACGCCGACGGAACGCGTATACGCCTGTATGTTGAAAGAGGACGGATACCATATCTACGACAGTTCTACTGGAGAGGTTAAGAAAGGGATGAAGTTTTCCGGAAAACTGGTAACGGACATCCAAAATCATCCGGGCTGCATGTCCGTCAGGGAACTGGAGAGAATGAACGCCTTTTATAAGATAAGCGAAGAGGAGCGGCGGTTATTAAAGGAAAAGAAAATCGGCTGTCTGGTGCCTCTGGGCAATGACGGGTTTGCCGGTTTTCTGGCGCTCCGCACCAAATCAGTGGGAACGGATTTTAGATACTACCGGTATGAGGAGATTGCATTTCTGGAATCGGTGGAATCAATCGCATCGATGGCCCTTAAAAACGCCGAATTATATGAAGAAGCCAGGATTGAGGCCAGAACCGATATGACGACCGGGATTCTGAACAGAAGGGCATTTTACGAAATACTCGATGAGAAATGCGCGGAAAAAAAGACGAAGTTTTCTCTCCTTCTCATTAACCTGGACGACTTTAAACTCTTTAACCAGCTCTACGGAGTGTCAAGCGGAGACACGGCCATCCGTGCCATTGCACAGCTTTTAGCCCAAACAGCCGGAAAAGAAAGCCAGGCGGCCAGATACGGGGGAAAAGAATTTGCAGTGATTCTGCCGGATAAAACGGCGGAGGAAGCGGAAAGAGTGGCACGCAGACTGATGTTTGGCCTCGGCAGGGTGAATACGGGACGCGGCGGGCTGGAACTCAATATCCTGACGGCAAGCTGCGGTATCTGTTCCTTTCCGGATGGGGCTGATACGGCGGAAGCGCTGCTGACTCATGCGGAGATGGCGGTATACCATGTAAAACAGCATGGAAAAAATGACGTGATGATTTACCGGGAAGGCAAGACTGAAATAGAAGAAAAAGGCAAAGAGGAGATTTATTCTTCCTATGCCTCTGCGATTTTTGCGTTGACCGCTGCCATTGACACGAAAGATCACTATACCTTCAACCATTCGAAGAATGTGGCCTATTATGCTACGAGACTGGCGCTGCTGCTGAACAAAAACTCCGATTTTGTTGAAGTAATCCGGGAGGCGGCTTTGCTCCACGATATCGGAAAAATCGGTATACCTGAGGACATTCTGAACAAACCGGGACGCCTGACCGATGAGGAGTATAAAGTGATGCAGTCCCATGTGGAGAGTTCCATCGGCATTATCAGGTATCTTCCTTCCCTGAACTATGTGATCCCGGCCGTTATCTGCCACCATGAGAGATATGACGGAAAAGGGTATCCAAGGCGGATAGCGGGAACCGACATTCCGCTGTCGGGCCGCATCCTCTGTATTGCCGACAGCTTTGATGCGATGGTTTCCAGACGTTCCTACAAAGAACCTTATCCTCTTGAAAAAGCAATCTCTATAATAATAGAAGAAAAAGGGGCGCAGTTCGATCCGGAACTGGCCGATGTCTTTGTGGAAGGTGTAAAAGCGGGAAACATCACGGTGCAATAACCGGCGTAAGCCGAAAAAATACTCACGGGAACCGCAGCGCGGACAGATAGAATCTGTTTTGCAGAAGTGGCTTCAGTGAGTATTTTTTCGATCTGCCGGGTGAAACAACAGGCTGTAGCCGTTTATTTATTCATTGGATTGTCAGCGGACAAATTTTTTATCGAATTCCGGGTTAAAATAGTAATAGTTTTTGGAATCCATCGTAGTTTTTAAGTTTTCCAGCGCTTCTCCGAACCGCTGGAAGTGGACGAGCTCCCTGGCACGTAAGAACTGGAGCGGAGCGCGCACATCCGGATCCGTGATAATCCGCAGCAGGTTATCATAGGTGGTTCTGGCTTTCTGCTCGGCGGCCAGATCCTCCGTTAAATCGGTGATGGCGTCTCCCTTGCTCTGGAATTCACATGCATTAAACGGCACTCCGGCCGCCGCCGTTGGCCACAGAGCGCTGGTATGGTCGACATAGTAGGCATCAAAACCGGCCGTTCTGGCGTCTTCGGTTGTCATATTTTTTGTAAGCTGGTAAATCATGGCGCAGATCATTTCCATATGGGCCAGCTCCTCTGTACCGATGTCGGTCAGCAGTCCGGCCGTCTTTTTACATGGCATGGAGTAACGCTGGGAAAGATAACGCATGGACGCGGCCAGCTCGCCGTCGGGTCCGCCGAACTGGCTGATGATAAGCTGTGCCGTTTTCGGACAGCAGGTTTTTATGCTGACTGGAAACTGAAGCCGTTTTTCATAATTCCACATTAGAGAGCACCTCCTTCCCAGGGCGCTGGGCCGTCAAGCCAGGTGAAGTGATCGGTAAGACCGCCGTTTTTACTGATACAGTCGATTGTAAGCGGCTCAAAATTAGCTGCAAATTCCTGCATCAGACTGGCGCGTTTCGGGGCCATTTCATTAAAAAAGGAGATGGCGTCCGCGCAGTCCGGATGGGTATCCAGATAAAGCGTAACATCGTTGACGGCGAAGCTGACTTCGTCGATTTCTTTTAAAAGTGTGGTTCTGTCGGTCATTTCTGCTCACCTCCTATATAAAATGGAAAGTCCAGGTTTTCAAAAATGGTTCCGCGCTCCAGGGCAAGGGAAAGTTCCCTTGGCTGAATCCAGGGCTGAATTGGAACAGAAGCGATAGCCAATATCTGTTGACAGTTGCATTCTTTTGCCTTATAGTCGTTTGCCGGGCTCATGATAAGTCCTCCTTTCATGTTTTAATTGATGAAGTTCATTAGTTAGTATTGGACTTTGGGCCGGATAATAAATTACTAAAATATTGTTAATTCAGGGAGAATGTGAGGAGAAAGAAAAAAACGGGAATAAAACATACTGCAGAAAAATTGGCACGTTATTAAAAGAAAAACAAAAATTTGTGAAAAAAAGTTGTTATAAATTAGAAAAGGTGAATAAAAACTCTCTGAAAGAACTTGCAATTTGACAAAACCCATTATACAATGGCACTAGGCAAAAGTTGGACTTACTAAAAAGTGAACTTTTATGGGGTCACGGTAGGTAGTATCCGTTGTCGAAATAATTCAAATGGAGGACAGCAAAATGAGTAATTCTGCACAGACATTGTCGGGCAAGAGAATTGATTCCCTGCTTGACGATAACAGTTTTGTTGAAGTAGGTTCTTATATCACGGCAAGGAGCACAAATTTCAACATGACGGCACAGGAGACTGCGGCTGATGGTGTGATTACCGGATATGGTACCATCGAAGGCAATCTTGTGTATGTGTACAGCCAGGATGCGTCTGTAATGGGCGGCTCCATCGGCGAAATGCACGCAAAGAAAATTTCCAATATCTATAAAATGGCGATGAAGATGGGAGCGCCGGTGATCGGGCTTTTAGACTGTTCAGGCCTTCGCCTTCAGGAGGCGACAGACGCACTTGACGGTTTTGGGCAGATGTACCTGGAGCAGACCATGGCATCCGGCGTCGTTCCGCAGATTTGCGCGGTGTTTGGAAATTGCGGTGGAGGAATGGCAGTTTCTTCTGCAATCGCAGACTTTGTATTCATGGCAGATAACGGAAAATTATTTGTTAATTCTCCCAACGCACTGGCAGGCAACGATGTCACAAAATGTGATACGGCATCGGCGGCATTCCAGAGCGAAGAGACAGGGCTTGTTGATGCAGTTGGAAGCGAGGAGGAGATCTTATCCCAGATCAGGACGCTTGTATCCATCCTTCCGGCAAACAACGAGGATGATATGTCCTACGACGAGTGCGAAGACGATTTAAACAGGGTTTCCGAAGAGCTTGCGGGATGGACCGGCGATACGGCCAAAGCGCTTGCCGAGATTTCAGACGGCTATTTCTTTATGGAAGTGAAGAAAGAGTATGATCCTTCTATGGTAACCGGTTTTATCCGCCTGAACGGATCTACGGTCGGCTGTGTTGCAAACCGTACTGAGATTTATAATGAAGAGAATGAGAAGACAGAAGAATTCGAAGCGGCGCTTTCAGCCAGAGGCTGTGAGAAGGCTGCGGAATTCGTAAACTTCTGTGATGCCTTTAATATCCCGCTCCTTACACTTGTAAATGTAAAAGGATACAAACAGTGCAAATGTACGGAGAAGAAGATTGCCAAAGCGGCGGGCCGCCTTACGTATGCATTTGCAAACGCAGATGTGCCGAAGGTAACGGTAGTGATTGGCGACGCTTTCGGAAGCGCTTATGTGACGATGAACAGCAAGTCCATCGGAGCAGACATTGTCTATGCATGGCCACAGGCAAAGATCGGAATGATGGATGCCCAGAGCGCCGTTAAGATTATGTACGCGGAAGAGATTGGCAAATCAGAGAATGCAGCAGCTCTCATCAGTGAGAAGGCTGCCGAATATGAAAAACTTCAGAGCTCTGCTCAGGCAGCGGCAGGAAGAGGATATGTGGACGATATTATCGAGGCAGGCGAGACCAGAAAACGTGTTATCGCCGCATTTGAGATGTTATTCACAAAGAGAGAGGACCGTCCGTCGAAAAAGCATGGAACGGTCTGATTATGATGAGGTGACGCATATATGAAACAGAATATTAAAAAGGTATTGCTTGTGTTATGTATGGCAGTCTGCTTCTTTGCCCTTACCGCCTGCTCCGGCAGCAATAAGGATTCAGAGCCGGTTCCCGAGACGATTGCGTCTACAATGAAGACGGGGGCTGAGAATTATCTGAAGGAGTTTGACAGCTACGACGATGAAGCGCTGGCAACTACATTAAAGAGAGTACAGAAACAAAAGAATACTGTCATGGAAAGTGCAATTTCTTCCTGGCAGAGCTCAAAACCTGATTTAGGAAGACTGGTATCCATTCTTTCTGAGGATGTTGAGCGTGTGAGCGAGGACAGCTACAAAGTAACAGTCAGAGCAAGCTATGAAAAGAGGGAACTGGAATTTTCCCTCACTGCTGAAGAAGTGGTCAGTGATAATTACGGCGGCACTTCCCTTGCAGCGACCGAGATGGTCTTCACTCCAATTTTTACTACAGGCGAAAAGCTTGAGAGAGCGGCAATGAATACTTTGATGGGTATGGGAACTGTGTTCCTGGTACTTATTTTTATCAGTTTTATTATTGCAAGCCTGAAGAATGTAAACACACTGGAAGCGAATTATAAGGCAAAGAAAGAGGCGGCGAAAGCAGCAGCAGAACCGGCGCCCGCTGCTCCGGCTCCGGCATCCGTTGCCCCAGCCCCAGTGCCTGCAGCTCCAGTTCCGGCCCCGGCCCCGGTTCCAGTACCCGTTGCTCCGGCCCCGGATCCAGAACCTGTTCTCCGTGAGGAAGAAAACCTGGCGGATGACATGGAATTGGTAGCGGTAATCACAGCAGCAATTTCTGCGGCCGCCTGCGTTCCGGTGGAAGGTTTGGTAGTACGCTCAATCAGACGGAAGTCTGGCTCAAAATGGAAAAACGCTTAATTGAATCAGGAGGAAAATCAGATGAAGAATTATACAATTACAGTAAACGGCAATGCATATGAAGTAACGGTAGAAGAAGGATTTACAGGAGCAGCTAAGGCAGCCCCGGCACCGGCTCCAAGAGCGGCAGCTCCAGCACCGGCCCCAAGAGCAGCAGCACCGGCACCAGCGCCAGCCCCGGCAGCACCTGCTCCGGCACCAGCGCCAGCGCCAGCCCCGGCGGCACAGGCAGCAGGTTCCGTACCTGTAACAGCTCCAATGCCGGGCAAAATCCTCGGTGTTAAGATGCAGGCCGGCGCAGCGGTAAAACGCGGCCAGGTGATCCTGATTCTGGAAGCGATGAAGATGGAGAATGAAATCGTAGCACCTCAGGACGGAACAATTGCCAGCATTAATGTAGCGGTAGGCGATATGGTAGAACCAGGCGCAACACTCGCAACATTAAACTAAAAACTGGTAAATACGGGTCATGAAAGATTCCGTTTGGAGGGATTAATATGGAATACATTACAACTACATTATCTAATCTTCTTCAACAGACGGCATTCCTGAATCTGACGGTTGGAAACATGGTTATGATTTTCGTAGCGCTCGTTTTCCTCTATCTGGCTATCCAGAAGGGGTTTGAACCGCTCTTATTGCTTCCGATTGCATTTGGTATGCTGCTCGTTAATATCTATCCGGATATTATGAAAACTGTTGAAGAATCGTCGAATGGTGTCGGCGGACTTTTACACTACTTCTATTTATTGGATGAATGGAGTATTCTGCCGTCGCTTATTTTCATGGGCGTAGGTGCAATGACCGACTTTGGTCCGTTAATTGCCAACCCGAAGAGTTTCCTGCTGGGGGCAGCTGCCCAGTTCGGTATTTACGGCGCTTACTTTATGGCTATCTTCCTTGGATTTAATGATAAGGCAGCCGCTGCTATTTCCATCATCGGCGGAGCCGACGGCCCTACTTCCATCTTCCTGGCCGGCAAGCTTGGACAGACCGGACTGATGGGTCCGATCGCGGTAGCCGCATATTCATACATGGCGCTGGTTCCGATTATTCAGCCGCCGATTATGAAACTGCTTACTACAGAGGAAGAGAGAAAGATCAGGATGGAACAGCTTCGTCCTGTATCAAGACTGGAGAAAATTCTTTTCCCAATCATTGTTACAATTGTTGTCTGCCTGATTCTTCCTACTACAGCTCCTTTGGTTGGTATGCTGATGCTTGGAAACCTGTTCCGTGAATCAGGTGTTGTGAAACAGCTTACAGAGACAGCTTCCAATGCCCTTATGTATATTGTAGTTATCCTGCTTGGCACATCCGTAGGAGCTACAACAAGCGCAGAAGCGTTCCTGAACATGAATACAATTAAGATCGTTATTCTGGGTCTGGTTGCATTCGCCCTTGGTACTGCGGCAGGCGTTATTTTCGGTAAGATTATGTGTAAGGTAACCCATGGTAAGGTTAACCCGCTGATTGGTTCCGCCGGCGTGTCCGCCGTTCCGATGGCAGCCCGTGTATCCCAGAAGGTGGGAGCGGAAGCAGATCCGACTAACTTCCTTCTGATGCATGCAATGGGACCGAACGTTGCCGGTGTTATCGGTACCGCAGTAGCAGCCGGAACATTCATGGCAATCTTTGGAGTGAAATAATAGAAAAATTCAGGAGGTCACAAAATGGCTAATATAGAGAAAAAGCCGGTTAAGATTGTGGAGACCGTCCTTCGTGACGCTCACCAGTCCTTAATCGCAACCAGAATGACAACAGAGCAGATGCTCCCGATCATTGACAAGATGGATCAGGTGGGTTATCATGCCGTAGAGTGCTGGGGCGGCGCTACGTTTGACGCTTCCTTACGTTTCTTAAAAGAAGATCCGTGGGACAGACTGAGAAAACTGAGAGCGGGATTCAAACACACAAAACTGCAGATGCTGTTCCGCGGACAGAATATCCTCGGTTACAACCACTATGCGGATGATGTTGTAGAATATTTTGTACAGAAATCCATCGCCAATGGAATTGACATTATCCGTATCTTTGACTGCTTAAACGATATCAGAAATCTTCAGACAGCCGTGAAAGCCGCCAACAGGGAAAAAGGCCATGCACAGGTAGCTTTAAGCTACACTCTGGGAGATGCCTATACTCTTGATTATTGGAAAAATATTGCGAAGGAGATCGAGGACATGGGCGCCAATTCCTTATGTATCAAGGATATGGCCGGACTTCTGACCCCATATGCGGCAGAGGAGCTTGTTACAGCCCTGAAAGAATCTGTGAAGCTTCCGATCGATCTTCACACACACTACACCTCCGGTGTGGCTTCCATGACATACTTAAAGGCGGTAGAGGCAGGCTGCGATATCATCGATACAGCCATGTCACCGTTTGCCCTTGGAACCAGCCAGCCTGCAACAGAGGTTATGGTTGAGACCTTCAGCGGCACACGCTACGACACGGGACTCAACAAAGAAGCCCTGGCAGAGATTGCAGAATACTTCAGACCTCTGCGTGAGGAAGCTTTAGCAAGCGGACTGATGAATACAAAGGTTCTGGGAGTGGATATCAATACCCTCCGTTACCAGGTGCCGGGCGGAATGCTTTCCAACCTGGTATCCCAGTTAAAAGAGGCTCATGCTGAAGACAAATATTATGCCGTACTTCAGGAGATCCCGAGAGTCCGCAAGGATTTCGGAGAACCACCGCTTGTTACGCCGTCCTCCCAGATCGTGGGAACACAGGCTGTATTAAATGTACTGATGGGACAGCGCTACAAGATGTTTACAAAAGAGTCGAAGAAACTTCTTATGGGTGAATTCGGCCAGACCGTTAAACCGTTCAACGCCGAAGTCCAGAAGAAAGCAATCGGAGACGCAACGCCAATCACCTGCCGTCCGGCCGACAAGATCGAGCCGCAGCTCCAGAAACTGGAATCTGAGATGTCCCAGTGGAAGAAACAGGATGAGGATGTGCTGACCTATGCATTATTCCCACAGGTAGCGAAGGAATTTTTCGAATATCGCGAGGCACAGTCAACCGGGATAGATCCTGCAAAGGCCGACAGGCTGAACAGGGCATATCCGGTATAAAAGATAGTTTGGAAAAGAGCAGGGACATGAGTCTTTGCTCTTTTTTGTTTTTCAATATGGCCTGATAAAACAATATGGCCTGATAAAAGCCAGATATAGGTAGTGGCACCCATCACCATCCCGTCTGTACTCAAATTTTTCAAAATTTCTGTCAACATCTCCCCCTTGTCTGCATATAATACTATAGATAATGGGACTGTTTTGCAAAAATACCAAAACAGATCCGGAGACGGAGGAGGATATGACAGTCAGAGTGCTTAAGTGGTGCAGGAAGGATACGGTAAGACAGGCCGTGTTAATCCTTCTGATGCTCATCACAATCCTGTTAGGCAGAATTTGTTAAGAAATTCTTACAATTCCTGTAAATTACTGGATATTCTGTGAACTTTTGTTCATGAGGTTGACATATAATGGTAGTTTTCATTATAATGTACATAATGCCTAATCAGGCAAATCGCTTTTTTGACCCAAATGGGATTGAAAAGAATTCGCAGGTTTTGAAAATATAGAGGAAAATGCCGTTTCAGGCATTACGGGGAGAGACACGAATGAAAAAAAAGGGATATAAGAGGGTGGTTGCTCTGCTGCTTGGCTGTATTATGGCCTTCAGCCCATGGCAGGCGGGACATACGGGATTATCCGGTATGGTCAGCATGGCAAGTGAGCGGACCGCCTCGGTCAATGCGACGAATCTGAACGTGCGAAGCGGACCGGGCACCTCCTATCAGGCAGTGGCCAAACTGTCTCATGGGACGGCGGTTACCGTAATCGGTGAGCAGACCGGAACGGACGGAAAACTGTGGTATCAGATACGGTTCAGCGGAGGCGGCGGAGCCGAGACAATCGGATATGCGTCCAGCGACTACATAAAATTTCCAACGGTAATTACGTCTGACGGTGACTTTGAGAGTTATATGAACAGCCAGGGATTTCCGGAGAGCTACAAGCCGGGTCTGCGTGAACTTCACGCCATGTATCCCAAATGGACGTTTACGGCCCTTCAGACCAACCTGGATTGGAATACCGCGGTAGAGAATGAGAGCGTAATCGGAAGAAACCTGGTGGGAAGAGAGAACATTTCTTCCTGGAAGTCGACTGCAACGGGAGCCTATGACTGGGATACAGGTTCATGGCCCGGTTTCGACGGCAATTCCTGGGTCCAGGCGTCAGAGGATATTATCCGCTACTACATGGATCCGAGAAATTTTCTAAATGAAAAATATATTTTCCAGTTTATGAAGCAGTCCTATGACAGCTCCATCCATACGAGAGAGGGGCTGGAGAGCATGGTGGCCGGTACCTTTCTTTCAGGCAGCGCGGGAGGAGGTACGGCGCCGTCCGGCGGAAGTCCTTCCGGTGGTTCCTCCGGCTCAGGCAGTTCGGGAGGAGGTCCCGGCTCAGGGCCTGGTTCAGGGCCCGGTGCAGAATCGGGTTCGGGTCCGGGAGGCAGTTCCGGTTCAGGGGATAACGGTCAGGCCATTTCTCCGATTTCACCGCTTGCCTCAATCAGTGATCACCAGGTGGAACGTGTTATGACGGCATATGGACCGGGAATGGGCGGAGGTTCCGGTTTCTCCGATTCAGGCGGTAATCCCGGTAATTCAGGTGGTACGGCCCCTGTATCGGGCAGCAGCTCCTACGTTGATATTATTATGAATGCGGCGGCCCAGTCGGGCGTGAACCCTTATATCCTTGCCTCAATGATTATCCAGGAGCAGGGCAGCCAGGGCACCGGCCGAAGTATATCGGGAACCGTATCAGGCTATCAGGGATACTATAACTTTTTTAATATTGAAGCCTATCAGTCCGGCTCCATGGGAGCGGTTGAGAGAGGACTATGGTGGGCATCTCAGTCCGGCAGTTATGAACGTCCATGGAACAGCGTGGAAAAGTCCATACTCGGCGGATCTATTTACTATGGAAATAATTATGTGAAACGCGGACAGGATACTCTTTACCTGAAAAAATTCAATGTACAGGGGGACAACCTCTATAAACACCAGTACATGACCAACGTTCTTGCAGCGGCGGCGGAGGGGCTTACCCTGGCTAAAATCAGTGCGCTCAAAACAACGGCCCTGGAATTCTCCATACCGGTCTATAAGAATATGCCTGCTACGGCATGTGCAAAGCCAACGATTGACGGCAGCCCGAACAATAAGCTGTCCGGCCTTGGAGTGGAAGGATTTGCCCTCACCCCTACGTTTAACAGGGATACGGAATCCTATGACCTGATTGTGGATCATTCCGTCAGCAGTGTGACGGTGGCGGCTTCCGTGATCGACTCCAAGTCGACCGTCAGCGGAACGGGAAATATTAATCTGCAGAGCGGCATCAACGATATTACCGTGGCTGTCAAGGCACAGAACGGCAGTATAAGAAATTATGTGATTCATGTTGTGCGTCAGGACAACGGCCCGACCTACTCTGATTCTATCGGCAGCGGAGTGAACTCCGGTTCGGGAGGCGGTTCAGGCTATGGTCCCGGGGGCGGCCCTGGAACAGGCCCGGGAGGCGGTACGGTAAGTAATCCGGGCGGAAGTTCTTCCGGCAATCCGGGAGGCGGTTCAGATGTACAGATTATTGCTCCGGACGGCTCCGGCTCCGGGATAGAATCGGGAAATACGAACGGGCCGATGGCTCCGGGCAGCAATGTATCCGGCTTCGGCACATCGTCGGATCCATCCAATCTGGTGGGCCCCGGGGGAAGTTCAGGAACACCCGGCCCAACATCAGGAACAACACCCGGCTCTACGCCCGGCGGCAGCGGTTCTTCAGGAACGGGAAGCGGCGGGACGCAGACCGTCAGCGCCGGTGTGACCGCGGCACAGCTTGCGGCCTCCCTGACCGCAGCGGGAGCGGGAAGTATTGTAAAGGTTTATAACTCATCGGGCGGAGAAGTCACTGGAGGCGTGGGCACGGGCGACCTTGTCCAGGTTTTTGGTTCCGACGGCTCTCCCACGGTCCGGTATGATGTGATCGTGAAGGGAGATAATAACGGTGACGGTAAATTAAATATTCTGGATGTGCTGAAAGCACAGAGGCATATCCTCGGGCTTGAAACCCTTACGGGCCCGTTTGAGAAGGCCACCGATGTCAATGGCAACGGGAAAGTCGACATCATGGATATCCTGGCAATGCAGAAGGATATTCTGGGGAGTCAGAAACTGAACTAGGTGGGAGAGATTATGAACAGAAGAATAAGAAATATAGTTACCAGCCTGATTGCCGCATGTGCCCTTTGTCTGGCCATGCCGTTTGGCGGCTTTGAGGCTTTTGCAGCCAGCGCGAAGATATCGTTTTCCGATCCGAGCACGACCGTGGGACAGGAATTTAATGTAACGGTCAAGGTTACGGCCACAGACGGAAACCTCGGGGCTTCCGATCTGGTTTTATCGTATGATCAGTCGCATATTGAGTTTGTCAGCGGGAATAATGCCAACGGAGGCGCCGGTTCCGTGCGTCTTGTGGGAACGATGGATTCCAACACGACAAAGGAATTTGCCTACACGCTTAAATTCAAGGCGGTACAGGCGGGTGACACGTCGATATCCGTAGCAAGCCATGAGGTTTATGATGCGGATACCCAGGCCGTCAATGTTACAAAGGTGGGGTCATCGGCGGTAAAAGTCAAGGCTCCTGCGACGTATTCGAGTGAAGCGGCCCTTGCCTCACTAAAAGTATCGCCGGGACAGCTGTCACCGGCTTTTTCACCGGATGTAATGTCCTATACGGTAAATGTCGGCGGCGATGTGGATAAAATCGCAGTCAGCGCCGATGCCAAGGATGCCAAGGCAAAAACAAAGGTCACCGGAGGCTCCGGTCTTAAGACGGGAGCCAATACCGTGGTATGTAAGGTCACTGCGGAGGACGGCCAGACCGTAAAGTCCTATACGATTACAGTCAATAAATCGGAATCTTCGGAAGTACCGGCTACAGAGGCCGGTGAGGCCGTGGTTACAGGCGGTGCGGTGGTCGGAGAACTGAAGGCCGACATTGACGGAGTGGAATACAGCGTGGCGTCGTCATTCGATCCTGCGGTTCTTCCGGCGGGATATACCCAGTCTACCTGCACCTACAACGGCACGGAAATTATGGCCGGTACAGGCAACGGCCTTACCTTGATTTATCTCCAGGGAAGCGACGGAAACGGTTCATTCTATATCTATGTGCCGGAATCAGGGGCATTGTCGCCTTATGTAACGATCGACAGTGTGGCAAGGGCAATTGTGGTTCTGCCGATTGACGATACCATTGAAGTTCCGGAGGGATTTGCCCAGACCGCCATCCAGTTGAACGGAGACGCAAAAGTCAAGGGATGGGTATGGAAGACCGATGAGGAACAGAAGTACTGTGTTATTTACGGTATGAATGAGAACGGTGAAAAAGGTCTTTACCGTTACGATATTGCTGAAAAAACATTCCAGCGCTACTTTGAAGATCCGGCACTGGAGAGCCAGTTTGACGAAGCCCAGGTTACAAAGCTCCTGGATGATTATAATGCCCTCTGCAAGGATTATGATCTCAGATTTATTGTTATTGTGGTTCTGATTGTAGTCTGCCTGATTCTTTTCTTTATGGTGATCAACCTGCTGATGCGCAGGAGAGAGCATGCGGGCAGAGCGGAGCGCGATGAGGCGCCGACACCGGTAAAGCGCAGGGCGATGCAGGAAGAGGAAGACAGGAGAAGACAGGGACAGGCGGCCAGGACGGGCAGAATTGCCGAGGACGGTATGGAACAGAGAAGACGCCTTGCCGGGGACGAACGTCTTCAGGCAGAGCAAAGAAGAGGCCAGGAGCCCGGAAGAACGGCGAAATATGGCCAGAATGCGGGGTATCAGGACGCTGCGGTGCGCAGAATGGCAGGAACGGCAGAACAGGGCTATCCGGCACAGAGACGGCCGGAACCGAGAGGTTCCGAGCAGAACCGCACATCCCAGAGACGCCCGGAACAGGGGCGCAGCGCCCAGGGCTATCCGGAGAGAAGAAGTCCGGAACAGGGCCGAAGCGTTCAGGGCTACCCGGAAAGGAGAAACCCGGAACAGGGGCGCAGCGCCCAGGGCTATCCGGAGAGAAGAAATCCGGAGCAGGGCCGAAGCGTTCAGGGTTACCCGGAAAGAAGAAACCTGGAACAGAGCCGAAACGCCCAGGGATATCCTGAAAGGAGAAATCCGGAACAGGGCCGTGGCGGCGCCCAGGGCTATCCTGAAAGAAGGAATCCGGAGCCGTGGCGAGGCACCCAGGGATATCCTGAAAGGAGAAACCCGGAGCCGTGGCGAAGCACCCAGGGATATTCGGAGAGAAGAAGTCCGGAGCCGGGACGAAGCACCCAGGGATATCCTGAAAGAAGCGGCCAGGAATCCGGCCGTAGCGGCCAGGGCTATCCCGAGCAGCGGTATGCGGCAAAGCCCGTCAGAAGCCAGGATATAGGAATGGAAGAGGCCATCCGCCAGAGAGAGATGGAACGCGCCGAGCGGGCCAGAAGAACCAGGGAACGCTTAGAGAGGGAACGCCAGGAAGACGAAAGGCGCGCCCGCGCCGCCAGAACCGCGGAAAGAACCAGAAAGCCCGGTCCGCGCGATGACGACGATTTTGAGTTTCTTGATTTAAACTGAATGAAACGGTGGAAGTCTCACTGAGATTTCCCTAACGCCGGCATACGGACCGGACATGCATGAAAGCAGGGAGAACTGCAGGGCGCATGTCCGGTCCGCCTGTATATTTTCCCTGGAAGTTGAAAGTTATCGTATTCCACTTGCCGGTTGACTTCATGTTCACTTTGTTATATAATCACTATAACAAAATGACGAAAGATGGTGGATTATGATTGTAGAGATCGACTTTAACAGCGATGAAGCGATTTATATTCAGCTTAGGAACCAGATTATTATAGGAATAGCGACGGAGCGGCTCCGCGAGGGGGAGACGCTCCCATCGGTGCGCCAGCTGGCCGATGATATAGGGATTAACATGCATACGGTAAACAAAGCATATTCTGTATTAAAACAGGAAGGTTTTGTCAAACTGGACCGCCGCAGGGGAGCCGTTATTTCCCTGGATGCAGATAAAATCAGGGCAATACAGGAACTGGAGCGCGACTTAAGCGTCATTCTTGCCAAGGGAGCCTGCAAGAATGTGAGCCGCGAAGAAGTACACCGGCTGGTAGATTCTATTTTTGACGCTTTTTCCGGATAAAACCGGGTATCCTTTAATGGAGGGTTAGAGAATGTTATGTGAGAAATGCAGAATTCGCGAAGCAAATATTAAATACACGGAAGTAATCAATGGGGTAAAGACCGAGCATAATCTCTGTTCCCAATGTGCACAGGAAATGGACTTCGGACCGTATTCCGCAATTATTGAGGGAGAATTTCCCCTTGGCAAGCTTCTGTCGAGTCTTTTGGGATTGCAGTCTTCCGCGGTCAGACAGCAGAAGATGGATGAGGTGGCCTGCCCTACATGCGGGACCACCTATGAGGAATTCGTGGAAAACAGCCGCTTTGGCTGTGCGGACTGCTACCATGTGTTTGACCTGCTGATTGGAGAAAAGATTAAGAAGCTCCAGGAGAGCGCAAGCCACACCGGCAAACAGCCGAAGATGCGCCGGATGGGAAAAACACCGGCAGAGGTTACCAGCGGAGGCGTGATGGAATTCTCTGCGGATGAGCAGATAAAACAACTGGAGAGACATTTACAGGCGGCAATCAGGAACGAGGATTATGAGGAAGCGGCCATATGCCGGGATAAAATAAAAGCCTTAAAAGAGGAGAAAGAAAAGAATGACGAGATGGTTTGAGAAAGTGAAAAATGATCCGTCCAATATTGTATCCAGCCGGGTCCGTCTTTCAAGAAACTGGGAAGAATATAAGTTCCCCTCCAGGCTTGAGGAGGATGAAGCCAGATACATGGTAGGCCTGATGACCCAGGAACTGAAGAATCTGAAGGAGACGGACGGCCGCAGGTTCGAGTGCAGGACATTGGAAAAGATGGAGGAGCTGGACCGCATGGAACTGCGGGAGCGCCGCCTGCTCAATAAAACATTGATGGAAAAGACGACTCCGGGCAGCATTATTTATTCGGAGGATGAGGCGGTGAGCCTGGTATTAAACGGCGATGATCACATCCGCCTGCAGGTGCTTGCGCCGGGACTGATGCTGAAAGAATGCTATGAGGAGGCGGATCGGCTGGATGACTATATCAACGAAAAGTTCCCTTATGCATTCAGCAGCAAGTACGGGTATCTGACATCCTATCCCACCAACGTGGGAACGGGAATGAAGGCGTCCGTGGTTGTACATCTGCCGTCCCTTTCAACAAGCAAGCGGTTTCAGGAGCTTCTGGGGGATATGAGCCGGTTCGGGACGACGGTGAGGGGAGTTTATGGCCGGGGTTCGGAGAACAGCGGTGATCTTTATGAGATATATAACCAGAAAACCCTCGGACTGAACGAGCAGGAAATTATGGAACTGGTGAGCAATGTGGCCGTCCAGCTTTCCGGCCAGGAGCGGGAGGTGAGGGAAGCATCCCTCGCAAAACACCGTCTGCTCCGCGAGGATGAGGTGTACAAATCATACGGTGTTCTCAAATATGCGAGAAAGCTTTCCATGAAAGAGGCGATGACGTTTCTCTCCCATTTACGGGCGGGCATCGCGGACGGTCTCGTGGAGACAAAGGAATTTGTCAGTATTTACAACATCATGATAGGCATCCAGCCGGCGAACCTTCAGAAATATTCCAGGCAGCCGCTTGGCAAGGATGAACTGGAAGTGGCGAGGGGAAGATACATCAGGGAGCATCTCCCGGAACTTAAGTAAATTGAGCATAAAGTAAACGGAGCATAAAGTAAACGGAGCATAAAGTAAACGAGGCATAAAGTAAACCAACCATAAAGTATGCTAAGCATAAAGTAAACCAAACAGGGCAATTTGCAGGAGGATCAATTTATGATAGATCGTTTTACACAGAAGGCCAGGGAAGCAATCCGCCTGGCCGTGGACACCGCGGAGGAGCTGGAACACGGGTACGTGGGAACAGAACATCTCCTTCTGGGGCTGATTAAGGAGGGAAGCGGCGTGGCGGCCGCCATCCTCGGACGATATGATGTAACGGAAGAAAAAGTGCTGGAGCTGATGGAGCGTCTGATATCACCGGCGGCGCCCACCAGAATTGCGGAACAGGCGGAGTATACGCCGGGAGCCAGGGCCGTACTTCAGTCCAGCTATGAGGAGGCCGTATTTTTTAAAGCGCCCCTGATTGGGACGGAGCATATACTCATTGCGATGATTAAAGAGGGAAAGTGCACGGCATCGCGCCTTCTCAATACGATGAATGTCAATATCCAGAAGCTGTATATTGATTTGATGGCGGCAATGGGGGACGACGTCCCCGCGGGCCGTGATGAAGCGGCGGGCCGCCTGAGAAAAGAGAAAGGCAACACGCCGAATCTGGACAGTTTCAGCCGCGATCTGACCGAACTCGCGAAAGAGGGAAAGCTGGATCCGGTGATAGGACGCGAAGTTGAGATGAAAAGAGTCATCCAGATTCTGAGCAGAAGAGGGAAGAACAACCCCTGCTTAATCGGTGAGCCGGGAGTTGGAAAAACCGCGGTTGTGGAAGGACTGGCTCAGCTTATTATCTCCGGCAATGTTCCGGAGACAATTGCCAAAAAGCGCGTTGTCAGCCTGGATCTCTCCGGTATGGTGGCAGGTTCCAAATACAGGGGGGAATTCGAGGAGCGCATCAAGAAGGTTCTCTCCGAAGTCAAAGACGACGGAGATGTGCTGCTGTTTATTGATGAAATCCATACAATTATCGGCGCCGGAGGTGCGGAGGGAGCCATTGACGCATCCAATATCCTGAAACCGTCCCTTGCAAGAGGAGAAATTCAGTTAATCGGCGCAACGACGGTGGAGGAATACCGTAAATATATTGAGAAGGATGCCGCTCTGGAACGCCGTTTCCAGCCGGTTATGGTGGAAGAACCGACGGAGGAAGACTCCGTCGCGATTCTGAGAGGACTCAGAAGCCGGTACGAGGAGCACCACAAGGTAACAATCACGGATGAGGCGCTGGAGGCCGCCGTCAAACTGTCGGCCCGCTATATCAACGACCGTTTCCTTCCCGATAAGGCGATTGACCTGATTGACGAGGCATCTTCCAAACTGCGTCTGACCGTATATACGGAGCCGGAGGAGATTAAGACCCTGGAGGAGGAGATCAAAAAGCTGGAACGCCAGAAAGAGGAGGCGATCAAGGCGGAGGCATACGAAAAGGCCGGAGAGATCAAGAAAAAACAGGGAAAGAAGCATGAAAAGATAGATAAAATCCGCGATAAGTGGCAGAAGGAGAAGAATTCCAGAAAACTGATTGTCGGAGAGAATGAGATAGCGGATATCGTATCTGACTGGACCCGGATTCCGGTGCGCAAGCTGGCCGAGGAGGAATCCGAGCGCCTTCTGAAACTGGAAGCGATACTCCATGAGAGGGTAGTGGGCCAGGAGGAGGCGGTGACGGCCGTCTCAAGAGCCATCCGGAGAGGCCGCGTGGGCCTTAAGGATCCGAAACGGCCGATTGGCTCCTTCCTGTTCCTTGGACCTACCGGCGTCGGCAAGACCGAGCTTTCCAAGGCGCTTTCCGAGGCCATGTTCGGCACGGAGAATGCGATGATCCGGGTTGACATGTCCGAATATATGGAAAAACACAGCGTATCCAAGATGATCGGCTCACCGCCGGGATATGTGGGATATGAGGAGGGCGGACAGCTAAGTGAGAAGGTGCGCCGCAATCCGTATTCCGTCATCCTGTTTGACGAGATTGAGAAAGCGCATCCGGACGTCTTTAATATTCTGCTCCAGATTCTGGACGACGGCCATATTACCGATGCCCAGGGCAGAAAAATTGACTTTAAGAATACGGTTCTCATCATGACCTCCAATGCGGGGGCTGAGAACATTATTTCACCGAAGCGTCTTGGATTCTCATCCGATTCGGATGCCAAAACAGACTATGAATTTATGAAAAACAGGGTTATGGACGAGGTTAAAAAAATGTTTAAACCGGAGTTCTTAAACCGTATTGATGAGATAATGGTGTTCCATCCGCTGAACCGCGAAAATATTAAAGAGATTGCCGGTATTATGCTGGAAACGATTATCAAACGGACTAAGGCGCAGATAGGCATGAGCCTGAATGTGGATGACAAAGCAGTAGAATATCTGGCTGAAAAAGGCTATGATGAGAAATACGGGGCAAGGCCGCTGCGCCGGACAATCCAGAACCAGATAGAGGATAAGCTGTCGGAAGAACTGCTGGAAGGACGTATTAAAAAGGACGATGAAGTGCTTGTGACCAAAGGAAAAGAGGGGCTGGAATTCACGGTTAAAGAGGCCCTGAAAGAGAATAAAATACTGGTCAAGTAAAAGAAACTGTGATAGAATGAGTTTACAGGAAGAAACACACAGAAGAATACCAGGAGGATAGATTTATGCCAGTAGTTAACGAGTTAATCCGCATCGAGGATGACGGTACAATCAGTTTTGGCAATTATGAATTAGCTGCAAAGTCCAAACTGCAGGATTTCGAATACAAAGGGGACTTATATAAAGTTAAAACGTTTCATGAGATAACAAAACTGGAGAGGAACGGAATGTTCGTTTATGAATCCGTACCGGGAACGGCAGTGAACCATTTTGCAGTTGATGATTCCGAGATAACCTTTACCGTGGAGGGAAACCAGGATGCACAGATTACCGTACAGCTGGAAGACGAACACGAATACGAAGTATTTATCGACGGTGTTGCAGTCGGAGGCATGACGACCAACGTAAGCGGAAAACTTGTTTTAAGCGTGGAACTGAACGAAGGCGTAACGACAGAGATTAAGATTGCAGGAAGATAGAGATAACTGATTTAACAGAATGGAGGCGATCGGCGGATCAGCCTCCATTCTTTTGATAACGGTTTATGAATAAAAGGGAGAAATGAATGGCAAAAGCGAAGACGAGCATGTTTTTTTGCAGTGAATGCGGTTTTGAGTCGGCGAAGTGGACCGGACAGTGTCCGGCCTGCAAAGCGTGGAATACGATGGTGGAGGAGCCTGTTTCCCAGGTAAAGACGGTGGGAAAGGGCGGAACGTCAGGAACCAGGCGGGCGCCTTCGGACGCCAGGCCGGTGACACTGTCGGAGATTGTGCTGGATGAGGAAGACAGAATAAGGACAGGATTCGAGGAGCTGGACCGCGTGCTTGGTTCCGGAATTGTGAGGGGTTCCCTTGTCCTGGTGGGCGGCGATCCGGGTATCGGAAAGTCTACGCTGCTTTTACAGGTCTGTAGAAATCTGGCAGGGCAGAAGCAGAAAGTCCTCTATATTTCGGGTGAGGAGTCATTAAAGCAGATCAAGCTCCGGGCTAACCGGATTGGAACTGTGGACGGCCCTCTTTCATTTCTCTGTGAGACAAATCTGGGCACAATTGAGGAAGTGATTAAGAGAACCATGCCCGACGCCGTTGTCATCGACTCAATACAGACGATGTATATGGAGGAGGTCACCTCCGCTCCGGGCAGTGTGAGCCAAGTGCGGGAGTGTACCAATATTCTGATGCAGATTGCAAAGGGCCTGGGCGTGATGGTCTTTATTATCGGACATGTAACAAAGGAGGGCGTGGTGGCCGGCCCGAGAGTGCTGGAACATATGGTGGATACGGTGCTGTATTTTGAGGGGGACCGTCATGCCTCCTACCGCATTCTGAGAGGGATTAAGAACCGGTTCGGTTCCACCAATGAGATCGGCGTATTTGAGATGAAGGAGGAAGGACTTGCCGAGGTGAAGAATCCTTCGGAATTCATGCTGGACGGACGTCCCGCCGGAGCGTCAGGTGCGGTGGCGGCCTGTTCCCTGGAGGGAACAAGACCGATTATGCTGGAGGTTCAGGCCCTCGTGACAAAGACGAATTTTGGAATGCCCAGAAGAACAGCGGCCGGTACGGACTACAACCGCGTTAATCTCCTGATGGCAGTACTGGAAAAACGGTGCCGGTACGAGCTGTCCCAGTTCGACGCCTACGTTAATATCGCCGGAGGAATGAAGATGAATGAACCGGCCCTTGACCTGGCTATTGTGATGGCGCTCATTTCTAGCTATAAAGACCGGCCGGTGGATGAAAAGACGGTGATATTCGGGGAGGTCGGCCTCTCGGGTGAGGTGAGGGCCGTGTCCATGTCGGAACAGAGGGTGAATGAGGCGGTAAAACTCGGCTTTACACGATGCATCATGCCGCAGGTGAGCCTGGAGAAACTGAAAAAGAGGAAAGATATTGAGCTTGCCGGAGTCAGCAATGTGAGGGAAGCGATTAACCTGATTTAGGATCGTTTTGAAGATGAGAAAATGGAACTATTGTTATTCTGAAAGGAATAATTAAAACAGTTCATTTAATTAAAACAATTTTCGACAACTTTGGAAAAACTGATTGACATACTGCCTGTCCTGTGGTATTATACTTGGGCAGGCAATTTTAGGGGAATAGTTCAATGGCAGAGCAACGGTCTCCAAAACCGTTAATGGGGGTTCGAATCCCTCTTCCCCTGCTAATGATTAAGGAATTGAGAAAAGCTCAGAAACCTTTGATTTTAGAAGGGAATCTGAGCTTTTTTGTTGATTTTCCCCCTCATTGCTTTCTTGACATGCCCCCGATTTTCCAGTATGCTTGTTATAACAGAAACAATGGGGGAAAGGGGGGCATGGACATATTACTTGAGACGAAAGCAAAAGAATTTGTCTGCCGGCTTCAGAGAGCCTACCTGGTGGAGCGTGATGTGCAGAAGGTTTTATCCTGCATGGATGAAGATGTGGAATGGATAGGGACCGGAGAACAGGAGATTGGACGCGGAATCAGAAACGCGGAGGAATTTCTGGAACAGGAGTACCGGTTGTTTCCAGGCTCATTTGCCATTGTGGAAGAAGAGTATAATGTGAGAATCCTGGACGGGCATACGGTTTCAATATTTGGCATGCTGGTAGTGCAGGAGACGGGAAGAGAAGAGATTTTTGAGAGCCAGAGAATCCGTATGACTCTGTTGTGCCGGGAAGAGGACGGAGAGTTCAGGATCCTGCAGATACATATGTCCGCCGGAAGTGAAAACCAGAAGGAAAATGAGTTTTTCCCGAGAACGGTGCAGGAGAATAACACGGGAAGCTTGATACGGCTTCTGGACGAGCAGGCAATTTTACTGAGAGAACAGAACGAAAACCTGAACGCATTGATGGAAAATGTGCCGGGCGGCGTTATGTGCTGTGAATTTAATGAGAATTTGGATTTGCTTCAGTACAGCCGTGGCTTTCTTGATATGTTCGGATATACCAGGGAAGAGATGGAGCATGAATTTAAGAATCAGTTCAAGCGTCTGATTTATCCCGATGATCTGGAAGCAACATGGAAATCCGTATGTGAACAGCTTGCCAGGGGGAAGACAAAGAAGATAGAGTACCGTGTTATCTGCCGGGACGGCAGCCTGATGGCAGTCTTAGATCACGGCCAGCTGGTGGAGCGGGAAGGAAAGGAAGTATTTTACTGTATTCTGACCGACGTCACTGAAAACCGTAAAGTTCTGGAGGAGCTCCGGCTGAGCCTGGAGAGACACCGGATCATCATGGAACAGACTAATGATATCATCTTTGAGTGGAACATGGCGGACGATTCGATTTCTTTTTCCGACAACTGGGTGAAGAAATTCGGTTATTATCCGATTTCAGAGAATGTCAGCTCGATGGCATCCGTCAGTCATGTCCATCCGGACGATCTGCCGGTTCTGATGAATGCGGTCCGTGATATGAGGAGGGATGTGGCGGTCAGGGAGATAGAAATCCGGATCGCAAAGAATGATGGGTCCTATCTTTGGTGCCGGATTAAGATTGCCCTTCAGGAAGCCAGACAGTCCAGCAGAAAAAAGGCAATCGGCGTTATCTCAGATATAGACAAAGAGAAGAGAAATGTGGATATGCTGGTGGAGAAGGCGCTTCATGATGCGCTGACCGGCCTCTATAACAAAGCGGCGACGGCGGAACTCGGAGGCAAATATATTGAGAAAGCCACCGCAGATTGTCCCTGTGCATTTGTCATTATCGATTTGGATAATTTTAAATATATTAATGATGTTTATGGCCATTTGAGCGGAGACGTTCTGCTCTCCGATATTGCCCTGCTGCTGAAACGCACCTTCCGTTCGGGAGATATCATCGGCAGGATTGGCGGGGACGAGTTCGTGGTGATTATGCCGGGAGCGCGTTCCCAGGACGTGATATCGGATAAATTTGGACAAATCCGGGAGCGGATGGAAGAGTTCCTCGAGCGCGACGGCTACATGTTATCCTGCAGCGCCGGAGCGGCATTTGCCCCCCTGGACGGCTGTGATTACCAGACCCTATATAAAAATGCCGATTTGGCGCTTTATAAGGCGAAGGAGAAGGGGAAGAACCAGTGTACTTTTTACCATTCGATCCTGCAGGCGGAGAACAGCATCAGACGCAGCGCCGCCCAGCTTCCGGCAGAGCCAAGGGGGCAGGAAGATTACAGGAACCAGACGCTGGGTGAGTATGTATTTACCGTGCTGCAGCAGGAGGAAGACATTTCCAAAGCCATATCACAGGTTCTGGAGATTGTGGGCAGGCAGTTTGGGGTCAGCCGCGTCTATATATTTGAAGATTCAGAGGATGGAGCGACCTGTTCCAATACATTTGAATGGTGCAATGAAGGGGTGAAGCCGCAGAAGGATTTCCTTCAGGACATGGAGTATACGGATGGCAACCGGTACGATGAACTGTTTGATGAGAATGGAATTTTCTACTGCCGCGACATCAATGATCTCACCGGCAGGACAAAGGATGTGCTTGCATCACAGGAAATCATTTCCATGCTGCAATGTCTTTTAAAAAACAGAAAGAAAAGGAGCGGATTCATCGGTTTTGACCAGTGCTGGGAAAAACGCATCTGGACCCGGGAGCAGATTAATGTGCTCAGCACCGTATCCGGAGCGGTCGGAGTGTTTCTGACGCAGCTTCGGATGGAAAAGAAGATAAAAAAGCTGTTATTGACACGTTCTTGACAGTGATTTGACAATATCTTGTAATCTCTATATTATAGTTAGATACAACTTGTTACATACAGGGCAGAGGAGGTAGACTTATGGAGAAATCAGATCCTTTATTATTGCTTGACAATGGTACGTTGGCTTATATTTTGGGGGATGGCGAGTATCGCTTTACAAATTTGAAGTTTGATGAAGCAAAAGCAATTATTGAGATGAAGGGGGAGGCGGAAGAAGAGGTAGTCCAGGTGTTCAGAAATCCGGAGCTGGAGAAGGTGATGTATGCCTATCTCGGGCTTGAGGAGATGAAATTTAATTATGAACCCGAGGCACATCTGCATGTCGGCCAGGATGCGATTGCATTTAAGCTGTATGTTACCCCGTCCGGCACCCAGCCGATCGTTCTGGGGGAGGAAGGACAGCAGGCGGTAAAGATCAAGAATCTTTATATTTACTGCCAGCATATTGTAAGAATGAAATAGGAAGGGAGACGGCGTAGGGTGACGCCGCCCAAACAAACCGTATCAGCTTTACACACCGATGAAAATGCCGTTTCGATTCCGGCTTGTAACAGAAAAATGCGGAGATATATAAAAAAGAAAAGGGAAAGGATTGCGCTTGTCTGAGTAATAGACTATAATAAGAACGTATGTTTAGTTGGAAATTTTATGTAATCTTATAAATTTTGGCAAACTGCAAACCTTATCAAAAATAAACTTCACAACAGTTTCCGCGAACAAAAGTTACTAAAGAGAATAGAATTGTGAAATTAGTCATAAATTCCTGTATAACATGGAAGGTTTTGTCAATAATGTACAAAGGAAAAAAACGATTTTCCATCAAATATAATTTGACAAAATTCGCGATTGATGCTATAAGTATTAATTGAATCAGCAATAAGTTGCACCAGTTAAAGGAGTTTTGATTATGAAACAGAGAAGAATTATGTTAGGAACTGTAGAAGATGCAAAAAATTTTGTAGCAGCTGCAACGAAATGCGATTTCGATATTGATGTATTTTATAACCGCGTCGTGATTGACGCCAAATCTCTTTTAGGCGTAATGAGCCTTGATATGACGAGAGTACTGACAGTAGAATATAACGGAGAGAATAAAGATTTTGAAGCATTTCTTGATAGGACGGCGGTAAAAGCTGTCACAGCTGCTTAATTGAATTTGCATACAATTTGAGAAAAGGGATTGCAGGAGGCTGCAGTCTCTTTTTCTTGATTCATAGAAAATTACGTCTTGTGAATCAAAAACGCTCCGCGAGGATGCACGTGCCGCGCAGAGGTAAATGGTTGCAGAAGCAACCGCGCGGCAGCGCAAGAGTTCCACAGGCGAAACTCTTTGTCCTTATAACAGCAGAGACATGATTTTGTATTGACGCAGTCGGGAGGGAGAAGGACAGATGGAGATGAAAGGGAAGCAGATACGGGTTTCCGTGCGGAACCTGGTGGAATTTGTCCTGCGCTCCGGAGATATAGATAACAGAAGGACCGCGATTGACCAGAAAGAGGCCATGCTGGCGGGAGGCCGCATCCACCGGAAGATCCAGAAAAAGATGGGATCCGGTTATCAGTCCGAGGTGGTGTTAAAGTGCACCGTGGAGGAGGACGGCTTTGAAATTCTGGTAGAAGGAAGAGCCGACGGCATTATCCGGGAGGGAAACCGCGCGACGATCGATGAGATTAAGGGCGTTTACCTGGATATTGGAGATCTGGAAGAGGCGGTGGAAATCCATTTGGCCCAGGCCATGTGTTACGGTTATTTTTACGGTTCGCAGGAGAACCTGGATGAATTGACGATACAGGTGACTTACTGTAATCTGGATACGGAAGAGATCAAACGGTTTCAGGTGATTAAGACCACAGAGGAACTGAAGGAATGGTTTATGGGCCTGATTCACGAGTATGTCAAATGGGCCAGATACCTGCACCACAATGCGGAACGCCGCGATGAATCCCTGAAAGAGCTGGAGTTTCCCTTCCCTTACAGGGAAGGGCAGAGGGAGCTGGCGGTCAGCGTGTACAGGACCGAAGCGAGAAGGCGGAAACTCTTTATCCAGGCTCCGACCGGAATTGGAAAGACGCTTTCCACCGTATTCCCCAGCTTAAAAGCAATTGGTGAGGGTCACGGAGATAAACTTTTTTACCTGACGGCCAAAACGATCACAAGAGGGGTGGCGGAGGAGGCATTTGCTATTCTGAGGGAGCGCGGCCTTTATTTCCGTTCCGTCACCATAACGGCCAAGGATAAGCTCTGTTTTCTGGATAAACCGGAATGCAATCCGGATGCCTGCCCCTATGCAAAGGGCCACTTTGACAGGGTGAATGATGCGGTTTATGAGATCGTCCATAAGGAATTCGGGATAACGAGAGACGTGATACTACGGTATGCGGAAAAATTCCAGGTCTGCCCCTTTGAATTCTGTCTCGATATCAGCAGCTTTGTGGACGGTATTATCTGTGATTATAATTACGTTTTTGATCCCGATGTGCGGCTCAAACGTTACTTTGCAGACGGGGCCAAAGGGGAATATATTTTCCTGATTGACGAGGCCCATAACCTGGTGCCGAGGGCGCGGGAGATGTACAGCGCCGCTCTGATAAAGGAAGACGTGCTGGCGGCAAAACGCCTTGTGAAGGAGAAGTCCGCCGGCCTTACTAAGCAGTTGGAACGCGTCAATAAAATTCTGCTGGAAATGAAACGAGACAGCGAGGGCTGGCAGATCCTGCCCGATGCGGATCACCTGGTGACGGCGTTGACCTCCCTGTTCTCGGTACTGGAAAAGTTTATGGACGACTATAAGGGGAATGACGGTCGGGAGGAGCTGCTGGATTTCTATTTTTGTGTGAGAAATTTCCTGAATATTTATGAGAGGGTGGACGAGCATTACCGTATTTATACGGAACTGACGGAGTACGGGAACTTTATGATTAAACTGCTCTGTGTAAATCCCATCGTCCATATCGGAGAATGCCTTGCACAGGGAAACAGCACGGTGTTTTTCTCGGCAACCCTCCTTCCCATCAAGTATTACAGACAGCTTTTAAGCAATGATGAGGAGGATTATACGGTTTACGTCAATTCGCCGTTTCCGCAGGAGAACCGCCTTCTGCTGGCGGCTACCGATGTGACGAGCCGCTATACGAGGAGAAACCGGGCCGAATACAAAAAGATACTGGAATATATCCGCCAGGCGGCGGAAGTAAAGAAGGGAAACTATATCGTGTTTTTCCCTTCCTACCAATATATGGACCGTGTCCTGGAACTGGTGGACAGCGGGCGGATCCTGCGTCCGGACGGAGACGATGAAGTGATGGCGGAAGACGGAATTGAGTGGCTGGTACAGGGAAACCGGATGAGCGATTCGGAGCGTGAGGATTTTTTAAAGGAATTTGAGAAAGAGCGGGAGCATTCCCTGGTGGCGTGCTGCGTCATGGGAGGCCTGTTTTCCGAAGGAATTGATCTGAAAGAAGAAAGGCTGATCGGAGCTGTCATCGTCGGGACGGGACTTCCAATGGTATGTACGGAGCAGGAGATATTAAAGGGGTACTTTGATGAGGAGGAACAGGAAGGATTTGCCTTCGCCTATCAGTATCCGGGCATGAACAAAGTCATGCAGGCGGCGGGCCGTGTAATCCGGACGGCAGCCGATAAGGGAATTATCCTGCTTCTGGACGACAGGTTCCTGAGGAATGACTACCGGGAACTGTTTCCCAGGGAATGGAGCGATTGCAGCAGGGTGACGCTTCGAACGGTCAGAACACAACTGGAGGAATTCTGGTCCCGCCGGTAAATGGAAAAACCGGACAGGCACGGAAACGGCTGCTGACCAACAGGCCGGTGCAGAGGAACGCCGGAAAAAGCCGATTGGGTCAAGTGATTACTCAATCGGTTTTTCTTTGCCTGCATCGGCACGTTCCTCCAGCAATTCGATAAACTGCCTGGCGGCCTGGGAGATAGGAATCGTTTCATTATGGACGACAACAAGCTGCCGTCTGGGAAGGATTTCCTCCAGGTTTAAGATAAAGAAATTGTCGTCCTGCTGTGGGATGCAGAAATCGGGAACAAAGGCAATTCCAAGCCCGATTTTAGCCAGGTCGATGAGCAGATCGTTGCTGCTGAGCTCAATCTCGGGAACAAGATCAAGCTGATGCTTCTGGAACATGCTGTGGAGAAATTCACTGGTGGTACTTTTCCGATCCAGCATCAGAATGGGATAGGACTGAAGCTCTTTCAGCGTGATAATTCTGTCTTTCAGCGGGAAGTAGTCCTCATTTGCCACAAACACGTCTGAAAATTCATGGATGACCTGAATATTCTGCGTGTTGGACAGACCGGAGTTGGGGTAATTGGTGATAATGAAATCTACCTGTCCGTTTTCAAGGAGACGGGCGCATTCGATGGAAGTGCGGTTTGTGACCTTGATGTGGATATTCGGATACATTTTGTGAAATTCATTTAAAAATGGTACCAGAAAATAGCGGCAGATCGTGTCGCTGGCTCCGATACGGAGCTGTCCGCCGTTCAGTGTATTTGCTTCCAGGAGCTGGTTTTCCCCTTTTTTAATCAGGTTCATCGCAGGTTCTATATGTTTTAACAGGATCTCACCCTCGGGTGTCAGCTGGACACGCTTCGTACTTCTGATAAAAAGCGTCTGGTTCAGCTTCTTTTCCAGAACTTTGATGGACTGGCTGACCGCAGACTGAGAGATGAAGAGCTGCTTTGAGGCTTCCGAAAAGCTGAGGGTGGAAGCAACGTGGTAAAAAACCTTATATAATTCATAATTGATATCCATTTATTAGTCCCCCTTATAATGCTGTATAGAGTTTAGCACAGGTTCGAGGGGAAGTAAAGGGGAGGAGGAGCATTCAGCCCTGGCTCAGGTGACATACGGAGGGGGAGGAAATTTTGGGGAGAAAACATGGGAAGAAAAACTTGAGGAAGGAATACTTTATGATAGCACAGAGGGGCGGCAGATGGATACTGTGAAATTATGGAAGAGCAGTGAAATGGTGGAATAAAAGCAGAGGGGTGGTTTCAGACCGGGGTGGATTTTAATATGGGGGAATACGGGAAAATGCAGAAACGACAAGGAGGGAGAGTGGAAAAGGCGAAGGCTGCAGGAGATATTTTTAAGGGACTGTGGCGGGAGGCGGCAGCAGGAGAAAAAATTATATTGTTGACTTTTTAACAGTACTTTGTTATTCTTTACAAGTTGGTTAGGAATAACTAACTTTTGCGTGGAATAGAGGAGAAGATAAACGAATAGAGCGCGAAAGAGAAAAGGAAAGGAGGATGATGTTGGAATATATCTGGATTAACCCGGTAACGGAGAGCATGTATGAGGAGACTGTGCTGGAACGTTTTCTGGAACGGAGGGGGATGGTCCGGGTGAGGTGCACAACGGACTGGGGAAGTATTGTGAGAGAAAAGTATAAAAGGCTTGTGGAATTGAGCGAAGTAACGATAGCCGACGCTCGCTGCCCGATGGCCTGCGGGCTGGTAAAGGAAGCGCAGAGTAAGCGGAGGCAGGGGGAGAAAATGGGCGGAGGGACAGGGATGAAGGTGGCGGATATTGAGCCTATTCTGATTCACTGTGCCAGGGAAATCAGCGGCCGTGAAGAGTTTGGAGATGGAGAAAAGATCATTACGACTCCATGCCGTTCTCTTGCGGACATGGGAAATTCCCTGGGACTTAGACATACACGTTTTGTGACATGGAATGAATTTCTTGAGGAGATCGGAGAACGGCCGGAAGGACAGCTGCCGGAGGCAAGTCCGATCCCGCTCGGATTTTTCAGCGGTTTGGAGGGAAACGTTGAAAGTCTGACGGGAAAGGAAATCATAGAGAATTATATAGAACACCCGGGCGGCGGGGAAACTGCCCTCGTGGAGATGTTGTATTGTGACAGGGGATGCCACAACGGGGACGGCGTGGTAAGAAAAGTGCGTGAGAAAGAAGAAATGAAAGAAGATGTAAAAAACATCTGTAAAGAGGATACGGAGATTTCAAAAGGAGAGTGAAATGCATGAAAGATAGGGCGAAAAATGCACTGGCTGCTGCGGCGGGAATTTTAGCGCTCCTGCTTCTCTGGGACGCCGTGTGCAGGACGGGGCTGCTTAGCTCTTACGTGCTTCCTCCGCCTTCCAGGGTATTGCAGGGCTTTTACAAGATGCTGTTAAATGGGGAACTGCGGGAGGACATTGCGGTCAGCTTTATCCGCGTTATGAAAGGATTTTCCATTGCATTTCTGCTGGCTTTTTTACTTGGGATGGTGCGGGCGATGCTGCCTGGCTCCGGCAGGTACTACGAGTATATTGTGCAGTTTTTCCGCAATGTGCCGCCGCTCAGCATGATACCGCTTTTGATTCTCTGGTGCGGCATCGGGGAAACCACGAAGACCGTTATTATCGTACTGGCCTCCTTTTTCCCGATGTATTTAAGTATTGTCAAGGGATTTACCGGGTGTGACAGGAAACTCCTGGAGGTCGGGGATATGTTCGGTTATTCCCGGGGACGTAAATTTCTGAGGATCGTGTTTCCCCATGCCTCGGCCGATATCCTGGTCGGCATGCGGGTCGGCCTGGGCTATAGCTGGCGGGCCATTATCGGCGCGGAGATGGTTGCGGCTTCCACCGGGCTGGGGCATATGATCCTGTTTGCCCAGCAGATGTCCAGGACGGACAAGGTGATCGTGGGAATTCTGGTGATCGGGGCGGTGGGGTATGTGACCGACCGGCTTTTTGCCTTTGTAATCAGTAAATTTTTGAAAGGATCCTATGACAATGGCTGGAATTGAACTGATTGACGTACATAAACAATATCTGGTGGAAGACAGGGCCGTCCGGGTCCTGAACGGCGTCAGCCTGAAAATACCGGAAAAAAAGATTACCGTCATCCTGGGGCGGAGCGGCTGCGGAAAGACGACGCTTCTGCGCCTGACCGGAGGCCTGGAAGAGGCGGACCAGGGTGAGATAAGATATGGGGAATCCCACAGGACGGCGTTCGTCTTTCAGGAACCCAGGCTCATGCCCTGGCTTACGGTGCAGAACAATATAACGTTTGGGCTTAGGAAAAAGGAAAAGGACAGGAAAAAGACGGAGGACATCATCGCCTCGGTCGGCCTTACGGGGTTTGAAAAAGCGTATCCGGCCCAGCTGTCGGGAGGAATGCAGCAGAGAACCGCGATTGCCAGGGCCCTTGCATATGAACCATCCTTCATTATGATGGACGAGCCCTTTGCAGCCCTCGACTACTTTACCAGGGAACAGATGCAGAAAGAGCTTCTGCGGGTCCAGAAAAATAAGAAGAGCAGTATTCTGTTTGTAACCCACAGCATCGATGAGGCTCTGATCTTGGGAGATGAGATCGTGATCATCGAAAAAGGACTTGTAAAGGCCCGGTGCACGATCCCTGAAACGGCAGGAGAACGGAACCTTTTAGACGATTCATTTATTTCCCTGAAAAGAGAAATTATCAATAACCTAAACACAGAAGAAACAGGAGGAAACTGATTTATGAGACGATTTATGGCATTGGGACTTGCAGTATGCATGGGAGCGATGGGGCTGGCCGGCTGCGCAAAAGCGGATACCGGCTCCGCAAAGGAAACGGCGCAGGCCGGCACACAGGCAAATCAAAGTTCATCGGAGGAAAGCCAGGCGGCAAATGCAGACTCGGGACTTGACAAACTGGTGCTCACCTATGTGACGTCCCCTCTCAATATCCCTACCATCGTTGAGAAGCATGAAACTATTTTTGCCGACAGTTTTAAAGATATGGGAATCACGGTGGAGTATGCGGAGATTAATTCCGGCGCGGATCAGACACAGGCCCTGGCATCCGGCGACGTACAGATTCTCTACGCGGTCGGCGCCACCTCGGTGGTACTCTCTGCCGCAAACGGGGCCGATATCAAGGTTCTCAACATGTACAGCCGCTCGCCCGAGGCCTTCCGTCTCTATTCGAAAGATGAGGACATAAGCACGCCGGAGAGCCTGAAGGGAAAGACGGTAGCGGGGCCTGCGGGAACCAACCTGCATGAACTTCTCGTATCTTACCTGGCTTCCGGAGGACTGACGATTGACGATGTCAACTATGTGAACATGTCCATCCCCGACGCCAAGGCAGGCCTGGACGGAGGCAGCGTTGACGCGGCTCTGGTTGCAGGCGCTGCGGCTTATCAGGCGGATCAGCAGGGATACAATCTCGTAACCGACGGCGATGGCCTTATCAAAGCCATCATTGCCGTAGCGGTAAGGGCAGACTTCTACGAACAGCACAGGGATGTCATCGGCCGCTTTATGGAGGCTCAGCAGAAAATAGCCGCATTCATCGCAGAAAACCAGGACGAGGCTCTTAAAATAGCGGCCCAGGAACTGGACCTGGACGAAGAGGCGGCCAGGGAAATGTATGAATACTACGATTTCTCAATGGAAATCAGCGACGAAGACAGAGAGGGATTCCAGAAAACAGCCGATTTCATGTTGGAAGCCGGCATGATAGAGGAACCGCTGGATGTGAGCACGTTATTTTTACAGTGATAACGAAAGGACACCACGGAATCAATAGAACAAATCAGCGGCCGCAGGCCGGGGCTGGGAATGGCGATACCCAAACGCGTCTTCAGTCCCGGCCATAACCTTCCTGTGGGGAAGGAGGGAGAAAAAGATTCCGTAGGGAACCTGGGAGTTCATCGGCACTTACCGAGGTCTTTTCGAGGTTAGTGTCCGCTATGTACTCCAAAGAGCGCGAGCGTTTCCCGCAGGAACTTTTTCTGCCCGGATTCCCCACCCGCGGCAACCTAACGCCCGGGACTGAAGACTCACAACCTCCCTCTCCCCATCCCGCCCCCGACCGCCCCGGCGTCGTTCTCATTTCTCAACTCAAATCCCTATTTACTATCCCCGCTATTTTTGATAAAATATTCTGAACAGTAACATTTTACACGCCATCATATTTTACAGAGGGAAACACAAATGATTAAAACAGTAGCTTCTTTAGAGCTTCCGGTCAGTGAAACACTTCTGATAAGAAAAAATGTAATCACGCCGGAACAGGGTACGGACGTAGGAAAACGGTTTTGCGTTGTGACGGGGACCCACGGCGATGAGCTGGAGGGGCAGTATGTCTGTTACGAGCTGAACAGAAGAATCAGGGAGCAGATTCACCACCTGAAAGGGACGGTAGAGATTTACCCGGCTCTTAACCCATTGGGGCTGGATACGATCACCAGGGCATTTCCCGTATTTGACGTGGATATGAACCGGATTTTTCCGGGGACCGACAATGGTTCGGTGGCGGAACTGGTGGCCGGCATGATAGTGAAGGACTTAGCCGGAGCGGATATGTGTATCGATGTCCACGCCAGCAATATCTATATCAGGGAGATTCCACAGGTGCGCCTCAATGAGAGCACTTCCGACAGCCTGCTTGATTATGCCAGACGTCTGAACACGGAGTTTGTATGGGTCCATCACGCGTCCACCGTGCTTGAATCAACCCTTGCCCATACTTTAAATATGATTGGCGTTCCCACCCTTGTCGTAGAGATGGGAGTCGGCATGAGAATTACGGAGAAGTTCTGTTTCCAGCTGGTAGACGGGATCTTCTGTCTGCTGAAAGACCTCGGCATCTGGGACGGCCCGGTGATCGAGCCGAAAGAGCCGATAGTTTCGCTTGGCGGCGAAGTGGGCTTTGTCAATGCCGGCAAATCGGGGCTTTTTGTCTCAAAGGTGGTGCACAGGAACGACATCAAAAAAGGAGAGCTGATCGGCGAGATTGTCAATCCGCTGGAAGGAACCGTGGAGGAGCGGCTGTACGCCCCCTGTGACGGGCTGATTTTCACGCTGAGAGCCTATCCGATGGTGGAGGAAGGTTCTTTAATTGCCCGGATTCTGGGAGGTGTCGTCGGATGAAACACGAACTGATTTACTCGATGAAGAACATCCACAGGGATGATTTTAATATTTACGGCTACCGTTTCGGCAAAAACGGCGGCAAGGCGGCCTGCATTGTGGGTTCGCTCCGGGGCGACGAGGTGCAGCCACTCTATATCTGTTCGCTCCTGGTTAAGATGCTGAAGGAGATAGAGACGCACGGCGGTATTGTGGGGGATAATGAGATCCTCGTAATCCCCTCGGTCAACCATCCGGCGATGAATGTGGGCAAACACTTCTGGTCCACGGACAATTCCGACATCAACCGCCTTTTCCCGGGAGATGAGAATGGCGAGACGACGAAGAGGCTGGCCGCCGGTATTTTCGGCAAGGTAAAAGATTACGGCTATGGAATACAGTTTGGAAGTCTCTATATGACGGGAGACTATGCGCCCCACGTCCGCATGATGGAAACGGGATACCACAATCCGGGCCTGGCCAATCTCTTCGGCCTGCCCTATGTGGTGATGCGCAAGCCGACGCCATATGATACAGCCACACTAAACTACAACTGGCAGATGAACGGGACGAATGCATTTACCGTTTTTTCCGCATCCACGGAGACGATTGACGAACCGTCCGCGAAGCAGGCGGCCTCCAGTGTCCTGCGCTTTCTGACGAGGATGGGAATTATCCGCTATAACAGCCACAGCGGTTATATAGCGAGTGTGATCCGCGAGGAGGATCTGACCAGTGTAAAAACAGACCGCGCCGGTTTTTTCTGCCGGGAAGCGGAGCCGGGGAGCGAGGTTCTGCGGGGAGATCGGATGGCAACGATCATTGAACCAGGAAGCGGAGAGGTGATAAGCCAGATTCTGGCCCCCACGGATGGAATTGTATTTTTTGCCCACTCCCAGCCCCTTGTAATGGAGAGGGCGATTGTTTTTAAGATTATCAGACGCCTCCATGCCTGAGTGCGGCGGAAATGTCCATACAGGATGCCGCGGTCTTATGAGGAAACAGGGGCGTATTATAAAGAGGAATATTCAAGGAAGGAATTAGAGAAATGGCAAGTGACAGCTTAAAAGATTTTTTAGATGCCGGGGAATCCGACGGCGGGAGAGAATTTACGACGGGGGATGATTTTTACCAGCTTTATCTGGAAGAACTGAAGATGGTTCCTCCCTGCACGCCGGAGGAGGAAGAACGTCTGCTGGATGAAATCCTGGCAGGCAGCCAGGCGGCGGTGAAACGTCTGGTGGAAGGAAAACTGGGACAGGCGGTTAAAATTGCCGAGGAGTACAAAGACAGGGGCCTCACGATGAATGATCTCGTTCAGGAAGCCAACATTGCCCTTCTGCTCACCGCCCAGGAATACAGCGGCGGAGATTTCAACGGGCAGGCGGAGGAACGCATCCGAAGGATGATAGAGGATGCCATGGAACTTCAGAGTTCGGAATACAGGGTCGAGGAAGAAATGCTGGCCCGGGTCAACGTCCTCAAGGACATTTCCGCCAGCATGGCGGAGGAACTGGGCCGGGAGGCCACGGTGGAAGAACTGGCCGAACGGATGAAGATGACGGAGGAAGAGATCCGGGATATCATGAAACTGACTCTCGATGCAATGAGCGTCAGCGGAGAGTAGGGCAGCCGGAACGATGAAATTTTACTTACTGCGTCATGGACAGACAAGATGGAATATTGAAGGAAAAATACAGGGCAAGACGGACATCCCGTTAAACGAGACAGGGATGGAGCAGGCGGAATGTCTCGCAGGGGCCATGGCAGACTGCCGGGCGCGGGCGCTCTTTTCAAGCCCGCTTCTCAGGGCAAGGCAGACAGCTGGTATCGTGGCGGGGAAGATGGGACTTGAGGTCACGGTTCTGCCGGAGCTGAAGGAAGTGGATTTCGGCCTGTGGGAGGGCAGAACCTGGAAGGATATCGAAGAAAACTATCCCGTGGACTACAAAAACTGGGAGAAAAACCCGGCCAGGGCGGCGCCCACGGGAGGAGAACTCCGGCAGTCCTGTATGAACCGCAGCCGGAGCGCCGTGGAACAGATGCTTGGGACTGTGAATGTCCTGGGCGGAGGAGACGTATGCGTTGTCGCCCATGGAGGCATCCTGGTCTATCTCATCGACTACCTTCTGAGAAACCAGGAGGAGAAGCGGGAGATTATCGTCAAGAATGCAAGTATTTCCATTGTGGAATATGATGAAAAATTGGGACTTGGAAAGCTTCTGGAACTCAACCGCACGTCCCATTTGCCGGCCGTCTGTAACCGGAAAACAAATAAGTACTGTTAATAAAAAATATTAGATATATTAATTTTACTAATCTATCAAAGTTGTGTATGATTAAGGCAGATGATGGACAGAGTTACTTTCCATACTGCGGCCGGAAGGCGGCCGCGGTTCGGACGGTAGTCGGACAGTATGCATCTGTCTTTTTTTTCGCACAAATTGCCAGCAGAAAAACAGGAGGTACTTTAATGAGTGTAAGACGAATTTTCGTTGAAAAGAAACCGGAATTTGCCGTAAGAGCTAAGGAACTGCGCACGGAGATCGAGAATTATCTGGGGATCAGCACGATCACGGATGTCCGTGTCTTAGTACGCTATGACGTGGAGGACGTATCAGAGGAGGTATACAAAGAGGCTCTGGTTACGATTTTCTCCGAGCCGCCGGTAGATTTTGTATATGAAGAGAGCTTCCCGTCAGCAGAGGGAGACACGATTTTCACCGTAGAGTATCTGCCGGGACAGTTCGATCAGAGGGCGGACTCTGCCGAGCAGTGCGTAAAGCTGTTAAATGAAGAAGAAAACCCGGTCATCAAATCGGCCACCACCTATGTGATCTCCGGCGCCCTGACCGCAGAGCAGGCAGAGGCGGTTAAATCACTGTGCATCAATCCGGTGGATTCCAGGGAGAATAACAACGAAAAACCGGAAACCCTGGTAACCGTATTTGAACAGCCGGAGGACGTGCAGATTTTTGAGGGCTTCTGCGGTTTTACACAGGACAGCCTCAAAGAACTTTACGGTTCTTTAAATCTGGCCATGACGTTCAAGGATTTCGAACACATCCAGAATTATTTTAAAAACGAGGAGAAGAGAGATCCGTCCGTGACGGAGATCCGCGTTCTCGATACATATTGGTCCGATCACTGCCGCCATACCACATTCCAGACAGAGCTTAAGAATGTGGAATTTACGAAAGGCGACTATAATGAGCCGATCGAGGCGTCTTACCACAAATATCTGGCCGATCGCGAAGAAATTTTCAAAGGCCGTGACGACAAATTTGTCTGCCTGATGGATCTCGCCCTGATGGCAATGAGAAAACTCCGCAAAGAAGGAAAACTCGAAGATATGGAGGTTTCCGAGGAGATCAACGCCTGCAGTATCGTAGTGCCGGTTGTCATCGACGGACAGGAAGAGGAGTGGCTTGTCAACTTTAAGAACGAGACCCACAACCACCCGACCGAGATTGAGCCCTTCGGCGGCGCAGCAACCTGCCTTGGCGGAGCGATCCGCGATCCGCTTTCGGGACGTACCTACGTATATCAGGCCATGCGCGTGACTGGTGCGGCAGACCCGACAAAACCGATGTCCGAGACACTTCACGGAAAGCTTCCGCAGAAGAGGATTGTGACGGATGCGGCGCACGGCTACAGCTCTTACGGAAACCAGATTGGCCTGGCAACCGGGTATGTAAAAGAGATTTATCATCCGAATTATGTGGCAAAGAGAATGGAGATCGGCGCCGTGATGGCGGCTGCTCCAAGGAAGAACGTAATCCGCGAGACATCCGATCCGGGCGATGTCATCATCCTGATGGGAGGCCGCACGGGCCGCGACGGGATCGGCGGTGCCACAGGTTCTTCCAAGGTTCATACCGAGGCATCCATCGAAGTGTGTGGAGCCGAGGTTCAGAAGGGCAACGCGCCGACCGAGAGAAAGCTTCAGAGACTGTTCCGCCGCCCTGAGGTGAGCAGTTTAATCAAGAAATGTAACGACTTTGGTGCCGGCGGCGTTTCCGTAGCCATCGGTGAGCTGGCGGACGGGCTTCAGATCGACCTGGACTCCGTGCCGAAGAAATACGCCGGCCTGGACGGAACCGAGATTGCCATTTCCGAGTCCCAGGAGAGAATGGCGGTTGTCGTAGATCCGAAAGACGTCGATAAGATGCTTAAATTTGCCGAAGAGGAGAACCTGGAAGCCATTCCGGCAGCCGTTGTGACGGAGTCCCCGAGACTTGTTATGAACTGGAGAGGAAAGACGATTGTTGATTTAAGCCGCGCGTTCCTCGATACCAACGGAGCGCATCAGGAGGCAGACGTTACCGTGGAAGTTCCCGTAAAAGAGGGAAATCTCTTCGAGCGGAAAGAAGTGGGCGATGTACGGGAAACCTGGCTCAAGATGCTGTCCGGTTTAAATGTATGCTCCCAGAAGGGCCTTGTGGAGATGTTCGACGGTTCTATCGGCGCTGCCAGCGTATTCATGCCCTACGGCGGAAAATACCAGCTTACCGAGACACAGGCGATGCTTGCCAAGCTTCCGGTAGAAAAGGGAAGCTGTGACACCGTGACGATGATGAGCTACGGTTACGATCCATACCTTTCCAGCTGGAGCCCATACCACGGAGCCGTTTATGCGGTTCTGGATTCGATTGCAAAGATCGTAGCAAACGGCGGAGACTACAAAAAGATCCGTTTCACGTTCCAGGAATACTTTAAACGTATGACGGAGGATCCGAAACGTTGGGGAACACCGTTCTCCTCCCTGCTGGGCGCTTATGATGCACAGATTGGGTTCGGCCTTCCTTCCATCGGCGGAAAAGACAGTATGTCCGGAACCTTTAACGACGAGGAGCACGGAGAGATCAACGTACCTCCGACACTTGTATCCTTTGCCGTGGATATTTCCGATAAACAGCATGTGGTTTCGCCTGAGTTTAAGAAAGCGGGCAGCAAGATTGTCCTGTTTACAATCGAAAAAGACAAGTATGACCTTCCCGTATACAGCCAGATTATGGATGGCTATGAGAAACTTTATAAGGACATGGAGGCCGGAAAGATTATTTCCGCCTATGCGGTGGAGGGCCACGGCATCGCCGAGGCGGTCAGCAAGATGGCGTTCGGCAACAAGCTGGGCGTAAAAGTTGAGCACAATGTGGATCCGAGAGACTTCTTTGCACCAGGCTGGGGCAATATCGTATGCGAAGTGCCGGACGGAAAAGTGGGTGAACTCTCCATCTCCTATACCGTGATTGGTGAAGTGACGGACAAAGCGGTATTTGAATACGGCAGCGCCGCAATTACCATGGACGAGGCCCTGAATCAGTGGACCGGAACACTTGAAAAAGTATTCCCGACCAGCTCCGGCGTGAAACAGACGGAAGTGAGAAATGAGCTTTATAAGGCGGACGGCGTTCATATCTGCAAGAACAAAGTGGCCAAACCAACCGTGTTTATTCCGGTTATGCCCGGTACAAACTGCGAATACGACAGCGCGAAAGCATTTGAGCGCGCCGGTGCGGATGTGATTGTAAAAGTATTCCGCAACATGAGCGCTTCCGATATCCGCGAGTCCATCGAGGAATATAAGAAGGCGATCAGCCGGTCCCAGATCATCATGTTCCCGGGCGGTTTCTCAGCGGGAGACGAGCCGGAAGGTTCCGCTAAATTCTTCGCAACCGTATTCAGAAACGCGGTGATGCAGGAAGAGATCGAAAAGCTGTTAAATGACAGGGACGGCCTGATTTTAGGCGTCTGCAACGGTTTCCAGACCCTGATTAAGCTGGGGCTCCTGCCGGGCGGAAAGATTGAGCCTCAGAAGGCGGATTCACCGACTCTTACAATGAACAATATCGGACGCCATATTTCCAGGATGGCAAGCCTGAAAGTTGTTTCCAACAAGTCCCCATGGCTTCAGGAAGCAGAACTTGGCGGCGTATACGTAAATCCTCTGTCACACGGCGAGGGACGTTTCGTGGCAAGCGACGAATGGATTAACACCCTCTACGCAAACGGACAGGTGGCGACACAGTATGTGGATCTTGCCGGTAACCCGACGATGGATGAGGAGTGGAACCCGAACGGGTCTTACATGGCAATCGAGGGTATTACCAGCGTGGACGGCCGTATCTTTGGTAAGATGGGCCATTCGGAGAGACGCGGCGACGGCGTTGCCGTTAATATCTACGGCGACCAGGATATGAAGGTGTTTGAGTCCGGAGTGAAGTATTTTAAATAAGGATTTAATTGAGGAATGAGAACGCCGCCGGGACGGTCGGGGGGCGGGATGGTGAGGTGAGGGTGTGAGTCTTCAGTCCCGGGCTATAGGTTGTCGCGGGTGGGGAATCCGGGCAGAAAAAGTTCCTCCGGGAAACGCTTGCGCTCTTCGAAGTACATAGCGGTACTAACCTCGAAAAAACCTCGGTAAGTGCCGATGAACTTCAGGTTCCCTGCGGAATCTTTTTCTCCCGGATTCCCCACGGGAAGGTTATGGACCGGGACTGAAGACGCGAAGGTTTTCGCCATCCCGAACCCCGGCCTGCGGCCGCTGAATTGTTCTTATTCCTTCAAAGGGGGGAGGTATTGTCGCTGCCACTACGTTTCCTCGAATTCCAGGAGAATGCCCCCTGTATGGTATTCAATTGATGAATCAGAGCTTTAGCGCATGACCTATCCTTAAATAACTATTGAATTTTTTGATTCATCATTAAGTTTCGCTTTGGATTTTTCTCTGAATCCAGCCCGAAATACCTTCATAAAGTAAAAGATTCACGACTACATAGTGGACACGACAATACCTCCCCCCTTACTTGACGAAAGAGACAATCAGCCCCTGAAGCCGGCGGACGGGGCAATCACCTTCGCTGAGTCTTCAGTCCCGTCGACAAACTGCCCGGGGAAGGAAGGAGAAAAAATTCCGAAGGGGACATTGGAGCCCGCCGGTGCTTGGCGAGGTTCTTTCGAGCCTAGCATCCGCTGTGCGCTCCACAAGCGGAAGCGGGTCCCCGTAGGAATCTTTTCTCCTTCCTTCCCCCTCACCACAACTTCCCGCCGGGACTGAAGACTCATATCCAACCTCCCACTACCCCGTCCGCCATCTTACAGAGGCGTCCTCGCATCTCAACTAAATCCCCATTTAATGAAAATGTAAGTAAAAAGTTATAGATAGGTAAAAAGAGTCTGATATAATTACATCATAAAACCAATAAAGGAAATTGCGGGAACACAATTTCTGCGGTTCCTCTTAGTCTCTGCTGATACCGGAATAATCGGAAGGGAGAAATTCTCTCAGATATTCCCCGACGGAGCGCCCCATTTCTTTTGAAAAATCGGAATTATATTTCCTGTCACAGAATGCGGTTATCCAGTCTTCATAAGACTGACGGCCGGATTTGTGGGAAAGCATCCGTTGCAGGGCGTCGCCGTCCATGAGGCGGTATGTATTTTCCATTACAATGGACTCCATCGGGCAGCGATCAGGTTTCGTCCGTTCCCACTGCTGCCTGGTCGGATAACCGAATACAACCATGACGGCGGGGAAGACATAGGGAGGAAGATGTAAGAGCTCCCGGTGGGTTTCATAGCTTTCCATGATGTCCCCGATATAGCAGGAGCCGATTCCAAGGCTCCATGCGGCGGTAACGGCGTTCTGGGCGGCAATGGCACTGTCCTCGACGGCCAGCATCAAATCACCGGCGGTTGGGAGCTTCGGAGAACAGCCGGCAAACCGGAATGCGTCGTACCATTTCTGGCAGTCGGCGCAGAAGAGCAGGATAAGAGGAGCTGATGCAATGAACGGCTGATTGTCGCAGGTGACGGAAAGGCGCTTTTTCAGTTCCGGATCCGTGATATCCAGGATTGTGTAAAGCTGCTGGTTTCCGGCAGTGGGAGCCTCACAGGCTGCCCGAAGGATCATGAGACGATCCTCAGGGGTCACGGGGCGATCTTCAAATACCCGGACAGATTTCCTTTCATAAAGGTTTTTGACAACTTCGTTTGTCTGGTTTTCTAATTGTTTCATAGGGTTGGTTTCCTTTCCTGTGATAGCCGGTACGGCCCTGTTAAGGAACGTATTCGGCACTTCCGGAGATAATTCCCGGAGCTAGATAAAATATATAAATTATTATAATAAATGAATAAAAAACTGTCAAATTTCTGAAAATATGGCAAGGTTTCTTTGACGAATCCAGGTTCATTTGCTATAATAACATATATTAAACAATAATTTCAGTATACGAAGGTAAAGAGGATGAAGGAGGAGTGTTTATGAAACGTAACCTGAAAAGAGCAGCGGTTCCTGTATTTGCAGTGATTACCGCATGCGCAATGTGTATGACCGCATATGCGGCTGAAAAGAAGATCACCAAGGTGAAAATCCAGGTGGAGAGTGCAGTACCGGAGGCAGGAGACAATGTTGGGACTCCGTCGGTTAAGGTGTCGGTGGCCGGCCTTAAAGAGACCGATTTCAAGGTAGTCAATCAGGAGTATTACAATACGAATGATGATGAGTGGGAGCGCGGCGAGACGCCGGTAATCAGAGTGGAGCTGGAACTGGTAGGCGATGCGGCGGATGATTATCAGTTTTACTATACCTCATCAAAGTATTTTTCCGTTTCCGGAAACCGCAGTGAGTTTAAGAGCGCCAAGAAACTCGACAGCGGCAGAGGACTTCAGGTTGACATTAAACAGCGTAAGGTAAGCGGCGATTTGGAAGTGCCGGAGATTCTCGACTGGGACGGCAGGCATGCTACCTGGGAATCCGTGGACGATGCCGATAAATATGAAGTAAAACTTTACCGCAACAATTCATCGGTGACAACTATTACAACATCGAATGAAAGCTACAACTTTTATCCGTATATGACGAAAGCAGGCGACTATTCCTATAAGGTAAGGGCCATCAGCAACTCGGACGGAGAGAAGAGTGAATGGAGTGATGAGTCCGATGATTACTACATGAACGCCAGCAACGTATATACGGGAACACCACCATCCAATAACAATAACGGCGGAAGCAGCACCAACGTAAGCGGCGGCTGGGTGCAGGATCAGATTGGCTGGACATACCGCCAGAACGGGACACCGCTGACAAACCAGTGGATTTATGTTGATAACAACTGGTTCTACCTTGCGGCGAACGGCTACATGATGACAGGCTGGATCTATGTAGACAACAACTGGTTCTATTTAAATCCTGTATCCGATGGAACGAGAGGCGCAATGAAGACCGGCTGGCAGGCAATCGACGGAGCCTGGTATTATCTGAATCCTGTTTCCGACGGTACAAGGGGCGCCAGAAAAACAAGCTACCAGATGATCGATGGCAAATGGTATTTCTTCGACACCGCAACAGGAGCCATGTGGGTTAACAGACAGGCACCGAACGGCAAGTGGATTGATGCCAACGGCGTTGTGTGGTAATCTGAAAGATAAAAGATGAATGATAAAAAAAGAGGTTTGCCCCTGATAATCATGGGGTTGATCGCAGCAATATGTATTGAATTGTGCCTGGCTTGTTTTTCAGCCAGGCGCGGTTCAATTTTAGAAGAAAATATCACGCTCCTGCCGGAATATACGGTGGGCGTGGCAGCGGACGGGAAGCCGTACCGGATGGCGGAGGACATGCCCTGGCTGGACTTTGCCCCGCACACGGCGGGCGGATATCTGGAATTTGAATTTGCGGCGCCGGTTCCGGACAAAATGCAGGTCCTCGTCTACTATACGGAGAATGAGGGCCAGGAATTCAACCGGTTCAGGCGGATCGAACGCTGGATTTTAAAGGGCACCACAAAGGGAAGAGTCGCTCTTCCGGCAGGATATTGCGACCGGCTGAGGCTGACCCTGACGGGGAATGCGGAGATTGAGAATGTATCCATGAGCATCCCTGCCGGCCGTCCGGCCCTCGGGGAGATAATCAGTTTGGTGAACCCTGTCCGGCTTCTGGCAATATTTCTTATTCTGGCTCTTTCCATCCTCCTGCACGACAGGGAACGCCGGGAAAAGAAGTCAAGGAGGCTTGTAAATACAGGAGATCTTGGAACGAAAGACCCGGGAATGGAAGACCCGGGAACGGGAAGCAGGATCTACGGGGAACGCAGAAAAAGGACGGCTTATCTGGACGGCGTGCGTGTCCTGGCAGCCCTGTTTGTCGTAGCGGTGCACGTGGTGGAACCGGTGGCTATGGCTCAGATCAAGGGGACCCCGAGGGACTTTGTGTTCCGGGCGGTGGTCTTGATTGTCCTGACATGCAACCTCCTGTTCTTCTTTATCAGCGGAGCGCTCCTTTTGCCTTACAGGGATGAAACGACAGGCGGATATTATAAAAAGAGGGTGCTGAAAATCCTTCTTCCCTTTGCGCTCTATTCCCTGTTTTATTTGAAAGTTCTCTGTGCTACGCAGGAGGGCGTTCTCGGATGGGGAGGTCAGGCGGTTCTCGATTTCCTGGGTGGAACTATTACCATGGGACCTCACCTGTGGCTGATATATAAGCTGCTGGCCCTCTATCTGCTGGTTCCGTTTTACCGATTGATGATGGCAAAGATGCCGGAGCGGATGGAAAAACAGCTATTTGTCCTGATCGTGGCGGCTCTTGCGATCCGGACAGGATGTGAGTATTTCAATTTTGAACTCGGTATTTCCCTGTATCTGGATTCCTGGCTGGGTTTATTCCTGGCGGGCCATCTCCTGAACAAGGCATGGATGAGGAAATACGATCGCTGCCTGGTGTCGGGAGGCATCCTGGCTTTGGTTCTCTCTCTCTGGATTTACAGCTTTCGGGCGGACTATCTGGAGATTATTACGAATTGCTCAATCCTCGAATTCCTCATGGCCTCGGCCGTATTTGTCACCGTGCTCAGGATGAACGGAATCTGTGCGCGTTTTTCAAAGATACTGCAGATACTTGGGAAAAGAAGTTTTTCCGTGCTGATGGTGCATCTGTTCGTCATGTCTGCCGTACTTCCTCTGGGATTCGTCCCATACGGCATGGTGAATAAGAGCATTGGACAGCTGGTAATCCCATATCTGTTCATCTGCGCGGTTTCCTATGTAATCGCCGTCCTGTATGATGAGACGGTGGTCAAGGTATTTGATGCGGGAGCAGAGAGGCTTCTGGCAGGTAAAAAGAAAGGAAAATAACGGTAAGGCTGCCTGAGAGCAGAAAGCAGAGAAGAGAAAGCAGAAAGTAGAAAAGCGGTCCGAAAGAGGCGTAACGGCCTCCACGGATCGCTTTTATGTATTGCCGACAATGGTGAAATGTGCATAAAACCTGCCGATTACTGCTTATGAGTAACAGAAGACAATTACACGATCCGGCGTTGTCTGGGCGGGAATGCTCCTGGTGGACGTTGTATACTCCACAAGAACGGTTTTTCCCACGATGGCGCCGGAAAAAATCTGCCCGTTCGGCAGAAATGCATTGAGGGCGGCCATGCTGTTTAACTGGAGGACTCCGTCTGTACTGATAAAATTATTATAAAACTCTCCAAGGTAATACTGGTGATAAGCGGAGAGGGCGATGACAACTGCTTTATACTGCGGTGGATATATAAGGGGCGCAGGGGCATTCCCGTCGTAAAAGACGGTCACCTGATCGCCGGGATGCAGTGTCTGGTTGTCAACAACATAAGTATCTCCATTCAGGGTGAAATTAACTTCCCCCTGCTGCATGGATCGTATGGACATGTTCAATGTACAGCCGTACTGGGCGCTGTTGCCCCCCGTCAGCGGTTGAATCCGGGTGATGATACCGGATACGGATAAATATGAGCTCATGAGAACCTCCGTGAAATGGATTATACTCTATCATATTATTGGCGGGCGGCAAAATGAACGAAAAGTTTTAAAAAATGCCTTAAATCATGACTGTTCCACCCGTGAATAGTAAATTACGCCACCCAGGATGATGACGCCGCCCAGAATCTGAAGAAAAGCCGGAACTTCGCCGAAGAGCACCATTGCAAACAGGGATGCCACAACAGGCTCACAGAGTTTTGAGGACGAGACAAAGGCCGGTGAGAGAAATTTCAGGCACCAGCTGAAAATACTGTGGCCGAGCAGGGTGGAGCAGATGGCAAGCAGCAGCCCGCAGAGCAGGGAGGTGCTGCCATAACCGGCCAGCGGAGTCCTCGTCGCGGCGGATGCGGCGAAGAGCGAGAGGCTGCAGAAAAAATATACGATGTATGTATAGACGGTAGTCGACGTATTCTCCCTGACAACACGGCCCAGCAGAGTGTAGGCGGCCACCATGACGGCGGCAAACAGAGCCAGGAAATCACCTTTCAGGAGATTGCTGCCGGAGCCGTAGTCCGACATGGCAATCAGGATGCTGCCGGAAAAGGTCACGGCGATGCCGAGCACCGCTTTTTTAGAAATTCGTCCTTTCAGGAAAACGCAAAAGCCGAGAGCCACCCAAATAGATTCGGTGCAGACAATCACGGTGGAGCTGGCTACGGAAGTATAGTTAAGCGATTCAAACCAGGTGACGAAATGAAGAGCCAGGAAGATACCGCTGACGGCGCACAGGATCACGGTCCTGATGGAGACGGAAAAAAGCTCCTCCCTGAAACCGCGGTTCAGGAACACGACGGGCGTCATCAGAAGAACGGTAAAGAATAGGCGGTAAACAGCAGTAATCAAAGAGGGGGCGTCTGAATACTTTACTATAATAGCAGACAAAGAAATACCCACTACCCCGGTTGCAATCATGTACATGGGGTGTTTTTCTAAAAATTTCATAACAAATGCCTCTCATATTTAATATTGTGTGCAGCAGATCACGGTCACACTGCGAGTATTATATCACGCCGGATAAAAAAATTACAGCTTTGTTAGACTCAGAATGTGCGGTATCACAAAAAATGTTACTGTTCACACTTCAGCTAAAAGCCGCCGGGCAGGGAGTGTGTAGTAATGTCAAATGTGAACAAATTATAAAAGTTATATAAAGAGTTGTACAATGTTGACAAAAAGTGTATAATAATAGATAACAAAACAAATAAAACACATTGACAGAAAAAATAATTGTGCTATAGTAAGTTAAAAGAATATTGTTGACAGCCCTGGATGATGGAAAGGAGGAAGGCCTTATGCTAGCCAGGCAATATAATATGGCCGGGAATGAAAGGATTAACCCGCCGCCGATTTCCGCATTGATTCAGGCTGCGAATCTGTTTGGATGTGATATCTATATTAAGTCGGAACAGCACAGAATCAATGTTAAGAGTTATGACGAACTGCAGAGTGGAATACAACGCCAGAGAAAGTTTTTGATATTCTACTTTGACGGAGCAGATGAAAAGGAGGCAGACGTAAAATTCCGCAAATTACTGGGAATTTAAGTGAAAATTATGGAAAACATGAGAGCAACTGTTAACACAACGACGTAAAACCCTGAAACGGTAATCTGGTTTCAGGGTTTTTTGTTGAGTGTCAATGAAAAGTTCGCGAAGCGTGCTTTTCGTTGTTGCCCGGATCCGTACCGCGTCGGAGCGGTTCCGGGTTTATGAAAGGATAGTTCTCTAAAAAAATACAATTCGCTCTTTTCCGCATGCAGATCCATATGTTATACTTTTTTCTGCGAGGACACAAATAATGCAAATGGAGTGAGAAAATGAAAAATGTAAGGATTGCACTTGGGCAGATGGAGGCGGTTCAGGGAGATACGCAGGCCAATATGGCGAAGATGGAACGGATGGCCGCGGAGGCGGCGGCCGGAGGGGCGGATGTCATCTGTTTTCCGGAACTTTCTTATACGGGGTACTTTGTGAAGAAGGACAGGCTGCTTGAGATAGCGGAAACGGAGAACGGCGAATTCTACAGAAGAATCAGCCGTACGGCGAGGGAGAACGGAATTTGTATCGTGGCCGGTTTTGCCGAGCGCGGGCCGGGGGAGGATATTTACAATACGGCCGTTTTCGCCGGGCGGGACGGAAAGATTGCAGGAAAGGCGAGAAAAGTATACCTCTGGAAGAGCGAGAAAAAAAGGTTTGTGCGTGGGGAGGAATTCCCTGTTTTTGATACAGAATTAGGCGGAGTGGCTATTCTGACCTGTTATGACCTGGAATTTCCGGAGCCGGCACGGATTGCCGCCCTGAAGGGGGCGAAGCTGATTTTCTGTCCGGCGGCCTGGAGCGTGCCCGCGAGGAACAGATGGGATTTAGATCTGATGGCCTGCAGCCTTTATAACATGGTGTTCACGGCCGGGGCTAATTTTGCAGATGAACTTTGCTGTGGAGCATCGGGGGTGGCGGGGCCGTCCGGTTCGATGATCGCCCAGTCACAGGGACAGAAGGAAGAAATTGTATTTGCCGACATCGATCTCGATGAGGCGGACAGACAGAGAGAAGACATACCATATTTTGACGACATGGACGGGACAGTTTTGAAGCAGCTTTCCGGTGCACTTGAGGAATACCGGAAAGAGCGGAAGAGATCGGAATAGAAGCTCAGACTCACGGTAAGCCGGGAAAAGGCGCGGGATTTAATTATAATCCCCCGTTTTTTCCCGGCTTTTTTTTGGTTCTTATGTCTATATTTTAACATTGTCTTAACATATAACCAAAAAACTATATTATATTTCAGATCTTGTATAACAGTTTATTACAGGACCTCGTCCTGATAAAATACGTTTAAACCTCATGAGGAAAGGGTAATAAAGGGAACTAGTTAATCATCAAAGCAAAAAAGGGGGTCCAATATGGCAGAACAAATGACGGGAGAGGTTAAGGCTAAAAAGAAACAGCCATTATATGTAAAGATTTTCATTGCGCTGTTTGCAGGTATTATTTTCGGGTACATATTGAATTTTATGGGAGGAGTAGAGAATCCTACTATCAACGATTACATTTTACCGTTCCTCCAGTTTCTTGGGGATTTCTTTATAAAACTGATTAAGATGATCGTTGTTCCGCTGGTATTTTTCTGTATTATTGATGCGGCGCTTTCGCTGGGGGACATCAAAAAACTCAGAAGCATCGGCGTCAAAACGATTTTATGGTTCCTGTTCAGTTCCGGTATTGCAGCTACAATCGGCCTTGTTCTGGCAAATATCATTCAGCCGGGTAAAGGACTGATTCTTGGCTCAATCGAGAACACAGTGGAAGTAAAAGAACTTCCGGGAGTTTACCAGACAATCCTGGATCTGCTTCCAAGCAACCCGTTTGCATCACTGACAAATGGAGATATGATGCCAATTATCGTATTTTCCCTGTTTCTGGGCTTTGCCATCATCAGTATCGGCGATGCGGCAAAACCGCTTGCAGATGTCATCTCAGTCTGTTCCCAGGCAATGTTTAAGATTGTAAATATGATTCTCGGAATCATCCCGTTCGGTGTATTCGGACTTATGTCGGTTTCACTGGCTAAATATGGCCTTGCAATTTTCGGGCCGGTTCTGAAGTTTATTCTGACCGACTATCTGGCGAGCTTTATCATGTGTGCGGTTGTTTATTCCGTCTTCCTGATAGGAATTGCAAAGGTAAGCCCCATCAAATTCTGGAAGAAGGCATTTGAGCCCTGGATGATCGCATTCAGTACCTGTACCTCTTCGGCAGCCCTTCCGGTATCCATGGAAGTTGCGCCAAAGAAGATGGGCGTTCCGAAAGACATTGCAAGTTTTGTACTTCCGCTCGGCGCTACCGCCAATATGAACGGCACCTGTATCTATTTTGGTATTATCGTTTTATTCGCGGCACAGCTGTACGGAATCGACCTGAGTATCCAGCAGCAGATTATGCTGGTTGTACAGGCAACCTTCTTAAGCGTTGGCTGCGCGGCCACTCCGCAGATTGGACTTGTTATCAGCCTTACACTGCTGACCCAGATGGGCCTTCCACTGGAAGCATACGCACTGGTTGCAGGTATCTACCGTATCATCGACCAGGCCCACACATCCACAAACTCGGTTGGTGACCTCGTGACATCCGTATGTATTTCCGCAATTGAGGGAGAACTGGATCGCGATAAATTCAACAAGATGGATGACAAGAGCGCGGCATAAGAGTCTGGTAAGGCAGAAAGCATTGGAAGCGATTTAAAGAAGCGATTTTAAGGAAGTAAGGGGATACGGTATCGTTTTACTTCCTGAAGAAAGAGTTAAGAGATTTAGAACCCATAAAATCAAGTCATGTTCAAAGAAAAGGAGAAAAGCTATGGAAGACAACAGAATTATTGAATGTATCGAGAGAGCGCACTATATTTTATCCAACCTGATGGCGGTAAAACCGGGCGAGGAAGTCCTGATTGCCATCGACCCGCAGACCGATATGCGTATGGCAAACGCCATGGCGGCAGCCGCTTTAATGTGCGGAGCCGAGTATAATGTAAGCATGATGCCAATCCGCGGAAAAGACAAAGCTACGATTTTCCCGAAGACGCTGGAACTGGCTATGGAGGCCTGCGACGTATTCGTCGGCATGACGACGGCATCCGGAGCCGCTATCTACAACAACCGTTTAAAAGAGCTGATGAACGAGAAGAAGCTGCGTGAAGTTTCCATCTGCTTAAGACATATCGACAACTTCACAAGAGGCGGCGCCCTGGCGGATTACGAGGCAGTATACGCAGACGGCGAGAGACTGCAGGCAATCTGGAGAGGCAAGAAGAACGCCCACATCACAACACCGGCCGGAACCGACCTGTATATGGAAATGAACCAGATGGAGCCAATCATCGAGTGCGGCATTGCCCGCAACCCTGGAGATGCAATGGCATGGTCGGACGGCGAAGTATCCTTAGGGCCGGTTATTGGAACCACCCATGGAAAACTTGTCATCGACGGGCCAATCTGCTACTATGGCTGCCCGACCATCCCGGTTGAGCTTAAGATCGAAGGCGGACGCATCGTAGAGGTAGTAGGCGGAGACGCAAAGATCTGTAAAGAAATCCGCCGCCAGATTGCGGAAGTCAAAGACAGCGACAACATCGCAGAGATCGGTATCGGACTGAACCCGGCCTGCATGTTCAATGGTGACTTCGAGGAAGAGAAGAAGGCAAGGGGAACCTGCCATATCGCAATGGGCAACGGCTTCTACTACGGCCAGCCTGCACGTTCCACAGTACATATCGATATGGTACAGTACAATCCGACCATCACCTTTGATGATGAGTTAATCGTAAAAGACGGCAAGATGGTCTGCCTGGGTGAAGAATAAGTAAATGATTTAAATCAGTGAGCTTTTAAATGAAGGCGGTGAAAGGTTTGCAAAGCAGACTTTTTACCGCCTTTTTGTATCCAGCAGGAGTTTATACAGGCATAAACGATTCATAGGCATACCGGCTATGCTTCCATAAAAGATATAATGAATAGGTTATGCCTCATTCATAAAAAGGCATAATAATTTTAAGAAAATCAACGCATAATCGCCGGGAACGCCCAGTTTGCGGGCATCGCGGCAGGTCGAGGGGTCCGTTTTACTACCGGATTACTACTTTTGGGAAAGGGCCTTGGGATGCGAGAGACCCCCATAAGACCACATTCATGGCATTGAAGCATGTAATCAGACTATCAATATGGCAGAGACAGAAAGAGACCCCCGGTGTGGAGAAGGCACCGGGGGTCTCTTCGCCCCAGAGGAAGGAATCTGGGAGGAGTGGAAGGGATGACGGGGAACTGCGGTTCGGGTACGACCCGGCCATCCACGCAAGGCGATTACGAGTATATCACAGGCCGAGGCGCTTGCGCATGGCCTCGCGCATCTCCATCTTCTTTGCGGCGCGACGGTTCGAGCCGTTGAACTCGATGGGATAGCAGCGCTCCAAGATGCGGTCGAAGACGCGTTTCCAAGCCTCATCGCCGGACGCGTCGTTGATTCGCCTCGGGTCGAGGTTCGTGGTGATGACCATGGGCTTGCCCGATTTGTAGCGCCCGTCGATGATGGTGTAGACCTGCTCCATCATGTAGCTCGTGTTACGCTGAGCACCCAAGTCCTCGATGAGAAGCAGGTCGTAGGAGAGCACGCGGTCGAGTTTGCTCTGGCGTTTGTCGAACGACTCCTCCATGAGGTTCACGATGTAGCGGACATCCGTCTGAAACGCGGAGAAGCCGAGGTCGATGACGCGGTTGGCTATCGCCGAGGACATATACGATTTGCCGGTGCCGACATCGCCGAGCAGGAGAAGGCCGTAGGGGTCCTTCGGGTCGAAGGTAGCCGCATAGCGCTCGCACAGCGACGACGTGTTGGGGGTCTTGCCGTCATCTGCCTCAAAGGTGCAGTCGCGGTAGAAGCCGCTCGCCGGAAAGCACTCCTTGCGCATCTGCTCCGCCTTCACTCGGCGCTCCTCGGCCTTCTTGCGCTCTTCGCGCTCGCGCTCCTCGGTCTTCGCGCATTCACATGGGATGGGCACGATGCTTGAGCGCCCAAGTGCCTCGCAGGTCAGCCTCATCTCTTTCGGTGTTCCGCACTTTCCGCAGATGAGAAGGCCTTCCTCATTGCGATGGTCTCCGTGTCCGCTCTCCTTCGGTGCGGTTTGGGTCACATCGACCCGGTTCAACGTCTCGTTCAATTTCTCCATGTCCTGCCTCTTCCTTTCTTCCCACAGCCGATGAGAACCGTTTCTCGGGCTTTTAATGGGTGCCTTGCGTACTTACTCGCACATGGTCGGCAAATCCCCGCAAATCCAATCTCGTAGCCTTGCAGCTACATCAATACGTGCCGTCGAAGTGCATCTCCATGGCGGTCATGTAATCGACCCCGTGCTTCTCCATGATGTCGTCGATGCTCATCTCCGGTCGGGCAGGTGCCGTTGATTGGGCCTGCACCTGGGCCTTGGGTGTCATTCCTCGCTCCGCGTCCCTCCTTGCCCAGGTGCGGATGGTGGCGTGGTGGTTCTTGTAGCTCTTGCCGCTGCTGTCCATGTACGTGCTCAGGCGGTCGATGCGCTCCTGCCAATCTGCGGGGAACTCGGCCTTGAGCTTCGAGAGGTCGGTGTCCGACAACTTGACGTTGCCGTAACACCCATAAGTGCCCTTCTTCTCGGGAGCAGCCTTCGCCGGGGCGGTCGCATATCCATCGGTACTTGCTCCCTTTTTCCTTTCTTCATTCGTATTTGATTGCTTTGTATTTAATTGTCGTTGAGTCTCCAAGTTTGGCTTATCCAGATTTGGCTTATCCAGATTTGGATTTTCCAAACTTGGATAATCACATTGTGGCAATCCCGTGACCTGCACGTTTGTCTCGACCAGTGTTTGATTTTCTTGAGGGTAGTCTGAGAAGGTCCATAGCCAGTCTATGACCTTGCCCTTGGCATCTCGCAGACGTGTACGAGAGAGGTAGCCGGAGCCTTCCAACTCCTTGATGGCCGTGCGCACGGATGTCTGACCGTCAGCCGGGAGTATCATCTGCAACCCCTTTTCGCTGAACTCCCAGTTGTCTGGAAGCGACAGCATAGTGCAGAGAAGGCCGCGAGCCTTGAGCGACAGGTTGCTCTTGAAAACTTGGTTGTCGATGACCGTGAAATTGCTCTTGTGTGCTTTACGAAGAACCGCCATAGATGTTTTCCTTCCTTTTGGTGCCTTGAAGGGTCCGTCAGGCGACGGCGCTTCCCGTCTCCGTCAACGTGTACCAGTTGCGGCAATCGGGGTCGAGACCGTCATATTCGCGCTCGGCGATGAGACCGCGACCGCACGACTTGAAATAACCGACCTGCGACCCGTCGGGGAACCGCATCAGGTGCGCGATATGATTGAGCACGACTGCGGCGCGGATGCCGTGCTCCATCGCCACGTCAGCATCGAAACTGACCTCCATGTAAGTGCCTCCAAACGACAATACCCCGTGGCGATTGCGGACACCACGGGGTATTTCTATATATTTCCCGCCACGAGGGCTGAGAAAGCTAAGTTGTCCGGTTCCGCAATAAACCTCGATACCGAGGATACACCATTCGGCGATGGGATGCACGCTGCATGGAGGCTCCATATATTCACCATGTTTGTAGTAAGATAGTCTCCTACAATGCTTGCAATATGACATATCGCTCTCCACGTATCCTTCACACACCCATTTAATTATTTATAGGGACACGCGCGAGGGGTCGCCGAGTGCCAAATCGGTCGGGAATGTGAAATGTGGGTGCCGAAAGCGCCGAGGTGTCGTATCATCGAGTCAGTCCTTTCTGCTTGATGAGTTGCAGCAGAGACGGGAGACCCGCAGGGGGAGGCATCTGCCATCCGCTGCGGGTTTTTCCCTTTTGCGGCCTACCAGTCCGCCTGCTTCTCATCCTCGGCCATGTCGATGGTTTCCGGCATCTCGGTCACATCCTCGACCGCATCTGGTTTCCCTGTGCGCTTCGGCTTCGAGGAGCGCTTGAACGCGTCAAGCACCTCCTTCGCCTCCATGGGCGTGCGCGTGTCGGTGACCGCCATGAGCCGGATGTCCTCGGCGTTGTCGGCGAGCCAGCCTTGCAGCCCTTCGAGGTCGATGGCGGTCCAATCCGCGCCGAGGGTCTTGAGCACGGTTTCGCCGATAGCCGCGAGGGTCGCGGCTTTCCACTTCCTCGCCTGCTCGCGCTCCTTGGCGGCGGCTACCTTCCGCTGCTCCTTGAGCGCTGCGGCCTGCCGTTTCAACTCATCGAGCTTCCCGTCGATTTCAGATACCGTTGGCATGTTCAGTCCTTTCCGTCTATTCGCCGACATGAGCCTCCATTATATGCCAGAGTCGGTTTCCCACCCTTCCAACAGCCTGCGGGTCGGGTTGGGAACCCTTCGGCCATTGAAAGCGTGGAAAACCGACAGAGGTGGTTGCCTTGTTATCATTGTAGTATAGTGGTATACTAGCAATGTTGTTTTATATACGGTATCTGCCGTTTACAGGCAGGTGCCCGTCGGGAGAGGAGTTCAATCCATGGGTTTGAGGGACATGTACAGTGCCGGGGACATCATCGAGTACGAGGGGGGCGGTCGCGACTACCTCGTGTCAATCGAGGGCGAGGAGGGCCTGTGGGTGAACGCCTGCAACCCGTCGTGGGTCGAGCGCGGGCTTCGCGGCTTCTGCGATGAGTGCCACCCGTTCTTCGCCGACTGCCTGTACGAGTGTGCCGAGGTCGTGGGCCACTTCGGCGAGGGCACCGTCGAGGATGCCCGCCGATGGTACGGGGAGAACAAGGCCGTGTATCGCGGCTGAATGTGCTACGATGGTCGGGCCGTCTCCTTTCTTGACGGTGGTTGCATGTGGGGACCGGGGGATGTTTGATGCCCTCGGTCCCCTTGTCTGATTGGAGTCACATGATGGAGAACCAGAACGACCAAGTGCTCGTGACGCGGAAGACGGGACTGACCGGTGCCCAGAAGGCGGGCTACCTGTTCGCCGGTCTGCTCGGTGGCGCGGGATGCGCCATCTTGGCATCCCTGTGCAACATCGACGCGCCGTACCGCTCGGATTGCACCAAGTTCGCGCTCATCGGCCTCGGCATCCGAATCGCGCTGTCGGTCATCGGCTACATCGCGATGCTGCCCTTCACGGCGATGCTCTACTGATTACCCGATAAAGGCTAGGAAAAGACCCTCTCGGCGGCTCGATGCCACGGGAGGGTCTTTTCATGCCGGGATGATGAGAAGGCAGGGAGAGAGGAGGGAGGGTGACGGCTATGGCAAGGGCGGTGCAGTAGGCGCGGTGATGCGGTTCGCATGGGTGACGGATGGGGGAGGGCAGGGATAGGGGCAAGCCCCTATGACCCATGTTCCCTGCGGGGGCGGCTTTGTGGAGAGGGCGTGTAGGAATGTAGTTTACTACATTGATAGCATGGTAGGTTGATATAATTAAGCCACAGGCAACCGAGAGAAAGGAACCGGATATGAGCCGCGAGGAAGAGTACAAGCAGAAGTGCCGTCAGGTGAAGGATTACTACCTTGAGGAAATCTGCGAGCACGAGGATGCGGGATGCCTCGGGGATGCGGAGAACGCCCGCAAGTGGCGGAGGGCGGAGCTTGAGGAGCTTGACCGCCAGTACCGCGAGGGCGAGCCGATGACCGGATGCGGCATCGCGTTGCAGTAGTAGGGATGTCCGAGGGGCATCCGCGAGGGTGCCCTTTTTCATGGAAAGGCTATGTGGTAATGTAGTTTGCCACATTGGTAGGATGCCGCATTGATATAATTGAGCCACAGGCAACCGAGAAGAGAGGAAATGACATGCTGCACACGTTGGAGAAGGGCGAGTACCCGAAGGGGCACCGCTACTGGTCGAACGCGACCGGTGACCTCAACGCCGCCTTGGAAGACCTGCCCGTGCAACTCAGGCGCGTGCTTGACGAGCTGTGGTCGGACGGCTACGGGGTGGAGTGCTATCTTGTCGAGTGGAATGGGCGATACTGCGTCCAGCTCTCCGCCATGTATGACGGGAGCTACGCAGCGGACCTCGGCATGGGCTACCCGGAGCTTGTCGAGCTGGCTCGCGGACGTGCAAAGGAGCTGGGAGTCGAGCGGCCGGACCTCCATGTGGTGTTCGCGGAGGATGTGGACCAGTGGAGGGCTAACGACCCCTTCACCGAGATTTGGGTGGTCATGCCGTGGGACGTGGATGCAGACGCCTTCCATGAGGTGGCGGATTGGTTAGATTCCCGTTGCCGTTTCAACGAGTAGCCGGATATGGAAACATCAGGGGGCACTTCGGCGGTGCCCCTTCCCCGTGTGGGACTGGAAGAGAGGGGAACACCTATGCTCGATGCGAGGACGGCGAGAATCTTGGCGAAGGAGAACGAGAAGGGTTACGAGGCCCGCTGGCGGCGGGAGATGGTCGAGCGCTGCGAGAAGAACATCGAGAAGGCCGTCAATGAAGGCAGACTCCATGCGGTCCTCTTCGTCGGCGGTCTTGACGATGCCAAGCGGGAAGCGTTGGAGGTCATGCGCGGGCGGGGGTTTGAGATTGGCGAGGAGGTCTGGCGGGAAGGCCTCTTCAAATACCGAGACGTATATATCGCGCGATGGTGAGGGCAGGGCATATACCCAAGCGAGGGCATCCAAGTGGGTGCCCTTCTTTATGATGTATATGTGGATACCTGTTTTGCTACCTATGTGGTATTGTGGTTTGCTACAATGCTATTAGCACAAGCCAATGTTGAATGGATGGGGACATGGGGAAGATGGACAAGACCGAGAAGTACACGGTCGCGGGTCTCTGTTTCGGCGGGAGCGGTGTGTTCCTCTGCGAGGATGCCGTTGTCTGCGCCCGCGTCTACGGGTATTGCGACGGCACGGTGGTCGAGTTCTGCATGGGAATCGCCTGCATCGTCATCGCGACCGTCTCGCTCTACATCGCCGGTATGCTTCGAGACCGCCGCATCCAAGCGGAGTTCGACCGCCGTCGCGCCGAGCGCGAGCGCCGCAGGGCCGAACGGAAGAACCGGGGATGGTGACACCGTGGGGCACCCGAGAGGGTGCCCTTTGGCATGTGGCTCATATAGTTAGATACCAATCTATCCTGATGGTATTGTGGTCTGATGTGATAGCACCTAGATAAGAGGTCGGGGAGGGGATATGCCGGATACGCGCGAAGGCGATTTGGGGACTACCGCCTGTTACCTCACGGTCGAACGGCTCGCCCTGCAAGCCGGGGTGGAAAGCCCCTTCTGGGACGAGACCTCGCTGCTCATGGGCGGCTGCGAGGGGCCTTGGTACAAAAAGCCCCTCACGCCCCGCAGGCTGCGGTCTTTCCTCAAGCGATACGGCGGGAGCCTTCCTGATGATGACGGACAGCGCGTGTGCGCCGCTTCCGTGTTCTCGGATGTGATGCGTCTGCACGGCATCCCCATAGAGGATGGGGCGGATGACCTAGGTGCGCTCTACGTGAGGCGGGCGGAATCGGTAGGCATGACCGTGGCCTTCCTCGCCACCGGATGCACCCTCGCCGATATGGCGGCAATCACGGGGGTTTGCGAGGAGGAGGTTGCCGAGCGCATCACGCGCACATGGGACGGCGATGCACTGGGGCGGATATACGGACTCGCCCACGCCACGTACCATGACCGCATTGCCGAGACCTTCGCATCATCAGATGACCTTGACGAGCCTTGGGGTGATTGGACATGCCCATGTCGGGAATGACGAGGGAACTTCATCCCCTCGGACTCCCCAGAGGCATCGCCCTCCCCGTCGATTCACGGCTGCGCCATGTCTCGACGGCTCACGCGATGGATAATGAGGGCAAATAGGATTCACGGTTCGAGAGGAGACCGACATGAAGATACCGGCGAGCAAGGTGCCCGCGCAGGTGTGGGCTGACAGGGCGAGGCGGCGTGCCGACTTGGATGAAGTGGAGAGCATGTTGCTGTCTTCTTGGGATGACAGCAAACAGGTTTATAGAATCGGCAAGGAGCTTTGGGATGAGCTTCGCATTGATGAGGCGGACGAGGTGCCGGTGGATGCGCTGCTGCGACTGCCATATGGCTGTATCTTCATAGAGAGAAGATGGGTAGATGAGTATGAACAGCTGCTAACCGATGATATGGCTGACACCTGGGGTGAGGCGAGTTGTTATGTGACGCGTTACTACGAGGGATGTTTTTGCTGGGTTGAGGGGCGAACTCTCTTCGTCGATAGCTTGACCCATCATTGCGAGATGAGGCACACGGACGATTATGGTTCGGACGTGGCGGAGGTTCGATGCGGGATGCGGATGTGGCTCGATACAATCGAGCTTCCGATAGATGAGGGAATTTCGCTTGAAAGATGGTATTCCGAGCAGCTGAATGCTGTTCGTAAAGCGAATGAGTCCATGTCATATGCTTGTGAGGTTACCGATGAGGAACTGTTGATGACGGCTCATTCACGCAGCTATCTTCTTGAGCATATCTTGGGGTCTCTTCTCTATATCTCCTCCAAGGAGGCCGATGTGCGCACGGTCTACGTTCCCCAGAAGAACCAGTCCCGAAAGAGCCGTCAGACCGATTGCACCGTCCATGACGTGGGTTTCCGCATTGCCCCGCAGCTCGCGGAGGTTCGCCGTGTCTACGAGCATGAGGCGAAGGGGCAGGATGGCGGCAAGACCGGACGGCATGTGGCACCCCATGTCAGGCGCGGCCATTGGCACGGGTACTGGACTGGTCCGAGGGAGAACCCCACCGGTCTCGAAATCAAGTGGGTCGCGCCGACGGTAGTGAACGCCTCGCGCGGTGAGCTTGAGGGAACCGTCCATGAGGTCGGTGGCCGTGACGCTTGAGACGGCATGTGCACATCTCATGGTATTGTAGATTCGCACCATTGTTGCTTTGTAGTCTGATATAATCATATCCATATAGCATCATCTCGACTTGGAAGGGGTCGCATGGAAGAGGAGGAGCGCACGTTCACGCCGGGTCAGGCGGAGGCCATGGATGCCCTGCTGTCTGGCCGCAACGTGTTCCTGTCGGGTAACGCCGGTACGGGCAAGAGCTATGTGCTCAACGCATTCATCGAGGAGCTTGAGGAGCGCGAGGTTCCCTACCTCGCCATGGCCCCGACGGGGATAGCCGCGCAGAACTTGCATAACGGCACGACCATCCACCGCACCTTGCAGGTGGGTTTCGGCGTGCTCGACCCGCACGACGAGAACAAGAAGACGCTCACGCGCAAGGTGCTCAACAAGGCCGAGGTCATCATCATCGACGAGGTATCCATGTGCCGCATCGACCTGTTCGAGCGCGTCATGAACATGGTGCTCGCAGCCAAGCGCGTCTCGGGCAGGAAGCAGGTCGTGCTCGTGGGCGATTTCTTCCAGCTTCCGCCGGTCGTGACCGATGATGACCGCAAGGTGCTGATGCAGCTGTGGCCGGGCAATGATGACGGCTACGCCTTCAAGTCCCCGCTATGGAAGGGCATGGGCTTCGAGCCGCATGTCCTCACCGAGGTGGTGCGCCAGAGCGACCCGGAGTTCATCGGTCAGCTCAACCGCGCCCGCATCGGCGATAGGGACTGCATCGCCTACTTCAACGAGCGCTCCATCTCCGACCGCAAGCGGGCACCGGAGGATGACCTGTGGCTGTGCGCCACGAACCGCATGGCATCCACCATCAACGACGAGCGCGTGGGGGAGTTGGAGCGCTTGGGCGCAAGGGCGCGGACGTACACGGCGTACTCCTACGGAGATGTGAAGCCCTCGGACAAGCCCACCGACGACAAGCTGCGTCTCGTGGAGGGCGCACGCGTGATGCTGCTCGCCAACATGCCCGACCACGGTCTCGCGAACGGCTCGCTGGGGACCATCTCGGAAGTCGGGGTGGATTGCGTCACGGTCGAGTTCGATGACTGCGAGTACCCCGTCGAGGTGAGCGAGAAGGAATGGAAGGTGCTGAAATCCTCCGTTCGCGACATCATCGGCGATGACGGGAACCCCGCGCAGGAGCTTGTCATCGACACGGTGGGCGCGTTCACGCAGATTCCCCTTCGCCTCGCGTTCGCCATCACCATCCACAAGTCGCAGGGTCAGACCTTCGAGCGCTGCGCCGTCCACTCCAAGGTGTTCGGCGCGGGCATGCTCTACGTCGCCCTGTCCCGCTGCACCACCTTCGACGGTCTCACCGTCTGGCCGAAGATAGAGCGCCAGCGCCTCTATGCCAACGAGTCGGTCATCGAGTTCTACGACTCCCTCGCCGCCAAAGTCGAGGAGGTACACGAGCCGTCGCAAGGCGCTCTGTTCGATGTGGATGCGCCTACGGCACCTTTGCCTACACCCACGAACAAGGCGGGGCGAACTGATGACGGCATGGTCTATATCAAGTGTCCCGCGCAGGTTGCCGACCGCGTGCGAGGCTACATCGACGCGCTGATGGAAGGTGCGGATGGCGGTTATAATCAATCCTGTACACAGGTCGCAGAGTAGAGGGGAAGCCGATATGTGCTATTACGACTCAAAGGTGTACGACCCGGAGCGATACGCGGACGAATAGCCGCAGATACCTCGATTCCACCGATACGGCACTACGGGTAAGACCGGCGATGCGATGGAAAAGATTTGTGGGGCAAGAAAGTGTTTCGATTGGATATGGCTATGAAACGAACTGGTTTGACTTGATAGGGATACGCTACGAGTTGTAAAGCAGTGACCAGATTGCACGGAAGGGGTCGCGCTCGGCGCGGCCCCTTTTCTCATGTGTGGATGGAAGGCAAGGAGGGCGGAGAGAAGGGTGACGGCTATGGCAAGGGCGGTGCAGTAGGCGCGGTGATGCGGTTCGCATGGATGACGGATTGAGGAGGGCAAGGATAGGGGCAAGCCCCTATGACCGGGTTCCCTGCGGGGGCGACTTTGTGGAGAGGGCGTGTAGGAATGTAGTTTGCTACATTGATAGCATGATAGGTTGCTATAATTAAGGCACGGTAAGACCAAGAGAAAGGGAACCGGATATGGGCAACCGAGCGGTAATCACCACGCCTGACAAGAAGATGGGCATTTACCTCCACTGGAACGGCGGGCGAGATAGCGTCGAGGCGTTCCTGCACTACTGCGAATTGCATGGCTTCCGCAGCCCCGACCGCGACCCCTACGGCTGGGCGCGTCTGTGCCAAGTCATCGGCAATTTCTTCGGTGGCGGTCTGAGTGTTGGGGTCGGTCTCTACGACCAGCTCGACACGGATAACTGGGACAATGGTGTCTACATCATCGAAGGGTGGCGCATCGTCGGTCGTGAGTTCAACCGTCATGCCGAGCAGAGTTCATACGACCACGCGGTCATGCTCCATGACATCGACGACAGCCAGCCGGAGGGGATGCGCCTCGGCAGGTACATCGACGCGGTTGAGGTGCCGGTGCGCGAGGTCGAGGAGGGCGATGAGGTCTGGTTGGAGAGCGTGCGGGGCGGATTCGAGCCGTACCGCGTCTGTGGGTTCGCGGTGCCGCCGAGTTTGCGGAGGACCGGTGTTCGGCTTCCATTCGTGGAGATGTACAACGCCGAGGAGGGGCGAGAGGCCGTGCTGCTCAACCCGAACAACTTCATCAGGAGCGCGACCGTCCGGGTGACGCGCTGACAAATGGGAAGTGGGCATCCGAGAGGGTGCCCTTATTCATGGAGAGGATATGTAGGAATGTGTTTTACTACATTTATGGCATGGTAGGTTGATATAATTAAGCCACAGGCAACCACGAGGGAAGGAACCCCACCATGAAGTACAAGGGCATCGAGCTTGAGGGTCTGGACAAGAAGGTCAAGCTGTCGCATAGCCGCGTCATGGAGACCGACGAGGGCACCGACTGGATTGACAAGCTGCTCACCTGCGACAAGGCCGCGCTCACGCCGACCCGGTTCCACGAGGTCAGCGCCCTCAGCTCCGTCATCAATATGGACTACCAGATTTGCAACGGCGGCATAGAGCAGTACGTCTTCAACGGCTACCACGAGTACCGCGCACCGTACAGCGATGATGACGTGGCGCAGCTCGATTTGAACCAGCAGTTCATAATGCTTTGCAGGTTGGTGGCTTTCGGCGGCGATGTCTTCCCCGGGATGGATAAGAATGAGGCCGTCCTTCGTTGGGCGGGGAACTTCCACCACTGTGATTGGGAATCGCTTCTCGATGGCGATGAAGATGGGTATGTTGACGAGTATCAGTTGGGGAAGTTGGAGGAGTGCGAGCAGGCTTACTACGACGGTGTTAGCGAACATGTGGCTTTTCTCTGCGAGGCATACGCCCAGTACCTCTGCAAGTCATACGGAATCGCCTAGCTGGTCGATGAAGGGGGCACCCACGGGGTGCCCCCTTTTCCTTGGCATGGGCGAATCGTTCCCGCGTGTCCATGAAAAGGGTTGTGTGCGATATATGTAGGTTCCTACTTTACCATATTTGTGGGTTGGTAGTTTGCTATGATGATAGCGGCACAACGGAAAGGACACGCCATGGGCAGCTACTTCCACGTCATCGAGCGCAAGGTCGGCGGGAACCTCGACGCGTTCCGCCGTGAGCTTGGCCGTCTCCGCGAGAGCGGGCACTTCCACCGCGACCGCCATGAGCGCATTATGCGCATCGCCCAGACGGTGGGTTTCGGCCACATCGTCCGCCAGTGCCTCGTGGACACCGGGCACCGCGCCGGTTGCGAGGTCCATGTCCTCACGAGCACGGGAATCGTCCTCGTGTTCAACGCGCATTCGTGCAAGCTCGTCACCGTCCTCGTGGCGCGTCCGGGTCAGGTCGCGCGTTACTACGAGCCTTTCGGGGAGGATGTGCCGGATTGGCTGATGGCTCGGGCGTATGAGAACACCTGCGTCCGTCATCTGAACTACTAGGAGAAGGGAAGGAAACGACATCATGGATTACTACTTCTTCATCAAGCTGCGCCGCAAGGTGCCCACGCGGAAGCACAAGCTGGGCATGGATACCGCCGTGTGCCGCGCGGCGAGCAAGGAGGCGGCGGTGGCGCAGCTCCTACCGGAGATGCGGGATTGCGTCGAGTTCGTGTCCCAGCGCTGGACGATGCGCGATTGCTACCCGAACCCGAAAGGTATACTGAGGGACGAGATTATCTAGCCATCAAGGGAAAGGATTGAGATATGGCTGACAAGAAGGACGAGATGTATCTGGTGGGCTGGTGCCCCGATTGCGGCAGGACCGTGGTCGTGCGGAAGGAGGATGAATGGACGTGCGGGTGCGGCCATGACCTGCTGAACCTCACCGCCTGTTCCTCCCCCGTGGAGATTGCCGAGGCCGTCGCGCTGATGGAGACCGTCAAGAACGACGCTTTGCGCGAACCTGATGCCATCCACCGCCCCACGCTCGCCGAGGAGGCTGCGAACGCCCGTGCGGCTGCTGCGGCCTTGGCTGAGGAGGAGGCGCGTTGCGAGGATGACGATGATGATGGTGCCTCCGACATCATCAAGGAGCTGTTCTGCGAGCTGTTCCGTGACGATGATTGCGAGGGTTGCCCGCTCCATCGGGAGGGCGGTGGCACGACCGACTCCGACGAGCTGCCCGGTGATGGGGACCTGCGCATGTTCATGGTCTCGGCGACTCCGTTCCCGGTGTGGGTGCGCGGTGAGGGCTGGGTGGATGCCGCCTTCGCCCTGCGCGGGGAAATCGAGGACATCGCCGTCGCGGGATTCACTGCCGCGTTGAAGGAGGGTTCGGTGCATCTCAGCGCCGTGCCCGTCAGCGCTGACGAGGACGCGCCGGGTATGGTCATGTTGGAGAAGGTCGTGCGCGACTAACAGTCGGAGATGTCCTTTTGCGGGGCCGTGTCGCAGGTGGCGCGGCCCTTTTTCAATCGAGAGGGAGAATGGAATGGAATCCAAGTACGATTACGTCGTGTTCGACATCGAGACCACGGGGCTGCACCCTGATAGCGACCAGATTTGCGAGATTGCCGCCATCGGTGTCAAGGACGGCCTGCCGCAGGGCTTGTTCTCGACGCTCGTGGCGATTGAGGGGTCTATGCCCGAGGCGGCGGGGCGCGTCAACGGCATCACCGACGATATGCTCAAGGGCGCTCCCGCCATCGGCGACGCGCTCGACGCGTTCCTCGACTTCATCGGGGAGGACGCGGTGCTCGCTGGGCACAACATCGCCTCCTTCGACATCCCGTTCGTGGCGAACGCAGCCGCCAAATCCGGTCGCGTCTTCATCTACCCCTATGTCATCGACACGTTGGAGGCGGCGAGGGAGCTGTGGCCCGACCTGCCCAGCCGCTCCATGGACAGCCTGCGCGGCATCCTCGGAATCGAGCGCAGGGACGCGCACCGCGCACTGGCGGACTGCTATGACGAGCTTGCGGTCTTGAACGCCGAGCTTTCGGTCATCATGCAGTCCTACACCCGGAAGATGGACTACTGCCGTGGCGAGCTTCTGCGCATCGCCGGTGAAATCACCGAGGAGATTGGGGAGTAGGCGGTCGCCGTGGCTGGCATGGACACCGTTTACAGCTTGGAGGTCTGGGTGCCGGACGGGGAGCGGTGGCGCTGGTCCGCCATCGGCGCGTACCCGACCTTGGATATGGCCGTCGCCGTGGGCGAGGGCTTCCTGTCCGTCAAGCCCTACCGCGTGAGGCGGGTGACGGATGTAGGCGACGGCTTCCACGACTTCCTTGCCGAGGAGGTCTTCGCCAACGCATTGACGGGGCGCATGAGGCTCCTGCGTGAGAAGTTCGGCCATAAGGGGAGGGGGTAGGACCTCCCAAGTCATGATGGAATTATGTGTCTCAATGTTTCCATCAATATTGTTTTGTAGTTTGCTATGATTGTAGATAGCAAACGGCACCGGAGGTGCGGTGCCGAGGACCATGGAAGGATGGTACGTATCATGAAGAAGGACGGGAACCGCCTTGAGGGCATCGGTGAGCGAATCGCCGTGCGCCTGACCCTGCTTGAGGAGGCTCTGGGCATGACCCCCGGCGACCCCGAGATTTACGGCAACTGGATTGCCTCGAAGGCCCCCGAGCCGGAGGTCGGCGAAGAGGAGGTCGAGGTCATCGAGGGCATGGATGCCGTGGAGGATGCGACCACCTGCTTCCCCCGCACGGAGGATGGCGTGCCCTTCTGCTGGGACTACCAAATCAAGGGCTTCTTCAAGGACGCCTGCTCATCCCTGCGCCGCGTGCCCGGTACCCGTTCGAGCAAGCTGACGGCCTTCAAGAAGGTCATCGACGGCACCGTGTTCGTGGAGCAGCGCAAAATCCCGTTCCAGCTCCCCGAGGGTGCCGAGTGCGGTCGCTGCGAGCGCCCGCTTCGCGCCAGCTCCGCCTCCGGCGAGCGCGTGGCGCTGGCCGCATCCGAGACCGTCCCAGCCGGTACCGTGCTTGAGTTCAGCATCCTCGTGATGAACCCCAAGGACGCGGAGACCGTGCGCGAGTGGCTGGACTACGGTCGCCTGCGCGGCCTGTTCCAGTGGCGCAACAGCGGCAAGGGCCGCTTCGGGTGGGAGGAGGTAGCCCGAGACTAGCTGCGAGACCCACATACGCAGATACGGCACCTCGGGTAAGACCGGCGAGGCTGCGAATTAGAGAAGTTGCGATACGCAATGAAATGGAGAGGAAATGCAGAGCATGGCTGCGAGATGGAGAGGCTAGGCGATGACGGCAATGACATGAGACGGAAAGGACACGCTGCGACTGGCAACGGAATTGAGATGATTCGCTGTGATACGAACGAAATGATATGGAATAGAGGCGCTTGGTGCCGACTGAGGCGCAGCGGATTCGCACCGCAACGCACCGATACGAGGGGAGATGGAAATGAAGGGCAATACGGCGCGGTGATGCGCTCATAGGATGACGGCGGGTCATGGGGCCTCGACGGCTCCGTGGCCCGCCCATATAAGATATACTCCTGATTACATGGAAGGATGATGCAGATGACAGACCAGACGGACACTGTGGTGAAGAAGCGTCGCGCACTCATCGCCGTGGGTGTGCTCCTACTCGCGCTCTGCGCGGGCGGAGCGTACCTCGCCCTCAATGGCGGCAAGACCGGCGGTGCCACCTTGGGCGGTTACGATGACATGACCAAGGAGGAGATTCAGGCCGAACTCGACCGTCAGGCGCGTGAGTCCATGATGACCATCTCGCTGGACATGACCCCGACCCTCTCCGCCGATGGCTCCAAGCTGGCGGTGCGCGTCGCCAACGTCGAGGAGAACCGCTTCGACCAGCTCATCGAGGTGGAGCAGGACGGGAAGGTCATCGGCTCCTACAAGGGCCTCAAGCCCGGTGAGAAGCTGGACGAGATTGACGTGACCGGCGCGAAGACGGGTGATGCCACCGTGACCGTTCAGGCCATGGAGGAAGGCGAGCCGTCCGGCAACCCCTCCGGCTTCGAGGTCATCATCACCGCATCTGAATAGCCGTGATTTCGCGGGATGGACCCGCGAGCGGATAGACACCCCGGATGGGGAGAAAGGGGCATGACATGCCTAAGTTCAAGAAGGGCCTCGCAGGAATCATGGCAGCCGCGATGCTCGCCACCGCAATCGGTACCCCTGCCGCAGCCTTCGCCGCCACGAACAAGACCACGACCGTCACGGTCAAGGCCGACGATTCCAACCTGACGGTGACGGTGCCGACGGTCATCCCGTTCACCATGGGCGCTGACGGCGTGCTGACCTCCGCGTCCTCCGGTGCGCTGCAAATCGTCAACGGCTCCAATTTCGGCATCCACGTCTCAGGCGTGTCCGTGGCGAAACAGTCCCCGTTCAACATCGTGGCCGACGCCTCCAAGGCTACCGAGGACAATGCTGTGGACTTCCAGTTCGGCGTGGACTCCGCACTCATCGACGCCGCCGCGCCGAAGGCCAAGGCCGGTTCCTACGACCTCGCCCCGACCGGTGCCGCTGGTGCGACCCTGAACCTCAAAGCGCAGGGTGACGCAAAGAACGTCAAGGAGGACATCGCCAAGGACAAGACCGTGGCGACCATCACTTGGACGTTCGCCGCCGGTAACGCCAAGGCCTAATGGACGGTGCATCTGTTCTCTTAATCTCGATGGCGCTCGACGTAGCGCCATTTTTTTCTAGGAAGGAGGAATATGGGAAAGACCAAGAAGGCCGGTCTCCTCGCACGCGCCGTGACCTGCCTCGCGGCCACCATCGCCATCGCCTTGGGCACCGCATCCCCGGCCTTTGCGGCAGGTGAGATTGACGGTTCGGTGGACACGTCTAACATCAGCGTCACCGTGCCGACCACGATTTCCTGCACCATGATGGCTGACGGAACGGTCGTGGCCCCGTCCGACTTGTCCATCGTGAACTCCGGCGATGCAGTCGTGGTGGATGCCTACACCGCCGATTCGATGGGCAACGCGGTAGATTTCACCCTCGACATCGGTGGAACCCGCGCCTTGAGCCGCACTGGTGGCAAAGATGAGCCAGCCTTATCACCCATTAAGCTCAAGGCAGGCTCCGAAGGGTCGCTGACCCTCTCCGTCTCAAAACTCTCACGCTCCAATCACGGTAGCCTCATCGACCGTGCAGCGGACGGAGCCACGGACATGTTTCGCCTTGGGTTCAACTTCGACACCACGACCCTTACTGATAAGGCCGCTATCAATATCGAGGGTACACCCGAGGTGGGTTCCACACTCACTGCGAACGTCACCGGTGCCCCGCCTCATGCGCAGATGAGCTATCAGTGGTATCGCAAGAAGACGGAATCAGTGCAGCGCCTCATAAGTTCCACTAATGATTTGCAATATGGTGGTGCTCTCTACGTAGAAGTGCCAGAACTTGGAAAAATCATCATTAAAGTATCTAACTCTGATGGTGCTTACGTGAGCGATGAATACCAAGCTCTTTTTAGTAATGACATTGAAGTTCCTTATGTCTCAGTAAGAAACTATGGGGAGACTCAAGGTGACTATTTAATTGTAAGTGTGTGTGAATATACATATGAGTTATCCCCCGGTCTTTATTATATGATACCGGCCAATTCATATGGTCCTCCGCGCAAAGCGGATGCGTATAGAATCGTTGATAATGAAATCGACGAAGCGATTGAGGGTGCGACAGGTAGCACTTATGACATCCAGAGTGGTGATGAGGGGTATTTCATTTACTGTAAGGCGATTGATGTTTCCGGAAATTATAGTGGTGAGTTGGTAAGCGAGACGGTCGGCCCAGTCAAAGCTGCAAAAAAGGGCGAGATACAGAGCATTGCCACGTCATCGGATGATATAGTCGGACAGGTGTTGATAACGTCTCATGGGGAGGTATCCAATGAGTAAGCATATCCTGACGCGTGTAATTGCCGTCCCACTTGCCTTGGCTATCGCGGCACCCATGCTGGTGCCCGCAGCGCCCGCTTTCGCCAACACCACTCAGGTGACCATCCGCGCCGTCGAGTCTGAGGGCGGGAAGCAGGAGACTGGCAGTTACGATAAGACCGGCGGCATCGGTCTCGCGCCGCTCATCGCAGTCGCGGGAGCATCTTCGGTCGCGTGCCTGACCCTCGCGCATCGACTCGGCAAGGGCGATGATGGTGAGAAGACGATTGCATGATGCCATGACCTGCCCGTTTCCCGCCAGACGCTCTGAGAGCCGATTCTAGGCGGCATCATCCGACATAGGTCATCTTGGACATGGGTGACATTCAAGACCCCGCAGGAGCGATTCTGCGGGGTCGTTTTTTCTCACGACGCGAATCGAGACGGTGGGAAGGCAGGGAGAGAGGAGGATGGGGTGACGGTCACAAGAAGGGCGATGTTGCAGAGATGGCGGTTGGTTCGCATGGGTGACGGATGGGGGAGGGCAAGGATAGGGGCAAGCCCCTATGACCCATGTTCCCTGCGGGGCGGTCTTGTGGAGAGCGTATGTGGGAATGTAGTTCACCACATTTGTAGTATGCTAGGTTGATATAATTAAGCCACAGGCAACCGAGAGAAAGGAACCGACATGTTCGAGCCGAAGTGCGACTGGTGGAAGAAGATTAAGTGGGAGGACAGGACGGTCCTGTTGAAGGGCATCCTCTCCATCAAGCGCGAGGATTACGGCAGGTTCGTCGAGCTGGCGCTTGACGCGGGCATGAGGAAGGCGCTTGCCGGGGATTACGACGAGGAGACGCAGACCGGCGAGTTCTGGTTCGATGCAGAGAAGGAGGGGCCGCGCGGCATCCTCGAATGGCTTGGGTTCTCGGCGGATGAGACCGAGGGGGGCTTGGAGTGTGTCTGCTTTGAAGACAGCGGGTACGGTGCATACAGGGACGACATGGGACGCGCCGTCTTCGAGGCCTGCGCCCCCGTCATCGGGGCTGGTTCCGTCCTTATGTTCATGGAGAACTGGGACGAGGCCGAGGAGAAGGACCCTCGCATCTGGCGATACACGTTCGATGGCGAGAAGATGCACGTCCAAGATGGTCGCTTCATCTTCGACTAGGTGGCAAGAGGGGCATCCGCGAGGGTGCCCCTATTCTTATGGAGAGTCTATGTGGCATACTGTATTACCACTTTTGTAGTATTGTAGGTTGCTATAATTAAGGCAACGCAAACCGCGAGGGAAGGAAACCCACCATGAAGCGCAACGACCTGAACGCCATCATCACGGGCATCGTGCATCGCTACATCGAGGACGGCTGGGTCCTTGAGATGTGTAATTCGAGTTACAGCGATGTCGTGGGCGTGCATTTCCTCTCCCGTGGCCGCGAGCGCGTCGCGGTCGGCATCCGCCGCCCGGAGTTGAAGGAGGTGAGCGATGACGCTCGATTCGCGAACTTGCAGGGGCTGGACTCGCGCATCCTGTTCGAGTGCCGCGCCCCGAAGGGGTCCTTCGATTGGGTTGAGCCTGAGAACGTCATCAGCGAGCGCGTGTTCTTCAAAGTCGATGGTGACTGGTACGTCGATGATGCCCGTGAGGCGGATGGAGCGAAGGCAAAGAGGCGCGAGAGGGCGAGGCGCGACTTCTACCGCAATTCCGCTCGCCGTTCGTTCCACCCCACCAAGGCGTTCCTCGACAAGTGGGTTCGCGGAATGTACGGATGGAAGAACGTCAAGCCCTCGGATGTCGTCATAGCGAAGGGGACGTGCGCAGATGGGATTTATTACCTTGTGCGGAAGACCGTCGGCAATGGTGACTGCTTCTCGGTCACGAGCTTTTGAAAGCGATAGGCACGGCATGGGAGGGGCACCGGATGACCGACGGCCCCTCCTTGGCATGTGGCGGGTTCGCCGCGTGTAGAAGATATGGAGGTTACTACATTTCAATTATACTGGCATTGTAGTTTGCTATATTGGTAGTGCCGAAAAGGCAGGTAGTCACATCCGAGTAGATTGGATTCAGACATGGCAATCAACCGAGTCATCATCGAGGGCAACCTGACGCGCGACGTGGAGATGCGCGCCACCGCCAGCGGCCTCGCAGTCGCAGGGTTCACCGTCGCGGTCAATGAGAAGCGCAAGAACGCCGAGGGCGAGTACGTCGATGCCCCCGTGTTCGTCAAGTGCTCCCTGTTCGGCACCCGCGCCGAGAAGCTGTCCAAGTACCTCCTCAAGGGCACCAAGGTCACCATCGACGGCAAGCTGCGCTACTCGCAGTGGACCAAGGACGATGAGAAGCGCCATGAGCTGAGCGTCATCGTTGACCAGCTTGAGTTCAGCGGCGGCAAGCGCGAGCAGACCGGCGATGCGCCCGCTCCTGAACTCGACCTCTATGACGAGGACATCCCGTTCTAGGGTTCGAGAGGAGACCGGTCGTGTTCGCAATCGGCTGGGGTTTCCTGATGCTGGCGGTCATCCTCGCCGCCGCCAGCATCTCCCACGATTCCACGTACATCTTCGCGAGGAGGAAGATGACTCGCAAGAGGGCGCTGCAAATCGGCTTCCTGTCGATTATGGCCGTCATGTTCCTCCTCGCATCGTTCCTAGGTTGATGGAGGTGCCGGATGGCAAGGTCGGATAAGGTCGCGATGTGCATCATGCGCTATATGGTCCCGCTCATCTTCGCCGTGGAGTTCATCGCCATAGCCGCGCTGGCATGGTCGCTGGGAGGTCCGCGATGGGCTTTCGGTGCCGTGGCGGCTGTGGCGCTCATGCTCCTGTTCTCCTATGCGTTCTGCTGTATGGCCGCAGTCTCAGACGGGTACGGTCCCGACGAATCGGAAGGGAAGTGATGCCGATGGCCTCGAAGGGCCTTCATCGCGAACGTCCGTGCAAAGGCTTTGGCAGAAAAGGGGTTGGATTGACCATCGCGGTTGCAGCGGCAGTCCCCTTAGCGGTCATCGTCGCCTTGGCACTCGGTTGTTACGTCGGTTTGAACACCACCGGCGTGGTCATGGTTTCGGTAGGCTTCACCCTGCTTCTCACCCTCTATGCCGTGACGGTTCGCGCCCTTTGCTTGGAATACCGCAAGAGCGGCCTCGTGGATTAAGCAACTCATGGATTAAGCAACTCATGAATCAAGACGAGAAAGGACTGATGTATATGTTCACGATTCTGTTCCTCAACCAGAAGGGCGGTGTCGGCAAGACCACCCTCGCCGACGAGCTGGCGTTCGCGCTTGAGCGCCGAGGCTCCACGGTGGCGTTCGTCTCCACCGACCCGCAGGGCGGCTCCGTCCACGAGGTCTGCGATGACCCGGACTACGCCGAGTCCTGCGATTACCAGATTGTCGATACGGCGGGCGTCCTGAACGACGGCATGGGCGATTGGTGCCGCGCCGCCGATGTCATCCTCATCCCCATGCTCCCGAGCACGCGCGATGTGGAGCCGACCATGCGCACCTACCAAATCGCCAAGGACTCCGGTACGGACGCGACGATACGTCTCGTGGTCAACAACTTCTACGCGTTCGGCAAGCTCGACAAGCAGCTCGTGGAGTTCCTTGAGTCAGAGCAGGTTCCGGTCATCGCGAAGGTGCCCCGCGCGGTCGCGCTCTCGCAGGCCGCAGCCGAGGGCAAGTCGGTCGCGGAGCACAGTCCGCACAGCCACGTCATCCCGGCTCTTGAGGAGCTGGCAGATTCCATCATCAACGAGAAGGAGAAAAAGTATGTCTAACAACAGCAACGCCTTCATGGCCTCCGCGAAGAAGTCCAAGCGCCAGCAGGCCTCCATCCAGCACGCGCAGCCGGAGGTCGATGAGCTGGTGTGCATCAACGTCCGCATCCCGAAGTCCATGCACACGAGGCTCCAATATCACAAGGTGGAGACGGGTGAGAATATGACCGTCCTCATCAACCGCCTCCTCGAAGCCGAGTTCGCGTAGGCGGTGCGCGATGGGAAAGCGAATCGGGGTGTACAAGTACATCCATGCGCTCCCCCGCGATGCCTACGGGAACCGCTATCACATCGGGGGTCGAATCCTCTCCCAGAAGTTCGGTCTGGGTACGGTCATCGGCGTAGCACGCGGGGGCGATGGGCGCACATGCGTCGTCTGCAACTTCCGCGCGTCCTATCGCGAGGGGGGCGTGGTCGTCTCCAAGTGGCGCACATGGCTCGTGCCCGCCGAGGAGGGCGTCGCGGTCGAGGTGAAGGAGGAGACGGATGTCGAAGCCCGATAAGCCCATATTCAACCAACAGGGCGGACGCGGGAAGCTCTACGGCCCGACTCATGGGGCGACGTACATGGGCACATACCAGATGCCCGACGGCAAGATGGACCGACGCATGTTCAACTGCGCCACCAACGTGGTCGAGGTCAAGATGTGGACGGCATAGATGAGAGGTAGCCTGAGTGCATCGGAGCGGCATGACCGCAAACGCGCCGAGCACAAGCGTTACTACGCCCAGACTGCCTTCAAGTACGAGCGGCGAAAGTGGACGGAAGACGAGGATAAGTTGGTTCTCATCCAAAGGATTCCTGATAGAGAGCTTTCGCGAATCATCAAGCGCTCGATGAAGTCCATCTCGAACCGCCGCTGGCGATTGCGCAAGGCGGCATCTGAGAACAAGCAGACCGGCTTAGCCGGAGAGTGAGGAGTATCAAGATGGAGAACAACAACCTGCCCGAGATGACCGACGAGCAGCGCAAGGCCGCGCTTGAGCGTGCCGCAGAGGCTCGCCGCGAGCGCACGGAGTTCAAGGGACTCGTGAAGACGGGGGAGATTTCCCTTGCCGACGCCCTTGCAGATGACCGCGCCAAGCGCATCCGCGTCCACGAGTTCCTGATGTGCATCCCCGGCATCGGCAAGGCGAAGGCCGATGACATCATGCGCAAGCTCGGCATCGCGGAGAACCGACGCGTGCAGGGTCTCGGTAGCCGACAGCGCGAGGGAATCGTCGAGTTGGTCGCGAAGTTGAAGTAGGAATATGGAGCCGCCCGTGTGGGCGGTTTCCCATATCAGCCGTCCGCGACGAAGGGAGACGCAATATGGACGAGCGCAAGAACAAGATGACCGACCAACGCTATCGCGAGATTCTTCCGATGGCCTATATGACCGCCGCCATCGAGAAGGGCCGTCAACCCAGACCCGTAGAAGTAGGTCTATGCGCAAGGGCAATCGTCGATGCCGAGGATGAGAACAACCTAGCCTATCGCGTGGCGATGGCGACCAAGATTCACTGCACCATCGTCGGCGTGAAGCGTGTCTCCACGAAGACCGGTTACGACAAATACGAAATCACCTACCGCACGTTCGGGAAGGACGAGGACGAGACGATTCCGTCTCCGCTCATCGGAGATTTCCGATACGGCAAGGTGACCGAATGGCTGTGGGCCAAGAAGAACGATGACGGCACGGACTACTGGCCCGGAAGGCGTGCTGTGCTTTACAAGCACAACGACCCGCCCAAGGAGGGCGACATGTCGAGCGCGGGTTACCGCTGCTGCGTCTTCGCTGAAGCCCTCGACAAGTAATTCTGATTATCACTTTCTGAGACACGCCGCTTCGCATTACTGCCCTTCGCAGATTCCGGTTCGCCGCCATCCAGAAAACGGCGCGACCGATTTTGAGAATCACACGATTGTCGGTTCGCGGAGTGGCGTTCTCATGCCGAGGCGTAGGGCATTCATCCGTTCGCGAGCGTCTGAAAATACATGACTGCCAAGTCGGGAAAAACCAAATTATCTGTCTGCGTTTCGCGAATTTGAGAAAGGTGGGGCGGCGGCACCCCACCTTTCTGTCTCCCTCCGCAAGCTCCGGGAGACACCGCCTTCCCGGCCAGAAAATAGGGGCGGCGGCACCCCTATTTCCCGTCCGGGAAGGCTCTCGCACTGCTACAATAGCAGTGCTCACCGACCAAGGTCGCTCTTCGAGTTGCAAGATGTGAGAAGTGTGGCCACAAACGCGGTAAAACCGCATTTGAACCACCCTTCTATCTTGCTTTCGGACGGCTTTAGGAGCCTACCCGAAAGGGGGTTCTCGACCGATACTCAGGTACCTAAAGACAGGCACCAGACCACCGTTCTCCAACTGGCGAAAAGGCGGCTTTTCGCAATCCCAGAACTTGGAAACGGCGGCGGCACCGTTTTACAAGTTCTGATTCATGAAAGTGAGGACAAGTGATTGGAGAATAGAGAGATATGGCTGAAAGTCCGAGTGACAGACAAGGAGAGGCGAATCCTGAAACGCAAAGCCAAGAAAGTCGGCCTCACCGTTTCCGATTTCGTGCGCAGCTCGCTCATCCACTCGGACAACCTGACCATCAACGTCATCGACACCTCGGTTCTCGGCAAGACGCTCTTCGAGTTGCACAAGCACGGCGTGAACCTGAATCAGCTTATGAAGTTTTGCAACACCTACGGGCTTGATGCGTTCAACGAGAGCCATGTCATCCCGATATTAGACAACGAGAGGGATGTGTTTGCGAAAACTCAAGCGGCGCTGTCCTCGATAGCAGAGGAGGCACGGAAAGGAAACGTCGTAGTCAATTTGGGGTTGAGTGACGATATGGAAGAGGAGATTGAAGATGGGGACTCATAAAGACAGGGCGCTGGCGATGGGGAGGAGTATCAGGACTCTGCGGAAGAGGCGTAACCTCACCCAAAAGGAGTTGGCACAACTAAGCGGTCTCAGCGAATCTTCGCTGAGAAGCTATGAGCTTGGTGCTCGTTATCCCAAGGCAGATGGCATAGCGAGGATTGCCAAAGCACTCGCCGTTCCGCTTGAATGTTTCGACACGTGTAATATTACGACTGAACTTGAGTTGCTTCACGCGCTGTTCAGGGCAGAAGACCAATTTGGCATTGTTATAAATTGCTATGGAGAGGTCGTAGCAGGTAGCAAGAAGATGGAAGAGGCGATGGATAAGTGGTTTCAGATGTCTCTCAAATTGAAAAAGAATGAGATAACCGAAGAGCAGTATCAGGATTGGAAAGACACCTATACGTTTGATTAAAGAGAGTGAGTTACCGATGACCATCATCCGGCAGTGGGCAATCACGAACTCGACGCGCGGTGACATGCGAAAACTTATGAACGAGGACGAGCGTATACTGATTCGCGATGAGCAGTTCTTGCCGTCGATAAACGGCGGCTCCGCGTCTTGGCGCAAATGGGATTCCCTCATGGAAGGCACACGCAGGATGTTCGGGCATGACAAGCCCTCGCGCCATGTCCGTGATAAGAAGACCGGCGAACTGGTGCAAGCCAAGAACACGATAATGTACCATCAGATTCTTGCATTCCTCCCAGATGAATGTGACATCAACGGCGGGAAGCTCACGCCGGAGGATTGCATGGCCTACGCCAAGGAGTACATCGAGAAGTACTACCCGACTCATGAAGTCGTCTACGCGGTCCTCAAATACCGTTATGTGTCTGACGGCATCGAGAACTATGTCGTCCATCTCCTCATCAACCGCAGCGATTTGTCGAACGGCAAGCGCATGAACGAGGGTCGCGCTGATGCCGTGGCGAAGATGCACGCTAACAGAATCCGCGCGATGGATATGAGCTGGGGGTTGCGTCAAGTGAGGAACGGCGCGGCAAACTCGCAGATTCACGCGAAGCAACCGCCGAGATATACAACGAAGGAGGTCGGCAATGAGCAAGATGCCAGTGAATAAAAAATCCGTTGTCTGCTTGGAGACAGGTGAATCATTCAATAGCCTTAGAGAAGCGGCGGATGCAGTCGGTATCTCATATCAGTGTATTTCACGGGCAGCTAAGATTGGGGTCACGGCAAATGGACTGCATTTCTATTTTGCAGGTGAGGAGAAACCGGAAAAGTCTTTCTTTATCGCGAGTGATAGGAGAGGACGGGGAAAAAAGAGACCGGTTATTTGCCTTGAGACATCAGAGCACTTCGATAGCGTGAATGCTGTGGAGAAGTCACTGGGATGTGATGGCAGGAGATTATGGAGAGCGCTGAATAAGGGATATTCCATTCATGGATTGCATTACTACTATGCGGATGAACCGAAGCCGGATGACCTACTCTTTGAACATAAGCGCGGCGGATATAAGAGAAGTAAACCTATTGTCTGCCTTGAGACCGGAGAACTGTTTGAAAGTGCAGACGATGCGGCAATCTCCATTGGATGCAAAGCTGCCTATATAACTAGCGCGATTAGAGAGGGTTTTCCCGTGAAGGGGTTTCACTTTGATGTGCGGGGAATTGAGGCAGGGAAACGCGAAGCGTGTAGGAAGGAGGAATGACCAATGACTATCATCAAACAGCGTGCCGTCACGGAGAAGGGACATCAGCGCAACCTCCGCGCCTACATCAACGATGACAAGAAGGTTCTCCTCCGCGATTCGCAGAACATGGAGGATTGCAAGAACCTCAACCGTTGGGCGACCTTCATGGAGGAGACCAGAAAAGCCTTCGGGCATGATAAGGCGGCACGCCGCGTCCGCGACAAGAAGACCGGTGAGCTAGTGCAGGCCAAGAACACGATTATGTACCATCAGATTCTCGCCTTCCTCCCGGATGAATGCGACATCAACGGCGGCAAGCTCACGCCGGAGGACTGCATGAGATACGCGAAGGAGTACGTGCGGAGGCATTACCCCAATCAACAGGTGGTTCTTGCATTACATAACGAATACTGCAAAGAGGATAAGACCCATCGTTACGCAGTCCATATGGTCATCAACCGCAGCGACCTCTCAACGGGGAAGCGTCTCGCCGAAGGCCTCAGCAAGTCGGCCAAGGTCGAACGTGCCTCCCGCATCCGCAAGATGGACAAGGCATGGGGCTTGAAGCAGGTGGAGCGCGATGAGCGCAATTCCTCCGTCCATAAGAAGCAACCGTCGAAGGTGGAGAAGGAGATTGAGGGGCGCGGGGGAGAGTCCTACAAGATGAACCTGCGCGAGCTGTGCCGTCTCGCAGCCGACAAGGCCGAGAACATCTACGAGTACCGTGAGATGCTTGAGGGCTGGGGCGTTGACACCCAGTTCCGCAAGGGCAGGCTCTACGTCACCGACACCGACAACTCCAAATACTCCTTCTCCCTCGCGAAGCTCGATGCCGACCTGAACGCGAACGGCCTTGAGGAGCGGTTCTTGCAGAACGTGGAAGCGGACATCGAGGCCAAGGGCGCGGAAATCGCCGAGGCCCGAGCGGCAGTCGAAGCCGAGCGCCAGCGCGTCACCGGCATCCGCGATGCCTACCTAGAGGACATGAGGAAGACCTACCTCGATTACCGCAAGAAGGCGCATGGCTTGGAGGGCACTGCCCTCGCCGCGTTCCCGAAGCTCGAACTCAAGCGCCCGCCCAAGGAGGTCATGGACGACCCCGAGGTGAAGCGCCTGTGGCTCGCATATCGTCGCGGTGCCGACGAGCTGCGCGTCGAGATGGCTTCCGAGGTTCCCTATGCACGCAAGCCCAAGAAGGGCGGAGGCACGAGCGGGTCCGGTACCCAGCCGCGCCGCGAAGCACCGTCCATGGGCAAGGATGAGCGCGGGCATGAGCGACCGGACGTGCGTTAAGTAGCGGCCCCGTGAAGATGCCCAACATCTCCACATTGGTAGGTTTATGGTATGCTACAATAGTAGCAACACACACGACCATGAGAGGGGCGTTGATGTATCTGAACGAGATTCTTCCCGGTAATTGGCGCGAGGATGAGTGGCCCGAGCACATCGAGGTCAGCCACGAATCCTCGCGCTTCAAGAGACGCAGGTACGTGCCGCGCGTGAACTCCGCTAACAAGTCCTCGGCCAACCCGGTCGATGGCATCTGGTGTTCGCACTGCGGCTGGGCGGGTGTCATCGCGCAGGACATGACCGATTTGGATGAGGTGACGGAACCGCAGTTCGACATCTTGGCCGAGGACGTGGCGACCTTCTGCCCGAAGTGCGGCTCGTTCCTCATGTATTAGGGCGGAGGCACAATGAACATCATCGAGAAGCGCAGACGCAAAGCGTGGGCACATGCCACAATGGTCATCATGAACAAGGTGATTCGTGAAGCCTCCACCGGCACCATTTTCATCTATGGGGAGACCCTTTACGGCAAAGATTACTTCCTCACGCCAGACGATGCCCTGGATGCGGTGCTCGTCACCATGGGGGTTCTGAGGAAGTTGTGGGAGCGGGACGGGGTGAGGCCGTCGAAGCGGCTGTTCGCTGAGGTGTGCCCGGACAGGGCAATCGGAGCCGTGGTCATGAAGATGTGGCGCGAGCCTTTCCGATACTGGAATTTGATGAAAGAGGAGTAGGTCGTGGTTGAGCTTGCATACAGCGATGAACGCGCCGAGGCGTTCCGGGCGTATATGTGCCTGTACGGGTACAAGGCGGCGATTGACCGATGCGATTGGGTGGCGGCGCGGCGCTGGTTTTACGAGAAAGAGGGTGAGAGAAGTAGAGCGACCGCGCGGAGGGCACTGTTCTGCGTCGCCTTTGCGACAGCCTACATGGTGTTGCATATAAGTATGCCGCAATTGGTGGAGGAGGTACCGCGCCCGCTTCGCAACGTGATGGACTCGGTTGCGCTGACATCGGTGTTTGCGGGAGCGCTGACATTGGTGCGGTTCAAGGAGGAGACCTTCGACGATATGCCCCCGTCGATTCGAGATGACATCCTGAGCCACTTCTTCATAAGCGATGCAGAAATCGTCGAAATCGAGGCGGAAAAGGAACAGAATAAGACGTCGATTGAGAGAAGTCTCGAGGAGCTGGAAATGGAAGCCAAGGCGACACTCGCGAAGTTCAACAATAGGGCACCAAAAAGGACATTTGGTACCGAGAAGACGAACAGGGGATGAAAGATGAGAGAGCCGGACTGGATGTTCGCATCCGTGGTGGTGTTGGGCTTTATTGCCATCGTACTCGCATGCGTATATGAATCTACATACGATGCGCGTCATTACGCATCCGATGATGCGAGAAGGGCGGGGAATGGCTCATGGTACTTCTCCTGTCTTATCGCCGCTGTGCCGGTCTTGTTCATTTTGACGGGTTCCGTGACCGAGAGCTTCGAGTTGAGGGATGAATCGGTCGAGGTCGAGGAGTCGGTTCAGATTGCGTCGCTCGACGGGAACAGCTACATCTCAGGTCATATCGGCGGTCATTCGTTCATGGGCACCGGCGGGGTGAGCGGTGAAATCAATGAGGACGATTACTACACGTTGATGGTTTCTGATGGAGATGGCGGGTACGGGAAGAGGCGTTATAAAGTCGATGAGGTGAAGTTGATATTTGACTCGACTGAGGAGGATGCCCGCGTCGAGGAGGTCGATGTGGTGCGCAACTATGATGTCACGCGTTCGCCATTCTTCGCTTTCGATATGAAGGGCGAGTGTCGGGAGGTCGAGCATCAGACGCGCATCCATGTGCCGGAGGGCAGCTGGGGAGAGTACCAGTTCAATGTCAACTGACGATAGGAGGTGGAGGATATGAGCGAGTACATCTTGAAGCCCTGCCCCTTTTGCGGGAGTGAACCCATGCTCGGCGAGGTCAGACCGGCGACGCGCAAGTCGCCACCTCTGTTCGGCATCACCTGCATCCATTGCGGTGCTGAGATGACCGACGAGTTCGTACCCGAGTTGATACAGCGATGGAACTGCCGCGTCCATTGATAAGGAGGTGATGGCGGGTACGGTTCAGCAGGTCATGGAACGGATACCTAACGCGTTGAAGATGTTGGAGGATTCATAGATGCCGAAGACATTGAAGAACTTCGCGGACAGCGAGAGGGCAAGGGAGTACCGCAACCGACAACGGAAGAGGAACTACGCCCTGTGCCCCGGTGACGATGAGGTCCGCCACACGAGGTGGCGGGATTGGGAGAGGAGGCTGGTTATGGAACACGACATTCCCGATAGGGAAATCTCCCGCATGACCGGCAGGAGCGTGCGTGCCATACAGGTGATGCGTCATAAGATGAGGAAGAACGGGGAGGTCCGCACCGATGAGTAAGGTGGACGGCGACCACATCCAAAGCATCCTCTGGTACGCGATAGCCGCCATCTGGGCACTCATCGCGATAGCTCGGTGGCTCAGCGGCGGACCCGATGGGTCGGATGCCATGACCCACTTCGGCATCGCCTTCATCTTGGCGAACATCTTCGAGCTTCGGTCGGAGATGGGTAAAATTGGAGAAAAGTAGTTTACTATTGATATAGTATGGTATAATACTATTGCATGGAAAGGAGAACGAATGGCTGACAAAGAATGCAGGGAGGTGGATTGCGCCCATTGGCTCGGCAGAAATCTGGGATGCGAATACACCGATTTGGATGGATGCCGCATCGACCCTTCCAACTGCCCGGAATATATCAGTTGCGAGGATTATCACGAGCAGGAGGAGTTCTATGAGTAAGGAACAGGCGACGGAGAAGTGGGTCGTGGAGGTGCGCCGCGCCCACGCATTGGAGCACCGACCGGGCAACTGGTGTTGCGTGGCCCAATGTGATGACGGCCAGACCGCCATCACCGTGGCCGATGCCTTGCAGAACTTCATGCGAACCGGTCTCATAGGCGATGATTTCCACACCCGCACCAGACTGGTGGGCGAGAAGGGGGCGCGACGGCATGGCATATAGCGCGAAGCACCTCAAGGAATCTCTAGGACAAGGGGAGGATATGGAACGCGATGACGAGCGCGTCGAGACGCACATCAGCGGAGTCAGGAACCTCAGCGAGGAGGCGCGTGAGATGCGTGCCGCAGGCCGCAAGCTGGTTGGCGAGAACGAGGAGAAGGCCGATGACCTCAGCGATTACCGAAGGCTCTCCGGTTCCGTGAAGAAGCTCAAGGAGAGCGTGGATGCCCAGAGGGCCGAGGTCAATCAGGCCGTGAAGAAGATGGACCAGACGCTCTATGAGATGCGCAATCTGGTTGATAGGGTCGAGGAGTTGTACAACAGCGCCAAGGACGAGACCCATTCCGCAGAGCAGGCCGCGCTCAATGGCGTGAACAAGGCGCAGGAGAAAGCGCAGGAGATAACTCTTCGCAATATAGACGAGGCGACGCAGCGCAGCAAGAAGGCCATCGACACGATGGTCTTGGAGTCAAAGCGGCGCATCGAGCGCCTTGCAATGGTCACCCTGCCTGACCGCATGTTCCATTTCCTCAAGTGGACGGCGCTCATGCTCGTGCTGTTCATCTTGGTTCACATCGTCTGGCAGATGTTCTCGTGACACGCAGGCTCGAAGATGCGCATGATTTCGCCTTGTGCGGATGATGCGGGAGCATACATATAGGTTCAAATTGAAGAATGCGCCGCGCTCGCGGCGCGGGATTGAAAGGAAGATTGGTCATGGAAGACAAGAAGGATTTCGATAAGGATAAGCAGGAGATGGGCACGCAGCAGATGCCGCACGTCCCCACCGAGGGGGATGAGGATGGGAAGAAGGGCATCATCGTGCTCTTCGGCCATGAGTTCGACAAGAAGAAGGCCGTGATGGCCGGACTCGGCGGGCTGCTGGCAATCGCCCTCATCGGAGGCGGTGTCTGGTACGCGGCTTCGCAAAAGCCGGAGCCGAAGGAGCCTACGCCCATCGAGCAGACTGAGAAGCAGGAGCAGCAGGTCATCCAGCTCGGTGCCAAGGCGGACGGCTGGGTGAAGGGCGAGTCCTCGCCGGTCATCGCCCACATCGTGAACAAGGAAGAGAAGGTGGACTACTACCACGCCTACGACGCGAACGAGCCGCACGCGCTCGACGTGCCAGCAGAGGGCGAGTACGAGGTCTCCTTCATCAGCCCCGTGGACAAGGACGGCTCCACCTACGAGGTCCCCAAGACCGCCAAGGTGAAGTCCGAGGTCGAGGAAAAGGATGGGAAGGACGCGGGGGATGAGCTGCCCTTCGAGTTCAAGCCCATCGCGCCTGACAAGGCCGACGCGGATGCGCTCAACGCCATCGTGAAGTCCGTCGGCGATGCCGTGAAGAAGGGCGACGGGACCCTGACCGGCGCGAACGGCACCAAGGTCATCGAGCTGGTCAAGGAGAACGCCAAGGCAAACCCGAACGCCGACAAGGACAAGGTCGATGAGGAGGGCCAGAAGGCCGAGGAGGCGTCAGGCGGGAACGCAGGTGCGTCCAAGCCCGAGACCGGCGGTAATGGCGATAACGCTGTCAATGGAGGGAACTCCGGCTCCAACGGTGGGTCAAGCAATGGTGGCGGCGGGAGCAAGCCGCAGCACACTCATAATTGGCTTCCCCAGACAACGGTTGTGCATCACGATGCGCAGTACAAGACAATTCATCATGATGCGGTGGTTGAATGTCGAGATATTTGCAATCAGTGCGGTGCGGACATTACAGGTAACGTAGCAGGGCATATGGAACAATCTTTTCTCAATGGAGGCAGTTGCGTATCGCATAGCAATAAATATATCGAGACTTCACCAGCATGGGATGAACAGATTCTCGTAAGCAATGCTTGGGATGAGACGGTGACTACTGGTTACAAGTGTTCTGGATGTCCCGCCACCAAATAGAGCATACAGATATGTTCGTATAGAAAAGCCCCTGACTCTGATTGTCAGGGGCTTTGTCATATATCAGTTTTCACAGAAGCAATGTCCTTCATTTCGGGATTCCATCCCGAACCCCGCAAGGGACGCGTCCCTTGACCCGTATCTCGGGTTTCACCCGAACCCATCCTCGCCGGAGAGCAGGGAAAGCAGGAGGCCTCCTTTCCTTCACCGAGAGGATTCCCCGTGAGCCTTCTGTAAACGGGCTTTCGCGGCATATCCTCGCCAAGGCTCCGGTATTCCACGCTCCCGTTGACAACGGCTCCGCGCCGATTTCATGCAAAGGAAAAGCCCCGGTTTATACCGGGGCTTCATGCAGGTCATATGGAAACCCGAACGAAAGACGTATCTAGTTGAATGCCCTCAATGGCACAAGGCGAAGATATAGTATCCACAAATTACGACTCCGAACATGAGCCATGAACCGATGGCAGACCATTTGGTTGCGACTTTTGCGACCGTCGGAAGATTTCGATATTTCAGACGATAGAAGATGAGGGCATAGATTACCGCGATATATTGAAAGAACATTCCAAGTACGAACCACATCGCTTTCCATTCTTTGGTCAGTACGGGAACTTTGTAACGTCCGTCAAGAATCTCGTATTTCACCTTTCCTCACCTCGCTTAGTACTTATCGTTCGTTATTCTTTACCGGTGCTTCTCGATTTTGCCCGGTGTTATTCTCTAATGCTCTTGCTGCTTTCCTCATGGCCTTCATCTCAGATTGAAGGGTTGCATGAGGTTCAGGCTCATCTGGAAGTTCCACCTCATCATTGATATGGTCAAGGTGCTCAAGGACATCATGGCGCTTGCCGATTTCGGTGAGGGTTGCAGCTTGGGCGCATTCCCTGAACCATGGGAACGTCGCTTGCAGTCTCTCCAAAACCGAGAATGCGTCGGCATAGGACATTCCATGGATAGATTCGTATCCCGAATACTGGGAATGCTCGAATCCGTTGGCCTCCATGAAAGCCTTGATTTTCGACCATGCGTTGTTGTAACTCGTGGTGCTACCAGAAGGAGATGGATATAACTCCTCTAGCTTCTCGTTATCCAAATCGAAATTGAATGCCTTGCGTTTGTGCGACATGGTACATCATCGCCGTCATGCGTATAAGCGCTCTGGATTGTTGCGGCGCAAGACATCAAGGTAGTCAACCTGCTCATCGCAGTCGTCCTCAAAAGCGGTCATGGACTTGATATTACGCATGACCCATCCGGTTCTGGACAACAGTGACAACGCGAGGCACTGCGACTCGACCTCATCGCCGTCAGTCGCCTTCCAAGTCCCTTGAGCGATGCGGATACATCCGTACCGAGAGAGGTTCCTGTCCGTGTAATCGTAGAGTGTTTCGATGTCGTACCCATTGCGTTTCGCCTTGTTCTCATCGAACTCGATGGTGAAGCTCCATGGAGTCGGTTCAATCACTTTCGGCATATATTTCATCCTCCTTCACCTCGCTTATAGTGCCTTTCTACTTCTAATGTTGATAGTTTTCTACACTACTATTATACTACATTTCAGCCATTTCCACAACTGTTTTCTACCGTCATGGCTCTTCGCCGCGTCCTTCATGGCTGTGACTTCGCCCTTGAGGGACACCTTCTCGGGTGCACGTTCCACGTCGCGGTCGCGGCGCTTCTCCAAGACATCGTTGTAGCGCCCGATGATGAGGGTGCCCGCCTTATCGGCCTTCGCCGCCGCCTTGAACAGGTATGATGGGTCGTCTTCCAGCGCGTGCATCCACGATTGCAGGTAGGAGACGTGGTTCTCGTAATGCTCGCCCTCGTAGTCGGTGTTCTGGATGCCGAGGTCTGCGGAGAGGAAAAGGGAGCCGAGTTCGGCCACAAGCTCCTCCTGCGCGTACTCGGGGCTTCCGAAGTCAGTGTTGCAGCCGCGATTGAGGGCGGAGGGGTGTCCGGTCGAATGGGTCATCTCGTGCAGGAGTACGCGAGTGAACGTCTCATCCGATAGGAAGGTCTCGCGCGGGGCGATGAGGATGCGGTCGGAGCCGGGGGCGTAACCGGCGCTCCCCTGATAGCGCATGGATTCCACGATAGGGCACCGGGAGGAGAGGATGAGGTCGTCCGCGATAGCGGCGGTGCGGTCGCTCACATGCTCCGGTGCCGGTGGGGCGGGGATGCCCTCAATCTCGCTGGCGTTGAAGACGTTCCAATAGCCCACGCAGCGCAGGTAGTGGCCGGTGACCTCCTTCTCACCCGTGTCCTTGTTCTCCTCCTTGATGGAGAACTCGCGCCATTTCTCGATGAGCGCGGCCTTGGCCCCCTTCTTGAGGTGCCAGCCGCTATCGCGAATCTGGTTGAAGGTGCACCAACGGTTGTCCGTGAACCCGCGCATGTAGCCCACGAAACCGAGATGGAAGCGGTTGCCGCCCTGATACACCGTGCCGGATACCGGGTTGTGGGGACTGAGGGAGGGGATGTAGGGTTCCGACCAATGGAGTCCGTCGCGTTTCATGTCCTCGATAATCTTCTCGACCACAAGCGCACGCTGTTTCTCCACGATTTCAAGCGACTTCGATTTCTTCTGCTCTTTCATTTTAGTCCTTTCCGCGTCAGCCGATGGCATCATTATATCAACGCGCGTGGCGGGCCACCTGACGCCGATTTTCGGTGGTTGAAGAAAAAACGACCCCACAGAATCGTTTCTGCGGGGTCTTGGGAGGATGGTGTCGAGTTCAGCCCCCGGCAACATGGCAAACCGCCTGGAACGGTCTCAGGATGCGTCTGGTGCGATTTGCGTATTTTCGGCTTGATTCTTGGCCGTTTCTTGCATACTCGTGACGAGGACGGTGCGCTCGTTATCGACCCAGATGTTATAGGAGCAGGTGACGAGCGAGATGACCTGACCCGGTTCCGTCTCAACATCGAGCACCATGGCGGCGTTCGCACGCGATTCGCCGTACCATGCGCGGAAGTCCGCCTCACCCTCGAAGTCGATGCGCTTGTTGCGCTCGCGACCGTTGACTATCTGCGCGAACCGCGCCTCGTAGGTCATCTTCGAGGTCGGGGTCTGGATGAGCACGCGGGCGTGCTCGCGGGCGAAGTCCTCGTCCTTGTAATCGGCGACGGTTCCCATGGGGGCCACCTTCTTGTCGTTCCAGAAATGATGCCCCAAGATGACGGCGTTGCGGCTGGACAGCCCCAGCTCCTCGCAATCGGCATCAAGGTAGATGGCACCGGCTGGGTTGTAGTTGCCGTACACGTCGTGCTTGAGGTAATAGCCGGGGGCGTCTCCATGGGCTTGCAGGATGGGGGAGTCCACGGTGGTGCCGGGGATGGTGACCCAGCCGATGACATCCGGGTTGATGTCCTGCCAGTAATCCCAATCGACCGCAGGAAACCCATCGCCGTCCTCCACCGTGGACTCGGTGGCCGCGTCTGGCGAGGGCGGTGTATGCGCCGCCTGCCTGCAATAGAGGAGGAAGGCGAACATCGCTGCGGCGCTCAGCAGGAAGACAGCTGAGGCCGCGAAAGCTATGCGCGATTTCGTTCTCTTCTTCAATTCTGTTCACCTCCTAGCTTCTAATCATATCATCCGTCGTTTCTGGCTTTTGAATCGTCTCCATGAGAAAGACCCGGCACCCCGATTGCAGGATGCCGGGTCTTGAAAAGGAGAGGGTCGCTACTCGGCAGTCGCCGGTTTCTCCTCGCCGCAGAGCGTGCAGACGAGCTTGTCCGGCACGGACTCATCGTAGGCCGGGGAATCGGTGACCTCGCGGGTGAAGCCCTCGCTCACCAGCACCTCGCCGGTGATGGGCACGTTGGTGGAGTAACCGGAGTGACCGGTGTCCTTGATATGCGCATCGGCGATGCCGTCGATGGTCTGCTGGCAGTCGTTGCACACGGTGTGGTAGCTGGTCTTGGCCTCGTAGACCGGTGGGACGTTCTCGGTGTGGGTCACCGCGTCGTGATGCACCGTCTTGTAGGTGACCGTCCAGTCGTGCTCGCAGGGCTTCTCGCCATCGACTTGCTCCTGCTGGCTAGTCGGGGTGCCAGAGCCGGGAGCTGTGGGCGTGCCACCCTGCCTGCCGGACAGGTAGATGCCGCCGGTGATGAGACCGACGACGAGCAGGGCACCCGCCGCGATACCGACGAGGATGCGGCGCTTGGCCTTGGCCTCGCGGTCGGCGGGGGTCTGCGGTTTCTCTCCGTCGTTCAGACGGTTCTTGTCATCCATGGGTGTCCCCCTTTCTGGGATAGGGCGGGCGCTCCCCATTCGCATGGACGGAGCGCCCGCAACATGTGCAGTGGGTTAGGCCTCGGAGTCGCCCGAGACATCCCCGTTGTCAGTGTCGTCGCCTTCATCGGCTGCGGCATCCTCGGCCTTCGCGGCGCGACGGTTCTTGATGCCGTAGTAGGCGCAGCCGCACGCGAGCACGGCGAGTGCCGCGATGGAGACCACGATGAAGAAGTCGTTGCCGCCGGTCTTGCCGAAGAACCCGCCGGGAGGCGTGGTGGTCACGGTGACCGTCTGCCCCTCATCGTCGATGTCCTTGTGCTCGGCGACCAGAACCTCGGTGGCCTCGTTGCCCTGCTCGGTCTGCTTGTACAGCTCCTCGAACACCACGAGGTCGTGGCCGTCGAGGGAGGAGGCGTCGAACTTGCCGAGGTCGATGTCGATGGTGCCGTTCTGGCTGTTGGGCGTGAACTTGAGTTCGGCGGTGACGTGCTGGTCGTTGATGGACAGCATCTCGCCGGTCTTCTTGTCCATGAGCGTCGCCTTGAGGGTGTATTCCTTGCCCGGAATCAGGCCCTCGTAGGTCACGCGGTCGGTGATTACCGCATCCTTACCGGCCATCAGCGTGTGGTCGCCGTCGGACTTGTCCGTAGCGGTGGTGCCGATGACGGTGGGCACGAGGTTCACGGTCTGCTCCTCGGAGTCGAGGTCGCATTCGGAGGCGACGATGACGGGGGCGGAACCCTCCTCATCCGCGACCGCGTTCTTGGACATAACCTCGAAAACCACGATGTCCTTGGTCTCGCCGCCGAGGCGGTCGATGACATCGTTGGCGTTGAAGTGGAAGTCCATGGTCACGGTGCCGTCGTACTTCTCCGGGGTGAACTCGGCGGTCTGGTAGACCAGATGGGAGATGAGGTCTTCGTTGTCGGCGATGAACTTGCCGAGGGTATCCATGTCGATGGACACCGGCAGCTCGCCGGTGGCGGAGTAGTTGAGCACGATACCGGAGTCCTTGAGCACGGCCACGTCGGAGACGGCTTCCTTCTGCTCATCGGTCAGGGCATCGTAGCCCACCTTGCCGGTGGTGTCCACGGTGGCGGAGGTCAGGCCGTCCTCATCGGTCTCATAGGTGGTGTCGATGACCTCGAAGGTGCCGTCCGCATGGACGCGCACGGTCTGGGACTTCTTCACCGAACCGTCCTCGGCGGTCTCATCGGAGACCACGATGTCGGCGATACCCTCATCCTCATCCTGCGCGGAGAGTCCGAGCACGTCGAGGAGCTGCTGCATGAACGCCGCGACATCCGCCTCGGTGTACTTCTCGCTGCCCTCGCCCGTGAGGATGGGAAGGCCGGTCTCGGCATCCATGAGGATACCGGTCATGGTGTAACCGATGCCGGTCAGGGCGTTCTCGTAGGCCACCTCATCGGTGATGGTGGTCTCCGCATCCGCGATGACGTTCTTGTCCCCATCGAGGCCGTCGGTGGCCGTGGTGGAGATGCCCGTCACATGGGCGGTCGTGGTCTGCTTGCCGTCCTCGATGTCGGCGTGGGCCACAAGCTCGACGCCGTTCTTCTCAAGGCTCTCGAATGCGACCATCTCGGTGTCCTGCGGGATGCCGGCGGAGTCGAAGGTGAAGGTCACCTCGACCTTGCCGTCGCTCTTCTCGGGCGTGAAGGTGGTCTCTGCGGTGACGGGCTTGCCGTCCACCTCAAGAGCCTTCTCCGTGACGTTGCCCTCCTCGTCGGTCACCTTCACATGGAGGCTGCCCTTCAAGGTGTAGGTCTTGCCGGGGATGACGTTCTTGTACTCCACGGTGTCGATGACCGTGGTCTTGCCGTCGGTCACGACGTTCTTGTCGCCGTCATGGCCGTCCAGCGCGGTAGTGCCGATTTGCGGACGGGTGACCGTGGTGGTCTGCTTGCCGTCCTCGATGTCCGCATGGCTGGCGATTTCAACACCGGTGCGCTCAAGGGACTCGAAGACCACGATGTCCGTCTTGTCGGCGATGGTGCGGGAGTCGAAGGTGAAGGTCACCTCGACCTCGCCGCTGGCGGTCTCAGGCGTGAAGGTGGTCTCAGCCGTCACCGGCTCGCCATCCACCTCAAGAGGCTCCGCCGTGAGGTTGCCGTCCTCATCGGACTTCTTCACCTGCATGGCACCCTTCAAGGTGTACTCCTTGCCGGGGATGAGGCCGGAGTATTTCACGGTGTCCACGATGACCGTCTCGTCATCGGTGACGATGTTCTTGTCGCCGTCGATGCCGTCCAGTGCGGAGGTGGTGATGAACGGGTGCTTGACCGTGACGGTCTGCGCCTTGTCCTTGATGTCCGCATGGGCGGCGATTTCAACGCCGTTCTTCTCAAGGGACTCGAAGGCCACGATTTCCGTGTCGTGGGGAATGGTCAGAGAGTTGAAGTGGAACACCACATCGACCTTGCCGTCGGCCTTCTCAGGCGTGAAGGTGGTCTCTGCGGTGACGGGCTTGCCGTCCACCTCAAGAGCCTTCTCCGTGACGTTGCCCTCCTCGTCGGTCACCTTCACATGGAGGGTACCCTTCAAGGTGTACTCCTTGCCGGGGATGAGTCCCGTGTACTCCACGGTGTCGATGACCTCGGTGGTGTCATCGGTGATGACGTTCTTGTCGCCATCCGCGCCATCCACGGCAGTGGTGCCGATTTCAGGATGGGTCACGGTGACGGTCTGGTTCTTATCGTCGATGTCGGCGTGGGACGCAAGCTCGGTGCCGGAGCGCACAAGGCTCTCGAAGACCACGATGTCCGTCTTGTCGGCGATGGTACGGGAGTCGAAGGTAAAGGTCACCTCGACCTTGCCGTCGGCCTTCTCAGGCGTGAAGGTGGTCTGACCCGTGACGGGCTTGTCGCCCACCATCAGGGGCTTGCCGGTGCTCTTGGAATAGAGCTTGCCGTTCAGGGTGTACTCCTTGCCGGGGACGAGGTTCTTGTACTCCACGGTGTCGATGACCGTGGTCGCGTCATCCACGACAACATCCTTGTCGCCGTCGATACCATCGCGTGCGGAGGTGGAGATACCGGGGACGGTCACGACCACCATCTGGTTGATGTCCTCGATGTCCTCATGGGTCACGAGCACATTGCCGTTTCGCTCAAGGTTCTCGAACACCACGAGCTGGGTGCCGTCCTCAAGGTCGCGGGAGTCGAAGGCGAAGGTCACGTTGACCGTGCCGTGTGCGGCCTCGGGGGTGAAGGTGGTCTCTGCGGTGACGGCTTCGCCGCCCACCTCAAGGGGCGTCGCTACGGGCTTGCCGTCCTTCTCGCCCTTCACCTGCATGGAACCCTTGAGGGTGTATTCCTTGCCGGGGACGAGGTTGTGGTACTCGACGGTATCCACGATGACCGTCTCGCTGTCGGTGACCACGTTCTTGTCGTTGTCGATGCCATCCAGCGCGGTGGTGGCAATCTTGGGGTTCTTGATGGTGACCGTCTGGCCCAAATCCTCGATGTCGAAGTGCTTGGCGAGGAAAGTGGAGACGTCTTCGGCATTCTCCATCAATTTGAGCAGCGCGTCGGCATCAGGCTCGGTGAGGTCACTTGGCTCCAAGGGAATGCCGAAGAGCACTTCGGCAGCCACGAGCTGGGTGCCGTCCTTGAGCGCCAGCGAGTCGAAGGTGAAGGTCACATCGGCATCGCCGTCTGCGGTCTCGGGCGTGAAGGTGGTGTAGGACACCACGGGAGCGCCATCGACCATAAGGGGTTCACCGGTGACCTCGCCATCCTCGGCGGTCTTCTTCACGAGGAGGGCACCGACGAGGGCGTAGCTGCGCCCGGGGATGAGATTCTTGTAATGGACGGTATCGACCACCGTTGCCGCATCGTCGGTGGAGACGAGCTTATCGCCGTCCGCGCCATCCACTGCGGTGGTGCCGATTTCAGGGGCGATGACCGTGACCTGCTGGTTCACGTCGTCCTTGTCGGTGTGCTTGGCGATGAGGGAACCGCCCTCGTCGTACAGCTTCTCGTAGACCGTGATGGTCTCACCGGCATGTTGATAAGTCTCGGGAACATTGATGGAAACGACCTCGAAACCGCTAGGCTCCTGAGCCGTGAAGGTGTGCTCCGTCACGTCCCCGGACAGCAGGTCGCCGGTCTTGGCATCGTGCAGCTCCGCGACCAGCTTGTAGTTGCGACCGGGGAAGAGGTTGGCGTAGGCCACCTTGTCCTCAATCGTGAGGAAGTTACCCATGCCGATGTTCGAGTCACCATCCATCGGGTCGTAGGCCTTGGTGGTGATGGAGGCCTTCACGTCGGTGAGGGTGCCGAAGTCGTACACCTTGCCGTCGCGGCTCACGATGACCGATGTCTCGATGAGCTGATAGCCCTCGTTGGCGGAGCAGCGAAGCTCCTCGATGAGGTAGGTGTCGTAGGGCAGTGCGCCCTTGGAGTCATCCGGCGTGGTGCCGCCGAACCAGACACCTGCGGTGGCATCCAGCTTGGAGCTGTCGATGACACCCTCGGCAGCCAGCGCCCAGTCGTTGGCGTTGGTCTCATGGGTGTGCTTGTTCCAAGAGGAGGCGGAGGAGAAGTAGCCATTTTCATCCGTCACGACCACATGGCTCTCGCCGGTGGTCTTGGAGGTGAGCTTGAAGGCCACTCCGGCGAGGCGGTCTTGGCCGTCATCGCCCTTCTTGGTGAACTCAAGGTCGCTGCGCATGACCTGATTCTCGAACGCGCCGTCGAAGGGGTTCACCAGCACGCCGTCCTTGGCGATGCGGAACTCATGCGGCTCGCCGTCGGTGAGCAGGTAACCCTCACCGGCCTTGACCTCCTGAATGGAGTAGAGACCGAAGGGCAGCAGATGAGCACTGGTGCTCGCTTCGCCATCCTTGATGGTTAGGGCATGAACGACCTGACCCTTGGTATAGGTCACGCCGGAGACGATGACGGGCTTCTCGTTGAGGGTCTTAATCTCGAACTTCGTGCCGTCGAGGGACGCGCCGCCGAGCGGGTCGCCGGTGCCGGTCTCGATGTCATGCTTGGTAATTTTCACGCCACCGCGAACAATGTCATCCTTGGCGGTGAAGGAATACATCTTACCGTCCTCAGAGACCGTCACTCGCATCTCGTTGGAGGTGTTGAGGTAATCGTCGTTGGTGGCCGTCTCGCGGATGATGTACTTGCCGTAAGGCAGGCAGTCCGCAGAGGTCTTCGCCACGCCGTTCTTGTCAGTGACGATGGTCTTCACCGTCTGACCGGGGTTGTGGCTCTTGCCATCGACCGTGACTGCGTTGGGGTTGTCGTTGATGATGGAGAAGGTGATGCCGCTGAAATTAGCACCGCCCTGCGGGGTCTGTCCGGTCTCGGAGTCGAGCTTCTGGACGGACACGCCACCGCGAATCACCGTCTCCGGGATTTCAGGAAGGTTGAAGGTCGTGACACCATCAAGAGGCTTCTCCTGAATCTTCTGGAAATTCACCTCGGGATTCAACTTGTAACCGGTCGGAGCCTTGGATTCGTATGCGGCCACGGAACCACGAGGCATAGTAATGCTTCCGCTTTCAGAAAGATAGAAGTCATCACCTGAAACAAAGAAAGTCTTATCAAAGTATGCAAAGCCATTCGCGTTGGTTCTGAACACCCAACTACGAGTCGGCTTCACACCGGCTTTTTTGAGGGCATCATAATTATCGTAATCCACGGTGTCGAAGTACTCGATGGTGAACTCCGCGCCCTCAAGGGATGCGGAACCCTGCGGCAAGTTGTTGGCGTTGTACTCCTTATCGCCGTCATACTTGCCGATGACCATGCGCATCGGGTCGCCAGAGGGCTTGTCTGCCACCTGCACCGTGGTGGTCTGTCCGCCGTGGACCGTGACCTGCTGGTCGGGTGCGGGCAGATAGCCCTTCGGCGGCTTGGTTTCGCGCACCGTGTAGGTGCCCTCGGGAAGCTCAAGGGTGTTGGTGTCGCCGTTGGAGTTCGTGCGCAGCACGCCCATGGTCTGCCCAGTCGCATTGAGGACGGTGAACTCCGCCCCCTCAAGGGAGTAGCAGTCGTTGCCATTGGTGATGTCGGGGTTGGCGCTGGTCTTGTGCAGGTTGATGTGACCGGCGAGAACACGCCATCCGATGCGGAAGAATCCCGCTCCCGCCTGAGTATGGGATGTGGGAACTGTCACACCAACAATCGCCTCGTTACCGGATACAGAGAAGACGCGGACGTGCTGGCCGTATTGGTCTTCGGAGGCGGCTGGCTCGTTGTAGTTCGGGTCATAGCCGAAACTCGGGTTCACGCCGACATGGCCGCAGGTGAGCGCCAGCTTAGCGGGCGTGTTGATTTTTACCGTTCCGTTGTCTTGGGCGTAAATCTCAGCGGTGCGCTCGATGGAGTAGTTGCCCGCTTGGAGGCGGGAGACATCGACGCCCTGCCAACCCATGGCCTGATTGATTGTCTTGTTCTCGTACCTACCGCCGCCGGGGTTCTCGACTGCCGGAAGCGTGTATCCGGGAACGTTGCGCCCGGTGTAGGCGTTCTTTCCACGGGTGATGAATGTCTGACCGGCCCAAGGGGCGCTCTTGAACTCCCACGTGCCGATGTTGTTCACTGACATGCGGGGTTCGGGCATGCGGAAGAAGCTGGCGACCCCCTTGCCGAAGTTGTCGGACATCTTCACGTTCATGGCGTGGATGCCCGCCGGGGCCATGGCGAACTCAAGCGAACCGGTATCCGCATCGTACTGCCACATTCCCATGTCGGGCGTGTACTCGATGCCGTTGACCGTAACGCTGTCGATGGTGCGCCCGGTCAGGGATTCAAGCGCCACATCGTCGGTCGCTAGGGTGACCTTGGTAGACGCGGCGGTCACGGGAAGGGATACCTTGCCCTTACCGGCCACGTCGCCGCGCACGTCGTTGACGGTGCTGTTGAAATCGAAAGCCGCCTCGGCGGACTCATTCTCGACGGTATAGACGAGCTGGATTCGAGAGGAGGCCACCATCGGCTCGCCCTTGTCGTTCAGTTCGGTGTAGGACTTGGGCACATATACGAGGCCGGTGGCCTCGTCCACGATGAAACCCTCGCGCATCTTCGCGTCGGCGTTGTTCTCGGAAGCGCCCCAGTCGGTGAGTTTTGCGCCTGAGATGTCGGCACCGGCCCAACCGACGTAGTAGTCGGCATCCGGGTCAACCTCGAAGAGCACGGCGTGGGAGACCGGTTGGGAGAGAAGCGCATCCCAATGCTCGGAGAAGCCGTCACCGTCCTCATCAGCCCAGAGCTTGTCGAGAGTCGCGTCGGGGAGTTTGCCGCCATCGACCACGGAGGTGGTGACGGTGAGCACGTCCGCGCGGGTCAGCTCATCGCCCTCGCCGACGTACTGGGCATCTGCATGTTCGCGGATGAAGCCCTCGATGCTGGTGAATGCCTTGCCCTCATCGACATCGACGGCCTTAAAGGGCGCTGAGCCGGGAGTTCCATTCGCGTAGAAGGTGGAGGTGACGATGGTGTCTCCCTCGACGGTGAAGGTGGCCTTGCCCTCTTTGACATCGACGGCGGTGCCGTCTTCCTCACCCTTGAACACGGTGATGCCGTCGGAGAAGTACCCCTCATCCGGGGTGACGTTCACCGTGACATCGGTGCCGACCTCGACGGCCAGAGTCATGTCCTCGGTGCCGTCGAAGGAGAGCTTGCCATGCTGGGTCTCGGAGAGCGAGACGGTCGCAAGCTCCGGCTCGGCTGCGTATGCCGCGACGGGCGCGAACGCGTTGAGCATGGAGCTGGCGATGAGCACGGCTGACATGACTTTGGCGGTGATGCGCTTGCCATCGAGCTTGCGCTTCACGCGTTTAATCTTGCAGAAGATTCGTTCCATGAAAGACTCCTTTCTTGATTGCTTGGTGGTTTGCCTGATTGCTATCTCTAACCGAAGTTGTAGCCGCCGATACCGCCCTCGGCATCCACGTCGGCCTCCTCGGTGTCATCTTCGTCCTCGACCTCGATGAACTCGGGGTCTTGGCATAGCTCCGCATCTCGGATGCGGCGGATGGCCGATGCGGTGTAGCCCATGCTCTCGGCCACCTCCTCCTCGTCCCATGTCGGATGGGCGTTCGCGAGGTAATCGTAGACCGCCACGGCGCGGCGGTTGATGGACTTGGTGGTCTCATCGGAGTAGCAAAGCTGCTCCTGCGCGAAGAAGCGCTCTCCGTTGATGAGGTCTTCGCCCTCGCGCCAAAGTAGCTTCTCGCCGTCCTTCTTGAGCCACACGATTTCGTCCAGCTCGTCAGGGGAGACGAGCAGCATGGCGCACCCGACCTTGCGCACGGAGGCGGGAACCTCGACCCCCTCCAAGGTCACCTTGCCTTGGGAGGATGCCGGGTTCCCGTCATACCAGTGCTGCACGAGGATGATGCCGTTCTCCTCAAGGGAGCCGAGATAGAGGTTCCAGTCGGTGAGGACGTTCAGCCCCTTGCCGCGATACGGCTCCGAGCACGTCTGCGTGGACGAATCGAACTCCTCGTAGCGGTGGCTCTTGAAAAGCACCTCGACCTTCATCTACCGTATTCCCCCTTCCTTGGACCCTAGCGGGTGTTGGCGTGCTCCTCGGGCGTGTTGTCCCCGGCCAGCTTGGCGGAGGACTCGCGCATCTGCTCGGACTCGCCCTTGAGGGTCGCGCCCTGCTCCTTGGCAGCCTCGCGCTCAGCTGCCTTCTCGGCCTTGAAGCCCTCGTTGGCTGCCTTGAGGCCCTTGACCAAATCCCAAGGCTTGACCTCGTACTTCTTGTACGGGTTCTGCTCATCACCGGCCTTGCCCGTCCAGACCTGAACAGGTTCATCGGCCTTGAAGCCGATGGTGACCTGCTCGCCGGAGAGCATCTGCTGCTTCATGCGCTCGTTGAGGAACACGTCGCAGGAGTAGTGGCCGAGGTCGATGCCGTTGACCTTGGTGCCCTCCGGGAAATGAACGTAGGCCTTCTCGAAAGTTCGACCGTCCTTGGCGGTGAACTCGTGCGGCGTGAGGAACGCCGCAGGCATCTTGACGTTGGCGTACTTCGCGTTCTCTGGCATGTCTATCACTCATCCTTTCTGTCCATAGAGTGCCTAAGACACCCTATATTGTATATCAATCGGCAGGTGGTGAAGGGAAACCACACCATCTGGGTAGCGGTTGCCCTAACGGCTCCTGCGCTTGTCGTCCTTTTCCTCGACTTCATCCTCGGCATCCACATGCGCGGTCAACGCGGCAGCCGCCGCGCGGGCGCGGGTCGATTCCCCGTGGATGGAGACCGGGCGCTCTTGCACCGCACTGGACACCACGCGTCCATGCGAGGTCACCTGAACCGCCTCCCGTAGGACGGCACAGCCATCTTCATACTCGTCGGCATCGTCATGCGAGGGTGCCTGCACGTCGAGGAGCGATTGGGTGACGGAGACGGTCATGTCATCCGCGTCGAGATAGGTGTCGCGTTCAAGTCCCATCTGGCATCCCTCCTAGCGCTCATCCTTGCCATCGGGTGCATCGGTGCCGCTGTTATTCTCGGCGAGCTTGGCGGATGCCTCGCGGGACTCCCTCACGGCCTGCTTGAGGCTCATGCCCTGCGGACGCTTGCGGTAATCGGAGATGGGCCTGTCCCCATGGGAGTCGAGCAGGTCATCGACCTTGCGGGAGTCCTCGTAGGTCGCGCCCTTCATTACATCGTAATCATGGCCGTCCACGGTAACCACGGTGCCGCAGCCCTTGAGGTCGATGCCGGAGGTCTCACGCGTGTCCACGAGGTTGAAGCGGTAGCCCGCCGCCACCGCGATTTTCTCGGGCTGCTGCGAGATGGCGGGGGAGGGCAAGGGAGACTCATTGAGCCAACTATCATAGACCTCATCGTAGGTGTATCCATAGCGGTTGCACAGCTCCTCGAAGACGCGCTCGCGCACCACGGAATCGCCCGCGCCGATGGAATCGTAAAAGCCGGTACCCGACGGTATCGCCGCGAGGGCGTCATCGAAGGTAAGGTCGAGGTTGAGTTCGGCCCCAAGCTCATCGTTGGGGAAGGCGGATGTATACCACTCGCGCACGTTGTCGATATTCAGAAGACCTTCGGGGACGGGTTTGTCAGATTTCAGGCTCGACATCGTTTCGGCGAGGGAGATTTCCCCCGATACATCCATGAGGTTTCCCTTGCCGAAGATACCGGACTCGGCGAGTTCGTCGGTCGAGTGGTAGGTCGCGACATGATGACTGTAATCGCCGTCTGCGGTGATGTCGTGCGCGGTCAGCTCAAGGTTCTCCAAATCACCGCCCTGCCTCGCTATCTCGTCGAGGAGTTCATCAGGCGTATACGAAAACACCTCGACCGTCGGGTCCTCGTAATCGGTGAGGTAGCTCACGATGAGGTCGCCGGTCTCGGGGTTGTAGTACGCGGCGTTGTACATCGACAGCTCGCCCTTGATGCGGGCGACCTCGAATGCGGCATCCGCCTCGTGCTCAACGGCCTTCGCGAAGCCGTCCACGAGGGTGTCGGTGTCCCTGCAATCCCATTCCTCATCGCCGCGCATCTCCTCGCATTTGTCGATGAGACTCTTGTATTGGCCCTCCCACTGACCGCGCTCAGCCTCGCGACTGAGCATATCGCGGACACTGGCTGTGAGGATTCCGATGTTATCGAAAAGATAGTCGATGCCATGGTCCTGCGCCATAGCGCCCTCGACCACATAGAGGCCCTTGATTAGCTCGACGGCCTTAACTGGCATCTCGCTGGTGTCAGCGACCATCTGGCGGAGCGTTTCGCCATGCGCCCCGACGTTCATGGCTGGTAGGTCCTCCTCTTTGAACTCGCGCTCGTTGGAGAAGACTTCACCGCCGAAACCGTAGTCGTTTTCCCAGATGGCATAGGCCTCTTCAAGGCTGTCGATGCCGTCACGGTCAACGAGGTCGAGTCCCTGCACGAACTCCTTGAGGCTGTGCCCGTGTTCAATCATCCATTCGAGCTGATAGCGCTCGTAATCGGTGAGCATGTTCCATCACATCCTTTCCTTATCGGGCATCTAGCCCGATGTCATGTTTTTCCGTACCATCCGCCATCTCAGCTGACGCGGCCTTCATGGCTTGAGCCTCGCCCCCGAGGGTGATGCGGTCGTTACCGGGCATTCCGCGCGTACTGTGCAACTGGTGACACTCGATTGCCCTGTCGAAGCTGCCCGGTTCGGTTGCATCGAAACCGTAGAGATGGGTTTCGCCGATTCGGTCGATGGGACACACCTGCTCATGCCCAAGGTAGTCGATATAGGAGAGTATGCGGTTGCCCTTGCGGCTCACGCGCTCATGGCAGCATTCGGGATGCTCATGGGCGAACGCGGCCACCGTGTCGGGGGCGAATCCATGCTCCTCTCGGTATGCACGATGACGGTCCAACTGCTCAATCCTCGCAGCCCGCATGGCCTCGCGCACGGCCCTCTCTTCCTCGATGGCCTGTCTATGCAGCGCATCGCGCTCCGCGACCTCGGCATCGGTCATCGGTCGGAACGACCCGCAGACCGCATCCTCATCGAGCTTGTAGAAATCCGTCTCGTTGAAGAACTTGGAGGTGTGGTGCCACGACGATTTGTGGAAGAACCGCTCGAACATATCATCCTTGCGCATACCCTTGAGCACATCGGGGTCGAAGGACATGTCGAACTCATCACAATAGGATTGGATGGCCGCGACCATGGCTTTTTTCGTCCATTTGCTATTGGGCATCTCGCCGTCCTCGTAAGCCTCGGCGGCGCGTCGTGACATCGAGTGGCCGATGTACCCCGAGTTCACGTCCATCATCGGTGCCTCCTAAGAGAGGTCGGGGATGAAGGAAGGCTCACGCTCATCGACAGAGCCGTCGGCGGAGAGCGCCTGAGATGCCCTGCGCATGGACTCGGCCTCGGCTTTCAGGGAGATGCCCCTATCGACGAAGGCCTCGGGGGAATCGCCGTCGCCGCCGTTCGGCTCGATGTTGTCCACCGCATCTGCAATCATCTCGTTGCCCATCTCGGCGAGGCGGTCGTGGAAATTGCTGTTAAGCCATCCGTTGTCGAAGCCGAGTTCTTTTAGCGTGGCATTCACGTTCGCATCGTTCACTTCGAGACCGGCGTTCTCAAGGGCGGATTCGATGTCGGCGCGGTACCAGAAGTCAGGGCAGATGACCTCCTCACCGGCGTCGGAGATGGTGCGGCTCTCAAGGTCTGCCGCCGCGCTGGCGAGGGAATCGTAGTAGGTGCCGTGACCCCAGTGCCCGGTCTCCTCATCATAGCCGTGCGCCACGATGAACTCTCGGCTGCCGTCGGCCATCTTGTGCATCACGAGCGCGTCATCACCGTTGCGGTCGATGGGGACGTGATTCTCCTTCCACGCGGCGATTTCTGCGGTCTTGTCCATGCCTTTCTCCTTTCCGGGAGCATCGGCCCCATGTTCAGCCATGTGCGATTGCACGGCATTTCTCACGTTCTCGGGGGACGCGATGACCCAACCGTCCTCGGAGGCGATTTGAGCGAACACCTCATCGCGCGGGTCGATTAGCGGAGCATTCTCCTCGCCGTCCTCGATGATGGTCTCGATGCTGTCGGTGATGTAACCCGTGTAGTTCAACCCGCCCACGATGTCCTCGTATAGGTCGAAGTCGGGATTGTCGATGACCGCCAGCAGGTTCGGGTCGTCGAGGTGGACGTATGTATTGGCGATGCTTCCCGTGTAGTTATATTCCCACCAGAACTCGCCGGTCTGAGGGTTGTAGAGGTCCTTGCCAGAAGCCAGTGCCTCCTTGACCGCCTGCGGCGTGTCGAGGTGGATGTCCTTGCCGTCATTCACCATGTCCATGTGCTATCTCCTTGCCTTGTTGTACTTGCCCTTGGGCTTGCTATCGAACATCGGCTCTATCGTACCGTCCTTCTTGAGCTTCGCCTTGCAGTCGAAGGTCTTGCCCGTCGTCTTGGATATGCAGCCGGTGAGCTTCACCGCCTTGCCTTCGAGCAACGATGCAGCCTGCTTCGCCGTGAACATCTTGCCGCACCAGCCCAGCAGCTTGAAACCGCAGCCCGCGACTTGCTTCCAAGTCCCGTCCTCCTGCTTCTCGCTCTTGTTCGAGGAGCAGGTGTAGAAGGCCTTGCCGGACTTCGACTTGCGCTGCACCACGTCCGCGCCGCAGAGAGGGCACTTGCCCACGACCGTGGCCTTGGGCGCGATGCTCGCACCGACGTAGGCGGTGTCCTGATGGCCCTTGAAGACCTCGATGACGCTCTGTTGCAGGGCGTTCACATCCGTGTTGCCCTCGGCGATGTCCTGCTGGATGAGCCACCAGCGGGCGGTCACGTCCGCGCCGCGAATCTCGGGCGGGAGGAGATGGTAGAAGGCGCGGGCCTTCTCGGTGGAGCGAATCTTGCCCTTCACGTCCTCAAGGTACCCGCGTTCCTTCAACTTCTCGATGATGGAGGCGCGGGTGGCCGTGGTTCCGATGCCGCCGTGCTCGCCCTTCTTTCCGTCGTCCTTCTGCTTGAGGATGGCCTTGACCTCCGGGTCGGTGACGTACTTGGCGATGGAGGCCATGTCGGCGATGAGCGTGCCTTCCGTGTAGGGCTTGGGCGGGGCGGTCTCCTTCTCGGTGACGGCGCACTCGATGCGCTCAAGGCGATGGTCGCCTTCGTCAATCCAAGGGTTGCCGGATGCCGCGTCATCGCCGTCCTCATCGGAGACGTTGCCGAACACGGCCTTGAAACCGGCCTCGCGCACGCGCCGCGCGACGGCTTGGAACTCCCCGCCATCGACCGCAAAGACGCTGGTGCTCACATCGTAAGTGGCAGACGGGAGGAACTGCATGGCGTAGCGCTCCACGATGGCCGTGTAGACCTTGGCCTCATCCCCGGTCATGTCGGCCACGGGGGCGCTGACCTCCTGCGGGATGATGCCGTGATGAGCGGTCACGTTCTTCTCGTTGAACGCCTTGGAGTGGATGGAGTAGTCGAGCGGCCATGTTACCCCGACGTTCTCCATGGCCTGCGCCAGCACCACCGGTGCCTGCGCGAAGTGCTCCTCCTTGAGGTACTGGGAGTCCGAGCGGTTGTAGGTTATCGCCTTGTACTTATCACGCAAGTCCTGCGTGATTTGCTGGGTCTTCGATGCGGAGAAACCGTAGCGGCGGGACATGTCGGACAGCAGCACCGTCAGGTTGTAGGGCAGGGGAGGGTTCTCGACCTTCTTCGAGATGACCGTGGAGAAGGACATACCCGAGCCGTCCAGCTTCGCCTTGATGACATCGAGGACATCGCGGTCGAAGACGTGCTTTTCACCGGCCAACATGTCCTTGTCCGGCTTGAACTTGAACACCGGTGCTCCCGACGCGTCTGCACAGCTGCCGGTAGCGGTCAGCTCGTAATATTTCCGGGTGACGTGGTTCTCTATCGCCTCATCGCGGTTGACCACCAATCCGAGGGTTGGGGTCTGCACGCGACCGACGGAGAACAGGCCCCCGAGCCGCTTGGTGGCAAGGCGGGTCTCGTTCACGCCGAAGCACTTGTCCGCCATCTGGCGGGCGTATGCCGCGTCACCGGCAGGGCGGCACTGCTCGTTGGGTACCAGACGCTCGAACGCCTTGACGATGTTCTTTTCGATGTTGTCGTTGACGTAAACGCGCAGCACCTCTCCCTCGTAGCCGAGGTAGTCCAACACCTCATCAACGATGAGCTGGCCTTCATCGTCGGGGTCACCGGCGTTGATGACGCACTCGGCCTCCGGCAAAAGCGAGTCGATGCGCTCCACCAAGTCTTTCTTGTCCTCGGTCGGCTCCTTCGCCCAATCGTCGATTTGGATGGGCAGCACGTCCAACGACCATGGTTTGCCCCATGCGGGGTTCACCGCATCCGGCTCCACCAGTTCGAGCAGGTGACCGGCGCAGGCGATGACCGTGTACCCGTTGCCCGAGATGGGCAGCCGCGCCGATTCCGATACCTCCTTGCCGCAGATGGCGCGTGCGATGTCGCGTGCGAGCATCGGTTTCTCAGCGATTACCAGTTTCATAGGCTTTGTCCTTTCTGTCTCTTGTCCCTTCTGAAACCGAAGGGTTTATGGCGTTTCGCGATAGATTTATCCTCATCGGTGATGAGAGGATGAGCTACTGACACATCACGGTATTTGAAGTCGAGCGTCCGGCACGTCAAGTCTGAGACGATGAGCGCGAAGTCCACTCGGGAGAGCGATTTGACGGGGAGCCAGCATCGGAGGGTGAAGTCCTTATCCGGTGATGGGAAGTATTCGCACTCAGATGGCTTGTAGCCGTCGCGCCGCTTGAGCGGGGAGGGTATCTGGACAAGGTAGGAATCGTCAGCAGGTAGGAGATTTCGCGATAGTCCGATAGGCTCTTCGCGGTCAGGTCTGGCCGCGTATCTCTTGCCCGTCTCAAGTTCCATGAAGAGAAGGTCCAATGGCGATTTCCATCCATAATCATCGGGCTTAGTCTCCGCCATGGACAGAAGAGTCAGCAAGGCATCCGTTGTCAGGTCCTCCGATGGGAGGTAATCGAATAGGTATGAGACCAGAGACATCAGGAGGTTACGTTCCGAACGGTAGAGTAGTGGCGATACGCCGATGTCGGCATGGATTGAATCCGTAGCCGAGAAGAAGTCACGGCACCATGTGACGACATCCTCATATCCCTCGATTTCTGATATATCCTTCATCACGTCCATCTACCTATCTTCATGGTCATGTTCAAGAGTGGCACTGTGCTCTTTTCCTGCCAACTTCGCACTCGAATCACGGGCCTCCTTGGCCTTCGATTCCAACCGATAACCCTCTTGACCTGCGGTTTCGCTCTTGACTATGCACTGCGGGCAGCGTATAATAGTCCTATTGAGGTCGGGTTCGACGATGTGGCTCCGAAGCAAGTGTAGCTTCGCAAGTGCATTGAGTTCCCGGCCTCTTTCTTCGTCATAATAGACGACCCTATCGGGCGTGATGAGGTTGTCGAAGTAGCGGGGGAAGTTCGTCCTACCGTAGACAGCCAAGATGAAGTTGGTCTCAATCTCGCCAGCCTCGTAATAACCGCGCCCATCGGGACGCACGGCCATGATGAGCGGCAGGTCATCGCAATCCACATCGCGCAGCACCACGAGCATGGTGTCCTCGCGGGCGGGGCTATCGCAGAGCATCACGGGATGCTCCATCAACTCGGGCAGGCGCTTCATCTGCTCAACGGTGAGTCCATGGCGGTGGGGGTCGTAGCTGCTCTTCGGTCGGATGGCATCGCGCAGGTGGCGTTGGGTGTAGAGCATCGGCAGCGGGCGGAACCCGGCCTGCACGAACAGCTCCGGCGTATCGCAGAACTTGACCGCGCTGGAACGGGGATACTCCCCGCAGGTGACGGCATCGACCTCATCGCCGAAGCGAAGGTACTCAGCGCACTTCGCGGCGTGCCCCGTGTAATCCGATGCCTTATCGTCGCCGTCTTTCAGATGCACCCCGCCGCGCGGGTCGAGGTAGGTGACGCGCTCGCCCTCGGGCATCGCCACCGAGTTCTCGTACTCGCGGATGGTCAGGATGACCTCTCGCTTGTTCATCTCATCTGGCATATGGCCTCCTTCCTTTGTGGTCTGATAGTTTCCAATATGTATAGTTGGGGCGGTTTTCCACCCTTCCAACAGCCTGCGGGTCGGGTTGAGAACCCTCCGGCCATTGAAAGCGTGGAAAACCGCTTATTCTCTACTCCAACTCCTCGCGCTCGACGGCCTTATCGCCATGGCTCTCAGAGCCGAGCTGGGCGGATGCCTCGCGGGATTCCTTGGCTGCCTCGTGGACGGAACCGGACTTCGCGGCATCGTCCTTGAGGTTCATGGACATGCCCATGACCTCCTTCTCGCGCTTGATTTCGTCGAGGGTCGCGCCCTGAGCGGCGCTGATATGAAGAGCGCCAATCTGGTTCGCGCTGTAACGCGGGTCGGCGATGACATCAAGAATCTCATCTGTGACCCACTTCTTGTCGGCTGCGGCATGATAGATAGTCTCCATCTGGCCGGGTTTGAAGGTGCCGTCGGCGAAGCGCGTCACCGTCTGGGTATCCAGTCCATAGGTCATGCCGGTGCGCATGGCGTTCATGACTTCGGCGGGCTTGGTCGGGTCGCACAGCACGTCAAGCTGCTCGCTCGTGAAGCGACCACCCGAGATGGCCGAATAGAAGCCCCAGACCTGCTCCATGGAGAGGTCATGGTTCATCAGACGCTCGATTCCTGGCTTTTCCATGCCTTCGGTGAGCGCCATGGTGATGACATTCATGTGGTCGGCGGTGTAAGTGCCGTCCGCGTATTCCTCTAAAGCGTCCATGGGGACATCGGACTTGAGGGAGTGACGCACGACCTCCATTTGGCGTGAGTCGAGTTTCAGCCAGTCGCGAGGGAACGCGATGTCATGGATGGCAGTGGTTTTCATAAGCTCACGAGCCTGATGTAGATGCTCGGCGGTGTACTCACCGTTCGAGAGCGTCTTGAAGACATCCTTTTTATAGGGGCTTGCATCGTGGTCGGCGAAGTCGGTATGCACGGCGATGCGGCGAAGCTCGCGCATCTGGGCATGGTTCAGGACCGGGTTCGCGATGCGCTCCGCGATGACGTCCGCATCGACGCCTACCTCGAAAGCCTTGCAGATTTGGTATGCCTGCCACTCGGTGTAGCCTCCCTGCGAGAGGACTTTGGCTGCTGGCAGGCGCAGGTTCACGGGCAAGTTGTTGAGCGCCGTCATGACGTTCTCAATCTGGTGCCCGTTCAACACGTCCTTGATGTCGCATTCATCGAGTGGAAGCACCTCGAAACCCGTGAGTTGCCCGTCGAGGCAGTAGCCGAGGTCTACGGGGACGTACTCACCGGACTCGATGATGTCCGAGTCGATTTCCGCCTCGGGCACGAGGCCCATGGCGGTGCGCAAATCCTCTGGCGTACCGCCATAGTCGAGGATGGTGTGCATCGTCTCCTCAATAGCGCCTTGGATGTCCATGGTGTCCGCATCGTCGGCCACATCCGCGATGCAGTAGCGGGGGAAGTAGTCTCCGACGATGGTGTATCGCGCGATGGTCGTGTCGCGCGGTACAGTGTAATCGACGTTACCGAGGTCGAGGCGCAGTAGTTGCAGCACGTCGGGGATGTTCTTGTCATATGCCATGGTGTTTTCCTACCTTTCTGCCATGATGGCTTTCTATATATCTACACGATGGAGTGGTCGTCGAGTGCCGGTGAGCCGGTGTCGCGTCCCTCTGCCAGCTTCTCGGAGGCGGCACGTGATGCCTGAGCCTCCCCCTTGAGGGTGACGCGGCCATCCTCCGAGCGGGCTTCCTCACGGCGCTGTCCCGTGCGGATTGCGATGACCTCCTCGATGCCGCTGCCGGGTTTGCTGACCTCGGTGAAGTAGTCGGCTACGCGGGACATCTCATCGGCTGAGAGGTCGCGATTCTCTCCGGTCTCGAAGTCGAACCCGACGGCCACGAGGTCGCCGCAGAGGATGGAGTACAGTTCTCCCTCCTTGACCGGTGAACTGTAATCCATCATGGAGAGGTACCCGGCCTCTTCCATGCCCTTCGTCGCGTACACCGCGCGGTTGGGCGGGCAGGTGAACAGGCCCTCCTCATTGACGTAGAGGCTGGTGCCCTCGCCGAAGATGACATCGAACGACTCGATGTTCCCACCGACAAGGCGTTGCAGGTCGTGTAACGTGGAACCCGTCTCATCGACCTCGATGTCGATTTCGACCGGGTTCCCGTTTGTCGGGATGAGCATGCCCTTCATGTCACAATCCTCCTTCCTAGCGGGCGTCCTGCCCACGATTTGAATGGTTTCCGTTATCGGCCATCGCGGCGGAAGCGCCACGGGCCGTCTCCACCTCGCCCTTGAGGGACACGGCTTTCTCGGGAGATTGGTGGGCTTTCACCTTCTCGTACTCGGCCCGTGCCTTCTCCATGGCGGGGCGGAGCAGGTCGCCGGGGACGCCTTGATAAGTGCAGAACCGCTCTGCGGCTGATGGGTCGGGGAAAAGATGGGGAACCTCGAAGCGATTCGCTTCCTGATTCCCGGCGATGATTCCCGTGAGCGCGTCGCGCCATGCCTCCCCGTTGACGGATTTGAAGTCGGCGAGCGACGAGTAGCCGTAACGGGACAGCAGGCCGTTCAGGTAATCTTCGGGAAGATGGTAGTCCGCCAGCTCATCGCTCTCAAGGTCGTAACTGCCGGTGAGGACGGCCCAACCGCCGTCCTCAAAGGGCCATCCTATGACGTAATCCGTCCTCGTGCCGTCCTGCGCATGGAAGCCGAAGCCGTGGTCGGTGAAGGTTCCGCACTCCCTGAAAGTCGGTTCACCCTCGCCGATGGCATTCATCAGCTCAGTGTACCAGCCGCCCAATTCCGCCTCATCCTCGATGAACTCGCGCACCTTGTCCGCGAGGGCTTCACCGGCCCCACTCGATACATAGGGGTCGTTCTCGACTGCCTGAACAAGACGCATGAGCGCGGTCGCGTCGTTGAAATCCATAGAGCCGCCTCCTTTCTAACGGTCGCCATCGGCATCGAAAAGAGTTTCCGATGCTTTCTGGGCGTTATCGACCTCATGTTCGAGGTCGATGGTGGAAGCCCCATGCGCAGCCAACGCGGCAGATGACTCGCGTGCCTCCTTTGCGGCGGCTTTCAGGCTCACCGGGCTGGCCTTGGCGCTCTCATCGCCCTTCTGCGTCCATCCGGCGATGGTGAGGGAGGTGAAGAGGGTGGTAGTCGCTGCGCGGTCCGAGATGCGCACAGCGTCCTTCAACCCGTTGAGGACATCTGCGGGGACTTCATAGGGAACACCCGCGACATCATGCACGGTCGCGCTCGCGGCACCCGGAGCGACCTCGGCGCTCATGATGGCGGATGATGTGAACTCGGCGGTTTCGAGAAGCGGGTCGATGACTGGTGCCTCGTACTCCACTGCGGGGCAGCCGAATGCAAGCTCCATATAGCGCGGTGAGGGGCAGAGGGCGGGGTTCTCCCAGAGTTCACGCATCGCTGCGTTCACTGATTCCCAAGAGCCGTCGTATTCCTTGTCGTTAATGGTGAACGGCTCGCCGACCCACGCGTCCTCGATGACATCCAGTGCCTCCTCACCGGCATCGGTGAGCTGGCGGACCTCGACATCGACCCCGCCGTCGTGATGGTAACCGTGGATGAACAGGCTGCCGTTCTCATCCCAGACCTTACCAATTTCGCAGTCCTTGAACACGGAGTCGTGACCGCCCATCATGTCATCGAAATCCCTGTACGCGGTCATGCCATGGCGCGTGCCATCCCAGCGACCGATGGAGCCTCGCGCAATGATGCGGTTACCGCCGAGTGGATTGTCGTATGAGGACAGCGGGCTATCGGAGCCGTCTAGGAACGCCTTCAATCCGGCAAGTTCCTCGGAGCGGTCGATGTCCATCATGTTCATCGCGTTCTCGAATATCTCCTCCTCGGTATAGCTATCAAGAACCTCTTCCACGGTGATGCCTTCGCGGCTCGTGATGTCCTCGATGGAAATCTCGCTGCCCTCGTCGCCGTAATACACGCCCTCATCGAAGACGATGCGCTCTTTCGGTGTCTTATCCATATCCATGCTCCTTCCTAACGGGCGTCCTGCCCGATGTTCTCATGTGAAAAGGCGGGCGAGAAGAACCCGCGCCGCCCGGTCATCGTCTTATCTAATGCTCAGCGTCCCCATCGGCACGCTCATCCTCACGCTCGGGCGTCTGCCCGTCATGACTGTCCTGTTCGAGCTTGCCCGATGCCTCGCGGCTCTCTTGGGCAGCCTCGGAGACGGTCGGGACCTCGTAGCCCTTATCTGGCATGAATTCCTTCCAGAACTCGTTGAACGCGGTCTCGTAGCCCTTCTCGTTGACCGTGCGGACCGCCTCGGCGCTCATGGCGCAGGGATTCGGGAAATCGTAACCGGATTCCTTGATTGCCTCAAAGTCGCCACTCAGCTCACCATCTTCAAGAATCTCATCGTTTGAACCGAGGGCATCGTAGAGTGGCGAATCCATGGCATCCTGAATCGCGGTCTGCGCCTCGGTGGCGAAGTCCTCGATGTCCATGTTGTTGTCATTGAAGTCGATGGTGATGCCGTCGAACACATCGTCGTAAACCTCATCTGCCAGCGCGTACACGCCTTCGGCTGCGAGGCCTTCGAGAGCGGCGTACTTGGCGATGTCCTCCTGATGACTGTACATGTCCTGCGTGAAGCACTCGTATTGGGCCATCTGGGTCATCTTGATGAGGTCGCCCTTGCAGCCTTCGAGAAGGCCTTGGAAATCCGCCTCCTCAAGCCACTCGTAGTTATCGGGAAGCCACTTGAGCAGGTCGTGGGTGTAGAGGTCCACCGCACCATCGGCGATTTCACTGAAGGCATCTCCGATATTGCCGGTGTAGTCCGTGATTCGGTCGCCGTACTCGCCGAGGTTGAGGCTCGCCTGCAAGTCCTCGATGGAGGTGAATCCCTCTGGCACTGGCGGGTGCTCGAACTCATGCTTTGCCTTGCGCTCCGCCTGCACGCGCTCGACCTCCTCCTTTACCTCATCAAGCTCGTTGTCAAGGGTCTCCGCGATGTCGGAGATTTCAGAGGTCATGAGCTGCATATCGTTCTTGAGCCAGTCGAGGGTCTTGCGGCAGGACTCGTAGGCGCGAATGGCCTGAGACGGCTTCTCGAATCCCATCTCATCGGCGAAGTCGTCGATATGACGGCCATCGACCGCGAGCGCGTCGCTCGCCAGCGCGGCGAACACATCCGTCGCAGTCGGCTGGCCGTGGACATCAGGGTTGGACTGGTACGTGGTGGTGAAGGACTCGATGCCGGGCTTGCTGAACTCGCAGGTGTACTTGCGGTGCTGGGTCGAGAAGTCACCCGGACCCTCGCTGATGATATTGAAGTCGAATTGGGAGAGGAGGTCGGCGACTCCCTGTGCGTCGTTGTAGTTTGGCATGGCGGCTCCTTTCCAAGGCTCTTGCGATTGCCCAATAATATATTATTAAAGAAAAGGGACGGTGCCGAAAGACCGTCCCTTTTCGGTTGATGGTGTTGATTTCTCGGTAAGTGGTTAACTGCCCAAAATCTCCTTTGCCCAAGCGCCGGACTTTATGAGGGCGATGATGAGAAGAAATGTAATGGCAAGGAACTCAAGAAGTATCAGAACTGATGCCGAGGCCAGACTTGCTGTTCCACCGGCCGGAATCGAAATCAGGAATAGAATGGATGCGCCTCCCGTAACACCACTTGCAGTTGTCATTGTACTGAGGGCGAGAGGATAGATAACGAGAAGGAACATCATCACTGCACCGGCGAGGACGGCGGCTGCGAAATTCTTGAGAAATCCGATTCCCATCTGCCGGGTCTCATCGAATCCCAGAAGGGCTATTGGAATGGAGGAGAATGCCGCCATGGCGTAGATTTGCCAAGCACGGGCATAAGCGACGATGAATGCGACCATGTAGGCGACGACTCCTCCGATAACGCTAAGAATAGACGCGCAGAGCGTTAAGAAGCAACCTCCTATCGTAAGTTCATCCCAAGTGGAATCAGGAATGTTCGAAGTGGTAAGTTCACCATTGAAAAATCCTGTATTGCTCTGAGCGGTGCCGATTTCTGGAATGATGTTGTCAACGGCTATCTTGTAAATGGCCTGCATGATGTCGAGCGAATTGACAATGAACCAATGTATGAGCACGTAGACGACTGCGAGAAACACGATGTCTTTTACAGCTGGGAGGGTCGCGGTCGCGTCGATGCGTTGGCTGATTTTCACGAGCTGAACCAACATGAAGAGCGCAAGAATAGATTCCGCGATAGGAATTACAGCTGTCTGATGGATGGTCTTCGTGAGTTCATAGGTGCTAACACCAAGCAGGGAGTCGAATGGTGCCGAGAGCATGTCGGAACTGCCGATTTTCATGGCGATGTCGTTATACAAGTTGAATCCCCAACATGACATGTCGAGGAGCCATTCGCAAACCATATTCTTGAGATTTGTTCCGACTTCCCAAAATGGCGCTGCGTGAACTGGTTGAGGAAATAGCAGCGTGACAGATGCGGCGATTAGAAGGATGATGGCTGGATTGAGCCTAGTAGGGAGCCTTCTTTTGATACGGGTGATTGTCTTGTTTGTATTTTCTTTCATATCTCAATCCTTTCTGCTCCGTCATCAACACTACAACTCGAAGTCATAAGATTTGTCAGAAAGGCTGTATGTGATGGCGATAGAGACCGGGTTCTCAGTGTTAAGGGTGAAGTTGGTGGAGACAACGCCGGTCTCATAATCAATGACCGCAGTCTTCTCCCATGTCGCCTCGGTAGCTGATGGATAATGGACTGCGCACCACGTGCTAAGTTCTTCGATGAGTTTATCGGTGCTATCGTCGAGAAGTGTTGTTATCTCGCTATTCAATCCCTTGATGCTGATGTCTTCGACAGTTTCGACCCTTTCATAAGGGGTATCTTTTTGGGCGAACATGGATGTGCTCTTGATGGTTGAGATGACGGAGGAATCATCTTTGTCGATGTTTCCACTCACATCCTGTACAGCAGACCCTTTTCCATCCGCATAAGTCACGATATGAGTACCTGTGTCTGTGTCAAAGACGATAGTGCGATATGTTCCACCATAACCGTCTCCTGTTTTTTCCATACGAGTGATGGCATAGCTATGGGTGTTGGACTCACCGTTCACAGACTCGGTATACGAATCTCGGGAGAAGCGAAGTGAGTAACGACCACCTCCCGCAGACCATACGGAAGCTGAAAGAGTGTCGATGAAGTTTTTTGTCTCATCATCGTAGTTGCTGATGGCTTCTTTCTGTTCCTTAGATAGAGGGGTGTCGGTATTATCGGAGGCATTTCCCTTGTCTCGTACCTCATCTGTCTGTACGGCTGCTTCCTCCGCACGATGCTTAGCCACGTTGATGGCGCTGACGGCGGAACATCCAATGAACACGATGAGCATGAAGAGTAGGATGATAGCCCCTTTTTGATGCTCTCTGATGAATGTTTTAATGCTCTCCATTTGTATTTTTTCTCCTTTTTTTATCGCCAATCCCAAGGGTAACCGCATACAATCCAACCTCTGCCGTTCTGGGAGACCCACTCAGAAAGAGGTATGGTTCGAATGCCAGAGTTTACGCTGTCCATGACCATACCGTCACCGATGTAAATGCCCACATGGCCGTATGTATTGCCTGCTGCGGTATTTGAACCAAACTGTGCTGACACCAGCATCCCAACCTTTATTTCTGATAAGTCCGTTGTTGCACGTGAGGGATAATAGCTTGCGCCATATCCTTGATGGCCTAGAACACTGTTACCGTTTCCCCATACCTGATAACCAGCGGCGCGATAAACATTGCTGGTCCATGTTGCGCACAAGGAAGCACCAGGCCAGCTGACGCGATTGCACGCATCTACAATGTCCTTCTGCCATTGCTCGGCGCTGACATAATCTTGACCGCCGCCAATTGGACCGGTATTCAATTGGGCGAGAAAGTTTCGGGCGTATTCGAGCCTCTTGTCGAGACGAGACACATCATCATTGTAGCTTTTTCTACTACCCGGTCTTTCATGGCATGCCATGAAAGAATATGTGGCGAGTTCAACATCGTTGGAGGTTTTCATTTCCTCGCCATTTCGATAATAGTCGCTACCGAAACGAGGCTCATATCCATCTTCGAGTTCATAATATGTTTCCGCGAGGGCATCATACCAATCCCCAGCGAAATACCCAGTTCCGAGTTCGCCCGAAAATGACCACTCCATCTGCGCGGATACCGAGTTCCATATCTTGCCGGTATTGGCACACCAGCGAAGGAAGTTGTTCTTGTTGGAGCCGGTAAGCTGTATTAGACCGAACGAATCGGTTCCATATCCGTCATCACCAGACGTTCCCGGATTCATTGATGATTCTTGCTGCATATTTCCAAGAATCGCCGCGATGCCTTCGTTTGAATAACCGTGACCTTTTAGGTATGTGGCGACCTCTGCTGGGACGCCACTCAAGCTACCAATACTTTTCTTTTCCATCTCATCATTAGCGCCACCGCCGAGAATGGCTGCCAACAAAATGAAAATCAGGAGGAACCCGATAAGGAGGAGAACGGCAGGCGAGCTAATGGCAGCAAAGAAACCGCCCTTCGAGCCTGACGCGATGAGGTGGAAACCACTTTTCGCTGCACTGGCTGTTTCTTTAGCCATCTGCACATTATGCGCAGAGGTATAGACGTTCCTCTTGAAGTACCCTGCGGCCTGAGCCTTGCGCTTCGCCTCGACCGTGTTTGCTACCTTCTTCGCGGATTTCTTCTCGGAGAGCTTGCCGAGGCTTTTGTCCGATGATAGGGGGTCCTTGCCGCCGAGGTGCTTTTTCACGCCTTTCGCGACGTGGTAGCCGACCCTCGCTCCGTCATAGACGTTATCCATGCCCTCAAGTTCTGAACCTTGGAGGGTATCGCTCACCGCACCCCTTGCGGCTGCCTTACCGGCACCTTTCACCGCGCCCTTGATGTCGAGGGACCCGGACTTACCGCTGATGCGCCTGCCGATGGCGCGACCGGCGCGGTACGCGCCCTTTCCGCTGTTGTAAAGGTCATCAGCGCCCTCAAGTTCGGAGCCTTCCAGAGCGCTATGGACGGCGGCGTGAACCATGGCGGCGGCGCTGGCCTTTCCGGCCTTGCCTTTTGGGGACGCCCCGCCAGATGCGGAACCGGTCTTGCCGTTCCTTCCATTGGTGACGGCGGCGAGGGCGGCACTGGCGGCACCGCCCGTTGCTGCCTTCTTGCCAACCGAGTAGAGACCGCTCTTCAACGACTTCTCGCTCTTGTCGGCGCGTCCTACTATTCCGGTGTTGACGGCATCCGTCATTTCCGTCTGCAACACGGATTGTGACATGGCTTGTTTTTGGCCGGATGTCGATACGAAATCAGAAGGCTTCATTGACGTTCACCGTCCTTTCCCGGCTTAGATAACTTTGCCGTCCTTCTTCTTGGAGCCGATTTTCAGCTCCTTTGTCTCGTTGGGGTTCGTGCTGAACAAGTCATAGAGCACGTTGCCCGACGGGAACTTGCCGCGAATCGGCACTCGCGCGTTGCCCGCGATGAGCAGGCCGTCACCGGCCTCGGCGGACTCGTCGATGCACTCCTCCTCCTGCTCGGAGAGGTTCAGCAGCTCCACCCAACGCATGCGGTCGAGCGGGGACTGCTTGAGAAGCATGATGAAGTCGGCGTTGAGCACGATGTTCTGCGCGGCCTCGTTGTTGAGCATCGCCACCGCGTTCTGGGTGATGCCCGTCAGCAGCAGGCCGAACTTGCGCCCCTCGTTGGAGAAGCGGGAGAAGTAGTTGAGCACCGTCGGGTAGGCGAAGAGCGACTGCATCTCCTCGACGTAGAGCCACGTGCGGACGTTGCGCTTCGCGTTGAAGTACATGCGGTTTCGCACGGCCTCACAGACGTTGATGAGGGCGAAGACCAGCATGGAGTCCGGCAGGTCCTTCAAATTGAAGTCCACGATGCGGGTGTTGAAATCCACGTTGGACTGGCGGTTGAAGAAGTCCATGGACCCCTTGACGAAGCGCTCGTAACGTAGCGCGATGGTCTGCGCCTGATGCTCGGGCTGCTCAAGGGCGATGTCGTAGAAGTCCTGCAATGTCGGAGGGAGACCGTCGCCGCGCTCCTCGGCACGCTGGAACGCAAGCTCCACGCAGCGCTGGATGATGGACTGGTCAACCTCGGAGAGGGACTGACCGGACTCGGCTGCGGAGGCACCCGCCTGCGCCAGCATCGCGTCGATTTTGAACGCGATTTGCTCGGTGCGGGGCATGTGCTCCACGGACACCGTGTCGAAGGGGTTCAGGAACGTGTCGGTGCCAACGCCGAAGTGGTAGGTGGTGCCGCCGTAGCGCTCGGCAATGGCCGTGTACTCACCGGCGCGGTCGATGACGTAAATCTCGTCCGTCGGGTTGGAGAAGATGGTGCCGGTCATCTCGGTCTTGGTGAACATACCCTTGCCCGAACCGGTCTTGCCGCAGACGAAGCCCATGGGGCTTGTCAGGCGCTTGCGATTGCACATGACGAGGTTGCGGGAGTGCTTGTTCTGGCCATAGTAGTTTCCACCGGCATCGTCAAGCTCCTGCGTCGCGAAGGGCACGAGGATGGCGACCTGCGCGGTGGTGAACATGCGGCTTATCTCGACGTGGTTGTGGCCGAGGGGCAGCACGGAGTTGAGGCCCCGGCGCTGCCGGTAGTCGTAGGTGTCCACCTCGATGGAGTTCTGGCGGGCGGTTGAGATGATGCGCATGACCTGAGCGTCGAGCTGCTGCTTGCTCTCCGCGTAAGTGTAGATGAGGCCGGTGAAGACGTAGAGGCGCTGGTTCTTGTTCTGCAAGTGGTCAAGAACGTCCTCGGTCTCCTCCTTGGAATACTTGAGTTCCTGCGGCAGGATGGAGAAGTCGTAGCCCTTGTTCACGGCGCTGCGCTGCTCCTCGATTATCTCCTTGTCAATCCACGCGCTTCGGGTGCGGACGAAGTTGATGGCCTTGGACTTGTCCATTGGCTGCACGAACCATGTGACCGCCATGGGGAGCGGCAGGTCAACGATGTCGGCCAATGCGCGGTCGGAAAGCTCGGAGCCGAACTTCTTCATGACAAGGACCTGACCGTACACGCCGTTGTCCAGCTTGAAGCAGTCGTTGAACATGCCGTCCGGTCGCCAGTCAATTTGCGTCGGGGCGATGCAGTCCTTGGTGGTCTGCACGCGCTTGGCGGAGATGTCCTTCTGGTAGTCGAAGTAGAACGGCTTGTAGGGGTTCAGGAGCGAGTGGATGACAGATAATCGCTGGGTGCCGTTCATCAGGTGGGCCTTGGACCCCATGGAGTTTAGGATGCGGCTGGATTCCGTCTCGATGCGGGAGAGCTGGCGTGCCGCGTCGTCCGCCGTCTCGGCGGTGACCGAGTAGGTCAGGTAGCGGTTGCGACGTATGTTGGACACGCCCTCGCGCACCTTGTCGTTCAGGATGTCGTTGAACACCTGCGCGTCATTGCGGGCGGCGTCGTTTCCCTGACGGGCGACATCGAAGAACTTCCGGTTGCCGACCTCCTCCTTGAGCAGCGGCGTGTTGATGACGCTCATCTGGACCAGCGTGTTCGCGCCGAACTGGTCGTACAGGCGCGTGAGTGCGGAGAACATGGATTTCTGCTGCTCGTCGCGCACGGAGTGATAGCTGGTGTCAGAGAAGGAAATGGAGGAGGAGAACAGACCCTCCTCGACCTCGCAGATGCCGTCTTGGTACATGCGGTTGTAGCCGATGTAGTTCACCACGTCCTTCGCACCCTCGCGTTTGCGGCGGGCATCCGCCGTCTTCGAGGTTAGTTCCTTGTCGCGGTCCTTGAGCTGGGACTTCACGGACGTGTAGCTCTTGCGGGCCTCTTTCTCGGCCAGCTTCGCCTCCTTCTTGAGGCGTGCTACCTCCCGCTTTGCCTGCCTCTTCTCCTTGCGGGACATCTTCTTGCCAGCAACGGTGGGAGCACCGGCGAAGGAGCCGAGCGCCGCCACATCGACCGAGCCGTTATCGGCGTCCATTGGGCGGTCGTTGCCGAAGCCCTCGCCGGAAGTGTGGACGAAATCTTCGATGTCGAAGCCTGCGTCGGTGTCACGCGATGACATGTCCGGCTCGGGGGGAGTAGGATTCGATTCCCTTGAGGCTGCATTGCTTTCGATAGTGTTTTCCATAGACCCTTCCTTTCTTTACGTTCTTCCCATCGGGTGAAGCGATGAGACCGCTGAGTTGCATAGAGGGAACGTAGAAGATGCGCTCCACACCGAAGTTCGCCTTGAGCCAGAGTGCGGCGAACTGCTCGAAGGGCATGCCCTTCGGACGGATGAAGCCGCAGCACCAGAACGGGAGGCTCACGGCGTAGATGAGCATCATGTTATCGCCGACGTTCCAGCCCAACACGAAGTAGATGTAGAGGCCTGTGAGGACGGAGCAACCGAGCGCACCCGCGATTGAAGCGAGGGTGCGCCCGGTCATCTTGCCCACGACCTTTGGCTGGTACTCGGCGATGTCCTTATGTACCGCTACGGATAGCATATAGGCACCGCCCCTTTCTTAGAGTCCGCCAGCCCAACCGGTGTTGAGCTGACCGAAGTAGATGGCCGCACCCACGACGATGGCACCGCCGACAATCATGGCGATGGCACCGGAGAGCTGGCCGCCGCCGCCCTGCATGCCGTCTTTGATGGTCATGCCGAGGTTGATGAGGCCGAAGACGACGAGCACGCCGCCGAGGAACGTCACGCCCTGCGTGAGCATGTTCACTGCGTTATCGAGCATATTGGTAACTTCCTTTCTGATTTAGTCTATTGAGTGTCGGCATACACGTGGCCTAGAAGCCCGTGAAGCCGTAGATGGCCGCGAACCCGGTCACGGCGGCACCGGCGGCAATCATGGCGATTGCCTTCCTCAGTTCCCCGCCGCCAGCCCTAGCCCCATCTCGAAGGTTGATGCCCAGATAGATGAGGCCGAGGAAGATGACCGTGCAGCCTATGTAGGCGATGGGCTTCGCGGCGAGCCTGACGAGTTCTTCCAATGTCCTTTCACCGTCCTCTCCTTTCTTGCCCGTGAGCCGCATGCGCGGCGCAACGCGATAAGCAGATGCGCCGACGAGTCAACATAGATTATAACCGCTTGCGAAAGTGTCTCGGAAAATCACCGCTTCTCTCCGGTCGCGCTGTCATCATGGTCGTCATACGGTTCGCATCCGCCCTCCAAGTAGCGCTTGAAGTCGAAGGGCTTGTCGTGCAAGCGTTTGGGGTTGCGCTTGTCCACGATGTAGCAGTAGCGCTTGTGGGTGTGCGGGTCGAACTTGTCGTCCATGAGCGGGTTAGTACCCGCGATGAGCAGGATGGCCTTCCTGCGGCTCATCTTGCCGATTTCGGCTGCGTCGATGAGGTCGCGACCTTGGATTTGCAGGTTCTTGCCAGCGCTTGAGGACTGACCTGTGGACTCGTTGTAGGTCATCTGGTGGATGGTCTGCTTGCCAATCATCTCGGCAATCTCCTTGTTGGTGGAGTTCGACTTGCCGCCGAGGAACAAGGTGGAGTCGCAGCAGTCCACGATGGTCTGCGCCTTCTTGTCGTACTTCGATTCGAGCTGGGACATGGATTGCAGGATGATGGTGATGCCGATGTTGCGCGAGCGCGTGACGGCGATGGTCTCCTCAATCTGCGGGATGGTCCCGATGTTCGCGAACTCGTCGAAGATGAAGTGGACGGGAGTCGGCAGCTTGCCGCCGTAGTCGGTGAGCGCCTTGCGGCAGAGCTGGTCGATGCACTGCCACATCATGATGGCGAACAGGAAGGAGAGCGTCTTGTCGGTATCCGATAGGATGCCGAAGACCGCCACCTTCGCGTCCGGGTCGCCGAGGGTGTCAAGTTCCATCTCATCGTATTCGAGCAGGCTGCGCACACCGGCGGTGGCGATGGGAGCGAGACGCACGTTGCAGGAGATGATGATGGACTTGAGGGTCTTGCCCGCCGCGACCTTGAAGTTCTTGTAGTTCATCAAGGCGAAGTCCTCATCGGGCGACAGACCGCCGCAGTCGGCGGGACGCACACCGTCGGAGTTGCGCTTGAGGTTGGTCGGCTCCCACGACCAATCCGAGTCTCCGGTCGCATTGCCCGTCCCGAAGTTGCGGGAGAGGCCGGAGATGCCCATCGACGGCGCGGGAGCGCCGCCCTCGTTCGGGATGTAGCGCTTGCCCTCCTCGATTTGAAGGAAGAGCAGGTCGAGTGGCGACTTGAAGTTCTCGTCGTTCTCGCGGGCCTCGGCCATGGAGAGCAGCGTCAGCAGGCTCGACAGGTTGTAGTCCTCCGGCGGGAACCAGTCGCGCAGCAGCGCGATGAGGGAGGTGTACAGCATCTTCTCGGAGTTCTCCCAGAAGGGGTCTCCCGCCTTGCCGTCGCCGTTGGTGTTCATGATGTAGCAGTTGACGAACGACAGGATGTCGGTGTCCGTCTTCACGTACTTGAGCGGGTTGTAGTGCATGGACTCATCGAGGTTGATGGTGTTGAACGACTTCACCTTGTAGCCGTTGTCCGTGAACAGGAAACCCGCGTCTTTGAGGAGCGTGCCCTTGGGGTCGGTGATGAAATAGCTCGTGTTAAGCTGGCAGATGTTCGGGGTGACATAGTTGAACGTCTTGCCTGAGCCGGAGCCGCCCACGACCAGCACGTTCAGGTTGCGGTCGAGTTCGGGGTTGAACTTGGGGCGGTGCAGGGCGAGGCCGAAGTTCTGGGTGAAGATGAGGTTGTTGTCCTCCGTGGTGAGGTCGCGAAACTGCTTGCCCTCCTTGAGCGTGCCCCAGCGTGCCGAACCGCTCTCCTCACCGGCGCGGAAGTTGCCCACGAAGGCGACGTAGCGCAGCCAGAAGAGCCAGACGAGGACGCACATGGTCAGGCCCGCCAGCATGGCGTTGGGTGACATGTCGATGTGCGCCGGGTTCTCGGCGATGAGCGGCCACATGGCGGCGAAGCCGTCGCCCCAATGCTCGAAGAACTGGCCCCCGAACGAGGCTACGGCCTCCCAATAGCGGTTCCCGAGGTAGAAGCCCACACCTGAGAGCAGGGTGGTCACGAGGGCCGAGGTCGCGACTTTCTTGTTGATTTCAGGGTTTCCCTTGCCTTGAGCCATAAACGACCCTCCTTCCTAACCCTCGCGTCCCGGCAGGGCGCGGGAGAGCGAGACGGCGATGGAGGCGCGGGTGGTCGGCGCGGTGCCCTGTGCGAAGCGCTTGTAGCACCCGAGGCAGAAATCGTCCTCGGGTCGGATGCCGTTGGTGTCGCGGGGGCAGGTGCCGTCATTGCGCTCAAGTGCCGTCGGCTCCCAACTCATGGTGATGCCGTCCGCGCTGATGACGCGCTTGCAGCCCGACTCTATCTCGTAGAACAGGTCCCCGAGGTCTGTGACGGTGGAACCCGATGAGGAGGGACGCGCCGCGTCGAGGAGGGCCTTGAGGTTTCCGACTGTCCGCTGCTCCAATGAGCACCAGTCGCGCAGGTATCCGAGGCAGGCGTAGAGGAGCTGCCTCGCGCTCTTCTTGAAAGCCGCGTCCCCGTCGCACTCATCGCGCAGGACGCTGGCGCTTATCACCGCATCGGCGATGGCCTCGATGTCGCTGTCAGATTCCATGGCCTGCAAGGGGTTCGTCGCAAGGCGCTCCGGCAGATACTCGTTCATGTTGGTCATATCAGGCTCCCTTCTAGCGCTCTTGCTGGAACTTGTCGGAAATGTCGCGGTCGGGGTAGTCGTTGGTCTGCGAGAGCTGCTTGCTCGCGGCGCGGCACTCCTTGGCCTGAGAGTTCAGGTCATACTTCTCGCGGCTACGGTCGGACTGCTCACGCACCATGGAAGGTGAAACCTCGGTGCCGTTCTGCTCGCGCTCGATGCGCAGCGTGTTCACCATAGTATCCATGCCATCATGGGACTCGATGCCTTGATTGATGTCGGGAGTCGAGCCGTTCATGTCGAGGGAACCATCGGTCACCTGCGGTTCACGCGAGTCCTTGACGTTTTCCAACGACGCCCCATGACTTGGACCGTGGTCGAAGAACTCGATTCCCAGTTCCTCCGGTGCATGACCGGGAAAACGCGTCTCGACGGCCTTGATGACGTCCTGCTTGTGCTTCACATCCACAAGGAACCCCATCTTGCCGTCAGGACGGTCATACGTCTCGATGCCGTGCTCTTTAAGGTCGCCGCGCACCGCGTTGCAGATGAGGTTCAGGTCCTTCTGCGGGGGAACGACCTCGTGGGCGGTCTCATTAGCGGTCGGCTCCTTGGGCGTGTTCTTCTCGAACCAGTCGTGAGTCACATCGCACTTGTACCTGTCCCGGAGGGTCTTCGCTCCGACGGCCCAGTCCATCAGACCGTCCTTGTTTGGTCCACGGTCGAGGATTTCACCGTTCTCATCACGACGAGCTTCGTAGAACATCAACTCGCCATTCTTGCCTTCCGTGACACCGATGTACTCCTTGGCAAGGAGTTCCTTGAAATCATCGAAATCGCGGCACTGTTCGCGGGCGTTGAGCACCTTGTCGCGTATACCCTCGGTGTGGTTATAGGTATCGTTTACGCGGTCATCATATGTCTGCTCGGGAAAATCCGCTGCGCGAGACTCCTGTTCGATTATTCTTGCCTTGACCTGATAGGGTTCACCGACGCTTTCGACAATGAAGTCCTCGCCGGTTGCCTTTCCGACCATATCGGTAAGCTCATCGTGAGTGTAGCCGGAGAAGAACACCTCGGAGTCCATATCGAGGTCAGCGGTGTCCTGTTCTGAGAACGTTCTGACTTCGACTTTATCTGGCGTATCGGTGAAGCGAATCGCCACGGGGATAAGCGTGACATCACGTAGATTAAGCTCTATGCCATCCACATTCGGCAAATCCGGTAGATTTTTGATGGGCTTAAGGCTTTTGAACACATCCTGCGTCACAGGTTTCCCATTTGCAATCAACTCGGAGATTTCCCCGCATTTGAGATTGGTCATGACCTCGGAGAATTGCACGGTGCATTCCCGCACCTTTTGAAGGTCATCTTTGGCAAACTGGACATACCCATTGCCATTGTCATCGGTCATCGCTGCGGCATAAGTGCCGTTCTCGCGCACAACCTGTGCGAAATAGGCCGCATCGGTCGAGTTTCCAAATGGCATGCAGATATGCTCGCGAGAAGCCATGACCTCGGCCTTTATCGCGGCCTCTTCTTTCGGCATGCCTTCTTCTTCGAGCTTCGCCTGTTGCCAATCGCGGATGGCTGACTTGAAATACTCATTTAGGATTAGGCCAATCGCTTTTTCACTGTATCTAGTGATGTTGCGAAGAAGCATATCGCCTACATCGTCTCCAAAATCTTGCGCCATGGTCATCTTCCTTTCTACTTGTTGTGGACGCAGTGGGGAAGCGGATGGCCCGTAACCCCATATGCCGCATTATATCCGAGCACCCTATCTGTGCCCCGCATCCCTTACACGCAGACCGTTGGACGAGTTGCCAACAAGAGGGTGAAGCTGGGGCAGATGATGCGTATCGGATGTCGTCAGTCGCCATTTGTGATAATCAATGGCAAATGGCGCTCAAATCTTTCCAGTCCCGTGTGATGTCTGGATGTAAAGTATCTCTACAATTTCTACATATATGTTCTTCTGAAAAGCTATTTTCTCGGCAAACTGCATGGTCGTATCGTGTTCCTTGTAGAAAGGAGGAATCACGATGATTTCAGAAGAAGAGAAGATGGCAGCCGTCAAGATGTTTTGCGCCTATTGCAAGAGGACGCTTCGAAACGCGAGGACGGACATCATTCGCAAGCAGGCGCGTGAGGCGCGATGGGAGACCGTGTTCTCCGACATGCACGAGAGCGAGCTGAACAGGCTGGCCTCACCCGATGACCTCATATCGGAGGAGGTCGTGTTTGAGGTGGTCGGTCGGGAGGTCGTGGTGATGGATACCGTTCTCGCCGAGGCCATCCATGGCCTCTCCAAAGGCGACCAAGCCATCGTCCTGCTCTACTACTTCGCAGAGTGGACGGACAGGCGCATCGCCGAGGAGCTTGGGTGCCCTCGCTCCACGGTCCAATTCAGGCGCTCGAAGGCGCTCCTCGCGCTGAGGGCGCGTTTAGAGGAGGTGATTGGTGATGATGAGCTATGAGGTAATGGTCGCGGCGGTCTCAGGCGACCCCGTTGCCATGCAGAAGGTCCTCGCCTATTTCGACGGCTATATGGACCAGCTCTGCACGCACGCCTTCCTCGATGAGTTTGGGCGCGTCGAGTACGGGGTCGATACCCTGAGAAAGACGCAGCTCCAAGGAAAGCTGCTCGCCGCGATGCTGCGGTTCGAGCCGTGATGAGGAGGTGGGCGCATGGGTGCGAAGGACATACCCGTATGGGAGAAGTACACGCTCACCATCGAGGAGGCGGCCCGGTACTTCCGCATAGGCGAGGGCAAGTTGCGCCGCCTTGCCTCGGAGATGCCGCCGCCTGACTGGGTGGTGATGAACGGCAACCGCGTTCAGGTCAAACGCAAGGCGTTCGAGCGGTTCATCGACGCGACGGACGTGATTTAGATGATGAAAAAGAGCCTTGGTTATGCTATAATAGCAGTAGCATACCAAGGCTCTTTCCATATGGAAGGAGCGATATATGGATGTCACAGAAAAGACGAGACAACAAGAATAGGATACTGAACACCGGCGAGAGCCAAAAGGCCAACGGCCTCTATGTCTTCAAATACACGGACGGGGACGGAAAGCCGAAGTTCATCTACTCATGGAGACTGGTGGAGACCGACAGGCTCCCTGCCGGTAAGAGGCCGTGCAGGCCGCTGCGCGAGAGGGAGCGCGAGATACGCCGTGACCTTGAGGACGGGATAGACCCCATCGGCAAGAAGATGACGGTCAGCCAGCTCTACGCGAAGTTCACGAGATGCCGCCTCGACGTGCGCGAGGGGACGGAGAGGTCGAGGGCGCAGCTCAAGCGATTGCTCTTCGAGGATGCGATAGGCTCGCGGGAGATAGGCGGCGTGAAGCCGTCCGATGCGAAGGAATGGGCGCAGCGCATGAAGTCCAAGGGCTTCGCCTACTCCACCATCTCCAACCACAAGCGGTCGCTCAAGGCGGCGTTCTACTTGGCGATAGCCGATGACTGCATACGCAAGAACCCGTTCGATTTCAAGCTCGCGACCGTCATCAAGAGGGACGTGACGGAGAGGGAGCCGCTGAGCCGGGAGCAGGTGGACGCGCTGCTCGGTTTCATGCGGTCGGACGCCGTCTATCACAGGTACATCGACGAGGTGGTCATCCTCCTCGGGACTGGGCTGCGCATATCGGAGATGTGCGGGCTGACCGAGGCGGACATCGACCTGACGAACAGGGTGATTTTCGTGGACCACCAGCTCGCTCGCGCGGACGGCGGGGGATACCGGGTCGATGAGCCTAAGACGGAGAGCGGCAGGCGCTACATCTACATGACCGACGAGGTGATGGCCGCGTTCGAGCATGTCATGGCATCGAGGCCGAAGGCGAAGCCCCTGAACGTCGATGGGCGAACGGGCTTCATCTTCCTCAACAGGGACGGGCTGCCGAGGGTCGGCGGCGATTACGACCGGGTGTTCAGGGGGCTGAGAGGCAAGTACGCGAAGAAGGGAAAGATGGAGCTTCCCGATGGCATGACACCGCATACGCTGCGCCACACGTTCTGCACGGAGATGGCGAAGGCCGGGATGAACCCGAAGGCGCTGCAATACATCATGGGCCATAAGGACATCAAGATGACGCTCGGGTACTACGCCCATATGGACGGCTGCACGGCTGCGGAGGAGATGCGACGCGTCGCGGCGTAGCAAAAACGCGTTTTACTACTCGTTTTACTACTCACGGCCATCAAGATGCGCCGGGATTCGCCAAGATACGGGAACTTCCCCAAAAGGCGAAAAAGCCGGGAACGCCCTTGGAATCGGGCTTCACCGGCTTTCGGGAAGTTATGGGAACATGTTGGAAAATATCGCGTTGATTTATAGAGAATTGGCATTATGATAAACTTATAACAGATACTATATTAATGTTTGTCTGAATTGTCGAAATAAAGAAGCGAAATAGATAAGGACAGTGATAAAACTGTTTTTATAGATACGCCGTTGAATTCCGGCGGGAACGGTAACTGTAACACACATCACTTCAAGAAAAGGAGAGACTATGGAAGACAACAGAATCATTGAATGTATCGAGAGAGCGCACTACATCTTATCAAATCTGATGGCAGTGAAGCCGGGAGAAGAGGTTCTTATTGCCATTGACCCGCAGACCGACATGCGTATGGCGAACGCCATGGCGGCGGCAGCCTTGATGTGCGGAGCAGAGTATAATGTAAGCATGATGCCAATCCGCGGAAAAGACAAAGCAACGATTTTCCCGAAGACACTGGAACTGGCTATGGAGGCCTGCGATGTATTCGTCGGCATGACGACGGCATCCGGAGCAGCTATCTATAACAACCGCTTAAAAGAACTGATGAATGAGAAGAGGCTGCGTGAAGTATCCATCTGTTTGAGACACATCGACAATTTCACAAGAGGCGGAGCCCTGGCGGATTATGAGGCGGTTTATGCGGACGGCGTAAAACTGCAGGCAATCTGGAGAGGCAAGAAGAACGCCCATATCACAACACCGGCCGGAACCGACCTGTATATGGAGATGAACGACATGGAACCCATCATCGAATGCGGCATTGCCCGCAATCCTGGCGATGCAATGGCGTGGTCGGACGGAGAAGTATCTTTAGGACCGGTAATCGGAACCACCCACGGAAAACTTGTCATCGACGGGCCAATCTGCTACTATGGCTGTCCGACCATCCCAGTAGAGCTTAAAATCGAAGAAGGACGCATCGTAGAGGTGGTAGGCGGAGACGCTAAGATCTGTAAAGAGATCCGCCGCCAGATCGCGGAAGTAAAAGACAGCGACAACATCGCGGAGATCGGAATCGGTTTAAACCCGGCCTGTATGTTCAACGGAGACTTTGAGGAAGAGAAGAAAGCAAGGGGAACCTGCCATATCGCAATGGGCAACGGCTTCTACTATGGCCAGCCGGCACGTTCCACGGTACATATCGACATGGTGCAGTATAACCCGACCATCACCTTTGACGGCGAATTGATTGTAAAAGACGGCAAAATGGTCTGCCTTGGCGAAGAGTAGATCTTGGGAACGTCCGTCATGATATAACCATTAACGAAAGAGGAGGATAGTGTATGGAGAAAATGAAGAAAATTTTGAGTATTGTCCTGGCTATGGTTTTAATACTCACGATTACAGCCTGTGGTTCCAAGACACCGCCGGCCGCGTCGGAAGGGGGCGGGGAGACAAAGCAGGAGCAGGCGGCGGAGAGTGAAGCCGCACAGCCCGCAGCTCCCAGCGGTAAAACAGTTGCCATGATTATGGGAAGCGGCTCCTCGGGAGGAACGTACTTTGCCCTGGGCGGAGCCATGGCCAGTGCGATGAACAAGAGACTCGAAGGTATTTCTCTGGACTCCCAGGCCAGCGGAGCTTCGGTGGAAAATCTGAATATGATAGACATTGGGGAATTTGATCTGGGCATCGCCATGAACGCTACGGCAGACGATGCATGGAACGGCCGCGGTGCATTTGCAGATACGGGAGAGATCCGAAGCTTCCGGGCCATCGGCGTTGTTTACCACGAGGTTTATCAAATCGTTGCCAATGCAAGCACAAATGCGAAATCGGTTACCGACCTCAAGGGACTGAAGGTTGCAATCGGACCTACCGGTTCGGGTACGGCCGGAACCTCTGATCTGGTTTTTAAAGCCGCGGGTATTGATGTAAATAAGGATATCCAGCCGCAGCAGGATGGGTTCGGAGACGCCGCCGTAAAGATGCAGGACGGGCATATCGATGCCTCCTGTGCAGTTCTTAATGTGCCTGCCTCATCCATCGTGGAGATGACAACATCTATGGATCTGGCTTATATCAGCGTCAGCGATGAAGAGATCGAGAAGGTTCGGGCGGAAGCTCCTTACTATGAAAAAATGGTGATTCCGGCGGGAACGTACAGCAATACCGAGGATTTCCAGACGATTACATGCCAGGCCGTGCTTTACTGCCGCGCAGATCTGGATGATGATACGGTTTATAACATAACAAAATCTTTCTATGAAAGTGCGGAAGAAATTGCGGCCGCTCATCCGGCCGGAAATGATATCAGCCTGGAAGGCGGACTTGCGGGTATCACTACCGCGGTTCATCCCGGCGCCGCGCGTTTCTATGAAGAAAAGGGCATCGCTGTGGATTCCAGCCTTCTGATCGATTAAATTCCTGCAGTTGAATGTAATGACACTTTGAGCATGGCATTTAAGTACAGGAGGTAGGAATGTATAAAGAAGACACAACCATTAAGCTTGATGAACAGGAAGTCAACAGCGAAGAAGTCATGACCCAATTTGACAAAGAGTCGAAGTTTCGCCGCCTGAGCGGAACTCCGGCAAAAATTGTATTTGTCATTGCAGTAGCCTGGTCTGTCTTCCAGCTTTATACGGGACTTTTCGGAACATTCCCTTCCACCCTGCAAAGGGCACCCCACGTGGGAGCTGCAATGGTTCTGGCTTACCTGCTTTATCCAATTGACGGAAAGCCAAGCAATAAGATCCCGTTCTATGATTATATTCTGGCGGCGCTGGCATTTGCCTGTTCTGCCTACCATATTGTATTTTATAATCAGCTGCTTCTGCGGGCGGGCCGTTTTACAACGATGGATATGGTAATCAGTATTTTAGCCATTCTGCTGTTGTTGGAAGCGGCGCGGCGTGTGGCCGGACTTGTCATTGTCTGTGTCGGCAGCGTGTTCCTGTTATACGCATTATTTGGTAATCACCTTCCGGGATTTTTGTTCCACCGGGGCATGACGTTAAAGCGGTTAGTCTGTCTGGAGTGGCTGGGAACAGAGGGAATCCTGGGCTCACCAATCTATGTTTCATCGTCATTTATATTCCTGTTCCTTGCGTTTGCCACCTTTTTAAAGGCCAGCGGCGTGGGAGACTGGATGACGGGTCTGGCCATGGGCGCCTGCGGCGGAAGCGTGGGCGGACCGGCGAAGGCGGCCGTTGTGGCCAGCGCTTTGCAGGGAACCATCAGCGGCAGTTCGGTGGCGAATACGGTAAGCACCGGTTCGATTACAATACCACTTATGAAGAAATCCGGCTATAAGCCTGAATTTGCCGGGGCGGTAGAGGCGGCGGCCTCGACCGGAGGCCAGATTATGCCCCCGATCATGGGAGCGGCTGCGTTCATTATGACGGAGTACGTTGGAACGAAGTACGGAACGATAGCCCTGGCGGCATGTATACCGGCGCTGTTATATTTTACCGGTATTTTTACAAATGTACATTTTGAAGCGGTGAAAAACGGGCTGTTGGGAATTCCCAAGGAGCAGAGGCCGGAGGTCCGTCATCTGCTGAAAACCGGCTGGTACCGGGTGGCCCCTATTATTGTCATCGTAGCGCTGCTGGTTATGGGCCGTTCGGCGATGAATGCGGCCATGTACGGTATTATCTCATGTCTGATCATCTGGGTGATTGAGATCGTCCGTCAGACCGGAAAATTTAATGTACTGGACTTTTTGAAAAAATTTGTCTTCTGTCTGGAAGAGACGGCCAGAGGCGCCATCTCCGTAGCTGTGACCTGCGGCTGCGCCGGCATTATTGTCGGTGTCGTCACGGCAACCGGGCTGGGGCTTAAGATGGCGAACGGAATCGTGGAACTGGCGGGCGGAAGCCTGATCATGACAATGATATTCACGATGCTGTGTTCCCTTATTCTAGGAATGGGCGTGCCGACCACGGCCAATTACATCATACAGGCAACGATTTCCGCACCGGCGCTGGTAGCCCTGGGGGTTCCTGCGATTGCCGCCCACATGTTCGTGTTCTATTTTGGAATCGTGGCCGATATTACGCCGCCGGTTGCTCTGGCCGCCTTTGCCGGGGCCGGTATTGCAAAGGCGAATCCGATGAAGACAGGATTTAATGCATTCCGGCTGGGATTTGCCGCTTATCTGGTACCGTATATCTTTGTGATGAATCCGGTGCTGGTTTTGGTCAATCCGGGTTGGAGTACGCCGTTCTTTATTCTGATGGTAGCAAAGGCGATTATTACGGCAATCATTGGCATGATCGGAATTGCCACAGGCTTTACCAGGTATTTTCTCATACCTTGTAAATGGTGGGAGAGTATTCTGCTGGTAATCTGCGGCGTCCTTATGGTAGATGCGGGGAATGTTACGGATCTGATCGGAATTGCACTGTTTGCTGTGATTATCGGAATGCAGTTAGCCAGAAGAAAGAGGCAGACAGCTTAATGTAAGAGACAGGTCTGAATGGGTTTCGAGCCGAATCAGGCCTGTCTTTTGGTATCTATAATTGCAATGAAAAACAGTATGACTGGGGGAAGTCATTTGCTTAATGAGATGAAATACGTGTATGCCGTATATCAGGAGAAAAGCTTTTCAAAAGCGGCGAGAAAACTGCAGGTCAGCCAGCCGGCCCTCAGCAAAATGGTGAGAAAGGCGGAAAAAGATATTGGAATCGTGATTTTTGACCGCAGTACAATCCCAATTACCGTTACAAAGGAGGGGGACTACTATATCAAGTCGATTGAGGACATCATGTTTATCCAGAGGAATGTAAAGTCCTATTTTATGGATTTGAAAGAGCTGAATACAGGCAGTCTCTCTCTTGGCGGATCCTCATTCTTCTGTTCATTCGTATTCCCCGGCCTGATAGGAAGGTTTCGGGACAAGTATCCAAATGTGGTGATCAATCTGATGGAGGGAAGTATTGGGGAACTGAGGGAAGGGCTTGAGAATGAAACGGTGGATCTGGTGATTGAGACAGCAACCGATGTCGGAGCCAATATTGAACGCTATTTTTATAATAATGAGAATATTATTCTGGCCGTTCCCACCCGGTATCAGGTGAATAAGCGGCTCCAGCCTTACCGCCTGACGTATCAGGATATCTGTACGGGAAGATTTGCCGGTAACGAGGTGGAGGCGGTTCCGCTTTATGAACTCCGGGAGGTGCCTTTTATTACGATGAAACCCGGCAATGATATGTTCCAGAGGAGTAACCAGATTTGCAGGAACGCCGGTTTTACGATGAAGACAGTCTTATTGGTCGATCAGGTTCTTACTTCGGTCAACATTGCATCCAACGGCGTTGGAGCCGTATTTATCCGCTCCGATATTGTGAGCTGCATGCCGGAAAACGAGATGCTGACCTATTATAAGATTGGAGATCCGCTGGCAACCCGGCCGGTCAGTTTTGCCGCAAAGAAGGGGAAATACACCACATCTGCGATGCGGGAATTTATGAATATGGCCGGCGTGCAGAGAAAGGAAGAGGAATAAGGAATTATTATCATATGGACGGCGGCAGGCACTTCATACGGGCCTGCCGCCGGACCATCAAAGGAAACAAGCATTTGCCGATAGTCTGCCGCCCCGGAGCATCCGGGGCGTTATTTTGATTGTCCGGTTGATTTTTAGGCATGGTATGGTACACTTAAACCATGTTCTGCGGGAGCATGGGAAGAGGGGAGAGCCTGCCTGCCCGGAGCGTTGGAAAGGAGTACATATGATTGGACAGATGAAAGCGGTATTGCTTCTGTTTGGACTGGCCGCTTCGGTATCCTCCGCGGCCGGAGTTATCACGATACCGGGGAGGAAGTCTTCGGAAATGTCTTCAAAGCTTGACAATCGAGGATTTACTGGAATTTAAGAACCTGGTTTCCCTCGATCTTCTGTTGGAGGATCTTGAGGACATCAGTCCGATTTCCTCCATGACGGGCCTCAAACGTCTCTGGCTGACCGCCGACAGGCAGATGGAGGATCTCGAATGGCTGAGGCCGCTTAAGAACCTGGAGCTGCTTGATATGTGGGGAATCTATCCGAATATAAAGGATTTTAGCCCGATGAGCGGACTTACACATCTGAAAAGCCTGAGACTTACGGTCCCTTCCGTTCGGGATTTGTCCCCTCTTGCAGGTCTTAAAGAGCTTTCCTATCTGGATATCAATACCGCCGATCTTCAGAATATGGATCAGCTGACCCAGGTGGAGGAGATGTTTCTTTCGGTGCCTGACGGCTATGATCTGTCTGTGTTTGCAGAACTGCCGAATCTTAAGGTGCTGTATTTATATTATTCCGGAGAACTCAATACGGAGCCGGTCGTCAATGCGGAACAGATAGAGCAGCTTGTTATAAACGGAGAGGATGTCTATGACAGAACCGTGTTTTCGCCGGAAGAAGAATGAGAGGAGAATTAGAATTATGAAGAGAATTTTATTTGTGGACTGCTGCATCAGAGGGGAGGAATCACGCACCAGAGAGCTGGCGGGATGCCTTGTGGATGGGCTTAAGAACCGGCAGGGGATTGATCTTGAGACGGTGAGGTTGATGGAATGTGGTTTAAAACCATTAGATGCCGGTGAGGTGAAGCTGAGAAATGAGCTGATTGCCTCCGGCTGTTTCGAGGATCCTTTTTTTGAGCTGACGAGGCAGTTCGCTTCGGCCGACGCGGTCATTATCGCCGCGCCGTTCTGGGATTTTTCTTTTCCCAGCCTGCTGCGTGTGTATCTGGAACGCATGTGCGTCAGCGGAATGACATTCCATTACAATGAGAAAGGGGAGACCGTGGGAGACTGCCGCGCTTCACGTATGATCTATGTGACGACCAGGGGAGGCTACACGGGAGTTATGCCCGCAGGTTACCCGGATCTTGCCGGAGAGTACATGAGGGCGCTGTGCCAGATGCTCGGGATTGAACGCTTTGACTGCCTGTCGGCCGAAGGGCTTGATATTTACGGCAACGATGCGGAGGCGCTCCTCAATATGGCAAAAGAGCGTGCGGCATGTCTTTTGGAGGAACTTTTACACACATTTGAAAATGTATAACCAAATGGTGATATGATATAGAAAAATACATATAACGGATGAAATATAGTGCGCAAATTACTACAATATACTCAGGTTCTGAAACAGAAATATAAGTAACAGAGGTTCTGCTCCAGACGGAAACAGGAGTAAATTCAAAAAGGAGATAAGACAATGGAAGACAACAGAATTATTGAATGTATCGAGAGAGCGCACTATATTTTATCCAACCTGATGGCAGTAAAACCGGGCGAGGAAGTCCTGATTGCCATCGACCCGCAGACCGATATGCGTATGGCAAACGCCATGGCGGCAGCCGCTTTAATGTGCGGAGCCGAGTATAACGTAAGCATGATGCCAATCCGCGGAAAAGACAAAGCTACGATTTTCCCGAAGACGCTGGAACTGGCTATGGAGGCCTGCGACGTATTCGTCGGCATGACGACGGCATCCGGAGCCGCTATCTACAACAACCGTTTAAAAGAGCTGATGAACGAGAAGAAGCTGCGTGAAGTTTCCATCTGCTTAAGACATATCGACAACTTCACAAGAGGCGGCGCCCTGGCGGATTACGAGGCAGTATACGCAGACGGCGAGAGACTGCAGGCAATCTGGAGAGGCAAGAAGAACGCCCACATCACAACACCGGCCGGAACCGACCTGTATATGGAAATGAACCAGATGGAGCCAATCATCGAGTGCGGCATTGCCCGCAACCCTGGAGATGCAATGGCATGGTCGGACGGCGAAGTATCCTTAGGGCCGGTTATTGGAACCACCCATGGAAAACTTGTCATTGACGGGCCAATCTGCTACTATGGCTGCCCGACCATCCCGGTTGAGCTTAAGATCGAAGGCGGACGCATCGTAGAGGTAGTAGGCGGAGACGCAAAGATCTGTAAAGAAATCCGCCGCCAGATTGCGGAAGTCAAAGACAGCGACAACATCGCAGAGATCGGTATCGGACTGAACCCGGCCTGCATGTTCAATGGTGACTTCGAGGAAGAGAAAAAGGCAAGGGGAACCTGCCATATCGCAATGGGCAACGGCTTCTACTACGGCCAGCCTGCACGTTCCACAGTACATATCGACATGGTGCAGTACAATCCGACCATCACCTTTGATGATGAGTTGATCGTAAAAGACGGCAAGATGGTCTGCCTGGGTGAAGAATAATCCTCACTGCTCATAATTTTATAGTTTTGCAGAACAGCATAGCGCAGGCTATGCCGTTCTGCATTTTTTGAATTGGTAAAAAAATATGGATTGGCAATGAAGCGTTCGCGTAAAACCTGCTGATAAAAGTAAAAAAAGAGCGGATTCATGCAACCGGATAAATTAAACGGGAAGTAGATAAGTGAAGGGCACAATATATGGATGGCTGTCACATGGGTGGCTGCCGCTTGAACTGCTGTTACATGAACGGGGAGGTGAACAAATGGAGGATCATAAAATCGTTGATTTGTTTTGGATGCGGTCCGAACAGGCTATAGCAGAAACTTCGTCCAGGTATGGAAAATACTGTTATTCCATAGAAAATAACATCTTGTCCGACAGCAAGCAGGGATAAGCGCAGCGAGGTATAGTCGCTCTTGCATTTGATGAATTAAGTGAATGTATCCCGGCGGCCGAATCAACGGAGGGGCAGGCCGGCAAAGAGTATACAAAGAGCATCCGGATTCATGAAATCAGGATTAATGAGATTGAGACGGAAAGAGTTAAGAGGCGTTATAAGAATAGCGAACTGGAGGCCGCCCGTGGATGGACGGATGAAAAGATTGAAGATCATTTCGTTGTGGTTTGGGCGGGCTACTATGTCGAGTATGACCATACAAAGACGTTTTTAGACGATGGATATACGGAGCAGTATTTCTATCTGATGGAAAATACGGAAAGCGGAGAATGGAAAATCGTTGATAACACGGGCTCCCTTACCGCAGGTGATTAGGCTGCCCCTTATACGGAATACAGAAAGCCGGTAACACGCAGATTATAAATGCGGTTATCGGCTTTTATAACAGTTATAATTGCGAAGTTATAAGGCATAGAAAAATCTGTATAACAGGTGAAAACCCCCATTTATCGCCTTAAACTATCATGTATAAACACTGCATACGATACGGGGAAAGCTTCATATGAAAGGGGATCGCAGGGCAGGTTATTATAAAAAAGGAGAAGAGGAAAATGGGACAGGACAGAAAAGTTAAGATCGCTCTCGGCCAGATGAAAGTAATCCAGGGCGACACAAAGGAAAATCTGCGAAAGATGATGGAGATGATTGATGAGGCGGCGGAACAGGATGTGGATATTATCTGCTTCCCGGAACTTGCCTACACGGGATATTTCCTGGAATCGGAAGAACTGCAGAGACTGGCGGAGCCGGTAGACGGGCCGTTTGTACAGACGATGAGAAAATGCGCAAAGGCAAAGGGCATGCACATCATTGCAGGCTATGCCGAATCCGTACATATACCCGGAAAAATGTATAATTCATGCATATTTATTGATGACAATGGCGAAGTAATCGGCAATATGAGAAAAGTAAATGCCTGGGGCACGGAAAAATTAAAATTCTGTGAAGGAGACAGCTTCCCTGTAATCAACACCAAGTTCGGTAAGATCGGCATGCTGATCTGCTATGACGTGGAGTTCCCGGAGCCATCGAGAATTGAAGCCCTCAAGGGAGCCGAGCTGGTATTCTGTTCCGCAGTATGGAGCATTCCGGCGGCCCGCAGATGGGACGTGGATCTTGCAGGAAACGCACTGTTCAACCTGATGTTTATGGCGGGTTCCAACCCTGTATACGATAATTGCTGCGGCACCTCGAAAATTGTCGGTCCCGACGGCGTCGTGCAGGCGGAAGCTTCCAAGACGGAAGAAGAGCTGCTCGTATGCGAGATTGATCTGAATGAGGTCCTGAAGGTAAGAAGCCGTATTCCTTATTTCAATGATTTCAAGGAAGACACCTTCTCCATGGACGCAGTTGAGAAATACTAGGAACGGGGGCAAAACATAATGGGGGAAAATGAAAAAAAAGAAACGACGCAGCCGAAATATGAAGAAGGCGCGTTAAAAATACATAAACTGACACCGGCGGAAGTCGTATTTTCGGTTGTAGGCTGCGGAATCGGATCGGGCTGTCTGGGAACAGCGTATTCAGCCAGGCTGGCCGGACTTCCGGTCCTGGTATTCTGGTTTATCGTCACCGGTGTACTGACCCTGTTTTCGATGATGTACGTGGCGGAGACAACGCTCCGGACGAGGACGCTGGTCCAGCTTCCGGGATTGGCGGAGAGATACCTGGGACCTGCGGGTTCGATTCTCATATTCATAGCCGTGGTAATCAACTCCTTAAGCTGTATGATCGCTTACTTTTCAGGCAGCGGAAACATCATGAATGAACTTCTGGGCGTGCCGGACTGGGTCGGCACCCTGATATTCCTGGTTCCGGCGGCGGGAGTTGCCTGGTTTGGGTTAAAGGCCATGGGCGTCGGCAACAAGCTGATGAGTATCGGTATGATTGTCATGCTGGTAGTTCTTACAGCGGCATCCATGATTGCCAAAAACGGCGACCTGTCGAGAATTTTTACAAGCAACTGGACTTATGCAATCCCGATTTTTAACGTTGCGGCATTCAGCTATATCGGACAGTACCTTGTACCTGATCTGGCGAGGGGCCTGTCCCACGACCCGAAAAAACTGGCCCCGGCTATTGCCATCGGACAGCTGATTGTCTGTATCCTTCTGATAATTGTTCCGATGGGGGTTATGTACATCACACCGGCAGAGGATCTGACACAGGTTGCGACCATTGCATGGGGACGTTCCCTGGGATTATGGGCGCTTTATATCGCCAACATTTTTGCACTGATTGCAATGCTTACATCGTACTGGGCCATTTCCCAGACGCTGCTTTCCAACATTGTCGATAAATTTAAATTCCACTCGGACGAGGACGTAAAAATCCGTCTGCCGATTACAATTGTGATTGTGGGAATACCGCTTGCACTTACTCTCAGCGGAGCTGTGGGCTTTGTGGACGCAATCTATTTCTCCGGCACCTTTGCCGGCGCAATCATGGCGATTCTTCCAATCTTCATGCTCAGGGGGGCGAGAAAAAAAGGTGAGATTGAGCCTGACTGGAACTGCGGATGGATGTATAATCCGGTCATTCAGGGAATCATAATACTTCTTTACAGCGGAACCATTATATATGCCATTCTGGGTGCATTCAAGCTTCTCCCAGCGGGATGGTAAAGTAAACGCAGATTAGCAGATATGATATTTACGATAAGAAAATGGAAAAGTAATTTGCCTGGGAAGGAAAATAGTGGTAAAATAAATACATCAGGATAATTCGTTATCCAGCCAACAGAAATCTGCTTCCGGCGCTGCCAGAAGTAGATTTCTGTTTTGATGATGTAAGGCTTCATGAAGTGGGCCCTATATCGTTGATAATGGTGATCTGTGCGCAGCGCGTGCGTTTCATCTTCCGGCAATGATGGGATGTTTTCATGACAGGCTTTTTATCGCAATATACATATAAGGACGGGAGGAATTTACTTGCTGAATGAAATGAGATATGTGTATTCAGTGTATCAGGAAAAAAGCTTTTCAAAAGCAGCGAAAAAATTATTTATCAGCCAGCCGGCGCTGAGCAACATGGTGCGGAAGGCAGAAAATGAGATAGGTGCGCCCATTTTTGACCGAAGCACAATACCGCTTACAGTCACAAAAGAGGGCGCATATTATATTAAATCAATTGAAGAGATCCTGTTTATCCAGAGAAATCTGCAGGCCTATTTCAAAGATTTGAGGGAGCTTAACACGGGTTCCCTGTCAATCGGGGGAGCCTCATTTTTCTGTTCCTTCGTCTTTCCGGATCTGATAGGACGTTTCAGGGAGAAGTATCCCAATGTGACAATCGATCTTCTGGAGGGGAATGTCAAAGAACTGAAGGAAGGACTTGAGGATGAATCGCTTGATCTGGTCATCGAGACGGCTCTCTATGAGGATTCTTCGGTGGAACGGTTCTTTTTCAAAAATGAGGAGATTATCCTTCTGGTACCGGCCTCCTATCCCATCAATAAGAGGCTGCAGCCCTACCGTCTGTCCTATCAGGATGTCGTTACGGAACGGTTTCTGTCGGATTCTTATGAACCGGTGCCTCTGGAGCTTTTTAAGGATATTCCCTTCATTATAATGAAGCCGGGCAACGACATGTACCAGAGGAGCTTTAACATGTGCAGAAATGCGGGATTCACCCCCAAGGTGGCAATCCAGATGGATCAGGTCCTGACCTCCATGAACATTGCTTCCAACGGAGTGGGCGCCGTATTCATCCGGGCGGATATTATCGGCTGCCTGCCTGAAAATGAGAAGCTGGTATACTATAAAATTGGTGATCCGCTGGCCTGCAGGAGAGTCGTATTTGCCAGCAAAAAAGGGAAATACATCACAGCGGCCATGAGGGAATTCCTTCGCATGGCGGGGGCTAAAAAAGTAGACGGAGTCTGTCCGGGCAAGGGCCCCTGTAAAACAGGAAGTCCCTGCAAGAACAGCCAGAGAGGAACGGATGAATGGAACTGATTCCCGCAAAGACGATTGTGACGAAGAATAAGGATACCTCCTGGTTCGGCAGTGACTACAATATGAATCTGTACCGCGGCTGCAGCCATGGCTGTATCTACTGTGACAGCAGGAGCAGCTGTTACAGGGTGGATGACTTTGAAAATGTGAAGGCCAAGGAAAATGCCCTTCTCATTGTCAGGGACGATTTAAGGCGCAAGGTGAAGAAAGGCGTGGTAGGCACCGGGGCCATGAGTGATCCCTACAATCCCCACGAGACAGAGATGGAACTGACGATGCACAGCCTGGAACTGATTGGGGCCTTTGGCTTCGGCGTATCCATGCTCACAAAGAGTACGGGAATCCTGAGGGATATCCTGCTCTATCAGGTGATTGCCGAGCAGTCCCCGGTCAACTGCATGCTCACGATTACGACCTGCGACGATGCCCTTTCAAAGAAGCTGGAGCCAGGAGTTCCACCATCCTCGGAGCGTTTTAAGGCGGTGAAGGAACTAAGCGATGCCGGCCTTTACACCGGAGTCGTGATGACCCCGGTGCTGCCTTTTCTGGAAGACACAAAGGAAAACATACTGGGAATGATTGAACTTGCCAGGGAATCGAAAGCCAGATTTATTTATCCCATGTTCGGCGTGACGCTTCGGGATCGCCAGAGAGATTATTTTTACAGCAGTCTCGATCGTATTTTCCCGGGGGAGAATCTGAGGCAGCAGTATGAAAAACGATATGGAGACCGATATTTTTGCAGCAGCCCGAAGGCAAGGAGCCTTTACGGCCTGTTTGAGAAAGAATGCGTGAAAGCCGGTATTTTATACAAAATGCCGGATATAATTCATTCATATAAGAAAAATTATCAGTACGAACAGCTTACTCTGTTCTGAAAAAGGAAATTCTTAAAGGAGAGAAAATTGGATGAAAGAAACAGTGCTTCTTTATAACTTTAACGACAAGGACAGGCTGATGAAAATCAGGCAGGCGCTTCTGCCTCTGGGATTCCGAATCAGGCAGGTGGAGAAAGAGGACTATATGAAACCTCTGGGAACGCTCGCCGGAGTGAAGGGAATGGAAGAATTGACCGCTGCCGCATGTCCTTCGGACGAAGTTTTGGCATCGGAGGGTTTTGAGGATGAGATGGCGCTTCTCGCAGGACTCACTTCACCACAGGTGGACGCTTTCATCAAGTCACTCCGCAGAAAGGGAATCGGCCGCATTGATTATAAGGCAGTACTGACTCCGGTGAACAAGGATTGGGATTCGGTACATCTGTACCATGAAATAAAGAAGGAACACGAGGCAATGACAGTGGCAACATCTCAGAGTGAGCCAGAAGAGGCTTAGAAACGGAGGGAAGATATGCTGGAAAAGGTGGATCTGCAAAAAACGGTTGACAAAGAGACTTATAAACGGGTCAGCGAGGAGCTGGGAGAGCGCCTGGGCCTGCTGCAGAGAAAGTGCAAGGCGGAGAAAATTCCGGTGGTGATTGTGTTTGAGGGCTTGGGAGCCGCCGGAAAAGGCGTGCAGATTAACCGTCTGATCCAGTCCTTCGATCCAAGGGGCTTTGATGTCTATGCCAGCAGGAAACCGGGAGAGGAAGAGCGGATGCGCCCCTTTTTGTGGCGCTACTGGACCAAGACGCCGGAGGACGGCCGTATTGCCATCTTTGACAGGAGCTGGTACGATAAGGTAACCGTGGACCGTTTTGACAAAGTTACAAAGCGTGATGAGCTTCCAGGGGCCTTTGCCGACATTACCTCCTTTGAAAAACAGCTTTCGGAAGGCGGCTGTGTGATTATCAAGCTGTTCCTCTATATTTCACAGAAAGAGCAGAAAAAGCGTTTTGAAAAGCTGACGTCGAATAAAGAAACAAAGTGGCGCGTTTCAGACGGTGACTGGAAGAGAAATAAGGAATATGACAAATACCTGATGATGAACGAGGAGATGCTGGAACGGACCGATACCGGCTATGCCCCATGGACGATCATCGAAGCCACGGACAAAAATTACGCGGCGATGAAGATTCTCGCTACGGTGGCCGACCGCATGGAATATGAGGTGAACAGACGGGAGGATGAGAAGAAGGAAACGGCCGCCATGGCTGCCGCCCCCGCGCCTCAGGACCGTTTCAAAAACGGCGTGCTCTCGGGCGTTGATCTGACGAAATCCTTGGATAAGAGCGAGTACAAAGCGGAAGTGGATAAGCTGCAGAAGAGGCTTGAATATCTCCACAGTGAGATTTACCGCCTGAGAATTCCGGTGGTAATCGGCTTTGAGGGCTGGGATGCGGCAGGCAAGGGCGGAGCTATCAGAAGACTGACCAGCCACCTGGACCCGAGAGGCTATAAAGTAAACCCGACGGCCGCTCCCAATGATATAGAGAAGGTCCATCACTATCTGTGGCGTTTCTGGAACAATATGCCGAAGGCGGGCCACATTGCAATCTTCGACCGCACCTGGTACGGCCGTGTTATGGTGGAACGGATCGAGGGCTTCTGCAAAGAAGAAGACTGGCGCAGGGCCTATCAGGAAATCAACGAGATGGAGGCCCATATGGCGAACTTCGGCGCTGTGGTCCTGAAGTTCTGGCTCCATATAGACAAGGAAGAGCAGGAACGCCGTTTCAACCAGAGGATGAACGATCCGGCCAAACAGTGGAAGATTACGGACGAGGACTGGAGAAACAGGGAAAAGTGGGATGCCTATGAAGCCGCGGTCAACGAGATGCTGGTGCGCACCTCCACCACCTATGCGCCGTGGACCATCGTGGAGGGCAATTCCAAGTACTATGCCAGGGTAAAAGTCTTAAAAACAGTGGTGGAAGCGCTGGAGCAAAAAATAAAAGAGGTTGAAAAAGAGCGCAATTCATAGTATTCTACTGTAAACGCATAAAGGAGCGGGCAAAAGCCCGGATGAAATTACAGGATGGATAAGATTATTATAATCGGCGGCGGGGCAGCAGGCATGGCGGCTGCCATCGCCGCCGCTGAATGCGGCAAAAAGGCCGTTATATATGAGAAAAATGAGAAACTGGGCAAGAAACTTTTTATCACCGGAAAAGGCCGCTGTAACGTGACGAACGACTGCGATCTGGAACAGCTGTTTTCCAGCGTGGTTACCAACAGGCGTTTTTTGTACAGCGCATTTTACGGTTTTACCAACACGGACATCATGGATCTGCTTAAGGAGGCGGGTTGCCCCCTTAAGACGGAACGCGGAGGCCGTGTTTTTCCCGTGTCGGACAAGTCCTCGGACGTGATAAATGCCCTTGCGGGAAAGCTTAAGAGCCTGGACGTGGAAGTCCATTTAAACGAAGGCGTGAAGAGCCTCTGGATGGAGGGGGACGCCGTAAAAGGAGTGATTCTGGAACGCGGCGGTAAGAAGGAGAGCGCGTCGGCCGTCATCGTGGCGACGGGAGGCCTGTCCTACCCGACCACCGGGTCCACGGGTGACGGATACCGCCTTGCAAAGGAGGCGGGACACAGCGTCACAAAAATGAGCCCGGCTCTGGTGCCGTTCATTACGGCGGAGGACGTGGTGAAAGAGCTTCAGGGCCTGGCGCTCAAAAACATAGAGATCTCGGTGAGCGACGGAAAGAAGGAGCTGTACCGCGACTTTGGCGAAATGATGTTTACGCATTTCGGCGTCTCCGGGCCGGTGTTGTTAAGCGCCAGCAGTTATGTTGCAAAGCGGCTTTTAAAGGGGGAAATGGTCATGCTGTCCATCGACTTAAAGCCGGCCCTCTCCGGGGAGCAGCTGGATGCCAGAATCCTCAGGGATTTTGATGAGGTGAAAAACAAACAGTTCAGTAATGCGTTGAACCATCTGTATCCCTCTAAACTGATTCCCGTTATGATAAAGAGGAGCGGCATTGCTCCCGAAAAGAAGGTCAATGAGATTACCAGGGAAGAACGGAGACGGCTTGTGGAAGCTACAAAGGATTTTAAACTCACCATCACGGGGCTGCGGGGATTCAATGAGGCCATTATCACCCAGGGCGGAGTTACCGTAAAAGAGGTGAATCCCTCCACAATGGAATCGAAACTGGCGAAGAACCTTTATTTTGCCGGGGAAGTTCTGGATTTGGATGCGGTGACGGGAGGATATAACCTTCAGATTGCCTGGTCGACCGGGTTTCTGGCCGGCAGGAGCGCGGCAGGCGCGCAGTAGAGATAAAAGTTTAAATATCAGGGAGGAACAGGAAAAATGCCGTTTAATATAGCGATTGACGGGCCTGCGGGAGCGGGCAAGAGCACGGTTGCAAGGCAGCTTGCAAAAAATCTTGGATATATCTATGTGGATACAGGCGCCATGTACAGGGCGATGGCACTGTATTTTCTGAGAAAAGGAATTGATAAGGAAGACGGCAGGGCGATTGAGGAAGCCTGCGGCGAAGTGGAAATCTCCCTTGAATATAAAGACGGGGCCCAGCAGCTCATCCTGAACGGGGAGAATGTCACGGGCCTTATCAGAACCGAAGAGGTAGGCAATATGGCGTCCGCCACATCGGTCTACGCACCCGTCAGAAAGAAACTGCTGGAACTGCAGAGAAAGCTGGCGCAGAGAAAAGACGTGGTGATGGACGGCCGGGACATCGGCACATGCGTGCTTCCCGACGCCAACCTGAAGGTATATCTGACCGCGGGCAGCCGGGTCAGGGCGCTCCGCCGCTATAAGGAACTGCAGGAGAAGAATGTGGAGTGCGACCTGGAAGCGATTGAGAAGGATATTATTGACCGCGATTACCGTGATATGCACCGTGATATAGCACCGCTGAAACAGGCGGAGGACGCGGTCCTTCTGGACTCCTCCAATATGACGCTGGAAGAAGTGCTTAATGAGATGGAGAGCCTGGTGGAGGATGCGGGCAGCAAGGGCTGCTGCGGCTGTTAGAGCAGAAGGTGATTAATATGGAAGTAATTGTTGCAAAGACAGCCGGTTTCTGCTTTGGCGTAAAGCGGGCTGTGGATCAGGTTTATGAACAGATTGAAAAAGGCAAAACGCCGATTTATACCTTCGGTCCGATCATCCATAACGAAGAGGTGGTCCGGGATTTGGAGGAGAAGGGCGTAAAAGTCATTGAAACGGAAGACGAGCTGAGAAAACTGACGGAGGGTGTGGTGGTGATCCGCTCCCACGGTGTCGGAAAAGAGATTTACGACATTCTGGAGGAGAAGGGAATTGAGATCGTCGATGCCACCTGCCCCTTTGTAAAAAAGATACACCGGATTGTAAAAGAGCAGAATGAGGCCGGCCGCCGCGTCATCATAGTGGGAAATGGCAGCCATCCGGAAGTTGAGGGAATAAAAGGATGGGGAAATGACGATACTTTAGTCATCCAGACGGTTGAAGAATTTGAAAAATTACAGATTACAGAGGGTGAAAAGCTGTGTATTGTTGCCCAGACGACATTTAACTACAATAAATTTCAAGATTTAGTTGAAAAAATTTCTAAAACGCGTTATGATATACTTGTTTTAAATACGATTTGCAATGCAACACAGGAAAGACAAGTGGAAGCAAGGCAGATAGCTTCACAGGTTGATGTTATGATTGTCATCGGAGGAAGAAACAGTTCTAACACTCAGAAGTTGTATGAGATTTGCCGAAGGGAATGTAAGGAGACTTACTATATCCAGACACTGAAAGATTTCAAACCTGAAAAGGCAGGTTCTGTGCGCAGCGTAGGTATTACAGCAGGGGCATCTACCCCGAATCAAATTATCGAGGAGGTTCATACTAATGTCAGAATTAAGTTTTGAACAAATGTTTGAAGAATCATCAATTAAGCGATTACGTGCAGGAGAGGCAGTTACCGGTCAGGTCATCGGCGTAAAAGAAGATGAAATTATTCTCAGTATCGCTGGAAGTAAGTCAGAAGGCATTATTACGAGAAGTGAATTCACGAATGAACCAAACGTGGATTTAACAACAAAAGTTTCCGTAGGAGACGAGCTGGAAGTAAAAGTTCTCAAAGTAAACGACGGCGAAGGAATGGCTGCTTTATCTTACAAGAGACTGGCTGCCGATAAGGGATTAAAACGCCTGAAAGAAGCATTCGAGAACAAAGAAGTACTGACAGAGAAAGTTACACAGGTTATGGAAAAAGGTCTTGTTGTTGAAGTGGAAGGCACAAGGGTATTCATCCCTGCAAGCATGGTTTCCGATACTTACGACAAAGATTTATCCAAATATGCAGGCCAGGAGATCGAATTCGTGGTAACAGAGTTCAATCCGAACGGCAGAAGAAGCAGAATCATCGGCGACAGAAAACAGCTTCTGCTTGCTAAGAAGGCTGCTATGCAGAAAGAATTATTTGAGAAGATCGCTGTTGGACAGACAGTTGAGGGTGTTGTTAAGAATGTAACTGATTTCGGTGCATTCATCGACCTCGGCGGCGCCGACGGTTTACTTCATATCTCCGAGATGTCCTGGGGCAGAGTTGAGAACCCGAAGAAGGTTTTCAAAGTTGGCGATAAGGTAACGGCTCTGATCAAAGATATCAACGGCGAGAAGGTTGCATTAAGCCTTAAGTTCCCGGAGACCAATCCGTGGGCTAACGCTGCAGAGAAATACGCAGTAGGCAACATTGTAGAAGGTAAAGTGGCACGTATGACTGATTTCGGCGCATTCGTTGAGCTGGAGCCAGGCGTAGATGCTCTGCTTCATGTATCCCAGATTTCCAGAGAGCACGTTGAGAAACCATCCGACGTATTATCTGCAGGCCAGATCATCACAGCAAGAGTTGTAGACTTCAACGAAGCTGACAGAAAGATCAGCCTCAGCACAAAAGCTCTCGAAGCTCCGGCAGAGATGTACAACGATGGAGACGTCGCTGACGTAGATATCGATGCAGTAGCTGCTCAGGAGGATGCTGAGTAATCAGGATCGCGATAATAGATTAATATTAAGGACGTCTGCCGGAATGGCAGGCGTCTTTTTAATATCATAGGAAAGTGCTCCTATGATATTAAAGCCCTCCGGGCAGGATGCGCACTCGCGCGAAGATGTAATATGCCGCTATGCGGCCGTGCTCGGCGCGTGAGTCCGGGTCCCCGGACTCTTTATTATGGGGAAGTCTTCAGTCCCGGGCGGAGGGGATGTGGGTGGGGGCTCCGGAAGAAAGAAATCTGCTGCGGGGACCGCTCGCGCTTATGGAATGCGCAGCGGATGCTAAGACGCCATAAGACGGCGTCCAAGCACCGGCGGATTCCAACGTCCCCTCCGCAGATTTTTTCTTCCTCCTCCCCCACAGGAAAGGTTACGGCCGGGACTGAAGACGCGAAGTTTTTCGCCATCCCGCGTCCACCGACTTCGGCTGATCATCCTCGGCTTTCCGGGGGAGGGTATTGTTTCGGCCGTTATATTTATCCGGAAATCGGGGATAAATTGGGCTTAAGTCTTAAAAAGAGACTTTTGTTAATATCCGGAACTTTTTCTTCGGATTTTTTTAAAAGTTATCCACAATCCATCGTTTGTGTTTTATCGCCGGCGTATCCTGGAAAAGGATAATGAATGGGCTTTTATATAGTTTATATTATTTTATAGTGTATCCTGTTTTTTATATTTCTTATTTTTTATGGTCGTGTCTTAGTATATTTCGCCAATCGTATCCCAGTGATGTGAAATAAAATATTGATGCAAAACAAAACTATCCGGAATTATATAGTGGCGGTGCCGATCTGCCGCTTCGCATTCCGCAAGCGGGAGCGGGTCCCCGTAGGAATTTTTTCAGCCCGGATTCCCCTTGGCGACAACCTTCGCCGGGACTGAGGCCTCAGCCGCCAACTTCCCCGCCCGTCCGCCATCCTGAAGTCGGCGTCCCCCCATTTCAACTAAATCCTCCCCCTAAGAATAAAATAGTTGTTGACAACCAATATTATATATCATATAATACTACTATACTATATAACATATAATATATAAATAAAAATAATATACTAAACAAAATAATATTAAGTCCACAACAATATTAAAATTTTCACAATATTATTGCAGTAATCATCCTCCGTCCCTCGTTATAACTTACAGGACGGCGAATAACCCGGTAACGATGCGGCCCCCCGTATCATTACCACACTACAAACACAACCCAACAGAACAGGAAGTGAGAGAATGGTATTTAACACAGGAGCAGCACTTTTGGATGCAGTAGTTTTGGCCGCTGTTTCCAGAGAAAATCAGGGGACTTATGGGTATAAGATCACCCAGGATGTCCGCCGTGCCATTGAGATTTCGGAATCCACCCTATATCCGGTGCTGAGACGGCTTCAGAAAGAGGAATGTCTGGAAACTTACGATATGGCCATTGACGGGAGAAACAGAAGATACTACAAGATTACGGAGAACGGCCGTGCTCAGTTGAACCTCTATAAGAGTGAGTGGAGCATCTATTCACGCAGAATATCAGAGATCCTGGGGGAGGTATGAGGAAAATGAAAAAAGAAGAATTTTTAAGACAGTTGGAATTTCTACTCCAGGATATTCCGGAGGATGACAAAAGAGACGCAATCGATTATTATAGAGATTATCTGGAGGAGGCAGGACCGGAACAGGAAGAAGCGGTGCTTGAAGAGTTTGGAAGTCCGGAGCGGATTGCCTCGGTGATACGGACCGATCTCCTGGGAGGAATGGAGGGCGCGGGCGAGTTTACTGATAATGGATATGATGACCGGCGGTTCAGGACCTCGGCTTATCCGGTGGTGAATGACGGGAAAACGGCCGGTTCTGCGGAGCAGAATGAAAACCATTCCGGCAGCGGTCATACGGGAAATCAGCAGGGATACCGTGCAAACAGCGGCCGGAGCAATTACAGGCAGGGAAGTTACAGACAGGCGAACCACGGCCAGGGAAGTTACGGCCAGGCGGGCTATGGTCAGGGAGGCGGCCGGGGAACCTATGGAAACGGAACCTATGAAAAGGGCAGCTATGCCGACAAAAGCCAGGGCGCTCCCTCAAACGACAGCAAATGGTGGAAATATCTCCTGATTGCTCTGGGAATCCTCTGTATTGGGCCATTTGCCATAGCGGCCGTATTCGGGGTCGCCGGGACGGCAACCGGTTTTGTCGTTGTATTGGCCACAGTGCTCCTTGTGCTTGCCCTTCTGACGATAGCAGGTATCCTGGGCGGCGTTGCCATGGTGATTGCCGGGATCATGCAGTTGTTTGGAGGTTTCTGGAGCGGAGTGATGAGTATCGGCCTGGGGCTGGTGTTCGGCGGAGCGGGCTGTCTGCTTCTGTGCTGTTCCTGGCTGTTTTACGGCAGGTTCCTGCCGTGGGCGGTCATGGGAATTGTTCATTTTATTGAAAAGCTCATGCACAGAGACGGTGGGAATTCCGGCCGGAAGACAGGCATATAGAGGAGGATGAGAGATGAAAAAATGGATGAAAGGCATAGCGATTACCGGAATCGTCCTGCTCTTAGTCGGTACTGCGGTCACCGCACTGGCGGCCGTTGTCGGGAATGCCACACAGGAGCACGGTATGATGGGAAACTGGGCCGGTGGGTATTTTGATGACGGGCTGATGGAACATATCGAAGACACCCTGCGGTTCAACAGCCGGCGTCACAGGAGCGGCAGGAATCTTACGATTGATTCCGACCGTTATGACGATGGTGATGACGGTGACGACAGTGATTCTTACGCAAACCTGAACATCTGTCCGAAAGAGGAGATGGAGTTAGCCGGAACCTATAAGGGTATTACAAAGCTCGAAGTGGAAGCAGAACGTTCGGCGGTAAAGATAGTGGAAAATCCGGAACTGACGGATGAGATCCTCGTCTATATGAAAAATGATACGTACACGATTATCGAGATAGAGTCGGACGACGAACCCGGCCAGCTGTCTGTCAAGTATTCCTGGCCCAGCAGAAAATATACATGGCCGTCAAAGGATACCGGATATACGCAGGGGATCATCGAGATTCCCGCGGGATACCGTTTCCGTGAGGCGGAGCTGGAGGCAAAGGCTTCGTATATCAAAGCGGCTTCTGTGAATGCCGATGATCTGGATGTCAGTGTCAAGGCGGGAGAGCTGCAGCTCGGTAACTTCCAGGCCGGCAAAGCGGACTTTTCAGCGGAGGCCGGCAGCATCACTGCATATGGGGATATAGAACGCCAGATGGAGGCGGAGGTGAAAGCCGGAGCAGTCACCTTAGAGCTGGCCGGAGGGGAGAAAGATTATAATTTCTACCTGGATAATGCGGTTGGCAATGTTCTAATCGGTGATTCGGTTTATTCCGGCCTTTCCAATGACACAAAGGTCAACAACGGGTCGGAGAAAAACGTAAGTATTGACTGTTCCGCCGGATCGGTGGAAGTGAGGTTTTCAGATAAGAACTGAGAAAAACGAATAGAAAGCGCCGGATGCTCTTTCATGCTGCCGGACGGATAATATTTTGAAAGCTGACACAGCCGTTATAATGGGAACGGCTGTGTCAGCTTTTATGAATAAAAATTCATTTAAATGCCTCCGTTTAATTTTAAAAACTGGTAGTCTGCATACTGCTGGTAGATGGCATTCCGGTTGCCCCGGGTGATGGGAACGCGCTCCCCATTCTCCATGATGAAATCGTGCTTATCGACGGAGGCGACGTGATCCATATTTACAATACAGTTGCGGTAACAGCACAGAAACTGCGGATAGCACAGCAGAAGCGGTGAAAATACGTCAAACTGCTGATAAGACCGGATCAATCTTGCAGAGGTGTGAATTTGTATATAGTGATTGTAATAATCCGTGTAGATGATTTCACCCAGCGGTATCTTGACCAGCGTACGGCTTTCTTTCACCTCGATATAGCGGATATGTTTCGCCAGCTCATTGTGGCACAGATCCATGGTTCTCTGGAAACGCTCTTCCGACAGAGGCTTGAGCAGATAATCAAAAGCACGTACCTCAAATCCCTGCAGAGCATATTCTTTACTGGAACTGATGAAAATCAAAAGACATTCCGAATCGGTTTCGCGGATTTTTCTGGCAACCTCGATGCCGGAAATACCGTCCATTAGAATGTCCAGAAATATTAAATCATAGGATTTGGAAGGCCAGTTTTCCAAAAATGCATCCCCGCTTGTGTAAGTGTCGATTACTCTGTATACCTGGCGGTTTGACAGGTAAGTCTGGAGATAACCTTCCAGCAAAGATAATTCCTGCCCAGAGTCTTCTATAATTGCAATGTCCATTTAAATCTCCCCTAGTTACAAATTCTCGTTTCTATTTTAACAAAATAGAGGCCATGTTTGAAAAAAAAGTCGGTAAAAAAATGTCAAAAAATGTAAAAAACTTGAACGGGAACATATTTTAAGTATATTCTGAAAAATAACGGTGTCAACGTTCCGGGGTTTTTCTGTTCAGGTAAATATTGGAAATCTCCCTAAAAATTGTATATGCAGGAAGACGCAGGGCATACTCTAAGTACATTTTGGAAAGGAGTGTGCTTTTTTTATGGGCAGTGAAACGAAAAAGAAAGATAAGTTCGACCCGGCGGATCTGAAGCCGGAGGATATGATGAAGTTTGAAATTGCAACGGAACTGGGCCTTGCAGACAAGGTAATGAACGGAGGCTGGAGGAGCCTGACGGCCAAGGAAAGCGGACGGATCGGCGGTCTTATCACCAAACGGAAGCGCGAAATGAAAAAGGAAGTATTGAAAGATAACACCTGATCCAATATAATGGATATCGAAATCAATTTTCGATTCAGATTTGGAAAGGCCGTATGGATGATGGAAGAGAAAGAACTTAGGAGCGGTTATACAACCGGAACATGCGCGGCGGCGGCGGCCTGGGCTGCTGTCCGTCTTCTCTGCTCCGGGTTCAGGGAGACTACGGTGGAGGTGTTAACTCCCGGAGGGCAGACTCTTGCAATACCGGTCGCCGGTTCCAACCTTTTGGAAGGAAAGTGGGCGATATGCTCGGTAAAGAAGGACGCGGGCGATGATCCCGATGTGACGAACGGCGCTTTTGTCTATGCGCGGGTAAGTTTTGCCGGGAAAAGACCTACGGAAAGGCCCTGTTACGGCTCGGACATGCATCCGGGACTGTATCTGACGGGAGGAGAAGGCGTGGGGACGGTGACCAGAAAGGGGCTGTCGTGCCCGGTTGGATACCATGCCATCAATCCGGTGCCGCGCACGATGATATTCGAGGCGGCCGACGGGGCAAGGCGGTTGTCGGGACAGCCGGACGGCGGGCTTCTCATTGAGATTTCCATCCCGGAGGGAACGGAACTGGCTGCAAAGACATTTAACCCGAATCTGGGTATTACCGGGGGGATTTCCGTTCTTGGAACGACGGGAATCGTTAACCCGATGAGCGAGGCGGCGCTGATAGAAACGATACGCCTGGATATCAGGGTCAGGGCGGCCGGGGGAAGAAAAATCCTGGCGGTGGCTCCGGGGAATTACGGGGAGCGCTTTGTAAGGGAAGAACTGGGGCTCGATCTGTCTTCCTTTGTCAAATGCAGCAATTTTATCGGTGATACCTTCAGGATGATGGAGGAAGAAAAGATAGAAAGGGTACTTCTGGCGGGGCATCTCGGCAAGATGATTAAGGTGGCGGGAGGCGTTATGAACACCCATTCCAAATATGGAGACAGAAGAATGGAAATTCTGGCAGGCTGCGCAGCGGAAGCCGGAATGCCGGAAGAGAGCGCCAAACGTCTTTACGGAATGAATACGACGGATGAGGCGGCAGATTATCTGAAAGAGGAAAAATGGCTGGGACCGGTGATGGAGACTGTGGCCGGACGGGTGAAAGAGAACCTTAAGAGCCGGTACCGCGTGGACACGGAGGTCGTCCTGTTCAACGGGACAATCGGAATCCTTGCGATGACGGCAGGGGCAAAGGAATTTGCGTCGGCGCTTGGAACCAGGAAAATAGATGAATAATTATAACGAATTATGAATAAAACCGGCGGTTCTTTTAAATGAAAATTTCATTCAGGGGCCGTACACGGAAATACATAGTAAAGGCGGACAAAAGATGACTGGAACATGGTACGCGGTGGGAGTAGGCCCCGGAGATCCGGAGCTTATGACGATTAAAGCGGTAAAAAGACTGAAGGAGTGTGACACGCTAGCCATCCCTCATAAGGACAGGGACCAGTGTGTGGCATATAAAATAGCGGTACAGGCGGTTCCGGAGCTGGCAGAGAAGAAGTGCATCTGTCTTCCGATGCCGATGACAAAGGACAGGGCCTTATTGGAAGAAAGCCACAGCGAGGCGGTAAGAAGGACGGAGGACTGCCTCAGGCAGGGGGAGAATGTGGCGTTTATTACGCTGGGAGACACCACGGTCTATTCTACCTGCCTATATATTAAGGAAAGACTGGACGAGAAACAGTATGCCACAGAGCTGATCAACGGGATTCCCTCTTTCTGTGCGGCGGCGGCCCGAATGGGCATTCCCCTGGTGAACGGGAAGGAGGAGCTTCATATTATTCCTGCATCCTATCAGATTGAGGATGCACTGGAGCAGCCGGGCGTAAAGGTGCTGATGAAGTCGGGAAAGAAACTTTCCGAGGTAAAGAGCCTCCTTGAAAGACGGAGCCGCGACGTCAAAATGGTGGAAAACTGCGGGATGGAGAATGAGAAGATTTACGGCAGTATAAAAGAGATTCCCGATGAGGCGGGATACTACTCCCTGCTGATCGTGAGGGACGGGAACTAAAATAACACAGAAGAATATAGTTCGGAGGAAAACAGATGGTACATTTTGTGGGAGCTGGTTCCGGGGCGGCCGACCTCATTACGGTGAGGGGGGCAAGACTCCTGGGAGAGGCGGATCAGATAATCTACGCGGGCTCACTTGTAAACCCGGAGCTTCTTGAGTACAGAAAAGAGGGCTGCACTGTTTTTGACAGCGCCAGGATGACGCTTGAGGATGTGATCGCCAGAATCAAAGAAGCGGAAGACGGCGGCAGGACGACGGTCCGGCTCCACACGGGTGATTCCAGCATTTATGGGGCGATCCGGGAACAGATGGACCGGCTGGATGAGCTGGGAATTACATATGAGGTCTGCCCGGGAGTCAGTTCCTTCTGCGGGGCGGCGGCATCCATGAATCTGGAATACACGCTTCCGGGAGTGTCACAGAGTCTTATTATCACCAGGATGGCGGGCAGGACGCCCGTGCCGGAGCGCGAGAGCATTGCCTCCTTTGCCGCGCACGGGGCGACGATGGCGGTATTCCTGAGCACGGGTCTTCTGGGGCCTCTGTCCGAGGAACTGGTACGCGGCGGATACTGCAGGGAAACACCGGCGGCCATTGTCTATAAGGCCACCTGGCCGGATGAGAAAAAGGTGTGCTGTACCGTTGGGACGCTTCAGGAGACGGCGGCCAGGGAGCAGATTACGAAGACGGCCCTGATCCTGGTGGGCGACGTCATTGCCCACAGCTCCTACGAGCGGTCTAAACTTTACGATCCCGTTTTTACCACGGAATTCAGGAAAGGCGTGCCGGCCGAAGGAGGAGAGCGGAATGAGGATTGCAATCATTAGCTTCACCAGCCAGGGCGGCGTCACCGGTGAAAGACTTGATAACGGCTTTAAAAACCTGGGGCATGAGTCCCGGGCTTTTTCGGTGCACGGACTTGGAATGTCCCTGGGCGAGTTTGTGAAAACGGCTTTTGCCGAAGAGGACGGACTCGTTTTCATCGGGGCGGCGGGAATTGCGGTACGCTCCATTGCTCCTTTTTTAAAAGGAAAAGACAAGGATCCGGCCGTGGTTGTGGTGGACGAGCTGGGACGGTTTGTCGTTTCCCTTTTGTCGGGCCATCTGGGAGGCGCCAATGAACTGGCCTCAGAGGCGGCACAAGTGTTGGGAGCGCAGCCGGTCATTACAACGGCGACGGATCTGCATCACGCGTTTGCCGTGGATCTCTTTGCAAAAAAGAACGGACTGGCAATCGATGATCTGAAAGAGGCGAAGGAGATATCCGCCGCCGTCCTGAGGGGAGAGCCGGTGGGCTTTTTCAGTGATTTTCCGGTGGAGGGAGAGATACCTGAGCCGCTTGATAAAGGGGTACGGCACCGGAGGAATATTTACATTACATGCAGCAGAGCCGCCCTTCCTTTCGAAGATGGGGATAGGACGCACGTCTGCGGCCTTCTGCGCCTGATTCCGAGGGCTGCCGTCCTGGGAATGGGCTGCCGCCGAAGTATACCGGAGGAGGCCGCAAAAAATGCGGCTGAGGAGCTTCTGAGGACCTGCGGAATCGACAGGCGGGCGCTCGGCATGCTTGCCAGCATTGACCTGAAACGCGATGAGAAAGCTCTTATCGCGCTGGCCGCGGACTGGGGCCTTGCATGGAAGGTCTTTACATCCGAAGAGCTGGGCGCGGTAGAGGGCAGTTTATCGGAATCGGAGTTTGTAAAAAGTGTGACGGGAGTTGGCAATGTATGTGAGCGGGCGGCCCTCGCAGGCGCCGCGGTCGGCGGCGGGAAGGCGCGCCTGGCGGCGGGAAAAAGCATATTTTCTTCCGTGACGGCTGCGGCTGCAGTGAGAGAAATTACGGTAAATTTCTGATGGGTTGGGTATCCGGATGCAATGGTGTTCGGGTGCAATGGTGTTCGGGTGCGATGGAGTCCGGATGCAATGGTATCTGGATGCAGTGTATTTGGCTGCGGTAATATCCGGATATGCCGTTACTTAAATGGAATGTGATAGAAGGGAAGAAAAACAGGATGCAGGAAAATAATAAAGGGAAATTATACGTCGTAGGGATTGGACCGGGAGCCTACGGGCAGATGACGATAAGAGCGGAGCAGGTGCTGAACGAGTGCAGCGTAATTGCCGGTTATACCGTTTACATCGATTTGATAAAAGAGCATTTTCCGGATAAAGAGCTTCTCACAACGCCGATGCGCCGTGAAAAAGAAAGATGCATGATGGCTCTTGAATCGGCTGCCGGGGGAAAGGTGACTGCGATGATTTGCAGCGGCGACAGCGGCGTCTACGGGATGGCCGGGCTGATTCTTGAACTGGCGCCGGAATATCCGGGTGTGGAAATCGAGATTATCCCGGGGGTGACGGCGGCCCTGAGCGGAGGGGCCATTCTCGGCGCGCCTTTGGGACACGACTTTGCCGTTATCAGCCTGAGTGATCTTCTCACTCCGATGGAAACGATTAAGAGGCGGCTGAAGGCCGCGGCAGAGGGGGATTTTAATATCTGCCTTTACAATCCTGCCAGCAGGAAACGTTCCGGCTATCTGAAACAGGCCTGTGAAATCCTGCTCCGTTATAAAGACGAAAAAACGGTCTGCGGCCTGGTCAAAAATATCGGCCGTGAGGGCGAATCAATGGAAGTGATGACGCTGGGGGAATTGAAGGACACCGCAGCCGATATGTTCACAACGGTTTTTATCGGCAACAGGATGACAAGGGACATCGGGGGAAGAATGGTTACGCCAAGAGGTTATAAAGATGTGTAAGGTAATGATATTCGGAGGAACCACCGAGGGGAGGCTCCTGGCGGAATACTGCGGTAAAAACAGGATACCGGCTTACGTGAGCGTGGTATCTGAATACGGAAGAGAACTGCTCGGGGAGAACCGTTACATAAGGCCGGTGACGGGGGCCATGGATGCAGAACAGATGCGAAACTGGCTGACGGAGAAAAAAATTGAGCTCGTCATCGACGCGACCCACCCTTATGCGAGGAATGCAACGGAAAATATTAAAGAGGCATGCCGGAGGACAAAGACGGGATATCTGCGCTGCGCAAGAAGCACGGAAAACGGCCATGAAACTGTGGGAAATATCACATTTCAGACTCCGGCGGAGGCCGCGGCGTGGCTGGAAAAGAGCGAGGGAAACATCTTTGTCACAACCGGCAGCAATGAACTTGAGGTGTTTGCCGGGTCCGGCAGGCTGCGGGAGCGTATCTATGCCAGGGTGCTTCCGTCCTCTGCCGTCGTACGCAAATGCGAAGAGCTGGGGATTTCGGGAAAACACCTGATCTGTATGCAGGGGCCTTTTTCAAAAGAACTCAATGCGGCCATGCTGCGCCAGGCCAATGCCGCTTTTCTTGTCACCAAGGAGACGGGAAAGGCCGGAGGGTTTGACGAGAAGCTGGAAGCGGCGGAGGAGTGCGGAGTAAGGGCTGTAATCATCGGCCATCCGGAAGAGAAGGGCGAGACAATGGAACGTCTGTTTGAAACGCTTTCACGGTTTTCCGTCAAAGAAACACCGCAGGGGAGACGAAAGGTGATTCTGGCCGGAATCGGGCCCGGCGCCGTCTCGCTGATGACGGAGGAGGTTAAGGAAGCGGTAAAAAACAGTGATTTACTGTTGGGAGCCCCGCGCATGCTGGAAACGGCAAAAGAGCTTTTGAAGCGGGAAAATCCCTTCGGCAGGATGCCGGAGGCCAGGGCCGCATATCTGGATCGTGATGTGGCGGAGGCGCTCCGCTCCAATGACGGATGGCAGCAGGCGGTCATCCTGTATTCCGGGGACAGCGGATTTTACAGCGGGACTAAAAAGTTGGCGGAAAATCTCCCGGGAGGGGCGTATGAGTTCTGCATACTTCCCGGAATTTCCTCCATCAGCTATTTTGCTTCCAGGCTCATGACCTCCTGGGACGACGCCCTGCTCGAAACGGCGCACGGCCGGGAGTTTGACGCTGCTGCTGCGCTGCGTGAGGGAAAGAGGAAGATTTTTCTCCTTACGGGCGGAAAAAACAGCGTGGGAGAGCTTTGCCGCAGCCTCGCAGACAGCGGTTTCGGCCATGTGGGAGTCACGGTCGGAGAAAAACTGTCTTATCCGGATGAGCGTATTACCAGTGGAACGGCAATCAATCTGAGCGGGAAGGAGTTTGATCCGCTGAGTATTGTACTGATAGAGGCCGACGGCAGGATGCAGGACACTGCAATCACGCAGAAAGCTGACCGACAGGGGAAGAAAAAATGAGAGATGACTGGTTTATCAGAGGAAAAGTACCTATGACAAAAAGCGAGGTCCGGGCGGTGTCCCTGTCTAAGCTTGAATTGAACCGCGATTCCGTGCTCTGGGATATTGGGGCGGGAACCGGCTCTGTCTCGGTTGAGGCGCTGCTCTGCCATCCGGTGAAGGCGGTCTGCGCTTTTGAAAAGAACGCTGAGGCTGTTGAACTGATTAGGAGAAACAGAGAGAAGGCGGGCGTTGGAAATTTAACGATCGTCGAGGGCGATGCACTGGAACAGATATCCCTGGCCGTAACAGGAGGCCGGGACAGCGTCATAAAAGACGAATCTGTGCGGAAGGTGACCCATGCGTTTATCGGCGGCACTTCGGGGGAAATGGGCGAGATTATCGATCTGCTGATTTCACTCAATTCCCAAATCAGGGTGGTAATCAACGTGATTGCCCTGGAAACCCTCTCCTTCGTTTTGGAGTGCCTGAGAACGCGGGGGATTGAAGCGGATATCGTTACAATCCAGGTTTCCCGTGCGGCCCGCGCTGGCCGGTATCATCTGATGCAGGGGCAGAACCCGGTCTATATCATTTCCTTCGGCGGGAAAGAGCCGTTTACTGGGGAAAGTGGGGAAGAGAACGGGGAGAACGGAGTATGATGATGGGAAGAGAAGAAAATAAAAATCCGGTTCCGGGGATTCTTTTTGCCGCCCCGAAAAGCGGAAGCGGGAAGACCCTGATAACCTGCGGCTTCCTGCAGGCATTAATTAAGAGAGGACTCCACCCGTGCTCGTTCAAATGCGGGCCGGATTATATCGATCCGATGTTCCACCGCCACGTTCTCCGGATACCGGGGGCCAATCTGGACAGCTTCTTTCTGGATGAAGAGGAGGTGGAAAAAAGCTTTAAGCGGACGTTTTTAAAGAACGGGGCCGATATCGCGGTCATAGAGGGCGTGATGGGATACTATGACGGCGTCGGCGGGACTCATACCCAGGCCAGCGCCTATGATATCTCCAGGATTACCAGGACGCCCGTCATCCTGATCCTGGACGGCAAGGGGGCATCCCTGTCTCTGGCTGCCACGGTAAAAGGGTTTGCCGGATTCAGGCCGGACAGCCGGATTGAGGGCGTGATACTGAACCGGACTTCCCCGGCCGTTGCCGAAAGGCTTGCAAAACAGATCGAGGCGGAGACGGGGATACCGGTGGTGGGGAGCCTTCCCGAAGCGCCGGAATACAGCTTTGAAAGCCGCCACCTGGGCCTTTTTCTGCCCGGGGAGATTGATTCGCTCTGCAGGCGTCTTGAATATCTGGCGGAGCAGATGGAAAAGACAGTGGATATTGATCGAATTCTCTCGATTGCAGGAGCCGGAACGGTGAATCGGGCAGAATCAGGAGAGGCGGTTCATGCGGGACTGGCAGAGTTTATCACTGCCGGGGAGAGCACAGGTGGGAAAAACGTGCGGATTGCCGTTGCCCGCGACGAGGCATTCTGTTTCTATTATCAGGAAAATCTCGACCTTCTGGAAGAACAGGGGGCGGAGCTTGTAAACTTTAGCCCCCTTCATGATAAAGAACTGCCCGGGGATGTGGATGGTCTCATTCTGGGAGGCGGTTACCCGGAAAATTACGCAGGGGAGCTCTCTGAGAATACGGAAATGCTCCGTTCCATCAGGGAGGCCTGGCGGCAGGAGATTCCCGTGCTGGCGGAATGCGGAGGATTTTTATATCTGCATGACCGGCTTGAGGGCAGCGACGGAATCGACTACCCAATGGCCGGAATTTATAAAATGCGGGCATTCAGGACCCGGAAACTCGGCCGATTCGGCTATATCAGCCTGACATCGCCGGATGGAGAAAGCCTTAAGGGACACGAATTCCATTACTGGGAGAGCGAGGATCCGGGCGGGGCCTGGCTGGCTGAAAAACCGGCATCGGAACGGAAGTGGCGGTGCATGCATCAGGACGGCGCAAGAATCTGCGGATTTCCTCATCTTTATTACCAGTCTGCGCCATCTTTTACGGAACATTGGCTGGAACAGTGCAAGTCATGGAGCAGGGAACGAAAAAAGAAAAGGATATAAAATAGAATATGAAGTATTATTTTGCCCCCATGGAGGGAATTACAGGATATATATACCGGAGCGCCCATCACCGTATTTTTGGAGGTGTGGATCGGTATTTCACCCCCTTTATCGCGACGACCCAGAACCACAGGCTGAGTTCCAGGGAAAAAAACGATATCTGCCCGGAGCACAATCGGGGAATACCGCTGGTGCCCCAGATACTGACCAACAAAGCGGAGGATTTTATCTGGGCGTCCAGAGAAATCGCCGGGTACGGTTACCGTGAGGTCAACCTGAACCTGGGCTGTCCATCAGGAACCGTGGTTGCGAAAAAGAAAGGTTCCGGATTTCTGTTTTACACGGTGGAGCTCGACCGTTTCCTGGAACAGATTGTGAAAGAGCTTGAACCCGACGGCATCTCGGTGTCGGTAAAGACAAGAATCGGCCTTAACAGCCCCGATGAGTTTGAAGAGCTGATGCAGGTCTACAACCGGTATCCGCTGAAAGAACTGATTATCCACCCGCGGGTGCGGAGTGATTTCTATGCAAACAAGCCAAACCTCAGCGTGTTCAGGGAAGGCGCAAAACAGAGCAGCAATCCGGTCTGCTATAACGGAGACATATTCACACGGGAAGCGTTTTACGAATTCACGGAACAATTCCCCCACGGTCAATACCCCATGATAGAGAGCGTCATGCTGGGCCGCGGAGCCGTCGCAAACCCCGCGCTGTTCCAACAGCTAAAAGCCATGGAAAACCCAGCCGCCTGCACAGCCCCAGACCGGGAAAATCCCGCCCAACCTTCCAAATCGGCCTTAAAGGCATTCCACGATGAAATTTTTAACGGATACCGGGAAACAATGTCGGGTGACCGGAATACACTTTTTAAAATGAAAGAGCTGTGGTTTTACATGGGCGGCCTTTTCGACGGAAAAGAAGAGGGAATCAAAGAAAAACAACTAAAAAAAATAAAAAAGTCCCAGAAATTCCCGGAGTATCTGGCGGCGGTGGAAGCGCTTTTTGAGGAGTGCTGTTTTGAAAATTGAGGACGCTGTTGCAGTAGCTGGGAGGCGGGATGGTGAGGGAGGTTGTGAGTCTTCAGTCCCGGACGGAGGTTTGATCGCGGGCGGGGAATCCGGAAGAAAGAAATCTCCTGCGGGGACCGCTTCTGCTTATGGAGTGCATAACGGTCACTAGAGCGTGTTTGAAAATTCATTCCCGCCATCTGCACGCCCCACTTCGCGGCATATTTTGTCCCGATTCAGTCAGCGTAGCCCACTACGCCTCCTTCATCGGGGCAAAATCTCCCACAAAGTGTGACGCACAGCTGACGGAAAGCAATTTTCAAACACGCTCTAGGGCGCCTGAGAAACACCGCCCAAGTGCCGATGGACTCCAACGTCCCCTTCGGAGATTTTTTCTTCCTCCTCCCCCACCGGGAAGACTATGACCGGGACTGAAGACGCCCAGGATATCGCACACCATCCCGCCTCCGGCCGGCAACCGCTGAATGTCCTGAATGTTCAAGGGGCTTGGAGGTGAGGGCTTTTGGGGAGTAATTTCGCAGCGGAGAATTTTCGGGAATACAAGAAAACTAAAGCATATAAGAAAGTATAGTGGCAGCGACACCCACCTCCACGTATAGAAAAAGAGGAATACCAGCGGCATCCGGATCGTGTGCGGGCCGATCCCTGCCTGGTCTTCAGTCCCGTCGATCCTCTTGGCCGAGGGGAAGGAGGAGGAAAACTTTCCGGAGGGGACCTTGGAATCCGCCGGTGCTTGCTGAGGTTTCTCACGAAGCTAGCATCCGCTGCGCATTCCACAAGCGGAAGCGAGTCCCCGCAGGAATTTTTTCCTCCGTATTCCCCGTTCACGACGATCTCCCCTCGGGACTGAAGACCCTACCATTTACTTTCTCCCCCCGCACACTATCCAAATCCCCCGCGTCCTCATTTTTCAATACACAACTTCACACTGGTAATGCGAGAAACCAATTGACAAAAAGTAACAATAAGGCTTATAATCGACCATAAATAACGGTTTTTGTGTTTGTAGCAGAGACATTTGAACGCCATATGGAGATTTATGGCGGACAGGTGTAAAACCGTAAGAAAAGACTGATGTGAGGGAATGAAATGGTAAAATATTTTATAAAACGTCTTGGAATGATGCTGATTGCGATGTTCCTGATTGTGCTTCTGACTTTCGTCATTATGCACTCCGTGCCTGGCGGGCCGTTTACGAGTGACAGGCAGGTGTCGGAGGAGGTGCTGGCCGCACTGAATGAAAAATATAATCTGGATAAACCGCTGCCGGAGCAGTTCTTTGATTATCTGGGCAATCTGCTCCACGGCGATCTGGGCCCTTCTTATAAGTATCCGGGCAAAGAGGTGGGAGAGTATATCTCGAACGGTTTTCCGGTATCGGCAAAGCTGGGCTGTATTACCATCGTCTTTGTTCTGCTGGCCGCTGTCCCGATGGGAATCCTGGCCGCGGTGAAGAACGGAAGGTGGCAGGATATGGTGATGATGGCGATAGCGACGATAGGCGTCACGATCCCTTCCTTTGTCATTGCATCCGTTCTGATTTACATATTTTCCTTCCGGCTGAATCTGCTCCCCACCTACGGAGTTGATACGTGGAAGGGGTATATTCTCCCTGTAATTGCCCTGGGTGGATATTCCTTAAGCTATATGGCGAGACTGATGCGTTCCAGCCTCCTCGAAGTGATGGGGCAGGACTATATCCGTACTGCAAGGGCAAAAGGGCTTTCCGAGACGAAAGTCATTTTAAAACATGCCATGAGGAATGCGCTGATTCCGGTGATCACCGTGCTGGGACCTACCGTGGCAAACCTGATGACAGGCAGCTTTGTAATCGAGAAGATTTTTGCAATCCCTGGACTCGGAGTTCATTTTGTCAACAGCGTGCAGGTGAGAGATTATACCACAATCATGGGCGTTACGATTTTCTATGCTACGTTTCTGATGGCGATGATTTTTATCGTGGATATTTTCTACTGTCTGATTGACCCAAGAATCAAATTTGAATAAGGACGGGGATAAAAATGGATAATAAATGGGAAATGCTCGAGGCCTCGAATGAGGATCGTGAAAAAATATGGACTAAAAACAGAACATTTGCCGGCGATGTGTGGTTCCGCTTCCGCAGGAAACCAACGGCGATTGCCGGATTTGCCATTATCGTGCTGCTGATTCTTTTTGCGATTGCAGGCCCGATGTTTACAAAATACAGCTATTCGACCCAGAATCTGGAAGTGGTAAATATTCCTCCTTATATGAAGGTGTATGAAGCCCCGGACCAGTCGGGTTACTTCTATATCACACAGTCCCTGAAGGTGCTTCAGGTGGATAAGGACGGCACCCTGGGGACACAGCTTAAAAAGGTCAGGGAAGAGTCCGGCCGGATGATGACGATCTATGATTACAACGGAACGGAGATTGCCCTTTACTATGGACAGAAACCGTATGTAATCGCAAATCCTGAGACAAACACAATTTATCCCACGGCCAAAATATGGAATAAATCTTATGTGCTCGGAACCGACAACCTGGGGAGAGATATCCTGACCAGGCTGATGTACGGCACAAGAGTTTCACTGATGGTGGCCTTCGTGGCCGCGGCCGTCAACATGATCATCGGCATCCTGTTCGGCGGTATCTCGGGATACGCGGGCGGCATGGTGGATACGATCATGATGCGTATCGTGGATATTATCAGTACAATTCCCCTGACGCTCTATGTCATTCTTATCATGGTCCTTCTGGGGCAGGGAATCCAGAGTATCATTATCGCCCTGGGAACCGTATACTGGGTGGATATGGCCAGGGTGGTCCGCGGGCAGGTATTAAGCCTTAAGGAACAGGAATTTATCCTGGCGGCAAAGACCATCGGTTCCTCCACCAAAACAATTTTGTTTGAACACCTGATTCCAAATGCCATGGGTTCCATTCTGGTAACCGTTACAATGCTGATCCCGTCGGCCATTTTCATGGAGGCATTTTTAAGCTATCTGGGTATCGGACTGAAACCGCCCCTGGCCAGCCTTGGAACCATGTGCAACGATGCGACGGAAAACCTTCGTTCCTGTCCGCACCAGCTTTTTATCCCGGCTCTCGTTATCTGTATCATCATGTTTGCCTTTAACTTTGTGGGCGACGGACTGAGGGATGCGCTGGATCCGAAGCTGAAAAAATAGCCGCCGGCATTCACCTGTGAAAAGGCGGAACCTTGTATGCGGCAAAAGTAAGGAGTGAGAACATGGAAACGATATTAAATATAGAGAATTTGAAAACCTCATTTATGACGAGCAACGGTGAGGTGCAGGCGGTCCGTGGAGTCAGTTTCTCCGTTAAAAAGGGGGAAATCCTGGGAATTGTAGGGGAGTCGGGAAGTGGAAAGAGCGTCACGTCCATGTCCATTCTCCGTCTGCTGGCGGATACGGCCAGAATTAAGGACGGCACCATTGTCTTTGAGGGCCGGGATCTGACGAAGCTTTCTAAAAAAGAAATACGGAAAATCAGGGGAGAGAAGATCTCAATGATTTTCCAGGATCCGATGTCCTCGTTAAATCCGCTGATTCCGGTGGGAAAACAGGTATCTGAGATGATCCGGGAACACCATCCGGAAAAGAGCAAAGAAGAATTAATGAAAGAGGTTCTGGAGCTTTTTTCCAGAGTGCGTATCCCTGAACCGGAGAAACGGTATAAATCATTTCCCCATGAATTTTCCGGCGGTATGCGCCAGCGTGTCATGATTGCCATGGCCCTTGCGAATAAACCGGCTCTCCTGATTGCGGATGAACCGACGACGGCTCTCGATGTGACAATCCAGGATCAGATACTGCGCCAGCTCCGGGAACTGGAGAAGGAGTACGGAACCAGCATTATCTTTATCACACATGACCTGGGCGTCGTGGCGGAGCTCTGTGACCGTGTCATTGTCATGTATGGCGGCCTGGTGATGGAGGAGGCGGAGATAGAAGATATCTTTGAACATCCGAGCCACCCCTATACGATGGGGCTTCTGGCTTCCATTCCTGATGTGGAACAGGATAAAGACGTGCGGCTCAGTCCTATTCCCGGCTCACCGCCGGATATGACGAATCCGCCGAAGGGCTGTCCTTTTGCGCCGCGCTGTCCTTATGCGAGAAGAGTGTGTGCAATGGAAATGCCGGAATTTACCCAGGTGGGAGAGGAACATTTTTCCAGATGTTTCCTTCTGTCCCCGGATGCGCCGGCCGATGAAAATAATCCATTTCGCAGATAGGAGAACGCCATGAGTGAGCAGAATATACTGGAGGTCAGAGACCTCACAAAACATTTTAAAGCAGGCGGCAAACAGATGGTTCACGCGGTGGACGGCGTGAACCTGACGCTGAAAAAGGGAAGGACGCTGGGACTGGTCGGAGAATCCGGCTGCGGCAAATCAAGCTGTGCCAGGACGATTATCAGGATGTATGACCCAACCTCGGGAGAGATTTTCCTGGACGGAGAGAACATCACGAAGTTAAGCCAGAAACAGTTAAAACCATATAGAAAAAAGATGCAGATGATTTTCCAGGATCCCTATTCCTCCCTCAATGCCAGGATGACGGTCCGCGACATCATTGCCGAGCCTCTCGTGGCCCACGGCATTGTGAAAAAGAAGGATCAGTCGAATGACCTCGTCTATCCGATGCTGGAACGCGTGGGCCTTACAAAGGAACATGCCAACCGGTACGCCCATGAATTTTCCGGCGGCCAGAGGCAGCGTGTGGGAATTGCAAGAGCGCTGATCCTGCAGCCCGAGCTGGTAATCTGCGATGAGCCGATTTCCGCCCTGGATGTCTCAATCCAGGCGCAGGTTATCAACCTCTTAAAAGATTTCCAGGATGAAAAGGGCGTTTCCTACCTTTTCATTGCCCATGATCTGTCCATGGTGCGTTACGTATCGGACGACGTGGGTGTCATGTACCTGGGGCAGCTGGTGGAGGTCAGCGATGCCGGGGAGATATACAGGAACCCTCTTCACCCGTACACAAAGGGGCTTTTAGGAAGTATTCCCGTGGCGAACCCAAAGCTTGCCAGACAGAAAGAAAAAAGCAGTATTGAGGGAGACATCCCGAGTCCGATTCATCCGCCCTCGGGCTGCCGTTTCCATACGAGATGTCCGTATGCGACAAAGGCCTGCAGCGAGGCGGTACCGCAGATGAAGGATGTGGGAAGCGGGCATATGGTGGCCTGCCACTTATACTGATGCGATTGATGTGACGGCGTCTTAGGAAATAAAGAAAAGCGCGCCTTCAACATAAAAATTCCATGAAGGAGGAGCAATATTATGAAAAAGAAAGTAAGTCTGCTTTTAGCCCTCGGCCTTGTGGGCACAACGGTGCTTTCCGGCTGCGGCGGCGGTGGAAGCAAAGCCACGGAGCCACAGACCATTGCGGAAGCAACGACGGAGGCTGCAGGAAGTGAGGCTTCCACAGAAGGAGCCGGAGATACGCTTGCAGACAAACAGGAGATGACATTTGTCCTCAATAATGAACCGGATTCCATTGATCCGACCGTTACCAGCAACTCATTTGCCACACCGTTCCTGGCAAACTGTTTTGAAGGCCTTGTTACCTACGATGAGAGCGGCGAGGTAGTTCCGGGCAATGCAGAGTCATGGGAGTCCAACGACGACCTGACCGTATACACCTTCCATTTAAGAGACGGATTAAAGTGGAGCGATGGAAGTGATTTGACGGCAAACGACTATGTTTATTCCGCACTCCGCGTCCTGACACCATCCACAACGGCCCAGTACCTCAATATGATTTCCGACTATGTTGTAAACGGCGAAGAATATTATGAAGGTAAAGTGGGAGCCGAGGAAGTCGGTGTGAAAGCGCTGGATGACCATACCTTAGAGTACACGTTAAAGGCTCCGTGCCCATACTTTGTCGATCTGGTAAGCATGCAGGTATATTTACCTGTACAGAAAGCTGCAGTTGAAGCAAACGGAGATAAATGGACACAGTCTGCCGATTCTTATATCAGCAACGGACCGTTCAAGGTTACCCAGATTAACATGGGCGAGAGCTATGTCCTTGAGAAAAATGAAAATTACTGGAATGCAGAGAATGTAACGCTTGAAAAACTTACATACCGCTATATCCTCGACACTTCAACTGCCCTTACCGCATTTGAGAACGGTGAAGTAGACGGCGTCAGAATGGTTCCGTCCGGTGACATTGCCCGCCTGAAAGCAGAAAAATCCGGCCTCAACACAGCGCCAATCTATGGTACCGTATATTACAATTTCAACTGCGAAAAAGAGCCGTATAATAACCCGCTGGTAAGAAAGGCATTAAACCTTGCCATCGACCGTGATGCCCTCATCAACAACGTGGCACAGTTAGACGCCGTTCCGGCATTCAGCTTCTATGCCCCTGGCTATGTGGTTGACGGAAAAGATCTGACGGACGGCCGTTCTGATTTCGGCTTATCCTCTACGGCAAATCCGGAAGAGGCAAAGAAAGCGCTTGCAGAAGCAGGATACCCGGAAGGAGAAGGATTCCCAACCATACAGCTTTCTTTCTACTCCGATGACAATGTAAAGAAGATTGCAGAGGCAATTAAGGAGATGTGGGAGCAGAATCTCGGCATTAAGGTAGAAGTAAGTTCCGCCGACTGGGCTGTATTCTACAGCGACGTCCAGGCAGGCAACTACGAAGTGGCCGCCATGGGCTGGGGCGCCGATTACATTAACCCGATGAGCTTCTTACCGCTCTTATACACCAATGATATTACAAACAATGCGAATTACAGCAACGCAGAGTACGACGCTACGGTAGATCAGATTAAAGTTGAAAAAGATCCGGCCAAATTTGCCGAGCTGGTGAAGAAGGCAGATGAGATCGCTTCCTCAGAATATGCAGTTCTGCCTCTGTACTACAAGGCTGAGAACTTCCTGTTAAAGGATTATGTAAAGGGCGTTTATATGACCTCTTCTTCCAACCTCTATTTCAAGGATGCAAAGGTTATGGCTAAATAACTGCATAACTTTAGGAGAGCAGAGGGAAAACGATGAAATGTGTGATTACAACAGAAGGTTTCGGCGAGATGGTCTTTGAACTCTACCCGGAGCATGCGCCGCTCACGGTGAAAAACTTTGTCGATACGGCGGAAAGCGGGTTCTACGACGGCCTTGCCTGGTGCCGGATTGTGAAGGATTATGTGATTCAGTCGGGTTCTCCCGACAACGATATCATGACGGACAGTGACTGGCATATCAAAGGCGAATTTGAGGAAAACGGGATACACAATCCGATTCCCCATATAAGAGGCGCCATCTCCATGGCCCGCGACGACGGCTTTGACACGGCGGGCACCCAGTTTTTTGTGGTGCATAAAGATGCCCACAAGCTGGACGGCCGTTACGCCGCTTTCGGGCAGATGGTATCCGGCTTTGAGGTGCTCGACAGGATTGCCGGACTTCCTACTTCCGGGGCCGAGACGTGGAATAAGCCGGTGGAAATGCCGGTGATGAGTTCCGTGAAGATTGAAAGAGAATAAGAGACAGGGAAATGAGTGCGGTGGAGGTTCCGGTTTGGGGATCTCCACTGTTTTTCTATGGGGTAGTTGAGAGGCGAGGACGCCTCTGTAGGATGGCGGACGGGGGAGTGGGAGGTTGTGTATGAGTCTTCAGTCCCGGTTTGTAGGGTGTGGTGAGGGGGAATCCAGGAGAAAAGATTCCTACGGGGACTCGCTTCCGCTTGTGGAGCGCACAGCGGATGCTAAGACGTCAAAGAACGCCGTCTAAGCACCGGCGGGCTCCAATGTCCCCTTCGGAATCTTTTCTCCTTCCTTCCCCCCGGGCAGGTTGTCGACGGGACTGAAGACTCAGGCAGGGCTGTTGCCCCGTCCGTCATCTTCAGGGGCTGATTGTCTCTTTCGTCAAGTACGAAGAAGGTATTGTCGCGGCCACTATTTGGTAATGATTCTTTCATTCCGTCAAGGGGCAGAAGGATTGCCGCTGCCACCGTATTCATTCGAAAGTTAAATAACTGGCTCCTGTACAATACGAGATTATATATGTCAGGATAGCTTAATATTAGATTGTTCTAAAACTTAGGCTCCGATTTGGCGTCAGGTTCTGTCCGAGATTCCGGTAGAATGAAAACTATCACCACCGAGTCGTGGTCGCGATAAGAGCTTCCCCTGCATTTGACAAAAGAGACAATCAGGCTCTGAAAATGACGGACGGGGCGATCCCCTTCGCTGAGTCTTCAGTCCCGCCGACAATCTGCCCGGGGAAGGAGAAAACTTTCCGAAGGGGACATTGGAATCCGCCGGTGCTTGATGAGGTATTTTCGAATCTAGCACCCGCTGCGCATTCCACAAGCGGGAGCGGGTCCCCGTAGGAAATTTTTCTCCTGGATTCCCCCTCACCACCCCCTACCAACCGGGACTGAAGACTCATCCACCCAACCCACCACCCCGTCCGCCATCTTCCAGAGGCGTCCTCACATCTCAACTAATTCCCTGAAGCATGATTGCAGTATGGTAAAAAAGCAGATCTTTTGTTATAATAAATCTGTTTTACGGATAACGGCTTAACGATTGACGAAAGATGACGTCCGACAGGCGGCAGAGCGGAACAGAGAGTGAATAAAATGACAACGGTTAAGGAAACAGAGAAAGATTTAAAGATAGAACCGGCGAAACAGGTAGAAATAAGCTGGGAAATGTTCAGGGAGTGGCCGGAAGACAGGCTGGCGGCCCTGTTTGAGGAAAGATGCAGAGAGATTATCCCACCGGATCGGATTGCAGCCGAGAAGGCGGCGTTTCGGTGGAGCAAGGTGGCCAAGCCGTTAGGGAGTCTCGGGGTGCTGGAGGATGATATTACCCGGATAGCCGGAATGACCGGCTATCCGGCGGTGCGGATTGATAAAAAGGCCCTGGTGATTTTCTGCTCCGATAACGGAGTGGTGGAGGAGGGCGTCACCCAGGCGGGACAGGATGTGACGGCCGCCGTTACGGCCAATTTTACCCGGGGAGACAGCTGCGCCTGCCTGATGGCGGAAAAGGCTGGAGTGGACATATTTCCCGTGGATATCGGCGTGGCCTGCGAGATTGGCGAAACGGGAGAGGCCCATCCGCTGACTGACCGCAAGATCAGGAGGGGAACATCGAATTTTGTTAAGGAACCCGCTATGACGGGAAGGGAGGTTCTCCTGGCCGTTCTTGCGGGGATTGATATGGTAAGGGAATTAAAAGGCAAAGGTTATCAGATCATTGCAACGGGCGAGATGGGGATCGGCAACACGACGACGAGCAGCGCGGTGGCCGCTGTTCTTTTAGGGGTGGATCCTGCGGAGGTGACGGGAAGAGGAGCCGGGCTCAGCAGTGAAGGCCTGGAACGGAAGATCCTGGCCATCCGGAAAGGGATTGGGCTTCACAGGCCGGATCCGGAAAATGGGCTGGATGTCCTGGCTAAAGTAGGCGGTTTTGATTTGGCCGGGCTTGCGGGCGTATTTCTGGGCGGGGCCATTTACCATATCCCGGTCGTTATCGACGGATTCATATCGGCAGCAGCAGCAGCGGCGGCAGCGGCCATCCAAGAGACGGCGGCGGACTATATGCTGGCCGCCCATGTTTCGGCGGAACCGGCGGGCAGGAGGATGCTGGGATTTCTCGGCAAAAAACCTGCTATAGAGGCCGGAATGTGCCTTGGAGAGGGAACGGGGGCGGTGGCCTTATTCCCGCTTCTCGATATGACTTTGGCCGTCTACGAAAAAATGTGTACCTTTTCCGATATGGAAATTGAAGAATATAAGCCGCTGTGAGGACGGCTTCAGACGGTAGACAAACTATATTTTCCGTATATCGGGAGTTTGAGGGTGTAACCCTCAGTTTTTCTTTATGGATGGAAAGGCGGGAATAAGATGATGCATGTTGTGACGGGAGGCAGCGGGAGCGGTAAATCGGAATATGCGGAGCGCCTGATCTCGGAGAATGCATCAGGGCCTCTGATTTACGTGGCGACGATGATGGTATGGGATCGGGAGGGAGAGGAGAGAGTCAGACGGCACCGGAGTATGAGGGCTGACCGGGGATTTATTACGGTGGAACGGTATACAAAGCTTAAATCCCTCGACCTTTCTAAGGCCTGTGCGGAGCCGGTTTCCAGCGGCCGCCCCGATCCTTTTTCTGCGGAAAAGACGGTCTGCGGCAGGGATGCGTCCGTGCTGCTCGAATGCATGTCCAACCTGGTTTCCAATGAATTCTACCGGGATGAGGGAAATGCCCTGTCGGAAATTCTGGATGGAATTGAATCGCTGCGCTCCGGCTGCCGGGAGCTTGTAATTGTAACGAATGAGGTATTCAGCGATGGGACGGAGTACTCCGATGAGACGATGCGGTATATTGCGCTTCTGGGCGAAGTAAACCGTCTGCTGGGAGGAATGGCCGATACGGTGACGGAAGTCGTATATGGGATTCCCGTCAGGATAAAAGGTTAGAAATACCGGGAGAAGGAGAACATGAGAGTATGAATTTGCTTGGAAGCTTTGTGATTGCGCTGTCTATGTATTCCAGGATACCGATGCCCCAGGTGGAGTGGACCAAGGAACGCATGAGATATGCCATGTGCTTTTTTCCGATAATCGGGCTTATTTCGGGCGGCGTTCTGATTCTGTTTACCTGGGCGGCGTCTGCCGCAGGGGCGGGAACCGTCTTTAAGACGCTTGGGGGAGTGGCGGTGCCGCTTCTCATCACGGGAGGGATCCATATGGACGGTTTTCTGGATGTGACGGATGCCAGGCGATCCTATGGATCCAGGGAGAAAAAACTGGAAATATTAAAGGATCCCCACACGGGGGCCTTTGCCATCATCGGCCTCGGTGTATATCTGCTCCTCTACGGTGCTGCGTTTTCGGAACTGGAATTTGAGGATATCTGTCTTTTGACGTTTATTTTTATCGGAGAACGGGCTCTCAGCGGCCTGTCCGTGGTCAGTTTTCCAAAGGCAAAGAAAGATGGACTGGCGGCAGAGTTTTCCGGCGCTGCAGTAAAAAGAACGGTACAGGGGGTGATGGCGCTTTATCTGTGTGTTACTTCCGCCGGGCTGCTATCCGTCGGAGGCGCCGTCACGGGATTGGCCTGCATTGCGGCGGCCTGCGCCGTGTTTTACTATTACTACAGAATGTGCATGAAGGAGTTCGGTGGCATGACGGGAGATCTGGCCGGGTATTTTTTACAGAGCGCGGAGCTTACGCTTGTCATGGTTCTGGCCGTATGCCGGATGACAGGGCTTCATTGAAGGAAGTATGAGGGAGGATTCTATGTTTTGTTTCGATAAAATACACCATGTTGCAATTATTGTTTCGGATTACAAAAAATCCAGGGAGTTCTATGTGGATAAGCTGGGTTTTGAGGTTATCAGGGAAAATTACAGGGAGCAGAGAGGCGACTATAAACTGGATCTGAGACTGGGCGATTGTGAACTGGAGATCTTCGGCATCCCGGGCAGTCCGGAACGGCTTAATTATCCGGAGGCCTGCGGCCTGCGCCATCTGGCCTTCAAGGTGGATTCCATGGAGGAGGCCGTAAGGGCGTTACATGAGCTGGGTATTGAAACCGAACCGGTCCGCATCGATGAGTTTACAGACAGGAAAATGACATTTTTTAAGGATCCCGATGGTCTTCCCCTGGAACTGCACGAATAAAAACAGTCTGGGAAGGGATGGAAAAGAAGGATGATTTTTATTATCGGAGGGCAGTCCCAGGGGAAAACGGAATTTGCCTTGGAATTCTGCGGAAGAAGAAAAAAGATGGAAACGGGTAGCGTCTCAGAACCCGGCAAAGCGTCGGCAGACAGCGGTTTTTCCATATTGGATGAAACCGTGGCGGACGGCCGCACATCGGAATATGAAGAGGCAATGACGGCTCCATTTATCATTCATCTGGAATGCTATATCCGGCGGCTGATGGAAGAAGGAAAGGATCCGGCCGGATTTGCGCAACGTCTAATGTCCGAAAACGGCAGGGCAGTCGTAACGGCCAATGAAATCGGGTATGGAGTCGTTCCGGCCGATGCGTTTTTGCGGGAATACCGCGAGATAGACGGCCGCATCTGCCAGAAAATAGCCGCGTTTTCCGACGAGGTCTACCGGGTTGTATGCGGCCTCGGAACAAGGATTAAATAATGGGATAGAACGGTTCGGTCTGTATTCTGAACCGTGATGATTGGAGAAATAGGATGAAGACACATATCGCATCGATTTTTGCGGGATTTATTCTGGATGCTGTGTTCGGCGACCCACATTTTTTACCGCACCCGGTCCGGGCAATCGGGTGGCTGATTATCCGGCTGGAACATGGAATACGGACCCGGTTTCCCGGGACGGAAAAAGGAGAGCTGGACGGAGGCGCCGTTTTAGCGGTTCTGGTCCCGGCGGTTACGGCTCTGGCGGCGGTGCTTCTGCTGGCGGCGGCAAAGGCGGCGGGGGGCATGGTTCTCTTCCTTGCGGAATCGGTTCTGGTTTATTTTCTTCTGGCCGCCCGTTCCCTGAGGGACGAGAGCATGAAGGTCTACCACTCTCTGAAAAAGGGAGACGTGGAGGAGGCGCGGCACAACGTTTCGATGATTGTAGGCCGTGACACCAGTGTGCTGGATGCTGCGGGAATTACCAGGGCGGCGGTGGAGACGGTTGCCGAGAACGCTTCAGACGGGGTAATCGCCCCTCTTTTTTTTCTGGCCCTGGGCGGGCCTGTCCTGGGATGGGCCTATAAGGCGGTAAACACGATGGATTCCATGGTTGGATATAAAAATGAAAAGTATCTCTTCTTTGGAAGGGCAGCGGCAAAGTTCGATGATCTGGTGAATTTCATCCCGGCCCGTCTCTCGGCCGTTCTTATGATGGGGGCGGCTTTGATATGGAGAATGGACTTTCAGAATGCCGTCCGGATTTTCAGACGGGACCGGTTTAACCATAAAAGTCCGAATTCGGCACAGACGGAATCGGTCTGCGCCGGAGCGCTGGGCATCCGTCTGGCAGGCGATGCCTGGTATTTCGGGGAGCTCTGTAAAAAGCCGTTTATCGGAGACGATATCAGGCCGGTGGAACAGGAAGACATAAAAAGGGCCAACCGGCTGATGTATACGGCCTCGGGGCTGGCGCTTTTTCTGGCTCTTGCCTGGCAGGGAGCCATGTTGCTGCTCGCTTCCCATTAAAAAGACAAGCAAAAAGAGACGTAAAAAGACACGTAAAAGGAAATGAGGTAATGAAGGCATGGAATATCTGCATGGAGGTGACATTTATTCGGACGGGAAAATCAGGCTGGATTTCTCGGTGAATACAAGCCCGCTCGGTATGCCGGAGTCCATCCGGCAGGCGGTCATAAATTCTTCCGGCAGCTGGGAACGGTATCCGGACAGCCGCAGCCGCAGCCTGAAAAGCGCTCTGGCAGGCTATTACGGCGGCCGTATCCCGAAAGACGCCTTTATCTGCGGAAACGGATCGGCCGATTTAATGTATACCCTTATTTTTGCCCTGCGTCCGGAGCGGGCGCTCGTTCCGGTTCCGGCGTTTGCGGAATATCAGATGGCCCTGGGGGCGGGAGGCTGCCTTGTGGAACCCATTCTTCTGGAGGAAAGAACCGGCTTTTCCCTGGAGAAGAATCAGGAGAAGCTGATGGAATATATCCGTAAGAGCAGCGGCATCGACATGATAATGCTTGGCAACCCGGTCAATCCCTGCGGTTCGGCCGCAGGACGTGAGTGGATTGAGGCGATGGCCGGGCTGTGCAGGGAAAAAGAGATTTTTCTGGTCATTGACGAGTGCTTCAACTGGTTCTTAAAGGAACGGCAGTATTTTTCCGCGATTCCCCTGATAACGGAGGAGCCGGAACGGTACCGCCATGTGATGGTAATCAATGCGTTTACGAAAATCTATGCCATGGCGGGGCTGCGGTTTGGATATGCGGTCTGTACCGACAGGGAAGTCATAAGACGGATGGAACGGTGCCGTCAGCCCTGGAGCGTATCGGCCCCGGCGGAGGCGGCTGCGATGGCGGCTCTCGATGTGAGAGGGGAAGCGGAGAGGACGGCAAAACTGGTGGAAACGGAACGCGGTTTTCTTAATGAAGAACTTGCCGGACTCGGATTTACCGTTTATCCGTCCATGGTCAATTATCTTCTTTTCAGGGCCGATACGGACTTTGACTACAGAGCTTTCTGCAGGGAAAGAGGTATCCTGATCCGTTCCTGCGGCAATTTTGAGGGACTGGACGGCCGGTATTACAGGGTGACGGTAAAACAGCGCGAAGAGAACAGGGAACTGCTGAAGTGCCTGAAAGAGGCATCGGCTCATGAACGAAAACAGAGTCAGAGGAACGGGGAATTATGGCAAAAGCAATTATGATACAGGGAACCATGTCAAATGCGGGGAAAAGCCTTCTGGCGGCCGGATTGTGCCGGATATTCAAACAGGACGGTTATAGGGTGGCCCCTTTTAAATCGCAGAATATGGCGCTCAATTCTTTCATTACGCGCGAGGGACTGGAAATGGGGCGCGCACAGGTGGTGCAGGCCCAGGCAGCGGGGATCGAACCGTCGGCTGATATGAATCCGATTCTTTTAAAGCCGTGTAACGACACCGGATCCCAGGTGATTGTAAATGGGGTGCCTGTGGCCACGATGGCGGCAAGGGATTATTTCCGCTACAAGAAAAGCCTGGTACCGGCTATTATGGAGGCGTATGGGAGACTGGATCGGGAATATGACATCATTGTGATTGAGGGAGCCGGAAGTCCGGCTGAAATCAACCTGAAAAACGACGATATTGTCAATATGGGGATGGCAAAGATGGCAAAGGCGCCGGTTCTGCTGGCCGGCGATATTGACCGCGGAGGCGTGTTTGCCCAGCTTTATGGTACCGTGATGCTCCTGGAACCGGATGAGAAAGCCATGATCCGTGGCCTGATTATCAATAAGTTCCGCGGGGACAAGACGATTCTTTTACCGGGCGTGGATATGATAGAGGAACTCTGCGGCATCTCGGTGGTCGGCGTCGCCCCATATATGGATGTGGAGATAGAGGATGAGGACAGCTTAAGCAGCAGGCTGACAAGCCGGGATACGGGAACCGCCCTGGTGGATATTGCTGTGATCCGATTCCCGCGCCTTTCAAACTTTACCGATTTTAATATCTTTTCGGCCATAAAGGAGGCGTCGGTGCGGTATGTCGGCAGGCTCAGTGAGCTTGGCAGGCCGGATATGATCATTCTGCCCGGAACGAAAAATACGATGGGAGATCTGTTGTGGATGCGCCAGAACGGCCTGGAGGCGGCTGTACTTAAGGCGGCTGCCCAGGGAACGCCGGTATTTGGAATCTGCGGAGGTTATCAGATGATGGGGGAAACCCTGATCGACGAGGCCGGTACGGAGAACGGCATTCCGGGACAGCAGACGACAGGAATGGGGCTTTTAAAGGCATCCACCGTCTTTCACGAGGAGAAGGCCAGAACAAGGGTGACGGGCCGGTTTGAGGCCGTGGAGGGGATTTTTAAACCGCTTTCCGGGAAACGCCTGGAGGGATATGAAATCCATATGGGACGAACCGACTTAAAAGACACCGGGACCGCGTTTTTGCGTCTCCAGGAGTACCAGAGCGGACCGGGGGCCAGAAAGCAGGACGGATTGGCCTGTGGAAACATTTACGGCACGTATGTGCACGGCATTTTCGACGCGCCGGGCATTGCAGAGGCAGTGGTGTCTGCGCTCATGGAGGCAAAGGGACTGACGGCGCTTAAGACGGAGGACGGGGGTTTCGACTATGGCGCATACCGGGAACAGCAGTATGATAAGCTGGCGGAGGGACTGCGCAGAAACCTTGATATGGAAAAGATATACAGAATACTGGAGGAAGGGCTGGAAGAATCATGATAACAGAACTGGAACGTGTGCTGCCGGCGGAGATTGAGAAGAGGAGCCTGGAAATCATAACGGAGGAACTGGGAGGGAGAACCTTCCCGGAAGGCCGGTCGCAGGTGATAAAAAGGGTAATTCATACGACGGCGGATTTTGAATATGCGGACAGCCTTGTCTTTTCGGAGGGGGCGGTGGAGAAAGCCCTTGAGGCCCTCAGGGAGGGCTGCACGATTGTGACGGACACCAATATGGGAAAGGCCGGAGTAAATAAAAAATCCCTGGAAAAGACGGGAGGGGAGGTCCTGTGCTTTATGGCCGACGAGGACGTGGCCCTGAAGGCAAAAGAAGAGGGCACGACCAGGGCCGCCGCAAGTATGGATAAGGCGGCGGGGCTTGGCCGGGACTGCATCTTTGCCGTCGGGAACGCGCCGACTGCCCTTGTCAGGCTGTATGAACTGATTCAGGAGGGAAAAATCCACCCGAAGCTGATTATCGGCGTGCCGGTCGGCTTCGTCAATGTGGTGCAGTCCAAGGAAATGATCCTGACCTTAAAAGACACTCCTTATATTGTCGCCAGGGGAAGAAAAGGGGGCAGCAACGTGGCGGCCGCCATCTGCAACGCCCTGATTTACCAGGTGAAGAGGGAAATGTAATGATAAGATTTTCTATGATATAAAAAGAAGCTGCCGGGAGGCTCCCCAGAACGGGAGCCGGAAATCCCGGCAGTTTTGCATTGACTTCAGGGCAGAACTGCCCCGATTCCTTGTGACCGGCATAGAATGCATGCTGAAGACGGTATAAGGACCGTAGCCGGTGCCTTAATTAGCAGCAGAATCCGCCGCCATTACCGCCACCGCAACAGCAGCAGAGCAGGATAATCCAGATCAGGCAGTCACATCCGCCTCCACCGAATCCACCGCCGCATCCGCATCCGCCGCCGCAGTTATGTTCGAAGCATCCACCGCCGCCGCCACCGCAGCAGCACAGTAAGATGAGAATCAGGAAGATCATGTTTCCTCCACCGCATCCACATCCGCCGCCACAGCTATTCTCACATCCACATCCGCAGTTTGTTGCTGCTAAATCACTCATATTTAGTTCCTCCGAGATTTTCTTTACACTCCATCATATGCCCGGCGGCTTGCCACAGTTTCCTGATTTTTAAAATTAATTTTAACAGGAACATGATTGAACATGGTGGAAACTTGTGTATAATAGGAGTATCGCGGAACTTTTGAAGGAAAGGACTATAAAAATGGAAAAGTTATATTACCAGCTTCCCTATGTAAAACAGTTTGAAGCGAAAGTGCTCTCATGTGAAAAAGGGAAAAAGGGATTTGAAGTGATACTCGACCGGACAGGTTTTTATCCGGAAGGGGGCGGACAGCCATCCGATACCGGAATGCTGGGAGAGGCCAGGGTACTGGAAGTCCATGAAAAGGGAGAAGAGATTATCCACTATACGGACCGGGAATTGCAGGCGGGACAGACTGTTGCCGGTACAATCGACTGGGAAGGCCGTTTTTCCAATATGCAGCAGCACTCGGGCGAACATATCGTGTCGGGGTTAATCCATGGCCGGTACGGCTATGACAACGTCGGTTTCCATATGGGGCATGAGGAGATGACGATTGATTTAAACGGTTCACTGACCTGGGCCCAGCTTATGGAAATTGAAAAAGAGGCCAATGAAGCCGTATATTCCAATCAGTATATAGAAGTTACATATCCGACGGAGGAAGAACTTGCAGAACTGGATTACAGAAGTAAGAAGGAATTGACCGGGCAGGTCAGAATCGTGGAAATTCCCGGTTCCGACCGCTGTGCCTGCTGCGGAACCCATGTGGAACGCACCGGGGAGATTGGCGCGATCAAGTTTCTTTCGATGATTCATTATAAAGGTGGAGTGCGCATTTCCATGATTTGCGGAGCGAAGGCCATGGAGGATTATGACAGAAAAACGGATCAGGCCATTGCCATTTCCAATCTGCTTTCCGCCAAACCGGACAGGCTTGCGGAGGCGGTAGAGCGGCTTAAGAACGAAGCAGCGGAGAAGGACGCGCGTATCGGCGCGCTGACCAGGGAACTGTTTGCTTTAAAAGCAGAGAGATATGAAGAGGGACAGAAGCTTTTACTTGTATTTGAAGAGGGTCTTTTGCCGGTACAAGTGCGGCAGTTCTGTAATCTCTTGCTGGAGGAAGGAAAGGCAGGTACAGCGGCCGTCTTTTCACCGGACGGCCGGGGCGGTTACAATTACTGTGCGGGCAGCCGAGTTATCGATATGAAGGAAGCAGGAAAGACACTGAATGCGAAGTTAAATGGACGGGGAGGCGGCAGTTCCCAGATGATCCAGGGTTCTTTTGCGGCCCCGGAGGAAGCGATAAAAGAAGTATTTGAAGCGTTTTTATAGAGAGGAAATTATATGGATATAAACCGAGAAACAATGAAAAAGATTATGCTGCTTATCCTGTACACGATCGTGATACTGGCTCTGGCTCTTCAGTTTGAAAGGGTCCTGGTGTTCGTGGGATGGGCCATACGCCTTGTATTCCCGTTCCTCTGCGGTTCGGCCATCGCGTTCATCCTGAACGTGCCGATGCGTTTTATCGAGACAAGGCTCCCGGAGAAGAGTGTGAGGAAACACAGGAGAGTGCTGAGCCTTACGCTGGCACTGCTCTTTGTGGCGCTGATTCTGGGAATCGTATTTTTCCTGGTGGTGCCCCAGATAACGGAAACGCTCGTCAGCCTGAAGGATTTGATTCCGGAATTTTTCGGCAACATGCAGGCTCTGCTGGAAAAGAAATTCGGCGAATATCCCGATGTTGTGGAGTATATTAATAACATCAATCTTCAGATAGACTGGAAAGACACATTTGAAAAAATAGCCGGTTTTGTCACGACGGGAGCCGGTACTGTTCTGTCTTCCACGCTTACGGCGGCCGTATCCATTGCAAGCGGTATCGCCACATTCGGTATTGCCTTTATATTTGCCATCTATATTCTTCTACAGAAGGAGAACCTGGCCAGACAGTTTAAAAAACTCTTTTACGCCTATTTTCCCGAGAAAGCGGTAAATGAGTTCATCCGTATCTGCCGGATGGCGGAACAGACCTTCTCAAAGTTCCTTGCCGGCCAGTGCACCGAAGCCGTGATTCTCGGAACCATGTTCTTTATCGCGCTCAGTCTGTTCAGGCTGCCATACGCCCTTTTGATCGGCGTGCTGATTGCCTTTACCGCGCTGATTCCAATCTTCGGGGCATTTATCGGATGCGCAGTCGGCATCTTTCTGACACTGGTCGTAAATCCGGTGCAGGCCGTCTGGTTTACCATTATATTCTTTGTGCTCCAGCAGGTGGAGGGAAATTTAATTTATCCCCATGTGGTGGGAAATTCAGTCGGCCTCCCGTCAATCTGGGTGCTGGCTGCCGTATCCATCGGCGGAAGCATGATGGGCGTTGTCGGAATGCTGATTTTCATTCCTCTCTGTTCCGTTGTCTATGCCCTGGTGCGTGAGGATGTGAACAGGAGACTTAAAAGGAGATAGCGGCACGAAAAAAACGGGTATCTCAAAACTATTTTATAATAGGACAAATACGAATGATTAAGAGGGGAAGAAAACGGGCGGATGTTTAAAATGAAAAAGAATATGCCGTTTGCAGGCGCTGTCATTACGTTCATGGCTGTTTTTGCTGTATCTGTTCTATTTGTCTGTTCCCATGCAAAAGAAAGACGTGATATTGCAGTTGAAAAAGCACAATATCTCTCGGCGGTGAACGTCAGTGAACTGGAACGCTCTCTGTCTTCTTATATGCAGGTTACCGACACGCTGCGCATCCTGCTGGTGGACAGTAACGGGAAGATTAATGATTTTAACAAAGTGGCAAAGGAATTATATAACGGCGATAAAGCATTTCGAAGCATTCAGCTGGCTCCGGGCGGAGACGTGAAATATGTTTATCCGCTGGAGGGAAACGAGGAGGCGTTTGGCGACATTTTTGAAGATCCTGACAGGAGGACCGAAGCGGAATATGCCAGGGATACCGGTGAGACGACTTTGGCCGGACCGTTTGAACTATATCAGTCGGGTCTTGGCATTGTAATCAGGCAGCCGATTTATCTGGAGCAGGACGGAGCGAAAGAGTTCTGGGGATTTTCCATCGTTGTGTTAAATATACCGGAGATATTTGAATCGGTTTCTTTGAATTCGCTGGATCCGCTTGGATATGTCTATCAGCTTTGGAGAATCAATCCCGATACGAATGAAAAACAGATTATTGCAGGCGCCGGGGATGGGGAACTAACGGAACCGGTTGAAACGAGTTTTGAAGTGCCGGGAAGCACCTGGACGCTCAGTCTCTCGCGGAAAGACGGATGGAACAGTTTTGATGAACAAATCGTCATAATTGCCGGAATGATATGCATCTGTATACTGCTTCCCACACTCTGTTATGCACTTTTGAAGAATTACGAACAGAGAATGGCAATGGTGGAACTGTCGAACCGCGATTACCTGACCGAGCTTCACAATAGCAGAAAGCTATCGGATGTGCTGCAGGAATTCTGTGACGAAAATAAACCATTCTATCTTGTATATCTCGATGTGGATCGTTTTAAGGAAGTAAATGATACCTATGGCCATGCCGCCGGGGACAGCCTTTTAAAAACCATTGCAAAGCGGATTTCGGACTGTAAGAGCGAGAAGGATTATGCATTCCGTATCGGCGGTGATGAGTTTGTCATGCTGATCCAGGACAGCAGCATCGGGCAGACAATCGAAAAACTGAAAAAAACATTATCCGAAGAGGTGTTTCTCAACGGAGGGAACTCCTACTTCCCGCAGCTCAGCATCGGGTATGCCAATTATCCTGAGGATGCCCGTACAATGGAGGAGCTTCTGAGCCTTGCGGACGACAGGATGTATCATATGAAATTCAGCCAGGAGGGCCGGCCGGAGTCTTAAAAAGTATAACAAGAAAGAGTCCGGCTCGTGGGACTCTCGCGCCGAGCGCGGCCGCATAGGGGCATATTACATCTTCGCGCGAGTGCGCATCCTGCCCGGAGGGCTTTTTATATCATAGGAAGGTGCTCCTATGATATAAAAAAGAGGGTGTCGTAAAATCACTGAAACAAAGTGATTTTGCGACACCCTCTTTTACTCGATCAGAATTATTCGCCCTGATACATGAATTTGATAAGACGATCGATGTCGTCCTTATCATAAGCAACCAGTTCCAGCTCCTTAATATATCCGTTTGAAAAGATAGTGGCCATGGAAAGGTACTGGGCCAGTTTGGATTTTAAGTTGATGCGATCGCCTTCCGGTGATACCAGCTCCACGGTTCCCTTGCACTGATCAATTACGGTAAAAAATTTTTCTACGTCTGAAATGTTCTGAATCTTCATGATAAACCCTCCTTTTGAATGAAGACGTTGAAATGTCCGGAAATACTGAATCCGGGATTCTTTCATCGTTTGAAATTGGGTTAATGTTTTAACAAGCATATTATAGCAAATTCGCCTGTTTTAAACAAGGAGGATATTTCCCAAAATTTTACAGGAAAAAGAGAAGCCCTCTGTGAAAATAGCAGGCGGCTTCCCTTGTCCTTTTGTGAATTATATGTCAAAATCGACATGGAACGTGCCCGATTCTGCCGTGATATGAACATAGGAGAGATTGAAGTTATCATCCATTACATCAACTTTATATTCGAAAACGCTGCCGTCCTCCTTCTTCGACAGAAAGAGATAGGAACCATTTTCCTTTTCTTCAATATCATCACAGATTTCATTGTAAATGCCTTCCCCGTCCACCGGTCCTGCGTAGCCGGAAGCCTTAATTCTATCCTCTATTGCCCTGAAAAATTCTTCCATTGTAAACCTCCTGAATCGATATTATTAAAATGCGTATTCATGAATACGGACTGCTTTTTATGATACCGATTCAAGTATACAGTGAAATAGGGCGGGATGCAAGAGGCATCCCAGCATACCAATATAAATCCCGTTTGAATATCAGGCTCTTTTTGTGTATAATAGGAAAAGCTGAAAATACAGTACAATCCCGCAGCACGAGATGGCTTGACGGGGAGTACAGGATGCCGCCGTTCACAGCAGGGATGTTTTGTCTGGGAACGGGCAGGGAAAAAGAAGGTTCAGAGGAAAGGATGGGAAGAATGTCGTATTTTCCTTTGTTTTTTGATATGGAGGGCCGCAGAGTGCTGGTGATTGGTGCCGGTAAGGTGGCGGTGAGGCGCATCAGGGTTCTGCTGGAGGCAGGGGCGTCCGTGACAGTGGTTGCCAGGGAGCTTTCCGAAGAAGCGGAAGCGCTTATTACAATGTTTCACGGAGCGCATGACATTACACTCTATAAGATGGATTACAGAGAGTTCAGGAAATGCGGGAAGCAGAGGCGGAAAGAGCCGGGACAGGATGACGGCGCCTATTTCCTTGTTCTCGCGGCCACGGGCGATGAGGAGGCGGACCGACTGGCGGCGGAGGACGGCAGGAAAGCCGGCGCCTTTGTGAACGTGGCGGGGAAAAAAGAAGAGTCGGATTTCTATTTTCCCGGCATTGCAAGACAGGGAGACGTGGTTGCGGGCATCACTGCGGGAGGCAGGGATCACCGTATGGCGAAGTATATGACACAGGCCGTGCAGGAGTGTCTGAAAGAAGAATTGACAGGGAGAGGGAATTGATGAAGAACAGGATAATCCGCATTGGCAGCAGGGAGAGCATTCTGGCTGTGATTCAGTCGGAACTGGTGATAAAAGAGATAAAAAGGGTCTGTCCGGACGTGGAGACGGAGCTTGTAACGATGAAGACAACGGGAGATATGATCCTGGACCGTTCCCTGGAACAGATCGGCGGTAAAGGCCTGTTTGTAAAGGAGCTGGATCGGGCGCTGCTGGAGGGAAGGTGTGATCTGACGGTCCACAGCCTGAAGGATATGCCGATGGAGGTGCCGGAGGAGCTGCCAATCCTGGCCTACTCGGAGCGGGAAGATAAAAGAGATGTCCTGGTACTCCGGAAGGGGCTTGAAGCGCTCCCGGCGAGCCCTGTAATTGGAACCTTCAGCAGGAGAAGGCGGATGCAGGCGGAGAAACTCTATCCAGAGGCGGTATTTAAGGGGATCCGCGGAAACCTGGTTACAAGGCTCAGAAAGCTGGACGACGGGGAGTATGATGCCCTGATTCTGGCAGCGGCGGGGCTTCTCCGCATGGGATATGGGGAACGCATCAGCCGGTACTTTTCTGTGGATGAGATTCTCCCTTCGGCAGGCCAGGGAATTATGGCGGTCCAGGGCAGAAAAGACGATGAGACAGTTTTATTTACAGGCCTGGTGAATTCATCAGAGTCGCAGGCAATGGCCATGGCTGAACGGGCTTTCGTAAGAATCCTGGACGGCGGCTGCAGCTCCCCGTCTGCGGCCTGCGCCGAAGTGAAGGACGGCAGGATTCTTCTCAAAGGACTCTATTATGATGAAATAACGGACCGCTATATAACGGGAACCGCGAAGGACACTCTGGGAAAGGAAGAAGAGCTGGGCGTAAAACTGGCTTTGTCCCTCAAAAATGCCTTTGCAGAGGGGAAATATGAATAAAAAGCCGTAAAATAAACCGTAAACTAGAAGGGGACAGGGACAAAGACGAAGATGAAAAAAAGATTATATGACAGTAAAGTATATCTGGTAGGAGCGGGACCCGGCGATGCCGGGCTTCTGACCGTGAAGGGCAGGGAACTCCTTAAGGAGGCCGATACGGTTATTTATGACGCCCTTGCCGGAGACGGAATCCTGGGATGGATACCGGAAGAGGCGGAACAGATTTATGTGGGAAAAAGGAGCGGATGCCACTCCAGCACCCAGGAGGAAATCAATAAAATTCTGGTGGAGGAAGGGAAAAAGGGCCGTCTGGTAGTCCGTTTGAAGGGCGGCGATCCCTTTGTATTCGGCCGCGGCGGAGAGGAGGTGAAGGCGCTTCTTGAAAATCATATTCCCTTTGAAGTGGTGCCTGGAATCACCTCCGCGGTGGCGGTACCCGCTTACTGCGGAATACCGGTGACACACAGGGGAAAGGCTTCCTCTTTTCACGTCATCACGGGACATTCTGAGGCGGGAAAGGAAGGTTCTGTCGATTATGAGGCTCTTGTAAAAACCGGAGGCACCCTGATTTTTCTGATGGGGGTGGGGGCGGCGGAAGAAATCTGCGGCGGGTTAATCCGCGCCGGTATTTCGGAAGAAACTCCCGCCGCCTTTCTCCAGGAAGGAACAACGGCAGGACAAAGGAAGGTGATTTCTACCGTTTCCAGACTGGCGGAGGATGGCAGGGCCGCCGGAATTAAACCGCCTGCCATCATGGTGATAGGAGAAGTATGCTCCCTTGGCGGCACATGTTCCTGGGCTGAAAACAGGGCTCTTTCGGGCAGAAAAATCCTTGTTACAAGGCCGGAGAGAAGGGCGTCCGGCATGACCGGAAGACTGCGGGCCGCCGGGGCCGAGGTGGTGGAACTTCCGTCCGTAAAGACAGAGCTGCCGGAAGACTTAAGCAGTATTTACCGGGCGCTTGATAAGATTGACAAATACGGATGGCTCGTCTTTACAAGCCCGAGCGGCGTAGAGTTGTTCTTTGAAGTAATGGCGGGACGTAAGATGGATATCCGTTCCCTTGCCGGAATTAAAATCGCGGTAATCGGGAGGGCTACGGGAGCAGTCTTAGAGGAACGCGGCCTGTATCCGGCCTATATGCCAAAGCGCTATTATGCAAAAGAGCTTGGAGAAGGGCTGGTTACGAGGGCTGCCGGTGAACGCATCCTGATTCTGCGTGCCGAACAGGGTTCCCCGGAGCTGACACGGCCGCTCAGGGAGGCAGGTGTTTCCTATGACGACACCGTTCTTTACAGAACCGTCATCCCGGGAGAAAATGCCCAGGCAAAACGGGTGAGACAAAAACTCGCCGTTCATGACTTTGACTATGTTACCTTTACAAGCGGCTCCACCGTCAGGGGATTTATGGAGAATCTGAAGCCGGAACATGAATGGCTTTCGGGATTTAGGGCGGTGTGCATCGGGGAAGAGACTAAGAAGGCGGCCGCCGCCTGCGGGATGGACTGCATCACGGCGGAAATACCGACAATGGACAGCATGGCGGAACGCATGGAAGAAGACGCCGGAAAAAGCACCGGAAGAAGTTAGTCTCTGCGCGGCATGTGCATCCCCGCGGAGCGTCTTTAATTCATGGGAAGTAATTTCCTATGACATAAGAAAGAGTCTGCTAAAGCAGGCTTTAGCTTGTCGACAAACTATATTTTTTATATATCAGGAGTTTGAGGGTGTAACCCTCATTTCAAATCACGTAGGTGGAATTCAGTTCCGCCGTAGTGCTGAACTGCCGATTTCTAGGGGCGTTAGCCCTTGCGCGAGGAAATCGGCAGTTCTTCCTTCGGTGACTAGAATTTATGGCGTTATGCCATGAATTCTACAGAGTGGCGACTTTGTCGACACTCTAGAGTCTGCTAAAGCAGGCTTTTTCTTATGTCGTCCAGCAGCAGGGAGGATACGCGGAGACCGCCTCTTCCGAAGCCGATGGAAATGTCCGGTTTGTTGGAGCCGTGGAAATCCGAACCACCGGTGGGAAGGAGGCCGTACCGGAGGCACATTTCCTTAAGGCGCATGCTGTCGTTCTGGGTGTGTGAAGAATAGTAGACTTCAATCCCCTTGAGGCCCATGTCCTTCAACGCCTCGACCATTTCGGCGGTTTTGGCCCAGCCGAGCTTATACTGGACCGGATGGGCCAGTGCGGGAAAACCGCCGGCTTCGAGAATCAGCCTGACCGCATCGGACGGGGCGATGGTCTTTTTCTGGGGACAGTATTTTTTGCCGTGTTCCAGATACCTGCGGAAGGCCTGATCCATCGTGCTTACATATCCGGCCTGCATGAGGGCGCGGGCAAAGTGCGCCCTTGTTATGACGGCGCCGTCGTCTCCGCCGTTTAAATCCTCCTTCGTGATCAGGAAACCGTCCTCCCTGAATCTTGCGAGCATTTCCGCGTTCCGGTTGTCCCTGTCCTTCCTGAGCTGTGTCAGTGTCCCGGAAAGGGAGGGGGAGCGGTGGTTGATGTAAAGTCCGAGAATATGGATTTCTTTTCCATTGTAAATGCAGGACAGTTCCGTTCCGGGAATCACTTCCAATGAAGTTCCACGGGCCGCGGAAAGCGCTTCATCGATACCGTCCGTTGTATCATGATCGGTTAGGGCATAAGCGTCCAGTCCCTGTTCCAGGGCAAGGCGCGTCACTTCCGCGGGGGACAGGGTACCGTCTGAGACGCCCGAATGTACATGAAGATCAATAAATCCCATAAAATGCCTCCTTTAGATGGTGAAAACCGCTTACCAGTATAACATCGTTTTGGTAAAACAGTACAGTTTCCGACACGAAAAGTCAAGAAATAAGTATTTATTTAACGGAAAAAGAAATTTAAGAAATAAGTTATTTTCTTTTCGGATATTTGTGCTATACTGTAGCATGAACGAAACAAGATTAGTATAGACAGGTGAAAGATTATGAGCGATTTTAACAACGGTTCTTCCAGAAGAAGGACATCCAATACGGGCTCTTCAAGGAGAGCGGGCGCCTCCGGCACCAGGAAGAATACACATACGGGCCCCAGAGTTTCCAATACATCGGCCGGGCACAGTTCCATGAGCGGCCATGGCAGCAACCATAATAATAACCATAACAGAAGACGGAAGAAGAACGATTACGATATCACACAGATTCTGATGTACGTGATCGGGGCGCTTATTATAATACTGATCCTGGCGCTTGTGGCCAGGGGATGCCAGAAGGCGAAGACGACGGGAGAGACCGTGGAGTCATCCTCCGGGATTGAGTCGTCCAGTGGAGAAGAGAACCAGATTACGGTAGACGGAGTGGTAATCTCCGGAATGACCCAGGATGAAGCCAGGGATGCGATACTGAAGCAGTACAACTGGGGCATGAAAGTGAAGTACCAGGATAAAGAAGCCTCGGTCAGCAACATCCTGCTTGAAAAAGTGAATAACCTTCTGGAGGAAATCTATGCGGGGGACATGCAGACGGCCCATGCATACGAGATAGATGCGGAAAACCTGATGGAAGCGGCTAAGGCGGAAGCGGCCCTCATCGCCGGCAACTGGAACATGGTAGCCAAGAACGGCGGTATTTCAGGATACGATAAGGATTCCGGCAAGTTTACCTTCTCAGAAGGCACAAACGGCCTTGTCATCGACCAGGAGAAGCTGGCGGAGGACATGGTTGCGGCGGTTCAGAAGAAGGAATACAGCGCCGTGATCGAGGCCAGTGTCAAAGAGGTTTCCCCGGAACTCTCCGCAGCACAGCTTAAGGAAAAATACAAGACGATTGCGACTTATACGACAAAGACCACATCCAACAGCAACCGTAACGAGAATATCCGTCTGGCCTGCAATGCCCTGAACGGCACGATTGTCAATCCGGGACAGGAGTTCTCATTTAACGACACTACGGGCGCGCGTACGGAGGCCAAGGGCTATAAGCCGGCCACCGCGTACCTGAACGGAGAGATCGTACAGGAGCCGGGCGGCGGCGTATGCCAGGTATCCTCTACCTTATATAATGCAGTTATTTTCGCCGGACTGAAGAGCACGGAGCGCCATGCGCACAGCTACGAGCCATCCTACGTAACACCGGGTGAGGACGCCGCCGTAAGTTTTGGAGGACCCGACTTCAAGTTCGTTAATAACTCCAATTATCCAGTTGCAATTAAGACAAGCTTTGCCAACCAGGAGCTGACTATTTCCATATATGGAGTCCAGATTGTCAAGGACGGACAGAAGATCCGCATGGCTTCCGAGAAGAAGGGAACCATCGATCCTCCGGCGCCGACCTATGAGGAAGATCAGACGCTTCAGCTGACGGAAGAGAAGCTGGTGAAAGAGGCAGTGCCGGGCAGCAGCTGGTCCACCTATCTGGTGACCTATGAGAATGGCAATGAGATCAACCGTGAGTTCTTCCACAACAGCAGTTACAGAGGAAAAGCGGCGATTATTAAGAGAAACACATCGGGCGTTGTCATCACTACGGAGGCGCCGACCTTACCGATGGAGGAGATACCGTCAGCCAGCGTGGGTGAGAGCGTTCCGGAACAGGGCGGAGCACAGGGACCGGCAGGTCCTGGTTCTGAGACGACGGAAGCGCCGACAGCCGTATCTCCGGGAGGACAGACACCGGGAGACAACGGCGGCGTAACACCGGGACAGGATCCGGGAGCCAATCCTTCCGAACAGCCGACAAACCCGGTTGTGGATGTTCCGGCAGGCCCCGGGGGGAATTAATTTCAGAACAGCCTGAACGGTATTTTCAGGAACGAAATCTTTTCGATTTGTCAGTTTCCTATAAAAAAGCAGATAAAAAAAGGGGAAATCTTCGTAATTCGAGGTTTTCCCTTTCTTTTTTTAGGCAGATCTGCCGAATCAGGGAATTTTTTGAAAGATGGGGCCGTTTATTGTTTCGAAAATAATACGCAGGAACAATTCAAATTCGTTTGCATTTTAACAAAAAGTTGTTATAATGTTATCAAGTAAGTTTCCCAAATAGGGATTAAACTTATACATTCACTTATCACTTAAATTACAGGAGGAACATTCATTATGGCAAGAAAAATGAAAACTATGGATGGTAACCATGCAGCTGCACATGCTTCATATGCATATACAGATGTAGCAGCCATCTATCCTATCACCCCGTCCTCACCTATGGCAGAGGCTACAGACGAGTGGGCAACCGATGGAAGAACAAACATTTTCGGCCAGACAGTTCAGATTACAGAGATGCAGTCTGAGGCTGGTGCTGCCGGTGCTGTTCACGGTTCCCTTGCAGCCGGTGCTTTAACAACTACCTACACTGCATCCCAGGGTCTGTTACTGATGATCCCGAACCTTTACAAAATTGCAGGCGAGCAGCTGCCGGGCGTTTTCAACGTATCTGCACGTGCAATTGCAAGCCACGCATTATCTATCTTTGGCGACCATTCCGACGTTTACGCATGTCGTCAGACCGGTTGTGCCATGCTCTGTGAATCCAGCGTACAGGAAGTTATGGACTTAACACCGGTTGCACATCTTGCATCCATCAAGGGTAAAGTTCCATTTATCAACTTCTTTGACGGTTTCCGTACTTCCCACGAGATTCAGAAGGTTGAAACATGGGATTACGAGGATCTGAAAGAGATGGCCGATATGGACGCCATCGACGCGTTCCGTAAGAATGCTCTTAACCCGAACCATCCGTGCCAGAGAGGTTCCGCTCAGAACCCGGATATCTTCTTCCAGGTAAGAGAGGCATGCAATCCATATTACGATGCATTACCAGCTATCGTTCAGGATTATATGGACAAGGTTAATGCAAAGATTGGTACCGATTATAAACTGTTTAACTACTATGGCGCTCCAGACGCTGAGCATATTATCATCGCTATGGGTTCCGTCAATGATACAATTGAAGAGACCATTGACTACCTGCTGGCACAGGGCAGAAAAGTTGGTGTTGTAAAAGTCCGTCTTTACAGACCATTCTGCGCAGACGCATTAGTTGATGCCATTCCGGATTCCGTAAAACAGATTTCCGTATTAGACAGAACAAAAGAGCCGGGTTCCTTAGGCGAGCCGTTATACCTTGATGTTGTTGCAGCATTAAAGGGAACAAAATTCGACCAGACTCCAATCTTTACAGGACGTTACGGTTTAGGCTCCAAGGATACGACACCTGCACAGGTTGTTGCCGTATTTGACAACACAGTTAAGAAACAGTTCACGGTAGGTATCGTGGATGACGTTACAAACCTGTCCCTGGAACTGGGCGCTCCGCTTGTAACGACTCCGGAAGGAACCGTTAACTGTAAGTTCTGGGGTCTGGGAGCCGACGGTACGGTTGGAGCCAACAAGAACTCCATCAAAATTATCGGTGACAATACGGACATGTATGCACAGGCATACTTTGACTATGACTCTAAGAAATCGGGCGGTGTTACCATGTCTCACCTCCGTTTCGGACACAAACCGATTAAATCCACCTATTTAATCCGCAAAGCCAACTTTGTTGCCTGCCATAACCCTGCTTACATCCGTAAGTACAACATGGTTCAGGAGTGTGTTGACGGTGGAACATTCCTGTTAAACTGCCCATGGGATATGGAAGCTCTTGAGCAGCACTTACCGGGACAGGTTAAGAAGTTCATCGCAGATCACAATATTAAATTCTACACCATCGACGGTGTAAAACTCGGTATCGAGACCGGCATGGGCCCGACACGTATCAACACAATCCTTCAGTCCGCATTCTTTAAGCTGGCATCCATCATTCCGGAGGAGAGAGCCATCGAACTGATGAAGGCTGCTGCTCAGGCGACATACGGCCGCAAGGGCGAGGATGTAGTTAAGAAGAACTGGGCTGCTATCGATGCAGGCGCACAGAACGTTGTAGAGATTCAGGTTCCTGAAAGCTGGAAGAACGCAGCAGACGAAGGCCTTGAGATGACTCATGCAACAGAGGGCAGAGAAGACGTAGTGAAGTTCGTTAACACAGTTCAGGCTGCTGTTAATGCTCAGGAAGGTAACAACCTGCCTGTATCCGCATTCGTAGATTACGTAGACGGTACAACGCCGTCCGGTTCCTCCGCATATGAGAAACGCGGTATCGCTGTCAATGTTCCTGTATGGAATCCTGACAACTGTATCCAGTGTAACTTCTGTTCCTATGTATGTCCGCACGCTGTAATCCGTCCTGTAGCTCTTACAGAGGAAGAGGCTTCCAAGGCACCGGAAGGAACAAAGACACTTGCTATGACAGGTATGCCACAGTACAAGTTTGCCATCACCGTATCCGCACTTGACTGTACAGGCTGCGGTTCCTGTGCAAACGTATGCCCGGGCAAGAAGGGTGAGAAGGCTCTCGTTATGAATAGTCTTGAGAAGAGCCTCGCAGAGCAGAAGATCTTTGATTACGGCCAGTCACTGGAAGTAAAACAGGATGTAATTGAGAAATTCAAAGAGACTACGGTTAAAGGAAGCCAGTTCAAACAGCCGTTACTCGAGTTCTCAGGCGCATGTGCAGGCTGTGGTGAGACACCATACGCTAAATTAATCACACAGTTATTCGGTGACAGAATGTATATCTCCAATGCGACGGGCTGTTCCTCCATTTGGGGTAACTCTTCACCTTCCACACCGTATACGGTAAATAAAGAAGGCAAAGGACCGGCATGGGACAACTCCTTATTTGAGGATTGTGCTGAGTTTGGTTACGGTATGCTCTTAGCCCAGAATGCAATGCGTGACGGCTTAAAGAAGAAAGTAGAAGACATTTTTGCATCTGCAGAAGCTTCCGAAGAAGTTAAGGCAGCCTGCAAAAACTGGATCGACACATTCGGTTCAGGGGCATTAAACGGTACTGCTACAGACAAGTTAGTTGCCGCATTAGACGGAATTGACTGCCCTGTATGCAAGGACATTGTAAAGAACAAAGACTTCCTCGCTAAGAAATCCCAGTGGGTATTCGGTGGTGACGGATGGGCTTACGATATCGGTTTCGGCGGCGTTGACCACATTCTTGCTTCCGGCAAAGATATCAACGTTATGGTATTTGATACGGAAGTTTACTCCAACACAGGCGGCCAGTCTTCCAAGGCTACACCAACAGGCGCTGTTGCCCAGTTCGCAGCAGGCGGCAAGGACGTTAAGAAGAAAGACCTTGCTTCCATCGCTATGAGCTACGGCTATGTATACGTTGCACAGATTTCCATGGGCGCCGACTATGCACAGACTGTAAAGGCACTGGCAGAGGCAGAGGCATATCCGGGACCATCCCTGGTTATCGCTTACGCTCCATGTATCAACCACGGTATCAAGAAGGGTATGGACAAAGCCCAGACAGAGGAGAAGCTGGCTGTAGAGTGCGGTTACTGGCACAACTTCCGCTTCAATCCGGCTGCTGAGAAGAAGTTCAGCCTTGACAGCAAGGCTCCGTCAGGAGACTACCAGGCATTCTTAAACGGCGAGGTTCGTTACACATCCCTTGCACTTAAGAATCCGGAGAGAGCAAAAGAATTATTCGCTAAGAACGAGGAAGCAGCAAAAGAGAGATATCATTACCTCACAAAACTGGTTACTTTGTACGGAAACGACTAATTATATTATTGAGGGCGGACAGCATTTTGCTGTCCGCCTTTTTCAGATCATGGGAAAGCGCTCCTGTGATCTGAAAAGTCCACTGGACAGGATGCGCACTTGCGCGGGAGGAGGCGGAGAAACATGACGGGAACAGGATATGCGGTTAAAAAAATCATAGAGAAAACGGAAAAGAGCACGGTTGACTGGAAAAAAGGCGCCACAGGCAACCGTAGTTTTCCTCTCAAAGAATATAACGGAACCGATTATAAACAGATTTCCAGGAGCGATTTTGCCTCGGAGATACATTCCCTTGAACAAAGCGGGCTTTTAAAATGTGACTGGTATCAACGTTACAGCGAAGTGAAGGCGGCCGTATACAGGCTGGATGACCTCCCGGAGTTTTACCGGCTGGCCGGCATCAGGGAGAAGTACAGGCGCCTGGATGCTCTCATCAGGTATATTGAATACCAGGAGGGACTGTTCCGGCAGGAATGGCTCAGGAAAGCGCTCGGCGATATGAGGACAGGTCTTCGGGCGGGAAAGATTCCGCCAGAGCTTAAGGCTGCGGAAGAATATCTGAGGGATCGCAACAGTCCGGCAGACCAGTGGCCGCAGGAGGCGGAGCAGTGCGGGAAACTGGAATTGTTCTCCGTCCTCCGGGCGCTGGACCGCCTGGAGGAGCCGGTTTATAAGCGTATTTTCAGCAGCAGTTGCCTGAGGGATATGCTCATCGGCGGGAAGACAGTGAAAGCATCCAAGGTATTTGAAAAGAAATACCAGGACGCCGTCATCTCCTTAGCCGTAGCCTATCACGGGAACGTGGACGACAGCATGGACGCCACGCAGATTCTAAGCCAGCTTAATATCGAAGAATACGCTCAGGAGCTGGCGGTAAAAGGACCTTTAAAAATTGTGCTGGACGGCCGGGAGATCGATATGTCCTGTTTTACCTACGGCACTGTCTTAAACAGTCAGACGCTGAAGTACGGGCATCCGGCAACTCGTCAGCGCATCAGGCGGATTGTGACCGTGGAAAATAAGGCCAATTATGAACGTATGGCTTATCGGGAGGATACACTGATTATCTTCTGCCATGGCTATTTCACCCCGCGCGAGCGTGAGTTTCTGATTCGGCTTCGCGAGACGCTTCAGGGAGGTGGGGCGGTATATTACCACACCGGAGATCTGGATTACGGCGGCATCTGTATTTTCAGGTATAACAGGGAACGCATATTTCCGGAGCTGCAGCCGCTGTTTATGGACGAGGAGCAGTACAGGCGCAGCTTTGACAGGGCGGAACCGCTTGAAAAGGAGAGCCTCGAAAAGCTGAAAAAAATCAGGGAACCGCTGCTGCAGCCCCTGATTGACTGCATTTTGGAGACGGGAATGGGCATTGAGCAGGAAAATTTTCAGGACAACCTTCCAAATCTTTGATATAATAGAGAAAATGAACCGGAGGAACTTAAATGAACCGTTTATTTTCTGATAAAGAACTGAAGCTGCTGATCGTCCCCCTTCTGATCGAGCAGGTTCTGGCCATTACGGTGGGAATGGCCGATACAATGATGATATCTTATGCAGGGGAGGCCGCCATATCGGGAGTCGCTCTGGTGGATTTGATCAACCTCCTTCTAATCAACGTATTCGCGGCCCTGGCGACGGGCGGGGCCGTTGTGTCTTCCCAATATCTGGGGAAGGGCAGTAAGGAGATGTGCAGGGAGTCTGCCGGTCAGTTACTCATTGTGGCCACCTTCATCTCCCTCGCTATTATGGCAGTTGTGCTGGCGGCGAAACGCCACTTTCTGGGACTTCTGTATCCGACGGTAACGGAAGATGTTATGGCCAATGCGGTCACCTACCTGCAGATATCGGCCTATTCTTACCCGTTCCTGGCAGTCTTTAACTCCTGTGCCGCGCTGTTCCGTTCCATGGGCAATTCCAAGGTTTCGATGAAGGTCTCGGTACTCATGAACCTGATTAATGTGGTGGGCAACGCAATCCTTATTTTCGGCTTTTCCATGGGAGTAGCGGGCGCCGCATGGGCAACCGCATTCGCTAGGGGAGTGGCCGCCGTTATTATGGTCCTGCTTCTTCGGAACAGGGAGAATATCATTTATCTGGAAGCAAAATCCCTCTGCCGCCTGAACGGTTCCATGATCCGCAGGATCCTGTACATAGGAATCCCGAACGGGATAGAGAACGGATTGTTCCAGTTCGGCCGCGTGCTGATTGTCAGCATTATCGCCGGATTCGGAACCGTCCAGATTGCGGCCAATGCGGTTGCCAATAACCTGGATAACATGGGCCTGATCTCGGGCATGGCGCTGAACCTGGCTATGGTGACCGTAGTAGGGCGCTGTGTCGGGGCAAAAGATTATGAACAGGCCGAATATTATGTAAGAAAACTGATGAAAATTGCGTATATTGCCGGGCTGGTCACAAACGGACTTGTGGTGCTCGTGATGCCGCTTGCCCTGAAGATCTATTCTTTGACGGCGGAAACGGCGGAGCTGACGCGCATTCTGGTGTGGATCCACTGCATCGGTGCAATCATTATGTGGCCGGTTGCCTTCACCCTTCCAAACGCCCTGAGAGCGGCCAACGATGTGAAAATGCCGATGGTTACCTCGGTCTTTTCCATGATCATGTTCCGGATTCTGTTCAGTGTCATTCTGGGAATCCATTTTAAGATGGGCGTGATCGGAGTCTGGATTGCAATGCTGATGGACTGGATCTTCCGGCTTACCCTGTTTATTCTGCGTTACCGGAAGGGAAAGTGGAAGAAGATGAGCCTGATTTAAGGACGGCGGCGGGACGTGGACAACTTCTGCCCGGATTGGTTATGTGAACAGAGAAAGAATAATACAGACGAAGAGGTGGAGAGATGAACAGCCGGTTTGACTTTTATATTCCATCCAGCGATGGGGCGTCGAGAATTCACGGCGTCCAATGGGTACCATGCGGAGAGGCGAAAGCGACGCTCCAGCTCAACCATGGGATGCTGGAACATATCGGACGGTATGCCGGATTTGCCGGGGCTATGAATGAAAAAGGAATTGCTGTGATTGGCCACGATCATCTGGGCCATGGAAAGACGGCGCGTCCCGGCATGCTGGGAACATTTGCCGATGAAAATGGAGCCGGCTTTGTACTGGAGGATATCAAGCGGGTATCGGATTATGTGGAACGCCAATTCCCGCATCTTCCCCATTTTATCCATGGACACAGTATGGGTTCCTTTTTTGTCAGGCGGTATCTGACACAGCACGGCGGCAATGTGGCAGGGGCCGTCATCATGGGCACGGGAAGCAAGTCCGGACTGGTCCTGAAAATCGGCATGAAGGCGGTACGGTATGCCATAAAGAGAGAGGGGCGTGATTATCACAACGAGACGCTCCACAGTCTTGTGCTGGGCAGTTACAACCGGCCGTTTGAGCCGGGGGAGACAAAGCACGACTGGCTTTCCAGAGATATCAGTGAAGACCGGAAATTTGAGGACGACCCGGACTGCCGTTTTATCTTCTCCAACGGAGCCTATGAAGATTTTTTCCGCATAATGGAGGACTTGAACCGGAAAAAGCAGTTTGAACAGATTCCGAAAACACTTCCCGTCCTGCTCTTGTCGGGAGAACTGGACCCCGTGGGTGACCGGGGGAAGGGCGTCAGGAAGGTTTACAGGGAATTCTGCGGCCTGGGACTGAAGGACGTCACAATGAAACTGTATCCGCAGGCCCGCCATGAGCTGCTCAATGAGTTAAACAGGGACGAGGTTTACGAAGATATTGCGTCCTGGATTTTGAAAAGAAGCTGAGAAACCAGTATCAGAGGAATTTGTGTAGTTTCCGACGGGACTGTTGTATGAGTCTTCGGTCCCGCATCGAAACTAAATTCTGATATTTTTCCTCTATACTCTTGCACCCATCATTGGGATATGATAAAATACGGCATACGAAGTTTTATTTCAATTCGCTGGAACCTTATCAAGGTTCCCCTATTCTATGATTCAAACTATCAGAAGTTCAAATTATCTCAAATATTTCCAATATAAATTCCAACAGCGCATTCTTAATCCTTTCTATATTTCTATCGATTTCATGATTTCTATTATTTCATTTAAGGAGGTCTTTTCGTGTTCAGTAAAATTAACAGTCTGGGAATTCATGGCGTAGAGGGGTTCCCCGTCACGGTGGAGGCCGACGTCAGTGACGGCCTTCCTGGATTTATTATGGTCGGTTATCTTTCGGAGGCCGTCAAGGAGGCGCAGGATCGGGTGAGGATGGCGCTCAAAAATTCCGGTTTTTATCTGCCGCCGAAAAAGGTGGTGGTCAATCTGTCACCCGGTGATATCAGAAAGGAGGGGACTGCCTATGATTTGGCGATTGCGGCTGCGGTGCTCTGCAGTCTCGGCGAAGTGCCGCAGGAAGGGCTTGAGCAGGCGGCTTTGATCGGTGAGCTGGGACTGGACGGCTGTATTAAACCGGTGAGAGGCGTTCTTTCCCGTGTATTCGCCGCCTCCAAGCTGGAAATCCGCCGCTTTTTTGTCCCGGAGGAGAATGTATCGGAGGGGACTGCCGTAAAGGGGGTGGAGATTGTGGGGGTCGGAAATTTAAGGCAGCTTGCTGGAATTCTGAGCGGTACGGTTCCGCCCTGCAGCCGCTTTTTTGACGAATCCCTGTTCCGGGAGATGAACAGTATCTCATACCCGGTGGATTATGAGGAGCTGGCCGGCCTTACCATGGTCAGACGGGCGTGCCAGGCCGCGGCCGCAGGCAGGCATAATATTCTGTTGATCGGACCTGCCGGAACGGGAAAGACGATGGCGGCCCGGAGACTTCCTACTATTATGCCTCCCATTTCGATGGAAGAGAGCATAGAGGTTTCCAAAATATACAGTATCTGCGGGATGCTGAAAAAGGAACAGCCTCTCATCAGGACAAGGCCTTTTAGAAGCCCGCACCACAGCATTACGGCCCAGGCGCTGGCCGGGGGAGGGAGAAACCCGCGGCCGGGAGAGGTGTCCCTGGCCACCCATGGAATCCTGTTTCTCGACGAACTGCCGGAATTTACGCCCGCGTTGTTGGATTTGCTCCGCCAGCCGATGGAGGAACGGAAAATCACCGTATCGAGGATGACCGGTTCGGTGGAATTCCCGGCGGATACAATGATAGCCGCGGCGATGAATCCGTGCAAATGCGGGTTTTATCCCGATGTCGGCCGCTGTACCTGCACGGAACCGCAGATAAGACGTTATCTGAGCCGGATATCGGGGCCGTTCCTGGATCGGATTGACATCGGCGTGGAGGTGCCGAGGCAGCCGCAGGAATTTCCCGGTTCCAGGAAGAAGGGGGAAAGCTCTGCCGTTATGAGGGAGCGGGTCATGACGGCCAGAATGATACAGGAGGAACGGTTTAAGAACGAGAACTGCCGCTTCAACAGTCAGATGGAAAGGCGTCAGACCGAACGGTACTGCGGCCTTAAGAAAGCGGACGAGCGTTTCCTCGGGGAGATATACAGGACGTACGGCCTGAGTGCGAGGGCTTATGAAAAAATTCTTAAAACGGCCAGAACACTGGCAGATTTAGATGAGAAGAAACAAATCACCAGGGAACATCTCAGTGAGGCGGTTTCCTTCAGGAGCTTTGAGAAAAAATACTGGGGATTTAAATTTTAGTCCGGTTTCCAAATCCGGCCGGGACCGGGAAGGCAGGGATATGGACGACAGGCAGCGGAATGAATAAAGAAAGGACGGAAGAAGGGATGGAAAAGAGGGCGGAAGAGAAGAACATGGAGAAGGAAAAGCTTTATCTCTACTGGCTCAGCCGGATAGACGGCATTGGCGCGGTCAAGTCAAAAAAACTTTTGGAATATACCGGGAGTTTTGAAGCAATATATTATATGAAGAAACAGGATCTGGAACAGCTTCCGTTTCTGAAGGGAGACGATGCCAAACGGATAGAAAATGGGAAGTTGTGCCTGGAACAGAGGCAAATCGAGTACGGAGAGCTTGCCGGAAAAGAGATCCGCTTTATTATGGCCGGAGAACCGGAATATCCGCACCGCCTTGAGAATATCTATGACATGCCGATGTGGCTTTTTGTAAAAGGAAGGCTTCCGGATGAACACCAGCCCACCGTGGCTGTCGTGGGAGCCAGAAGCTGTACCTCTTACGGGCGTCAGGTGGCGGAATATCTGTGCAGGGTACTGGCCGAAAACGGGATACAGACCATAAGCGGCCTGGCCCGGGGTATAGACGGAGCGGCTCACAGAGGCACTGTAAATGCACAGGGGGCTTCGTACGCTGTTCTGGGAAGCGGAGTTGACTATTGTTACCCAAGAGAGAATCTGAGCCTTTATCATGTCATTTTGGAAACGGGAGGGGTGCTTTCCGAATACGGCCCGGGGGAAAAACCAACAGCTGGCCATTTTCCTGCGCGTAACAGGATCATCAGCGGTCTTTCGGACGCCGTCATTGTCGTGGAAGCCAGAAAAAAGAGTGGTTCCCTGATTACGGCGGATCAGGCCCTGGAGCAGGGAAAGGAAGTATTTGCCGTCCCCGGGCGGGTGAACGACCTTCTGAGCGAAGGCTGCAACGGACTTATAAAACAGGGTGCGGCGCTCTTACAATCTCCGGAAGATATCCTTGATTTTCTCAGAATAGATTGTAAAAAATCCCTAAAACTCGTGAAAAGATCAATAAAGACGCTTGCCAAGACGGAAAAAATGGTGTATAGTTGCTTAGATTCACAACCAAAACATGTAGAAGAACTGATTAGAATGAGCAAACTGCCGACAGGGGAATGCATGGCGGCGCTCTTAAAACTAGAACTGGACGGATTTATTTTGCAGCCTGTCAATCAATACTATGTAAGAAAATTGGAGTAGGAGTTTTGTTATGTCAAAGAGTCTGGTAATTGTGGAGTCACCGGCAAAGGTGAAGACAATTAAAAAGTTCCTGGGAACAAATTATGAAGTGGACGCATCGGGAGGACATGTAAGAGATCTTCCAAAGAGCACACTGGGAATAGATGTGGAGAATGATTATGAACCGAAGTATATTACCATCAGAGGTAAGGGGGATATACTGGCAAAGCTCCGCAAAGAAGTGAAAAAAGCCGATAAGATTTATCTGGCGACTGACCCTGACCGTGAGGGGGAAGCGATTTCCTGGCATCTGGTAAAGGCGCTGAAATTAGATGAGCTGAAAGATAAAAAAGTGTACCGCATCAGCTTCAATGAGATTACAAAGAATGCGGTAAAGGCATCCCTCAAGGAGCCCCGTGAGATAGATATGAATCTGGTGGATGCGCAGCAGACCAGACGAGTTCTGGACCGTATGGTGGGCTATATGATCAGCCCGATTCTCTGGGCCAAGGTCAAGAGAGGACTGAGCGCCGGACGTGTCCAGTCCGTGGCACTCAGGATGATATGCGACCGGGAGGATGAGATCAATTCATTTATTCCCGAGGAATACTGGAACCTGGAAGCCGAGCTGAAGGTTCCCGGCTCCAAGAAGAAACTGACGGCCAAGTATTACGGCAGCGGCAGCGGAAAGAAGACGATCGGCAACAAGGAAGAGCTGGATCAGATTCTGGCCGAACTGGAAGGCAAGCCGTATGAAGTCAGTGAAGTGAAATTGGGAGAGCGCGTGAAGAAAGCTCCGATTCCGTTTACCACCAGTACCCTGCAGCAGGAAGCGTCAAAGGCGCTCAATTTTTCCACACAGAAAACCATGCGTCTGGCGCAGCAGCTCTATGAGGGAGTGGACGTCAAGGGTCACGGCACGGTAGGTCTCATTACTTACCTGCGTACCGATTCCACGCGTATCGCGGCGGAAGCGGATATGGCTGCAAGGGAGTATATCAAAGCCCAGTATGGCGGCCAGTATGTGTCCGAGGAGACGACGGCGAAGAAGACGGACGCCAAGATTCAGGATGCGCACGAGGCAATCAGGCCCACCGACATTGCGATGACGCCTGTTCTTGTCAAGGAATCCCTTTCCAGGGATTTATTCCGCCTGTATCAGCTCATCTGGAAACGTTTTACCGCGAGCCGTATGAAACCGGCCGTATACGAGACGACATCGGTCAGGGTGGCGGCGGGAGAGCATATCTTTACGCTGGCAGCGTCCAAAGTGAAATTCGACGGCTTTATGTCCGTTTATATACAGGAAGAAGATAAAGAGGAGAGCAACGCCCTGACGGAGAAGCTTGAGAAGGGAATGAGCCTGGAACTTGTGGATCTCGACAGCAGCCAGCATTTCACACAGCCGCCGGCGCACTATACGGAGGCATCCCTCGTCAAAGCGCTGGAAGAGCAGGGAATTGGGCGTCCCAGTACCTATGCTCCGACGATTACGACAATTATTGCGAGACGCTATGTGGCGAAGGAGAATAAAAACCTGTATGTCACGGAGCTTGGCGAGGTCGTGAACGGAATGATGAAAAAGGCGTTCCCAACCATCGTGGATACCGCCTTTACGGCGAACATGGAATACCTGCTCGACAGTATCGGTGATGGAAATATGCCGTGGAAGACGGTTGTAGAGAATTTTTATCCGGATCTGGCCGAAGCGGTGAAAGAAGCGGACGTAAAACTCGATACTGTCAAAATTGCCGATGAAGTAACGGAAGAAATCTGTGAACTCTGTGGCAGGAACCTTGTTATCAAATACGGTCCCCACGGCAAATTCCTGGCCTGTCCGGGATTCCCGGACTGCAAGAACACAAAACCGTATCTTGAAAAAATTGGTGTAAAGTGTCCGAAATGCGGCAAGGAAGTTGTAATCCGAAAGACCAAGAAAGGCCGTAAATACTATGGATGTGAGGATAATCCCGACTGTGATTTCATGTCCTGGCAGAAGCCGTCCATGGAGAAATGTCCGGAGTGCGGCGGCATGATGGTGGAGAAAGGAAGCAAGCTTCTCTGTACAAATGAGGCCTGTGGATTTGTCAAAACGCTTAATGAGCGTCCCTAATTATTAAAAAAATTTAAAAAACCAGAAAAACTCTTGTTATTAATCTGAAATCGTGTTAAAATTTGTACATGATAGCAATAATTTCTAACGATACAAAGATTAAGCAAAGGAGGTAACTGGTAATGAGTGTTCAGTTGTTGGACAAAACAAGAAAAATCAACAAATTATTGCATAACAATCATTCTCACAAAGTTGTCTTTAATGACATCTGTGAAGTGCTCGGCGAAATTCTGCAGTCAAACATTCTTGTAATAAGCAAGAAGGGAAAAGTGCTGGGGGTTGCGATATGTCCCGGAATTGATGAGATAGAGGAACTGATCGAAGACCAGGTAGGCGGTTATATTGACCGCATGCTGAATGAACGTCTTCTGAGCGTTTTATCTACCAAAGAAAATGTCAATCTTGCGACGCTGGGCTTTGCAGAGGAAAATGTCAAAAAGTATCAGGCTATCATAACACCAATCGACATTTCCGGCGAGCGTCTGGGGACGCTGTTTATCTACAAAGCAGATGCAAATTATGATATTGACGACATTATTCTGAGCGAATACGGCACCGCGGTAGTAGGACTTGAGATGATGCGCTCCGTGAATGAGGAGAATGCAGAAGAGACCAGAAAGATTCAGATTGTAAAGTCTGCTATCAGCACATTATCATTTTCAGAACTGGAAGCAATCACACACATTTTCGACGAACTGGAAGGCAATGAGGGTATCCTGGTTGCCAGCAAGATTGCAGACAGAGTTGGTATCACCCGTTCTGTCATTGTCAATGCACTGCGCAAATTCGAGAGCGCCGGTGTTATTGAATCACGTTCTTCCGGTATGAAAGGCACTTACATCAAAGTATTGAATGATGTCGTATTTGATGAACTTAAGACTTTGAAAACAGAGACAAAATAATATTGACTGGAAAATTCATTTTACATGAATTGTTTATGCAAAAAAGGAACCGGCATGGGTGAGGGTGCAGCCGATTCCTTTTTTGGTGCCCTGAATTTGCAGATGCATGAATTCAGGGCATCATTTTTCTCTTGTTTATTACGGCCGTTCCTTATTCAGTGAATTCTTTTTTTAGTATCAGTGTTCAGACTATTAAATTATTCCAGTGCATTTTTAATATCCGTGCCGGGGACTTCCATCGGATAATGCCCCGTAAAGCAGGCCGTGCAGAGCGGAAGGCCGCCGGCCATCTCCGGAAGCTGTTCTGCGGGCATGTAAGCCAGGGAGTCTGCGCCTATGGACCGGCGGATTTCCTCCGTGGAATGGCTGCTGGCAATCAGCTGGCTGTTGGAGGGAACGTCGGTTCCAAAGTAGCAGGGATACAGAAACGGCGGAGAGGAGATTCTCACATGGACCTCCAGGGCTCCTGCCTCCTTGAGCATGTGAATCAGATTTTTAATTGTGGTGCCGCGCACGATGGAATCATCCACCAGCACGATTCGTTTCCCTTTCACGGCGGGAGCCAGCACGCTGAGTTTGATCTTCACGCTGTTTTAACGTTCCTTCTGGCTGGATTTGATAAAAGTTCTTCCAACATAACTGTTTTTATGGAAGATGAGCTCAAAAGGGATGCCTGATGCTCTGGAATACCCCATAGCCGCTGTAAGGCCGGAGTCGGGGACGCCAGCCACCAGATCGGCAGAAACAGAACTGGAACGGGCCAGAATGGCTCCGCCGTGCAGTCGGGCTTCGTATACGCTTACACGATCCAGCTGGCTGTCCAGTCTGGCAAAATAAATATATTCAAAGATGCAGTGCGCGTTTTCAGCCTGCCGCAGCCCCATGTCGGAGTGAAGGCCGTCTTTTGTAATGGTGACAATCTCTCCCGGGGCAATATCGCGGATAAATTCACCTCCGGCTGCCTCTATGGCGCAGCTTTCCGAAGCAATGAGCCATGCATTGTTCATCCTGCCGAGACAGAGCGGTTTCAGACCGTAGGGATCCCGGACACCGATCAGTTTTCTGGGACTGGCGATAACAAGGCCGTAAGCCCCTTTTATTCTGGCCGCAGTCCGCTTGATGGCTTCCTCCACGGTGGGGGTATGAAGGCGTTCCCTGGCAATGTGCAGGGCGATGGCCTCGGAGTCGATCGTCGTCTGAAATACGGCTCCCGTATTTTCAAGTTCCCGTTTCAGTTCGGAGGCGTTGACGAGATTGCCGTTATGCGCCACCGTGAGACTTCCCTTGATGTAATTTAAAACAAGCGGCTGCGCATTTTCCAAAGTGGCTGCGCCGGTCGTGGCGTAACGGACATGGCCGATGCCGATATTTCCGGTGAGGCGGGCCAGTGTGTCTGGCGTAAACACTTCCTGCACAAGGCCCAGACCCTTATGACACAGGGCCGGAGCCTTTGGCCCGTTGGTGTTGCCGACCGCGATTCCGCAGGATTCCTGTCCCCGGTGCTGAAGGGCGCAGAGACCGTAGAAAATATCCCCGGAGACGTTGGAACCGCCTGTATCAAACACTCCAAAAACACCGCATTCTTCCCTTAGTCCCGTAGTTTGTTCAGATGGCTGCATCTCAGCTCTCCTCCTTAAATTTATTTTTTATATTGAAAAAAGCAGTTTGTCATAGGACGGATAAGTAAGAAATTCATCGGGTATCATGGCCTCCGCCTCATCTGCATATGTTCGGAGTTCATTCATTTTGGCAAGTACGGTGTAGCGGCAGTACTTTACCTTTTCCATGCCGTCTTCCAAACCGTCCATACCGGAACATGCGGTTTTTAATTCATCCGTCCTTTCCGAGATGGCGGTATACAGAGCGGAAAGTCCGTCCAAACGTTTTTCCATTGCGGAGACGGAAGCCGACGGCAGGGCTTTTTTCATTTTTACTTCGGTTTCGGCCAGTTCTTTTATGTAGGAGAGCAGGGAGGGGAGGAAGGTTTTGTTCATCATGGAGTGCATTGTTTTGGCTTCAATGATAATCGTTTTTATATAGTTCTCCTGCATAATTTCATAGCGGGAGAAGATTTCTTCCCGGGTGAAGACATGGTGCTTTGTAAACAGCTCGATGTTCTTTTCCGCTATTAAGCAGGGAAAAGCCTCTGCGCAGGTTGGAAGATTGAAGAGTCCCCTCTTTTCCGCCTCATTCACCCAGGCCTCCGAGTAGCCGTTTCCGTTGAAAATAATGCGTTTATGCCGGCGTATCACCGCTTTTAACAGAGTGTGGATTTCCTCGGGCAGTTTTTCCGTTGGTACCTTCTCCAGGTGATCCGCAAATTCTCCAAGAACCTCGGCAACGGCAGTATTGAGAACCACATTCGGGCCGGATACCGGGAGGGAGGAGCCGGGCATACGGAATTCAAATTTGTTACCGGTAAAGGCAAAGGGGGAAGTCCTGTTGCGGTCCGTCGTGTCTTTGACAAAATGCGGAAGGACTTTCGCACCCGCATTCATTGAAATCTCTTCCCGCGCTTCGGGTTCTGCGTCATTCTCGACAATGTCGAGGACGGCGGCAAGGTCGTCGCCGATGAACATGGAGACGATGGCGGGCGGCGCTTCATTGCCCCCCAGGCGGTGATCATTGCCCGCCGTTGCGACCGAGACGCGCAGCAAATCGCCGTATACATCCACCGCCTTCACGGTTGCGGCCAGAAAGAGCATGAAACGGAGATTTTTAGCAGGCTCTTTATCGGGATCCAGGAGATTGATCCCCGTGTTCGTGGAGAGCGACCAGTTGTTATGTTTGCCGCTTCCGTTGATGCCTTCATAGGGTTTTTCATGAAGAAGGCAGACAAGGCCGTGCTTTTCAGCCGTGCGCTTCATCACTTCCATGGTAAGCTGGTTATTGTCCGCGGCCAGATTGCTGGTCGTGTACACAACAGCCAGTTCGTGCTGTGACGGAGCCACCTCATTATGTCTGGTCTTAGCAGGAATGCCGAATTTCCAGAGTTCTTCATCCAGTTCCTTCATGAAGGCAAGAACGCGGGGACGAAGTGAGCCGAAATAGTGGTCATCCATTTCCTGACCCTTTGGCGCGGGGGCGCCAAACAGGGTTCTGCCGCAGAACTTCAGGTCGCTGCGCTTATTATACAGTTCTTTATCTACGAGAAAATATTCCTGTTCAGGACCGACTGTGGAGTAGACACGGGCAACGTCATCATCGCCGAAGAGCTTCAGCACGCGGAGCGCTTCTTTGTTGACTGCTTCCATGGAACGCAGCAGAGGTGTTTTTTTATCGAGAGCTTCTCCGCTGTATGAGCAGAACGCTGTGGGAATGCAGAGGGTACCGTCTTTTATAAACGCCGGAGAGGTAGGATCCCAGGCCGTATAGCCTCTGGCCTCAAAAGTGGCGCGCAGGCCGCCGGAAGGAAAACTGGAGGCATCCGGTTCCCCCTTGATCAGTTCCCTGCCGGAGAAATCCATAATCACATCGTCATTGCTAAGAGGGCTTATAAAGCTGTCGTGTTTTTCGGCGGTAATCCCGGTCATTGGCTGGAACCAGTGAGTAAAGTGGGTGGCGCCGTTTTCCACGGCCCATTCCTTCATGGCGACGGCAACGGCGTTGGCAACATCAAGCTCCAGATGGCGGCCGGTTTCAATTGTGTTACGAAGAGCCCTGTAAACATCTCTCGGCAGTTTGTTTTTCATAATTTTGTCGTTAAACACAAGGCTTCCATAAAGCTCGGGGATGTTCTTTTCCATAAATCATGTCTCCTTTCAGATACGGCACAGCGCGCAGTTAAAGTGCAAATTTCACAAAAAAAAGGCACCTCGGTTGTACCGAAGCGCCTTTGCTTTTCTTTATTCAGTAGTATACACAAAAAAATGCGAATGTCAATATTTTCCTGAAATATTTTTGGATTTTTGAAAAACGAAATCCTTACTCAACCGTAACAGATTTAGCCAGATTCCTTGGCTTATCCACATCCAGTCCCCTTCCCAGGGAAACATAGTAAGCGAAGAGCTGAAGCGGAATAATAGCAAGGGAACCGGAGAAATAGCGGTTAATCTTCGGGATATAAACCGTAAAATCAGACACCTTTTCGATTTCTTTATTATCTTCGTTGGTCAGCGCCATCACAAAAGCGCCTCTTGTCTTGACCTCGACAACGTTGCTGATGGTCTTTGGATAGAGAGCTTCCTGGGTTGCGAGAGCTACGACGAGCGTGCCTTCTTCAATCAGCGAGATGGTTCCGTGTTTGAGCTCACCGGCTGCATAGGCCTCTGAGTGGATATAGGAAATCTCTTTCAGTTTCAGGGAACCCTCCATTGAGATGGCATAGTCCACCCCGCGGCCGATGAAGAAAATGTGCTCTGCGGCCAGGTAACGGTTGGCAAAACGCTGAATCTGCTGACGGTCTTTTAAGATTTCATCCATCATCTCAGGAAGCTTCTGCAGATCCTCAATCATCCGGCTGTAGTCGCTGTCCGCCAGCGTAGAGCGGACCCTGCCGAATTTCAGGGCAAGCAGGTAGAAGGAGACGAGCTGTGCGCTGTATGCCTTTGTCGTTGCCACGGAGATTTCCGGACCGGCCCAGGTATACATGACATTGTCGGCCTCACGGGCAATGGAGCTGCCTACCACGTTGACAATTCCCAGAACCCTCTGGCCGTTTGCCTTCGATTCCCTGAGGGCGGCGAGAGAGTCGGCCGTCTCACCGGACTGGCTCACAATGATGACAAGCGTGTTGCGGTCGAAAATCGGATCGCGGTACCGGTACTCGGATGCCAGATCCACCTCAACCGGCACCCTGGAAATCCCTTCGAATACGTATTTGGCCATGACGCCGGTATGGTAGGCGGAGCCGCAGGCCACGATCATGATTTTATTAATGCTGCGGATATCTTCATCCGTCATGCCGAGCTCTTCGATCACCACCTCACCGTCCTGGATACGCGGACTGATGGTGTCGCGGACAGCCTTTGGCTGTTCATAGATTTCTTTCAGGAAGAAATGCTCATAACCGCCTTTTTCCGCAGCGTTTACGTCCCAGTCGATGCGGGTGCATGTTTTCTGAAGCGGTTCCTCGTCCACGTTGTAAAACTTGATTCCCTCGCGGGAGAGGACGGCAATCTCCTCATTCTCCATATAGAAAACTTCCCTTGTATACTGAAGAATAGCGGGCACGTCGGAGGCGATAAAATTACCGCTTTCGCTGTGTCCTACGATCAGAGGGCTGTCTTTTCTGGCGGAAAAAACCTGACCCGGGAAATCCTTAAAGAGGATACCAAGGGCATAAGAACCTTCCACCTTCTGCATTACCTTTGTAAGCGCTTCAAGCGGGTTATGGTTGCGGTTGTAATAGTAATCCAGCAGATGTGCAAGAACCTCGGTATCGGTTTCAGAGATGAATTCATAACCCTTGCCGATAAGGCGCTGTTTTAATTTGCTGTAATTTTCAATAATACCGTTGTGTACGACAATGATCGAGCGATCTTTATTGAAGTGGGGATGGGCATTGGTATCGGAAGGACTCCCATGTGTCGCCCAGCGTGTATGTCCGATTCCGATTGTTCCGGAGAGGGTGCTTCCTTCTTTTGTCAGATCTTTAAGACGCTTAAGACGCCCCGTGACCTTTTCCATCTTGATATCTGTCCCGTCATAAACTGCAATTCCGGCCGAGTCATAACCCCGGTATTCCAGCTTGCTGAGCCCGCTCAACAGGATAGGAGCCGCCTGTTCGTCTCCGATGTAGCCAACAATTCCACACATATGTTTTCCTCCGTTTTTTGGTTTCTGTCTAATAATACAGTAGTCAGTCTAGTACAGAAAGTGCTTATTTATACAGGTAAATTATATTCATAGATGACGGGATGTCAACGCATTTAAAAAAAACTTAATAAAAAAAGACAGTGAAAATTTTGGAAATGCAGAGACGCGTCCTCATTTTTCACTCTCAAATTGCCCCTCAATTTAGAAAACATCAAAAAGAATTTTCAAAAAACCCTTTACATTCCCGAAAAAATAGTTTATAGTGAGGACCATAAAAAAGGCAGTGAAGGAGACTCTGTTTTAAAGAATCCGACAGAAAGACGTGGTCACCGGCTGAGAGCCGCGTCAGGAGGGCGTAAGACAATAGGGAACACTCCGGAGCCGGACGTACGAAAGGTCAGTAGGACGTCACGTGAATGCGCGTTAAGCATACAAGAGAGTGAGAAGATGAAGCGCTGCTTTTCTTTTCAAATGCGGGTGGTACCGCGGGAATATCCCGTCCCGGAATGTCGAAAGATGTTCCGGGATTTTTTGATTCATTGGACCCTTAATCTCCCCGGAACATCGGTGCACAAAGAAGAAAGCGAGGGAGAAAGATGGATTTTTTAACAGGAATGAAAGAAAAAAAAGTTCTGGAGCTTAAGAGTCTTTTGACAGATGGGAAGGCGGGACAGGAGGTAAAAGTAAACGGCGCGGTTATGAATATCAGGAATATGGGAGACATTGCCTTTATCATTCTGAGAAAACGGGACGGCGTTCTGCAGACGGTATTTGAAAAGGGAGTCACGGAGGCCGATTTTTCCCAGATAAGGGAAGAAACCTTCGTGGAAGTGACCGGGATTGTGAAAACGGAGGAAAGGGCGCCCCACGGAATGGAACTGCGGTTAAGGAGCGTAAAAATCCTCTCTAAACCAACGGAACCGATGCCGATCGCGGTTTCTAAATGGAAGATGGGAGCTTCTCTGGAGGCCAGGCTGGATATGAGGCCCCTTACACTCCGGAATATCAGGGAGCGGGCCAGGTTCAAGATAGAAGAGGGGATTGCCAGGGCATTCAGGGAGTTTCTCCAGGGTCAGGGATTTACGGAAATACATTCCCCGAAGATCGGAGCCAGGGGAGCCGAGGGCGGAGCCAACGTCTTTAAACTTGACTACTTCCACCGCCCGGCCGTGCTGGCCCAGAGTCCTCAGTTTTACAAACAGATGATGGTCGGAGTCTTTGACCGCGTCATGGAGATAGGACCTGTGTTCCGGGCGGAAAAGCATAATACGAAACGCCATCTGAACGAATATACGGGACTCGATTTTGAAATGGGGTATATCGACGACGTTGCGGACATCATGGCAATGGAGACGGGATTCCTGCAGTATATGGTGGAATTATTAAGAGTGGAATACAGCAGGGAACTGGAAATTCTCAGAGTCAGGCTGCCGGAGACGGACAAAATCCCGTGCGTAACATTTACACGGGCCAAGGAGCTGGCGGCTGAAAAATACGGAATGCAAATCAGGAACCCATACGATTTGGAACCGGAGGAGGAACACCTGATCGGCCGTTATTTCAAAGAAGAATACAATGCCGACTTTGTTTTTATCACACAGTACCCCTCTAAAAAGCGTCCCTTTTATGCGATGGAGGATCCCGAAGATACCAGATTTACAAAGAGCTTCGACCTCTTATTCCGGGGGCTGGAGGTGACGACGGGAGGCCAGCGTATCCACGACTACAAAGAACTGATGGCAAAAATAGAGAGGCGGGGCATGGATGTGGAAGGAATGGACGGCTATCTGGATACCTTCAAATACGGCATGCCTCCCCACGGCGGCCTGGGAATCGGCCTGGAACGGATGACGATGCAGCTTCTGGGTGAGGAAAACGTGAGGGAGGTTTCACTCTTTCCTAGAGATATGAGCCGGCTTGTCCCGTAGTGAAGGCGTAACCTGGGCAAAACCATTTATCACAAAAACCGAAAGAAGGAAAACCATGGCAGTAAAAATTGATGATGAAATGATCGAGTATGTAGGAATTCTGGCGCAGCTTGAACTCACCGGGGAGGAGAAGAAAAAAGCCGGGGAAGACATGGGCCGGATGCTCGAATATATTGATATGTTAAACGGTCTGGACACCTCTGAAACGGCTCCGATGACCCATTTGTTTGATACCCGGAATGTGTTCCGGGAAGATGAGGTGACAAATACGGATATGTCGCAGGAGATGATTGCCAATGCGCCCTCACGGAAAGAAAACCAGTATAAGGTACCAAGGACAGTGGAATAACGGAGCGGTGGAGACGCTGTTCCGGGCGCAGACCAGGAGGTAATGATGGAACTTATGAAATTGACGGCTCTTGAGCTGGGAAAAAAGATAAAAGAAAGAGAAATATCGGTGAAGGAGGCGGTAACCGCTTCTTTTGCCAGGATTCACAAATGTGAGGATACGATTCACGCCTTTGTATCCCTGAACGAGGAGAAAGCGGTGGAGGATGCAAAGGCCGTACAGTCCCGCATAGACAGCGGAGAGCTTACGGGACCGCTGGCCGGTGTTCCGGTTGCGGTGAAAGACAATATCTGTACCGGGGGGATGAAAACCACCTGCGGTTCCAGAATGCTTTACAATTTCGTGCCCCCCTATTCGGCGGAGGCGGTCCGGAACCTGGAGAGGGCGGGGGCCGTAATCATTGGTAAAACGAATATGGATGAATTCGCCATGGGAAGTACGACGGAAACCTCATGGTTCGGCCCGACCCTGAATCCGTGGAATGAAGCTCATGTACCGGGCGGTTCGTCAGGCGGTTCCTGTGCGGCGGTTGCCGCGGGTGAGACATTTTATGCGCTGGGTTCCGACACGGGCGGTTCCATCAGGCAGCCGAGTTCCTTCTGCGGAGTGACCGGAATGAAACCGACCTATGGGACTGTTTCGCGTTACGGCTTGATAGCTTACGGTTCGTCCCTGGATCAGATTGGTCCGGTTGCGAAAGACACCGCCGACTGTGCGGCAGTCCTGGAAGCTCTGGCCTCCCACGACACAAAAGACAGCACTTCCATCCCGAGGAAAGACTGCAATTTTCTGCAGGCGCTGACCGGTGAAGCGAAGGGAATGAGGATCGGAATTCCTTCGGACTATCTGGGGGAGGGGTTGGACGAAAGTGTCAGGAAAGCAGTTCTTTCCGGTGCAAAAGTGTTAAAAGCCCAGGGCGCAGAGGTGGAATTTTTCAGTCTCGGCATGGTGGAGTATGCCATACCGGCTTACTATGTCATTGCATCCGCGGAAGCCAGCTCCAACCTCTCCCGGTTTGACGGTGTAAAATACGGATACAGGACGAAAGAGTATGAGGATCTTCACGAAATGTATAAGAAAAGCCGTTCCGAGGGTTTTGGACCTGAGGTGAAACGCCGCATTATGCTCGGTTCCTTTGTCTTAAGTTCCGGCTACTATGACGCCTACTATCTGAAAGCCCTTCGGACAAAGTCATTAATTAAACAGGCATTTGACAGGGCGTTTGAAAAATATGACGTGATACTCGGCCCGGCAGCGCCGTCCACGGCGCCTGCCGTTGGAGAGAGCCTGGGTGATCCGCTGAAAATGTATCTGGGAGACATTTACACCGTTTCAGTCAATCTGGCCGGCCTGCCGGCTGTCAGCGTTCCCTGCGGGCTCGATGAGAAAGGCCTTCCCATTGGGCTTCAGATGATTGCAGGCTGTTTTGAGGAGAAAAAACTCTTCCGCGCCTCGTATGCTTACGAGCGGGCGAGAGGCGGGTGGGCGCTTCCGTTCTACGGCGGAAAATCAGGCAAGGAGGGGAAATAGATGAAAAAACAGTATGAAACCGTCATCGGACTGGAAGTCCATGTAGAACTGGCCACCAGGACGAAAATTTTCTGTGGCTGTTCCACCGCATTTGGCGCGGCGCCGGGTACCCACACCTGTCCGGTCTGCACCGGAATGCCGGGGGCCCTGCCGGTTTTAAATAGGAAGGTTGTGGAACTGGCCATATCCGTGGGCCTTGCCGCAGGCTGTGAGATAAACCGATGCTGTAAATTTGACCGGAAGAATTATTTTTATCCCGACAATCCTCAGAACTATCAGATTTCCCAGCTCTATCTGCCAATCTGTCACGACGGCCGTCTCACGATTGAAACGGCCTCGGGAGAGAAAGAAGTCAGAATCCATGAAATCCACATGGAGGAAGACGCAGGAAAGCTGATTCATGATGAATGGGAAGAATGTTCCCTGGTGGACTATAACAGGAGCGGGGTTCCGCTGATTGAAATAGTCTCCGAGCCGGATATGAGAAACGCGGAGGAGGTTATCGCATACCTGGATCGCCTGCGTCTTTTAATCCAGTATCTGGGCGCTTCGGACTGTAAGCTCCAGGAAGGCTCCATGAGAGCCGACGTCAACCTGTCGGTACGGGAAGCGGGAAGTGAAACCTTCGGAACGAGAACGGAAATGAAGAACTTAAACTCCTTTAAAGCGATTGCCCGTGCCATCGAGGGGGAGAAAAACCGTCAGATTGAGCTTCTGGAAGAGGGAAAGAGCGTATCCCAGGAGACGCGCAGATGGGATGACAACAAGGAGTATTCCTATGCAATGCGTTCGAAGGAAGACGCTAAAGATTACCGATATTTCCCTGATCCGGATTTGCCTCCTGTCGTGATAAGCGAAGAATGGCTTGAGGGCATCAGAAGTTCGCTTCCGGAACTGCAGCCTGAAAAGATGAAGCGCTACCAGGAGGAATACGGATTATCGGAATATGACAGCCGGATTATCACAGAATCGAGGAAGATGGCGGAGATATTTGAAAAGACGGCCGCTCTCTGCGGTCTGCCGAAAAAAGCGGCCAACTGGCTGATCGGCGAAACTGGCCGATTGATGAAAGAAAATGCGGTGGAGGCCGATCAGCTGTCATTTTCTCCAGGGCATCTTTCAAAACTCATCCGGATGACGGAGGCGGGAATCATTAACACCACAATCGCAAAAGAGGTCTTTGAGAAGATATTTATGGAGGATGTGGAACCTGAATCGTATGTCAAAGAGAAGGAGCTTTTAATGGTAAATGATGACGAAGCCCTGGAACGGACGGTGGAGGAAGTCCTGGCGTCAAACCCACAGACGGTGGAGGAATACCGAAGCGGAAAAACCAAGGTGGCCGGTTTCCTGGTGGGCCGGATTATGAAACAGATGCATGGAAAAGCAAACCCTGCTAAGGTAAATGAAATTTTAGCGAAAAAATTAGAACAGTAAGAATGGCGATCCACTGAGTCTGCGTTGTTAGCCGCCACCGATCAAAGTTCCCCGGCCCGGGAGTGGGAATATGGCTGGTTCCCGTTACCCGGGTCAGGGGTATTTATGGAATAAATATTTTTTCATATGCTTGACAAAAGATGGAAAAAAGTGTAATATAAAAACAGGAATAATTCCTAGAATCATAAAAGGACGTAGGAGGAATAAAAGAATGGAATTAAAAGGAAGCAGAACAGAACAGAACCTGATGACAGCATTTGCAGGAGAATCACAGGCAAGAAATAAATACACATATTTCGCAAGCGCTGCGAAAAAAGAAGGATTTGAGCAGATCGCAGCAATCTTTGAGAACACTGCAAACAATGAAAAAGAGCATGCAAAAATGTGGTTCAAAGAGTTAAAGGGAATCGGAACAACCGCAGAGAACCTGAAAGCGGCTGCTGAGGGTGAGAACTATGAGTGGACCGATATGTATGCAGAATTTGCAAAGGTAGCTGAGGAAGAGGGCTTTAAAGAGCTGGCAGCTAAATTTGCAGCAGTTGCAGCTATTGAGAAGACACATGAAGAGAGATACTTAAAGCTCTTAAATAATGTAGAGATGCAGGCTGTATTTGAGAAAACGGAAGAGACAATGTGGGAGTGCAGAAACTGCGGCCACCTTGTAATCGGAAAGAAAGCTCCAACCGTATGTCCGGTATGTGCACATCCACAGAGCTACTTTGAAGTTAGAAAAGAAAACTATTAATTTACGGCCGGCCCAAGGGAGTAAAATCAGGGAGAGAGATTTGATACATAATGCTGAAAAGCGGACCTTGAAGACCCTTTGACGGAGTGAATTTAAGAAACAGGACGGTTCCCGGTAAATGACGGAGCCGTCCTGTTTTTCTAGTGAGATCATTAGTGCTCCTGAGAAGCAGGATGCTCCCTGCGCCATTTTTTAATCGCCTCCAGACGCTCACGGACGGGAGCCTCCGCACCAGCAGTCCCGGGCTGATAATAGGATCGTCCCTTAAGCGATTTGGGAAGGCAGTCCATAGCGGCAATTTTGTCTTCCGTATCATGGGCATAGACATAACCCTCCCCATAATGCAGTTCCGCCATCAGGCCGGTGGGAGCGTTCCTGATCTGCAGGGGGACCGGTTCCGCCATCATGTTCTGGGCGTCTTCCTTAGCCGTCTCGTAAGCCCGGTAGATGGAATTCGATTTGGGAGCCATCGCCAGGTAAACGACGGCCTGTGTCAAATTCAACGTGCATTCCGGCATTCCGATAAAGTGGGATGCCTGATAGGCAGCAACCACGAGCGGCAGGGCATTTGGATCCGCGATTCCGATATCTTCACTGGCAAAACGGATCAGCCTTCTTGCCACATAGAGAGGATCTTCCCCTGCCTCCAGCATCCTGGCGAGCCAGTAGACGGCGGCGTCTGGATCGCTGTTGCGCATGGATTTGTGCAGGGCGGAGATCAGGTTATAGTGCTCCTCACCCTTTTTATCATAGAGCAGGGATTTCTTACTAATGCACTGTTCCAGGGCCTGGTCGGTGACGGTGATAGTGCCGGAGCGGTCAAGCTCTCCGTTGAGGACGGCCATTTCCAGGGTATTTAGCGCGGTGCGCGCGTCCCCGTTGGCAAAATTGGCAATCAGGGACAGCTGATCCTCACTGATCACGACATGCTGGTTTCCAAATCCTTTGGGAGACTTCATCACGTTCGTGAGCAGTTCCAGTAAATCTTCCGATGTCAGGGCCTTCAGCACGAATACTTTGCATCTGGACAGAAGAGCGGAATTGATCTCAAAGGAGGGATTTTCCGTCGTGGCGCCGATCAGGATGATACTTCCCTTTTCCACATAGGGGAGGAACGCGTCCTGCTGAGCCTTATTAAAACGGTGGATCTCGTCCACAAAGAGAATCGTCCTGATTCCCATGATGCGGTTCTTCTCGGCCTGTTCCATCACGGTTTTAATCTCTTTAATGCCGCTTGTAACGGCGGAAAAATCAATAAAAGACGACTGGGTCTTACCCGCAATAATCCGGGCCAGGGTAGTCTTGCCGACACCGGGAGGCCCCCAGAAAATCATGGAAGTAACCTGATCCTTCTCGATTAAATTGCGCAGTACTTTACCTCGGCCAATCAGATGTTGCTGACCCACAAACCCTTCCAGCGTATCGGGACGGATGCGGCTGGCAAGAGGGGATGTGGTTTCGCGGTTGTCAAAGAGTGAAAGCTGTTCCAGCATGGGAGAACCTCCTTCTCAAAAAGCATGATTATAAGGTGTATTTTAAGTTTATGAATGCTCTTGGTTTGTCTGAGTATCATCATACCACATATTTGGAAGAAAAGGAACATACATTCGATGGGAAGATGGCTATACTGTTTACAGCTAAATGCGGTGTGAACAGTAGTAACAGTTCAGACAGGATGAACTGTTACGGACAGTAACGGTAGGAGGCTGCCTCCAGTATAAGATATTTTGCTTTTTTTCACGGAATATGGTAATGTAGGATGTACGGTAATATTCGAGGGAAAGGATACAGGCGTGGGCAGGGAGAAGTGAATCCGGCGTCATGAAACTGCGAACCATAACATTAAAAACCAGTCCCATGGTCTTTTCGAAAAAAAAGGTTGACAAACCGGGAAAAATGCAATAATATAGTCGCAAGTTGATAAATTGATTACCAGCAAAGACGTAGAAGAGAAGAGTAGTAAGCGGATGCTTTTACAGAGAGTTCCCGGACGCTGAGAGGGAGCAGAGATAGGCTTATGAAGATGGTCTCAGAGTTGCATGATCGAATATTTTAGATCATGACGGGATGCGCCCGTTACAGCGATAGAGTATAAGCCGGGACACAGGCCATGGAGACGATGGATGTGCGGCCGTACTTGAAAAGGTCTGGATGCGTGAGCATCAGACGAAGTTAGGTGGTACCACGAAGCGACAGCTTTCGTCCTAATACAGGGCGGGAGCTTTTTTTGTTGCATATGAAAGTTTTTATACCCGCTATGCGGCCGCGCTCGGCGCAGAAAGTGAAAGGAGCAGTCAGAATGATTAAGTTGGAACAGGTGAGCAAGACATTTGATACCATCCATGCTGTGAAAAACGTAAATCTGGAGATACAGGACGGTGAAATTTTTGGTATTATAGGTTTTTCGGGGGCAGGCAAGTCTACGTTAGTCAGATGCATTAATCTGCTGGAGCGGCCGACGACGGGGCGCGTGCTGATTGACGATGTGGATTTGATGAGCCTGGATGAGAAGAAATTGAGGGAAGTCAGGAAAAAGATCGGCATGATTTTCCAGCACTTCAACCTGATGCGTTCCAGGACGGTTTACCAGAATATCGAGTTTCCTCTTAAGAAAACGAAGATGACAAAGGCGGAGAGGGAAGAAAAGATAGCGTCTCTTCTGGAACTGGTGGGGCTGACCGATAAGAGGGATGCCTATCCGTCGCAGCTCTCGGGCGGACAGAAGCAGAGGGTTGCCATCGCAAGGTCCCTGGCCAACGACCCGAACGTGCTTCTCTGCGATGAGGCCACCAGCGCCCTGGATCCCCAGACCACACAGTCCATCCTTAAGCTTCTCAAAAAGGTAAATGAAGAGATGGGAATTACCATTGTCCTGATTACCCACGAGATGGCGGTTGTGAAGGATATCTGCGACAGGGTCGCCATTATGGAAGAGGGAGCCGTGGTTGAGTCGGGTAATACGGTGGATGTATTCAGCCATCCACAGGTCAGAATCACCAGGGACTTTATCGACACGGCAAGCAATATCAGAAAAATCTACGATTTGATTGAAGACAAGAATGAACTGACGGAAATCGGCGCCGGGGACAGGATGCTTCTGTTCACCTACTCGGGCACCAACGCAGGAGAGCCGCTCATTTCCTATCTGGCAAAGGCCTTCGACATCAGAGCCAATATTATTTTCGGAAATATTGATTTCCTGAAGGGGAAACCCCTCGGCAAGCTGGTGGTAACACTGAGCGGGGAGCCGGATCAGATGGCGGCTGCAATGGAATACATAAACTCACTTGGAGTGGAAGTGGAGGTAATTAAAGAATGAGTATATTATACACCTTAGCGCCGAACCTGGAACGTCTGGGCGGAGAGCTTGTAAAATGTATCGGACAGACCTTTAAGATGCTCCTGATTTCAGGTACCATCGCATTTTTCTTCGGACTGTTCTTCGGAGTCCTCCTGATTGTTACAAAGAGGGGCGGAATCCTGCAGAACGTGGTAATTTATAATTTTCTCGATAAAGCGGTTGATATTATCCGTTCGATTCCTTTCATTATTCTTATGGTACTGCTGATTCCGGTCAGCCGGGCCATCGTCGGAACGGGTTCCGGCGTTACCGGTTCCTATGTGGCATTGATTGCGGGTACGGTTCCTTTCTTTGCAAGACAGATTGAATCGGTTCTTGCAGACCTGGACGGCGGACTGATTGAGGCCAGCGAGGCGATGGGATTTTCACCGGTGGAGATTATCTTCGGCGTTTATTTAAAGGAGAGTATCCCCGGCATCACCCGCGTGACGATGATTACCTTTGTCAGCCTGATCGGCATCACGGCCATGGCCGGTGCGATCGGAGCCGGAGGACTGGGAGATTTCGCTATCCGCTATGGCTATCAGATGGGCTACCGGGATATGATTTGGGCTACGGTAATTATTATCCTCTTAATTATCAGTGCAATTCAGTTTATCGGCAATGTGATTATCAGGAAAACGACACATTAAGTAATGACGAAAGCGGCTGTTCAGGGAACCGTACTGCGTGAAGCGGCACCTGGGAAAGAACTGGATAGTTACTATATAAATATATTTAAAAGAGAAGAAAAAGGAGAGAGAAATTATGAAAAAGACATTCAAAACATCATGGAAAAAAGCAGCAGCAGTAACCCTGGCGGCAGTGACGGCGCTCACACTTTTCGGATGTGGATCGGGAAGCGGCAGCACACCGGCCGCAACGGCGGCAGCCGGGGAGACGGCCGGCGAAGCGGCAAAGGAAACAGCCAAGGAAACGGCGGAAGTGACCACAGTAAAAGTCGGCGTAGTCGGAGAGTACAATGCACAGTGGGATACAATCAACGAGCTTCTGAAGGATGACGGCATTCAGGTGGAACTGATGAAATTTACCGATTATGCAGCTCCAAACCGCGCATTAAATGACGGGGAGATCGACCTGAACGCATTCCAGCATAAGGCATTTCTGGCAAATGATGTGGCTCAGAAGGGATATGACATCGTAGATATCGGAGATACCATTATTGCTCCGCTTTCCATCTATAATAATAAGAAGAAAATCTCCTCCATTGATGAGATTAAGGACGGCGATGTGATTGCCATCCCAAGCGATCTGACAAACGGAGGCCGCGCCCTCAAACTGCTGGAAGAGGCAGGTTTCATCGTATGCGATCCGGAAAAAGGATTTGTACCGACAAAAGCCGATATTACAGAGTACAAGGTAAAGATCGATATCAAAGAGGCTGAGTCCGCAACACTGGCTAATATTCTTCCTGACTGCGCAGCGGCCATTATCAACGGCGGAAACGCATTTACGGCAGGACTTAATCCGATCGAAGACACAATTTACACCGAAAATGTAGATAAGACAACCAACGAGGCGGTTCCTCAGTTAATCAACGTAATCGTTGCCCGCACCGCCGATAAGGACAATGAAGTTTATAAGAAAATTGTAGACGCTTACCATACGGCAGAAGTTAAGAAGACGATTGAAGATGCATACCAGGGTGCTTTCATCTGCGCATGGGATGATGCGGAATAAATAATAAGGAAAAGGTGCGCCAAAGCCGGCACGGATGGAGGGTAAAATGGCATTAAAACAGTATGTAACAGACGAAAAAGATTACCTTGTCAGCCTGAGAAGATATTTTCATGCTCACCCTGAAGTAAGTCTGAAGGAATATAATACATGCAGGAAAATAGAGGAGGAGCTGGATAAAATCGGCCTTCCCCACGTAAGAATCGGTGAAACGGGCGTTTATGCCTGGATCGACGGAGAAAAGGGCGAAGGGAAAACCATTGCCCTCCGGGCCGACATGGACGCACTGGCCATGGAAGATTTAAAAACGGCAGAGTATCACTCACAGAATGAGGGATTCTGCCACGCCTGCGGCCATGACGGCCATACGGCTACCCTACTGACCGCGGCAAAGATTTTGAATGCCAAAAAGGGAGAGTTCGGCGGCCATATCCGCCTTTTCTTCCAGCAGGCGGAGGAGATTGGACAGGGAGCCAGACAGTTTGTCGGAGCCGGACTGCTTAACGGTGTGGACCGGGTGTTTGGAACACATGTGAGCAGCGCCCTGGAGACGGGAAAGATTTCCCTGACAAAGGGACCGCAGAATGCGAGCTGTGATTACTTTAAAATCACCATAACCGGCAGAGGCGCCCATGTTTCCAAACCGCACCTCGGAATCGACGCCGCTTACATCGCATCCCAGATCGTTGTGGGACTTCAGAGCATCGTAGCCAGAAACACGGATCCGCTTGAAACCGTAGTGGTCGGCGTCGGCGTGATCAAGGCGGGAACCCAGTACAATATCGTGGCGGAACATGCCGAGATAGAGGGAACCACCAGAAGCTTCAGCCCCGAAGTCAGGAAATTCACGAATGACAAGGTGGTGCAGATTGCCAGACAGACGGCAGAGCTGTATGGGGCGGAGGCGGAAGTGGAAATCCGTGATTATGCGGCTCCCCTTGTAAATGACGCCCAGGTGGTGGAGGAAGTAACCGCCGTCACAGAAAAGCTCCTTCCGGCGGACGGAATCATCAGCAACTACGAAAAGGCTTTGGGGGCCGACGATTTTGCCGATTATCTGGCGGTTGCGAAGGGAATGTACGCCTTTGTGGGTACCCATAACCCGGAGGAGCCGAATACGGGAGTGGCACATCATCACGGACTGTTTGATCTCGATGAAAACGGACTGCTGATCGCATGTAATGTGTATGTGGATTACGCGCTCTGGGTGCTCCAGGAGATGTAGCGGACAGAAAAGAAATCGATGTTCAGGTAAATAAATAACACGGCGGGGCCGTCAGGAACAGTGTGGTAAGAGAACGACACTGTTCCTGACGGCCTTTTTTGAACTGCAGTGGAGGGAACTGGATAAGCGGCTTCTTTTACGGCCGGTAGCCAAAAAAGAATTCCAATGTTACAATAGAAACAGCGGAAAAGGGGGGATACGATGGCAGAAGACATTCTGTATGGCTTATTTGATGATTATCTAAAAGGCACGCCGGTATATGTACCGGTCCTGCTGGGAGTGATTCTGATTGCGCTTGGAAGGTGGATTCTTAAAAAGGAGCATCACTTACCCCGATATATGGTGGTCGTCACGGTATCAGAATTGATTTTAGCGGAAACCGCAGGCGTGGTTTGCACGGCTTTACCGGACGGAGGCGTCAAAAAGGGAATTATCTTTGGGCTTTGCCTTTCAGCCATGATTTTGCTGCTCTTTTATGGTGTGGCGAAGTACCTGTGGATTGAGATGCAGTTTTACCTGGTCAGGCATTTTACCGATACGCTGCATATAGACTGTGACAACATTAAGGCATGGAAAATTGTGGCTGCGTTGAGTGAGAGGAAAATGACGGTAAGGCAGAATGCAAGGTGTAAAAAACATAAGGTATTTCTGCTGATTACCCTGGGTAATTTAAGCGCGGCGGAGCCTCTGATTGAATCCATGAGAGAGGACGGAGCAAGGTATCATTTTTTAATGAATCTGCTCCGGCTTCGGCAGGGGAAGACAGAACAGGCGTCTGTCCATGCCAGGAGGGCGGAGGAGGCGTGTACGGCCGATACGGATCCGCTAATTCATGCGCAGATTCTTCATAACAGGGCCGTAAGCCTGATTGGACAAGGACATTACCGTGATGCCGACAAGGCCTTTAAGAGTACGCTGCAGTTTGTGAAAGAACGGAAAATCAGGAATAAAGGGCTGCTGCTGACAATTTATCAGAACTATGCTTTTAACCGGATTCGGATCGAGGGACGTGATGCGGACTGGAAGGTTATTATAGACGAACTGCAGGCGCATCTGAACATGGATCATACGATTGAATACCTGGCGCTGTCAAACGTCAGGTTAGAGCTGATGCGGGAAGCAGAGGAGCCGGCCGGGCATTTAAATCAAATGGTCAACTGCGGCTTTGACAGAATCCTGCGGGACAAAAAGCTGCCGGAAAGAAATAAGCTTGTCCTGGCTGCCAGTACGGCGCGGATTGTCTGGGCTTCGGGGCTGGATCCACGCCCCTGTATTGACTATCTGTCAGCCGGGAAAGAGAAACTTCTGGAGCTGCCGATGCCCATCAGATATGAGAGCATGAAGCAGATTAACATTTTGTTTGAAGGACTTTGCGGCTGCCGCTCAAAAGAGGAGGCTGCACTCAGGGAATATGTGTTCTGGTATAGAAAGAATCAGGCGATCCCGGATCTGGAAGAATATCTGGGCTCTTCCAAGCTGCCTCGGGTTTCTGTCGATTCCCGGATTTATCTTCTGACGGAACTGGCAGGACTGCAAAAAGAACATCCGCAGCAGTATGAGCTGAAGCATTTTATGGATCTGATGCAGGATGCCGCAGCTTTGTGCGATGAAAATTCCCTTTTGCCGGAAGGGCTTCACTGCAGGCTCAGCATCATGGATGAGCTTTGCGGTGAGCAGAACCTGGACCGGAATTTTAAGGCGGCCCACGCGGACATCATGCGGGAACAGCTTAGCTGGGTAGAGCCGCGGCTGGATGAACTGATGGAAAATCCACAGATTGCGGAGCTTTATCTCATGCTGGGTTTTTACAGCTTTCATCTGGACGATTACGACAGATGCATCCTGTACTATGAACGGGTCAGGAAATGTATGGACAGCATCTCACTGGAACACTTTGCACCATGGCTGCACCGGTATTATATGGTGGTGTGTTTCATTGCCCGGAGCCGGTATTTTTTCAGGGCGGTCGAGAGGATTCAAAGCAGTAAGGAGATACAGACATATGAGGCCCCGCTCCGTCTGTGGTTTGAGGGGGCGTTTATGGAAGACGGGCTGATGATGTCGGCATTGCTCGGCCGGTTTATGGGGGCCGGGGAGACAATTCCGATAAAAGTGAAGACATGGGAGGAACCGGCAGCAGGGATGAAATACTCAGGAACCGTGCTGTGCCGCCATTTCTGGCTGGCCGTTCATCCGGTCGGTCTGGAAATGGATTTCACTTATCAGCAGTTTGCACTGGAAGAAAATCCTTCCCACTGTTATTTTGCACTGGATCACCATCCAATGCAGACTATGGAGTCGAATGTGATAAAACGGAGCGCCGCACAGACGGGCCGTCCGCCTTCCGAGGTTCTTTTGCTGGCGTTTGCACCGGACAGTCTGCCGGAACAGGAAAAAACACTTTTTGACTCGGTCTACAATGTGATTGTATCCCATGTGGAGGAGCCGTGTCCCAAAATACAGGAACTGGAACGGCTGTTTTCCCGTGTCATTCTTCCACGGCCGGTTCCATATTCGGAGAATGGATATGGGCAGGAGGCATTTTAGACGGTAATTCCGGCTTTCCCTATTATCCATTTATTGTCAATACTTTCCCAGTCTGTTTTTAAAGAAACCATTTGCACTTCCAAACAAAATAAAGTATAATGACTACGAGCAAATATTATATTTGGCAAACCCGTCGAAAGGCGGCGGCGCAAAGCTAAAGGGTCTAAGTAGAAGTATATGACAGCCAGTTGCAATCATTTTGAATGCGTGTCGAGCAGATACCCCGGTTTTTGGTGTCTGCTTTTTCAGTATTGCGTTCATTGGCCGCGGTAATCGGTGCGTAAGGCATCCGGGTTACCGTTGATTGTCGATGAAAAATCTGCGAAACGCGCTTTTTCGTTGTTAGACTGCTGATATATCTTCACAAGGATGTTTGGGACAGGTGCAAGCTCCGGGGTGATATTATTGTTCGTATATGGCAGCGGAAGGGGAGAAGTATAGAACAAGTATGGAAACCATTGAGAGAATCGAAGAATTAAAGCTTGAAATTGAGAAACAGAAAAAGTTCATTGAAAGCGAGAATGAGAAGACTGAGAAAGTAAAAACGTGTTGTGACAGAGTTGCCAGATTACTCTGCACGTGGAGCACAAGGATTGCTGCGGAGATTACACAGCAGAATTTCGAACAGATGATAGAGCTTCAGCCGGATGAGATCGAGGAACAGAAAATAGAAGCGCTGGAGAAAGAAGTCCTGGAACTTTTACAGAAACAGTCAGAAAAGATGGAAACACTGGTCTTTAACAAAGAGATATGGCCGCATATGGACTGCAGAATGCGTGTGAATCTGGACGAGAGGCTTCGCGACGCTCAGTTTGAGCTGAAAGGAATTGAGAACAAGATGCTGGACGGCACCAGAGCACAGCTGCGTAAACGGGCGATGCAGATGGAGGAGGCCAAGAACCTCTGCACCCGCATGGAACAGGCGGTGTTGTCTGTAGAGTCATGGGAGAAGCTGTTTCTGATGTTCATGGAGGATATGGAGATAAGACGCCGATCGGGAATGGACGACACATTTTACCTGATGGAACGTGAGGATATCCGCAGAAAGCTTCAGACCTGCTTTGAGTTTTCAGATGTAATCTGTCAGTCACTGGGAGAAATGTTATGTTCGTCTATCAGGGATTCCGTCAGCTGCCTGGGGAACTGTCTGATAGGGCACGGATTTCATTTTTCCAGGAACCGTTGGAACAGAACAAAGACGGCGGCCATTTACACGGGTGAAATCCGTTTATCGGACGAAATTACGGAAGAGATATCCAGATATGCGGCAGGAATTATGTTTATAGAAAAGCATCTGCATAATATTGAACTGGCGGAAGAAAAAGTCAATAAATACCGGGCGGAACTGGCACGTCTGACCGATCAGGCAAAGGGAACGGGGAAACTGGTAGTTTGAAACGAGAGGCGCCGGGGTGACGGCGGGAACTGGTTGTGACAGGAACGGCTAAAGCAGAAGTAAGCCGGTGATAATGCGACGGTTTTGGACGGATTCATGAGGATGAATCCATACTTATAATGAATATCTGTATGAAAAGAAGAGGCCCGACGGTGATGAAAACATCATGTCGGGTCTCTTTATAACGAGTGGAAATGAAAAATCCGCGAAGTGTTCTGTCGTTGTTGGGACGGGCTTAGAACAGACGGTCAAATTCCTCTTTCGTCAAAGACGCTCCCTTTACCCCTACTACAGCTGAGGCGGCGGTATTGGCAATAATGATTGCGTCCTTCAGGCTTTTTCCCATGCTCAGAGAGGCCATGACCGCGCCGATATGGGAATCGCCGGCGCCTATGGTATCTACAACCGGGGAGGGAATTCCGTCCACGTAATAGGCATTCCCGCTCTGCTCCCGGCAATACGTCCCTTTGTCCCCCAGGGTGATGATGACGGTATTGGAGGTGAGGGAAAAGAGTTTTTCTGCGGAATCTTCAATGGAACCGCATCCGCTCAGGCTCTTCGCCTCGGGTTCATTGATATGGAGCACGGGATGAAGCGCATAGAGGCGCTGCGTTTTTTCGGGGCTGATCCGGATGCCTCTTGGTCCGGGGGCGTAAAAAATCTCCCTCTGCGGATGTTCTTCCAGATATTCGATCAGTTCTATTCCGGTCGGCTCTTCAATTTCCAGGCCGCAGACATAAACCATGTCGCATGCGGTGTGTTTAAACGGTTCCATCCATTCCTTCCGGAAAGTGTACTCCGCACCGTGATATGACATAAAGGTTCTCTCGCCTCCCGCCTCCACCAGGCAGTAACAGCAGCCGTTTTCCCGGTCGGGGACACGGACGGCGACGGGAAAACCGTTCCGTTCCAGTTCTCTTGCGACATAATCGCCGTAAAAACCGGTTCCGACTGGGGAGATCAGAGTCAGAGGGACATGAAAGAGCTTGATCATGGACGCCACATTATAAGCACAGCCGCCGAGGGCCAGAGACTGGCTGCTGGGGTGGATGTCTTCCTCTGTTTTTGGAAGGTGATCAATATTTATGATAATGTCGACACAGGTTGAACCGATGACCATAATGTTCTTCGGCCCGACGTCTGTGTGAAGGACGGTACCGCCGGTTGAAATCTCTTTGATGTTATGGGATGCTGCGTCGTGAGCCAATTGAAAAACCTCCGTTCTTATATTGTTTCTATTTTAACAGTATAGCATAATAATTCAGGAAAACCGACAATTTTTTTACCATTTCCAATAAAATGTGATAGACTTATAAAAGAAAATCAGAGTCAGAAAACGGCGGCTCCGATGAGCAGGCCGTATGATAAAACGTATGACGAATGAAGCGATAATAAAAGCTGGAGGCATAAAATGGATAAAACACTGCAAAGCGAAGCACAATATAAAGGAAAAGAAGGCTGGGAAGATAATACAGGAAACTGTAACGGCGGAGAGGATCCATACGCCAGGATTACTCAGATTGGGGATAACATACAGGAAAAACTGGTAAGGATCCGGAGAGATTTGCATAAACATCCCGAGACCGCATGGCTTGAGATGAGGACATCGGCGGTAATTGCGGAAAAACTGACACGGCTGGGTTATGAAGTCCTGACCGGTAAGGACGTGTGCAGAGAGGGAAACAGGCTGGCTGTTCCGGACCGGGAGATTCTGGAGGAGCATTACAGAAGGGTAAAGGCCGAAGCGACGATTGAGAGAAAGAGAAACGAGGATGAGGGGCTGGAGATACCCGGATATCCGGAATATCTTACAAGCGAGATGGAACAGGGATACACCGGCGTGGTCGGCATCCTGCGGTGCGGGGACGGGCCTGTCGTGGCGCTCCGGTTTGATATTGACGCACTTCCGATGGAGGAGGATACTTCGGAGGCACACCGGCCGCACAGGGAAGGTTTTGCTTCCGTCAACCGCAAAATGATGCACGCCTGCGGCCATGACTGTCATGCGGCCATCGGGCTTGGCACTGCGGAAATCCTGGCTTCGATGCGTGAACAGCTCCATGGAACGGTAAAACTTCTGTTTCAGCCGGGAGAAGAAGGGGTGAGGGGAGCAAATGCCATGGTGGCGGCGGGCCATCTGGACGGGGTGGATTATTTTGCCGGAACCCATGTGGCCCCCGATAATACCGGGGATGACGGAGATGTGACGCCCGGAACATACGGTTCCCTTGCTACATGCAAATACGATGTCTATTTCAGGGGAGAATCAGCCCATGCGGGAGGATTTCCCGAGAAGGGGAAGAATGCCGTTCTGGCTGCGGCCCACGCAGTGGTCGCCCTCTCCGGGATTGCACGCCACAGCGGAGGAATAACGAGGGTCAATGTCGGTACGATTCAGGGCGGCACAAGCAGCAATGTAGTGGCGGACGAGGCCATGATTTCCATGGAAATCCGCGGCGAGACGACGGAGATTAACGGCTACATGGATCAGAGGGCCCGGGAAATCTGCCGGGCGGCGGCAATGATGGAGGGCTGCACCTGTGAGATGAAACTGATGGGCCATGCGCCTTCCCAGGTGAGTGATCTTCCGTTTGTCGAGAGGATTGCCAGTGTGGTGAGGGAACATCTGCCCCAGTATTCCGTCAGCAGCACCCCGAATGCAAAGAACTGGGGCAGTGAAGACATCGGCTTTATGATGAACCGTGTCCAGGAGCAGGGAGGGCAGGCCGTTTACATGAGGACCACCACTACGATGGCGTCGCCGCAGCATACGGTTCTGTTTGATGTGGACGAGTCGGTTCTCAAAAAGGGAGCCGTGGTCTTTTCGTCCATCGTCTACGATTTGCTGGGAGAAAATTAACCGGGTAAGGTTTGCAAATAAACGCCCGGCAGAGTATCAGAAAAATCAGAGTATCAGAAAGATAATTATAAGAAGAAAGGAAATAACAGATATGCTGGAAACAGGAATGAAGGCACCGGAATTTAAACTTTTAAACCAGGAGGGAAAAGAAGTCTCCCTGGCCGATTATAGGGGAAAGAAGGTAATACTCTATTTCTACAGTAAAGACAACACGGCCGGCTGCACAAAGCAGGCCTGCTCCTTTGCCGAACTTTATCCGGATTTCAGGGAGAAGAATGCCGAGGTGATTGGAATCAGCAAAGACACGGTGGAATCACACCGCAAGTTTGCCGAAAAGTACGGATTGCCGTTTACAATTCTTGCCGATCCGGAGCGGATTGCCATTGAGGCTTACGATGTGTGGAAGGAGAAGAATATGTACGGTAAAAAGGTGATGGGCGTGGTCAGGACCACGTATCTGATTGATGAGAACGGCATGATTGAAAAAGCGTTCACAAAGGTGAAAGCAGCTGACAACGCCAGACAGATGGCCCAGGAAGTCTGATGGCGCTGCCCGGGCCATCTTAAAAATATGTAAAAACCACTTGCAATACTCCTGAAGCAGCAGTAGAATATGAGATTGGCTGGGAAATCCGGCTCTGAATTTTATGATGCGATCACAGGAAAGGAAAGCAGATTATGAAGAAGTCTTATGAAATGGATATGTGCAGCGGCCCGATTTTGAAGAAGGTGCTGTCATTTTCCGTGCCGCTTATGCTGTCGGGCGTACTGCAGCTTTTGTTTAATGCGGCCGACGTTATTGTGGTGGGGCGCTTTGCAGGCAGCCAGTCTCTGGCAGCGGTCGGTTCCACCACAGCCTTGATTAACCTTCTAATTAATATATTTATTGGTCTGTCAATAGGGGCGAATGTTCTGGTTGCCCGTTATTACGGGGCGAAGAGTGAGAAAGACGTCAGTGAGACGGTACATACGGCTGTTGCCATCAGTTTGGTGAGCGGAGCCATCCTTGTATTCCTCGGCCTGTTTACCTCCAGATTCATGCTGGAGCTGATGGGGACTCCGGAGGACGTGATCGAAAAGTCCGTTATCTATATGAAAATATACTTTGCGGGAATGCCGGTCGTGATGGCTTACAACTTCGGCAGCGCAATCCTGAGGGCGGTGGGAGATACGAAGAGGCCTCTGTACTTCCTTACACTGGCCGGAGCTGTCAACATCGTGCTGAACCTGTTCTTTGTCATTAAGCTGCATATGGACGTGGCAGGAGTTGCCCTGGCTACTGTAATATCCCAGTGTGTTTCCGCAGGTCTTGTATTAAAATGTCTGGCACAGTCGGACGGACCTCTCAAGCTGCACCTTAAGAAGCTGAGAATCGATAAGAGGAAGACTCTCTTAATCATGAAGATTGGCCTCCCGGCCGGAATGCAGGGAGCCATTTTCTCTATTTCAAACGTTTTAATCCAGTCTTCCGTCAATTCCTTCGGCTCCATTGCCATGGCAGGAAATACGGCTTCGGCCAATATCGAGGGATTTGTCTATACGGCAATGAATGCTCTGTATCAGACAAACCTGAGCTTTACAAGCCAGAATATCGGCGCCCGGATGTATACACGTGTGAACCGTATCCTGTATATCTGCCTCGGCACGGTGACCGCAGTGGGAATGGCCCTTGGTTTTGCCGCCGTTATTGGAGGCACGGATCTGCTGAAGATTTATTCTTCCGATCCGGAAGTTATCTCCTACGGCATGCTCCGAATGTCCATCATCTGCACCACCTATTTTATCTGCGGCTGGATGGATACCCTGGTCGGCAGTCTGAGGGGAATGGGTTATTCCGTTCTCCCCATGGTCGTCTCGCTGACAGGAGCCTGCGGCCTGCGGGTGATTTGGATATTCACCGTGTTCGCCTATCACCATACGCTTTTTTCGCTGTACATATCCTATCCTATTTCGTGGCTGATTACGGCTGCCGCCCATATGATTTGTTACCGCAAAATTTATAAAAAGGTTCCGAAGAAAGACGGAGTCATAGTATAAGTGATTGCTGCCCCCACCGGCTGGACTATATCCCGCCGATGGGGGCAGTAACTGTATTTACGCGGATACTACATGATATTGCGTCATTCTCTTCGCACACGGAAACCATGATATTCCCGGATGGTGGTCAGGGAATATCATGGTTTCCGTGTGATGAAGCGGATGGCGCTTTTTCACCCTAAAACGCTTTCCGCTGTGAATATTAAGTCGCATTATGGAGAATAAGTATTTTTCTGGAGGAACAGCTTCTATTATTGTCGGAATGGTGGACAACAAAACCGTTTGATGCTAAGATAAAATAATGTACAAAAGAAGAGGAAGTGAGACGTTGAGAGAAGAATTCAGAAACAGGCAGAAAAGAGGGCTTGATATCATAAAAAGGTATCAGTGGACAATCAATGAGATACTGACAATGGAGATGCCGGAATCTTTCGTTTATTTCAGCGATCCGGAGACGTATGAGGTACTTTATATCAGCGACGATAAATTTATCGCCGAGGAATTAAAGCGCGATCATTATCAGGGTGAGAAATGCTATGAGGTTTTTCAGGGCCGTTCCGCCCCCTGTCCGTTCTGCACCAACCATCTTCTCAGCAAGGATCATTACTATATCTGGACGCGTCATAATCCTTTCTTGAATAGCGATTATATTTTAAAAGATAAATTTGTGGATCTGGACGGGCGGACCGTCCGTATGGAGATAGCAACGGCTCTGAAGGGGCATGACGCTGTTTTAAGCGCCCTGGAGGAGAGCTTTGAGAGCCAGAATATAGTGATGAACTGTATTCAGCCCATGCTTGATGAGGCGGATCAGCTGGTAGCGCAGAGACGGATCATGGACAATATCTGTCCTTTTTTTGACGCAGAGTGGGGAACCATCCACAGCTGCGGAGAATATCCCACCCTGGTCGAGTGGGGCAGCAGGCCGAAAGGCGTGCGGAGTCCCGGTAAACTGACGTCCGTATACATGAAGGAATGCGGCAAACTTTTAAGCAGTTCATCCCAGATCCTGATTATGGATACGGAGAGTATCAGGGAAACAGATCCGGAAAATTACGAGTTTTTGAAAGCGGAAGGAGTCACCTCCCTCTGCTGTACGCCCATTTTCACAGGGAAAGAGCTGGCCGGCATGATTACCATCGGGAATTTTACCAAGCATCACTCCGACATTACGATGCTCTTTACACTGGCATTCTATATAGCCTCCCTGATGCAGAGAGATGAGCTTTACCGGAAGAAACTGCGCCTTGAGTATTACGATGCGCTGACGGGCAGCCTCAACCTCGAAGGTTTCAGGAGGGAAGCGGGTGTGCTCTTTGCGGCGGCGCCGCTGTCAGAGTATTCAATATGGTACTGTGATATTAAAAATTTCAAATACATTAATGATCTGTTCGGCTTCCATACGGGAAACAGAATATTGAAGTACTGGGCATTCTGTCTGAAAGAAAACTGCCGGGAGGCGGAGATATTCTGCCGTGTCAGTGACGATAATTTTGCATTTTTGTGGAAACGCGATGAAGTGGAAAAGCTTCAGGAAAGATTTGAACGGCTTGTGGAAAAACTGGCTTCATTCACGCCGTTTAAAGAAAAGAATTACCAGGTGGAGGTCAACAGCGGCGTCTTTATTCCGGAGTCCTCCTGTAATATGGGCATGGACGAACTGTTAAACCGCGCCAATATGGCACAGAAGTCGGTGAAGAACCTGAGGGGAAGCAGGCCAGGCTTTTTTACCGAGGAATTGAGGATTAAGGCTCTGAACGAGATACAGATGGAGTCGGAGATGAGGGCGGCTCTTGCAGACGGAGAGTTCGTGCTCTACTTACAGCCGCAGGTTAAACTCAGGAAGGTGAGCGGACAGAAGAAGCACCGGGCGGAGGCGCTGGTGCGGTGGTTGCGCGGCGGACAGATTTATGCGATGCCGGATGATTTTATCGGATTGTTCGAGAAAAACGGCATGATAGCCAGCCTGGATCAGTATCTCTATGAGAAGATTTGTATCCTGATCAACCGGTTGAAAGAAAGCGGGATGCCTTCTGTCTGTATTGCCGTCAATGTATCGAGGCATACGATGATTCAACCCGAATTTGTGGAGACTTATGTTGCGATCAGAGACAAATATCAGATAGAGAATGACGAACTGGAACTGGAGTTTACGGAGAGCATTGCCGTAGAGGATCTGGAACTGATGCAGCAGGTTTTGAAAAAACTGAAAACAGCGGGCTTTATCTGCGCCATGGATGATTTTGGAACGGGGTATTCTTCCCTGAATGTGCTCCAGGTGCTTCCTCTTGATATTCTGAAGCTGGATCGGGGATTTCTGGCCTCAGAAGGGGAGGACGTCCGCAGACAGATTGTAGTTGAGAGCGTGCTTCAGATGGCCAAACGGCTCAACATGCTGACGATTGTAGAGGGTGTGGAAAGCAGGGAACAATTGCAGCTGCTGCAAAGACTGGACTGTGATTATCTGCAGGGATTTTTAGTGTCACCGCCTTTATCCGAAGACGAATATAGAGGTTTTATAAAGGAGGAGGAGATACATGGAGGAGAAAGTGAAATACAGCAGATATAGAACGATACTTTTTGCAGTTGCTGTAACCGCTTTTTGCGTCCTGATTTACACGATTTTTATTAATTATGGTACGAAAGTAAACAAACGTTTTATGAGCATAGAAAAAGAAAACCTCATGGAGTATGGAGAGGCCCAGAGCATTAAAATCAGTGAAGAGCTGACGAATATGAAGGTGCGTCTCAAGTCGGTGGCCGGGTTTGCGGGAGCCTCCTCCTTTGATGTGGAGAGTGAGGAATTCAAACAATACCTTTCACATGTAAACGGGACACAGAATTTTCCCTTTGCCTATGTTTCTGCGAAGGTGTGGGAGGAAAGATCCGGGCAGCCGGACCTGAAGCCGGAGGAACGGGAATTTTACATAAGGCTGCTGGAGGGAAAACCTGCCGTATCCAAGCTCATTTATTCTCCGTCCAGGTCGGGATACTACTTTTTTGCCGGTGAACCTGTTATCAGGAACGGAGAGACGGCAGGCGTCATCAAATGTGCCGTCAGTGTCTCCGAACTGATGAACATGCTGGAGGGCTATTCCGGCATGAGAGGAACCATGGTGAGCTGCATTGCCGACGGAAACGGCAGCATCCTTTACTGCAGCGACAAAGAAGAGTGGGTCGGCCAGAATATTTGTGATATCCTGGAGAGTGCGAAAAACAAAATGGAAGGCATCGACGAATTTATCCGGGCCATTGAGCAAAACTTAAACATCACCCTCACGGTGGACACCGGTACGGACAGCGTTTTTCTGACCAATATTCCCATGGGATTCGAGGGCTGGAACCTGATGAGCTTTTCCGATGCCAACCTGATGAAGGATGTGTCTTCACAGCTTTTGGATGACACGATTCTGATGGGAATGTCCCTGGTGGGGCTCACGCTTCTGGCCGGTCTGTTCATTTATATCCTGATGATAGAAAGTGGGCGCCGGATCAAACTGGAACAGGCGAGATATGCGGCGCTTTCCAATTTTTCAGACACCATCCTTTTTGAATACAACTTTAAAACAGACGTGCTCCAGCTGACGCAGAATGCCACGGAACTCCTGGGAGTCGTACGGCACAGCATCGAAAAATTCAGCAGCTTCTGCGGAGGACTGGTCCATCCCGATGATGTGCAGGAGACCGTGGAGTCCATTGCTTCCGTCAGGACAGATGGAGAGTTAAAGGTGGTGGAGCTGAGACTGTTAGGCCGGGATGGAGGCTGGATCTGGTGTGAATGCAAGATGCAGCCAATCAGCGGCAATAAAGATATTGTCATAGGTAAACTGACTGACATTACCGGACGTAAGGCGAAAGAAATGAATCTGCTCTCCTTAAGTTCGACCGATACCCTGACCGGCCTTATGAACCGGGAGGCGTTTGTGGGCAAGGTGGAGTCGCTTATTGAAGAAAAGCAGAAGGGATTCTTCTTTATGATTGACGTTGATAATTTCAAGCTGGTCAATGACACGAAAGGCCATGAGGCGGGGGACGGTTATCTTACCAGAATCGGCGAACTTCTCCGCCAGTCGTTCCGTGATTACGATCCGGTGGCCCGGATTGGCGGAGATGAATTTGCCGCTTTTATGTCGGATACCTCGGACATTGAGAATGCGCAGAAGAAGGCGGAGCTGATTCTTTCCAAAATGAGCCATTCACAGGGGGAAACAGAAGTTGGGATGTCCGTCAGCATCGGAGTCGCAGCCTGTCCGTTCGACGGCCGGACCTACCAGGAGCTGTACCGCAATGCGGATCACGCAATGTATATGGCAAAAAGAGAGGGCAAAAACCGTTTTGTCTGCCATAGAGCGCAGGAGGCTGAAGCTTCTGTTTCGGAATAACGAAAAGAAAAAACAGGGTGTAAAGAAAAAACACTTGACACCCTGTTGAACCTGTTGTATGATAAGTCAGGTGATTGAAATGGAAAAAATTGTAGAGCAGGGTCTTTTATATGATTTTTACGGTGAATTGCTTACGGAGCATCAGAAATCGATTTACGAAGATGTTGTGTTCAACGATTTGTCCCTGAGCGAGATTGCAAAAGAAAAAGGCATCAGCCGTCAGGGAGTCCATGATATGATAAAGCGCTGCGACAAAATACTGAACGGTTATGAAGAAAAACTGGGCCTTGTTAAGAAGTTTATTAAGACAAGGGAGCTGGTGGAGGAGATTAACAGCCTTACCGGCGAGTTTCTTGAGACAGAGGACAAGGAACTGATTAAGCGCGTTGGACAGATTTCCAATGATATCCTGAAACTAGTATGATTGATTGGCGATGAAAAGTTTGTGTAATCTGCTTTTTACTGCCTGACTTGAACGGAGGGTTTTGAATGGCTTTTGAAAGCTTGGCAGACAAACTGCAGAACGTTTTTAAAAACCTGACGGGAAAAGGACGCTTATCGGAAGCGGACGTTAAAGCGGGGCTTAAGGAAGTCAAGATGGCTCTCCTCGAGGCCGATGTAAGCTTTAAAGTCGTAAAACAGTTTATCAATTCTGTACAGGAACAGGCGGTGGGCACCGATGTGCTGAACGGCCTACATCCGGGGCAGATGGTAATAAAGATTGTCAACGACGAACTCGTGAAACTGATGGGTTCCGAGATGACGGAGATTGCTTTAAAACCCAGCAATGAGATTACGGTTATCATGATGGCCGGCCTTCAGGGAGCCGGTAAGACGACGACCACGGCCAAGATAGCGGGCAAGCTTAAGGCCAAGGGAAGAAATCCCCTTCTGGCGGCCTGCGACGTATACCGTCCTGCGGCGATTGAACAGCTTCAGAAGAACGGTGAGAAGCAGGGAGTGCCTGTCTTTTCCATGGGTACGGGCCACAAGCCGGTGAACATTGCAAAGGCGGCAATCGAGCATGCGTCAAAGAACGGCCAGAATGTGGTAATCATCGATACCGCCGGACGTCTTCATATCGATGAAGATATGATGAATGAGCTGGTGGAAATCAAGGAGAACGTGGATGTAAACCAGACACTTCTCGTAGTTGATGCCATGACGGGACAGGATGCGGTCAATGTAGCCGGAATGTTTAACGACAAGATCGGCGTCGACGGCGTTATTCTGACCAAGATGGACGGTGACACACGAGGCGGTGCGGCCCTATCCATTAAAGCCGTAACCGGCAAACCGATTCTTTACGTCGGCATGGGAGAAAAGCTTTCCGATTTAGAGCAGTTCTATCCTGACAGGATGGCATCCAGGATACTCGGTATGGGCGATGTGCTGTCGATTATCGACAAGGCCGCAGCCGTGATGGATGAAGAAAAAGCAAAAGAACTCAGCAAAAAGATTAAAAAGGCCGAGTTTGACTATAATGATTTCCTGGATCAGATGCGCCAGATTAAGCAGATGGGCGGCATGTCCAGCATCTTAACGATGATGCCGGGGATGAACCAGTTAAAGGGCGTGGATCTGGACGGCAACGAGAAGGCGATGGGAAGAGTCGAGGCGATTATCCTCTCCATGACGGATGAAGAGAGAAAGAACCCGGATCTCATCAACCCCTCCAGGAAAAAGCGCATTGCGAATGGCGCAGGCGTGGACATTGCCGAGGTAAACCGGATGGTGAAACAGTTCGGCGAGATGAAGAAGATGATGAAACAGCTTCCCGGAATGATGGGAGGCGGCAAACGCCGCGGCGGTGGTCTTGGCGGCATGCTCGGGAAGATGAAATTCCCGTTTTAAAACCAGTTAGTATGATGCATAAGCATTATCTATACAGAATTAACCCAAGGAGGTGAAAGTAAAATGGTAAAGATGAGACTGAAAAGAATGGGTCAGAAGAAGGCTCCTTTCTATAGAATTGTTGTTGCAGATTCCAGATCCCCGAGAGACGGAAGATTCATCGAAGAGATTGGTTACTATGATCCGAACACAGAGCCAAGCACAATCAAGATCGATGAGGAAGCAGCTAAAAAGTGGTTATCTACAGGTGCTCAGCCAACCGAAACTGTTGGTAAACTTTTAAAAATCGCCGGCATCCAGTAATCACTTACTATTCACAGCCGTTATACCCGATTAAGCGGGGCACGCAGTCCCGCAGGGTGTTTTTATGCGCGTTGCGTATAAAAATCCCGAGTCTGACGGCGCGAAACTGCATCTTGCAGTTTCTGTGCATCGCGAAGCGAGTTGCTGTTCGCAGGACTGCGTTTTTGCAGGACTGGGAGCAGTGACAATTAGCAGCCTGGCCTGTGAGGTGAATTGGTATGAAAGAATTAGTTGAAGTGATCGCAAAAGCACTGGTTGAAAACCCAGACGAAGTTGCAGTTACAGAATCGGAGAAAGATGACGAGATTGTAGTTGAGCTTAAGGTTGCCGCCTCAGACATGGGAAAGGTGATCGGTAAACAGGGACGTATTGCCAAGGCAATCCGCTCTGTTGTAAAAGCAGCAGCTTCCAAAGATGATAAGAAAGTTATTGTAGAAATTCAGTAACGTAAAAGCCGCCGGCCTGCAGGGGAAGACGGCTTTTCTTTTGATACGGCAAAGAATCCTAATAAAGCGGGATTTTTCTATATGACAACGGCGGGATTGCAGCCTGCCGCACGGAAAGGACAGGGAAGCAGGATGGAACAGTTTCTGCGGGTGGGTGTTATCTCCTCGACCCATGGAATTAAAGGAGAGGTAAAAGTATTTCCTACAACCGATGACGCAAACAGATTTAAAAAACTGAAGGAAGTGCTGCTCGACACGGGAAAAGAACGTATTCCCATGGAAGTAGAACAGGTGAAATTTCATAAGAATATGGTCATTGTCAAATTCAAGGGCTATGACAATATCAGCGATATGGAACTGTATAAGGGAAAAGATCTTCTCGTCTCCAGGGATCAGGCGGTTAAGCTTGAGCCGGACGAGAATTTCATTATAGATTTAATCGGTCTTAAGGTGGTCACGGATGAAGGGGTGGATTTTGGTACGGTGAAGGATATTCTCCAGACCGGCGCCAACGACGTCTATGTGATCGACGGCAATGATGGGAAGGAATACCTGTTCCCATCCATCAAGGAGTGTATTCTGGATGTAAACCTGGACGAGGGAAAGGTGACGGTTCATATTATGGACGGCCTCCTGGATTTATAATATCTGGATATTTTTAAGGAGCATAATTTTATGAATTTTCATATTCTAACGCTGTTTCCCGAGATGGTGATGGGAGGGCTTAACACCAGCATTACCGGCCGGGCCATGGAAAACGGCCTGATATCGGTGGAAGCCGTCAATATACGGGATTATTCCACGGACAAGCATCATCATGTGGACGATTATCCGTATGGCGGCGGAGCTGGAATGGTGATGCAGCCCGGACCGATCTACGCGGCCTGTGAGGATCTGGCCGGAAAGATCGGAAAGCGGCCGAGAGTCATCTATATGACACCCCAGGGGCGGGTATTTAACCAGAAAATTGCCGAGGAGCTGGCGCAGGAGGATGAACTTGTATTCCTCTGCGGCCACTATGAGGGAATCGACGAGCGAGTTCTGGAACTTGTCGTGACGGATTATCTCTCTATCGGTGATTATGTGCTTACCGGCGGCGAACTGCCCGCCATGGTCATGATAGACTGCATCTCAAGGCTGGTGCCGGGAGTGCTGAATAACGACGTCTCCGCGGAATTTGAATCATTCCACGACAATCTGCTGGAGTATCCACAGTACACAAGGCCCGAGGAGTTTATGGGCAAAAAAGTACCGGAGGTGCTCTTGTCGGGCCATCATAAAAACATCGACGAGTGGCGGCGCAGGAAATCCATAGAACGCACACTGGAGCGCAGGCCAGAACTGCTTGAAGATGCTGTTTTATCGAAGAAGGAGGCGTTGTATCTGGCGCAGCTTAAAGGGGAGGATTAGACAATAAGTAATGACCCCCAGTTTGTAAATTCGTGGATTTACCTGTATACTAAAGTTTGTTAAGAACAAAGGTAACAGGGATTACCGCATACAAATGGAGGTCATCAAATGAATTATAACACAGTTTACGTAGGAATGGATGTTCATAAGGAAAGTTTTTCACTTTGCAGCTTCACAATCGAAGAAGACAAAGCGTCCCATGTCCAGAAAGTCGAATCGGATTACAAACAAGTCCTAAAATATCTCGAGTTTCTGCGTACCATTTACGGAAAGGATGCGTATTTCATATGCGGTTATGAGGCTGGCTGTCTCGGCTTCACTTTATATCATCAGTTAACGGAACATCATGTTAACTGCGTAATCCTCGCTCCGACTACCATGTTACAGAAGCGTGGGAAGAAAAAAATAAAAACAGACAAACGCGACGCTGCCCTGATTGGCCGCTGCTTGGCCCAGCATAATTATAGCCCGGTCCATGTCCCTACGGAGCAGGATGAAGAAATCAAGGAATATCTCCGGATGCGAACCGACCACAAGCTGGCGCTTAAAAAGATAAAGCAGCAGATCCTGGCATTCTGCTTGCGCCATAATTATCGCTATGAGAGAGGCGGCAGCCACTGGACTCAAACCCATATCAAATGGCTCAGGGCATTGACCCCGGATGGCCTGTACAAGGAGATTCTCGACGAATATCTGTTGACCTTCGATCAGCTCAGCAATAAACTGGAGCGTCTTGAGCAGCGTATTGAGGAGCTTGGGTCCAGGGAGGAATATCGGGAAGATGTCAAAAAGCTCACCTGTTTACTTGGCGTCAAAACCCAGACCGCCTTGTCTGTCATAGTGGAGGTTGGCGATTTCAAGCGGTTTGCGACAGCAGACCGGTTTGCATCGTACCTGGGGCTGGTACCAGGCGAAGATTCCAGCGGGGACGGACGACAGAGGCTTGGCATCACCAAGGCAGGGAACACCCACGTGCGCCGGTTGCTGGTTGAAGCGGCGCAGAGTTATAGCCGTGGGCAAATCGGATACAAGTCTAGGGAATTAAAAGCCCGCCAGAGTGGAAATACACCACAGGTGATTGCTTACGCAGACAAGGCCAATGAGCGCCTAAGGCGGCGCTATTACAAAATGGTGCTTGGACAGAACAAGCGCAGCAATGTAGCAAAAACAGCAATCGCAAGGGAACTGGCCTGTTTCATGTGGGGAATGATGACGGATCACATAGCCTGATACGGTTACAGCACCGTGCGGCTCCGGTCAAGGCTGCTGCGCACCGCCTGCGGCGTCAGGGCCCTGACAGTAACCGCCCGCTACAGTAGCGGGTAAACAAGCCGATGTAAGCTGGCTAGCGCCACATACATCTAGCCACAATCCAAAGTAACAACTGAAGACATCTTGAAAGGGTTTCGGCCATTTCAAGGTTCGGGCTATCTACGCCTCAACTATGTAGGCACAAATATTTGTGATCCACGCAATTAGACGGTAGAGCCCACGGCGGACCATTGACCTGTAGGTAACCAATCCACGAATATCAGAGTGGCCAATGCCGGGAACTGACACTCCGAAGCTCTTTCCAGATGTCTTCAGAAACAAAAAATAAAAGTATGTGGTGAAGTTCCGCAATTTACACTTGACAAAAGTCATTACATATCAGTTGAGAGGTGAGGACGCCTCTGTAAGATGGCGGACGGGGGAGTGGGTTGGTGTATATGAGTCTTCAGTCCCGGTGTTTAGTGTGTGGTGAGGGGGGAATCCGGAGAAAAAAATTCCTACGGGGACACGCTCGCGCTTGTGAAGCGCACAGCGGATGCTAGGCTCGAAAACACCTCGCCAAGCACCGGCGGGCTTCAAGGTCTCCCTTCGGAAAGTTTTTCTCCTCCTTCCCCGGGCAGGTTATCGACGGGACTGAAGACTCAGCGAAGGGTGTTGCCCCGTCCGTCATCTTCAGGGGCTGATTGTCTCTTTCGTCAAGTGGGGAGGAGGTATTGTCGCGACCACTACGTAGTGGCGATATTTATACGGAGCTGGGCTGTTATGGTAAATGCCTCGTGATATGCAGTGACAGAATAAAACGCTGTTTCGTGCCGGTCGATTTGGATTTAGGTATCTTTATGTGAAAATGTATAGAAATGCTTTGTAGAATGTAAACTCATGAATAGCGATTGAGTTTTTTTTGATTGAGATTTTTCGTTTTGTCGGCATTTCAGATTATATGAAAGAGATGTCTAAGACGGAATTGAAAGAGGATTCTGTCTTTCAGATAGAGAGTTTAAGTAGAGAATTTAGAATGAGCAGGAGTCATTCCCCAGGGATTGGAGTAAACGTAGTGGCAGCGACAGTTCCCTTTTCCCCTTTGAAGGAAGAGAACAATTCAGCGGCCGCAGGCCGGGATTCGGGATGGCGAAAACCTTCGCGTCTTCAGTCCCGGGCCATAACCTTCCTGTGGGGGAGGAGGGAGAAAATGATTCCGGAGGGAACCTGGGAGTTCATCGGCACTTACCGAGGTCTTTTCGAGGTTAGTGTCCGTTATGTACTCCAAAGAGCGCAAGCGTTTCCCGCAGGAACTTTTTCTGCCCGGATTCCCCACCCGCGACTAAACTCAAGCCGGGACTGAAGAATCATAACCTACCTCTCACCATCCCGCCCCCCGACCGTCCCGGCGGCGTTCTCATTTCTCAAAAAACGCTTGCATTCCACCCCAATATATGGTATCATAATAAACTGTGAAATAAAGAGATGGTCCTCTGTTACGGAATGTATTAAGAACATCAAAGATTTTAAAGGAGGTTCACTAGGATGAACGAAATTATCAAGAATATCGAAGCTGCTCAGTTGAAAGCAACTGTTCCGAGCTTCAATGTAGGAGATACAGTAAGAGTATCTGCTAAAATCAAAGAGGGAAACCGTGAGAGAACTCAGATTTTCGAAGGAACTGTTATCAAGAGACAGAACGGCAGTTCAAGAGAAACTTTCACCGTAAGAAAGAATTCCAACGGTGTAGGCGTAGAGAAGACATGGCCGTTACATTCTCCTGTTGTTGAGAACATTGAAGTAATCAGAAGAGGTAAAGTAAGAAGAGCAAAACTTAACTACTTAAGAGACAGAGTTGGTAAAGCTGCCAAAGTTAAAGAGTTAGTTAAATAATTCTTGGAATGAAAAGGGACAATGTAAATTGTCCCTTTTTTAGCAGACAGGTTATTGCAGTTCATAACGACAGGTTAGGGGAAAAGAATGCATATAGACGAAGAACCCAGCCGCCTGCGGCTGATAGTTAACTGGATTGTTGATATCGTTGTCGTAATATCCATTGCCTGGTTTGTTGTATTCTCGATGGGGACGCAGATTACAGTGACGGGCCAATCCATGGAACCTGTGCTCTCACAGGATGAAATGGTTTTGATGAACCGGCTTTCCGTCAGGTTTGGAAAGATCAAACGGTTCGATATCATAGTATTTGAAAAGGAAGATAAGAAATTTAATATTAAGAGAGTGGTCGGCCTGCCTGGTGAGACGGTGCAGATTAAGGACGGTTCTCTCTATATTAATGATGAAAAAATAGAGGCGGAGAACGGACTGTCACAGGCTGCGCTTGCAGGTCTTGCGGAAAATCCGGTGGTACTTGCGGAGGATGAATACTTTCTTCTGGGAGATAACCGGGAAAACAGTGAGGACAGCCGTTTTGTCAATGTAGGAAATGTAAAGAAGAGCCAGATTCGGGGAAAGGTCTGGTTCCGGATACGTCCGCTGCGCCGTATCGGGCTGATACGCTCCGGCGCCTGAAAGGAGATTCACAGATGAATATACAATGGTATCCAGGCCATATGACAAAGGCCAAAAGAGCCATGAAGGAAGATATTAAACTGATCGATCTGGTGATCGAGCTGGTGGATGCCAGGGTTCCTCTTGGAAGCAGGAATCCCGATATCGATGAACTGGCAAAGGGAAAAGGCAGGATCATTCTTTTGAATAAATCGGATCTGGCGGATGAGAGATATAATGAGAAATGGTCGGCCTGGTTTCAGGCCAAAGGATTCCACGTTATTAAAGTGAATGCAAGATCCGGCATGGGTTTAAAACAAATCCAGCCGCTGGTGCAGGAGGCCTGCCGTGAGAAGATCGAGCGCGACAGGAGAAGGGGAATCTTAAACCGGCCCGTCCGTACGATGGTAGTCGGTATCCCGAATGTGGGGAAATCCACCTTTATCAATTCATTTGCAGGAAAAGCGTGCACAAAGACCGGGAACAAGCCGGGCGTAACAAAGGGCAACCAGTGGATCCGGCTGAACAAAACGCTTGAGCTTTTAGATACCCCGGGAATTCTCTGGCCCCGTTTTGAAGACCAGGATGTGGGGCTGAAACTGGCCTTTATCGGTTCCATCAACGACGAGATCATCGATAAAGAAGAGCTGGCCGCAGAACTGCTTAAATTCCTGATGAAGCATTACGGCGTCAATCTGAAAGAGCGGTACGGAATAGACTCAGAAGACCCGTATGAGGCCCTTAGACAGGTGGCCAAGGCGCGTTCCTGTCTTTTAAAGGGGAATGAACTGGATACGAAGAAGGCGGCCAACATCCTGTTTGATGACTTCAGAAGCGGGAAACTGGGACGGATTACGCTTGAATTCCCGGAGGACCAGGAAAAAGAAGACTAAGAAATTAACGATAAATAAGAATTAAAGAAAATTAAGAAACCAGAGACAGGGAACCGAACGATAAGACAGGAGAGATACAAAGGATGAGAAAAATCAGCAGTGAGAAGCTTGAGCAGGAGCTAGCGCGCCTGGACCGGATGAAAGAATATGAGCGCAAATATGAAGGGTATTCCATTGTCTGCGGAATCGACGAAGCAGGCAGGGGACCGCTTGCAGGCCCGGTTGTGGCGGCAGCCGCGGTTTTGCCGAAGGACGCCACCATTCTCTGGCTGAATGATTCCAAGAAGCTTTCCGAGAAACGGCGCGAGGAACTGTTCCAGGAGATTCAGGAAAAAGCGGTGACATACGGAGTGGGCATTGTGAGCCCGGCGGTCATTGATGAGATTAATATTCTTCAGGCCACCTATGAGGCGATGAGACAGGCGGTTTCCTCCCTTTCCTCCGAGCCGGATATCCTGCTGAACGACGCCGTCATCATTCCTGGAATTGATGAGAAAAAGCAGGTTAAGATTATTAAGGGCGACGCCAAAAGCGTTTCCATCGCAGCGGCCAGCATACTGGCTAAAGTGACGAGGGACCGCATGATGGGAGAGTATGACAAGCTTTATCCGGAATACGGTTTTGCACAGCATAAGGGATACGGCACAAAAGCGCATATGGATGCCATCCGGGAATTCGGCGTCTGCCCGATCCACCGCAGAAGCTTTTTAACGAAGATGGATTTAAAATAACAGGAATTAAAATGAATAGGAATTAAGGTTAACGGGAACTAAGATTAACAGGGACTAAAATGAATGGGTACTAAAAATAACAGAGAGACAGGCAGCCGTCATGAATCACAGGCGGCTGTTTTCCTTACGGAGCGGGGCTATGTAATTCTGGAACGGAATTACCGCTGCCGCACGGGAGAAATTGATCTCATTGCAAAGGATAACGGATACCTCGTATTTATAGAGGTAAAATACAGAAGCTCAGGGTACAGCGGAGATCCGGCGGAGGCAGTGGACATGAAGAAGAGACGGAGGATTGCCGGAGCGGCCCGCTATTACCTTTTGACCCATGGATACGGGGAGGATATTCCCTGCCGTTTTGATGTCGTGGCGATTCTGGGCGATGAGGTGCGAGTGGTTAAGGACGCATTCTGGCTGTCGTGATGCTTCTGTTCAGGAGGACTTGAAAGAATGGAATTTATGAAAAAGACGGAGGATACCGTATTGACGCTGAAAGAAAAGGAGGGTGTTCCTTTTCTTTCGTTTCCCATACTGGAAAAAACGGGACTTGTTTCCCAGGCTTTTTCCACCAGACTGGGCGGGGTGAGCAAAGGGGATTTTGCATCGATGAACTTCTCTTTTACAAGAGGAGATAACCGGGAAGATGTGCTGGAAAATTACAGGAGGATGGCTGCGGCCCTCGGTGTGGACATGAACCGCATGGTTCTGACCTGGCAGACCCATACGACCAATGTAAGGCGCGTGACGTCGGAGGATGAGGGGAAAGGCGTAGTGAGGGACCGTGATTACCGCGATGTGGACGGCCTGATTACCGATATTCCCGGCATTACACTGGTTACGTTTTTTGCGGACTGCGTTCCGCTTTATTTTCTGGATCCGGTCCACAGGGCGATTGGCCTGTCACATTCCGGCTGGCGCGGCACGGTGAAACGGATGGGACAGGTGACGGTGGATGCGATGAAAGAGGCGTTCGGCTCACGGCCGGAGGATATCATCGCCTGTGTCGGACCAAGCATCTGTAAAGACTGTTACGAGGTGGGAGCGGAAGTGGCCGAAGAATTTTGCGGCGCTTTTGATGAAGCATGCCATAATGCAATTTTACTTAAAAAGCCGGACGGAAAATACCAGCTTGATCTTTGGAAGGCCAATGAGATTGTTTTAACGGAGGCGGGAATCAGAAAAGAAAATCTGGCGGTGACCAATATCTGCACCTACTGCAATCCGGATCTTTTGTTTTCCCACAGAAGGAGCGCTGAGCGGCGCGGCAATCTCTGCGCATTCCTTTCATTAAAAGAAAAGCAGATTTAAAATTATTAATAAAAAGGCAGAAACAACGAAAAGCACGCTTCGCGAACTTTTCATTGCCACTCAACAAAACCATTATAATTGTAGGAAATAAACGTCCGGTTGGACAGGTGGCAGGAAATCCCATTAGTTCCAAAAGATATCAGAGTATTATTTCATCTGAGAGCCATAATAGGAGTGTAGCATAAATAACAGCCCATGAAACACACAAACAAATGCATGGGCAAAATAAAAACAGATGAAAAGGAGGCGTTTATTATGTCTACTACAAACAACACAAACGTACCAGAAGCAAAGGAAGCAATGAACAGATTCAAAATGGAGGTTGCCAACGAAATTGGTGTGCCGTTAACAAACGGATACAATGGTAACTTAACATCTGCACAGAATGGTTCTGTAGGCGGATATATGGTTAAGAAGATGATCGAAGCACAGGAAAGACAGATGGCAGGTAAATAAATCATTTAACTGACATTAACGGAAAATCCTGAGTTTTTCGGCGAAGGTACAGGGCTGCGGCAGATGTTATGCTGCCATTGCCCTGTATTTTTGCGTGAAATAGCTTTGAATTCGGAAATACTGCTTGTATATAAATCAATTACATACTATAATAGATGAGAAAAAAATTTTCGGGGAAAGAATCCATGCGTGTGATATCGGGAAGCGCCAAGAGGCTGCTTTTGAAAACAATAGAAGGTAAGGATACCAGGCCTACCACAGATAGAATTAAAGAGACGCTATTTAACATGATGCAGAATGATATTTATGGCTGCACTTTTTTAGATCTCTTCAGCGGAAGCGGAGCAATCGGCATCGAGGCGCTGAGCCGCGGCGCCGGGCTGGCCGTTATGGTGGAGAATAATAAAAGGGCAATCGAATGTATCAGGGAGAATCTTAAGACTACCCGTCTGGAAGAGAAGGCAATGGTGATGGACTGTGATGTGATAACCGCGCTTAAGCGTCTGGAGGACAGACAACTTACGTTTCATATCATTTTTATGGATCCGCCATACAATCAGCTTCTGGAGAAGACGGTGCTTGAATATCTGGCCCATTCGGCTTTGATTGACCGGGATACCCTTATTATTGCGGAAGCATCCAGGGAGACAGAGACGGATTATCTTTCTGGGCTTGGCTTTGAACTTGTACGGGAAAAGGTGTATAAGACAAACAAGCATTTATTCATTACCAAAGGAGAAAACTAAAAATGAAAACAGCCATTTACCCGGGCAGCTTTGACCCGGTGACGCTCGGCCATTTTGATATAATTGAGCGTTCTTCCAAAATTTTTGATAAACTCATCGTCGGGGTTTTGAATAATAGTGCAAAATCTCCGTTGTTTTCTGTCGAAGAACGTGTTAAGATGTTAAGGGATGTAACCTCACATTTTGGCAATGTGGAGGTGCAGTCTTTTGATGGTCTGCTGATTGATTTTGTACGCGGGAATCATGCGAACGTGATCGTCAGGGGACTCAGGGCTATTACGGATTTTGAGTATGAACTGCAGCTTGCGCAGATGAACAGGGTTATTGCACCCGAGATAGACACACTGTTCCTGACTACCAATCTGAAATATGCATATTTAAGCTCCAGCATGGCGAAGGAAGTGGCCATGTACGGAGGTGATATTTCTTCCTTTCTGGCTCCCGAGGTTGCCGAGAAAGTGAGAAAGAAATATGCGGTGCAAAAGTGACAGGGAGCAAATAAGTAAGGAGAAAGACTATGAGCAGAATTGAACAGATCATTACAGAGATTGAAGACTATATCGACAGTTGTAAATATCAGGCGCTGTCCAATGCAAAGATTCTTGTTAATAAAGAAGAGATTGAGGAGCTGCTTGTGGAGCTCCGCTTAAGGATACCGGAAGAGATCAAGAAGTACCAGAAGATTATCAGCAACCAGGATGCGATTCTCCAGGAAGCACGCGCTCAGGCCGATGCCATGGTGGCGGAGGCAACGGCCCAGACGAATGAACTGGTGAATGAACATGAGATTATGCAGCGCGCCTATTCCGAGGCCAACAGCATCATTGAACAGGCGAATGCCCAGGCCCAGGCAATTGTGGACGGTGCCGTGATTGAAGCGAATAATATCCGCCAGGGCTCCGTACAGTATACGGACGATATGCTGCGCAGCCTTCAGACGATCATTAAGCACTCCATGGAGGGCGCACAGGGCAGATTCGACGCCTATATGAGTTCCATGCAGTCCAGCTTTGATATTGTATCCTCCAACCGCAACGAGCTGGCGGGCAGCGTTGTGAGGGAGCCGGATGACAACGGTGAGGCTGCGGCTACAGAGATGACAGCAGAATAAGAATAAAACATGCGAGACTGGCGTGAACCAGTTTCCAGAGTACATAATGCCGGATGGAGAGTCCGGCATTTTTTATAACCGTATTTGTCTGGGAGACGCCGGAGAGGCCTCCGAAGGCGGCCGAAAACAGGATTACAAGCGCAGCGGGCAGGCCGGACAGCGAGCGGGAGACATTGTCGATTCCCGTCGTCATTTCCACAAAACCGGTCAGAAGCGGTTTGACCGGTTCCGGGATCAGGCCGGAGCCGCAGATAAAACGCGCAAGGATGGAATACAGCATGATATATCCGCCGATTTTGACCATAATTTCCAGGGAGGACATCATAATCTCGTCAAAGGGCTGGGATTTGGCGGGAGGCACATCCGCAGACACCCCCATGGACGTACCCGCATATCTATTTGCCGATGTACCCGCAGATGTGCCCGCAGGCAGCGAGGCGGCGCTTCTGCCTTCGGTGGAATAGACGGCAGACGATTTTTTTTGTTCCCTGTTTCTGTCCCTGTAGAAAACCTGTACCAGAAAACCGAGCAGAATAACCGGTATGTAAAGGGAAAACGCGACTGAGAAAAACGGGACGGTACCATCCAGATGGGAATGGACATATCCGGCTACGAACATCGGGCTGGGACAGCCTGCGATGGCCAGAAGCCGTTTTCCCTCATTTGCCGTGATTTTTCCTTCTCTCAGGAAATCGGCGGTCGTCTTGGCCCCCATCGGGTAGCCGCAGAGAAGCCCTGCCATCAGGGCATAGCTTCCGCCGTCCGACAGGTGAAGCAGCCTGAAAAGAGGGGAAAAGGGACGGGTGATGAGAGGCACGCCTCCCCAGGCCACGAGCAGGCTGGAACAAAGCATAAAGGGAAGTAATGTCGGGAGCACCACGTTAAACCACAGCAGAAGACCGGACTTGGCTCCCTCAAAGGACTGGGCCGGATGCATCAGCAGGAAAATCAGGATCAGGACCGGGATGACCGGCAGGATGGATTTTTTCATAAGAGTCCGAATAGAATGTTTTATATAATATATGTCCGGAAGCGATTCTCTTATGTTCATTATATTTCTCATTCTGTTATCCGTCTTTAACACAACCATGTTTCACTGGCTGGGGCAGAACCCTGGCTTTTACCAGTTGAATGCCTATACCTGGGAGAGTGACGACTTCAGGAGCATGAAACTGGGAGCGGCCATTGCCGGGCAGAAAAGCCCGGATTACGATCAGATAGCATCCCTGATGCTGGAACATGAATTTGATTTGACAGACTGTAAGGATTTGACGTATCATAACAGCATGGCCCTGATGCAGAAGCCGGCCGCTTATAAGAAGCTGGCGGGTGCGTATGAGGTGATCCTTACGGATTTAAAATACTTTCCCATCCCGGAGAGCACGAGGGCGGGTACGCCTTTTCCCGTCTATGAGGACAGCTGGAAACAGAAGCGGACTTACGGCGGAGAGAGGGGACATGAGGGCTGCGATATCATGGGCACGGAGCGGGAGCGCGGTTTTTATCCCGTCATAAGTATCAGCGACGGCACGGTGGAAAAGATGGGCTGGCTGGAACAGGGAGGCTGGCGGATCGGAATCAGGACGCCGTCGGGCGCTTACATCTATTATGCCCATCTCTACTCCTATGCAGGAGATTTAAAGGTGGGAGATAAGGTGAGGGCGGGAGAGCTGCTCGGCTATATGGGGGATTCCGGCTATGGAAAGCAGGAGAACACGGTGGGCAATTTTGCCGTGCATCTGCATCTGGGAATTTACATCCGGACCGATCATTATGAAGAGCTGAGCGTAAATCCGTACTGGATATTAAAATATCTGGAAAAAAACCGATTGAAATACAATTACTGACAGTGAATAAAGGAGATTATAAATTGGACTACAGAGAACTTCCGGCTGATTTTCTGGAAAAGATGAGAGGCCTTTTAAAAGACGAATTTGAGGAGTATCTGGCCTGTTTTTCGGAGCCTCCCCACTATGGGCTGAGGGTCAACCGGCTTAAATGTCCGCCCGGGGAATTTGCCGCGGCCTGCGGCTGGGAGCTTTCGCCGGTGCCCTGGATCGACAACGGTTTCTACTATGATAAGGAGTTAAAGCCGGCCAGGCATCCGTGGTATTATGCCGGCCTTTACTATCTGCAGGAACCGAGCGCCATGACACCGGCGTCACTTCTGCCGGTCACACCGGGGGACCGCGTCCTGGATCTCTGTGCGGCCCCCGGAGGAAAGAGCACGGAACTGGCCGCGAAGCTGATGGGCCAGGGCCTCCTTTTTTCCAATGATATCAGCAATTCCAGGGCAAAGGCGCTGCTCAAGAACCTGGAACGGTTTGGAGCCGGAAATATCTGTGTCTCCAGCGAGACGCCGGAGAAGCTTTCGATGCGGTTTGGGGAATTTTTCGACAAGATTCTGATCGACGCCCCCTGTTCCGGCGAGGGAATGTTCCGGCGCGACAGCGATATGGTCAAGAGCTACAGGGAGAAGGGGCCTGATTATTACAGTGAAATCCAGTATGGGATTGTCACGGAGGCCGTTAAGATGCTGCGTCCCGGAGGGATGCTCCTTTACTCAACCTGTACCTTTGATGAGAAGGAAAATGAGGGAACCATCCGGCGCCTGTTGAGTGAACACGGCGATATGCATCCGGTGCCGCTTGAAAAGCGGGAAGGATTTGCGCCGGGCATCGGGATACCGGAGTGTGTAAGGCTGTTTCCCCACAAAATACGCGGGGAAGGCCATTTTATCGCCCTCCTGAAGAAGGATGGGGAAGAAAATATGCCGGCCGGTGCCGGACAATCGGAAAAAATATCCGCCCGGGGAGGAAATGGCTGGCCGAAAGAGCTGGAACCGGTCCGCGATTTTCTCAATATGACAAAGGCGGACTGGGAACCGGAACGCCTGTATCAGGTCGGCGATACGGTATATTATCTGCCGGAGCCCTTTTCGGGGAAGGGGAAGGCGTATTTAAAGAATGTCCGCTATCTGAGGACAGGCCTTCTGCTGGGAGAATTGAAAAAAGGCCGTTTTGAACCGTCCCAGGCGCTTGCCATGTTCCTGAAGGCAGAGCAGTTTAAGGACAGCTTTCATATGGCCTCGGAGGATGAGCGGGTAATCCGCTATCTGAAGGGAGAGACGGTCCAGCTTACGGAGGATGAGGTCACGGCCGGAAAGGGCTGGTGCCTGGTCTGCGTGGACGGCTGGCCTCTGGGTTTTGCCAAACGCCAGGGCGGCATTCTCAAGAATAAATATTATCCTGGATGGAGGTGGCAGTGATGGCCGGTACAATCAGGCTTGACAAATTTCTGGCGGAGATGAAAAAAGGGACGAGAAGCCAGGTGAAGGAGGCAATCCGCAAGGGGCGTGTGCTGGTGGATGGGGCAGTCTGCCGGGAGTCCGATTATAAATTTGACCCGGCTGCCGTGTCCGTTTGTATGGACGGAGAGGAAGTGGCTTTCTCTTCCGTCGAATATTTTATGCTTAATAAACCCCAGGGCGTCGTATCCGCGACGGAGGACAACCTGCATCCCACCGTCATTTCCCTGATAGGGGATGCGAAGAGGAAGGATCTCTTTCCGGTCGGACGGCTGGACATCGATACGGAGGGCCTTCTGCTGATCACAAATGACGGTAAACTGGCCCACGAACTCCTGTCACCGAAAAAGCATGTGGACAAGGTTTATTTTGCAAAGGTTAAGGGAAAACTGAGGGAAGACGTTACAGAGGCCTTCAGGAACGGAATTACGCTGGCAGACCAAACCACTGTACTTCCGGCAGAACTTCTGATAGAATCTTCTTATGAAGAAGACGGGGAACCGGTCTGTGAGGCCAGGCTCACGATCCATGAAGGAAAGTTTCATCAGGTTAAGAGAATGTTTGAGGCAGCCGGAGGACAGGTTGTCTTTTTGAAACGCCTCTCCATGGGGCCGCTGATGCTGGATCCGTTACTGGAACCGGGAGAGAGCCGTCCCTTGACCGCAGAGGAATTAAAGGCGCTTAGAAAGAGCTGAGCGGAGGAGAATGAACGATAAGGAGCTGTATATCGATGTTAGAAGGAAAAAAAGCGGCAATATTTGATTTAGATGGAACGCTGGTGGATTCCATGTGGATGTGGAAGGCGATTGACATCGAATTTCTGGGGCGTTTCGGCTACGGCTGCCCCGACGATCTGCAGAGAGCCATCGAGGGGATGAGTTTTTCGGAGACGGCCGCCTATTTTAAGGAGCGCTTTGCACTGCCGATGGAACTCGATGAGATTAAGGATATCTGGGTTAAGATGTCCATAGATAAATACCGCCATGAAGTGCCGCTCAAACCGGGGGCAAAGGCGTTTTTAAAGGAATTGCGCGGACGCGGTTTCAAGCTGGGAATCGCCACCAGCAACGGACGGGACATGGTGGACGCGGTGCTTGGCTCTTTAAAAGTGGAGCCGTATTTTGACGTGGTGACGACGGCCTGCGAGGTTGCCGCCGGGAAACCTGCGCCCGACATTTACCTGAAGGTATCGGACACCCTGAAGGTGTCTCCACAGCAGTGCCTCGTATTTGAGGACATTCCGGCCGGAATTCTGGCGGGCAAGAGGGCCGGGATGACGGTCTGCGCGGTGGAGGATGAATTTTCACTCGACTTAACCCAGGAAAAACAGTCCATGGCGGACTATTACATAAAAGACTATGAGGAACTGCTTATGAGGGAAACGTTTCAAACACAGGCAGACAGATAATTGGAGAAAATGTGATGATACATGATTATTTACCGATTTCAAGGGCAGATATGGAAAAACGCGGATGGGAAGAGTGTGATTTTATCTATGTGACGGGTGACGCCTATGTGGATCACCCGTCCTTTGGCCATGCCATTATCAGCCGTATCCTGGAATCACACGGTTACCGGGTGGGAATTATCGCCCAGCCGGACTGGAAGGACGCAGACAGTGTCCAGATTCTGGGAGAGCCGAGGCTGGGATACCTTGTTTCGGCCGGCAATATGGATTCCATGGTAAACCATTATTCCGTTTCCAAGAAAAGGCGCGCAAAGGATTCCTATACCCCCGGCGGCGTGATGGGTAAAAGACCCGATTACGCCACGGTTGTCTATTGCAACCTGATACGTTCCATATCAAAGAAACCGATTATCATCGGAGGAATCGAGGCCAGCTTAAGGCGCCTGGCCCACTACGATTACTGGTCGGGGAAAATGAAACGGTCGATTCTGCTGGATTCCCAGGCCGATCTGCTTTCCTACGGGATGGGCGAACGCTCCATTGTCGAGATTGCCGATGCGCTTAACAGCGGAATTGATATCAAGGATATTACGTTTATAGACGGGACGGTCTACAAGGCCGATTCACTGGCATCGGTGTACGATGAGGTGATGCTTCCCTCCTATAAAGATCTGACGGGGGATAAAAAAGAATACGCGAAAAGTTTTTATACACAGTACTCCAATACGGATCCCTTTTCGGGCAAACGTCTGGTGGAGCCATATGGGGAGCATCTCTTCGTGATCCAGAATCCGGCGTCGAAACCGCTCAGTGAAGAGGAGATGGACGATGTTTACGCCCTTCCTTATATGAGAAATTACCACCCTTCCTATGAGGCGGCGGGGGGGATTCCGGCCATCACCGAGGTGAAGTTCAGCCTGATCAGCAACCGCGGATGTTTCGGCGGCTGCAGTTTCTGCGCCCTGACCTTCCATCAGGGAAGAATTGTACAGACGAGGAGCCATGAATCGATTGTGGAGGAGGCAAAGCTTCTGACACAGGACCCCGATTTTAAGGGATATATCCACGACGTGGGCGGCCCGACGGCCAATTTCAGGCACCCGTCCTGCGAAAAACAGATGAAGGCGGGAGTCTGCCCGAATAAACAGTGCCTGTTTCCTAAACCATGTAAAAATTTAAACGCCGATCACAGCGACTATATTGCGCTGCTCAGAAAACTTCGTGATATACCGAAGGTTAAAAAGGTATTTATCCGCTCGGGCATCCGCTTCGATTATCTGCTGGCGGATCCGGGACATGCCTTTTTAAAGGAGCTGTGCCAGTACCATGTCAGCGGCCAGCTGAAAGTGGCCCCGGAGCATATTTCCGACAACGTGTTGAAGAGAATGGGAAAACCGGAAAACAGCGTATACCGGCAGTTTATGAAGGAATACGCGAGGATGAATGAGAAGCTGGGGATGAAACAGTTCCTTGTTCCCTATCTGATGTCCTCCCATCCCGGCTCGACGCTTACGGAGGCGGTGGAGCTGGCGGAATATCTGAGGGATCTGGGCTATATGCCGGAGCAGGTGCAGGATTTCTATCCGACGCCGTCCACGCTTTCCACCTGCATGTATTATACAGGATACGATCCGAGGACAATGGAGAAAGTCTATGTGCCGACCAATCCCCACGAGAAGGCAATGCAGAGAGCGCTGATCCAGTACAGGAACCCCAAGAACTATGAACTGGTCATGGAGGCCCTTAAGGCAGCCGGAAGAACCGATCTCATCGGCTTTGATAAAAAGTGCCTGATCCGGCCGAGACAGACGGGTTATCAGAATTACGGCAGAAAAAAAGAAGATGGGAAACCGGATGGAAGAGCCGGCAGAAGGCCGGACGGAAAAGCAGCCAAACCGGTAAAGAAAAAGACCATCAGGAATGTGCATAAAAAATCAGGAAGGTGATACGGAATGAAGATAGCAATAGTAACGGGAGCTTCCTCCGGCATGGGCCGGGAGACGGCGGTACAGCTGGCGGATCGCTTTGCCGGCTTTGGAGAAATCTGGCTGGTTGCCAGAAGAATGGACCGGCTTATGGAGCTGGAAAAACAGCTTCCGGTCCCGGTTCGGAAATTTGCGGTTGATCTCACGGATGAGACCCAGCTTTCCGAGCTTTCCGAGGCGCTTAGGAGGGAACAGCCGGATGTCAAAATTCTGGTGAATGCCTCCGGTTACGGAAAGATAGGCAGCGTCGGAAGCGTTGCATTAAAGGATGAGACGGGGATGGTGCGCTTGAACTGCGAGGCTCTCTGCGTCGTCACCCATATGGTTCTGCCTTATATGAGCAAAAACAGCCGAATTATCCAGTATGCGTCCTCGGCGTCCTTCCTGCCGCAGCCCGGCTTTGCCGTTTATGCGGCGACCAAGGCTTTTGTCTTAAGTTACAGCCGCGCCCTCGGTGAGGAACTTAAAAAGCGCGGTATCTATGTCACGGCGGTATGTCCGGGCCCGGTGAAAACCGAGTTTTTCGATATAGCGGAGACAACGGGACGTATTCCGCTCTACAAGCGCCTGACCATGGCGGATCCGGTGAAAGTGGTGAAGCTGGCGGTGCGTGACAGCCTGATGGGAAAGCCGGTCTCCGTCTACGGGTTTGTGATGAAAAGTTTCCGTCTGATGTGCAAGGCCGTGCCGCACAGTCTCATTCTTAAAATCATGTCATGCATTTCACCAAAACAGGTGGTAAAACCGGAAGAGGAGAACGAAAGTGAAAAAAAGTAAAAAAGGGGAGTACGGCTACCGTACCAGTTTTAAGAGAAAGCATATTTTCCTGATATCGATTCTGGCCGCGTTTATTATCGCTCAGCTTGCGGCCCGTTATTTTACGGACAGCCAGGCGGTTAAGAATATTCTGACCGTCATGGCCGTCGTCACGGTGCTTCCTGCCGCGAACCTGGCTTCACCGCTGGTGGCGATTATGAAATACAAGACACCGTCCAGGGAATTCTATGAAAAATACTCCGTCTATGAAGAGAAATTTCCGATGCTCTACGACATGGTGCTGACAACGAAGGACTACGTGCTGCCGATGGACGCCGTAGCGGTCCATCCGACCGGCATTTATGCCTACTGCATCAATCCCAGGGTGAATATCCAGGAGGCCGAAAAATCGTTAAATGATATCCTGGTGTCCCAAAGGCTGGATCCGAATATGAAAATCACTAAGGAACTGAGCACATTTGATAAAAGGCTTAAGAGCCTGAAACCGGCCTCCGAGTACGAGGACGACGGAAGTGTGGAGTACGCCGTCAACACGATGAAGAGCCTGTGCATGTAGGAAACTGCGGCGGTAAATACATAAGCGGACAGTAAAGTAAGAAGAGACGAAACGGAGAAATAAAGAGGATGCAGGTCGTAAAAATAACAAAAAACGAAGCCGGGCAGAGGCTCGATAAATTGCTTTACAAGTACCTGAATCTGGCGGGAAAAAGTTTTATCTACAAGATGCTGAGAAAGAAAAACATCACCCTGAACGGAAAAAAATGCGATGGCTCCGAGAAGCTTTCCGAGGGCGACGAGGTGAAGCTCTTTCTTTCCGACGAAACGATCGAAAAATTTTCCGAAGTAAAGATTCAAAAGGTGAAGAAGACAAAGCTCGACGTGGTATATGAGGACAATGATATTATCCTGATTAATAAACCGGCCGGAATGCTGTCCCAGAAAGCGAAGGACAGTGACGAATCCCTGGTGGAATATCTGATCGATTATCTTTTGGACAGCGGACAGCTTACCGGGGAAGAGATGCGCCAGTTTCGTCCATCCGTCTGCAACCGGCTGGACCGAAATACCAGCGGCATTGTCATAGCGGGTAAGTCGCTTCCCGGCCTGCAAATCATGTCGAAGGCCATTAAGGAGAGAACCATCGGGAAATACTATCTCTGTATCGTAAAGGGAAAAGTGGATGGGACGAAGGAAATCTCTGGTTTCCTGAAAAAAGACGAAAAGACCAACCAGGTAAAGGTTTTAAATCACGAAGAGAAGGACGCGCTGCCCATCAGGACGCTGTACCGTCCACTTTTAAGCGACGGTAAACATACACTTTTAGAGGTAAAGCTGATCACGGGGCGCTCCCACCAGATCAGGGCGCATCTGGCCTCCATCGGCCATCCGATCGCCGGGGATTACAAATACGGAGATCCGAGGCTCAATGCCGCCGTGAAGGAAAAATACGGTGTCAAATCCCAGATGCTCCATGCCTGGAGGCTCGTAATGCCGTCCCGGATGGAGGAGCCGCTGTCCGGTTTAAGCGGCCGGGAATTCACGGCAAAACCGCCCGCGGAGTTTGACGCGATGACGACGGAGATGGAGAAAAAGCAATAGCAGGAGAATATCACGAATGGGAACCTGGAATACAAGAGGCCTCCGCGGATCGACGCTGGAGGAGCTCATCAATCATACAAACGACAGTTATCGGGAAAAGAGGCTGGCGCTGATCCAGAAGATACCGACCCCGATCACGCCGGTCAGCATCGACAAGGAAAGCCGCCATATCACAATGGCCTATTTTGACCAGAAGAGCACAGTAGATTATATCGGCGCGGTCCAGGGGGTGCCGGTCTGTTTTGACGCCAAAGAATGCGCGGTGTCGACATTTCCCCTTCAGAACGTCCACGCCCATCAGGTTGCCTTCATGGAAGAATTCGAAGAACAGGGCGGCGTCGCCTTCATCATCCTTTATTTTACCGCAAAAGATGAGATGTACTATGTCCCCTTCCGGGAACTGAACCGGTTCTGGATGAGGATGCAGGAGGGGGGAAGAAAGAGCTTTACATATGACGAGCTGGATAAATCCTGGAAAATCAGGAGTTACCGCGATATCTACGTGAATTATCTGGAACCGATCCAGAGAGATTTGGAGATGAGAGATGAGGAATGAGAACCCCGCCGTTAGGTCGGGGTTCGGGATGGTGAGAGGGTGTATATTGAGTCTTCAGTCCCGGTTTATAGGTTGTCGCGGGTGGGGAATCAGGGCAGAAAAAGTTCCTGCGGGAAACGCTTGCGCTCTTTGGAGTACATAGTGGTACTAACCTCGGAAAGACCTCGGTAAGTACCAATGAACTCCCAGGTTCCCTCCGGAATCTTTTTCTCCCTTCTTCCCCACAGGAAGGTTATGGCCCGGGACTGAAGACGCGAAGGTTTTCGCCACCCGAACCACGGCCTGCGGCCACTGATTTGTTCTTATACCTTCCCCGCGCTTGACAAAAGAGACAATCATCCCCTGAAGCCGGCGGACGGGGCAATCACCTACGCTGAGTCTTCAGTCCCGTCGACAACCTGCCCGGGGGAAGGAGGAGAAAAACTTTCCGGAGGGTGACCTTGAAGCCCGCCGGTGCTTAGCGAGGTCCCTCACGAGCTTAGCATCCGCTGTGCGCTTCACAAGCGGGAGCGTGTCCCCGCAGGAATTTTTTTCTCCGTATTCCCCCTCACCACAACCTATAAACCGGGACTGAAGACTCATAAACACCCTCCCACCACCCCGTCCGCCGTCTTACAGAGGCGTCCTCGCATCTCAATTAAATCTCTAATATCCCTTTTTTCCTGAAGAAATATGTAGTATAATATCTGATGTGTGTGGACATGAGCTGCCGTTCGCGGACCGAGTTTCCGGCGGGAAAGCAAATTGCAGCGATAACCGTAATATATGGAATTTCTTTCAATAAAAACTATGAGGTGAAGGTATGAGCAAAGCAGCAGATCGTTTATTAAAGTACGTCTCCTTTGACACTCAGTCAAAAGACGAGATGGAGCAGGTTCCGAGCACGGAGAAACAGCTCGTGCTGGCAAAAGAGCTGGTGAAGGAACTGGAAGAGATGGGGGCATCGAATGTCCGTTTGAGTGAGAATGGCTATGTCTATGCGACAATCGGGGCAACTACGGATAAGAAAGTGCCTTCTCTGGGGTTTGTCGCCCATATGGATACTTCTCCGGCCCTGTCCGGCAAGGATGTGAAGGCCAGAATCGTGGAGAATTACAGCGGCGGGGATATTGTTCTGAATGAGGAAAAGGATATTGTCATGAGGGTGAAGGATTTCCCATTCCTGGCGGACTGTGAAGGGAAAGACCTGATTGTGACCGACGGGACAACACTGCTTGGCGGTGACGACAAGGCGGGCGTAGCCGAGATTATGACAATGGCCGCATGGCTTTTAGAGCATCCCGAAGTGCCGCATGGCACAATCCAGATTGGCTTTACTCCGGATGAGGAAGTTGGCCGAGGCGCTGATTTCTTTGATGTGGAAGGTTTTAAGGCGGATGTGGCTTACACGGTAGACGGAGGTCCTTTAGGGGAGCTGGAGTACGAAAACTTCAACGCGGCATCCGGCAGAGTCTATGTGCGCGGTGTTGGAATCCATCCGGGCGGAGCCAAGAACATGATGAAGAGCGCCGTTTTAATCGGAATGGAATTCCAGAGCCTGCTTCCCGTTTTTGAGAATCCGATGTACACGGAGGGTTATGAGGGCTTTTTCCATCTCGACCAGTTTGCCGGAGACGTGGAGAATGCCAAGATGGATTATCTGATCCGCGATCACGATATGCAGAAGTTTGAGCAGAAAAAGAAATTATTTGCCGCAGCCGCAGACTACCTGAATAAAAAGTACGGCGAGGGGACCGTTGAGGTCAAGATAAAGGACTCCTACTATAACATGAAGGAAAAGATCGAACCTTACAAATACCTGATCGACATTGCCAAAGAAGCGATGGAAGAGAACGGCATCACTCCAGAGATCTCTGCGATCCGGGGAGGCACAGACGGAGCCAGGCTGTCCTATATGGGGCTTCCATGCCCGAACCTCTGCACGGGCGGCTATAATTTCCATGGAAGATATGAATTTATTCCGGTCCAGTCCATGGATAAAGTAGTGGATCTGCTGCTGACGATTGTAAATAAATTCGAGGCGCTTGGAAAATAGGAAACGTTTTAATTTCCGGATACCGGATGACAGCGCCTGATAGCTAAATACAGACTGAAAGACAGAAAAAACTCTGCACCGAATCGGGCTGCAGAGTTTTTTATATGGAGAAAACCGAAAAACGTTCCAGATGGAATAGAAGACCTACGGGTAAAAAACTTGCCAGTGCCATCCCCAAAAGATATAATGGAATAAAATGACAGACAAGTGCGATGAAGAAACGGGAGGAAATCATGACGCTGAATGAAATATTTGAAATCTGCAATACCCTGATTACCACACCCTTATCTTTTTTTCAGGTTTATATGCTGACGAAAGACTGGCGTTATTCCCGTAAGAAAACCATAAGTATCGGCGCGGCCTCAATTTCAGCTCTGCTGGCGCTGGATTTTCTGGTTTGCAGCCGCATGGGGGTCAATAGAGCAAGGGATATTGTGTCCGTGCTTAATTTTGCCACCCTGTTGTTTCTTTACCTGTTTCTTCCCAGGTATCAGGGAGGAAAATCTATCTTTATCTGCTTCAGTGTATCTTTGTCTATGTTCATCGGAAACGCCATAGCGGAAATCTTCGGCACTACGGTCATAGCATACAGGCTGCTGATTAAATCTGCCGTTTATCTTTTCATGCTGATCATTACCTATCATTATTTCCGCCGTCCCTTTTTTACGGTCATGGATGGGATCGAAACGGGATGGCACAGGCTGTCTGCCATCCCTGTCATGTTCTGTATTTTATTGGGGAGCGTATTGTGGTCAGGAAATATGTACCATGACCGGGAAGTGAAGATGATTGGGCTGGTGCTCTGTTTTGCAGCCGGGATCATCTATGTGGTGCTGTATTTTACTTTTTGCAGTATACAGGAGCAGTACAGAATGAAGTCCGGTTATGATCTTTTGCAGGCGCAGATGTTTTCTCTCCAGAAACAGCTTGAAATTGCCAGGGAATCAGGAAAGGAACTGGACATTCTCCGCCACGATATGCGCCACTATATCATGCTTTTATCGGCCTGCGTGGAGCAGGGGGATTTGAAGGAGGCGGGAGAACTGATGAATTCACTGGAACTGTCCTTAGAATCGGTCAATAAAAAGAACAGGACCTATACGGGCAATATCCTGATCGACTCCATTCTGTCGGAGTATGAGGGCCGTGCCGAAAGCAGCGGTATCCTCTATGATGTTCTCCTGACCCTTCCTGAAACGCTTCAGAATGATCCGATTGAATTTGCCGTTGTCATCTCCAATGCGCTTGAAAATGCCTGCATCGCCTGCCGCAAGATTCCCGAGGGAGAGGAACGCATGATTAAGGTCAGGGGCAGAATGGAGGGGAGGCAGTTTTTTCTGGAAATCGCCAATACATTTACAGGTACGGTAAGAATCGATGAAGAAAAAGGGCGGCCGGTCACGGAACAGGCGGGGCATGGGCTGGGGACACAGAGCATTGCGGCTTTTGCAGAGAAAAACCGTGCATATCTGAGATACAAGGCCACGGACGGCTGGTTCTGCCTGCGTCTTATTCTCTGAATCTATCATCATTATCAGGAATTCATTCATAGGGGGATATTTCTTTTCAGGGAAAAAGGACAGCTGCCGGTAAAAAGAAGATGAAAGGAGAAAAATATGGCAGAGTATTTATCACCAGGCGTTTATGTGGAGGAGTTTGATTCCGATGCAAGACTGACAGAGGGTGTTGGAACCAGCACGGCCGGTTTTATCGGTGTGGCCGAGAGAGGGCCGGTTGAAGGCTCTCCCAGGATGATTACAAATTTTGCGGAATTTATTAGGAATTATGGAGGTTATCTTCCGGCATCTGTGTTTGGCAATTACCGGTTTCTCGCTTATGCTGTGGAGTATTTCTTTCGCAACGGAGGGTCGCGTTGTTTTGTGATGAGGGTGGCGCCGCAGGATGCGGTCTGCGCCGAAGGAGCCGCACCGGCAGGGGAGCCCCCGGTCCTATCGCTGAAAGCCAAAGAACCGGGTCTCTGGGGGAACGGCATAAGGGTGTCCATAGTTCCGTCCAGTAAGGCGAAAACCCAGATTTTAGAGGTGATTGAGACGGCGTCCGGTAAGTGCTATACTGTCAAGAACGGATCCGGATTTATGAAAGGAGACGTCGTTGCATTTTGCGACGGTACGGAGACGGTAATAAACCGGGTAGTTAAGAGCCGTGATAATATTCTGATCTTTGAGAAAGAGTTTGAAGAGGACGTGGTGGATAAGAGTCTTTTACCCGGGAAGACTATATCCACTTGTGAATTTTCCATGGAAGTCCGTTATAAAGACCAGGTGGAGAACTATGACAATCTCTCATTCAACAGGGAGGCGCCGGGCTTTGTGGAGACGGCTAAATCCAATCTCGTATCCGTCATGTATATGGGGGAGACGGAAGAGAAGATAAAAACCCCATTTGAACGTCTGCTGAAGGGGCAGGAGGCGGCAGTGTCCATCAGTCTTTCCGGAGGGAGCAATGGAAATGTGTTGGAAATGAAGGCAGATGATTTTATCGGCGAGGATAAGGGCGTCGGGAAGAGAACCGGAATACAGGCCTTTCTGGATAATGATACCGTATCCATCATGGCGGTCCCGGGAATCACCGATCCCAAGGTGCAGCTTTCCCTTGTGGCACATTGTGAGAATTTGGCCAGCCGTTTTGCTGTCCTTGATATTCCTCAGGATGCCAGAAAAGTACAGGATATCAAAAACCACAGGGGTATCTTTGATTCGTCTTACGCGGCCCTTTACCATCCGTGGCTGACTGTTTATGATTCGCTGGACAAGAAAAATATCCAGATACCGCCCTCCGGTTCTGTGGCTGGAATATATGCAAGAAGCGATAATGAGAGAGGCGTCCATAAAGCGCCGGCCAATGAGTTGGTCAGTGGCTGCGTGGGTCTGGACATACAGTTTACAAAGGGGGAGCAGGACATTCTGAATCCGGAAGGCGTTAATTTAATCAGGTCGTTCCCGGGACAGGGAATCTGCGTCTGGGGAGCCAGGACGGCCGGCAGCGACACGGCATGGAAGTATATCAATGTAAGGCGCCTTTTTATTTTTATTGAGGAATCCATAAAAGCCAGTACTAACTGGGCAGTATTTGAGCCGAATGATGAAATACTCTGGAACAGGGTCCAGAGAACCATTGAGGCCTTTCTCACCAGCCTCTGGAGAGACGGAGCCCTTGCTGGAACTACAACTGATGAGGCGTTTTGTGTCAACATAGGAAAAAGCACAATGACTCAGGATGATATTGACAATGGAAGGTTAATCTGTGTGATTGGAGTTGCTCCTGTCAAACCTGCTGAATTTATAATTTTCAGAATTACCCAAAAAACGGGTGATTCCAGGCAGCAAGAGGAGGCAATGGAGCGTTGAAAGTGCAATAGTATTTGAAACACAGAAAAAAGAAATGAGGAAGGGGCATTATTATGACAGTATATCCAAGGGCGAAATTCCGTTTTAGGCTGGAAATCGATGGACTGGAGGCGGGAAAATTCAGTGAGGTTTCCGGTTTCGACGCGGCGGTGGAACCGATTGAGTACAGGGAAGGAGATATGGCGGCAGGGACGCCGATGAAGGTGGCGGGACTGCGTAAATATGGCACCATCACCCTGAAGAATGGGGTGATCGAAGGAAAGGACGTTTACGGCTGGATGGAGAAGGGGACAGCCGGTGAGGTGGAGAGAAAGACCGTGACTGTAAGCCTGCTCGATGAGATGCAGAATGTGGCTGCGGTGTGGAAGATTACCAACGCATGGCCTGCCAAATATTCGGTGCCTGATTTCAATGCAGACTCCTGTGAAATTGCTGTTGAGAGCTTGGAGCTGGCCCACGAGGGTCTGGTAAGGGAGTCATAGATGATACATCGTTTGAAAAGTGCTGCTGCGACCTTTGTGCCGGCAGCACTTTTCGTAATTCTAATTCTAATTCTAATATTGAATCCAACATCAAATCCAACATCAAATCGAAAGCCAATTCTAACTCCAATACTGAAACCAATATAAAATCTCAGAAGAAACTCTCAGACGGTGAACAAAAGGCGTTCCCTGGCAGTATTTTCATTTCTCAATTATAATCCTGCTTTATGATTAAAAACTATTTGTTAACCATAAAAAATAAAATGTTGACAATTTGGCCTGCAATTGGTAAGATTTATCTAAATGTGAACCTATATTGAAAATAAGTTTACATTTGGATAAATCTAATCAAACAGGAACTAAAGGAGGAGAACATGTTACAAAAAGCAGAGAAAACCCTGAGGTACTCACCAGTACTGAATCTTACCTATACGGCGATGTTTACAACGCTGATCGCGGTAGGGGCGTTTATTAAAATTCCGGTGCCCGTGGTGCCTTTTACGCTGCAGTTTCTATTTACCATGCTTGCGGGGCTTTTGCTGGGAGCCAAAAACGGGGCGGTCAGTGTGGCTCTGTATATGGCGCTTGGTCTTGCGGGGCTGCCTATCTTCGCGGAGGGCGGAGGAATCTGGTATCTTTTAAAGCCGAGCTTTGGCTATCTGATCGGCTTCTGTCTGGCCAGTTATGCGACGGGAAAGATGGCTGAACGCGGGAATCCGCTGACAATGAAAAAACTCCTGGCAGCAAACTTTACGGGGCTTTTCATCGTCTATGGGGTGGGGATGGTTTATTACTATATTATCTGTAATTTTGTGATAAACACGCCGATAGGAGTATGGCCGCTGTTTCTTTACTGTTTTATATTAGCAGTCCCGGGAGATATCTGTTTATGTATTTTGGCAGCTTATCTGGTAAAGCGGATTCAGCCGGTTATGAAACGAATGAGATAAGGCTAAAAGAAGGCAGATTCCACCAAAGCGATGAAAGAATTACAGGATGAGGTGACTAAATATGAGTAAAAATATCTTTATTACGGGAACCGGAACAGACATCGGGAAAACCTTTGTGACGGGCCTGATTGTGAAAAAGCTGAGCCAAAGCGGGAGAAACGCGGCATATTATAAAGCGGCTATGAGCGGGAACAGCCGCGGCGGAGACGGAAATCTGATTCCGGGTGATGCGTGGACCGTAAAGAATGTTTCGGGAATTGCCCAGCCGCTCGGGGAAATGTGTCCTTATGTATATGAGCTTGCATATTCTCCCCACCTTGCTTCCAGAATCGAGGGAAATCCGGTTCGGCTGCAGGTGGTCAGAGAGGGCTTTGAGGCTGTCTGCCGCAATTACGACTATGTAACGATGGAAGGGAGCGGCGGTATTGTATGTCCGGTCTGCTTTGATGAGGCCAGAATCCAGCTGGAGGATATTATCAGAGAACTGAAGCTGTCCTGCCTGATTGTTGCAGATGCGGGACTCGGCACAATTAACGATGTGGTCCTTACCTGCGAATATATGCGCGCCCATGATATTCCGGTAAAAGGAATCATTTTTAACCATTTCCATACAGGGAATGTGATGGAGGAAGATAACCGGAGGATGTGCGAATCCATGACGGGACTTAAGGTGCTGGCCTGCGTCAAAGACGGTGATACGGAGCTTGACATGGACGCAGATGAACTTGCATCCCTGTACGAATAGGAAAGAAGGTAAAGAAATGATTTGGTATCCATATCAGCAGATGAAAACAATGAAGCCGCCCTACAAAGTCGTCAATGCGGAGGGCGTTTATCTTTACACGGAGGATCAGAAACTAATTGATTCCGTTTCCTCCTGGTGGAGCGTCATCCACGGTTACAAGCATCCGGCGCTGACGGAGGCAATCAAATCCCAGGCGGACCGGTTTGCCCATGTCATGCTAGGAGGACTGACCCATGAGCCGGTGGAAAAACTGTCTGAAAAACTGAAGGAGTGGCTGCCCGGGGATCTGGATTACTGTTTTTATTCCGATTCCGGGAGTGTGGCGGTGGAAGTGGCTCTTAAAATGGCGCTGCAGTTTAATACAAACCGCAAAAAGACCAGGAATAAGGTACTCTCCCTGACCCGCTCTTACCATGGGGACACGTTTAAGGCCATGGAAGTGGGAGACGATGAGGACTACCATTTTGCATTTGGGGAAAAGAAGGATGTGATTCATATTCCAACGGAGATTCCGGCCCTGGAGGAAGCGTTTAAAATGCATCATGATGATTTGAACTGTTTTATTGTGGAGCCGCTGCTTCAGGGCGCGGGGGGAATGCAGATGTACGATATCTCATTTTTAGAGCGGGCGAGGGAACTGTGCAACGAGTACGATGTACTCCTGATTTTTGATGAGGTCGCCACCGGATTTGGACGGACCGGATTCCGTTTTGTCGCAGATCTCGTATGCCCGGATATCCTGGTCCTGGGAAAAGCCCTGACGGGAGGGTATATCGGACATGCGGTTACGGTGGCGAACCATAAGGTATATCAGGGCTTTTACGGCGACGATCCCGCCCTTGCGCTGATGCATGGACCCACCTTCATGGGAAATGCCCTGGCCTGCAGCGTGGCGTTAAAGTCCATCGAGCTTTTTGAAAAAGAGGATTACATATCAAAGATCAGCCGGATTACCGATATTACCCGGAGGGAGATGGGAGGCTTTACGGACAGCCGCATAAAAGAGGTTCGTATCATGGGAGGCTGTGTCTGTGTAGAGGTCCATGATCCTGCCGTGTTGGAGGGATATCAGCAGTTTGCATACGAACGGGGCGTATTCAGCCGTCCGTTTTTAAATTATATGTATGCGATGGTTCCCTATATCATCACGGAACAGGAACTGGTGAAGGTGCTGGATACGATGAGAGAGTGGTTCAGGTAAAAAAATATGATATGGAAGGAAGGGCGCTGTCTGCACGGATACAGCGCCCTTCTTTTCGGGGAATGCATCGGATTTGAGGCCATTGATAGTTACTGTTCACAGGTAGTATTCCGCGAGGTGTTTTTTGTGAGTGGAGCGCAGCGAAAGTCACAGACAGCGGGCCCCCTTGGGTCAAATCCGAGGGTTGCGGCGCGACGCAACGAAAAGTGCGCGATGCGGACTTTTCATTACAATCAACGGCGTTTTTTGCCGTTTCTGTGCATCGCGCAGCGTGTTACTGGGCACGGAGTGAACAGTAACCATTAATGCCGGGGACATTCATCTAATGCCGGGCTTGCGGGTGATATGGCAAAATGTTATAATAAAAGAAGGTGATAGAACCGAAGGGGGCATTGCTATGAAGAAAAAAATTGAACGGCTAAAGAGAATTCTGGAAGAAAGTACGTACACTGTGGCGCTTTGCGGCTCCGGCATGATGGAGGAGGGCGGATTTACAGGGATAAAAAAGCAGGATAAAGCCTACGACATAGAAAGCCGCTACGGCCATTGCGTGGAAGAGCTGTATTCGGCTACCTTCTATAATACACGGCCGGAACAGTTCTTTGAATTTTACAAAAGTGAAATGCTTCATCATATGCCGCATGACACCGCTACCGGTCCGGCACTGGCGGCCATGGAGCGGGCGGGCAGACTTCAGAGCGTAATCAACAGCAACATCTATGACAAGCCGCGCAGGGGAGGCTGCGAACATGTAATCAACCTGCATGGAAGTATCTACCAGAACCAGTGTCCCAGATGCGGGAAAGAATACCCTGTTTCCTACATAATGAATGCAAAACACGTACCGCTTTGCGAAGTCTGCAGGATCCCCGTCCGGCCGATGATTTCCCTGTTCGGAGAGATGGTGGACAGCCAGAAGATGACAAGCACCACGGAGGAGATTACAAAAGCCGATACATTACTGTTGCTGGGGACGACCCTTGCTTCCGAAGTGTTCCATCATTACATTCAGTATTTTGAGGGAAGACATCTGGTCATTATCCATAAGCAGAAGCACTATCTGGATGAGAAGGCGTCACTGGTGATACTGGATCATCCGATGAATGTACTGCCTCTTCTTGGATATGGAAAAGAGGAGTAAAGTACGGAAGATAGTTCATGATTTTACGCCGGGGCCGTTATAAGGCCCCGGCATTTTTCGATCCGTTCGGAGGAAAAGCGGAATGACATGTGCTATTTTACCTTCTTTATTTTATTTTTCCATCCTGCACGGTAATGATCCGGCTGCTGTTTTCAGCCGCTTCGGGGGAATGTGTCACCATGATGATTGTCTGGCCGGTGTTTTTGTTAATCTCTCTCAAAAGATTCATAATCCCGGCCCCGGTCCGGCTGTCCAGATTTCCCGTAGGCTCGTCGGCAAAAAGAATCTCCGGGCTGTTAATCAGGGCGCGGGCAATTGCCACACGCTGCTGCTGGCCGCCGGATAACTCGCGGGGAGTGTGTTTCCTGTGTTCGGACAGGCCGACGAGACTGATAATCTGATCAAGCTGTTTTCGGCAGCCCCCTGTCTTTTTGCCGTCCAGAAGCAGCGGAAGCATGATATTTTCCTCTGCGTTCAGGTTAGGGATGAGATTATAGAACTGAAAAACAAAGCCGATTTTCTGCCGTCGGATGCGGCTCATTTTTTCGTCCCCCAGACGGGAAATATCCGTGCCGTTCAAAAGAACCTGGCCGCTTGTGGGAACGTCCAGGCCGCCAAGAATATAGAGCAGCGTACTTTTTCCGGAACCGGACGGCCCCATGACGGATACGAATTCCCCCTGCATAACCTGTAACGAAATATCTTTGAGTACCTTTATGGTTTCGCCGCCGAGACGAAACTCTTTTACAATATGTTTTCCCTCCACGGCAATGTTTGCGGCTGTCTGTTTCATAAAACCTCCTGTTATTGTATATTATTCAAATTTGATTTCCTCCACCAGTTCCATACTGCGGCTCTTAAAAACAAGAACAACGGAGCCAAGCAGAGTCACAATCATTCCCATGATACCGGCGCGCAGGAAGATAGCGGCATCCAGTTCCGGCGCCATTGAAATTTTTGGTCCGGCCACAAGGAAAATGGTCTGAATTTCCATGCAGGAAACAAAAACCGCCAGGGCCGCCCCAATAAGACCGGCCGAAAATCCCTCAATCACCGTTATTTTTATATTCTGCCGGTTGGAAAGCCCCACCGACTTGTACATGGCAATGCTCCGCCGTTTTTGGATGCAGTTGATCAGCAGGTTATTAATAACGCCCACGGCCGCCAGCAGGAAAATAAAAAAGGTCATGGTGTGCATGGGCTGCAAAAAAGCTCCTACGGTAGACAGGGCGTCCGCGTTAAATTCCTTCACCGTCCGGCTCCAGTTTGGTGTTTCGCCGAACAGAGCGCGGATTTGCACCATAATTGCTTCGGGATCTGCGGCGGTATAGGCAAGGAAACCATAGGAAGGAGGGCTGAAATCGGCTGTGGCATATGTGGAAGAAATGACCGCCTCTACATCCGTAGCCCTTGATTTGAAGCTGCCGACTACAAGATAATTATTCTGTCCGGCACCGCGGGACAGGGGAAGTGTATCACCGATGGAAAAGCCGGTGCGTTCCATGCAGCTTTCACTTAACAGAACGGCCCGTCCGCCGTCAAAGGCTGTAACCGCTTTTTCTTCCATCCCTCTTTCCGTATATTGGAGCGCCAGCATGGAGCTGTACCTTTCCAGATGATCGGTTGCTTCCAGACGGCTGAAGGTCTTGCCGTCCGCCTGTATTTCATTTTTATACACGTAAAGGGGAAGCACTTTTTCAATCCCCTCCATTTCCTTAACCTGTTCAATAAATTCCGGTTTCATCTGCCCATCCGCAAAGCCCTGAATTTCAGCGTCCCTGAATACGTCGCCGATGTAGGCGGTCACGAAATCCCCCACGGCGGTGATGGCGATTACAGCGGAAATGCTGATAAAAAGCAGCGTGATATTCTGCGAAGTATTCCGGTTGCCCCGCATATTCCGGGCGGCAAGCCATCCCTCGTTTCCCAGGACAGCGCCGTAAAGATGTTCCAGGCCCGCCGCGCTCATGTCCGTCAGTAGCGGAACAAGCAGAATGGTTGAGGCAATCAGCCCCAGCAGGGAAAATCCGCCGGCCGGATACAGCGCTTTTGGAGAGGCCAGTTTCGGCAGAAGCACTGAGATTATAAAAAGCGCAATGCCAGTTCCCACCGTATAGCGCCGGGGGATATGTTTTTCTTCCACGCTGCCGAGCACAACATTTTTAATCGGCAGCCGGCTTGCCCGGTGCACCGGGAGCCATGCGGAGAGCAGGGATACCATTACCGCAGCCGCAAAGGAAAAAATGATACTGAACAAAGAGACGACAACCGGAATCTCGATTCCCTGCGAAAGGGATTGTCCCATTCCCCGCAGAATCAGTTTCAGGACGAGTATGCCCGCCGGAATGCCCATCAGGCCGCCCATGACTCCGTACAGTGCGCTTTCCAGCAGTAGAATGCGGGTCACGGCCCTTTGCGTTGCCCCGATACTGCGGAACGTGCCGATTACGGGCAGGCGGTCCAGGGTAATTACCTTGTAGCTGCTGTAAATGATGAAAACACTCACCGTCAGGGAGAAAAAGCTGATCAGAAAAAACGGCATGGATTTTTGCCGTGCATCCGCAAAGAGCTGCGCCTCGTCAACCACTTCGGACACACGGTATCCGCCGTCAGGCAGAACCGCCGACAGCTCGTGTTTCAGTTCCGAGGCAGAAATCCCTTCGGCCGGCTTAATTAACAGTTCGGTGTATCCGCCCTCCCGGCCTGACAGACCGGACAGGGTGGACAGGGGCAGAAGAGCGGTCGCCCCTCTTGTATGCCGGAGAAAAACCGTATCATAGGCGGCAACTGCCTCCACGTCGAAAGGAACCGGCTGCCCGTTAATCTGCAGCGTAACCGTGTCACCCGCCTCAATCCCGTATTTTAATGTAAAGCGGTCCGGTAAGATAATTTTATTGCCGGTGAAACCCTCAATTTGTTCCCCGTCTACGAATCGGGGAGGGTTGATTTGGTTGAGCAGGGCCAGATCGGCCGCTATCAAATCAATGGTTTCATAATAACCGTTCTCGTGATAAAGGGCAGTCCCCTTCAGCACCCCGACAACGGCGTCCACCGACGGCAGTTCCGGCAGGATGCCGATATCGACATTTCCCTCAGCCGCGGTTACGGACAGGGCTGCGCTTCCGGCCATCCCGCGGGCCATTTTCCTCTGTGCGCTTTCATACGATGCGCCGATGGAAAACGACACCAGAAGAAGGGTGGAGGAAAGTAAGACGGACAGAAGCATGACAGCGGTCCGCATTTTTCTTTCTTTGACGTTTGTGAGAATATATTTCCAGATGATTTTCAAAATAAGACCTCCTTGAATGCAGAAAAAAGGTTGGCAGCTATCATTAAAATAATAATAGTCTGCCAACCTTAATCTGCTTTTCAGGCAACCTTAATTAACCTTAAGGGGATGGAAATTCGATCTGAAATGTGGTTCCGGCCATTGGGATACTGGAAACAGAAATGGAGCCGCCGTGCAGCTCAATGATATCCCTGGCGATTGCAAGGCCCAGGCCGCTTCCTTCCGGCTTCTGTCCCGTATCCGTCCCTCTGTAATAGCGGTCAAAGAGATGTTCCGCCATCTCCGGTTCCATGCCCGTTCCATTATCGGCAACATAAATGTTCAAAGAGCCGGAGAAGGATACGCGCAGCGAGACTTCGGTATCTTCTTCGCCATGTACAAATGCATTGATGATTAAATTCCGAAAAGCCCTTGTCAACAGAGTCCGATCAAAGGAGTAAGGAATCATTTGCCCGGAACTTTCGAAATGGATTGTGCGGTTTTCATATTCCGGAGTATTCAGAATGGTAATTGCCAGCTCTTTTAGAAAACGGACGATATCCGTCTCCTCGCGGTTTACGGGCAGCATTCCGTTTTCCAATTGATAGGTCAGTTTCAGATCATCCATAAGAGTTTCCATATAAGAAACATTTTCCAGTATGATACCGGCATAACGCCTGCATTGCTCACCGTCCCCGCCGGTTTCCAGCATGATCTCCGCATATCCTTTGATGGGGGAGAGCGGCGTTTTCAAATCATGGGTGATATTGGCAATCCATTCCTTACGCATTTTTTCCGTCTGTATCCGCAGATGATCGCCGGCCCTGATTTCTTCGTCCAGCCGGTTCAGACCGTCATAGAGATCATGGAACACCCCGTGATCCTGAACCGGAAGATAGCTGCGGACGCTGATATCCTGAATGGCAGACGTCAGCCGCTTCATTGCGCCTACCGTAAAAAGACCGTAGAGAAGGCCTGAGATAAGCACAAGCAGAAGCAGTGCCGACAAGACGGGTAAAATGATGGTTTTACCGCCCGCAAACCGCTCTCCGTTGACATACATTGTAACGCTGGAAACATTCACGGGAAAATATAGGATGTAGATATATTCTTCTCCTGCGGCTCGGACCGTTCCGGTAAAAGCGGCTGTTTCGCCGCCGCCTGATTTCCCTGACTGAAAGAGCCGCAGCAATTCCGGGCCGGAATAGGAGGTACCTGCCTGTTCTGGTTTCCGGCAGCCGAACACTTCACGGCCGGTGGAAGCTAAAATCTGGATGCCGATGCCATTGTCCTGCAATAACGCCATCCCGGCCTGTGTAGGCTGCGGCGCGCCGTCGATCCATATAATCTGTTCTGCGAAATCTTCTGTAAACGTTTTGGGCCAGTCACTTCTTTTCACTGCGCCGTCGGGCGTCCGGATGGAGAGCGTCATGAAGAAAAGGCAGACGGCAAGCAGGAGCGCCGCAAGCAGAGACAGAAAGAAAATCAGATAAATATGGAAAATTGCGCGATAGCCTGAGCGTCTCATCTAATCAATCCTTTTTTTGAGCTTATAGCCCAAACCTTTCACGGTGATAAGCTGCCGGGGGGCAGACGGCACGTCCTCAATTTTCTCCCGCAGGTGCCGGATATGGACCATAATCGTGTTGTCGCAGATACTGCTGTAGTCGCCCCAAACCTGTTCGTAAAGACGCTCCTTGCTGATGATTTTATCCGCATTTTCCATGAGATACGATAAGAGCAGGAATTCCCGTCCCGTCAGTCCGAGTTCCCGTCCGTCTTTGAAGGCGCGGCCACTTTCCCTGTCAAGGGTGAGCGGTCCGGCGGTCAGAGGGGCCGTGCCGTTTTCAGAAATGGCCGTCTGATACTGCTGGCGGCGCAGCTGGGCTTTGATACGGAATACCACTTCGCGGGGACTGAACGGCTTTGTGACGTAATCGTCGCCGCCGCAGGAAAGGCCGAGGATTTTATCTATGTCGTCGTTTTTAGACGACAGAAAGAGGATGGAGCAGTAGGAAAATTCCCGGATCTTTTTGCAGACCTCCAGACCGTCTATATCGGGCAGCATAATATCCAGAACAATGACCTCAGGCTGAAATTCCCGGCAGATGATTAGCGCTTCCATGCCGGTGCAGGCTTTTTGAATCGAGTGAAATCCGTCTTTTTGCAGCACTTCCTCCAACAGATCTACAATATCTTTTTCATCGTCAACCAGTAAAATTTTATAATCCATTTTACACCTGCTTTCTTTTCTGCGCCAATCTCCGGGCTGTCGGGCTGTTTAGCTCTGTTTGTCAGTTATGGCCGTTGTGATGCTTATTGTGGCATTTTCCACGGGTGTCAGGGATACAGCCGTCGTCTGTGGAACCGGAGGCGGCATCCGGGTCCGTCTGTCCGTCCAGGCGCTTCCCGTTCTGTTCCGCCCTGTGTTCACAATGTTCCGTATGCCCTCTGATCTCTTTCATGGACTTATCCTTGAACTCATCCAGGGTAGCCATGGGATCCACATCCAGAAGTTCCTGGATGGCGTAATACTTGCCGACGGACATACCATGGCTGTGTGCCTCGCTGCACATATGGCTGTCTACACTGGCATATTCCGCAGTTACATTCCCATGGCACTGTTCTAAGGCGGTATCGACGGAAGCCTGAAGATTTTCCAGGAGCCGGCTGTTTCCATTTCTGTTTTCCAGGGTGACGGATACCACGGCGTTATTTTTCAGATAAGACTGCATGGCCTCACTGCCCAGCAGGCGTTCCATGGCCTCCCCGTATTCCAGATGCTTCAGGGAGACTTCCCGGAGCACATTTTCTCCGTCCGCCCCGTAGGGAACCTCGTCCACGACCCTTCCCCAGCGGTTGATATCCAGTTCAATACTGGGATTGACATCAATGCTGATGGTGGCGGCCTCGGTATAATAGAGCTTGTAGCCTCCGAACCCGCTTCCCACAAGAAGCATGAGACAGGCGGCGGAGATGGCCCATTTCATTCCGGGTGAGGTGAAACGGTGTTTCCTGTGCGTTTTTTTCTGCTGTTTTCTTCTCATTCCGCCGACAACAGCCGCGCGTGTGCGTTCTTTCAGCGCATCATCACATTTAACGGCGTCAAATGCGTTTTGGATCTTCTGTTTCACCTTCCTCACCTCCCAGTCTGTTTTTCAGTTCCGCTTTGGCTCTTGCCAGATGCGTATATACCGTATTGACATTCTTATGTAAAATACCTGCGATTTCCACGGAGGAATATCCCTCGTAATAATGCAGATAGATCAGGATTTTATATTTTTCAGGAAGCTGTATCACGGCCTCCAGAACCTCGGAATGTTCGTCACCGTCCGGCGCCGCCGTGGCCATGGCCTCCTCCAGGGAACAGGTATTGCGGCGGAAAAAACTGCGCAGCACATCCTTGCACCGGTTGACGGTCACTCGGATCAGCCAGGCTTTTCTGTGCTCCTCAGACTGAAAGGGTTCGGAAAAAAGGGCGTATTTCAAAAATACATCCTGAAATACGTCCTCCGTATCGCTTTCATTTTTCATATAGACAAAGCAGATATGCTTCACCATATCGGCATATTGGCCGATTGTCTGCTCTACATCCGATTCCTGCCGCATTGTTTCTCCATAAAGTAATTTTTATCTGTGATGTGAGCCGCAGCCCTGCCTGTTGTGATGGCCGCTGCGGTTCCCGCTTTCACTGTGATGACCGTTGGAACTTCTGCCGTCCGAATTGCCGGAGGCTGAAGCAGCCGGAGAACCTGCGGATGAGGAGGCGCACCAGCTATGTGTACCGTCGGGGCACACCCAGTTCCCGTCCTCGGACCAGTGGCCCTCACAGTCTCCGTGGTCATGAGTGGTACAGTATTCATAACCGGTACAGTCTTCGTATCCTCTCGGACAGCTCCACTCGGCTCCAAACGCCAGGCTGCTGCCTGCAAATACCAATACGATTCCAGTTGCTGCTGTTGCCATTATAGTTCTGATTTTCATTATTTTCAATCTCCTTCTTTCATTCATTTCAATTATAATACGAATGGGGCAGGGGAATCCTTTCAAACTGGTAAAATTTTTTAACATAAGTGACGAAACGGATGTTATATGTTAGAATTACAGGAATAGAGACAGGTTCCAAGTCATTAAAATGCGGCGGACGGATTTCACTTAAAGATAACCGGAACGGAAAAGCCGGGCGGGCGAGAAGCGGGAGGGAGAAACATGATAGGCAGGGGACGGCTGGTTTAAGTTTGTCAGATTGATGATGTGAAGGTGATAATAAATGGCCTGAAACAACGCGGCGTGAATGTGGATATATTGCTGCAGAGCAATATCACATATGAAACACCGGAAATAATTAGTATTCAATATTGTATTTTTGGCACAATCGGTGACGATGAGCTTGACTACAGCGGTATAAACAGAAAATACGTAACCACGACCATTGACATAAAGCAGGTTAAAAGGATTACCCTGACGGATATCATCGATATCAATAAGTTGTACGATATTATAATAGAAAACGGATTCGTGGCAAACGATTGGGACAGCGGAGAAACTGTAAGAGCCGATTTTTTAAACATGCCCAAAGAAGACTGCATGGCGCTTCTCAGAACGTCAGACAATCTTCAGACGGTATTCGGCATGGAAAATACAGGGATTTTTAGCGCTGTCCATGAAAAATCACTGTGTATCTATTTTCAGCCTGAGTTCTTTGGAAAAGGACCTAAGAGTGAGGAACCCAAGCTGTATATCTCCTTAGAGAATATACATAAGGATGTTAAACTGGATTATTGGGATACCGTCTATAAAGGGGTTACACATGTAGAATGGATAGGATAAGCAGGGGAACGGATAATTTCCGCATTTGAGTATGCAAAAACCAATCGGTGTGTAGACGGCTTATCTAAAAAATCTGATACCGGCGGATATATCGGATGAGTTTGCTGTTTACCGGGCCGCAGGTGGGTAAGCGGATGCACTTCTCTATTGACACAGGCTCAAATCAACCATATAATAAAAGCAGTACAATATGCGAATGGCACCTGCCGTTCGCATATTGTCGTTTCAGGGAAGATGAACACTTTCGTTCATCTGATGCAAGAGAGGAGGGGACCTGTTGGAGCAAACGTATTGGCTGCTGGCCGTTGATGATGAGCCGGATATTTTAAGAACAAACCGAAAATACCTGGAGGCCAGGGGGTACAAGGTTGATACGGCCGTCTGTGCCAAGGACGGCCTGGAATTGCTGCGCCAGCGCAGCTATGACTGTATTCTATTGGATGTACTTCTGCCGGATCTCAACGGATTTGAGCTATGTCAGGCGGTACGCAATATTACATCAGCGCCGATTCTGTTTTTAAGCTGCATGGACGATGAGGAGGATAAGATCCGGGGATTGATGGCCGGCGGGGACGATTATATTACCAAACCTTACAGCTTAAAGGAACTGGCAGCCCGGGTTTATGCACAGGTGCGGCGCAGTGTGATGCAGGGATTCATCATCGACCATCATCAGCAGAGCCTGACCGCAGGAAACCATGTGATTTTGCTGTCCCAAAAAGAGTTTGATTTGTTCCTGTATCTCTTAGGAAACCCCGGCCGGATCTTAACCCCGGAGGAACTGTACAGAGAGGTATGGAGAACAGGGAAGCCGGATACCACAAATTCGGTTGCAGTACATATTGCAAGGCTGCGGCGCAAACTGGATGAGGCAGGCCATCTGGTCGGTAACATCGAAACGGTGCGCGGGGAGGGCTATCAGTTCCATCCCAGGTCGGAAGCGAGGACGAAATTATGAAACGGTTTCTATGTCTGTTAGCCTTAATACTGACGGTTTGTATCACCATGCTGTTCACCGCATCCCAGCCATTCGTCACGGAAGGGCCAAAGGCGGGGGCAGGAGTATTGGATTTCTGCGAGACAGATTTTCAATCGGACGTCTATGCACTGGATGGGGAATGGGAGTTTTATTATGGACGGCTCTACACCCCGGAGGACTTTGAGCAGGGGCAGACAGAGGGGATAGAGTATATCTCCCTGCCCGGGCCATGGATTAAGCTGGGCTATCCGAGGCTTGGATATGCCACATACCGCCTGCATATCAGGACCGCCAGTGACCGGCCGCTGATGCTCTATGTGCCGGAGATCATGTCCTCCTCCATCATCTGGGCCAATGGGACAGAAGTATTTGAGGCCGGGCATCCGGGAGACTCGGCGGCCCGCACGACTCCCGGTGTGAGGAATGACCTTCTGGCCGTGGCGCCCCAGGACGGCGCGGTGGAGCTGGTGGTTCAGGCGTCTAATTACCATATGAATGGGAGCGGTATTTTTTATCCGCTTCTCATCGGCCGCGACACGGTGCTGCTCCATCATATTTTCTGGCAGAGGCTCTTGATTGCGTTTGCCCTGGGCGGAATATTGTTTATGGGCATCTATCACCTGTTTCTGTTTGCATTTAGACGGAGGGAGAAAATCTATCTCATATATAGTGTAACCTGTCTGGTGACGACGGTCCGCCTGGCCATGGAGAGCAACAATCTGTTCCAGTATTTTCTGCCCGGCGGGATCGGGCCGGTGCTGAACCGGGTGTTTCTGCTACTGTTTACCTTACAGAACCTTTGCATCTGTATTTTTCTGCTGCGTATGTTCTCGGTCCGTCTGGGCCGCATCCTGCAAGCGGTCTATGGAGTCAGTTTTATCCTGCCCATGGCGCTGATTTGCATCCGCAGCGTTCCCTATGCGGTGGCGGTGAACTGGATGTTCCTGGTGCTGCTGCCATATGGCATCTCAGTGGTGCTGGTGATAAAAAGCGGGAAGATTGGCAGGGATCCGTACCGGCTTCTGTATCTGTTAAGTTTAATCATCTTTATTTTCTTCGGCCCGCTGTCGAAGACGGTTTTTGAGGGAGCGCTTTTTGTGCCTGGAATTGCCCCGAACCTGTTCTTACTTCTTTGCCAGTGTACGATGCTCTCACGAAATTATGCAAAGGCCCACAATGAGGTGGAGCGGATCAACGAAAACCTGGAGCTTTTGGTGGAGCAGAGGACGGAAGAGTTAAATAAGTCCAACCGGCAGTTGGCGGCGTCCCAGGAAGCCCTGCGGGAAATGATTGCCAATATCTCTCATGACCTCAAAACGCCTCTGACCGTGCTGAATAATTATCTGGAGCTGCTGGGGGACGGAACCATAACGGCCAACGAGCAGGAGCGGGCGGAATATCTGGGAATCGCGTACCACAAGAACCTGGATCTCCAGAGGCTGATTCACAACCTGTTTGAAGTGACCAGGATGGAGGGCGGAACAGCGGTTTACAGAAAAGAGCGGATCCCTGCGGTCCAGTTGATGAAGGAGGCGCAGATCAAATACGCGGAGCTGGTCCAGGACAAAGGGATCGGATTTTCTGCTGAAGCGGAGGAGGACGTCGAACTGGCGGTGGATCGCAATAAGATATGGAGTGTGCTGGACAACCTGGTTTACAACGCAATCCGTTATACAAAGGAGGGAGGCAGCATCTCTCTCCGTATCAAAAGGAACGGGGAGCGGATCGAGCTGAAGGCGGAGGATACCGGGGAGGGCATCGGACCGGAACACCTTCCCCATATTTTTGAGCGTTTTTACAAGGTCTCGCCGGAGCGCGGGGAGAAGGACGGATCCAGCGGTCTGGGACTCTATATTGTCAAGACGGCCGTGGAAGCCATGGGAGGTACGGTGGGAGTGGAGAGTACGCCTGGAAAGGGAACTGTATTCACTATTCAATTTCCTGTCAATCAAGATCCTGTCAATCGAGAATAAGTTTGAAAAAGGGAGTTATCGAATGACGGTTTCCGTCACCGGGGATCATGAGCGGAAGGCGGAGGCAGAGGCTGAGTTTACGGTGAAGCCGAAAGCGGAACCAGCTCCCCAGCCGAAGACCAAAAGAGACTCGGACAGAGGTTTTACTGTGAAGTGGCCGGTCTATACTTACTTAAACGGCGAGGTGCCGGCCTCTGCGGGATCCGGATCATGGGAGAAGCAGCCGGGCGGTGTCTGGAAGTTCCATAAGGATGGAAGCGCGGACGCACCGGGATCCGGTGCTGCGGGCCCGGCGGCGGCGGTCACAGACGGCGCAAGGTATGCGGCAAATGAATGGCTGTATATCGACGGCTTCTGGTATCTGTTCGACGCCGACGGCAGGATGGTAGTGGACTGGGCATGCGTGAACGGAGCCTGGTATTACTTAAGCACCGCAGAGTATGCGGCGGCGGACGCCGGTCTGAAAGAAGGCGCTATGGTCACCGGCTGGCTGTTCGATCCATTTACCAGGCAGTGGTACTGGCTGGACGAGAGCGGCGTCATGGCGGTCGGCTGGGTGGAGATTGACGGAAGACGGTACTATTTTAACCCGGAGAGTGATGGGAAGAGAGGGGCGCTGAAGGAGGAACCGTGACGCGCCATTGTTTCCACAAATAGGGAAGAAATCGAATTACAGTTACATATCGGTTGGCCCAGGAAAAACTGACAATGTGCCCGGAGGTTTTTAGTTTGGAATTGCTGCCATCGGGGAACAATAGAAAAAATAAGAATGTAAATGTGAAAAACAGATGCCGGAATATACACGGCACCTGTTTTTCTCATTTAATATACGGAACACGGCAGGTTTCGTGAACACGCAGTGTTTCGCAATAAAAACACAGATTTTTGTACAAGAAAGAATCCTGCTCGTGTCATTGTGCGACACTCTCTTTCAGCATTTCGTAAAACGGTCTTCTCACTTTTTTTCTTGTTATCTCCACAAGCCCCAGCTTTGTCATTTCCACCAGCACGGTCTTGACCGGATCTTTTCTCAGCTCTTCCTCCAGGCGGGCCAGCAGAAGTTTCTTGTGCTCCTCTTTCGTCATATCGATAAAATCCACAATGATGATTCCCGACAGGTTCCGCAGGCACAGCTGTCTTGCCGTCTCGGCGGCAGCCTCCAGGTTGATCTTAAGGATGGTGTCCTCCACGTTCTTTTTTCCCGTATATTTCCCGGTATTGACATCCACGACCGTCAGCGCCTCCGTCGGCTCAATCACGAGATAGCCTCCCGATTTCAGCCAGACCCGGCGGCCGGAAGCTTCCTCCATGGCAGATTCGAGGCTGTACAGCTTAATCAGGGGAACCGCTGAATCCTCATAAAACTTTAGTTTCCCTGCATCATCCGGCTGGTTTTCTTCCAGATAGGCTATCATCCTTGTATGGCACTCCGGAATATCCGTGATAATCGCCTCCAGGCTCCCTGCAAACGTATCGCGGAGTCCCGCAATATAAGAAGGCTCAGCGCTTTCCAGCACGGAATAGCAGGTCCGGCAGGCGGCTTTTGACAGCAGTTCCTCCATCCTCTCCTTAAGCGCCAGTACCTCCCGCCCGATTGTCTCCTTTGCCGCACCCATGGCATTGGTCCTGACAATCACGCCGAAACGCTCGTCCTTCAGTGCGTCCAGATATTCCTTTATTTCCGCTTTCCACTTCTCGTCCCGGATTTTCACGGAAAAACCGACCTGGTTTTTGCCCATGGTCAGGACAGCGTATTTGCCGGTAAAATTCAGGTAACTGCTGAGAACGGGATCTTTTGTCTTTACCGCATCCCGCGCCACCTGGACCACCAGTTCATCCCCCTGTTTGACCGTCCGGTCCGGACAGAGAGCCGGAAGACAGTCGGCAAACAGATGGGTCCTGTTCTCCGTCAGGCTGTAGTATCCCGTCTTTCCCCCACCTAGATCCACAAAAGCGGCATTGATATTTTTCACGATATTCTGCACTTTTCCAATATAAATATTGCCCAGGAGGCTGTTGCTTTCCTCCTGCTCCAGATTCAGGGAGCGGCATTTGCTGTCAGACATCAGTGCAGTCAGGATCATTCCCTTCCATTTGGTTACAATCAGTTTATTCAATCTCGGCTCCGTATTCTTCCAATGCTTTAAATTGATGGTTCCCTTCCCCGCCCTCATCGGCATAGACTTCCTCGCGCTGCACCTGGAACCCGAAGACAGGATATTCCTGTCCAAGGAAACTGTAATAAGCGCCGATAATCTGTTCCGGCTTTACGTTGGCCGTGCTGCCGGATGAAATTTTCAAAAAGATCCGGGTATTCTCATCTGTCAGATATGCCTCGTAAATATAAGGGCGAAGATCCATGGTTTTCTCGCCTTTTTTGGTCTTCTTAACAATTTCAATCGATTCGCTGCCGCAGAACTCCAGCAGACCTTTCATAAATCCGGGGACATCCTCCGGCTCATATCCCTCCTTGAACCATACCGTATAGTCGGCGGCAGCCACGAGGGACATTGCGTTTTTTGCGTTGTCATCCAGTTTTCTGTAGCTCAAAACGCGGAAACCTTCCGCATTTTCCCGGTTGATCCGCTCCATCATTGTGCGGGAATCCTCCGTGGAATTCACTTCGATATCTACGTATTCCCCATTGCTTAGTATGCCCACTCCGAGCGGGGAGGCGAAGGACATGATTTGATGCGGGCTGAAGCCCTCGCTGTAACGGATATCCACATCTGCCCTTCTCATCACCTTCTGAAAATAGCGCATAATGTCGAGATGGCCGATAAATTTTAACGGGCCTTGCTTACTGAACTTTATTCTTATTTTCATAGCAGACCCCTCCTTTATATTTTGCCACACCGCAGCCGGAACATTTTGCACGGCAGTTCGGCGTCACGGTCTCATTGACCGCATTATTCCATTCACGTTTTAAAAACTCTTTTGTCACTCCGGCATCGATGAAATCCCATGGGAACACTTCATCCAGGCTGCGCTCCCTTACGGTATAGAAATCAATGTCCACCCCGCAGGTTTCAAATGCCTGCATCCAGATTTCATTGTGGAAATGTTCCGACCAGGAATCGTAGAGGGCGCCGTTCTTGTAGGCCTCCTCCACCACGGCCGCCACCTTACGGTCGCCCCGCGCCAGCACGCCCTCGAGGACGGTCAGATCCGCCTCATGCCAGTTGTAGCGCAGGCTCTTGCGGTTGAGCATTTCCTTCATCTTCTTATTTACAATGTACGCCCTGTCGAGAAACTCCTGTTTGGTGCACATTCTGGCCCACTGGAATGGGGTAAACGGCTTCGGGACAAAGAAGGAGGAGCTGGCGGTAACCTGAACTTTTCCATTTCGTTCTTCCTTTGGAATATTATAGTATTCCTCGGCCACTTTTTCGGAAAGCTCCGCAATTCCCTCCATGTCTTCCACCGTCTCGGTCGGAAGACCCAGCATGAAATAGAGTTTCACACGGTTCCATCCGCCTTTGAACGCCTGTGCGGAGCCGTTCAGGATATCCTCCTCAGTCAGGCCCTTATTGATAACGTTTCGAAGGCGCTGGGAACCGGCCTCCGGCGCAAAGGTTAAACTGCTCTTCTTGACATCCTGTACCTTGCTCATAACATCCAGTGAGAACGCATCGATTCGCAGGGACGGAAGAGATACGTTGATTCCTTTGCCGTCAAACTCCTCGATCAGGAAGGTCACAAGCCCCTCCAACTGCGTATGGTCACTGGAACTTAAGGAACTGAGTGATATTTCCTCATGGCCCGTGCTCTTTAACATCTTATATGCCAGGCTTTTCAGTTCTTCAAGACTTCTTTCCCTTACGGGACGGTACACCATGCCGGCCTGACAGAAACGGCAGCCGCGTATGCAGCCGCGCATAATTTCCAGGACGACGCGGTCCTGGGTTACCTTAATAAACGGAACAATCGGTTTTTCCGGATAGCAGGTATTTTCCATATCCATAATAAGCTGTTTTTCCACTTTGTCCGGGGCATGGGGATTCACGGGAACCATGCGGTCGATAGTCCCGTCCTCCTTATACCATACTTCATAGAAAGAGGGAACATAGATACCGGGAATCTCCGCCGCCGCTTCCAGGAATTCTTTTCTGGTTCCGCCGCGCTTTTTAATCTCTTTATAGCGGTCCAAAAGCTCAAAATAAACCACCTCGCCCTCACCGATATAGAAGAGGTCAAAGAAAGGCGCAATCGGCTCGGGGTTATAGCTGCACGGCCCGCCGCCGATCACGATCGGATCTTCTTCCGTCCGATCCTCCGCATGAAGCGGGATATGGGCCAGATCGAGGATCTGCAGGATGTTGGTATAGCACATCTCATACTGGAGGGTAATTCCGAGGAAATCAAAATCTTTCACCGGATCCTGGCTCTCCAACGCGAATAACGGGATGTTCTTCTCCCTCATAATCTTGTCCAGATCCGTCCATGGAGAATAAACGCGCTCGCAGTATACGTCCTCGCGTTTGTTAAACATATCGTAGAGAATCTGGATGCCAAGATGGGACATTCCTATCTCATATACGTCCGGGAAACACATGGCAAACCTTACGTCCACCTTGGACGGGTCCTTTTTCACCATGTTGACCTCACCGCCGATGTAGCGGGCAGGCTGCTGGATACTCAATAATACTTCATCAGTTAAAGCTAATTTTCTCATTATTTTTCCTTGTTTACTCTGCTGTTCATACAGTATTTTGGGTTTGCGTTATGGCTTAAACCAATGTGCCACAACGCATAATTATAAGGCATTTCATGGCATTAATCAACATCATTCGGCAGAACATACTTAAGAGAACATACTTGTCCTGCTTTACTGTATTGAAACATGCGGCGCAGCTTTCAGATGAATTGCGGCCAGCCCGGCCATACAGAAACCGCTGGCCGTGAGGAAGGTAATGGCCTGGACCATTCCGGTGCGGTCGGCAATCAGTCCGATTAACTGCGGAGTCACTATGCCGCCAAGGGCGGAGATGGCGGTCAGGACCGACATTCCCAACGTGGATCCCTTAATATAGATTCCGGCGTCGGCGATGCAGACAGGATAAATCCCCGACATAAAAAAGCCAAGTCCCGCTAAAGAGGCCGTGACGGATATCAGGCTGTGGGAGCCGATCAGGAACAGGAAACAGATGAGGCTCCCCAGACAGTGGAAGAGTATCAATAGTCCCTGTGAAAACCGGCCCAGCATCGCGGCACAGAAGAGCCTGCCTGCCATGATGACGATCCAAGTGATCGAGACCAGGGTGGAAGCGTAGGCCTCCGAGACCAGACCGGTGCTCTGCAGATAGGTGACAAACCAGCCGTTGACGCAGTTTTCAAGACCCAGATAGAAAAAGAGCAGAAAACTGATACAGTAAAAATCGGGGAGTCGGAGGAAGGCGGCGGGAGAACCTTCGGATCCCGGCTGCATTTCCGGCGCTTTTCCGGATAACCGTTTGGCCGCAGCTTCGGATTCCCCGTCATGAGCGGGCCGGACGGAAGCGATCTCCATAACCGAGTAATCGGCCGTTCCATAGAGAAGCGCGGAGCTGGCGCAGAGCGCGGTGATGATATAGACGATGGCCCTCCAGCCAAGCCCGGCCGTTATCATCATGGCCGTGGCAAGCGGAGCCAGAAACGCGCCTACGGCAAAGCTGCAGTGGAGATAATTGAGCATCTTTGCCGGATTTTCGAAGATATCATTGACCGCCCGGTTATTGATGATGGAGATACTTCCCCTGCCAATCCCGCAGAGAAACGTCAGCAGATAAAGAACCGGCACGGGAGGAAGCAACGTCAGCAGAAAAAGGGCCGCAGGCATCAGAAAACTTGCCGAAGCGATCGAAAGGCGGGTTCCCAGCCGTGAAGAAAGGAGAGGGAAGAGGAAACAGGCCAGAAAATTCCCCACCGCCATACAGGACAGCATGGCGCCGGCCACGACGAAGCTCAGTCCTCCCTCTTTCATCAGGGAAGGCAGGATAGAGCCGATGATCAGGACGGCCATTCCGTTGATAAGATATCCGTAGCAGCATCGCAGAAACAGGGAAAATCCGGACGGGCGCTGCGTCAAAACCGGTACATTGTTTTTCATATTCATATCCTCCAAGTATAATCGAAGTCATTATACATCAGATGCAGAAACCGGGCAAGAAGTATGGGCGGGAAATCGGATATCCTTTTAAAGATACTTGAAAGCTTTCGTTCCCTATGGTAGAATGGCATGGTTGCATTTTTATATAAGTGCTGTTCACAGCCCATCTTTACTGCTTTTATGTTACCAAAGCAGGGAGAGGGCTGTTTTTGATTCATAGGAAATTACGTCCTATGAGTGAAAAAACGCTCCGCGGGGATGCACATGCCGCGCAGGGGTAAACAGCTGCTGGAAAGTCCCGCAGAGGAGGTGGCGCATCGCGGAGCGGTAACTATAAAAATGCTGAACCGTTGCTTTAGATTTGATTTGGGAGGTTTGAATATGGACATAATTGAAACGGATAAGACGGATTTTACAGAGACTGGCCATGCGGCATCCGCGGCGGAGCCGGTGAAGGAAAACAAGATGGGGACAAAGCCGGTGCTTCCGCTGCTTTTATCCATGGCGTTTCCTCCGATGCTGTCCATGATGATACAGTCTCTCTACAATATTGTGGACAGTATATTTGTGGCGCGCTACAGTGAGAATGCCCTGACGGCGGTGTCGCTTGCCTTTCCCCTGCAGACACTGATTGTTGCCTGCTCGGTGGGAATCGGTGTCGGCGTCAATTCTTATATCGCCAGGAAACTGGGAGAACGCAGACAAAAAGAAGCAGACAGCGCGGTGGTCCACGGCCTTCTCCTTGCAGGCGCCGCTTCTATATTATTTGTGGTAATCGGTGCAGTCGGCATCGGCCCGTTCTTCCGGATGTTTACAGACGATGAGGCAATCCTGAAAGACGGCCTTCTCTATGCGAGAATCTGCGTCGGCTTCTGTTTTGGGCCGTTTATCCATATCTGTATTGAAAAGATTTTTCAGGCCACGGGAAAGATGATCTTTCCAATGGCGCTGCAGGCCATCGGTGCGGTTATCAATATCATCCTGGATCCGATCCTGATTTTCGGATACTTTGGCTGTCCGTCCATGGGTATTACGGGAGCGGCTGTGGCGACAATCATCGGCCAGCTCACCGCCATGAGCCTCTCGTTCCTGGTCCTTGTGGTATTTCCCCACGATGTGAAGCTGCGTTTTAAGGGATTTCGCTTTCACGGTTCGGTCGTACGCCAGATTCTGGCCGTCGCCGTTCCGAATGCCTGTATGAATGCGCTGGGGAGTCTCCTTGTGATGGGACTGAATGCAATTCTGATCCAGTTTTCCAATACGGCGGTTTCCCTGTTCGGCATCTATTATAAGCTTCAGACCTTCGTCTTTATGCCGGCCAGCGGCCTTTCCCAGGGAGCCATGCCCATTATGGGGTACAACTACGGCGCCCGTTCCAGAAAACGCCTTTTGGAGTGCCTTAAGTACAGCGCCGTAATCTGCCTCCTGATCATGGGAGTGGGCTGTCTGCTGTTTGAGAGCATACCGGGAACGTTACTTTCCTTATTTCATGCGAATGAAGAGATGCTTGAGATTGGGATTCCGGCGCTCCGCATTATTGCGGTCAGCTTTCTTCCCGCGTCGGTGGGCTTCATCCTTCCCACCATGTTCCAGGCAATGGGCAACGGACTCGACTCCCTGGCGGTATTTTTGCTTAGGCAGCTTGTCATTACCCTTCCGCTGGCCTATTTCCTGCACGGACCGTTTGGTCTGGCCGGAATCTGGGTTTCTTTTATCGCGGCGGAGAGTGTGGGAGCCATTGTCGCCTTTCTGCTGTTTTGTAAAATCAGGAAAAAGGATGAACTTTTGCGCCATGAACCGGTCAATTAAAGGGGATATCCCGACGCTTGTATAGGGTGAAATTTTCTCTTAAATTTTCTTTAAATAATGATTGACAACCAGTCTGGAAAATGCTAGTATAATCTAGTGTGCCGCACAGCGAGGCTATAAGTGCGTAAAGCCGCCGAAGCTGGCGAGTAATGATAATAGGAGGTGCCATATGTACGCGATTATTGCAACAGGTGGTAAGCAGTACAAAGTTGCCGAGGGCGATGTAATCAAAGTTGAAAAACTTGGTGCAGCTGCTGGAGAAGCAGTTACGTTTGATCAGGTTCTTGCTGTTAACAACGGTGAGATGCAGATCGGATGCCCAACCGTTAACGGAGCTACAGTTTCCGCAACTGTAGTGAAAGAAGGAAAAGGCAAGAAAGTTATCGTTTACAAGTATAAGAGAAAATCTGGATACCATAAGAAGAATGGTCACAGACAGCTCTTTACAGAAGTTAAGATTGACAAGATCAATGCTTAATTAAAACCATGATAAGAGTAAACGTATTTTCAGATTCTGAAGGAAATACCAGGGGAATTGAATTAAAAGGCCATGCCGGTTATGATGAGTACGGAAAGGACATAATATGTGCATCCGCATCAGCGCTTGCCCTCAACATGGCGAATTCTGTCGAACGGTTTACCGACGACGGGTTTGACGGCAGTGTCGAGGAAGAGACAGGGCATTTTACATTCCGGTTTACCGGGGAAGTCAGTAAAGAATCAAAACTCCTTATGGACTCGCTTGTTCTTGGACTTAAGAATATAGGAGAGGCATATGGAGAGGAATATATCAAAATCCGATTTAAGGAGGTGTAACTCATGTTTAAAATGAACCTTCAGTTATTCGCTCATAAAAAAGGTGTTGGTTCTACAAAGAACGGCCGTGATTCCGAATCCAAGAGATTAGGAGCGAAAAGAGCCGATGGACAGTTCGTATTAGCTGGCAACATTCTGTACAGACAGCGTGGAACAAAGATTCATCCAGGCATCAACGTAGGCCGCGGTGGAGACGATACATTATTCGCTACGGTTGACGGTGTTGTCAGATTTGAAAGAAAGGGCAGAGACAAAAAACAGGTTTCTGTTTACCCAAGAGCAATTAACGAATAATTCAGACAGCTCCATACCATAATGTATGGAGCTGTTTTTTCATTAAATGTCCGGCGGAGGTTTTCTGCGCCCGGCATTCAGACACCGGTGGAGCCAGAGCGCAGTTTGGAGCGGTACGGAACACGGTGTTATCTTAATGCACCTGTGAAAGGAGAAATTTATGTTTGCCGATAGTGCAAAAGTATTTATAAAATCCGGAAAAGGCGGAGACGGCCATGTTAGCTTCCGCAGGGAACTTTATGTAGCCGCCGGCGGCCCGGACGGAGGGGACGGCGGAAAAGGCGGAGATATTATATTTGAAGTGGATGACGGTCTCAATACCCTGACTGATTTTCGTCATGTCCGTAAATATGTTGCAGAAGACGGGGAACAGGGCGGTAAGAAGCGCTGCCACGGCGCGAATGGACAGGATCTTGTGATCCGTGTTCCGGAAGGCACGGTGATCAAGGATTTTGAATCCGGCAAGGTAATTGCCGATATGTCCGGCGAGAACCGCCGCGAGGTCATATTAAAGGGCGGCAAAGGCGGCCTTGGCAATATGCACTTCGCCACTTCCACGATGCAGGTTCCGAAATATGCCCAGCCGGGACAGCCGGCGCAGGAACTCTGGATTCAGTTGGAACTGAAGGTCATTGCCGACGTCGGACTGGTAGGTTTCCCCAATGTGGGCAAATCCACGCTGCTTTCACGGGTATCCAACGCAAGACCGAAGATTGCCAACTATCATTTTACCACCCTCAACCCCCATCTTGGAGTTGTGGATTTAAACGAGGGACAGGGATTCGTTATGGCGGATATCCCGGGCCTCATCGAGGGCGCATCCCAGGGAATCGGCCTTGGCTATTCCTTTTTAAAACATATTGAGAGAACAAAAGTCCTGGTTCATGTCGTGGATGCGGCATCCACGGAAGGACGCGATCCGGTAGCCGATATCAGGGCAATCAACGCGGAGCTTAAAGCTTATAACCCTGAACTGCTCACACGTCCGCAGGTAATTGCGGCGAACAAGACGGATGCGATTTATGACGGCGAAGAGGAGGATCCGATTGAGCGCCTCAGAAAAGAGTTTGAGCCGGAGGGAATCAGGGTATTTCCTATCTCTGCCGTAACGGGCAAGGGAGTGAAAGAACTTTTATATCATGTCAACGAACTTTTAAAGACGGTGGATCAGAAACCGATTATATTCGAAAAAGAATTTGAATACCAGTTCCAGGCGGAAAAACTTCCGTATACGGTAGAACGCACCGAGGACGGCGTGTTTGTAGTGGAGGGACCGAAGATTGACAAGATGCTCGGTTACACCAATCTGGATTCGGAAAAAGGATTCCAGTTCTTCCAGAAATTCTTAAAGGACGGCGGAATACTTGCCGATCTGGAAGAGGCCGGAATTAAAGAGGGCGATACCGTCCGCATGTACGGCCTGGAATTTGATTATTATAAATAAAACGATACAGTAAAGAATTTAAGAGGAAAGCGGGAGCGTAAGATTAATGACGAGTAAACAGAGAGCCTACTTGAAAGGCCTTGCAATGACAATGGATCCGATCTTTCAGATCGGAAAAGCCAGTATTACCCCGGAACTGACCACGGCTGTGGCAGAGGCTCTGGAGGCCAGGGAATTAATTAAATTAAGTGTTCTGAAGAACTGTATGGACGACGGCAATGAGATTGCCGAGGTATTAGCTGAGCGCACACAGTCCCAGGTGGTCCAGGTAATCGGCAAAAAAATTGTGCTTTACAAGCAGGCAAAGGACGAGAAAAAGAGAAAGATCGTTCTGCCCAAGTAAAGAAAGGAGCCTGGACAGGCTATGAAACGAATCGGAATTATGGGGGGGACATTTGACCCAATCCATGTGGGCCATCTGATGCTCGGGCATCAGGCTTATAAGGAATATGACCTGGATTCTGTATGGTATATGCCTTCAAAGACTCCGCCCCATAAAAGAGATCACAGGATCACATCTTCCGAGGACCGCTGCGCCATGGTGGAGGCCGCAATCGGGGAAACATCCTATTTTTGCCTTTCCGATTTTGAGGTGAGGCGGACGGGAGGGAATACCTATACAGCGGATACACTGCGCCTTCTCCGGGAAGAATATAAGGATACGGAATTTTATTTTATTGTGGGCGCTGATTCCATCCACGATATTGAAAAATGGTATCGGCCCGAATATGTGCTGCGTGCGGTCACCTTTCTTGCTGCTGGCCGCGAATGCGAGGAACAGAAGCGTTCTCTGGATACCCAGATCGAATATCTGAAAGAAAAGTACGGTGCACGGATCATGAGACTCCACTGTATGGAGATTGATGTGGCGTCCGCCGACATCCGGGAGCGGATTGCCTCCGGAGAGCCGGTGGAGGGCCTGATCCCCCAGCCGGTGTACCGGTATATTAAAGAGCACGGACTTTACCTCTGACGCTTTGTCACCGGCGGAGTCTTTAGACAGCAGATTCAGGCTGAACGGTAAGGAGAATCCCTGCCGGGGAGGCATAAGATGAGTAAACAAAATTCATATAAAGACCTTCCGGTTCCCGAGTTTGTAAGGATCCGGGAACATCTGAAGGGCAAATTACCCCCGATGCGCTACGAGCACACACTCGGCGTCTCGTATACGTGTATCGCGCTGGCCATGCGGTATGGGTATGATTTACAGAAAGCGGAGCTGGCCGGCCTGCTTCACGACTGTGCAAAACGGTACGATGAGGAGGCAATTGTCAAAAAGTGCCGCAGCAAAGGAATTGAACTGACCGAAAATGAGCTGAATGCGCCTGCCACGATCCATGCGAAATTGGGAGCCTGGATGGCGGAACATAAATATGGGATCGACGATCCCGAGATACTGCAGGCCATTGCATGCCATACCACGGGCAAACCGGGCATGGGGCTTTTAGACAAGATACTTTATATTGCGGATTATATAGAGCCGCGCAGAGACAGGGCGCCACGGCTTCCCGAGATGAGAAAGCTGGCATTTGAAGATCTCGATGAGGCCCTGTACCAGATTATGAAGGGAATTCTCGGGTATTTGGAGGAGTCCGGCGCTTATATAGACGATATGACCAGAGTTGCTTTTGAATATTGTGACGCAGAGAGAATGCGCAGAATGGAAGAAGCCGTGACCCAGACGGGTCCTCTGGCTGATTTGAAGGAGGAAATATCACAGAATGACACAGGCAAGCAAAATGGCAAAAATCGCCGTAAAAGCACTGGAAGACAAAAAAGGAGAAGATATCAGAATCATTGATATCCGTGAAGTATCCATTCTCGCAGATTATTTTATCATAGCGGACGGAAGCAACGCGAGCCAGGTACAGGCCATGGCCGACAATGTGGAAGAGGAACTTCTGAAGGAAGGCCACGAGTGCCGTCAGATAGAGGGTTACAATACGGCCAACTGGATTCTGATGGACTACAATGATATCATTGTCCATGTATTCTCACGTGAAGACAGGCTGTTCTATGATCTGGAGCGTATCTGGAGAGACGGCAAACAGATCGCGAGCATTGACGACTTACAATAAAAGACCGGTTTCCGTTCCTTTTGAATGGAAAAGGTAAGAAACGAAGAAAAGAAAATCAAACTCGCGCATTGGTTAACATAATTATTTTATGTAAACTGATGTGCGAGTTTTCAGAATTTAAAGAACAGAGGTTATAAAATGCCTGGACTTGGAACTATTATAAACTGCGCCGGGGTAATCGGCGGCGGTATTCTTGGTATGATGATAAAAAAAGGACTGTCGGAACGTTTTCAAAACATTCTGATACAGGCCGTGGGACTCTGCGTCATTTTTCTCGGCATCAGCGGAACGCTCACGCAGATGCTTACGGTGGACGGCGGCGTGATTGTATCCGGAGGCACAATGATGATTATTTTCTCGTTGGCCCTGGGAGCGCTGCTCGGAGAGCTTCTGAATATTGAAAAGCATACGGAGGAATTCGGAGAGTGGATCAAGGTTAAGACGGGAAGCGGCAGTGACGGCAGCTTTGTGGACGGCTTCGTCACTACCTCCCTGACAATCTGCATCGGCGCCATGGCCGTCGTCGGCGCAATCCAGGACGGAATCACGGGCGACATCTCCATGCTCTGTGCAAAGGCGGTTCTGGATGCGATTATCGTGTTCGTTATGGCGTCCTCGATGGGAAAGGGCTGTATCTTCTCAGTCATCCCTCTCGGCCTGTTCCAGGGGGGCATTACGCTGCTGTCCAGGGTGATAGAGCCGCTTCTGACGCCGCAGGCGGTATCCAATATGTCGATGGTCGGCTCCATGCTGATTTTCTGCGTGGGTGTCAATCTGATGTTCCAGAGGAAGATTAAGGTAGCCAATATGCTGCCGGCCCTCGTTTTTGCCGTGGCCTGTGCATTTCTGCCGTTTTTTTAGGATTCTTTTTTAAGATTCTTTCAATGTACATAGTCCAGGATTAGAAAGACGGAGTATTAAGAGGAAACGGACCGGCTCAATGTCCGTCTTCTCTTAATACTCCGTCTTAAATTGCAGATTGAACTATTGCAGATTGAACTGAAATAGAATCGCAATAGAACAAAAATCACATTAACCGGAAGAGGCCGATCACCTTGCCGAGGATCTGTACATCATCGAGAATGATCGGTTCCATGGAGGCGTTCTGAGGCTGCAGGCGGATATGGCCCTTCTCTTTATAGAATGTTTTGACCGTGGCGGAGTCTTCCACCAGGGCAACAACGATCTCTCCGTTTCTTGCCGTGTTGGTCTGTTCCACGATGACGCGGTCGCCGTTAAAGATTCCGGCGTCAATCATGCTGTCTCCCTTGACGTTCAGCATGAAGAGCTCCTTATTCGGAAGCATCTCCACGGGAATCGGGAAATAGTTCTCAATATTCTGCTGGGCCAGAATCGGCGCTCCGGCGGCAACGGTACCCAGCAGAGGAACATTAACCACCTCACGGCGGGCCAGATTAAACGTGTCGTCTATGATCTCTATCGTACGGGGCTTCGTAGGGTCGCGTCGGATGTATCCGTTCTTCTCCAGCTGCTCCAGATGGGAATGGACGGAGGATGTGGACTTGAGCCGCACGGCTTCGCAGATCTCACGGACAGCCGGAGGATAGCCCTTCTTCAGTATCGTTTCTTTAATATATTCTAATATTTCTCTCTGTTTATCGGTAATTTTACCCTGTGCCATATATGTACCTCCTCTGTATATATAATAGTAACATATGTTCGAAAAAAATGCAAACCTTTGTTCGGTATTTTCGCTTAAAAGCATTGACAAACACACGTTCGCCCTATATAATACAGATAGAGATAAGAACATACGTTTGGAACATATATTTGTTTTACCAAGGAGGAAATGGGGATGAAGAAGGGGATGCTTGTTTTGCTTGTTCTGTTGGCTATGATGAGTTCAGGATTTTTCGGGCATAATCTGATGCAGGCCATGGCCGAGGAGGAACCGGCCGTAAGCTATAGTAAATATTACACCAGTATCCGTCTGGAGGAGGGTGACACACTCTGGAACCTGGCCGAGAAGTATAACCACCATTCGGCGAAGACGATGGAGGAATATGTGCGTGAGTTAAAGAGCATGAACTGTCTGATTGACGACAGCATCCATGCAGGGAATTATCTGACCGTCACCTATTACCGGGCTGACCCCGAGACATATTAGAGGGTGCCAATCAGAGGGTGCACAGAACAGCGGACAATCGAACAATTGATCAGGAGATGCGGGCGGCGGTAAACTGCCCGCTGATTTTTTATATCCTTTGGTCTAAATGATGGTAACGCGAAGGTCTTAATGCAAAGGTCAATGAAGGCGCAGTGGAAACAGTTAAGAAACTGATAAGAATCAGGCAGAAGTTCTCTAAAGATTTTTGAATCACGATTGGTTATAATGGTTATATCGCAGTGAGAGGAGTTAACGATATGAAACAGATTATCATTCAGACCAATAAATTGTGTAAGACATTTTCCTCCGGCGGCCGCCAGCAGCACGTTTTAAAGAACCTGGATTTGAGTATATACGAGGGAGACTTTACCGTGATTATGGGGGCATCCGGTTCGGGTAAATCCACCCTTCTCTATGCGCTCTCGGGCATGGACTGCCCGACGCTCGGGACTGTCCGCTACGGGGATACGGAGATTACGGGGATGAACGTCAGTGAGCTGGCGGTATTCCGGAGAAAGAACTGCGGCTTTGTGTTCCAGCAGATTCACCTGCTCGATAATATGAGCGTGCTGGATAATGTACTGGCAGCAGGACTTTTGATAAGCCGAGACCGCAGAAAGACGGCCGCCAGGGCAAAAACGCTTCTTTCCCGGGTTGGGATTCAGGAAGAGGATCTGGGCAAATTTCCGGCACAGCTTTCCGGAGGGGAAGCGCAGAGGGTGGGGATTGTACGGGCATTGATCAATGAACCGAAGATAATTTTTGCGGACGAACCCACCGGAGCGTTAAATTCGGCCTTCGGGACCCAAGTCCTCAACACGCTGACGGAGCTTAACCGTCAGGGGCAGAGCCTGGTTGTGGTGACCCATGATGTGAAAACAGCCAGACGGGCGAACCGGATCCTGTATCTGAAGGACGGTGTGGTCTGCGGGGAGTGCATGCTTGGAACGTATGAGCACGGCGACGGGGCGCGCCATCAGAAGCTTGGCGCATTTTTAGATGAAATGGGGTGGTGATATGGCGGTTTGGATGATTGCCCGTGCCGGTATCCGTAAGAAAAAGGGAGTTGCCGTCTCCATGGGTATCCTGATTATGCTGGCCGCCGCCATGTTCGACGTGGGACTTACCCTGCTGGCCGGGGTGGGAAGTTTTTACGACCGGGAAAACGACCGGTTAAATGGAGCCCATTATATTGTCCGGTTTATGGGCAATTCCTATCAGGATGAGTATCTGGACTATTTCCTGGAAGACGGCCGCGTCGAATCGGCAGAGACCGTGGAGGCCGTCATGATGAATATGGCCAGTTTCCCGGATGGAGGCGTTATTTCTCCTGATTTTATTCCGATGGACGCTATGGGTTCCACCGAGGGGTATGAGATAACGGAAACGATGGATATGACGGAGATAGGGGATGATTTGGCCGTATATGTCCCGGTATTTTTCAAGGATATGGGATACCGGCTGGGCAGCAGGCTGGTTTTAGAATATAATAAGCAGATTCTGGAATTCCGGATTGCCGGTTTCACCCAGTCTACGTGGTTTCAGTCCTCCGTGAGCAGCCTGGTGGATATTTATGTTCCGCAGAAGACCTATGACCGGCTTTTCGAGATGATCGGCGGTGGATATCTGATCCGGGTCCGTGCAAAAAACCAGGGTGACGTGGAAGCGATCCGGCAGGATTTCAAGGAAAATACGGATATTAATATTGAAGCGATTTCCCTGACCTCGGATGTTATGGATTTCTCCATCAATGAAATGCGGCAGGGCAGTACGATGGTGGTCAGTCTTTTGTCGGCCGTGCTGTTTATCTTCTCCTTCCTGATGGTGTTGGTGGCCGTGATCGTCATGCGCTTCCACATCCGCAATCATATTGAGGCCCAGATGGTCAGCCTGGGAGCCATGAGCGCCATCGGATATACCGGAAACCAGCTCAGATGGTCCATTGCCGTGGAATTCCTGATTATCAGTACAATAGGCACGGTTTTCGGAACCATGGCGTCCTATGCGGTCATTGCGGGGCTGGGGGGAATCATCACCAGCTCGGTGGGCGTCTCATGGGCCGGAGGCACCCACGGGAGCACCGATTTAATCAGCGCACTTGTGATTATGGGAATTGTTCTGCTCGTGTCTGTAAAGGCGGCGGGAAGGGCGGCAAAAATCCCCCCGATTGAGGCGCTGCGCGGGGGAATGAAGACACACAGCTTTGAGAAGAATTATTTCCCTCTGGAGAGGACGTCGGGGAAACTGCCGTTTGCCCTGGGCGTTAAAAATATGATGTTCCAGAAAAAGACGTATCTGATGGTGGGCTGTATTTTTACAGGCGTTGCCTTTGCCTGTGGGTTTGCGGTTATTACCTGGTGGAATATGGGAAAGGACGATCAACTGGTCCGGAAGCTGACCGGGTTTGAAATCAGCGATATCATGGTTTACACGGCGCCCCACACGGATTACGACGCCCTGGTTTCGGAGATAGAGGCCATGGACGGGGTGAGGAAGACGAATCTCTACGAGACGGGGTCGGCCAAGGTAAACGGGGAACTCCTGACCTGCTATCTGTCCGACGATTACGGCAAGATGGAGATGGTGGAGGTCTATGAGGGAAGCTTTCCGAAGTACGACAATGAAATTGCCATCACAGGCGTGCTTGCCAAGGCCTGGGGAAAGTCGGTCGGGGACACGGTCAGCGTCCAGACGGAACAGGGGATGGCAGAGTATGTCATAAGCGGCCTGGGGCAGAGCATGAGCAATTTCGGCCGCCAGTGTTATCTGAATCTGGATGGGATGAAGAGGGTCTCCCCGTTTTATAAGAAGCACACCATTTCCGTCTACCTGGAACCTGGAATTGTAATCGAGGATTTTATCGGGAAGATGGAAGAGCGGTTTGAGGTACTGTCCCCCTCCGGGAGTACAGAGGAGAACCGGCGGGAGAAGGACGCTGCGGCGAAGGCCAAGGAGAAAATGGCCGCGCTTTTGTCCTCCTACGGCGTGGACAGCGCCCAGTATGCCCTGATGGTGGACGGTGAGATTGTTCTTTCCGGCAGCACGGACAGCTTTGTCATCGACCGGATCGAGAATAACCGCAAGCTGTTTATCAGTAATGTGGATACAATCGCTTCCTCCATCGGAGTGATGTCGGTTGTCATTCTGGGCGGAACATTTTTTATGATTATTTTGGTGCTCTACATGGTGATCCGCTCCATTCTGGTGCGCCAGAGGACGGAGTTTGGAATCTACAAGGCGATGGGATATACGGACCGTCAGTTGATGGAAATGATTGCATCCAGCTTTCTACCCATTTCGGCGGGCGGAACCCTGCTCGGCTGCATCCTGGCCTCCCTGGGCGTCAACCGCCTGGCCAGCGCTTTGTTCGAACAGCTCGGCATTTCCAATCTGAAGATGGCGATCAATCCTTGGCTGATGGCCGGTATGGGAATCATCATCGTGGCCGCCGCATTTGCCGTCTCCATGGCGTTGGCACGGAAAATTAAGGGAATTACAGTCTATGGGCTGCTGACGGAGGAGTGATAAGATGAGAAACAGATGGAAAATGGGCGCCGCTGCGCTCGGCCTGGCAGCCGTTCTGTCCATATCAGGATTTGGCGGGGAGGATTTGGCCGTGTCCGGCCGCGGCGGGGCGACTCTGGTTGCGTCCACCGGAAACAGCGGAATGAAATCCGGCCAAAGCCGGGAGAAACTCTACGGCATCGGCTCCACCAGCAAGGTGATAGTATCCGCTGCCGTCATGAAACTGGACGGAGAAGGGAAACTGTCTCTCGACGAACCGCTTATCCGTTACCTGCCGGAATTTGAAATGGAGGATCCCCGCTATGTCCGGATTACTCCACGCATGCTTTTAAACCACAGCTCCGGCCTTCAGGGCGGGACGCTTACGAATTCCATGCTTCTGGGGGATTCGGACACATACAACCACGATACGCTCCTCCAAAAACTGAAAACGCAGCGGCTGAAAGCCGATCCGGGGGAATTTGCCACCTACTGTAACGACGGTTTTACCCTGGCGGAACTCCTGGTGGAGCGTGTCAGCGGAATGAGTTTTACAGAATATATAGAGCATGAATTTGCGGCGCCTCTGGGTCTTGAAAATTTAGCTACGCCGCAGACACCGGATATTCTTAAACGAGCGGCCGCGGTGTATGACACCCAGACCGGAGAGCCTCTGCCGCCCGAGATGGCAAATGTCATCGGCAGCGGGGGAGTTTATGCCTCCGCCGTGGATTTGTGCCGGTTTTCCCGCCTGTTTATGAGGGACCAGGGGGCGGCAGCAGGGATTCTACCGCAGCAGGCCGCACGGGAGATGGAGGAGAGCTCCTACGAAGCGGCGGTAAATCCAGAGCATATCGAATCCACACTGTCTTACGGGCTGGGCTGGGACAGCGTGGATACCTATCCGTTCAGCCGTTACGGCATTAAGGCGCTGGTTAAGGGCGGAGATACCACGTTTTACCATTCAAGCCTCACCGTTCTGCCCGAGGAAAATGCATCCTGCGCCGTGGTGACCAGCGGCGGTTCCAGTGTGGCCGCCCAGCTTGCCGCTCAGGAAATCCTGATGGAATATCTGGAGGAGTCAGGGCGGATTGTAAGGGAGACCGAGGATATGGCGGCCGGGGGAGAATCAGAGGCTGCGGGTGAAATTTCGGAGGAACTTATGACATGCGGCGGGCTCTATGCGGGAAGCGGGCTTTTGTCGCTCTCCATGGGAAGGGACGGAACCCTGACCCTGGAAAACCGCGGTACAAAGCGGGACAAACGCCAGGTCTATACCTATCGGGGCGACGGCCGGTTTTACTCTACAAACGGCAATTATATGGATATGTCGGGCCAGCTTGTAAGAAGCAGCAACGGCAGGACGGGGAAAACCTTTCTGGAATTCAGAAGGGGAGCGGACGGGATAAACCGCCTGATGGCCGGTACTTTTGAAACGTATCCGAAGTTAGGAAACACGGCGGTTTATCTGCCGGTGGCGGAACAGCTTACGGAAGGACAGAGCGCGGAAAGGAAGGCCGAAGGGGGGAAGGTTGAGACAGAACAAGCTGAATTAGAACCTGTTGAAACCGTGCAGGCTGAAAAGGAAGACACAAAAAAAACAGAAGTCCCGGAAATGTGGAAGGAACAGAATGAAAGAGAATTCTATCTTGTGAGCGAGAAGAGTACCTCCTCCTTTTACCTGTCTCATTTTATGGTGGAGCCGCTGGTAGGGGAAGAACCGGCCGGATATTTGACCTTTGATGCCAATGAACTGCGGATGGCGGCCATAACTTCGGAGGATGAGGCCAGATTTTTCCAGAAGCTCCCGGGGCAGGCGGGCCGGGATTTGAGTGATTACCACATCGAAATGCGGGATGGGAACGTGTATCTTGAAAATGAGAGTTACCGTTTTATCCGCGAAGATGGAGCCGGAATTCTTGAGGCAGGCGGTCGGCCGATCATAATTGCAAAGGGCGGAGATACCAGATGGTTCACATTTGGGAAAGAACAGGAGGGACGTCCGGTCTCGATCGAAAAACCGGATTCCGGCGCCTGGTACGTCTATGACCACAGCGGCAAAACAATGAAGTGTGTGGCCAGTTCCTGGCTGATTGAGGACGGCGAATCATTCCTGCTTCCCGCAAAGGGCCTGATCGCGTTCGCGGGTGAGGCAGGAGATGAATTTGTGATAACGTCCGCGGTGCAGTGAGCCTCGACTGCTCTTAAAGAATTCCCGAATTGACCTTTCACGGCATTATGGAGCATTAACCTCTTACAGCATTATGAAGTATTGGCCTCTCACGGTATCATGAAGCGCCGGCAAAGGGAATCAGCAATTCTACGGCGAATCCGTCCTCAAGGTTACGGCATTGGATATCGCCGCCCATCTGCTCCATCAGAAGACGGGAGATGTAGAGCCCCAGCCCGGAGCCCTCGGCCTTTTCTTGGGCCTGACGGCTGCCCCGGTAATATTTTTGAAACAGGAAAGGGAGTTCCTCATCGGGGACTCCCTTTCCGAAGTCCCGGAATACGAATACCAGTCCGCTGCCCGTGATAGTGGACGAGACATGGATGGCCGTATCTGCATATTTGTAGGAATTATGAATGATATTATCAATGACCTGTGAAATACGCAGTGTGTCCATGAAAAGAAGACAGCCCGGAACCGGATCGAGCCGCACCCGCCCGCAGTAATCGGCGCTCCGTATCATCGGAACCAGAAGTTCACTGCTTTCCTCGGCCGGATTTACCGTCATTTTACCCAGATCTTCCAGGGATGCCTGGAACAAATTGGTGACCAGGCGGTCAATCTGCCCTGCCTTTTCATAGATGGTTCCGATTTTATCCCTGGTCTTTCCTTCCGCCTCCGTTGCCAGCAGCAGTTCGCTGACCAGCTTGATGGAGGCCACCGGCGTTTTGATATCGTGGCTCAGGGACGCAATCAGCTCTTTTTTACTTCTGTCTGCTTCAGCTTCCCGCTGTCTGGCCTCCCTGAGCTGTTCACGCATCAGATCAAAACTCTCCGTAAACGCCCCGAAAATATGGCCGCGATCCATCGGCAGAGGAAAGTCCAGATTACCGGCCGCTACGTGGCGTGCAAAATCCTTCAGTTCCAGAAAGGGACGGATGACGCTGCGGTTTAAATATAAGAGATAGAGTCCGGCCGGAACGGCGATCAGTACCAGGAAAAAGAGGGCGGCGGTTATGAGCTGTTTCCTGCTTTTTGACAGGAGATCGCCATAGGAGGTGCGAATCAGAACCTTACCAACAACAGTCCCGCCGTTTTCCACAGTAAGGACGGTCTGATGGTTTAAAACGGCATCATGGACCGAGGAGGGCGCTGCGTTGGAAGTTGCAAAAAGAAGCGTTCCCCGGTTGTCCAGGACCGAGTAATCATAAGAAATCCCATCCGCCTCAGACAATCCGTCGGGAGCTTCAAACTTCCGGGACTCCCAGGCATCCGCCGTCCCGCGTACAATACGGTTGACCGCCACCATATCCACCGGTGTTTCGCGGATTTCGGCAGTGAGAGAGTGAAGGACCATACCGCCGAGGAAAAGATAAAGAATGAGAGTCAGGAGGAGCCACCGTTTGCGGATCATACGCCTTCCTCCGCATCAAAACGGTACCCGGTGCCCCAGACGGTCACAATCCGTTTCGGATGGTTGGGATCTTCCTCAATCTTTTCCCGCAGATGGCGGATGTGGACTGAAAGAGTTCCCTCCGCGACGTAAGGATCCGGCCAGACCTGGCCGAGCAGTTCTTCTTTTGGAATGACGCGTCCCGGATTTTGGGCCAGATAAACCAGGAGCTTAAATTCCATCTCCTTCAGACGGATGAGTGTGCCGTCCACAAAGACCTTATGTCCCGGTAGATCGATGGTGACACGTCCGCTCGTCAGGGGAAGGCCGTCCGCGGCCGCCGTCTGTGCACAGCGTTTCAGTACTGCCTTTACCTTTGCGAGAAGAATACTCAGGGTGTAGGGCTTCTGGATATAGTCGTCACCGCCGATATTTAAGGCAGTCAAAATATCGTCGTCACTTGTTCTGGCGCTGATAAAAAGGATAGGGATGTCCAGATTTTCCCGCAGTTTCTTGCACAGAGCAAAACCAGACTGTTCTCCCAGATTGATGTCCAGAAGCAGGACGGATACCGAATTTTCCCTCAAAAAGCCGAGGCATTCCCCGTAGCCGGTCACATAGGCGGAGGAAACCTCAAACAGGTTAAAATATTCACTGGTGGACTGGGCGATGGCCAGCTCATCATCCACGATAAGACAGTCATAATGCATGCAAATTCTCCTTGGAGTGTTCTAGTCCTGTTATTATATCATGGAGAGATATAAAAGGAAAGCGGATGGCCGCACCGAGCATTTTATGGTATAATGAACACAGAAAAAAATCAGGAGGTATCCATTTGAAACGAATTATAAACGCCTGTGCGGCCTGCTGCATCGCGGCATTATCACTTTCCGCCTGCAGTCCGTCATCGGCCCCTGCCCAGAAAACCGAACCGGCCTCTGTAGAAACTTCCGTGACTTCCGCAGAAACAACCGCAGCTGATACCCATGCGGATATGGTCCTGTCAAAAGAACAGATGTTGTCCGATTATAATAACATGTGGACTGCCATGGGAGAGAGCTATCCTTTCTGGGGAGTGCTAAGCCGCAGCAACCCCGAAAACCCGCATTACTATGACGATATGATTGAGGATTACAGAAAACAGATTGAGGATATGGATTTAGAAGGCGATGACGCCATGTGGAAGTTTATCGATATTATTGCCAACAGTCTTTACGATGTCTGCGGCTCAACAGGTCATGTGGGAATCCTGAATCCCCATTATTTCCGTGACTTCAGAAGCACCAATGAGAAGTATCTGAGCGAAATGCCGGTTCTGCAGCCCTGGGTCGATTTGGGCCGGAAGCCGGAGGTCAACGCATTCTATGAATATTACGATTACCTGCTGACCCTCCTGCCGGATATGCCGCCGGAAACTGAAGAGGGAGCGGAAGAGAATGATGAAGAAAAATCCGCGGACATGGAAGAGTTGACAGAATCAAATTTGGCAGAACCGAATTTGATTGCGAAAATACTGTCCGAGGAAAACAGGGTTGCCTACATAAAGGTGGATTCCTTTGGGGACGAGATGATGGAAGAAGATCTGCCGAAAATCCGGAGTTTTCTGAATGAAGTCAGGGATTACGACCATCTGATTATTGATATCCAAAATAACAGCGGCGGCAATACCGTCTACTGGGAAGAGGCTTTTGTACGCCCGAATATCACGGCGCCTGCAAAATACCGGACGCTACGTATGATGGAGGATAACGAGCTGACCAGGCAGTTTTACGGTTCAACGTATCAGGATTCTTCCATAAGCGTTGAGGATATTAAAAACGACCCTAAACTAAACTGTCTTCCGGAGGAAGATATGGGCGGAATGGCTTTTGCAAAGGAAATCAGCGACACGATGGAACCGGAATTTGATGAAAAACTGTTTGGAGGCAAAATATGGGTGCTCACGGGGCCCAATGTGTTTTCTTCCTCAGAGGCATTTGCGGTATTCTGTAAGGAAAGCGGTTTTGCCACACTGGTGGGCCGGACGACGGGCGGCTCGGACAGCGGCGGCCCGGTATGGTATGAACTGCCGGAAAGCCATCTGCTGGTGACGTTTGATGTGGAATACTGCCTGAATTCCGATGGAAGCTGCAACATGGAGCATGGAACCGTGCCGGATATCGAGACGGACGATGCCCTGGGAACCGTGATGGAAATGATTGGAGTGCAGCAGTGAGAGCAGTCAGAAAAGGATATCGTTGAAAGCGGCAACGTTCCGTTTATTTAAAATATGAAACATAAAAATAAGAGGTGGGCAGAGTGTCAAATTCTGCTCACTTCTTATTTTTGTTCTTATTTTTGAAGTTTCTTATTTTTGTTCTTATTTTTGAAGTTTTTTAACTTTTCGGATTAATGGTCTAATTATCCCGCAGCTGTACTTTGTTTCGTGCACTGCGCCGGCGCTCGTCCTCCAGCGCCGCATAATGTTTCTTAGTGGTATTTACGTCCGAATGCCCCAGTACATCGGCAACGAGGTAAATATCACCGGTTTCACGATAAAGGCTGGTGCCATACGTGCTCCGGAGCTTGTGGGGCGTAATTTTTTTTAAGGGAGTTACGATGCGGGCATATTTTTTGACGAGATTTTCCACACTTCTGACATTCATCCGTTTTCTCTGCAGAGAGAGGAAGAGGGCGGCTTCATGGCCGGGTTCGGGCGTCACATGTTTCCGCTCGTCAATATAATCTTTTAGGGCATATTCTACTTCGGAACCAAAGTAGATAATTACTTCTTTACCGCCCTTGCGGTGGATTTTGAGTCCTCCGGTTCCAAAATCAATATCGTCCAGATTCAGGCCGACACATTCCGAAACACGAATCCCGGTTCCCAGAAGAAGAGTCATAAGGGCCAGATCGCGAAGGCGTGTCTTCACATGGAATTCTCTCTGTTTTTCCGTCAGGTGGTCGCCCTCGTCCACCTGATCCAGGAGTTTTGCAACCTCATCGACTTCCAGGCGGATAATTTCCTTCTCGTGCAGCCTGGGAAGTTCTACCAGGGCGGCAGGGTTGTTTTTAATGCGTTCCCTGCGGTAAAAATAATTGTAAAAGCTCTTTAATGAGGACATTTTCCGCATAATGCCGCGTTCCGTGTTGATGAGGTCCTCTTTTTTGTCCGTGGAATAGCATTTCAGGAATTCCATGTATTCCTCCAGGTCCATCAGTTGAATCTCATCCAGGACAGTGAGAGAGAAGTCCTGCATTTTATAGTCCGCAAAGAGGGGGTTCTGTTTCTTCAAAAATTCAAAAAAAGTCTTTAAGTCGTAGGCATAAGCAATTCTTGTGCGGGAAGAGGTGCGCGGCTCAATACCCCGGAAAAAATCGGCGCAGAAGGGCGGAAGTTCCTTCATCATCTGGCGCAGCCTTTTCGTATTTTCAAGTGTTTCCTGCTCATGGTAAGAGAGTGGCTTTCCCATATAAAATCAACTCCTTCATAAATAAAATTAATTCCCTACCGGCGTTTTTGAGGCCATCCATCTATATTGCCCTCAGTAATGGCATGGAAAAAACGTTCCTTAACGCCGGGTGCATCCAGATTTAACTGTTTTGTTAATTGTTTAACATATTCGCGTTTTGTTTTTCCGTCAACCGGGCAGGGATTTTTGCATACCGGCAGTTGATATCGGTTCTTGAATCCTATGACATCGGCCTCATTTACATATATCATCGGCCGGATCACCGTAAGTCCCGTGCGGTCCAGAAATGTTTCCGGGGAAAAGGAATAAAAACGGCCTTCATAAATCAGGGATAAAAGCATCGTTTCGATTAAATCGTCGCGGTGATGTGCATAGGCAATCTTGTTGCAGCCGAGACGGATGGCTGCCTCATTGAGAGCGCCTTTTCTCATTTTGGCGCACAGTGCACAGGGATTGGATTCTTTGCGCGTGTCGAAAAGAATTTTTCCAATTTCCGTAGGCACTACGGTATATTCCACGGATAATTCCTCACAGAGCGATTTAACAGGCGATAAATCAAAATCACCGAATCCCAAGTCAACTGTAATTGCACATAAATCAAATTGATTCGGATAAAACTTCTGAAGACCCTGTAATGCATAAAGCAGAGTCAGGCTGTCCTTGCCGCCGGAGATGCCGACCGCAATTTTGTCACCGGGCTGTATCAGGCCGTAGTCATCAATGGCCTGGCGGGTGAGACTGAGCAGACGTTGGATTTTCATAGAGTAATTGGCCCCTTTGTACGTTTGATATGGAACTATTCGATAAAGTAGACTTTCACGAATAGTTGGATATAGGTAGTATAACACTACTCTATATAAATTACAATCAAAGAATTAAATTTACAATCAAAAAGCCGGAGGAAATACGATATCAAAATATCCTCCGGCTATCTCTTTTGCCGCACTTAGCAAAATTTAAAATATATGTTTTTAAAATGTCGTTTCCGACGAAATAACGACTTCCGAGGCAGTGAATTCCATTCCACCTGACATTCCTGCTCCGGCATCCGTAAAGCCGCCGTCATAGAAACCGGCATTATCTCCCGGGAGTTTTGGTTCATAATCTCTCCGGCTGCGTCTGTCTCCCAGAATCATGTACTGATCGGAAAGTCCCTCCCGGATGAGGCCGTAGTCGGCACCTTTCCGGGCGGAACGCCGCTTTTTAAGCTCCAGCTTAATCTGTCTGACCCTTTTCTCCTTCCGGGCCTTCTCTGCATGTTTTTTCCGCACGCCCAAAAGCTCTTCCTGATCCAGCTTTCGAATCTTTTTGCTTCCTCTGGCGAGCAGCTTCTGCAGGGAGCGCATGGCCCTTCCGGCTTTCACGCGTTCCTTTTCGTCCCCATAAACGGCGGCCAGGCGGAGGTTGTTGATACTCCGGTGGACATCGCTCATCACTTTCTTTACCTCTCCTTTGGAACCGGCTCTCGCGAGGCCGGAGAAATGGTTTAGGGAGGAATAAGAGACATACACTCTTTTCCTGTAATCATTGTCCGACGGCTTTTGCGGCCCTGATTCCAGACTTCCAGAGGATGACGGCAGTTTTTTCTTTAATGCATCGGCCATCTTCTTTGCTGCGTCGCGTTCCGTCTGCTCCGGGACATACCAGGAGACTGCTTTCGTTTCACCCAGGTAAACACCCCGTGCCTCCATGCCCTTTCCCTCTGAAGATAAACGTCTCAGGGCTTCGGTTAGTGCGGTCTTACACGTTTCATAATCTTCCCGGCTTCCCGCCATTCGTTCCAGGAATTCCCGGCTGACAACCAGATACGTGCCCCTTCCCAGTTCGGCCGCCATCTGTTTGATATCGTGTACTCCGCCCTGCTTCCCGGAAAGAATTGTAATTCCCGGATAATCCTTCGACAATACATCAAACAAATCGGAAATCGCGGTTTCAGAGATGGACGGATTCCAGTCTGAGGACAATTCGGCAATGTCCCTGTTCCGTCTCTGGCTCTGTGATGCCGATTTATTTCCCCCGCTGGACGCAGTGTTCAGATTCCCCGGGGATTCTATTTTACCGGATGAAATAAACGGACTTCGATTTACCTGTCCGGCCTCCATATGATACAAATCGTGATTTCCTTTCCCGTAGCCTTTTGCCAAGGCTGCGCTTCTATCCAATCCGCCCACAGCCACGCCTCCTTCCGGCGGTATTTTCCGCCACTGCGCTTTTTGTTCTTATAGAAATAGTACCACATGGATATGGACAAATCAATCATTGTTACAGCGGGAGGAAACTGAAAATCAGCACGATATCGGATCGGCCGGGTAGCCGGCTGTAAAACGCCTCTTTGATCCTGTTTTCCACCAGTGACGCATGTTCAGGGGCGGCATCCGGTATGACAGCCAGAAATTGACAGCAGCTGTATTGGATGTAAATATCACTGGAACGGAGGGAGCTTTTGAGGCTGTCCTTCAACTGCCCTGCTAAAAAGTCACGTTCTCTTAATTCGATAAAATAGCCGTACTGATCCGATAAGGATATCAGAACCAGCTGGGCGTAGAATCTGGTCCGGGCAAACCTGTTTTTCAGGAACCGGCAGACAGCTAAAAAGTTCAGGTATTCCTGGCTGCCGGCTGCTTCGGAAATATTTGTTTCCTCCAATTGACGGCAGACATGTTTTAAATCATCAAAGTGCTCTGCTTTTCTAAAGACGGTATCTGCCTCTCTGTCACTGTTTTCCGGTATGTCATCACAAAAATTAATCGCTTTTCTCCGGCCTCTTTTACCCAAGCGTACGGCAAGAAGTGCACGTCTGCACAGGCTTTTGAATGTATCACCGTTTTTAGTTACGGCTGCCCCGATTGTAACATCAAGATATTCAAGTCCCGTTTTTTGTGCGGCCTGGTTGATTCTGGCCTGCATTCCTCCCATTTTACCGTAGAGAAAACCTCTTTTTTCCGTCCCGGAGATAAAGACAGAAAATTTATCCCCATCGATACGTCCGATAATATCTTTCTTGAAGAAATAATACCCCATAATTTCCGGCAGTTTTCTGAGGAGACTGTCTCCTGCCATATGGCCATATTCCTCATTGATTCGCTGAAAGTCATTTATATCTATGACGAGCATTAAACCGGGGGTGCCGCCTGCGAGCAGTCTGTCAACCTCCGTTTCCATGGTGTCTCTGCTAAAAAAACCTGTTAATGAATCTCTTTGTCCAGAAAGCGTTTTATTCCCGCCGCTTTCCTTTGGCGAAGTATTCGTTTTTTCCATTAATCCCACTTCCTGCCCTCTGATGCTGATTTCAAGAATCATAACCTCCTGTCTGCGATTATGAACAAAATCATTTATTTTCCATGAAACGGAGAAGTGCGAACATGATGTTTACGCGTCCGCATTTCTTACTGCAACCATCTTTACGGGATATAGTCCCAACCCACTGGAACCGTTTTTTTCGCCGATTTCTCCCCTCTTTGTAATATGAACGAATTCATTCATATTGCTCTAAACGACAATATGCGAATGGCAGACGCCATTCGCATATCACTATATTTTTATTATATTGCTGAAACGATTCACTGTCAATAGTCTTTCACGTCGTTTTTAAGTATCAGATACTGGAATGTCTCAATCAGGAGCACTTGACGGCCAGAATTTTTTGTATGTCATCAAAATGCTCCCTGCAGGTGACGCGGTACTGGATCCAGCCGCCGTCACCACAGGGATATTGATTGTCGATATATTCCTGGGTGTATTTCTGTAGCTGTATGTATAACGATTGATACTGATTCCCGGATAAGCGTACCATCACCGTAAATGAATTGTTTTCAGCGAAAATATTGCATATCAGTTTTTTCTTCAACCGGTGGGCAATCCCCCAGCCATATTGATTTCCGTAGGGGAAGGTAATCTGCTGTGCCGTAGCATACGTCGCAGTCAGCCACTCATTCAGCGAAGAAAACAGCCCGGCGGTCTCACCGCAGTAGGCGGTCATCTCGGCCGGCGAAGGCGTCTCCTGTTTGTTCAGCATTCTCTCATACATATCAGGTGTCTCCCGGATTCATATTTTATACTTCTATTGTTTTACACTTCTCTTATTTTACACTGCTTTTATTTGATACTTCCTAAATTGCTATCCCTATATTACCATTCTTTTTTCAGCTCCGTATACCAGTCGAGCTGATAAGGACCATCCTCCATGGCTTTCAGGGACTGATAAAGATAGACACGGTACTGAAACTCAGACTGCGGGTCGGTGGGATCGGATTTACTCCAAAATACGTACCCGTAAATATAGCTCTGCATAAAGTCTTCCCAGGACGGGAACATGGTCTGTGCCTTTTTGGCAATTTCCAGAGACTTGTCCATGGCCTCCTCATAGGTGTAATAGCCGGTTACATAGTACTGCCCCAGAAGCATCAGCGCGCGGCTCAAATCCCAGCCTGCACATGCATTTTCCCCATAGGTCTTGTATGCCATATAGGCCGCCATCTGCCGGGCCGCTTCACCGTCGGAAATAGAGTTCTGGCTGCCGTTATCTCCCCAGGACGCATTCAAATCGATATCCGTCGCATACTGCCCCAGATTATGTTCCTTGTAATAACTTAAAAGCGCCTTGTTATGCCCCTCGGTCTCCAGCCAGGTAATTTTGTCCTCGGCGCTCCGGCGGTCCGTAACGCCCCAGTCCCGCTCCAATATCTGCCTGAGGGCCACGGAATAGACCAGATCATTGGGGGAGCCGCCTCCCGGTTTTGAGATATCCGCGCCGTTGCGGACACACCAGAGGGCGTAGGCGGAATTAAACCAGCGCACCGTATCCGGATACGTCCGGGATTCCGTTCCTTTGCCGGTCCCGGCCTGCACCGTTAAACCGGCGCCGGGCAGCGGGGAAAGACTGCATGAGAAAACTGCACATAAAAGTACTGCCGCTATTAATTTCTTTCTTTTCATTCCTTTTCCTCCATTCCTTCCGTCCTGCTGCATGGCCTCCCGATGACGGTATTCGGCCTTTCCAAGCCTGATATCTGCTGGTTTCATTTATCCGGAATCACATTCAGGAGCCGTAGCAGTTCTTTGTGGGGACGTCCCGCATCCGCGTGGAAGACAGCAATATGGTCCGTATCTCCGCTCCTGTCGGTAAAGGCGGGAAATAAAAATCCGCATTCTGGTTTGCCCGGCTCGTATTCCCCGGACAAGGGACAGATGGCGCAAATCATATATTCAAACACCTCTTCCGATTCCCACAGACGCTCCTTGTCGGATGTTTTGGCCGGTATATCATAGCGGTCGTGGAAAACGAGAATGGCATACCCAGAGGATGCGTGATAGTTTTCCATCATCACGTCGTAAAACGTATCCATCAGGGCATCATTTTTCAAGCCGCATTCATTCATCGCCATCAGTAGCTGCCACATACCGCCCGGCTTTCGTACTGCCTCGGGAAATTCATATTTTTTCAGGTTTACATTGGTGGGCGAAAAAGGGATTTCCTTTGCCAGCGCCAGTTTTTTTGTCCGTTCCGGTGAGGAAAGCTTCAGAAAATTGGTATTGAAACTTCCATCAAAATCCCCGTCCCCGTCCACGTAACACCCTGCAATTCTCGTGAAGGAGGTCCGTGAAAGAGTCATCCGCCTTGTCAGCTCCAGCATATCTTCTCTGTTAATCATATTCTGTAATTACCTTTCTGTCATATTATCGGTTTTCTGTTAGTCGGGAGTGCATCAGAACCTCATCAGAAGAAAATTCGCCGTCAGTCCGGCGGCCGTTCCTATGAGCAGGATCAGGTCACCCCGTTTGATTTTCCCCTCCTCAATGGCCTCACAGAGCGCGTAGGGGACCGAAGCGGAGATCAGGTTGCCATACTCCGAAACGCGGTCGATATAGGTACCCTTCCCAAAGCCCAGTCTGGGCATGATGAGATTCAGCGCCCGGCTGGCCTGATGGGGAACAACCAGATCAATCTCATCCCGGGTCACGCCGGCTTCCTTCAGGCAATGCTCTACAAAGCCGGGCAGACACTTGGCGGACAGCTTCAGGATCCGTTTCCCCTTCATATCAAAATAGTAGTCTTCCCGGTTTCCATCATTCATGGAAAAGGAAGGCATCAGGCCGCCTCCGCCCCTGATTTCCGTGTCATGTGCGCCCTCGGACCAGGTCCTCTGGCAGCCGTAGAGGATCGCGGAGGGATCGGAGTCTTCGGATTTCGTCAGCACACAGGCGCTGGTTCCATCCGAAAACAGCTCATAGCTCTCGGTCTGTTCCGGATTCAGGGCTGCGGATGCCGTATCACCCGATAGAATCAGCGCATTGTTATACCGTCCAATCTCAATCAGGCATGACATTACATCCAGGGCCGAGATAAAACTGGTACACGTCGTGTTGATATCCATGGCGGGAATCGAAAGGCCTTTCGCCAGCCGCTCATGCACCAGGGCGGCGTTGCAGGGAATAGCCTGCAGCGGAGTCGCCATGGCACAGACAATACAGTCGATCTCTTCTATCTTCATCCCGGCGCATCTGAGCGCCTTTTTAGCCGACAGCACCGCCAGATCCAATAGAGTTTCCCCCGGCTCCAGCCGGTACCGGGTCTGTCCTCCAAAATCCATCTTATGTGCCGCCAGGGTCTTTCCCCAGCCGGCAATCTTTACCCTGCGTTCCTTCATCCCTGCCCCTTTCTCATGTGTTCTTCCTCTCCACCCGCTTCATCTTCCTGCCCTTTTCCCTGCCGTATGCCGTAAATCTGATTTCCGGCAGGATAAAACCGCAGTCCTTTGAGAGAAGTGAAAATTCCTCAGCAATTTTCTGTTTCCCGTATTCCGTCAGGTCGGCATAGACGGTCAGCCGGCCGTCTTTTTCCTGCACGATCCTGTAATCTCCGGATATGCCCGTTTTTTCCGCTTCCCCGCCCCCATCCGCAAACAGGATACACCTTCTGATAAAGTCGGGGAATATGGGCACATCCCGTCCGTCATGGCCCTGGAAGGTAAAGACGTCGTCCTCCCGTCCCTCTATTTTTTCGAGCGCCAGACAGGGACTGCCGCAGGCGCAGGCCTCCTTCTTTTCCACCAGGATGTCATTTAAACGGTAGCGGATGATGGGCTGAGCCTTCCGTTCAAAGTCGGTCACAATGGGCACAAATCTTTTTTCATCCAGGTATTCCCGCTCAATATGCACGATATCCTCGTTCAAATGGAGCGTTCCCTTTGGGCAGGTGGAAGCCAGACAGCCCTCGGTGCACTGGTAAACCTGGTGAATCACGGGCAGCCCAAACGCTTCCTTAAGTCTCCGCTCATCCTCCGGTTCCAGTACCTCGGCAATGGAAATCACGGTTCGTGGCCGAATCCCTGTCTTTCCCTGCCTGATATCTTCCGCAATCATAAGAAGGAGCGATGGCTGTCCAGCCAGAATCTGCGGCCGGATTTCCCCAAGGCGTTTCCGGTGCTCCTCCATGTCTTTGTAAATATCAAAGAAGTGAAACCTGATATTTTTAGATTTTACCGCCTGATAGAGGTTGCTGTCGGCTCTCATAAAAAATGCGATGGAGTACTTACCCAGGATACTTCCGGGGAGAAATTTTGCAAGGACATATCCGGCCCAGCGGTTTTTCTCATCGTCGGACACCAGGAAAATTCCTCTGTTCCCGGAGGTGCCGGAGCTTAGCCCCACCGTCACCCCCTTAAGTTTTGGCGTAAATTCCCGCTCCCGTTCAGCCCGGACCGCAAAGTCCAGGGCTTCCTCCCTGCCGATTCCGACCGTGTTGAGCCCGTCAAAATGATCCATCATGAATGTTTTATCCGTAACCGGACAGGAAGACAATTGTTCCACTCCCCTGTAAACGGCGGAGTGCCCTGCGATATACTTTAAATGCTTCCTGATTTTCTGTTCCTGCCATCTTTCCAGGGAACTCCTGTCCGAAAACGGCCTTCTGTATTTGTAATAAAGATAATATTTAAGCACGGAAAACTGGTCTGCCATAAGTCTTCTCACTCCCTCTCTGATGGGAAAACACGATTCGGATTTCCGGGTGCTCCCGCTTCAGCCTGCAGAGCTTCCTGAGCGAATTTTTATACTCTGCAAAATCCTTCTGGATCAGGCGCGGAATCACTCTCATCCGGAGGGTATCGCGGACCAGATCACCTCCCCAGCAGGCATCCGCCGCCAGGAACAGTTTCAAATCGGGTATCCAGAGTCCCATCTGCCCCGTACAATGTCCATGAAGCGCTGCGCCGATAAGACTGCCGTCCCCGAACAGATCGTAAACCTCTTCAAAATACCGGCAGAGGAAATGTTCTGCGAGCCGGTTCTCAGGTTCCCGGCGGCTCACCCCGTCACGTTCCCCGGGCAGCATCTCCGTAAACACCAGATCCCGGAGCCCCGGCTTGTCAAGCGTCCTCATGGTTCCGGCCGAAGCCACCAGGCGGTATCCGCTGAATTTCTTAAGCCCTCCGATGTGATCCGGATGGGCATGGGACAGAATGATGGTTCCGATGCTTTCCGGACTGATTCCGTCGGCTATCAGCCGTTTATCAATCACCTGTTCCGGCCTCACATGGACCGGGTTTAAAAGACGGTATAATTTATGAAACGGACCTCCCTGATAGATGGCCTCCGAGTATCCTGTGTCAAACAGGATGTTTCCAAGGCGCCTGTGGCGTATCAGCGCCGCCATTGCCGGAAACTCCCTCTTTTCACCGGGATGTCCCCGGAAAAGGAGCCGCAGATCATTGGTGCAGGAACCGCAGTGATAGAGCTTTACCCCGTCTATCAGCGCGGGCGGTTTTGGCAGCCCCTGGGACGGCTCCGCTTTTTTGGAAAGCTGCCCCGGCAGGTCTCTTCTCCCTTCCGATTCGTTTTCCTTCCACCAACGTCCATATTCCTGAATCGATTCCATCAGGGATTTCTCCGGTTCATAGCCGAGGATGTCCTTTGCCCGGCTGATATCCATGGTCTGGGAAAACGCCAGCGTGCATACCGTATACTTTGTAAGCGGAGGCTCTCCGGGCAGGCGGAATGTCCTGTAAGCCCATTCCAGGGCCCGGGCCATGCCGTAAACCGCCTTAAAGGGCAGTTTCCTATAATGGGGCTGCTTATCAATGGCAGCCAGAAAGGATTCCAGAAGGAGCCGGAATTCCATCGGCTCCCCATTGGTGATATTAAACACCTTTCCATCCGCCTCCGCCGCAGTCAGGGCCAGACGGCAGGCCTGAGCCACGTTCTCCACGCTGGTCAGCTCTACAGTGATGCAGCCGTCCCTCATAAGGGGAATCCCAATCCGTTCATTCGCCCGTAAAAGCCGGGGAACCAGGCTTGTATCCCCGATCCCGATCAAACCCCTGGGGCGGAGAATGACGGTCTCCAGCCCCTTCTCATGCATCTCACCGATCACCCGTTCCGCCATCAGTTTCGACTTGATATAAAAATTTAGATCGTTTTGCTCCGGCGCCTGCTCCTCACGGATTCCATAGCGGTCATGCTTCTCCGTATAGATGCTGGGGGATGAAATATAAACGAGGCGTTCGACGCCGTTTTCAAGGCAGAGTTCCGCCACCAGAGCGGTTCCCGCCACATTCGTCCCGTAGAAGTCCTCCCATTTTCCCCAAACCGTGGAAAGGGCGCCCGCATGGATGACGTACCGGACATCCCGAAAATAGGCCTCACAGGTTTTGCGGTCCGTGAAGTCGCCGGGACAGAATTCAGCACCCAGCTTTTGAAGCGCTTCTCCGCGCTCCCGGTTTCTCCCGAGGGCTAAAACCCGGTATTCCTTTGTAAGACGCTTCACCAGATATCCGCCTAAAAATCCGGTCGCCCCTGTGATCAGAACTGTATCCCTCATTCGTCCTGCCGCCTTTCTTCTTTCGCTGTATTGTTCCGGTCCAGTAAATGAAGCGCCGCCTTCACATGAACCGCCGTCGCCTTTTTTCTCCGCTCTCCGCTCCACGTATTTTTCAGAGCCATGGCTGCCATGGCCTCCCGATACAAATCCACTTTTTTTCTCAGTATCCTTCCAAACCCCATGGCCTCAAACCGTTTGGCATTTAGAAGCTGTTCTCCCTGCTGGGGGCACATCAGGCAGGGTACGCCGTAATACAGAGCCTCATGGATACTGTTCATCCCGCCGGACGTGATAAAGAGAGACGCATGTTTCAGGATCTCTCCCTGGTTTACGAACGGACGGACAATGAAGTTATCCGGAATCCGGTCCGTTGTTTCGATATTCCAGGCCATAACGATATGAAATCCGGCGCCCTTTTCCCGGCCGAACTGCTTCAGTATCTCATGAAACAGTTCCCGATCCCGGTTAAATACGGTTCCCAGGGAAATGTAGATTAGTCTTTCCTGCGGACAGATGAAATCATTGGTCCGGATGCTCTTCATATGGGGAGACAGCGGCCCGAGGAATACATAGTCCTTCCCAAATTTTCCGCCGCCGGGCTGGAACATCCTGGAGTATCCCATCAGGTTCCGTTGTCCTTTGTTCATCAGGACGGGGAGCATTCCCAGTTTCCGTATTCCATAACTTTTTCCAAGCAGCCGCCGTATCCGGAGCGCCTGGGGAAGCTCTCCCGCATACCGCAGAAAACCGCCGGAAAATCCCAAGGCATATGCGAAAAATGCCCTTCCCCCGATCCGGTCAATGGCCGCAATACTGTAAAAGCTGAATGACGGTACCGAAAGAAGTTCCCCGACCGTCCTGCCCCACAGCGCCAGGGAATCAAATAGAATATGGCAAGGCTTTTCCTGTGCTGCTTCCGAAAGAAGGGCGGGCAGCATATCGTGGGTATATTCAAGAATCAGGCGGTACAGCTTCAGCAGCTTGTTTCCGTCCGAGGTATCAATGGTCTTACCGCCCAGCGGATAAGCCCTGTATTCCCCGCCGTTCGCCTCGATCTCCGCCCGGTAGGGTTCCGTCGCATAATAAATAACACGGAATCCGGCTTTGGCCAGCCGTCCGGTTAAGTAAAGGTTTGAATGAATATGCCCATAGGCGGGAAGCGCATAAAACAGAATGGTTTTTTCTGTTTCCCGCTTCTCTTGTTTTTGTTCCATCGCTGTCTCCTGGCCGTATTGCCGTCTCCTGAAAACGGGCACCAGCCATTTCTGACTGATGCCCGTTGGCCCATCTGGTACTGGTTTAAAACGTTATGTTTTGTAATGAAGGCACTGAATCGTTACTATAATCGTTACTATGTTTCTTAAAGGAGAGCGTCCTTCTTTGAAAGGATTGCCTCCGCCGCAGCACAGGCCGGACAGTCGCAGTATTTCGCTCCGGCTGCTTTGATTTCTTTTCCATGAGCCGCCACGCCTTTGGCTTCCTCTGCCCCGAAAACCTGGGCGCCGGTTTCAGACTCTGCGAAAGCGATTAAACCGTCGACCGGCATAATGTCTGCCTCCAGCTCTTCGATATATTTCTTTGTCTCTGCGGCCTCATTTTCAGTTCCAACGGCATCCAGCCAGGTTTGAGCTGCTGTTCTTGCCTCACCGCTGCATGACTGTGCATCCATTAATTCGTGTGTCTTCTCAACAACATAGTTTAAAACTTCCTTATCCATAATCGGTGCTCCTTCCTTCTGCTGAAATATACTATATATTACCACTGAAATATACTATATTTTACCACATTTACCGGGTCATTGCAATTCAAAAGAGAGACTTCTGGCCTGCTGTCAGACAAAAATGCTGTTCCCAGGCAGGCTGCCGTGAAAGGTCAGATAAAGGTTCCGCCATTCTCTTTCTTTATTCTGTTATGGCCCGGATCACGTCCTCTTTGGTAAGCCATTTATCCCATTGATAGCCATCTTTGGCTCTGGAAGTGTCGTAAACTGCATTAAGCGCCTGATAATACTCTTCTTTGGACATCACGGCGCCATTCCATTCATACCGGTAAACCGGTTCCCCGTTCTCATCCAGCTGCAGGTTCGAAGGATCTTCCGCCCCGTAGTAACCGGCGGCAATCTGTGTCAGACGTCCGCCCGCCATGCTGTATACCAGATCATAGTAGCTGTCCATATGTCCGTCGGAATTGCAGAGAAGATTCCCTTTTTCAATGTAAGTAAAGCCGAGCCTGTCAAGCTGAGTCTCACTGACCGCACCGTCCGCAAAGCTTACAATCCCGCAGCCAGCAGCTTCACTGCCGCCAATCTCCACCAGCTCCGGTACGGCATCGTCGTTGATGTAAATCAGGTTATATCCCTGCCACTGTCCTGTCTCCTGCTGAAGGTGGCTTAAGTAGGCCTGCTGCCAGGCGGCCAATTCCTGCTCTTCCTTTTTTCCCGCCCCTAAAAAGCCGAGAACCGACTTTACGGTCTTCTCGGCGAGAGCCGAATTGGCCGAGTCGGACAGTTCCCTTTCTAGGGTAAAAGAACCGTTCCCGCTTCCGCGGTAGATTCTGGCCTCGGAAAAACGGCCGGAAGCGCCTGACGCAGGGGAATAGCTGCAGATAATAATGATATCACTGTAACCGTCGTTATTATAATCGGGAAATGAGACGGCTTCCACTTCATTGAAATTCTCGTTTTCACGGCGGTTGTTCTGAACCATGCCGTCCAATGTGGCGATTGTACGTTCACCGTCCATAAGCTTGAACAATGCATCCTCATACAGGTTGCCGCCGTCCGGCTGATAGGAGGCAAAAGTCACCTTCCCCTGGGGTTTCAGCGTCACTTCGAAGGTCTGGGACTCAATCAGGCTGTAACGGTCCGCTTCACCGCCGTTTTCACCGGCCTGCGCCGCCCCGGATTCCTGTTGTGGCACTGATTCAGCCTCTGCGGCTTCCGTACTTACGCCGGCCGTTCCGGATTCCTCCGGTTCCCGGACTTTATTCTTGCTTCCGCAGGCGGCCAGTGTGCCGCACAGAGCCATACAGAATATTGCTGTCTTCCACTTCTTGGTAATACGTTTCATAATCTTTCCTCTCATCTTATGTTCTTTATTTCAGGTCTGGATATCAGGTCTGATCTCGGGGGAATTTCCACCCTTTCCTATTATAGCAAACGGGAGAACATAAATATAGCGCTGATAATCAGGGAAAGAAAAATATTAAATTCATTCCTGAGCGGACACATTGTCCCGATTTTCCATGCCGAACACGCCGCATGCCATAGCCCAGACACAGACTGCCTTTGATATCAGGCGGACGGCCAGATACGCCGCATTAATCCAGTTTATGGCGTTCGATGTCATCAGTGAAAACATATCGGCCGCCCCTCCGGAAAAGAGGTTCTCGTAATAGGCTTCATAGCTTTTGCCCGCCTTCACCAGCGGCTGTTTTCCATTTGTTCTGTTTTATGTTCATGTTTTACCCTCCAACTGTTTTTCGTTTATTGGTTTTTCTTTTCTCCTGTCAATTGCAGGAAGGATTTTGTTGTGTTACAATACGAGACGGGGCATGGTTGTATGAAAAACATATGTCAAAATTATAAACTTACTGGAGGATTATCATGAAAAAATGGGGGACGGTCAAAGAGTTTGCGGTGATTACTTTTGCGACCATCATTGTATCTTCGGCTGTATTTTTCTTTCTGATTCCGAGCCATGTATCGGTCGGCAGTATCTCCGGCCTGGCCATCGTTCTGGGAAACTTTGTGCCTTTAAAAATTTCTGCAATCACCTTTATCCTGAACCTCTTTCTGCTGATACTGGGATTTCTGTTTATCGGCAGGGAATTCGGCGCCAAAACGGTGTACACCTCTTTTCTGGTCCCCGTTGTCCTGGCCGTACTGGAAATCATGTTTCCGGATAACCAATCCATTACCAACGACGCATTTTTAGATATGCTCTGCTATATCTTTACCGTGAGCATCGGCCTGGCCATGCTGTTCAACCGCAATGCGTCATCCGGCGGTCTCGATATAGTGGCAAAATTCCTGAATAAATATATGCATATGGATTTGGGCAAGGCCATGTCGCTTTCCGGCATGTGCGTGGCTCTCTCCTCCGCTCTCGTTTATGATAAAAAGATCGTAGTTTTAAGCATTCTGGGCACCTACTTAAACGGAATCGTGCTGGATCATTTTATATTCGGCTTCAATATCAAAAAGCGGGTCTGCATTATCTCCGAACATGAGGAGGAAATCAGGGAATTCATCCTGCATCACCTCCACAGCGGAGCGACGATTTATGAGGCGATCGGCGCATACGACGGCCGTCCGCGCAGGGAAATCATCACAATCGTGGATAAGAACGAATATGCCATGCTGATGACCTATATACTGAAGACGGATAAAAATGCGTTTGTAACGGTCTATGCCGTCAATGAGGTAATCTACCGGCCGAAACGGTAAAAAAACGGTACCGGAGGAGGAGTAGACATCCTCCGGTACTATCTTTTTAATGCCAGCGGTATCCGCAGTCCGGATTCAGGCACTCATATCTTCCGATCAGCAGGGGATTCAGCTCGTGAGGAACTCCCGCTATCGCCGCCGCTATAAGATTTCCGCGCACCATCAGTTCATCCGTTGTCAGCCGCCTGATATCCCGGCAGCCGCACTTCGGACAGCCGGGATACCTGCCGTCATTGTCACGCTCATAAACCGGGACAAAGGAATTGATTTCAAATTCTGCTCCGGCATCTTCGTAGAAAGCTCCGCAGGCGCTGCATTTTTTCATCTCGGCCTGATTGACCGTCTCAATCCCGTATTCTTCACATCCGCAATAGGGACACTGTTTCATCGAATTTCCTCCTCTCTCTGATTACAAAATTTCCAGATCCAGGTTTGTAAGCTTCTGTCCCCGGAAGGCGGCATAGGACCCGGCAAGGCCGGTAAGCTTCCGCCTGTCTTGAAAATCCCGCCATAAAGAGATTTTCATCTCCAAACCCTTACTTTTCTTTTTCCCCGTAAAGACTCCGATTACTTCTCCGCGGTACACAACGGCTCCGGGATTTGTCACGAGTTTCCATATCCGGCTGTGCAGCGTCTTCTCCGGCTGAAGAATCAGTCTGTCACGCTGGTCCAGGTAGGGATCGTGCCCTCCGAGAAGGAGAAGCTCCCTTTGAAGAGGGGCGGGCGAAAGAAATTCCGCCCTGTCGGAGGAAAGAATAAACGCTTTTTTACCGGATACCGTGACCGCCTCCATTTCATCCGAGACGGTATTCCACATGCGGCGCGCCTGTTTCCCGGAACAGCCGAGCCAGACTGCGAACATGTCGGCCGTGGCCGGTCCGTAGCAGTGCAGAAATTTGCGCACCAGTTTCCCGGCGGCCCCGTTTGAAGCGCCGCTTTCACCGGCGCCGTTTTCCACGGCCGTTTCCGTTTTGCCAAGCCAGTTTATGCGGGAGGTAAAGGTCGGGCTGGTTCCGTCACGTTCCCCGAACACGACCAGGCCTTCAAAAGCGCACGGCCGGAGTAAAAAAGATACAGCGGCCCCGCCGACGGTCTGTCTGTCCGGATCCCCGTACATGGACGGCCGGTTCCAGAGAACGCGTTTTTCACCGGGCAGATAAGGAGCCATCCATCCGGCGAGCGTCTGATCCAAATCACTTTTACCGGTAATAATTTTATCGTCCAACCGGGAAATCACCCGTTTGAGGAGCAGAAACAGCTCCTCAAAATCCATCTGGAGAAAGTCGAGCGCCGCAGAGATTCCCCGGGTATAAATCCACGGCTCATCCTCTTTTGCAGTAAGCGCGGTGAGAAACGCATCCCATTCGGAGGCGGGAAACACAACGGGCGCTCCCCGGAGGCTCCATGCCTGAAGCAGAGTTTTTGTCCTGTATAAAAGTTCTTCCATATCCGCCAGGCTGAAATCCGGAATGCGGTTAAAAAGAGCGGTTTCCCATGCTCCCGGCGGGGTATTCTGCAGTCCGCATGCTCCTGCAATATCGGATAGATCCGATTTCCCGTATTCCCTGTCCAAATGGTGGGAATGCAGCCGGAACATCCGAATCTGTGTTACATCTAATTCCTTTATATGATTCATGCGGCAGTTCGCTTTTTCCATAAGTAATACTCTCCGTATTCTGGGTGATGTGACTTACACTAATTTTAACTATACCATATTTTTGCCGGAAACGACAGGGTCCACAGACGGCTGCCGGAAAATATCCGGCCTCATCCTGTGAACCCTGTCTTATGGGAATTCTTTCTATTCCCTATATTCTTTGTATGAATCAGCGTCAATCCAGCAGCGCCCTGTAATACGGCCATCTGGCATCCACGATGCTGACCGTGACGTTGCTCACGCTGCCGCCTGTTTCGTGTATGCAGACCATCTGACCTCCGGGTGCCCAGGCGAGAAACATCATGACATGGGAATTGGCTCCCAGCCTCACGATAATGTCGCCCGGCTGAAGTTCCGAGCGGCTGATGCCTCTTCCCGCATGGATCAGGCCGCTGGTTCCCAGGTTCGTGGGGACCTTCCCGAGGGAGGACCAGTAAACCCAGTTTACCCAGCCGGAACAGTCGAGCCCGGATATGATGCGGCCCTTTCTGTCCGGGGATGTGATGTTTGCAAAATTATTGCCCTCATAGCCCGGGGCATGTGCTTTGCCGCCGTAGTAATAAGGGATTTTCCCGACGGAGTGCAGGGCATATGTAATCACCGCCTTCCTCTCACGGGAGATATCCGCCGGAAGCAGCTTCAGGTAATCGCTGATTTCACTGAAGGTAAGCGGTTTTCCAAGGGCCAGTTCAACCGGGGACAGCTCGTATTCAAGGGACCAGTCCTGGCTGTATAACGTATCGACATAGGCTTTGTTGTAGGGAGACCATCCCGGCCAGGTATCGGTAGCCGCTGCGCCTTTCTTATCGATGGTATAGAGATTCTTGCGTTCCGACAAGCCTACGATGCGGGCCGTAACCGTCAAATCCACATGTCCGGGACAGAATTTCCCCTCGCTGTTGAGCTGGATTTCAGGCGCCGCCGTCAGTGATGCCCCGGAGGCATTTGCACCGCCCTCTCCTGCTTCGGCAGTCCCGTCCGCCGGAACGGACAGTTCCGAAGGCGAGGCCTCCGCTCCCTGGGACGCCGTCTGTGAGGCATCGGCCGGCTGCGCGGAAGCTGCTGCGGTCTGTGCCGGAACCGTCTCCTGCTCTCCCTGGGGCGCCGTCTCTGCCGCAACGCCTGCAGCATTCCCCACAGAGGCGTCAGAAGCCCCATTTTGGCCTTCTGACGATACGGAGGAAGGAATTCCCGCCTGCTCTCCCTGCGGAGCCTCTGACGGCGCTTCTGAGGCTTCCTGGACGCCTGCTCCTCCGCTTAGAGCCTCAGCGCTGCCGCCGGCGGTACCGGTTCCTTCCTTTGTATCTGCCTCATGCGGATCGACACAGCCGTCACAGTAATAGACCGGCCCGATGGCTACGCTGTATCCGTGGGATAACTGCCACAATTCATCGATATAATTCCGGAAGTTATCCACATCGTTCCATCCGGTGTACCAGGTGTATACGCTGGCCATCGACGCTATCTCCTGCGAATTGGAATAGAGATCAATCCGTCTGCCGTCACCGTCGAAGAAATTAAAATTAACATTTTTCCAGGAGGGGATCAGCCATGTTGAGGCATTGGCCGGATCGTGTTTTTCATTGGTTGGGTCATACTTTCCGGTCACGGACGCCTGGGACAGCCGGAGCATCTTTGCCGCCTGTTCCGGAGAGGCCTGGAGCCATTTATAAAGGCCGGAGGTCCACTCAGCGTCTTTCCGGTTTAAATATTCATACATACGGCCTCCATAGGAATCGGAAGCCCGTGTATTAAAGGACAGCCTGAAAAAGTCATAAAATGGTTTCAGGTTATGTTTCAGAAGACGGAGCACCCGCTCGCGTTCCGAGGCCGTCTCATCTGCCGGTGACAGCTCCTGTTCCTGCGGATAGAGAGCCATCAGATTGTATTTAAATACGGATGGGGAATATTCCTCCTCCCTGCCGGAGTTTATTCCGGAAAAAGCGGCGGCCGATCGGCCTGCGAACCGGTTCATGGCATCCATAATCCTGACCGGCAGCGATTTTTCGTCAAAACCTGTATCAGGATTACATGCCTCTACATCCAGCGGTTCCGTTTCCGAATGAAGCGCCGTGGTATCCTCCGGCGTACCTGCCTGGGTTATGACCTGAGGCGGCGCCAGGGAAGGGGAGGGCGTATAGGTCCCTGCTATGGAGATAAGCAGGAAACCTGATGCAGTCATGACTAAAATCCTCATGATAAGGGGATGAAACTTTCTCATTGGGGCTGCTCTTTTCTATCGTTTATCGTTTGTCACGTAAAGAATTCTTAAAACAAGAACGGGTTGATTCATAGGACGTAATTTTCCATGAATCAAAAAAGACCAATATACCTGTCTAAAATAAACAGGCATACCGGTCTAATTATATCAGTTACTTATAATTCTTTGTTTTAAGAAATTCTTGTTTCTTTTTGGCGAATTCCTTAATAATGTCAACTGCTCCGTCATAGCCTACGGTGCTGCTGTTGAGGCACATATCGTAGCTCTTGCAGCTTCCCCAGCGTTTGCTGGAATAGTAGTTGTAATAGCTGGCTCTCCGCTTGTCTGTTTTGATCATGATATCTTTTGCTTTTGCTTCATCCACATTGTGGCGTTCCATCAGGTGGTGAATCTTATCATCCTCATTGCCGCAGATGAAAACGCTGACCATGTTCGGATATTCGGCAAGGGCATAATCGGCACAGCGGCCTACGATTACGCAGGATTCCTCTTCGGCCAGTTTCTTGATCGTGTCAAACTGTGCCAGAAAAATCTTGTGGTTAATCGGCATATCCATATAAGCCGAGGTGTTGTATCCCATAGAATATGTATCCATTACAAGCGAATAAAGAAAGCTGCTCGTCGGTTTTTCATCATGAGTCTTAAAAAGTTCTTCACATAAACCGCTGTTCTTTGCGGCGAGAGTTAAAAGCTCCTTGTCATAACATTTTACACCGAGATCTGCTGCCAGTTTCTGTCCTATCAGCCGTCCAGCGCTGCCGCATTCACGACCGATTGTAATCACTAAATTACCCATCATCGACCTCACTCCTTTCAATTTGTAAAACTATTCTGCTTCTTAACTCTATTATAGCGCAAAAATTCTGAAAAGTCATTATTAATTTTGTGAATTCTGTATAGATTATAAAGTCACTTTATGGTTCGTCCAAAATTTGTATGCGGCCGGAATTCTCAGGTCAGACGCCTGAGCTTTGTAAGGAGTTCCTCAAAATAATCGGGCAGAGGAGCCGTAAATTCCATATATTCGCCCGTGCGCGGATGAATAAATCCCAGAACGCCTGCATGCAGTGTCTGGCCGTTCAGATGGAAAGGCTGTTTGGAGGGCCCATACACCTGATCTCCCAGCAGCGGATGGCCGATGCTCGCCATGTGGACCCTGATTTGATGGGTGCGGCCCGTTTCCAGCCTGCACTCCACATAGGTATAACCGCGGAAACGTTCCAGCACGCGGTAGTGGGTGACGGCGTCCTTCCCATTTTTACTGATGACGCTCATCTTCTTCCGGTCGGTTGGATGGCGGCCGATGGGAGCTGCCACCGTTCCCTCGTCATCCGGCAGATTGCCGAATACGACGGCATAATATTTCCTTGTGATCGAATGTACCTTCAGCTGCTCCGCAATGGAATTGTGGGCCAGATCGTTTTTACAGGCGATGATTACGCCGGTCGTGTCCATATCAATCCGGTGGACGATACCGGGGCGCATGACTCCGTTAATTCCGGAAAGCTGATCCCGGCAGTGATGCATCAGGCCGTTGACCAGTGTTCCCTCATAATGCCCGGCGGCCGGATGCACCACCATGCCCTTCGGCTTGTTAATCAGAATGACGTCCTGATCTTCGTAAAGAATGTCAAGGGGCATCTCCTGCGCCGTGATCTCCGCTTCCACCGCTTCGGGCGCCTCAAAAGAAACCGTTTCACCGGCAGACACCTTATAGCTGCTTTTCACCGTCTTTCCGTCCACATCCACCAGCTCCGATTTGAGGAGCTTCTGGAGAAAGGAACGCGACTGCAGGGGGCAGCTTTCGGACAGAAACTTGTCGATGCGTACACCGGAAAACTCTTCCGGAACAATATATTCCTGTATCAAGCTCTTCTCTCCTTTTTCAGTTATTCCAGTTATTTTAAGTTCCCGCCTTATTGATTCTTCTTCCCGAAAGAAAGAAATTCCAGCTCATCGTCGGAGTAGACGAAAAAGAAAAGAAGGATTAGAAGGCACGTCGAAATCACAACATAGCAGTCCGCTACATTGAAAATCGGAAAATCGATCAGTTTAAAGTAGAGGAAGTCCACCACATATCCGTTTGTGACACGGTCGATCATGTTGCCGACAGCGCCGGACAGGAGCAGGAATAAACAGCTTGTGAAAGGCAGATATTTTTTCTCAGCCGGCATCCGGAACAGGAGCACAATGACAACCGCAATGACAACGGCGGCAATCAGGAAGAAAAATCCCTGTTTCCCCTGCATCATGCCAAAGGCGGCGCCCCGGTTCTCGGAATAATAGAGTTCAAAGACTCCGTCCCAGATGACAAAGGGAGGCCTTCCCTTAAGCTTCAGGACCGCCATATATTTTGCCCACTGATCAAAGCCGATGCTGACAATCAGTCCGGCAAAGAAAAACAGGATCTGCCGCATTTTCTTATTCATGGGTCTCCTCCTGTGTCAGGATAAAGGCAAGCGCCTGCTCCATCTCACCGTCGGTCACGGTCCGGTCCACATAGGCACAGCCCACGCTTTCCAGCAGGATGAACTTGATGACGCCGGACTCCATCTTTTTATCGTTTTTCGACGCTTCGATGACGGCTGAAGGCGTGAGGCCCAGGACGTGGTCCGGGATGCCAAAGGTCATGAGCGCCTCCCGGAACCGGTTAATATCCTCTTTTGTAATCATTCCCCGGATTTCCGATAAATGCATGGCCGCGATGGAACCAAGAGCTACGCACTCGCCGTGGAGAAGTTCAAAGTTTTTCAGTTTTTCTATGGCATGTCCCAGGGTGTGGCCAAAATTCAGGAGCATCCTATCCCCCTTTTCCGTGGGATCGGTCTCCACCACTTCCCTCTTAATCAGGTTGCTCCCCACAACCGTCTCTCTCAGGGCGGAAAGATCTTTTGCCTGGATTTCCCCGGCATGGTCAAGGAGCCAGTCATAATAAGCCCGATCCCTGATGAGCCCGTGCTTAATCACCTCGCCCATACCTGCGGCAAACTGGCAGTCCGGCAGGCTGAGCAGCGTACTTATATTGGTATACACCAGCCCGGGCATATGGAATGCGCCGACCATATTCTTGTATGCGTCGAAGTCCACCCCTGTTTTTCCTCCGATGCTGCTGTCCACCTGGGAGAGCAGGGTCGTAGGAATCTGGATAAAGGAGATGCCGCGCAGATAGGTGGCCGCCGCAAAGCCGCAGAGATCGCCTACAACGCCTCCTCCGAGGGCCACCAGCATATCGCTCCTGTCGAAGCGCTCTTTAATCAGTTTTTCATACAGTTTCTGCACGGTGGCCAGATTCTTATGGGCCTCTCCGGCAGGAAAAACATAGGAAGTTACAAGACGGCAGCAGGGCGTCAGAAGCTCCCTCACTTCCTCCAGGTAAAGCTCCGACACTGTAGAGTCGGTGACAATGCAGAGTTTTCTGGAAGCCACGTCAAGTTTCATAACCTCACCGGGGAGGCCGGTAAAATCTTCCGTTATCACGATATCATAGACCGGTTTATCATTCAGATGCACAGTCAGGCGATCGGTATTTTTCTCTCGTATCGTTTTATCACTCATAAAAAATTACTCCTTATCTGTATTTTTCTGCGCTTACAAACAGGCGCCCCTTTTTCGTTTCATTTAAAGCGCCGGTATAGAGGAACTTTCCGAGGCCGCGGACCGACACGATTTCCCCGCCCTTTAACTGCTGTCCGGGTGAAATACACAGGCGGCCGTCGATGAAGACTTTTTCGCCCTCGATATACGGCAGAGCCTTGGAGCGCGAGGTCTTGAACACAAGGGCCACTACGCTGTCCAGCCGCGGTGAGGCCACGCTTCCGCTTACGGTCTCAAAGCTTGGTGCTGCCTCTTCCGCCTGGGTCACGGGACAACAGACGACGGGCGTGTGGCGGACCATCTTAAGCTCACCGGCCAGAAAACCGGCCATCTTTTCCATACAGAAAATAAAACAGCCGTTTTCATTCATCAGAATATCGCCAATGCAGCTTCTCTCGATGCCAAGGTTCATGATGGCGCCAAGATAATCCCTGTGGGTCAGATCCTGGGAAAAGCGCGGGCTGGCCGGAACGGCTTTCAGTATACTGATAGGTAAATCGGCTGTTTCATCCTCGTAAGACGGCAGAAAACAAACAATTTTCCGTTCGGCAGTCTCATAGCCTCCGTTCATCAGCCAGGTGACAGGGGGAAGCGTACGTTTCATGGAATGGAAAATTGTCTGTTCATTTAACGTCAGAAAATCGGTATATGACCGTATATCGCGCTGATAGCAGTGGTTTGCCAGCTCCGATATACGTTTTTTCAGTAATTGTTCTTCTTTATCCAGCATAATTATAGTTAAAAGTGAAGGTTCATTCCGGAGATATTCAGGGAACCGTCGGCTAACAGTTCTGGAAAATCACCGGATAATTCTACAGTTTCTGGTGTGGCAATAAATATGTAATTGGAAATTTTCTGCAGGTTTCCGTTCATCGAATAAGTGGCTCCCGACGTGAAATCAATAATTCTCTGAGCCACTTCCATATGGATTCCCTCCATATTCAGCACGACTGCCTTGCCTGCCAGCAGATAATCGCAAATCTCCCTGGAATCTTCCATGGAGGTAGGTTTAATTAAGGACACTTCCATCCCCCTCCTCATAGGGACTACTTTGCTAGAGGAACGCGAAAGAAAACGGGGTTTCGGCTCCGGCTCCTCTTCGTAATCATAGTCGTCATCATCTTTTTTATTAAATAACCGCTTTTTGGCAGGTTTTTCATCTTCATAGTCATCATCGATGAAGTAATCGTCATCGTCTTCTTCTGTTAAACGCATTGTATCCATTAGTTTGTTCAGAATACTCATACTAAATTCTCTCCTATCTTTGTCCTGGCACCAAAGATCCCAGTACCGACTCTAATCATGGTTGCGCCCTCTTCCACTGCTGTCATGTAATCTCCGGTCATTCCCATCGAGAGCACAGCCATACTAACATTATCGACGTTTTTGCTTTTTATGTCAACATTTAATTGATATAATTTTTGAAAAATATCGCGATTTTCTTCAGAATTTTCAACAAATGGTGCAATTGTCATCAGTCCCTTGATATGGACATGGGAAAACCTGGAAATAATGAGAATTGCATCCATCACTTCTTCCATTTTGAATCCATATTTACTCTCTTCTTCCGCGACATTGACCTCCAAAAGGATATCGACGTCGATGTTCTTTTTAGCCGCCTCTTTTTCAATGTGTTCGGCCAGGTCCACGGAGTCCACGGAATGGATCAGGAATACCTTATCGATAACCTGGCGGACCTTGTTCTTCTGCAGATGGCCGATCATATGCCAGCGGATGTCATCCGGCAGTAAGGGGGCCTTCTGGAGAATCTCCTGTACCTTGTTTTCACCGAAGTCGCGGGCTCCGGCGTCGTAGGCCTCCCGGAGCATCTCCACCGGCTTTGTCTTGCTGACCGCAATCAGGGTCACATCCCCGGAATCTCTGCCGGATGCATGGCAGGCAGAAACGATATTTTCTCTTACTTCATTTAAATTATCTTTTATCATAATGACACACCTTTCCGGAACCATGCCCCTCGTCCGATCCTGATGAAACCGCCGATGTAATGGCCTGCGGCCTTCCCGCCGCTACTGGTAGATAATCTGGCCTTCCGATACCGTGGACGCATTCAGCACAATATGATCATAGACGGAGAGACCGTATTTTGTCCCTTTTTCAATAATATAGTATTCGCCGTTATTAACCAGTTCCGTGACCAGTTTAAAGACAGCGTATCCTTTGTTGATGTTGTACACGCCTTCCAGGGAGGCCACAGGGCCTAACTGGTAGCGTTCGCTGGAGTCCGGCTTGACAATGTAGTCACCGGCCGTGAAGGGACTGGCGTCCCCTTTATCCACATAGTAATACTCCTCCGTGGAATTATAGATGGAGGCAGGGGTAAACACAATGGAAGGTTCCCCCGACTCGGAGTATACTTCTTTTAAAAATCCCGATTCCGACATCGTGGCGTCTCCGCCCTGAGTCAGGTAGTCCACCGGCACCGTAAAGAATTCTTTTGTTGTAACCGCCGACACGGGAATCTTGAGTCCCGTCGCTTCATCCGACACGATCTCAAAGTCCATGAAACGATCCGAAGCAAACTGGATCATGAATTTGTCAAAATCCAGTTTTCCATAGGGCTTTCCATCGCTTCCTGTTATCTGGCTGTAGGAACCGCGGAGTGTTAAATCGGTTCCGGACGGTTTAATCTGAAGCGTCTTCCGTTCCGCATACGAAGCCTGGTCATCCTCGGTCAGAGGAAACACAACGGACCAGTTTTCCGACGTGATCAGCTTGTATACGGCCGTCCCGTTTTCGATCAGATCCCCCGCTTTTCCGGTTCCTCTTTTATAGAGGGAACGGTCAAAAGAGGTCTCTGAAATATCGGCAGGAGTCATATTTTCATAGGAATCAATTGCATAGGAGACAATTCCCGGCTGATCCGCATAGACCTGCTGATAATTGATTCCCTTCTCCTTCAAAAGCTCGTCCATGCCGTCGAGGGCATTAAAATTCATATACTCCGCCACCGAAGCCTGAAGCGAATATTTCTCATCGTAGACGGCGCCGAAACGCATGTCGTTGTATGAGAGGCAAAAAGAACTGAGCTGTTTCTTTAGCTCAGAAAGATTCTCATCGGACAGAGGAGCCGCGTTCGCCTGGTTCTCTTCCAGGAATTTGCCGAGCTGGCCCGTCTCGTCCAGGGAATAGACGCGGGCGCCTGCGGCAGCCCTCTTGCCTTCCCTTATGTAATAGTTGACAAAGCCTGTCCTGTCGGCCTGTCTCACTGTCTCTTCCCTCAGAATAATGCCGGTATGGCTCTTATCATTTACAATGCTGCCTTCCACCACTTCGTAGAACTGTATCTTGTCCCGGCGGATATACGTGTAAACACTGAAAGAAAGATAAACGAATATCATGGCAAAAATGATCATGCCGACGTTTATGTTCAGTGGTTTTTTATAGCGAATAACTTTTTTGTTTTTAGCCATGACGAAATCCCGTTCTCCTTTCCTTAGTATTATAAAAGCAATTGTCAAAAAATTCAAGCAAAAGAAAGAGCGCTGCGGCCGCAGCACTCTTTCTTTCGTAGGTTATGTACCATTTATAAGGAAACAACTACATTTGGTCTTGCGCATTCAGGCAACATATCTGCATCCATGGAAATACTGAGAACAAATGTAACGTTATATTTTTCACTGATAGATTCCAGTTCTTTATAGGTCGTTTCAATGCTTTCACCTTCCAGGCAGGCCAGTTTGAGGAAGCTGTCTAAATACATCTGCTCCAGGTCATGATCCTGGCAGATAATTCCACAAAGAAAACCAACAAACGCTTCGCTGGAGTGAATCGGATATTCGTTTACATTGATAAGACGAACCTTGTTATTCAACTCATACATGTGTTTGGCACTTTTGTCAAGATAAACGATCGAACCCTTGGATTCTTTTACTGCTGTATTCGCCATGTCCAGTAAATACTTAGTCTTTCCTTTTCCCTTATTTCCCGCAATAATCTGAACCATAACAATCTCCTCCTTGGATTTTTATTTAAGTTGTATAAAAAGTCATTTAATCTATAAATAATTATAGTATAAATTCATAAAAAGCGCAATCACTAATTGACAATTTTAGAAATTATATTTGTCATATTATCATAGAGTGAAGGACGGCTGTCTGATTTAAGAACTACGGAAATATATTCTTTATCCTGGCTGTCTCCGGAAGCCATAACGAGGCAGTATCCGGCTGCCTGGGTCGTGCCGGTTTTCCCTCCGAGAACCGTAACTCCGGCCGGTGTTTCGCGATCGCCTTTCTGATACCAGTTGCCGACGGTCCAGGTCTTTGAGACAGCCTCGCCTGCGCCGTTCTGGTAATTGGCCGTATAGGAATCGGCGGCTATTATCTGTCTGAAAAGCGGCTGTTTCATCGCTTCATTGAACATCAGATAGAGATCGTATGCCGTCGTATAATGATTCTCATCCGTAAGACCGCTGGGGTTCATAAAATGGGTTCCGGTGGCTCCCAGTTCCCTGGCCCGGGCATTCATTCTTTCTGCAAATGCATCAATACTGCCATACATGTGTACGGCTATGGCGTTGGCGGCATCGTTTCCCGACGGCATCATCAGGCCGTAGAGAAGATCCTCCATGGTAATGACGTCTCCCGGCTTGATTCCGCAGAGAGAAGCGCCTGCCTCGGTAATAACCGCATCCTGGGTTACAGTCACCTGATCCGTGAGCGTCCCCTCTTCTATCGCGAGGATGGCCGTCATGATTTTGGTGGTGCTGGCCGGGTAAAGTTTTTCAAATACATTCTTGCTGTAGATAACGGAACTGTCACTTGTATTAAAGAGGGCTCCCGCCTCCGCCGTCATGGACGTGTCACCGTCCTGCACATCGCCTGTGACCACACAGAGGTTCTCTGCAAACAGAGGTGCCAGTTCGTTGCCGCCATGGGTAGACATCGCCTGCGAACGCTCTTCAAACACATATGCTTCTTCTAGTCCGCCCTTTTTCCCGCAGCCCGAAATGGTAAATGCCGATGCTGCAAGTATAAGAGAAAACTGTATAATTATACGTTTCAATATCGCACCCCTATTTATACATCTCACGCCATTCCATATCACCGCGGTCCAGAGATTTGATAAGAAGCTCTGCTGTGGCGAGATTGGTGGCCAGAGGTATATTGTGCATGTCACAGAGACGGATTACGATATTGGCATCCGGTTCATGTGATTTTGGCGCCAGAGGTTCTCTTAAAAAGATCACCAGATCGATCTCATTGTGCTCAATCTGTGCTCCGAGTTGTGAATCTCCTCCGAGATGTCCGGGAAGATACTTGTGGATGTTCAGATTGGTGACCTCCTCAATCAGCCTGCCCGTTGTGCCTGTAGCAGAGAGGGAATGTTTGGATAGAATTCCCTTATAAGCGATGCAGAAATTCTGCATCAGTTTTTTCTTTGAATCATGTGCAATTAACCCTATATTCATCGACAACCTGCCTCCTTAATGATTGCTGCTTTTTCTTTGAAGTCCGATATTTAAGACAATGCCCATACCGATAAACATGCTGAGAAGCGAACTGATGCCGGAGCTGATAAATGGCAGCGGCAAGCCCGTATTCGGGAAGATTCCCGTGGCAACGGCTATATTGGCGAAACTCTGAAAAGCAAGCAGAGACGCCATACCGGTACAGATCAGTTTTCCTGCCGTATCCTTTGCGCGGCTGGCAATGAAAATACATTCATAGACCAGCAGAGCATAGATCAAAATTACGATAACGCAGCGGATAAAACCAAGTTCCTCCCCGATTACCGCAAAAATGAAGTCTGTCTGTTCCTCAGAGAGGAAATTTCCGTTTTTAACGGAGCTTAAGGTGTTGTTAAACAATCCTTTTCCGTTAAGCTGCCCTGAACCGATGGCCATGATTGAGTTATCCTGCTGACGGTTCAAGTCGGCATACTGGCTGTCACTGTGAAATATTTTGGCCAGTATCCGTTTGGCCTGATATTTTTGCAGGAACGGCACCAGATCAAACAGCGCCAGATAAAGACTGAGCGCCGTAAGCGGTATTCCGGCAGCCATAACTCCCAAAATCCACTTATAACTGAGTCCTGCGGCATATACAATGCAGACAAGCGTAAAAGCAATGACAATCGTGGTGGACAGGTTCGGCTGCATATAGACCAGTCCCAGAGGAACGGCGCACAGTAACGCCGCTGTTCCAAGCACGGACGGCTTATTGATCCTTTCCTGGTTTTTCGCTAAAAACCAGGAAAGGATCACAATCAGGCCTATTTTAACAAATTCAGAAGGCTGAATCTGTATACTTCCGATTTTCAGCCATCTGGTCGCTCCTTTTGTATTTTTCCCGAGTAAGTGTACCGCAACCAGCAGTCCGACACAGCCCAGATAAATCAGCGTGCTGAATTTGAAATACTTGTGGTAGTCAATCAGGGAGACGATCACGCACACAATCAGCGCAACCACCACTCCGACGATCTGCTTCATTACGGTTCCCCGGTCCATTCCGCTCGCGCTGCCTACAACCAGAACACCGAGTGTACTGAGAGCCAGCATATATAAAATGATGCGGAAGTTGTAATTTTTAAAATTGTAATCGAATATCATGCTGTAAATGGCCCCTTATTCTGTAAGTCGCGAATCGGTATGCTGGCATACAGCGCAGGTACTTTTCCCTTGTATTCATCAGACGCACTTCTGATGACGCATACGGTGAGATCGTTTGTATCCACTTCCATATACCTGGAGACGGCGTGTATAAAGTCGTTCCTTATCATCTCCAGCAGTTCCGGCGAGCAGCCTGCCCGATCAGAAACCAGCAACAGTTTTAGGCGCTGCCTTGCGATTTCGCCTGAATTCTTCCGGCCAAACAGCTCCACTAAATGCATCATACAGTCCCTCCCTTATGCCCGCTTCAGCAGACAGGTTATTCTGGACCATATATTCCGGCTGTTTTCCAGATTCATAAACGGCACCGATTCACCAAGTATTCTTTTGCATATGTTCAGATAGGCCTGTCCGGCATATCCGTTCATTCCCACGAGGGGCTCGCCCTGGTTGGTGGAAACGACGATGTCCTCATCATCCGGTACCGTGCCGATGACAGGGATGGAAAGGATATCCATCACATCATCCACCGACATCATATCACCGCGGTGCACCATATCCATCCGTATCCTGTTGATGATCAGTTCAATACGTTTGGTGGCGTCTGCCTCAAGAAGACCGATGATGCGGTCTGCATCGCGGATGGCGGAAACCTCCGGGGTTGTGACGACAAGTGCTCTGTCTGCTCCGGCTACGGCGTTCTTAAAACCCTGTTCAATGCCGGCCGGGCAATCTAATAGTATGTAGTCAAAATCTTCTCTCAGGTACTCTACTAACTTTACCATCTGCGACGGGTTGACGGACGACTTGTCCCTCGTCTGCGCGGACGGCAGTAAAAACAGGTTAGGATATCTTTTGTCTCTAATAAGCGCCTGCTTCATGCGACAATTACCTTCCACTACGTCTACCAGATTATAAACAATCCGGTTTTCCAGCCCCATGACCACGTCCAGATTTCTGAGCCCGATATCTGTATCGATTAATACGACTCTCTTTCCGAGCATGGCAAGGCCGGTTCCGACATTCGCGGAAGTCGTTGTCTTGCCGACGCCTCCTTTTCCGGAAGTAACAACAATGACTTCACTCATTTGAACATCCTCCTGTATTCAGTTTACCCTTTTATTCTACTCTAAAATCAGAAATAATTCCACTATTAAATAAAATTTAAATAATTTAAAAAACTCTTCTTAATTGGCCGGACCACCAGGCCGTCCTCTTCTGCGGAAACAACCATAGGGCCTCTGCCCAGACGTTTTCCTTTCTCTTCCGCCCTGGTACTGAAATCACCGATGCGAAGCTGTACGGGCGCCAGGTCGAAGGCGACAATCACGGCTCCGCCGCCTGCGGCCCCTGCGTGGACGGTGCCGTTCACCGCGCCGAGCACTATGACATTGCCCTTTGCGATAACGCGGGCGCCCTGCCCGACGTCGCCGATAATCACAATGCTGGCCTCCGACTCCAGGACATCGCCTCTGTGGAGGCTGCCCTTATAAAACTGGCCGGTCTGGGATGAAAGTTCCATCAGACGCTCCGTCAGGGCCTTCTCACATCTGGCGATGCGGTTGGCATCGGTGTCCAGAATACAGAGAATATCAATCTGTGAATTGGCCGTGATGGCGTCCACAATCTGAAATTCCTCAGCAGGTGTAAGTGTACGTCCTTCCAGAGTCAGCGTCATCTGTATCGAACCCCAGAATCTGGAACTCTCCCTGAACTTTTTTCCTATGTCTTCAATCAGTTGTTCAAAGGGGACGTCAGGATTCAGTATTACAGTCATACCGGCCTTGCTTCCTTTGATCACTACTGAGCTTTGCATGAAACACTCACCTCTTAGTCTCCGTTGATCCTCTCATTGGATGCGTCTAACGCTCCCGAGGTCATAATATCATCAAGTGTCGTATTCTTATAATAGTAACGGTATACATGTTTTGCCGCCATAGCGGCGTTGGACGACGAATAGCCGTTTGGAATGTTGACGGTTACGGCGATTTCCGGATTCTCGTAAGGAGCAAAGGAAACGAAGAATGCATGGTTTCCTCTTTTCTCGGTCTCCTGGGCCGTACCTGTCTTTCCTGCTATATGGACATCCAGGTTGTTAAAGATACGTTTGGTGCTGCTGTTTGCGATAACCTGCCTCATACCCTGCTGTACCGCATCCCATGTGGAAGGGGCGAATTCGAGCTGGGCGTGAACCGCCGGAGTGTAGTCCTTCACCAGGTTGCCCTGGGAATCGGTCTCCTTGTCGATCAGGCTTAAATCAAAAACAGTTCCTCTGTTGGCCAGCGCCGTCACATAGCGGGCGAGCTGGACATTGGTATAGTTGTGAGTACCCTGTCCCATTGCGGAACGCTCCGGGTCGGTGTTACTGATCTCAGGCTTCGCCTCGAAAATTTCAATTCCGGAAGGCTGATCCAGGCCGAACATCGTAGCATATTTCCGGATTACCTCCAGGCCTTTTTCGGGGTTGTAATTTCCTTCTTCATCAAGAGACAGCCTGTGGGCCAGATCCGAGAAAAAGTAGTTACAGGAATTCTCGATACCGCCGATAATATTTAACGGGCCGTGGAATCCCGGATACTTCCAGCATTTGATTGGATTACTTACCTCTTCATAAATACCGGTACAGTTGATGGTCTCGTCGATCCGGATGGCGCTCTCTTCCAGGCCTGCGATGGCCGTGATTGGCTTAAAGGTGGAACCCGGCGCCTTCAGCGTCTGGGTCGCGTTATTTCTAAGCGGCAGAGACTGGTCCGAATTGAGCTGTGCAAAGTATTCCGGATCGGAGATCCGGTTGCTGTCGTAGCTTGGATACGTAACAAGGGCCATAACCTCTCCCGTGCGGACGTTGGTGACGACACAGCTCGCCGTACAGGGATCGAGAGCCAGCTGGGCCGGTGTAATCTCAATATTGCGTATCTTGTTCATCAGGAATTCAAAGGCATATTCATCTCCGCTGGAACGGAGGCGGCTTACCTCCTCCTCGTCATAGGCCAGCACATTCTGGGAATAGAGGGCAAGGCAGAGTTCTTTTCCCGTCACCACATTATTGTTGATGAGGTAGCGGTAAATCTTTTTCGTGAACTCGCGATCCTCCTCCAGGTTCTGGAACACATAGTCCACCAGGGCGGAGAATACATCGTCGGCGTTGGAATACTTGCTGGTGATATTGAGCTTTGTCGTATCGATCCAGTTGCTGGCAATACCGTAGTAGAGGTAATCCCTCAAACTGATGGCGTTATTCTTCCATGCCTGGTACTCCGCGCTCGTCGTGTCGATGGAATCCCTGAGGACAACACCCGCCTCGTCACTGGCGAGATAGGTGTAAATGTAAATCATGTACGCCTGCATCTCTTCCGATAAATCCCGCATCATTGTGGCATTCCCGGACATGAGTTCATTCTTGATGTCGCTCTCAACCCTCGCCCTGGTGTTTAAATACTTGGCATTGATCTGGCGCTCCACATCGGAGGCCTCCTCGGATGCAAACTGATCCAGGGACAGGACGTTGTTGTTGATTAGCTGGAAATAGGCGTCTTTAATTGGCAGTTTGATATTGGAGGAGTCGGTGTAAACAATCTCACTTGCTTCCTGATTGACAATCGTCTTCAGAAGCACACCGGCAAGCTGCCGCTCCAGTATGTTGTAGATTGCCTTTTGTAAATCGAGATCCAGTGTCAGCCAGATATCATTGCCGGCCACGGGCTGGACTTCATCCGTAATCTTCAGTATTCTTCCCACATTGTCCACGTAGGCAGTCTGGGAACCTTTCTTCCCCTTGAGTTCCAGCTCCATGGAGGACTCGATACCGGTCCTTCCGACGACATCGTTGAGCTCATAATCGTCGTTGACCTGTTTCAGTTCTTCCAGACGTTCCGTTGTAACTTTTCCGGTATAACCTACAATCGGAGCAAAATAAAGACTCTCGTTGTAGACGCGGATAGTGGATTCATCGATGTCGACGCCCGGCAGGATAGACGAGTGCTCCAATATGTCGGCTACCGTCTCATCGCTGATATTGGTGGCGATGGTGGTCGTCTCGTACTTCTGGAAAGCGGTAAAACGCATGGTGTACCGGATGTTAATCATCTGAAGGGCAATATCATCCGGGACCTCTATCAGGGCGCCGCTTCTGTCCTTCGTCTCTTCCAGCTTATACTTTTTCTTTAATTGATCAAAAAGTTCTCCCGCCGTGACGTCTGCGGGTGCATCGCCATCCTTATCTGTCAGTTCGTCCACGCTTTTAAGACCGTATAGATCTCTTAAAAACCGCTTTCTGGCTGCCTCTGTCTTTGTGGAATAGGCCACTTCTCCATCGTGGTCTATCATAAGTTCAAGGCTTCCCTGGGCGGTTTCACCGTGTTTGTTCAGAATCGTTACCAGTTCGTAGAGCATGCTGTTCCAGTCCGAATCGTACTGGCTTGCCTTACGGAAGGCTCCGATATCCTGTATGGTAACGGAATATGCCAGCTCATTGTAAGCCAGGACATTTCCGTTTCTGTCGTAAATATTGCCCCTTGTACTTGCTGTCTTTATTACTTTTTCTGCCAGGGCTATATAGGCATCCTGATACTCTTCTCCCTCGACGATCTGCAGCTTGAACAGCCTGCCGACCAACACGCAGAACATGATTAAAAAGACTGCGGACAGGGCGAAGAGACGGGAGGTAACCACTTTTTTTATCAATTCTTTTAAAAACTCTTTCAGGTCATCAAACAAGATTCTTGTCTCTCCTTTGCTCCCACGCCTTCAGTTTACGGTATATGAATAAGAAGAAACGGTAAACAATCAGGGTGGTTACGGTTGTAAAAATGATTTCCGGAATCATGATTTTTATAAAATAATGGCCGAAATTCAGCCTGTTTCTGATGAGAAAGCGGAAAATATAAATGTACATATTATATGCCAGATCATTGACGATACTGAGCACAAGAGGCAGGGTGATATAGTCCTCATAATAGTACTTTGTGCAGATCCCGTTTAAGTATCCCATGTTGATAAAAAACAGGGTGTAAAAACCAAACGGGCCGCTGTAAAAAAGATCCATAAAAAGCCCTGCTATCAGCCCGTAGAACATACCGGCTTCCTTACCCTCGATAAAACCGAAGATAAATACGGTGATCAGGAGCAGATTCGGCGCAGAGGACAAAAAGGCAATCTGCGGAAACACGCATATCTGGATCGTAAATGCCAGGATGAGAAGTATTATATTAATCAGTGCTTTGCGCATCTTCATCTCCCCCGTTTTTCAGTTGGGTGATTACCAGTACTTCCTGGAGGTTATCGAATTCCGCCACAGGGATTATATAGCCTGATTTCGTGACATTGTTGGCGTCTGTGGCCAGATCGGCGGCATATCCGATCAGAATTCCGGGAAGGAAAACATCACTGATATTGGAAGTGACAATCTTATCACCGTTCTGGATATCGTCGTCCTTTTTAATATGATCAAGGCCGAGACGGCCTTCCTGATACAGGGTCAGGTTTCCGGACACATTACAGGTGGCGCCGGAGCGCATGGACATACCGCTCACATTGCTGTCGTCGTCGATAATTGCCCTGACGGTGGCGTAGTTGGCTCCCACATCGGTGACAATACCGACTAAGCCGCCTCCGGCCATGACGTTCATGTCCACCTTGATTCCGTCGGCGGAACCTTTATCGATCCTGAAAATCTGGAACCAGTTGCCGGAGTCCTTGGCGATGACGCGCGCAGCCACCTTCTCATACTGCATGTAGTCCTGATCAAGCTGGTAGAGCTCCCTCAGGCGTTCCAGTTCAAACTGTTCCGACTGCAGGCGGTTGTTCTCCTCCGTGAGCTGATCGATCCGCTGGGTAAGACGTGCGTTCTCAGCCTGGGCCTCCTTCAGGGAGGAATAGTCCCTGATATTATTGTAAAGACTTGTCCCCACCGTGTTCATGCCGGATTGCAGAGGTACAAGGAAGTATCCGACGCCGGTCCGAAGCGGTGTAAGAAAACTGCTGTTTATGGACGTTACGGCAATCAGCAGGATACAAAAAGCAGACAGTCCTGCCAGGATATATTTGCTCTTCTTCATAGCTATATAATTCCCCGTTCTTTAAAACTGAAATAAGAATTATCTCCAATGATAATGTGATCCAGAAGCCGGATTCCGAGAAGCGCCCCCGCCTCCTTCACCTGCGCAGTCAGTTTCCTGTCTTCGCTGCTGGGAGTGGGGTCTCCGCTGGGATGGTTGTGAACCAGTATAATATGGACTGCATGGTGACGCAGCGCCTCTATAAACATCTCTCTGGGGGAAGCAACCGACATGTTGACAGTGCCCCGGAATATCAGTGAATCCTTAATCAGTACATTTTTCGTATTCAGCATCATCAGATGCAGTTCTTCCTGTTCCATATGGCGCATATCTTCCATATAGAAGCCGGAAATGGCGGACGGTTCGGTGAAAACGACCGCTTCTTCGGTGACCAGTGTCTTCCAGATACGCCTGGACAGTTCACCGATACAAAGTAATTCGATTCCTTTGACCTTGCCGATTCCCCTGACGGCCATAAGCTCGGGGAGAGACAGGTGGAGAAGTCCCAGGATTCCGCCCGGATAATTGATATCCAGTATTCTCCTGGCCAGCTCCAGGGAAGTCTCCCCTCTGGCGCCGGTTCTCAAAATAACGGCCAGTAATTCCGCATCGGTAAGGCCTTCCGGTCCCGATGCCAGGCACTTTTCATAAGGTCTGTCCGAATTGGGCAGTTCTTTCATTGTAAGTCTTTCCATATATCCTCCCAACCGTGCCTCTCCAAGTACAGTTTAAGGATAACGGCAGCGAAAAGTACGCTCCGCGGACTTCCCATTGCCGGTCAACCGGAGGATCCGGTCTGCCGGATTCCCATAATCAGACCAGACGATATGTAATCACTGCAATAATCACGCCGACAATGCTTGCCATCGTGATTCTGATTGTCAGGCCGAACGTGATGACAAGAATCCCGAAATTGAGGACAACCGGTTCGGTCAGCCCGAATGTCTCACCGAAATTCAGCCATGTCAGCCACGGAATACCGGAAGCCAGGTTCCCGATAAAACCGCCAAGCACAATTCCCGTCAGCAAAAACAACAGCAGGATCCAGAAGTTTTTTGCTCTGCTCATATCTGTTCGTTCTCTCCCTTATATCACGGTTAGCAACTATTCACATAAATGGATAATTGAACCGATTCTTCTTATTGTAGCATAAACCGGCCGGCCTGTATACATTGGGATGACCAGTTTTTTATTAAAGATTTATTAATGGAATTGAAAAATTTTGGCGCGGAGGGGGTGGATGGACGGGGAGTGATAGGTGGTTGAGGGCTTCAGTCCGCGGGGAGATTGTTGTGAACGGGGAATACGGGCAGAAAGCAATTCCTCCGGGAAACGCTTGCGCTCGGTGGAGTGCATTACAGTACTAAGGCGTCTGAAATACGCCGCCTAAGTGCTGATGGACTCCAAGGTTCCCTGCGGAATTGCTTTCTCCCGTATTCCCCCCACTACTGCGTCGAACGGACTGAAACCCGCGTAGACTATGCCCGTCCATCCACCTCGCCTTCCACTATGATGCCGCCTTTTTCAAGGGAAAAGCCCCCCTGTCGTCACCACTAATCGCCTCTAATCAGCCAAAATATTTTATTTTTACTCTTCTAAATAGATTTGTTATTAAGGCGCTCTTCTGAACGATAGGGACGGAAGTCCCTATTCCTTAATTATAGACAAGTAGTGGCCGCTCCAATACCTCTCCTCTGAAAAGAATAAGAACAGTCAGCGGCGGCAGGCCGTTTTGGGGTGGCGGTAACTGCGGCGTCTTCAGTCCCGGCCAAAATCTTCCCGGTGGGGAAGGAGGGAGAAAAAGATTCCGTAGGGAACCTGGGAGTTCATTGATACTTACCGAGGTCTTTTCGAGGTTAGTATCACTATGTACTCCAAAGAGCGCAAGCGTTTCCCGCAGGAACTTTTTCTCCCTCCTTCCCCACCTGCGACAACCTACAGCCCGGGACTGAAGACTCATACACTCCCTCTCACCACCCAAATCCCGGCCACCCCATCCGCGTTCTTATTTTTCAACAATCCCCGCCTCGGTCAGTTTTTGAAGAGACATAAGGATCCCAAGTTTCGCATGATACCAGGTCAGTCCGCCCTGGAAAAATACGGAATACGGCGGCTTAATCGGCCCGTCGGCAGACAGCTCGATGGAGGAACCCTGGATGAACGCTCCGGCTGCCATGATGACGGGGGAATCGTAGCCGGGCATGTCCCAAGGCTCCGGCGTCACGTAGCTGTCTACGGGGGCAGCGGCCTGGATTCCCTGGCAGAACGCGATGACTCCCTCGGGTTTTCCGAAGGTTACGGCCTGGATGATGTCATGGCGGGATTCCGTTCCATTTGGAACAACGGGAAAGCCCAGCTTTTCATAGATATTGGCGGCAAAAACTGCTCCCTTTAGTGCGCCGGCCACTACGGTCGGAGCCAGGAAAAGTCCCTGGAAAAGAGACTGGTTGACGCCCAGGCTGGCGCCGACTTCTCTTCCAAGGCCCGGTGAGCCGAGACGGTAGGCCGCCTTTTCAATGCACTCCCTGGTACCGGCAATATAGCCGCCGATGGGGGCAAGGCCGCCGCCCGGATTTTTGATCAGGGAACCGACTACCATATCGGCGCCCACATCGCTGGGCTCAATTCGCTCTACAAACTCTCCGTAACAGTTATCCACCATGCAGATGAGATCCGGCTTGATACCTTTGACAAAGGCAATCAGTTCTCCGATTCTCTTGACTGAGAGCGTCGGCCTTGTGGCGTAGCCCTTCGACCGCTGAATCGTTACAAGTTTCGTCTTTTCACCGATGGCGGATCTGATTCCGTCGAAATCAAAACTTCCGTCGGGAAGGAGATCCACCTGGCGGTAAGTAATTCCATATTCCTTCAGGGAGCCGTTCGACGGCCGGATGCCGATTACTTCCTCAAGTGTGTCGTAGGGCTTTCCAACCGGCGATAAAAGTTCATCGCCCGGACGCAGGTTGCCCGCAAGAGCCGTGTAGAGGGCATGGGTCCCGCAGGTGATCTGGGGACGCACCAGGGCGTCTTCCGTGTGGAAAATATCGGCGTAAACCTGTTCCAGCGTCTCTCTTCCCAAATCGTTGTAGCCATATCCCGTCGTACCGGCAAAATGGATGTCGCTGACCCTGTTCTTCTGCATTGCGGCGATTACTTTTAACTGGTTATATTCCGCGTTTCGGTCTATCTCCTCAAAGCGCTCTTTCAGTGAGGCCTCAACCTCGTTCCCGAAATCAAGTACTTTCCGGCTGATTCCAAGACCTTCATACATCTCTTCTAATTGCATTGTCCTGTTCCTTTTTCCTTTCACTGCATGTCTTCTGTCCTGTTTGCTGCATTATTTTCATAACATGCATTCTGTGTATTATCCCGTCCCGTTTCCAGACGGAACTCGGATATGATATGATCAAGCACTCTCTCCCTGTCGTTGTCAAAGTCGGGCAGGTTCAGCCACCGTACGCCGCGTTCCCGTTTAAACCAGGTGAGCTGGCGTTTGGCAAAATGGCGCGTGTCGCGTTTCAGGATGTAAACCGCCTCCTCCAGGCTGCAGTTCCCATCCAGATAATCGAGGATTTCCTTATAACCGAGCCCCTGCATCGAAACCATCTGTTTTGTCAAACCCATGGCCTTCAGGAATTTCACTTCCTCCACGAGGCCATTTTCCATCATTTGGTCCACCCGGCGGTCGATACGCTCATAGAGCACGCTTCGGTCGGTATTGACAACATAGTAGAAAAACTGGTAGGGGGATTCTTTTCCCCGTTCTTCCTCATTATGGGCAGATATTTTTTCACCAGTCTGCCGGTGAAATTCCAGGGCGCGGATCACTCTTTTTATATTGTTTTCGTGAATAGCGGCCGCCGATTCCGGATCGGCCTGTTTAAGCATCGCATGGAGAACGGCCGGGCCCTTTTCGCGGGCAAGGGCCTCCATCTCTTCCCTGAAGGAGCCATCCTCCTCGGTTTCCGTGAAATCGATATCATACAGAAGGGCCTGGATGTAAAATCCCGTTCCTCCGGCAATAATCGGCACGGCACCCCGTGAATCGATTTCTTCCAGCGCCTCCTTCGCTCTTTTCTGGAAGGTCACCACATTGAATTCTTCGGAAGGCTCCAGGATATCGATCAGGTGATGGGGAACTCCACGCATTTCCTCTTTCGTGACCTTCGCGGAGCCGATATCCATATGGCGGTAGACCTGCATGGAATCAGCGCTGATAATCTCTCCGCCTATCCGCTCAGCGAGACGGACGGACAGGGCGGTCTTTCCCACGGCCGTAGGGCCTGTAATAATGATTAACGGTTTCTTCATATGATAGTTTTCCTGTATATGCGGTAGTTTTATTGTTTTGTTGATAGGAAACGGATCCCTTCAAACTCTGTCTGTTCCGGAAGGGGTTCACGGTAACGCCCCATCAGGTTGACATAATTAAATTATGTCAACCTGATGGCAACTTCTAAACGATGCGCTTAAATTTCTTTTCCAGTTCATATTTACTCATGGTAATGATGGTCGGTCTGCCATGGGGGCAGGCGTACGGATTTTCCAGCTCCAGCAGTTCGTCAATCAGTTTGTCGGCTTCCATGGCAGACATTGCGTGGTTGCCCTTGACCGCCGCCTTGCATGACATGGAGGCAATCTTTTCATTGATAATATCGGGCGTGCCCAGGTCGGCTCCGTCGGTCAGGCCGTCTATCATCTCCATCAGCAGCTCTCTTTTTGCAATGGAAAAAAGATTGGCGGGAACCGCCCTCACCGCATACTCTTTGCCGCCGAAATGCTCAATCTCAAATCCGACCGATGTGAAATGATCCATGTATTTCTTAAGCATCAGCTCCTCGTTTCCGGACAGGGTCAGGATAATCGGAGGATTAATTAACTGTGAAGTGTACTCACGCTTTTTCAGTGAGGCGATTGTCTTTTCGTAGAGAACCTTCTCGTGGGCCGCATGCTGATCAATGATGTAGAGGTTGTCATGAAACTGCACAAGCCAGTAAGTGTCGAAGAGCTGGCCGATCAGGATGTGCTCGGAGCGGGCCTGCTTTGTGAGCAGCTTTTCTTCGAATAAATCAAGCTGCTTCGGCACGGCCTGAGACGAGGTGTCTGCCGCCGTCTCTGTTTCAGGGCACAAATCGGAGAGTGAATCCGATCGGGTATTCGGTTCCGGCTCAATCTTCTGCTCTGGTCCGATACTGCGTTCCGGTTCTTTCTCTGTATCCGGCTTTTCGGCGGAGAATGAGAGCGGCGCGGCCGTCCGTCCCGAATAGGGGGCGGCTTCATCTGCAATCACGGGTGTCCTTACGGAGAGCAGATCCCTGATATCCCTTCCGGTCAGACCGGAGGAACCAAAGGAACCAGAGGGCCTGCCGCCCGCTTCCGGCGCGGCCTGTGCACTTGCTGCTGCGGCTTCGAGGGAGCTTGTCAGATCCGAGGCTGCCGCCGATTGAATCAGGGATTCCGCCTGCATTCTGCGTTTTTCAAAGGGTTCGGGCCGGTTCTCCCTGATGATAACGGGTTTGAGTCCTCTGGATGAAGAGTCCTGGTTCTCTGCATTCTTTCCGCCAGGCGGATTTACACCGGGCAGTTCCACCTGCGGAATCAGTTCCTTTTGTGACAGCGCCATTGAGATGGTATGGTACACCATCTTATAGACCATCTCCCCATCCCTGAAACGCAGCTCCATCTTGGCCGGATGGACGTTGACATCCAGAAATTCCGGCTCAATCGTAAACTGGAGCATGGTAAAAGGGTATTTGTGCTGCATCATAAAGGGCTTGTAGGCATCCTCTATCGCCTTGTTGATAAGGCTGCTTTTGATATATCTGCCATTGATAAAATAGTTTTCATAATTGCGGTTGCCCCTGGCAATCAGGGGTTTCCCGATATAACCTTCCACCTTAACCGGATCCGCCCCCGACTCCACCGGAAGCAGGTTTGCCGCAATCTCACGGCCGAATATCGTGTAAACAATATCCTTCAGGTTATGGTTGCCGGAGGTATGGAGCTTGCTCTGTCCGTTCTGGATGAGCCTGATGGAAATCTCGGGATGGGACAGGGCGATTTTCTCCACCAGATCGGCCACATGGGCGCCCTCCGTCATCGGGGGTTTCAGGAATTTTCTCCTGGCTGGCGTGTTGTAGAAGAGGTTTCTTGCTATGAAGGTGGTGCCCTCCGGCGCACCCACCTCTTCCAGGGAAATTTCTTCTCCGCCCTCTATCTGATATCTGGATCCGGACATGCTCCCCGTCGTCTTTGTAATGAGTTCCACCTGGGCTACGGAGGCAATGCTTGAAAGAGCCTCACCACGGAACCCTAAGGAGGCTACGGTAAATAAATCCTCAACCGTCCTGATTTTACTCGTCGCGTGACGCAGGAACGCGAGCGGAATCTGCTCTTTTGGAATTCCACAGCCATTGTCCGTAACGCGGATCATGGAAAGGCCGCCGTCGCGTATCTCAACGGTGACCGCCGTCGCTTTGGCATCGACGGCATTCTCAAGAAGTTCTTTTACAACGGAGGCAGGGCGTTCGATCACCTCTCCGGCCGCTATCTGGTTAATCGTATTCTGATCCAATACTTGAATGTTTGCCATCGTTTCGCCTCCTTATACGAATCCTTAATGATGATGATTACTGCTTGCTGCTCCATCTGTTTCTCAGGCGTGACTGCATTTTGTCGAGGGTGGTCAGAGCATCGATGGGAGACATTTTGTTAATCTCAAGTTCCATCAGCTCCCTGATGATGTCATCCTCACTCACCGTATCAAAGATAGACATCTGAAGCAGATCCACCTCATCCGGCTTGGTCAGCTTTTTCCTGACCGCGATTCCACAGCCGTTCTCGGCTATTTCCTTGGCACGGGCCGTGATGTCGGCGTCGCTCAGCTCTTCCACCAGTTCTTTGGCCCGCTCGATGACCGGATCCGGCACACCCGCCAGCTTGGCGACCTGGATGCCGTAGCTCTTGTCCGCCCCGCCTTTTACAATCTTTCTGAGAAAAACGATATCATCCCCCTGCTCCTTGACGGCGATGCAGTAGTTGTTGACTCCGCTCATCGTGCCTTCCAGCTCCGTCAGTTCATGGTAATGGGTGGCAAACAGGGTTTTGGCGCCCAGAATCTTGGTGTTGCTGATATATTCCACGACGGCCCAGGCAATGGAAAGGCCGTCAAAGGTGCTCGTTCCGCGCCCGATCTCATCCAGGATGAGAAGGCTGTTCCTGGTCGCATTCCGTAAAATGTTTGCGACCTCGGTCATCTCCACCATGAAGGTACTCTGGCCCGACGCCAGATCATCGGATGCTCCGACTCTTGTGAAAATTCTGTCGCAGAGACCGATATCGGCCTCATCGGCCGGAACAAAACTGCCGATCTGCGCCATCAGCGTGATCAGGGCCGTCTGTCTCATATAGGTGGATTTACCGGCCATGTTAGGTCCCGTGATGATGGAAACACGGTTTTTCCCGTTGTCCAGATATGTGTCGTTGGCCACGAACATGCCGCCCGACATCATCTGCTCCACCACCGGGTGGCGTCCGTTTTTAATGTGAATAATCCCCTTCTCATTGATTGCCGGCTTTACATAATTGTTTCTCACCGCCACTACGGAGAGGGAGGCCAGGACATCGGTAAGGGCGACGGCATGGGCCGTCTGCTGGATTCTCTTTACTTCCCCGGCAACGCCGTCTCTGACCTGGCAGAACAGTTCATATTCGAGGGAGTAAAGCTTGTCCTCCGCCCCCATAATCACGTCTTCCAGTTCTTTTAAACGGTCCGTTGTGTACCGCTCCGCATTGGTGAGCGTCTGTTTTCTGATAAAATAATCGGGGACCTGTTCCTTGAAGGAGTTGGTGACTTCAAAATAATAGCCGAAAACTTTATTGTATTTGATCTTCAGGTTTTTAATGCCCGTCTTTTCTTTTTCCGTCTGTTCCAGTTCGGCCAGCCACGTTTTTCCCTCCGTCTTTGCATGGCGCAGACGGTCCGCCTCCTCATGGAAGCCGTCCTTTATGATGCCGCCGTCCCGGACCGATATGGGCGGATCATCGACGATTGCGTCGTCAATCAGCTTTTTCAAATCTTCCAGTGGATCGAGCTGCTCTTCTACCTCCTTCAGCATCTCTGCGCTGAATTCCTTCAGGATGTGTTTGATATGCGGCAGCATTTCAAGGGAATTTCGAAAGGAAATCAGGTCGCGTGGGTTGGCTGTTTTATAACTGATACGCCCTAAGAGCCGTTCCAGATCATAGATTGGATTCAGATATTCGCAGATTTCCTCCCTGGAAATATAGTTCATATTCAGCTCTTCAATCGCGTTCTGGCGTTTCAGGATTTCATCTTTATTGATTAGCGGCTGTTCCACGAAGGAGCGGAGCATTCTGGCTCCCATAGCCGTTTTCGTCTTATCTAATACCCAGAGCAGGGTTCCCCTCTTCTGTTTTTCGCGCAGGGTCTCGATCAGCTCCAGATTGCGTCTTGTGGAAGTGTCGAGCATCATAAACTGCCCAGTCGTATAAGGGGTGATTCTCGTCAGGTGATCCAGCGAATTCTTTTGTGTCTCATAGAGATACTGGAGCACGGCCCCCGCTGCGATGGTGCCCGTCTCGTAGTCGTTCAGGCCAAGGCCTTCCAGGTGCTCTACATGAAAATGATCCTGCAGAAGTTTTCTGCAGAATTCATCAGAAAAGAACCGATTATCCAGATCCGAAACAACGACGCGCAGTCTGTTTTTCAAATCATCTAAATCGATTCCCGACATGTAAAATGCTTCATTGCATATAATTTCAGAAGGCGAAAATTTGTAAATCTCATCGATCAGGTTCCGCTCCGATTTGACCTCGGTCACCAGATAATCGCCGGTGCTGACATCGGCTACAGAAATTCCGAATACGCCGTCGGTGTACACAATGCCCATCAGATAATTGTTCTTCGACTCTTCAAGAGCCTGGGAATTGGTGATGGTGCCCGGCGTAACGACGCGGATTACTTCCCTCTTTACAAGCCCCTTTGCGGTTTTCGGATCCTCTACCTGTTCTCCGATTGCCACCTTATAGCCCTTTTGGACGAGCTTGCTCAAATAACCTTCAAGTGCGTGATAAGGAACGCCACACATAGGTGCGCGTTCCTCAAGTCCACAGTCTTTTCCAGTTAGTGTAATTTCCAGTTCCCGGGATGCCGTTAAGGCATCCTCAAAGAACATCTCATAGAAATCTCCGAGTCTGTAAAAAAGAATACAGTCGGGATATTGTTTTTTAGTCTCCAGATACTGGGTCATCATTGGTGAAAGCTGTGTCACGTTTTAACCTCTCTTCTCTTATCTTACAACAAGCGGATCTGTCGGATCCCATGTCTGCTCAAAGGAAAGCGGGACCAGTTCCGGAACGTCGAACGGTGATGCCACATTCGGGTCCTCGTAGATTGTAACCGCTGTACCAAGTGCACAGTTATCGTAAATCCATTTAGAGTTTTCTGCGGTTAACCGCACGCAGCCGAGAGATCTCGTAACACCCAGGCCGTTGTAGCCAACCGTCATCAGATCGTAGATATCCGGCGTCTCATAGGTGATGGAGTGTAACAGGAAGCCCTGTGTGATTCTCGTTGCATACTGTGTGTATGTATCATTTACCATCAGTCTCCAGCGGTATTTCTCAGGAGTGTAGAATGTTCCGATCGGTGTATCGTCACCTACGGATGTCAGCATCGCCTTCACCGGAATGATATATCCGTTGTTTCCGTCTTTTGCATAGACGGTCAGGCAGTTGAGGGTCTTGTTGACCTTCAGAAGATAGCTGCTCTGCTTTCCAATCAGCGGTTCCACATTCTGCACAAGGCGGCCGTATGAGTCAAAGTAGAACTTGTAACCGTCTACATACTGCCATCCCGTCAAAGCGCGTCCGTCTACAAAATAGTAGCGGGCATGGTCGTTGGATACCCAGCCGTTGTAGTTTGTTCCATCCTCATTCACCAGAGTGGTCGCATTCTCGGCGAGAACGAGACGGCTTGAAAGGGGCGTCACATAACGCATGGCATCGCTTACAGGTCCCTGGGCTCCCTTCGGCACAAGCATTACCTCAATGCCGAGAAGTTTTTCACCGATATCGCTTGTACCGGCTACCTGGCCGTTCATGGCCCAGCCCATCTTGCCCTGGCCGGATGAGGTGGCGCAGTAATAAACATCGTACATACGCTCTGCATCGCCTGTCAGCTGAATCTGGAATGCCTCGACATAGTTGCCGTCTCCCGGAACGCCTGTCAGGCCTCCGTCGTGGTACCACCACAGGAAACCGCCTGTATTCGTGTAGGCGCGGTAGGATACTCCGCCGATTCCATCGAAGTTTTTAAGATCCATGGAGAAGGCTGTAATATCACCCGATGATTCAAAGGTATAGTTTACTGCCACATGAAGAGAGGTATCCTCCACCGCCGGCTGTTCTGTGCCGGCCTGCTGCTGATGTCCTGCGGCTGTAGTGCCGCCCGGTCCGAAACCGGCATTGCCCGTGTTGCCCGCTGATGCCGATGGAGCGCCGGTTTCACTTGCAGGTCCCGCATATGCCGTAAAGCTTCCGCCGGCGAGCATAAATGCCGACATGGCAACTGCAAGACCTTTATAGTGCTTTTTCATAGAAAATTTCCTCCTTATTTATCCTTAAGAGTGTCCTGGGGGCCGTGATGCAGGCTGCCCATATAATAAAATCCTTTGGACTGCTCAAGGTATACATTAACAATCTTTCCAATCAGATCCCTGCTTCCGGGGAAGTGGACGATCGTATTGTTGGAAAGCCGCCCGGTGAGATAACCTTCTTCGTGATCATCCGGCTCTTCCACCAGGACCTCCTGAACCGTGTGAAGTTCCCGGCCGCATACCTGGGCCGAAATCTCCTGGACTTCCTTCAGAAGGCGGTCAAACCGGTTCTTCACCGTTTCCTCCGGGACCTGTTCTTCCATCGCCGCGGCCGGAGTGCCGGTGCGCTTGGAATAGATAAAGGTGAATGCGCTGTCATAACGCACGGTTCTCACCACATCCAGAGTCTCTAAAAAGTCTTCCTCCGTCTCTCCCGGGAAACCGACGATGATGTCCGTGGTCAGGGAGATATCCGGGATGGCTGTCCTGATCTTCTCAGCCAGTGTGAGGTACTGCTCTTTCGTGTACTTCCGGTTCATCAGATTCAGGATACGGCTGCTTCCCGACTGAAGGGGAAGGTGCAGATGACGGCAGATTTTCTTCGAATCCTTCATCACCTCAATCAGCTCGTCCGACAAATCCTTTGGATGGGACGTCATAAAGCGGATTCTCTGGAGGCCCTCAATCTGTTCCACCCTCTTAAGCAGTTCGGCAAAGGTGATGGGCTGTTCCAGATTCTTGCCATAGGAGTTGACGTTCTGCCCGAGAAGCATAATCTCTACGACTCCGGTTTGTACCAGAGACTCGATCTCGCGGATGATGTCTTCCGGATTTCTGCTGCGCTCCCGCCCCCTGACATAGGGGACAATACAGTAGCTGCAAAAGTTGTTGCAGCCGAACATGATATTGACTCCCGATTTAAACGGGTATTTCCGCTCGGCCGGAAGATCTTCCACAATCCGTTCGGTGTCCTTCCAGATGTCTATCACCATCTTCTTCCCGTCAATTCTTTCGGAAAGAAGCTCCGCAAGCTTGTAAATGTTGTGCGTGCCGAAAATAATGTCGACGAAACGGTAGCTCTTCTTAAGCTTCTCCACAACTTCAGGTTCCTGCATCATGCAGCCGCAGAGGCTGATCATCATGTGCGGATTCTTTTTCTTCAGGCTGTGAAGGTAACCCAGACGGCCGTAAACGCGCTGGTTGGCGTTCTCACGGACCGTACATGTATTGTAAAGAACAAAATCGGATTCTTCACCCGTCCCTTCCACAAATCCCGCTTCCAAAAGAATTCCCATCAGTTTTTCCGAATCGTGTGCATTCATCTGGCAGCCGAATGTGGAGATAAAGCAGGTCATCGGCCTTCCGAGCTCTTCACTCTTCTTCGTGACCCACTGTCTGCACCTGGCGATAAAATACTGCTGTCTGGCCGGCTCCGTCTCCGGAGGCAGACAGGAAAGGTCGATATTTTCGTAATCTATTGAAGTCATAAAATATGTAGTTCTCCTTGTGTCTTCCATCGTTTTCATACATTAGTTAATATTACTATAATGCAGTCAAATGATCAAGTGCATTTCTTTTACGAATTTGCTCCCAATCTTACTTTTTCACTACAATTTTCCCACTTCAGGGGTATTTTTACAGGAAAATGAGGAAGCGTCTGCCACCACAGGGGAAAAATGACAGAAATGGCAAGCTTGAAAAGCCAAAACCCTGCCGGACGTTTTGCACGCCCGGCAGGGTTCCATCAGGAACGTTACCGTCAGCGGATGGATACCACCTTGTAATCCTGATCCTCCACCGTCTTTTTAAGCACATCATCCTCCACCGGGGCGCTCAGTGTCACAACCGCAGTGCCTGCCTCATGGCTGACCACTGCTTCCGTAACCTCGGGAAGACCTTCCAGGCATTTCTTTACCCTTGCCTCACAGTGTCCGCACATCATTCCTTCAATTGTCATCGTCTTTTCCATCATTTTTTCTTCCTTTCTTTTTACCTTTATTTTTCTGTCCCTTCCGGCATCGTAAAGTTTAAAAAAGTTAAGCCTCAGGGCGTTTGTCACCACGCAGAAACTGGATAAGCTCATGGCCGCCGCTCCAAACATAGGGTTCAGTTTCCAGCCGAACAGCGGGTACCACAGCCCGGCGGCCAGCGGTATGCCGACCGCGTTATAAAAGAATGCCCAGAACAGGTTCTCATGGATATTTTTAAGAGTAGCCCGGCTTAAACGGATCGCTGCCGGGACATCGCTCAGACGGCTCTTCATCAGGACCACGTCGGCCGCGTCGATGGCAATATCCGTACCTGCCCCGATAGCGATTCCGATGTCTGCCCTCGTCAGGGCAGGCGCGTCGTTAATCCCGTCGCCTACCATGGCCACCTTCCCCTTCTTCTTCAGGGAACGGATTACACTCTCTTTTCCGTCGGGAAGCACGCCTGCGATTACCTCGTCAACCCCCGCCTGCCGGCCGACCGCCCTGGCGGTTCTCTCATTGTCACCGGTCAGCATTACCACATGGATTCCCATGTTCTGCAGTTCCTTTACAGCCTGCGGGCTGTCTTCCTTGACTGTATCGGCTACGGCGATAATTCCAATCAGTTTACCGTCTTTACTGAAGAATAGAGGCGTTTTTCCCTCTTCCGCCAGACGCTCGGACGCTGTCTTCATCTCGTTTGTCACTTCACACTGGGTGCTGATAAAGGAAAAATTTCCGCCTGCTAAAGATGCGCCGTTAAGGACCGCGGATAGGCCGTTGCCCGGGAGCGCCTGAAAATCCGTGACTTCTCCGGCTTCCATTCCCTCTTCCTCCGCCCTTAGAAGGACTGCCCTGGCAAGAGGATGCTCACTCTTCTTTTCCAGCGCAAAAGCGGATTTAAGAAGATCGGTTTCCGTGGTCCCGGATGCCGGAACCACATCCGTCACCCTGGGTTCCCCGCTTGTGATCGTACCGGTCTTATCAAGAGCCACAATCTCCGTCTTCCCGGTCTCCTCCAGAGAAACGGCTGTCTTAAACATGATTCCGTGCTTTGCTCCCATGCCGTTGCCCACCATGATTGCAACCGGAGTCGCGAGGCCGAGGGCGCATGGACAGCTTATTACCAGCACGGAGATTCCTCTCGCCAGTGCAAATCCGACGGTCTGCCCCGCAATCAGCCAGCCTACAATCGTGACGGCCGAGATGGCAATCACGGCCGGGACAAAGACGCCCGATACCTTGTCGGCAACCTTTGCGATCGGCGCTTTTGTGGCGGCCGCATCGCTGACCATCTGGATAATCTGGGATAACGTGGTATCCTCTCCAACCCTGGATGCCTGGCATTTCATAAAGCCGGACTGGTTTACCGTGGCGGCCGACACCTGATCACCGGCATTCTTATCGACCGGGATACTCTCGCCGGTCAGCGCCGACTCGTTGACCGCGCTGCTGCCCTCCAGGACAATTCCGTCCACCGGGATATTCTCACCGGGCCGTACCACGAAGATATCGTCTTTTTTAACCTGTTCGATGGAAACCTCCGTCTCCACGCCGTTCACCAGGATGGTTGCCGTCTTCGGAGCCAGCTTCATCAGGCTCTTTAAGGCGTCCGTGGTCTTTCCCTTGGAGCGGGCCTCCAGCATCTTGCCTACCGTAATCAGGGTCAGGATCATGGCGGCGGATTCAAAATAGAATTCATGCATATAGGCCATCACGCCGTCCATATCACCGGCCGCCTGCGCTCCGGTCATGGCAAACAGCGCATAGAGACTGTACACAAAGGATGCCCCCGAGCCCAAAGCCACCAGGGTATCCATGTTGGGAGCCCTGTGTATCAGCCCTTTGAATCCGCTGATGAAGAATTTCTGGTTAATTACCATGACGATGGCCGTCAGCACAAGCTGTAAAAGCCCCATCGCAACATGGTTGTTTTCAAAAAACGCCGGAACCGGCCAGTTCCACATCATGTGTCCCATGGAAAAATACATGAGCACAATCAAAAATCCCAATGAGTAATAAAGCCGCCGTTTCAAAACCGGAGTCTCCCGATCCTTTAACGCATCACCGGGAGCTGCCGCCGGGGCATTTTGAACCGCCGCTGATTTAGCCGCCGCCCCGTATCCTGCCGCCTCGACCGCCGCTATGATTTCCTGCTGTGAAGCGCTTCCCTCCACTCCCATGGAATTAGTCAGCAGACTGACCGAACAGGACTCCACTCCCGGTACCTTCGACACTGCCTTTTCCACTCGGGCGCTGCAGGCCGCACAGCTCATTCCTGTCACTTCATATTGTTCCATTTATACGGTCTCCTTTCTGTGTTCTCTGATCTCTGCACGAGCAGCAGAAATAATGGACGATTTCTTTTGAATATGGTATTATACCCGTATAGGGTATCTGGCTTATATTTGAATTATATACCCTATTAGGGTATATTGCAAGGGTTTTTTTGGGAATCTATGAAAATAATGGGTGGGGATTTAATTGAGATGCGAGGACGCCTCTGTAGGATGGTGGACGGGGGAGTGGGAGGTTGTTTATGAGTCTTCAGTCCCGGTTTGTAGGTTGTGGTGAGGGGGAATCCAGGAGAAAAGATTCCTACGGGGACCCGCTCCCGCTTGTGGAGCGCACAGCGGATGCTAAGACGTCAAAGAACGCCGTCTAAGCACCGGCGGGCTCCAATGTCCCCTTCGGAATTTTTTCTCCTTCCTTCCCCAGGCAGGTTGTCGACGGGACTGAAGACTCAGGGAAGGTGTTGCCCCGTCCGCCGGCTTCAGGGGCTGATTGTCTCTTTCGTCAAGTGCGGATGAAAGGTATTGCCGCATCCACTACATCATTATTAGATTTTAATCGATTCAATATCTTCAAAGTTACCGCTTTATGCATCATTTCAGGATAAATATATAGCTCAATCTATATCGGAATCTATAACTATATCTAAGCATATATTAAATCCATATTTTGACATAGAAACTCTCTTCCAAGACCAGAAAAGGAAGGGATTCTCCCGGCTTTCGAAAACATAGTGGCCGCAACAATACCCTCCCCCTTGAAGGAATAGAACAAATCAGCGGCCGCAGGCCGGAGTTCAGGATGGCGAAAACCTTCCGCGTCTTCAGTCCCGGGCCATAACCTCCCTGTGGGGAATCCGGGAGAAAAAGATTCCGCAGGGAACCTGGGAGTTCATCGGCACTTACCGAGGTATTTCACGAGGTTAGTGTCCGCTATGTACTCCAAAGAGCGGGGGCGTTTCCCGGAGGAACTTTTTCTGCCCGGATTCCCCACCCGCGACAACCTGAAAACCGGGACTGAAGACTCACAACCTCCCTCTCCCCATCCCGAACCCCGACCGTACCGGCGGCGTTCTCCTTCCTCAAAACCCCGCATTTAAAATGGCTATACCACGTTATCCATGATATAGCCCTAATCCTTCGTTTTTGGTTCCGTGCTGGTCCCGCAGCCTAATTTCAGCCGCTTATGGCCGAACCTGCCCGTTTCCGTAAATAATATATTTCGTGGTAGTCAATTCCTTAAGCCCCATCGGCCCTCTTGCATGAAGTTTCTGCGTACTAATCCCGATTTCCGCTCCAAAGCCGAACTCGAAACCGTCGGTAAACCGTGTGGACGCGTTGACATAGACCGCAGCGGCATCGACGCCCTCCAGGAATTTTCTGGAACTGTCGTAGTCTTTTGTGATGATGGCCTCGGAATGGCCGGTGTTATACCGGTTAATGTGGTCTATGGCCTCTTCCACCGAACCGACCTGTTTTACGGAAAGTATGTAATCGAGGTATTCCGTTCCCCAGTCTTCCTCGGCCGCGGCTTTAAATTCAGGCACAATGGAAAGTGATTCGTGATCTGCGCGGATTTCCACCTGTTTTTCATCAAGGCGTTTCTTCAGCAAAGGCAGGAATTCACCGGCAATGTTCCGATGCACCAGCAGTGATTCGCAGGAGTTGCAGACGCTGATTCTCTGGGTCTTGGCATTGAATATAATATCGAGCGCCATATCAAAATCAGCGGTTTCATCCACATAGATATGGCAGTTCCCTGTCCCTGTTTCGATGACCGGCACGGTGCTGTTCTCAACAACGGTGCGGATCAACCCGGCCCCGCCGCGTGGAATCAGTACGTCAATGTAGCCGTTCATACGCATAAACCGCTTTGTGACCTCGCGGTCCGTATCGGTGATTAACTGCACACAGTCCTCGGGAAGCCCGCAGTTGTTAAGTCCTTCTCTCAGCCATTTCACAATCGCTTTGTTCGATTCCAGGGCATCGCTGCCGCCCTTCAGGATCACGGCGTTGCCGGATTTGAAACAGAGGGCGAAGGCATCCACGGTGACATTGGGCCTGGCCTCGTAAATCATGCCAATAACCCCCATCGGTACACGCTTCTGCCCTATCAAAAGGCCGTTGGGACGTTCCTTCATTCCCAGGACTTCGCCTACGGGATCGTCCAGGCTAATTACCTGGTTCACGCCCTCAATGATGGCCTCGATCCGTTCATGGGTGAGCGTCAGGCGATCGATCATTCCCGGGTTCATTCCGGCCTCGCGGGCCCTTTCTATGTCCTTACCGTTGGCTAAAAGGATTTCCTCTTCGCCTTTCAGAAGAGCTTCTGCAGCCGCTTTAAGCCCCTCATTCTTTTTTATGGAACCGAGGAGGGCCAGCTTTCTGGAGGCGTCCTTTGCGCGTTTGCCGATTAGTTCGAGCATATTAATCATCCTTTCTTTTCAGGCTCTTTTGAGGCGTGATAATCCGATCCATCAGAATATCGTATTGATCGACGGCAATCGCCTCCGTCATCTGGAAATCATAGCAGATGGCAATCTTCTCATGCTGTGGTTCCTTTTCAAAAAAGCGGTCGTAGTAGCCTGCGCCGTAACCGGTTCGCTCAAAGCGTTCGGAGAATGCAACTCCCGGTACGATGACCGGCACATTCTGTTCGGCAGCCAGTTTACAGCTCTTTTTTGGTTCCGGGATCCCGAAACAGCCAGGTTCGAGATCTTCATAACGGTCGATGTAATAAAAATCCATCTCCTTGCCCTTTACTCTCGGAACAGCCACTTTGATCCCTTGCTCCAGGTAGGAGCGGATCAGGGATTCGGTCCCCGTCTCCCCGCGTACGCTGACATAGCAGTATACGGTACCGAACTGCTTTTCCAGTTCAAGTTCCTTTATTTTCTCACAGATTGCATTGTCCCACTCTGCCATCTCTTCCGTGGTCAGGTGTTTTCTGAGTTCCAGTACCTTTTTCCTAAGGTCAGCTTTGGATGTCACTGATATTCCCATATTTTTTCCCCAGATCGGTAATTGTACCGTCTTCCTCCTTAATTGATATACTGTTTAAGGTTCCGCGCATGTTTTTACGAATTGTCTCGATATATTCTTTGCGCAGGGCAGCCTGTTCATTTTTCTCCTCTTCCGTGAGGCCGGTTGCCTGGCTCTTGTGGTAGAGTGCGTTGATGCGGTCGATTTTTTCCTGGTCCATATTGTACGCTCCTGTGTCATAATTCAGATATTGGTATCCCACCGGAATCTTGCGTTTCGCCATGTAGATCCCGGCTGTTCTTTTCCCCGCTCAGCTTTCGCTGTCCAGGTATGTATTCAAATCAAAGTCTTTGTTCTCATGGGCGGCAAAGAGGGTGCCGCATTCTTTGCCCTCCAGAATCTCATAGATTGCGTTCAGATCGTTTGCATTGGCAATCAGCATATCCGAACCGCTTCCCGTGGCAATCTGCGCCGCCGCCAGTTTGGCCGACATACCGCCCGTGCCCACACTGCTTGCAGAACCCTTGCCCATGGCTTTCAGTTCCGGCGTCAGCTCTTTGACAAACGGGATGAATTCGGCATCCGGATTTTTATTGGGATCGTCGGTGTACAGGCCGTCGATGTCCGACATGAGTATCAGGACATCGGCCTCCACCAGGGCGGCCACGATGGCCGAAAGCCTGTCGTTGTCACCGAACTGGATCTCATCGGTCGCAACCGTATCGTTTTCATTGACTATGGGGATGGCACCAAGTTTTAAAAGTTCATTAAACGTATTGTGGGCGTTAAAGCGCGACTGCTCATTCGTCACCGTATTTTTCGTCATCAAAATCTGTGCGGCGGTCTGGTTGTACTCTGCAAACAGCTTCTGGTAAACCATCATCAGCCTGGCCTGCCCCACCGCGGCAAACGCCTGCTTCTCTTCCAGAAGGCGGGGACGTTCATTAAAGCCGAGGGCCTGGCGGCCGGCGGCGATGGCCCCGGAGGATACGAGAATCACTTCCCGGCCCTCTCCACGCAGATCGCTGAGTACCCGCACCAGCTGTTCGATCTTTCTCAGGTTTAAATCCCCTGTCTCCGGATGGGTCAGGGAGGACGAACCTATTTTAATCACAATTCTTTTTTTTTGTTTTAAGGCAGCTCTTTCCTCTGTCATATCAATTCCTCTTTTCCCGCAGCATTGTGCACCATTTTTTGTTGAACCGTAATCCATTTTCTTGATCCATTTTCTGCAAGTTTACCTCATTTACAAAATTACGTCAAGAACCAAGAGTTCCGCTGGCGGAACTCTTGCGCTGCCGCGCGGTTGCTTCTGCAACCATTTACCTCTGCGCGGCATGTGCATCCTGCCCGGAGGGCTTTTTATATCATAGCAGCACTTTCCTATGATATAAAAACGGAGGAAAATCTGGAAACGATTGTTTCCGCCGCCCTGAGGCCGTCCATCGCGGCCGAGGTGATGCCTCCGGCATATCCCGCTCCCTCTCCGCACGGATAGAGTCCCCTGACACGGCTTTCCAGGCCCTCGTCCCTGGGGATGCGGACCGGTGATGAGGTGCGGCTTTCAATGCCTGCCAGAATCGCGTCGTCCCGGTCAAAGCCCGATATGATGCGTCCGAAACTGTTTATCCCTTCTATCAGGGCGTCCGACAGCGGCTCAGGCATCACATCGCGGAGATTTGCAAAGGAATAGCCGCCCTTAAAGGCGGGTTCTACATCGCCAAAGGCGTCCGACACGGCGCCCTTCTTAAAGTCTTTGTAAAGCTGGATCGGAATTTTACCGTTTCCCGCGCGGTATGCCGCCTCCTCCAGGTTCCTCTGGAACGACACGCCTCCCAGAGGCTCATTGTCCGGAAAATCCTCCGGCGTCACCGTGACGATGAGGGCGCTGTTTGCATTTTTTCCGGCCCGGTCGTGGTTGCTCATGCCGTTGACGGCGAGTCTGCCTTCCTCCGACGACGCATTGACGACAAAGCCTCCCGGACACATGCAGAAGGAATACACGCCGCGGCCCGACGAGGTCTGCTTTGTCAGCTTGTAGCTGGCGGCTCCCAGGGAGCCGGGATTTTCCATTCCGTACTGTGAAAGGTTAATCTGGCTCTGGGGATGCTGAATCCTGAGTCCCACCGCAAATGCTTTTGCCTGCAGATCCAGTTCTTTTCCCGCCAGCATGGCGAAGGTGTCGCGGGCGCTGTGCCCGATGGCAAGGACTACGGCCTGCGCCGGGATGATTTCTTCCTTAAATGAGCCATCCTCCTGTCTCTGTGATGCGGTGATGGAGGTAAGCTGCCCGTTTTCATCGGTAAAATCGGTCATCTTACAGTTGAAACGTATTTCTCCGCCCAGGCGGATGATTTCCTGCCTGATATTTTTCACGACAAGGCTCAGGACATCCGTGCCGACGTGAGGTTTATTCACATAAGTAATAGAAGGATCCGCGCCTGCTTCAGCGAGGATTTCCAGCACCTTTTTATTTCTGCCCGACGGGTCTTTTACCAGGGTATTCAGTTTTCCGTCTGAAAATGTCCCGGCGCCGCCCTCACCGAACTGGACGTTGGACTCGGGATTTAAAGCTCCGCCCGCCCAGAACCCGTTTACTCTTTTCGCACGGGAGTCGACGTCCTCTCCGCGTTCCAGAATCAGAGGCGCAAATCCGGCCCTTGCAAGCATCAGGCCGCAGAACATACCGGCCGGACCGAATCCGATAATGACGGGCCGTTCCTTAAGCGGTTCTTCCCCATGCTTCGGGAAACAGTACGCCTTTTCCTTATCGAAAAGCACATTTACGTTTTTCGCATTTTTAATGACGGCGCTCTCCTTGCCGGAGACGGCGGCATTCAGCGAATATATGTACAGCAGTTCATTTTTCTTTCTGGCGTCCAGGGACTGTCTGACCGGAGTGAGGGAAAGAATTTTATCCTCCGGGATCCGCATCATCCTGGCTGCTTTTTTCTTAAGGTCCGCCTCCGTGTGATTGACAGGCAGTTTTAACTGGTTAATACGAATCATGTTTACAGTCCTGCGTGAGTCCCGGCGATTGCTCCGGTGCTCCACGCCCATTGCAGATTGTATCCTCCGCAGATACCATCCACATCCAATAGTTCTCCTATCAGATACAGGCCTTTCTTTTTATTAGATTCCATCGTCTCGGGATCAATCCCGCATACATCCACTCCGCCGCAGCAGATCTGGGCATTCTCAAAGGGATTGGCAGCCGTAATTTCCGTGCGGAACTCCTTGATTATGCCGGTCAGCCGCCCTATCTCCTCCTCAGTCAGAAGTTTCACCGGCCTCTGCGGCTCGATTCCTGCCAGCTTGATAAACAGCGCAGAGAGCTTTTTATGGAACCAGCCCGTAAAAAATTCCTCCATTGTCTTATGGGCGCAGCTTAAGCTCCGCTCTCTTATCATTTTGCGGGTTTTTTCGTACGTCTCCTCCGGATAAAAATCCAGGACCCCGGTGACTTTTTTGCCCTGGTCGAGAGCCCTTGACGCAAAACGGCTGACCTGGAACACAGGGATGCCTGAAATTCCGTAATCGGTCAGTTGAAGCTCCCCCTGATCCCTTGCCATCTCTTTTCCGTTACAGAAAAGGGCGACGGAAGCCTCCGTCCGGACCCCGGAGATCTGTTTGTAGAACTTCTCCCGGCAGCGCAGCTGTACGAGGGCGGGAAGGGGTTTTATGACACGGTGTCCAAACTGCTCTGCAAGTTTGTATCCGCTCCCGTCGGAACCAGTGCCCGGCGCCGCCTTCGAGCCGGTGGCGAGAATCAGGGAGTCGGAAGAAAATTTGCCCTTTGAGGCAGTAACTTCAAACCTCTTTCCTCCCTGTTCCCTGTAAGAAATTTTCTCGATTTGGCACTCTGTAATGACATGCACGCTGCGGTGGATAAGCTCCGAACGGAGTGCGTCGAGAACAGAGGCCGCCTGTCCGGAATTCGGGTACAGGTATCCATTTTTATCTTTAGGGACAATGCCGAGATCACGGAAGAAACAGAGAGTTTCCTCCACGGTGAAACGGCTGATTACATTCATCGGGAAATCGGATTTCCCGCTTCTGAAGCAATTTTCATCCATTACACGGTTTGACAGGTTACATTTCCCATTCCCTGTGGAAAGAATCTTTTTGCCAACGCGGTCCGTGTGTTCTAACAGAGTCACGTCCGCGCCCTGTCTGGCGGCAAATATGGCCGCCGTCATGCCGGAAGCCCCGGCTCCGATGATGATAACCTGTTTTTTCATAATCCTTTTACTCCTGTCTTGTAACAATTTAGAGCTTCCCGGTTTCCGTTTTTAAGTGTGCGTTTAAGACAGAATTTTGTTACTGTGCACGGCGTGGACAGTAACCGATTTTTAGCTGCTGTACGATTCCAGATAACTGAACACATCCATCATGGATGTAAACCAGATGCCCTCCATCAGTTTTTCCTGCTCCTCCAGCGGGAATTCGGCAAGCGGCATATGGGTGTCCAGGCATACATTGTTACGGTCCTTAGCAAAGACAAGGAGAAAACCTTCCTCTGCCACCAGACAGTAGTTCTTTGCTTCTTCCCTGGTTTCTACCTGGCGCTGATTGATTACCACATTATCCTCCGGCGCAGACTCCGATTCCAGAATCTGTCCCGGTATCGGCTGTGCGTGCTCCGGCCGGTAGAAATAAATATAGGCTCCCGTTAGAATGGATGCAGCTAAAAATACTGCTAATAGAAAAAAGCAGACATAATACTTTTTCATGGAATTCCTCCTTAAGTATTATTAGTATCTGCCTTTTTCTGTTATCTTAAACACGAAATGGGGGTGAAAAATGAGGACTGAGGGAGGGGATGGCGGGCGGGGAGTGGGTGGGATGGGTCTTCGGTCCTGTTTGGGGTGACTGCGCATGGGAATCCGGGCAGAAAAAGTTCCTTCGGGAAACGCTTACGATCGGTAGAGTGCATAACAGGTTACTGTTCACTTCGTGCCCAGTAACACGCTGCGCGATGCACAGAAACGGCAAAAAACGCCGTTTCGCGCCGCAACCCTCGGGTTTTCTGTGACTTTCGCTGCGCTTCACTCACAAAAAACGCCTTGCGGAATACTACTGTGAACAGCAGCCATAACAGTACTAAGGCGTCATAATACGCCGCCTAAGTGCTGATGGACTCCAAGGTTCCCTGCGGAATCTTTTTCTCCCTGATTCCCCCACTACTCTTTCGCCCGGACCGAAGACGCGAAATTTAATGCCCACCCGCCATCGGCCGCTGCCTCTAGGATGTTCTCATTTTTGGGGAAGGCCCCGAAGGGAAGTTGCCTCTGCGGTGCCTCGTTTGGTTTTATATTTTACAGTTCTTCTGCTTTGTATACAAAGTAGCCCTCGTAATAATAGCTGTGATCGATTCCTTTCATGTAAAGTTCTCTGTCGCTTACCCTGTCTGTCAGGGCCTGATTGAGGAGATGTTTTATTTCAATGTCTTTTATGGGGCTTCTCTCCATGGCGAGAAGATAGTCGTCTTTGTCTATCTTGCTCCAGTCTATGACCAGGTTTAACTCTTTTTTCAGCATCTGATCCAACCATATTCTTGTGCTTCGGCCATTGCCTTCCCGGAATGGATGTACCACATTCATTTCTACGTATTTTTCGATTATTTCATCGAAGGTAGACTGCGGCATTTTCTCTACGTTTTCTATTGCAGCCTGCAGGTACATAACCGGGGCAAACCGGAAGGTGCCTTTGGCGATGTTAACATCCCGTACTTTTCCTGCAAATCCATAGATATCTTCAAATAGATGCCGATGAATTTCAGCGAGCGCATTATAGGTTCCTGCTTGTAATCTGTCTAAAAGGCCGCTTTCGAATAATTCCACGGCTTTTTTCTTGCTGAGTTTTTCTTCCGCTCTTGCAAGTTCTGTAGAATCACTGATGCCCAATTTGTTTTCAAGTGTCATATGGTTTACCTTTCTGAATCCGGGCTCATTTTTTTAGAATTCTCTTCAAATAGGAAAGATCCAGCAGATTTACGGTTTCGAATTTTCCCTTATAAAATACGGCCCAGTTATTAAATACGCAGGGCAGTTCTTTGGCTTTTTTGAGTGTATCTACCTGGATTAAGGATACAGGGACATCGTTTGTTTCACAATACTCTTTTACCATGTCAATGGTCCGGCCGACAAAGGGGCATTGCATATCGTAATAGATTGTCAGCTCCCTGTTTTCGATTCCCCCGTTTTTGACATTAGGGCCGAAGGCCGGGGTGGTTCCGTCAAATGAAAGGGCGAGCAGTTCGTATCCGTCCTCGGTTGTATCGACCACTTTAAAACCGTACTTTTTCACAAAGGACTGATCGGAGAGCCAGGATTTCTGCTTTTTGGAACCGAGCATGCAGACACCGGATTTCCCTTTTGCCCTGGCGTCGGACAGACAATATTCCATCAGCTCTTTTCCATATCCTTTCCCCTTATAATCTCCTAAAACCCACAGGCAATACAGGTAATAATAACGCTCCCCTACAATCGGGACCCAGGCGGTTTCAAGAGGGGCATATTCAATAAAAACCGTAGCCTTCGCATTCAGCTTCCGGAAGACATGGCCTTCGTTAAGCCGCTCCCGAAGCCACTGCCGCTTCGCCTCAACACCCGGATGCGGCTTTTTACTGCGGATAATGCAGCACAAATGCTCATCGGCAAGATTTTCCGCCGTCAAATTCACAAATTCGTTATCCATATCTTCTCTCCTTCAGTTCCACAGGCTCCGCAGGGCCGACGGGATGCCGAAACTTATGCGTCTTCCCGTCCCACCCGCAGCTTCATTTCCTACATCAGCCTCAGTTTCTTTGATATCCTGATCATCTTCGTTCCGCCCGGCATGGTATAAAGCTCTTCCTCATCGATACAGCGCAGCTTAATCAGGAGAATCCCGTAGACAGCAACGGCTGTGATGACCGCCAGGATTGTTCCGATCAGGTTGCTCTTTACGATCAGTATCACGAGCTTATATACTCCGAAGGCCGCTGCGCCCATGAAGGCCGCTGCGACTGCCGGAAGCAGGAAGGTTTTGAGAAACTCCTGTCTGTAATTCAGGTATTTCCGGATTGCCAGGGCATTCAGGACGCACATGAAAACGGCGAAGAGGATGTTGGCAAAGACCATGCTGTAAATTCCCATCTTAAATACCATCAGCATAATATAGAGGGCAATCACATGCAGGACCAGGGAAATAAATGCGTTTCTGACCGGCACGTTCATGTGGTTGATACCCTGCAGGATGGCGTTGGTTACCGTTGAGAGCGACAGGAAAATAACCGCCGCCGAACCGATAATCAGCATCCGGATCGCCTCCGCGTTGTTGCCTCCTCTGAAAAGCAGATTGTTAATCGGCGCAGAGAGAACCGTAAGCCCGACCGCGGACGGAATAGCGATCAGCATCGCAAAGCGGATGGCAAGGCCTGTCTTCGCGATAACCGCTCCTTTCTCTTTTCTGGCAACCGCTCCCGACAGGGAGGGGATCAGAGAGGAGGAAAGGGAGTTGGCCATGGCCAGAGGCACATGGACGAGAAGCATATATTTGTTATTATAAATTCCCCACAGGGAAAGGAATTCCTTTCCCTGGCCCAGGGATTCCATACCGTAAGCCATAATGCTGTTGTCCACAACCGCATTGATATTGTAAACGGCCGAGCTGATAATGACCGGTACTACGGTGAATAAAAATGTTACCGAGATATCGCCGTAGGAATCGGTGCGCTTGCTTCGGTCCCGTCTTTTGCGGCGTTTCATCACGGGCGCATAGATGGCAAAAAGAAGAAGCATAAAAAGGAGGGCGGCCAGTGCGCCGGCTCCCGTTCCGATGGTTCCTCCTGCGGCGCCGAATGCCTGCGGATAACCTGTCGTGTTGTAAACGCGGTTGGAATCCAGCCCGACCTTGAACAGGACACTGGCGGCCACTACGCTGATTACCGCATTGACAATCTGTTCGAAGATCTGGGAAATAGCCGTGGGAATCATCGTGCCGTGTCCCTGGAAAAAACCTCTGAGAACGCCGAGATAAGCCATGATCCAGATAGTGGGCGCCAGGGTCTTAAGCGCATAAACACAAAACGGCGTGTTGAACGCTGTGGTCGCAAAGAAATCCGCAAAATTCCAGGTGATAAAGCAGGCCAGCCCTCCCACCACAGTGGCATAGACGAGAGCGGCCTTCAGGACCCGGACCGAATTCCGGTACTGCCCCTTCGCCATTCTCGCAGACACCATTTTGGAGACCGCGAGCGGCAGACTGTATGAGGAGAGGATCAGCATGATGTTGTATACGTTAAATGCCGTAGAGTAATATCCCATCCCCTCATCGCCGATAATGTTGGTCATCGGCACCCGGTAAAGGATTCCGATCAGCCTTACTACAATTCCCGCCACTGCCAGGATACTTCCCTGGACAACGAAATTCGATTCCTTTCTGCCCGTTGATTTACGTCTACTCTGTCTGTTCTCCATAAAATTCCGCCTTATCCATACGTTCAGACTGTATGATGCAGACCCAGGTGCTTCCCGGATTCATCATAATCTCCTGACCGCTTTCGTCATAGTATTTTGTCATAGCCTCGGCGCTCCCCTTGGTCCAGGTGATTTTTTCACCTCTTCCATTCGTGAAATAATACCCCAGCCCCGGGCTATGTACGTCAATGTCCAGATATTCGGACGGTGAATAATATTTCCAGCCGCAATACTGGAAAATAATATTTTTGGCCGTCAGCTGTCCTTCGTTGCCGTTTTGCGGACCGCCGTATTGGAAACGGTAATACAGGCCGTCCTTGCTGTTATATTCAAACCATGGGTCATTCATTATGTATCCCGGACGCACAAAAGCGGCCGCAAAACCATTCTCAAGCATCACCGGATACTCCGGTTTTGAGAAATGATAGTGGCCTTTATAGTCCTCCGGATATTTCTGGGAATAGCCCATCGTCCCGATTGCTTTTTGGATACGGTCCCCACTGGCATAGGCATTGTGGGGCGACTTTTTGTCCTTGGTCCTGTAAAAAGCCACGGAACCTTTTCCCTCTATGCCGTTTAAATGCTCCATCCTATCCAGGTAGGGGCGCGCAAAGGTGCTCTGCCCGAAGTGGGCATAGATCGCTTTAAACTCATTCGCAAAAAAAGTATAGTAGGTGCGGCAGCTTCTGACCGAACCGATGCGGTCCAGATTATCATAATCTTCCAGAATAGCCATATAACGGTTCATCCCGCCCTCCACGGGAGCCTCATAGATGACGCCCGCATGGTTGATTCCGTAATGAGGCAGCGCCGCTTTGTCGTTGCTGATCATGATGGCAATGGGACGGCGGTCCGCGATCGCCACGTCCGTCATCTCACCGGTCAGGTAACTGGGGATTTTTCCGTCCTTCTCCACACGTTCCAGCTCCCGGCTCCCTTCGGTCTCGGGTTCCGGCTCCGTCTCCGGTTCCGTAATCCGGATTACCCGGGTCTCCTCTGTTTCTTTCACACTTGCAGTAACCGATGTTTCTTCATACCTGGTGCATCCTGCAGTCAGACAGAGTCCGGCCGCCAGCGCCAGAATAACCCCCCGTTTCATCATCTGGTATACCCTCCCGCCTTCAGGATTTCCTCCTGCTTCCGCTCCATGACGGCGCGCTCTTCCTCTTCCATATGGTCATACCCGCAGAGATGCAGCATGCTGTGTGCGACCAGAAAGGCCAGTTCCCTGGACTCGGAATGCCCGTATTTCTCCGCCTGCTCTTCCACCTTGTCCACCGAAATCACGATATCCCCGAGAAGCAGCTCCCCCGTCTCCGGGTTGAAATAATCTTCCGACTGCTCCTCCATGCGTTCAAAATCGGACGGGGTTTCAAAATCTCCCATTGGAAACGACAGTACGTCGGTTGCATTGTCTATCTGGCGGAATTCCCGGTTGATGCGCCGAATTTCCTCGTTGTCGGTCAATACCACATTGACCTCGGCCTCGTAAGGGCATTCTTCGTAGTCCAGCGAGGCGGTCACCACTTCCTCTATGATGGATTCATACGGCAGTTCAAGCTTCTTTTCGGCTTCATACTCGATATTGATTGTCATTTGTTTTTTCTCCCTCTGGGTGAGGGCCTGTCCTCGGACGCGCCGTGAAATCCGCGTTCTCCGCGCCGTCTGCCCTCGTTCTGTTCCTTTTTCTCTTTCAGTTCAAAACTTTCATAGGCCTCAACGATTTTCTGTACAAGCGGATGACGCACAACGTCACTGCTGGTCAGAAAACAAAAGCCGATATCATCGATTTTCTTCAGGACCCTGACTGCCGTATCGAGGCCGGACACTGCCCCGGCCGGAAGATCCTTCTGGGACTGGTCTCCGGTGATAATAACCTTGGAGCCGAACCCAATACGCGTCAGGAACATCTTCATCTGGGCCGGCGTCGTATTCTGGGCTTCATCCAGGATAATAAACGCATTGTCCAGCGTGCGTCCTCTCATATAGGCCAGCGGGGCCACCTCAATCAGGCCCTTCTCGGAATTATGGAGATAGCTTTCGGCTCCCATAATCTGATAAAGGGCGTCATACAGGGGACGCAGATAGGGATCGATCTTGCTCTGTAAATCCCCCGGAAGAAATCCCAGCTTTTCACCTGCCTCAATGGCCGGGCGTGTCAGGATAATCCGGTTTACTTCCCCGTTCTTAAACGCCTGGATGGCCATAGCCATGGCGAGATAAGTCTTTCCCGTCCCGGCGGGGCCCACGCCGAATACGATCATCTTCTTCCGTATCATATCCACATACTGCTTCTGGCCCACGGTCTTGGGTTTGATCGGCCTGCCGTTTATCGTACGGCTGATAATATCCTTATCGATCTCCAGAATCTGGCTGTCCTGCTCCGTAAAAGAAAGGGAGATGGCATAATCCACATTCTGTTCCGTGATCGTATTGCCCCGCTTCGAAAGCTCCAGCAGGTTGTTGAATACACTTTTGGCCTGCCGGATCGCCTGCTCAGGGCCGATAATCTTCAGGGCGCCGTCTCTTGTAATCATGGTCACATGCAGTGTGCGTTCTATCTTCTTCAAATATGCGTCAAACTGGCCGCAGACGTTCTGTACATGTTCCATGGGAATATCAATTACTGTTTCAATTATGCTCATCGTCTGGCTGTTCTCCTTGTGTTTCGACATTTGTTTCTGTTTTAAACGGTTCCTCCGTCTGCATGTTGACCTCAAAGCGGCAGGAAGAGCCATTAACTAATATTTTAACATTATTTTCAATAATTTGTACCCCTTTTTCCATTAATTTTTCCGCAACTTCATTTTTATAGGCCTCGCCCAGTTCTTCCAGCTCTTTTTCCGTGTATTTTTCATCGTAGGAACACACTTCCTGCGACGTGATAAGCCCCAGCTCCACAGGCAGGTAAAAATCGCCGAAGAGCCTTACTTGGCGGAGCTCCGTTACCGTCCTCCACTCCGTATTCCGGAAGTTGGGAAGCAGATAGACAAAGGAATGGACGCCGATGTTCATCATAAGCCCCTTCCTGACCCGGCCCGTCTTTTCCTCTCTCTCATGCCAGAGGGAAATATCCTTTGTCTCCTGTCTGGTGCGTCTGGCAATGATGTCCGCGTCGGAATGGACATAATGCTCCGCCACCACGGTGCCGCCGTCGTCAGTGATGGGAATGGCTCCGCTGACGAGAATCTGGCCTTTTACCACCTCGTCGCCCGGCTTCACCATCGGAATTCCGCTCCGTACAATCATGGATGTGATGGTTCCGTCGGCGTCGGCCGTGAGATCACAGGGCGTATCATCCCTAACCGGAATTTCCAGAGGCACGTCGTTTTCCTTGACATGGACATAGAGCTTCGTTCCGCTCAACCGGGCCGATACCCAGGTGATGCCGTTATACTGGTTTCTGAGCGCAGCTTCCAGATCTTCGCAGGAAACCTGGTTCTTCATGATTCCGCAGTGGATCCCCAGTGTGTCCAGAAAATGAGAAAGTTCATCGTCCGTATACATTACATTGCCCTGATATCCAATATCCCATACAAAAAATGAGAGCGTGTAAAGAAGCATGAAAAAGCAGATAAAACCAGCGGCCCACAGCTTTCTTTTCCTGTTTTTATATAAAAAAAAAGGAAGTCCCAGTTTTCGCTGTATCCTAAGCCTGATCTTCGCTTTCTTTGCATAGGGCTTGCTGGAAAAGAAATCCCGTATCCCCATCGAAAATATGTAATTGCCTTTAGAAAATATTACATCCCAGATATCGAGCCCGGAAGCCGCGCATAAATTAAAAAAACGTTCCGGAGACTGCCCCGTCATCTGGATCCGTACACTGCCGGACCAAAACCTTCGCAGAAACTTCATAAAATAACGCCTCCTGAAATCAGAGAGATTCAAAATCCACCGACTTGATGTGTCCCGTCAGCTTCAACTGCTCCTTATCATAATATTCAATCGATAAATTTTTTCCCTCCACGGTCAGTTTTGTGGTCTTTCCCTGGAGTTTCAACATCGTGTCCGTAAATAAAACAATGCTTCTGTAATTTTCCACTACAGCCGAATGGCTGCCGGTAAAGGACAGAAGCATCTCTCCAAAAAAGACATCTTCCGGCAGATTGAGGGCCGATACCACCGCTTTTTTTTGCCTGTTGAACAAGAGCGTACCGCCTTTTGAAGTCCTTACTGAGATTATATGAAAAAAAATCCGGTTTTATTCTTTTACAATCCTCTCCCGCGTCCGGTACAGGAGAATTTCCGCCATCAGGGGAACGCACACAATCAGAGGCAGCGCATACCTGACACAGGTGACCGGCCCGAGAAGCAGCGTGCCGAAGTAGCCGAAAATCATCGAAAGCGGAACGAGAAGCGCGGCCTGCCGCCTGTAAACCAGCGCGGTTCCCGTAAGAAGCATCAGCCAGAACGGAAACGCCTGGTTGAGAATCAGGGCCAGCAGAGGAATTTTCTCATATTCCGGGGTCAGGCTGATACTCCGCAGATAGTTTTCATACTGCGGGAAACGGCTGTTTCTGAATATGTGGAGAATATTATATTCTTCCTCCATAAAAGAGCCGTCAAAGACGATATAATTGATCCAGTATTGGGTCTCTCCGGGATACCAGTATCCCCAGTTTCCCATTAAAAAGGAATCGAGGTAGACGAGAGGCTCTTTTGCGCCAATGGCAGCCCATGTCTTTAAAAACATTCCGGGATCCTTTTTCACAACCTCTGTCTGAAAACCGCTCTTCACCGGATCCGCATTTACCCTGACATAACCCTCCAGGGCGTCCGGCAGGATCAGCGCCTCAATGTAGGCCCTCTCCTCTTTTGAAAGGCTCTCCGGCTTTTCATGCCAGACCCTGGCAAGCTGCTGCATCGGGACGGACAGCATTTCCTTCGCATCTCCCTTTTCCACGCCGAGGGACGTAAGCACCGGCCCGTTTACCGTCAGATATACCGCAGCCAGGGCAACGGAAAAGATAAGCCACCTGGATGCCGGGGGACGCGCCCCGCCGCTTTTCTTCTTATATCTGACAAAGAAAAGGAGGGCAAAGAGAGAAAAAAACAGAAATACGTAAATACCCTGGTTCCGGAAAAAGCAGGAAAACAGCGCCGATAAAAAGAAACCGGCCATTAATGCACGGCTTTTGAAAAAATGCTCCGGATCGGATATCATGTCGATGGAGAAATCAAAAGCCAGCAGGAAAAAGGCGCTGAAAAGCACATCCTTTGTTGTGATCAGGACGAGTACCTGCATATACGGATTCGCCGCCAGAAACAGCCAGGAGGCGAGTATCAGCCAGAGAGGCGCGTTTCTTCGCATCATGCGGTACAGGACGAACGAAAATACTGCCGCCATCACCGTGATCTGGATCAGGCTGTAAAGAGCCAGGCCAATCTGGTAACTGTGGAAAAGCACTTCCCCAATCTTCAGGCTGCCGCAGAGAAACAGCGTATGCAGAACCGGATGATGGCTTGTCAGCGGATCGCTTCCGAAAACCTGCAGGATCTGAACCGAGGCATCGTAGGAATACACGCCTGGATAAACGGCCAGGAGCGCCGTCATATAGACGGCAAAGGTGAGCAGGAACAGGAGCGCAAGCTGTTTTATTCCCGGTTTCTTCCCAACCTCTCCCACTGTTTTGGACACAAGGGGAATCATCCTCAAAAGAATGCCGGTAAACGCCGAGAACAGCAGCGTGGCGGCCGAAAGCGCCGTTAAGAAACCAAAGGCCGTGGGCGCCGGTATCTCATTCAGGGAGTAGCGGATACCCAGGATGAACATAAGCCCCATCAGGAACCCCGATATCAGGCTCAGAATAAATCTTCTGTTTTCCAATGGAAAAAAAGCTTTCAGATAGAGGAAGGCAATCCCCGCCGTGACCGGCAGACAAAAGACGGATGCCGGATCCATTAAAAGAGGAAAGGCCAGTGTGGTTTCACTGGTCAGAAAAAAAACAGTGGCGATTGCCAGAACCGCAGACCACAATATTCTCCTCTTCATTCCTGTCATCTTCCATAACCTCCTCACGATCTTTTTATTGCCACTCAACAAAAATCCCTGGTTTAAATAAACCAGGGATTTCATCTCGCTCTTGACAGTGAAAAGCATGTTTAACACGCCCTCACCCATTAACCGCGGTGAAAAGTATGCTTAACATATCTTTTCATCGTATAATTAATTATATTTGCGTTTTCTAGCAGCTTCAGATTTCTTTTTACGACGAACGCTTGGTTTTTCGTAATGCTCTCTTTTGCGAATCTCCTGCTGAATGCCAGCCTTTGCACAGTTTCTTTTGAATCTGCGTAAAGCGCTGTCTAAGCTTTCGTTATCTTTAACGATTACATTTGACATAGCTCACACCTAACCTCCCTCCAGTTGTGTAATAAGTGCATATTAATACAACTGTTTGGGTATTTTTTTAGCACTAGTAAAATTATATCATAAAAATTCCATACGTCAACAGGATTTTTATGTTTTCTTAAATTTTCTTTGATTTGATGGCAGAACCTTATTTAATCTGCTCTTTTGCGACCTCCGCCGCCTTTTTCAGCGCGTCCGGCACACCGGCAGGGTTTTTACCGCCGGCCTGGGCCATATTCGGCCTTCCGCCGCCGCCTCCGCCGACAAGGCCTGCGATCGCCTTAATCAGGTTGCCCGCATGGGCGCCCTTCTTCTGAGCTTCATCCGTAACGGATGCCATCAGGTTTACTTTGCCGTCCTGAACGGATGCAATCACAACAATGCCCTCGCCCAGTTTCTCCTTGAGCTGGTCACCCAGATTCCTGAGTCCGTTCATGTCGACATCCTTCACCTGGACTGCCAGAAGCTTCACGCCGTTTACTTCCTGTACCTGATCCATAACGTCACCGAGTGAATCGTTGGCCAGTTTGCTCTTTAACTTCTCATTCTCGGAATGAAGAGCTTTGAGCTCGTCGAGCATAGCTTCCAGTTTGGTTCTTAAATCGGCCGGTGTGGACTTAACCACTCTGGCTGCTTCATGGAGTTCTTTCTCCATCTCTTTGTAATAATTCATAAGACCTGTGGAAGTCAGTGCCTCGATTCTTCTGACACCGGCCGCAATGCCCGCCTCGGATACAATCTTAAATGCGGAGATGGTGCCCGTGTTGCCCACGTGGGTACCGCCGCAAAGCTCTGTGGAGAAATCTCCCATCTTAACAACGCGGACGCTGTCGCCGTACTTCTCGCCGAACAGGGCCATGGCGCCTGTCTTCTTTGCCTCATCCAGGCTCATAATCATCGTTTCCACAGGAAGGGAAGCGGCGATCTCATCATTGACAATCTTCTCTACCGCTGCAATCTCTTCGCCCGTCATGGCGGAGAAATGGGTGAAGTCGAAACGCAGCCTGTCCCTTGTAACCAGGGAACCTGCCTGCTCTACATGAGTGCCCAGCACGGTGCGCAGGGCCTTGTGGAGCAGATGGGTTGCGGAGTGGTTTCTTTCCGTCAGTTCGCGGTTCTCTTTATCAACGGTCAGGGTTACGGTGTCGCCCGTGCGGAACATGCCTTTTGTGACAACGCCGACATGGCCGATCTTGCCGCCCTGAAGCTTAATCGTGTCTTTTACTGTAAATTCGGCATCCGGTGTCGTGATGACGCCGATATCGGCCTGCTGGCCGCCCATCGTAGCATAAAACGGTGTCTTTTTAACTATCAGGGTGCCTACTTCTCCGTCTGTCAGCGCTTCCACGATCTCTGTCTCCGTCGTCAGAACCGTGATTACGGATTCATCCGAAAGCTTGCCGTATCCGTCAAACTCCGAAGTGATGGACGGATCGATGGACTGGTATACGGTGACATCGGCTCCCATATAGTTGGTCGTCTTTCTGGCGGCTCTTGCCTTCTCTTTCTGCTCTTTCATCGCAGCGGCAAAACCGTCCTCGTCTAAAGAAAGGTTTTTCTCCTCCAGAATCTCCCTTGTCAAATCGATCGGGAATCCATAGGTATCGTAGAGCTTAAATGCATTCTCTCCGGAAAGCACCGTCTCATGGTTCTTCGCCATCTCATTCTCCATATCGACGAGAATGGCAAGGCCCTGATCAATGGTCTTATTGAATTTATCTTCTTCCTCAGAAAGCACCTTGAAAATCATAGCGCTCTTCTCTTCCAGCTCCGGATAACCGTCTTTGGAGAGGGCGATCACGGTCTTTGCCAGTTCGGCCATGAACTTTCCTTCAATGCCGAGTTTCTTTCCGTGGCGGGCCGCACGTCTTAAAAGTCTTCTGAGCACATAGCCACGTCCCTCGTTGGAAGGCATGATACCGTCGGAGATCATGAACGTACATGATTTGATATGGTCGGCCACGATACGCAGGGAAACATCGGTCTCATGATCCTTCTGGTATTCCGTGTGGGCCATCTCGCATACGCGGTCTAAAAGAGCCTTGTTCGTGTCCACGGTGAAGAGGGAATCCACCTCCTGAACGACAACGGCAAGACGCTCGAGTCCCATGCCTGTATCGATGTTCTTGTGCTCCAGCTCCGTATAATTGCCGTGGCCGTCGTTGTCGAACTGGGTAAATACATTATTCCATACTTCCATGTAGCGGTCGCATTCGCAGCCTACGGTACAGTCCGGGCTTCCGCAGCCGTATTTCTCGCCGCGGTCGTAATAAATCTCGGAACATGGACCGCAGGGGCCTGCGCCGTGCTCCCAGAAGTTGTCTTCTTTGCCGAAACGGAAAATTCTCTCTTTGGGAATTCCCATCTCCTTATTCCAGATATCAAATGCCTCATCGTCATCCAGGTAAACGGACGGATAGAGACGGTCGGGGTCAAGTCCCACAACCTCGGTTAAAAACTCCCATGACCAGTGGATTGCTTCTGTCTTAAAGTAATCACCGAATGAGAAGTTTCCAAGCATCTCAAAAAAAGTGCCGTGGCGGGCAGTCTTACCGATGTTCTCGATATCGCCTGTCCTGATGCACTTCTGGCAGGTCGTCACCCTCTTTCTCGGCGGGATCTCCTGTCCTGTGAAATATGGTTTTAACGGCGCCATGCCGGAATTGATAAGCAGCAGACTGTTATCATTGTGTGGAACCAGAGAAAAACTCTTCATTGCCAGATGTCCCTTGCTCTCAAAGAACTCCAGAAACATCTTTCTAAGTTCGTTTACACCGTACTTTTCCACGTTGCTTCCTCCTGTAAGTTTCTGTCTTTTCTATTATATAATTCTTCATTCTTTATATCCTATCATAGGAAAATCCATTTATCAAGAGGAAATTGAACGTGTTGCCGGGGAAGAAAAAGACAGATTGTAACAGTTCAGACAGCATGAACCGTTACGACAGGTTACTATTCCCTCGGGATGTATTCCGCGTGTTACTGTTCACTGCGCAGCACGCTGTTTTCAAGCGGAATGTGAACAATAATAAAGGAAGGACTCTGTCAGTCCTTCCCCAGCTTGTCGACAAACTATATTTTCCTTATATCAGGAGTTTGAGGGTGTAACCCTCATTTCAAATCACGTAGGTGGAATTCAGTTCCGCCGTAGTGCTGAACTGCCGATTTCTAGGGGCTTTAGCCCTTGCGCGAGGAAATCGGCAGTTCTTCCTTCGGTGACTAGAATTTATGGCGTTATGCCATGAATTCTACAGAGTGGCGACTTTGTCGACACTCTGAGAAAGGACTCTGTCAGTCCTTCCCCTCTGTTATATATGTTCCGTATTGTTCTAATAATTCATAGGCCCTGGTCCTGGTGGAATCCGACAGGGACGCCGTGTATTCAAGGCTTTCCATCGTGCCTCCGCCGAACTTGGAGGCAGCTTTCTTGGCTGCCAGATCACGGCTTCGAATCCAGGCCCTCTCCTCGGTCTTCAGGTCCTGCGCTTCTTCCTCGTTCATCCCTTCCAGGATTGCCTGGTAAATATGGTTCAGTTCCGTATCCCAGAGATAGTATTCGTAGTCGGCGACCTTCTTCAGGGAATCCGTATTGGAGCTGGCTTCCGATCCCTGCATATTCTGGATCAGGCCGTCTATCTCATTTAACTTCTTCCTGTAACCGTCAAGGGTTGTAACATATTCCGTTACCGCCGTGTCCGATTCACTGACGCCGGTCAGGGGAGATATCACGACGCTGCTTTTGGCGGCAGGCGCATTCTCCGCAGCCGGAGCCGCAGCGGGCGCATCGGTATCTGCGGAAACAGCGGCCGCTTCCTCTTTTACGGAAGCCGTTCCTTCCGAAGCCGAATCCGAATAAGTGGAAACCGTTCCGCTTCCCGCCGCGGCATCCGCCATCCGGCCTGCCGCTTTCTGTTCTCCCGTCTCAGAACCGGATTCCTCAGGATCCGGTTCCTTTGCCGTCTCCTGGTTACGGACATCTCCCGCTCCCGCCCCGGCTTCCTGCTCTCCGCTTTCCGGCAGGGAAGTCATCCCTGCCGCCGCCATGGCCATGCTCTCCATGTCAAGCTCTTCGGAGAGAGGAAGCTGGCTCTGAAAATTGGGCGCAGCGCTGTCAGACGTCTTATCGTGTATAAAACGCCTGGTTCCTACAGTCACGCCTGCACCCATTATCAGAATTAAAATAATTGCAATTATTACTCCTCTATTTTTCAATATTAATCCATCCTCGCATTGTTTGAATTAAAGATATCATATTTATGCGGGAAAGGAAATAGGTACCAAAAATAAGTAATATTTTGTAAGATTTATTTAATATTTGACCGGTTTTAAACGTTCATTTTACGGGAAAAAGTGAATCTGCTCAGGCCCCTGGATCTGTCAGAAGGTTGTCCCCGTCGGCGGCGGAAGTTGCCAGGAAATCGCACCTCTCGTTTTCAGGATGTCCGTTGTGGCCTTTCACCCAGATAAAGGTTACCTGGTGGGGCTCCTTGGCTTTCAAAAGGCGCTGCCACAAGTCCACATTCTTGACAGGTTCATTCTTTCCGCGCTTCCACCCCTTTTTCAGCCAGCTGTCTATCCAGTGCTGGTTAAAGGCATCCACCAGATATTTGGAATCGGAATAAAGGCTCACCTCACAGGGACGGTTCAGCGCCTCCAGGCCGGCGATGGCGGCCATCAGCTCCATCCTGTTGTTTGTGGTGCGTTTATATCCGGCGGATATCTCCTTTACATGCAGTTGTCCGGCTGCGTCCCGGTAATGAAGGACGCTGCCGAAACCGCCCGGTCCGTCAGGATTGCCTCTGGCAGAACCGTCTGTATATACTTCTACTTTCAAATTCAGGTCTCCTTTGCAGGTTTATTCTCAGTCTTATTGTATCACTATCTGTCCCATTTGTCGCAGAGCGAATTAATCTGATCCGCAAAACGGGCCAGATCTTTGTTAGCGCCGCCCTCATTGTGCATGATGACCTTACGGAGCCTGTCGCCCGCAGCCAGAAGCCGTGCAAATACGCCGGATGCTTTCTTAGCCGGTTCCGTATCGCGCTTAATCGGAATCCCCTCGGTAACGGTGATAAAGCAGCCCTCTTTCAAATCATAGGAGCTTCCGCTGAACGGGGCATCCGCTTCCATTCCGAACTTCTCCTTCACAAGGGAGGCAAAGGTATCACAGACCTCGTCGTCTCCGTGTACAACAAACACATGCTTGGGGCGTTCCATGAAATTGCCGACCCATTCGAGAAGTCCGGTCTGATCCGCATGGCCGCTGATGCCCTCGATCTTTTCGATCTTGGCCCTGACTTCAATGGACTCGCCAAAGAGCTTAACCTCTTCCCGGCCCTCCACGATACTGCGTCCCAAAGTTCCCACAGCCTGGTATCCGGCAAAAAGAATCGTACACTCCGGCCTCCACAGATTATGTTTCAGATGGTGTCTGACACGGCCGGCGTCACACATGCCCGCCGCTGAGATAATCACCTTCGGTTCTTCGTCAAAGTTGATGGCAATGGAATCATCACTTGTGATCGAAAGGTGCAGCCCCGGAAATGAAATCGGGTTGATGCCTTTTTTAATCAGGGCTTTTGTCTCATCGTTGTAACAGTCCATCATGTTTTCTTTAAACACGGCCGTGGCTTCCACAGCCATCGGGCTGTCGAGATAAACCGGGAAATTATCGTGGCCCTTGACCAGATGGTTTTCCTTGATTACCCTGATATAGTTGAGAACCTCCTGGGTACGGCCGACCGCAAAGGCCGGGATTACCACATTGCCGCCCCGGTCGAGGGTCTCCTCGATCACCCTGGCAAACTCTTCCACGTGATCGCCGACATGCTTGTGGAACCTGTCGCCGTAGGTGCTCTCCATAACGACATAATCCGCCTGGTGGATATACTGCGGACTTCGGATCAGCGGTTTGTTCTTATTGCCGATATCACCGGAGAAGACAATTTTCTTCGAGCAGTCCTCCTCGGTCATCCAGATCTCAATGGAAGCGGAACCCAGGAGATGGCCAACATCTGTAAAGCGGATCTCAAAGCCGTCCTTCAGTTTGATTATCTGATCGTAATTGCAGGGTATAAAGTGTTCCAGCACCCCATTGGCATCGTTAATCGTGTAGAGAGGCGGAACCTCCGACTTGCCTGCACGTTTTGCCTTCCTGTTCTTCCACTCCGCCTCTGTCTCCTGGATGTGCGCACAGTCTCTGAGCATGATTTCGCAGAGATCGCAGGTGGCCCGTGTCCCCATCACCTGGCCTCTGAATCCCCGCGCATAGATAAACGGCAGCATCCCCACATGGTCGATATGGGAGTGGGTTACCAGCACATAGTCCACATCAGCATAGCTGATGGGAAGTTCCGCATTCTCAAACTTGTTAATTCCCTGCTCCATTCCGCAGTCTACCAGGACATTTAAACCACATGCCTGCAGTAAATGGCAGCTTCCTGTTACTTCATGATCCGCACCGATAAAAGTTAATTTCATGTAACCATCTCCTGTATTGTATTTGTTTTTGCCAAAACTGATGGTTTAAGTATACCCGATATCAGATAATAATGCAAATCATACCGCCATTACTGTCATTAATAATTTTCTGGAGCGTATCCTGGAGCTTCATCTGGCAGTCCTCCGTCATCTGGGAAATCTTTGCCTGGATTCCGTCATCCACTATCTGTTCAATGGATTTTCCGAAAATATTGGTGCTCCAGACACCCTCTTCACTCTGGCCGGCATTTTCTTTGATGTATGTAATCAGATCCTCCGCCTGCTGTTCGCTTCCCACGATCGGTGCGATCTCAGTCTCAATATGGGCTTTGATCAGGTTGATGGACGGCGCCTGGGCTTTCATTTTCACCCCATATTTATTGCCGTGGCGGATTAACTGCGGCTCATCCAGCACAATCTCGGAGCGGTCCGGGGTCACGACGCCATAGCCTTTTAATCTCACCTGGCATACGGCATTGCTCACCTTCTCATATTCCTTCTGCATGGAGGCCAGGTTCTTTAAGGTCTGCATGAGCTGGTATTCTCCCTCAATCGGCACGCCCACGTATTCGCTCAGAATCTGGTAGTAATGGCTGTCATCCACCTCGATCTGGGCCTGGATGCTGCCGTCGGCCATCTTCATGCCTGTAATCTTAATTCTCTTCACCGCCTCACTGTCCTCGGCCGGAAGGGCGTCCTGGGCGTCTCTCATGTGGTCGGTCTTCTTTAACATTTCCTTGACGGACTGGATTACCCTGCTTTTCAGCCAGTGATCCTTCGGGAGAATTTCCATCCATTTTGGAATCGTAAAATCAATCTCAGTGACCGGGAATTCATGCAGAATCTCTTCCATGATCACCTTGATATCTTCTTTTTTGAGCTGCTCGCAGTTGACAGGCATCACCTGGACGCCGTATTTCTCCTCCATCTGCTTTGCCATTTCCCTGGTCTCATCGGAATAGGGCCTCATGGAGTTCAAAAGAACCAGGAACGGTTTTTTGAGGTTTTTCAGTTCTTTGATCGTCTTCTCTTCCGCCGCTATGTAGTTGCCCCGCTTAATATCACCGAAGGAACCGTCCGTCGTGATGACAAGACCGATAGTGGAGTGGTCGTTGATCACCTTCCGGGTTCCAATCTCCGCCGCTTCCGTAAATGGAATCTCCGTGTCAAACCATGGAGTTTTTACGAGGCGTTCCGTGTCATTCTCAATATGGCCCGCCGCGCCTTCCACCATAAATCCGACGCAGTCGATCAGCCGTACCTTCACATCCACGCCGTCGCTCAATGCGATCTGGGCCGCCTCTTTTGGAATAAACTTCGGTTCCGTCGTCATAATCGTCTTCCCTGCGGAACTCTGGGGAAGTTCATCTCGCGTGCGTTCCCTGGAATGGGGATCTTCCATGCCCGGCAGCACCATCAGCTCCATAAAGCGCTTGATAAAAGTGGATTTTCCGGTCCTGACGGGGCCTACGATACCTACATAGATTTCTCCGTTGGTTCTGGCCTTAATGTCGCTGTATACGTTAAAATTGTCCATAAAAATACCCCCTTGGCTATGCTGATACAAGTATATGCAAGGGGGAAGGGGTAGTATGCGAAAAAATATTGGCGGAAAGACGTATGATTACGGTAATCTGGAAAAAGCAGAAATAAAATCATTATTCTATATGTTTGTCTAAAGTGATTGATTATAAGGATTTAAAGTAGATAAATCTTTGTGTTCGTTATAATATATTTTGAACTAGAGTTGTTGTTTCTCCATCTTAAGTCAGTGTCAAAATGTTCCTACCTGTTGGTTCAACAATATAATTACCAACTAAATAATATTGACAAAGCTCTAAAAAGGAAAGTGGAACATAGACATATTTGCTTGTTCCACTTTCTAACTTTTATCATATTGTAAGATTAGGATTCTTTCATATAAATATGATATGTCTTAATGCAAACAACAGATCAGCAAACGTACTCCACAGAATTCCTTTATAGGAACATGTTTTTTTATGTCGTTGCTTTTTGTAAAGATAAACCACTTCAATGATTCGTATTAACACTATCATCCCCCAAAAGAGGCTAAAAAGGGGATACTGAATTTTATGTAGAGAAAGTTCCTGAATTATATTACTTTCAAAATATAAACATATCGTAATTGGTAATCCGATAAAACCTCTTTTTTTTGCGATTACTTCAAATAAATAGAGTAATTCTAAAATAATTAGAACTACAATTATTGAATAAAAAATCAAAATGGCCTTTTTTAAATCAACACTAAAAAAATGAAGTGAATCGATAAGAAGTATTAGTAACAACATTATGATTTCTAGATTGGGGTATATATATGTGTAAATCCAATACTTCATTCTTATCATAACTTGTCCTCTCTACAGCATCATTTATGTTCAGAAAAGTAGTCAACAAAATTCTGAAGCGTTTTTTTCCCTTCAGAAGTCCAGATATATTCCATAAATTCCATTTCTGCTTTTGTCAATTTTTCTATCTTATTTTGCCTCATTTATCTTCTCCCTGCTCTATATTTCAAAAAATGTCTTTATCGTACCGAATTATTTTTTCTGATACTATAAAGTATAATTTTTTTAAAATCAGTTGTCAACTGCAAGGATATCGCCTGTCCTCTACCAAATCAATCCTTTCGGTTATAAATTTGACAACAAGTAACATTTAGATATGAACGTAAAAAGGCATAAAGCTTATCGGCAAAATACAGATCATCAAAAGTAGAAAAAGCCATGTACAAAAAAATCAAATATAAAGTTGGAGTGAAACAACATATCATATAACCCCACACAAAAGCTGCCTAAAAGGACAAAATATATTAATTCCTTACCCCCAAGTAGAGACTTGACGCTTTCCCGTATGGCAGCGTCCGTCTTTCGCATATAACAGGAAGCGGCAAGGAGGCATGCCATGATAATGATACATGACAGGTATGAAAAGGTAATTATGATATCGCGGTTTCCTTCATACAAACATCCAGCCAAGATATTTATTGCCGTAACTGCTATCAAGAATTGGATCAGGAATCGTTCCACTGTATTCAGCTTTAAAAGACGAATTTCCAGCTCATTAATATCTACAGCCTGCATTGAGTTAATAGACTCTGGCTCGGAATTCTGCATTTTTCCTACAAAATCCCCAAAAAAGAGTAACCTACCAAAAATAAAAACATGAAACAGGAAAATACTTTGTTATATAAATGATACTTAAATGTCAAAACCAGTCCAATCCCCGCCAATAGAACCGAAACTGCAAAATAAATCACCTTTGTTTCTGCACTAATATTTCTATGCCAGGAGGCATTTGTAAAAATAATAGCAATAAATATAATAATTGCTGTTAATACTCTTAATCTAGTTTGTCTGCAATGATCCAATCGTTTTCCCCCTTTTATTCCGCTCTATATGAATCCGAGAAAAAAAACAATATCGATTCCCAAAACGACAAGGCTGAGTCCCCACAGGATCCCCGTCACGGGGTCCTCTACTGCAAGCTGAAACCACTCTTTTGAGGTTCTGATTCTCGGCTTCATCAGAAACTCGACATAATAGATTATTACGCCGCCGGTAAGACATAACAACAAATGCCCTGTCCGGTATATTTCTGACAATCCCAGGAGCGTTGCCAGTCCTTCCCCGAAAATGCATATGTCAGAAAATAATATTGCGGCTGCCTGCCGTCTGCCGATTTCAGCTTGCTCTGTCCTTGTACAGTTCTTCCACTCAGCCCTCATTCCGACTTCTCCCCTATCTGAAAAATAAACGCCAATAGTAACAGTGATAATATCTCTGTTGAAACGAATGTCATAAATAAGCGGTAGTGAACGGCTAAATACTTAAAAGCAATAAAGCTGATACCATATATGACAAAAGCGGATCCTGTAAAAAGTGCTATTTTCTTTACGCCGATCTTATCCCTTTTACAGGGTCTTGCCAGGATGTTCATATATCCAATCAGAAAAACGCACGAAAACAGCCATTTCACAATATAGGAAATCAACGAAACTTACCCACCTAAATTTTACCACATCCCGCAATCCCTTTTCTTTCTTTTTTCTGTCAATTCATTGACATTTATTTTATTAATCTCTCAATACATCAGTTTTCCCTCAATTACAGCATATTTGATACATCAAAAAAAGCTGCTGCAAAAATAGAAAATTATCCCAGATAAATTCTATTCCGCAACAGCTCTTCCCTGTTAAAAAACAACACCAGTCTATCCTACTCGCTTAAATACGCCTTCTTCACCGAATCATCATTCATCAGCTCTTTCGCATCGCCCTTTAAAACAATACTTCCCGTCTCAAGGACATAGGCCTTGTTGGCTATCGAAAGCGCTTTTTTGGCATTCTGTTCCACCAGAAGGACCGTGGTCCCGTCGGCGCTGATCTCCTTGATGATATCGAAAATCTCATTTACATAGATCGGGGAAAGGCCCATCGAAGGCTCATCCATAACAATCAGACGGGGATGTGACATCAGGGCGCGGCCCATGGCCAGCATCTGCTGTTCACCGCCCGAGAGGGTTCCTGCAAGCTGGTTTTTTCTCTCTTCCAGCCTTGGGAAACGTTTATAAATCTTTGCCAGCGTATCCTCTATCTCCTGCTTATCGCTTCGCGTATAAGCACCCATTTTCAGGTTCTGCAGTACGGTGAGCTGGGCAAATACCCTTCTGCCCTCCGGGACGTGGGCAATTCCCATGGGCACCAGCTTATAGCCGGGAACTCTGGTGATGTCCTTTCCCTCGAAGACGATACTGCCCGATTTGGCAGGAATCAGTCCGGTGATTGTGTGAAGGGTGGTCGTTTTTCCGGCTCCGTTGGCTCCAATCAGGGCGATGACATCGCCCTCGTCAACTTCAAAGGAAATCCCCTTCAGCGCCTGTATGACGCCGTAATATACGCTTAAATCTTTTACTTCCAGCATTGCCATAAGACTGTCCTCCTTATTCTCCCAGATATGCCGCAACTACCTGCGGGTTGTTCAGTACATCGCCTGTGGGGCCTTCCGCCAGCATATGGCCGAAGTTTAATACGGTCAGACGCTCGCAGATTCCTGATACAAGCTTCATATCGTGTTCAATCAGAAGGATTGTCATATCGAAATTATCACGGACGAAGCGGATGGTGTTCATCAGTTCCGCCGTCTCATTCGGGTTCATTCCGGCCGCCGGTTCATCCAGGAGAAGGAGCTTCGGCTCCGTCGCAAGGGCCCTTGCTATCTCTAACTTCCTCTGTTTTCCGTAGGGAAGGTTGGATGCCTTATAGCCGAATTCCTGATCCAGATCAAAGACCTTTAAAAGCTCCATTGCCCTCTCATCCATCTTCTTTTCCACTTTATAATAACCGGGAAGGCGGAAGATGCCGGACAGCGTGGAATACGTATTGTGGTTGTGAAGTCCCACCTTAACATTGTCGAGAACGCTCAGTTCCTTAAAAAGACGGATATTCTGGAACGTCCTGGCGATGCCTGCCTTATTGATATCGGCCGTCTTATGGCCTGTTATATTCTTTCCATCCAGTGTAATCTGGCCGCAGTCGGGCTTGTATACGCCGGTCAGCAGGTTGAAAATCGTCGTTTTTCCGGCTCCGTTCGGTCCTATCAGGCCGTAGAGCTGGCCTTTTTCAATTGTTACATTAAAGTCGTCGACCGCCTTCAGGCCGCCGAAGGAGATACTTAAGTTTTTTACTTCCAGCATTGCCATAACCTATGCCTCCTCCTTTGTCTTTGGTTTCCTGATTGAGGCCACGAGCCTCTCGCGCACCTGGATTGCTTTCGGGCTTGCCGTAAGAAGCATCATGGCAATCAGCACAATGGCATAGATCAGCATACGGTAATTATTCAGTCCGCGGAGCATCTCCGGAAGCAGAGTCAGAATAACGGCCGAAATCACGGAGCCGCGGATATTGCCGATGCCGCCCAGCACGACGAATACCAGGATCATGATCGACATATTGTAGCCGAAACTCTTCGGAGTCGCAGCCAGTGTCGCCAGGTTATGGGCATAGAGCACACCCGCCACGCCGGCCAGTGCCGCCGATACGGAGAACGCCAGCAGTTTGTACTTTGTAATATTGATTCCAATGGATTCCGCCGCGATACGGTTATCACGGATCGCCATGATAGCGCGTCCCGTCCTGGAATTGATCATGTTGAGGACGATAAAAAGGGTGATTAACACCAGGATAAAACCGATAGTAAACGTCGCCATCTTGGGTGTGCCTGTAATACCCTGGGCGCCTTTGATAATCACTTCGCCTTCCGGCGCAAGATTCAAAGATGCCACGTCTTTCGTAGAAATATGGAGCCCATTTGCATCCATGCCCACGTAAAGAACGTTGATGACATTCTTTATGATCTCACCGAATGCCAGCGTTACAATCGCCAGATAGTCGCCCTTAAGCCTCAGTACCGGGATGCCGATGAGAATGCCGAATACGGCAGCCACAAGAGCTCCCACAAAAAGGGCTATGATAAATCGGACCTGATTGCTTGGAATGGCGGCCGCCATCGCATGGGTAAAAAAAGCTCCCGAAAATGCACCGACACACATGAAGCCCGCATGGCCGAGGCTGAGCTCTCCCAGAATTCCAACCGTGAGGTTCAGAGATACCGCAAGGATAACATAAGTACAAAGGGGAACCAGAATTCCCTTTAAAAGGCTGTTAATATGGCCTCCGGCCATCAGGGCCTGGATCAGGAGATAGCAGCCAATCACCAGAGCGTAAGTGATGACATTTTGAACCAGAATTTTATTTTTATATGCTTTCATCTGTAATCACCTACACTTTCTCGTTAATTTTCTTGCCAAGGATGCCGGTCGGGCGCACCAGAAGCACGATAATCAGTACCGAGAATACGATAGCGTCGGACAACTGGGAAGAAATATAGGCTTTCGCCAGGTTTTCTATCACGCCGAGCAGGATTCCTCCGATCATGGCTCCGGGAATGGAACCGATACCGCCGAATACGGCGGCCACGAATGCCTTGATACCGGGCATGGAACCCGTATAAGGAGTCAGGGACGGATATGCGGAACAGAGAAGCACGCCTGCAATGGCTGCCAGGGAAGAACCGATGGCAAAGGTAACGGCGATCGTTCCGTTTACATTGATTCCCATCAGGGTTGCCGCTCCCTTATCTTCCGATACGGCCAGCATTGCCTGCCCCATCTTCGTTTTGTTTATGAAAGTGGTCAGAGCCAGCATAATGATGATACAGGTGACGATTGTTACAATCGTTACGCTGGAGATGGACAGCTTTCCGTCTGCCAGCTTAAGCGCCGGAAGAGTTACAACGGAAGTGAACTGTCTGGCATTGGAGCCGAACAGCAGCAGAGCAATATTCTGCAGCAGATAGCTGACGCCGATAGCCGTAATAAGAACTGCCAGTGGGGAAGCTCCCCTGAGAGGCCTGTAAGCGACCTTTTCAATGGTGACGCCCAGAACCGTACATACTACAATTGAAGCCAGAACCCCGACGACCGGAGATCCCCCTGCCGTGCTCACGACCGTAAATACGGTAAAACCGCCGATCATAATGATATCACCATGGGCAAAGTTCAGCATCTTGGCAATGCCGTAAACCATGGTGTAACCAAGGGCAATGATCGCATATACACTTCCAAGGCTGATCCCGTTGATTAAATAAGAAAGAAAACTCATACCGCCTACACCTACCTCTTTGTCTTTTTTCTCACGGCTTTCAAGCGCTGTGGGCTTTTACCGCCGTCAATGTTAAAAAAGAGGGTTGTCATTCAGACAACCCTCTCGAAGGGCTAATTACTATAATTACTGTAATACATATACTCCGTTTTCAATCTTAACAGCCTTAGGAGCTTTGTTCGGCTCGCCTGATGCTGTCCAGGTCATTCCCATACCTGTTAAGCCGTCGATGGAAATCTCAGTCATGGCTGTCTTCATTGCGTCACAGATATCGGATGCGCTCATATCAGGTGTGATGCCTGCCTTCTCAGCGGCCGCTTTGATTGCGTACATACCGTCGTAAGCGCCTGCAGCGAACTGAAGCGGTTCTTCGTTGTAAGCGGTTCTGTATGCTTCAACGAAGTCCTTGCTACTCTCCTCATCTACGGAGAATGGTGTTAACAGCATTAAACCTTCTGCCAGGGATTTATCAAAGTTCTCAACGCTTAAGATACCGTCCATACCGTCACAGCCAAAGAAGATTGGGCTGAATTCTTTGTCGGAAGCCTGCTTTAAGATAACGGATGCCTCCTGGTAGTAGATTGGCAGGAATACCAGCTCTGCGCCGGCTTCTTTCGCCTTGTCAAGCTGTACGGAGAAATCGGTGTTGCTGTCTGCCGTAAATGCCTCGCTGGCAACTACCTCAAGTCCCTGGTTGCCGGCCTCTGCCACGAAGGACTCGCGGATACCGTCGGAATACTCTGTAGAGCTGTCGTAAATAATCGCAACCTTGGTTGCAAGCTTGTGCTCGCCTATGTACTGAGCGGAAGCTTTACCCTGATCCGGATCAGAGAAGCATACGCGGAATGCGTTGTCGCCGGAAATACACTCTACGGCTGAGCCGGACGGTGTAATCTGGAACATGTTGTCAACCTGTGACTCTGCCACTACTGCGATACACGGCTTGGAAGTAACGGTGCCGAGTAACATCTGCATATCCCAGTCTTTTAATGTATTGTAGGCATTGACTGCCTTCTCAGGATCGTGCTCGTCGTCCTGGAAATTGTATTCGATCTGAACACCATTGATTCCGCCGGCCGCATTGATCTCTTTCGCTGCCAGTTCCATACCGTTTTTAACGGCAATTCCGTAAGCGGCTGCCGGTCCTGTCAGAGGTCCGATACCGCCGATCTTAAATACGCTGTCTGCTGAAGCGGCTGGCGCCTGTGATTCGCCCTCGGCCTGTGCCGCCGGTGTTTCTCCTGCTGCTGCCGTTGTGTCGGCAGGTTTGCTGCCTGAACCGCCGCATGCGGTTAAGGATGCTGCCATGGCCACTGCAAGGCCTAAGCTTAATACTTTCTTTTTCATAATGATCTCCTCCAATTTTTCCGCTGGCACCGGTCTTTCGGACAACGATGCTAACTGATTGATTGACGACATTATAAGTTTAAGAATTTAAATTGTCAATATGAAAACCGAACAAAAAAAAGGAAATCGAAAGAAAAACTTCATTTTTCCGTTCAATTCCCTTGAAATCATAACCTGTTGTTATACCAGCCATCTCTTCAGATTATAGAAAGTGGTAAAAACAGGCCGTTTGTCTTCCGCCTACGCACGCTTGGTTACAAGAGGAAGACAAACGGCTTTTTTTCTACAAAAAACATCTTTTTTCATCTTTTCAGAGAAACTTAGAAAAGTTGCTTCTTAAGCTTCCCACGGCAGGCTGCTGCTCTCAATCCGGCCGTCGCGCAGCATCAGATCGCCAACGGCATCTTTTGCCGGTTTGCCGTCGAACAGCACCTGGTTGACCTGCTCCACAATCGGCATATCGATTCCGTAATCTTCAGCCAGCTTTTTACCGGCCTTTGCGGAGTAAACGCCCTCCACCACCATCTGGACTTCCTTCATGGCCTCTTCCATCGTATATCCCTTGCCAATCAGGATACCGGCCCTTCTGTTGCGGCTGTGCATGCTGGCGCACGTTACAATCAGATCGCCGATGCCGGAAAGTCCGCCGAAGGTCTGTTCTTTTCCGCCCATCCTGACGCCCAGACGCGTCAGCTCGGCAATTCCCCTTGTAATCAGGGCTGCTTTTGTATTGTCTCCGTAACCCAGTCCGTCCGCGATGCCGGCCGCCAGGGCGATTACGTTCTTAAGCGCCGCCCCCACTTCGATTCCAAGCATATCGGGGCTTGTATAGACACGGAAGACAGGGCTCATAAAGACCGACTGGATATAGTCGGCCACTTTCTTTCTATGGGCCCCGGCCACACAGGTTGTCGGGATTCCGCGGCTTACCTCCTCCGCATGGCTCGGTCCCGAAAGGACGGCCACCTCGGCCTCGGGAAGCTCCTCCTCGATGACCTGGGACATCGTCTGTAAACTGCTCTCCTCGATTCCCTTGGAGACATTGATGACGATCTGTCCGTAGCGGATGTACTCTTTCATCCTGGCAGCCGTCGCTCTGATGTAGACGGAAGGAACCGCCAGCACGAGAATGTCTTTTTCCGACATGGCTTCTTTCAAATCGGCCGTCAGGATCAGTTCATCCGGCAGCACTACTTCCGGCAGGTTCTTATGTCTCCTGCTCTCCTTCATCTCCGTAATCTCTTCTTCGATGGCAGACCATACCGTAACCTGGCAGCCATTCTTACAAAGCAGCAGGGAGAGGGCTGTTCCCCATGTCCCTGATCCAATCACACCAACTGCAGTCATTTTGTAATCCTCCGCTATTTTTTTGATGCACCCAGTTTATTCTCCGTCCCGGACAGCAGCCGGCCGATATTGGCCCGATGGCGCCATATGGCCATACACATCAAAACGCCGCCCAGTATGTAAAATTCCGGCAGAAGGGCAGCCGCCACATGGTAGCTTCCCATCCGTCCGAAGATAATAAGCTCAGTAAAAAAGGTAACCGACACGAGAATGGATCCTAATGAAACATATCTCGTAACCGCTACCGCAACTGCAAAGACCACAAAGCAGGTCAGGGTAATCCTGAAATCCATAGCCGTCATAATACCGGCCATGGAGGCAATCCCCTTGCCTCCTTTAAAATGCAGGTAAAAAGGGAAATTGTGTCCCAGCGTAACGCCGAGCCCGGCATACAGGGCGAGGAGATCCGTACTGTCCGAAGCAGAAGAAAATAAAGCCCTGACAAGGCACATCGCGATCACCGCTTTGAAAAAATCGCCCAGGAAAACGACGGCCGCCGCCTTCTTTCCCATCACACGCAGCACATTCGTGGAACCGGCATTGCCGCTTCCGTGCTGCCTGATATCGATTTTCTTCATTTTTCCAAATAAATAGCCGGACTGAATCAGGCCGAATGCATAGCCGATTACAACACAAATAAGCCGTTCCATACTTACTGCTCCTTTCCCTTCCTTTCACGGACTAAGAACTTAAGAGAAGTCCCCCTGAATCCAAATGCATCACGGATTCTGTTTTCCAGATATCTGGTGTATGAAAAATGCATCAGTTCTTTATCATTGACAAAGACGACAAAGGTCGGCGGCTTTACCGATACCTGAGTCATATAGTAGAGCTTCAGTCTCTTACCCTTATCGGACGGCGGCTGCTGCAGCGCCACTGCCTCCGTCATAATCTCGTTCAGCACACCCGTCGCGATACGCAGCGTCTGGTTCTCCCTCACCATATCGATCATATCGTAGAGTTTGTTAATGCGCTGTCCGGTGATGGCGGAAATAAAGATGAACTCCGCATAAGGGATAAAGGACAGGGTCATTTTAATCTTGTTGGTATATTCGTAGATCGTCTTATCCGTCTTCTCAATGGCATCCCATTTGTTGACAACGACAATAATGCCTTTTCCCCGTTCGTGGGCGATTCCCGCTATCTTAGCGTCCTGCTCCGTCACGCCCTCCACGGCATCGATGACAACCAGCACCACATCGGCGCGTTCTACCGCCGTTACGGTCCTGATGATACTGTAACGTTCCAGCTCTTCTTTAATCTTATTCTTTCTTCTCAGTCCGGCCGTATCGATAAATACATACTCCGTACCGTTGTGGACGATCTCGGTATCCACCGCATCCCTCGTGGTTCCTGCGATGTCCGATACGATCACACGGTTCTCTCCCAGCAGTTTATTGATTATGGAAGATTTACCCACGTTGGGCTTGCCTACGATGGCGATTCTCGGACGCTCATCCTCCTCTTCCTCACCGGTTCCGTCCTCAAAATGTTTTACAACTTCATCGAGAAGTTCGCCCAGGCCGAGCCTGGATGCTGCCGAGATGGCAACCGGATCCCCGATTCCCAGGTTGTAGAATTCATATACGTCGTTTCCGAACTTGGAAAAACTGTCCACCTTGTTGACCGCCAGAACCACCGGCTTTTTCGACTTGCGGAGCATGTCGGCCACCTTGGAATCCGAGTCGGTCAGTCCCTGCCTTACGTCTACAATAAAAATAATCACATCCGCCGTAGCGATGGCGATCTCCGCCTGCTCACGCATCTGGGACAGGATCACATCTCTCGTGTCCGGCTCAATGCCGCCCGTATCAATCAGGGTAAACGCCTTATCTAACCAGGTACATTCGGCATAGATTCGGTCTCTTGTTACGCCCGGAGTATCTTTTACTATGGAAATCATGTCGCCCGCCAGGACGTTAAACAACGTGGATTTTCCCACATTCGGACGTCCTACCACGGCCACAACCGGTTTCTTCTTATTCATATTACGTTACGCCTCCGTTCAAATATTCTGTGCATCGTTACTCTGCAATTTAGCTCTCTTCTGTCTTATGATTATAGGAAGATAATTCGTATTCCCCATGTTCAGGCGCTTCTTCTTCCACCGGCCCGAGCACTGCATCTACAAAGTCATGTCCGCTTGATTTTACAATATCCACCCGGACTTGTAAAGCATTTTGTACTTCTGTTTTCGTCACGTCGTCCAGAAAAACCTCTTCTCCGCTTCGGAACATGGCGCAGGGCAGCAGAAGGCGCTCTCCCAGTTCCTGCCCCTTCAGCTGTTCGAGCAGATCGGTTCCCGTAATCAGGCCGGCCACCGTGATCTGCTCCCCGAAAAAATGATTGATAATCTTATAGAGGTGCACCTTTCTGCCCGGATAAATCTTCATGATCTGATCCAGATATTCCTTAATATAAGGATAAGCCAGGACGCCGGTAGCCATGGAAAGCTCCTCCGTCCCCCCGTCGTCGCAGGCATCCTTTAACGCCTGCTCAATCTCGGTCGTCAAAAGGCGCACCATACCCACTCCGTTCTCCAGCTGGATATAACCGTCGTACCGCTCTTCCTCCGGCATCGATCGTCCGGCCAGCATATAAAGCTCATCACTGGCATGGATAAAATGGATTCCGTGCTTCTCATAGATAATCTTCTGCCACCGTTCAATGATCTCGAGGGTTTCCTCCGCGTCTTCCTTTGTGAACGGTTCAAGGGGGAACAGTCCCTCCCGGAACTTTGAAAGACCGACCGGAACCACCGAAACGCTTGCCATGCAGGGCGCATAACGGGAGAGGTCGCGGATGGACCGCTCCAGCTCCGCCTTGTCGTTTACATTCTTACAGAGGACGATCTGGCCGTTCATCGGTATCTCAGCCTCATACAGCGTGTCTATCTTTGAAAGCGCTTCGCCGGCAAAGCGGTTGTGAAGCATCAGGCACCGCAGCTCCGGATTCGTCGTCTGGACGGAAATATTGATGGGCGCCAGCCTGTAGCGGATAATCCGGTCAATATCCTTGTCCTTCATGTTCGTCAGGGTAATATAATTGCCCTGGAGGAATGAAAGCCTGGAATCATCATCTTTAAAATAAAGAGTCTCCCTCATCCCCGCGGGCATCTGATCGATAAAACAGAAAATACATTTATTTTTGCAGGAACGGTAATCACTCATCAGACCATTTTCAAAGGTCAGTCCCAGATCCTGGTATTCATTCTCGATATCCAGCTCCCATTCTTCCCCGTTTTTCTTCTTCACAACCAGGGTGACGGCCTCGTTGTCAATCATGTATTCATAGTCAAATATATCCTCTATCTCTTCCCCGTCTATCGTCAACAGCGTGTCACCCGGTTCCAGCTCCAGCTCCTCCGCAATGGAGCCGGGATCGACTTTACTGATTACATGTCCTTTTTTCACCATACTTTACTCTGCCTTTCTATCTCTTCCTTTATCATAACAACATTACAGAATTTTGTAAAGTTTTTGTCTTTTTGTTAAAAATTACTGTTTTTCTATTGACGTTTCTTGTCTGATAATGGTATAAAAACTATATAAAAGTCAGGCAGGGATTATCCTGCCTTATTTATGGAGGAGCACACATCATGTCTAATGACTATGTTTTTAATGACACCCTTCCGGTGGCGCCTTTAAAAATCGCCGCTTTGGAAAGCTGTAAGGATCTGGCCGGGAAAGTGAATGAACACATTCTCAACTTCCGTCACAACGATATTGAAATTCTGAAGAAACGCCAGGAAAACCTTCAATACCGCGGTTATGACGCCGATTCCTATCTTTTAAACTGTTCTTGTCCGCGTTTCGGCAGCGGTGAAGGCAAGGGAGCGATCCATGAATCTGTCCGCGGCACCGATATCTACGCCATGGTGGATGTAACCAACTTCAGCCTCACCTACAAAATGAGCGGTTTTACCAATCATATGTCTCCCGATGATCATTTCCAGGATTTAAAGCGTATCATCGGCGCCACGATTGCAACCGCACACCGTGTTAATGTTATTATGCCCTTTTTATACGAAGGCAGACAGCATAAGAGAACCAGCCGTGAATCATTAGACTGTGCAATGATGCTGGAAGAGCTGGTTCATATGGGCGTCAACAATATCATCACCTTTGATGCACACGACCCGAGGGTTCAGAACGCCATCCCGCTGAACGGCTTCGATAACTTCATGCCTACCTACCAGTTTATCAAGGCTCTCTTCGCCCACGATAAGACCCTTAAGATTGACAAGGAGCATCTGATGGTGATCAGCCCGGACGAGGGCGCCATGAGCCGCGCCGTATATCTGGCCAACAACCTCGGCGTGGATATGGGTATGTTCTACAAACGCCGTGATTACTCCCGCGTCGTGAACGGCCGCAACCCAATCGTGGCCCATGAATTCTTAGGCTCCTCCGTGGAAGGAAAGACCGTCCTCATCATCGACGACATGATTTCCTCCGGCGAAAGCATGCTTGACACCGCAAAGGCGTTAAAAGACAGGAAGGCGGAGCGCGTAGTCGTATGCACCACCTTCGGCCTCTTCACCAACGGCCTTGATAAATTCGATGAATTCTACGCCAAAGAATATATTGACTGCGTCGTGACGACCAACTTAAACTACCGTCCGGAAGAACTTCTGAAACGCGAATGGTATGTGGAAGCCGATATGAGCAAATTTATCGCCGCCATCATCAATGCGCTGAACCACAACGTATCCCTTGAGAATGCGCTGACGCCGACCGCAAAGATCCAGAAGCTGATCCGCAGATATAACGAAAATTCGGATGGTTTCCAGTATTTTAAAACATTAGTTTAGATTTGATATGATAGAAACAATGAAAAGCATGCTTCGCGGACTTTTCATTGCCATACAATAAACAGCCTGAGCCGCCCCATATCACCATGGTAAAGTTCAGGCTGTTTTTAATTAATTACCGTCAAGCCATTTCTCAAATTCAACGATGGGAAGCGGTCTTGAAAAAATATACCCCTGCACCATGTCACACCGGAACTGCCGCCCCGTTAAAGTCCTCCCTGGACGCCGCCATATCCCGGTAATCCCATGTCTCCCCGTTAAAGCAGTCATAGTCCCGGTGAAGCTCTTCATCCTTAAATCCCACCGAGAGATAACACCTGTGGGCCGCCTCGTTAACCGTAAAGACTCCCAGCGTCACCCGCTCCACCCGGAGAATATCGAACGCATACCGGAGGGCCAGGGTAACCATTTCTCTTCCATATCCTTTGCCGCGTTCCATGGGGTTTACCACGATAAATCCCATGTGGGCGCTGTTTCTTGCATAATCCACCCTGCGGAAGGAAAAATGGCCGCAGGCTTTTCCCGTCTCGTCCACGGCCAGGAAGATCCAGGCATTATCGTCCGAAAGGAAGTCCTCCCAGTATTGCTCCAACTGCTCCTTTGTGAGCGGATAAGAAAATCGGTCCGCCCTCCACAGGCGCACGGTCCTCTCATCCTTCAGCCAGTCCATCAGATAACCGGCATCCCCTGGCTTATATGGTCTTAAACGAAGCATTTTCTTCCTCCTTTTCCTGCATTTTCTCCTACAGATTCAGTTTTTCGTAACTTCTTTCCAGATAGAGATCCAGTTTCCGTTTCAGCTCCCTGTTCTCCTCGTGTTCCAGGAACGGATCCCGATCCATCAGCTCCTTTACCTCCTCGGATACGGTTTTCAAAATATCCGCATCGGTAAAGATGTCGGCCAGACGGAATTCCAGATCCCCGCTCTGGCGCACACCGAAAAGATCCCCCGGACCCCTGAGCTTCAAATCCTCGGAGGCAATAAAAAAGCCGTCGTTGGATTTATTAAGGATTTCCAGACGTTTTCTGGCATCCTCCTCGCCGGAGCTGTTTACCATAATGCAATAAGACTGGTCCTTTCCACGGCCTACGCGGCCCCTCAGCTGATGGAGCTGGGCAAGACCGAAACGCTCCGCATTCTCAATCATCATGATGGTTGCATTCGGCACATTGATGCCGACCTCGATGACCGTCGTGGACACCAGGACCTGTATCTCATTGGCGGCAAAACGCTCCATAATTGCATTTTTCTCTTTTGCCTTCATCTTTCCGTGCAGGTATTCCACTCGGATATCCGCAGAAAGATGTTCCCTCAGGGTTTTCGTGTAGTCGATTACGTTTTCTGCCTCCAACATCTCGCTGGCCTCCACCATCGGGCAGATGACATAGGCCTGACGGCCCGCTCTCGCCTCCCTCTCGATAAAACGGTAGGCATTTTCACGGTAATCCTTGCCTACCACGCAGTTTTTAATGGACTGGCGGCCCGCCGGGAGTTCGTCGATGATGGAGATATCCAGATCTCCATAGATGATGATTGCCAGCGTACGGGGAATCGGTGTGGCGCTCATGACCAGGATATGCGGCTCCATGCCCTTGTTTCCCAGCATCTCCCTCTGCCCCACGCCGAACCGGTGCTGTTCATCGGTGATGACAAGTCCCAGCTTATCATAGACGACTTTTTCCTGGATCAGCGCATGGGTTCCGATGATGATATCGGCCTCATGGCAAGCAATTTTTTCATATGCCAGCCTTTTTTCCTTCGCCGTCATGGAACCGGTGAGCAGGATCGGTTTAACAGGCAGTGAGAGGCCCGTAAACAGCTCATTCATCGATTCAAAGTGCTGTCTGGCCAAAACCTCCGTCGGAACCATTAAAGCGCCCTGAAAGCCGTTATACGCGGCCTGAAGAAGAGCCAGAACGGCGATGATCGTCTTACCGGAGCCGACGTCGCCCTGAATCAGGCGGTTCATCACGCGGCCCCCCGACAGATCCGAATAGACCTCGCCAAGGACCTTTTTCTGGGCCCCCGTGAGGGCAAATGGAAGCTTTTCCTCCAGCGCCGCTGCCTCCCCGCCGATCTTAAACGGACAGGGGCTTTGCCTGTCCTCTTTTTTATCCTTCAAAAGCCGTACGGACAGCAGGAACATGAAGAATTCATCAAATACCAGCCTCTTCCTGGAGAAAAGCAGCTCCGTCTCATCCTTGGGAAAATGGATGTGCTCCAGGGCAAAATTATATTCCGCCAGTTCATATTTGCTCCTGAGTCCCGCAGGCAGATAATCGCGCTCCGTATCGCGGGACTCCAGGGCCTCCGCCACGGTCTTTGCAATCGTTTTATTGCCCAGCCCTTTAGTCTGACCGTAAATCGGCTGCATGGAGTGCACGAGGGCCGCATATTTTTCCGGCCGGTAGATTTCCGGCTGCTCCATTGTGAGGCGGCCGCGCTTTTTCACAATCCTGCCACGGAAAATAAAGCGTTCCCCCGCTTTTAAGGTGCCTCTTAAATAGGGCATATTGTACCAGGTGAGGGTCAAAAGCCCGCTGATATCGCGCAGCGTCACCGTCGTCACCTGAAGGTGGCCGTATTTCACTACATCCGCCGTCTTCGTAAGCATTCCGGCCACGGCGGCCATGGTCTCGGGAAGCAGCTCCGATATGGGCTGTGGTTCGCGGAAGGTATCGTAGGCTCTGGGATAATAGTGGAGCAGCTCCTCCACGGTCTCCACGCCCAGTTTACCGAAAAGTTTGGCAGTCTTGTCCCCGATGCCCTTCAGGGAGGTAACCGGCAGTTCCGTAAAACCGGTTTCTTTCTTAACCGGGCCGCTTTCTGTATTTACATCTATTTTAAAATTATCATTTCTCATTGTTTTACCTGCAAAAGAAACAGAGGCGGACCGGAATCGTCAGCCCTGGTCTGCCTCTGTATCATCATTGTACCCGTCCCCCGCCGTTACTCTACTGAAATCATATAGTAATAGATCGGCTGGCCTCCGTTGTGAAGCTCTATCTCACAGCCGGCGAACTCCTCCTGCGCTTTTGCGTACAGGACTCCGGCCTCCTCTTCCTTAATATCCTCGCCGTAGTAGATGGAAATCAGTTCCGACTCTTCGTCAATCATGGCGCGGAGCGTCTGAAGCGCTACCTCTTCCACCTCTTTACCGACCGCCAGCATACCGCTGTCGCCGATTCCCATGATATCGCCCTCGGTGATCTCCATCCCATCGACGGAGGTGTTGCGCACCGCATAAGTAATCTGGCCGCTCTTTACGCGTCCCATCTCCTGAATCATCAGTTCCAGGTTTTCCTCCGGGGAGAGATCCGGCGCAAAATTGATGATGGCCGTGATTCCCTGCGGAACCGTCTTGGAAGGAACAACGACAATCTTCTTATCCTTCACAAGGCTCTTTGCCTGCTCCGCCGCCAGGATGATGTTCTTGTTGTTCGGCAGGATGTAGATAGTGTCGGCATTGACACAGTCAATGGCGTTGAGCATGTCTTCTGTACTCGGGTTCATCGTCTGTCCGCCCTCAATGAGGTAATCGGCGCCGATGCCCTTAAAGATCCCGCTCATGCCTTCTCCGATGGAAACGGCGATAAAGCCATATGTTTTTCTCGGTTCCCTGGCCTTCTCCTCTTCCTTCTGCTCTTTAGCCAGTTTCTCGGCATCCTTGATCAGCCTCTCCTGATGCTCTTCCCTCATATTGTCGATCTTCATTCTTGAGAGGGAACCGTAGGTGAGGGCTTTCTGGATTGCCAGGCCCGGATCGTTGGTGTGGACATGAACCTTCACCATGTCGTCGTCGGACACCACCACGATGGAGTCTCCGATGGATTCGAGATAGCTCTTGAATTCATGTTCCGTCTTCTGGTTGTATGTCTTCTCAAGATTCACAATAAACTCGGTGCAGTAACCGAATTTGATATCGAAATCACCTGCAGCGCTGCCGGTCTGAAGCGGCGCCTGGGGAGCCTTGGCACCCTCGACGGACAAATCGAGCTCCTTGCCCATAAGACCGTCCAGACAGCCCTTTAACACCTGCATCAGGCCCTGGCCGCCGGAATCCACAACGCCTGCCTCCTTAAGGATCGGCAGCATCTCCGGCGTCTGGCTCAGTACATAATCGCCATGTTCTATCACCTTCTGCGCAAATTCGATGATATCCTCCGTCTGCGACACGAGTTCGGAGGCCTTGTCCGCCATTCCCTTGGCAACCGTGAGGATTGTGCCCTCCTTCGGCTTCATGACGGCCTTATATGCCGTCTCGGTCCCCCGGTTGAACGCGTTGGCAAGCGTCGTTGTCGTAATGACGTCCACCGTCTTAATTTCCTTCGTAAATCCGCGGAAAAGCTGGGAAAGAATTACACCTGAGTTACCTCTGGCTCCTCTTAAAGAACCGGATGAAATCGCCTTGGCGAGAGATTCCATGGTCGGCTTTTCAATCGCCGCAACCTCTCTGGCCGCTGAAAGTATCGTCATCGTCATATTCGTTCCCGTATCGCCGTCCGGCACGGGGAATACGTTCAGCTCATTAATCCATTCTTTATTAGCCTCAAGGCCTTTTGCTCCGGCCAGAAATGCCTTTTTCAGCATCTCGGCGTCTATATAGTTCATACCCACGGGTAGTTCCTCCTTAATCTATCACTCTTACGCCTTCAACGAAGATATTGATCTTCTCGACCGTCATGCCTGTAAATTCTTCAACTTTATATTTAACATTCTCTATCAGATTGTCTGCAACAGTCGAAATACTTACACCATAGCTGACAATGACGTGGAAGTCAATGCTGATTTCATTCTCTTTGATGGAAACATTAATACCATGGGTCAGACTGTCCCTCTTAAGCAGCTTTACCAGCCCGTCCTTCATACTTACAGCGGCCATACCGACTATGCCAAAGCATTCCACTGCTGTCGTTCCGGCATACATGGCGATTACTTCAGGGTCGATCTGGATCGAACCTAATTTATTATTAATGCGACCTTTCATATCTCACAGCCTCCATTTCTTACTCAATTACTGAGCTTTTTATGCCGGATGGCATCCGCGTATCCGGCTATTAGTGATTATACATTATTTTCGCAAAAAAAGAAACAAATTTTTAAATTTCACTTGCAAAATTCCATGCTTTCTGCTATTATAAATTTTGTTATGGATTTTTAATAGGAAGTCCAATGTTCGGTTAAGGAGGTGCAATAATGGCTAAATGTGCAATCTGTGAAAAAGCTGCCCACTTCGGTAATGCAGTAAGCCACTCACATAGAAGATCCAACAAAATGTGGAAAGCTAACGTTAAGTCTGTTAAGGTAAAAACTAACGGCGGAGCTCAGAAGATGTATGTATGTACTTCTTGCTTAAGAGCCGGTTTAGTTGAAAGAGCTTAATCGTCATGGAAAGTGTGGCCCCTGGTATCTGCCGGGGGCTGTTTTTTTATACTATATGAAAGTGCTCCTATGATATAAAAAGCCCTCCGGGCAGGGTGCGCACTCGCGCGAAGATGTAATATGCCGCTATGCGGCCGCGCTCGGCGCGAGAGTCCGGCACGCCGGACTCTCACGTTATCTGCAATAAGGAATTCTTTTTATAATCCCCTTTGAGTTGTTCACTTTAACAAAAAAACATATTATATCCGATAATCAGGCACGAGATGGCGGCACAGACCCACAGGAAGTTCTTGGGAAAAATGAGTACCAGCATCATTCCAATGCCAATGGAAAATATTACAAGCCCGCATAGACGCCTCACGGCAGTCTCCTTCCTGAATCATCCGGTTATGAGTAGTATATGCCCGGCCTGGCCGTTTGATGCATCTTAGCGTTTTCCATTATTTTTCGGATAAATCTTCGGCCATCGCCTCCGCTTTCTCCATCGCGTCGTCGGAGATTACGTTGTCCTTGCCGCTTGTGAAACGGTTGACAAAATCGGGCACCATGTCGATAATTTTCGTCACGGCATCCTGGTGCTTGATATTTACAAGCTTTGTAACCCCGTTCTGTATCACGAGGATTGCGCTTGGGCTCATCTTTGCGCTCATACCGCCGGCGCCGTTATTCTTGGACGGCTGGCTGAAAGCGCCTGCCGCCATGCCGCAGGTCACATCTACCAGCGGCAGGATGATCGTATCGTCGATCTTCACCGCTTCTCCCACCACGGTTTTTGTGGTCACAAAATTATCCATTCCTTTAAACAGCGCATCTACCGTAGATGAAAACTGATTATCTGCCATATTACATTCCTCCTCGGTTCAGGAAGCGCTTCAGCTGTTTCCTGAAATTTTTATTTAGCAATACTCTGATTCCTGCCATAAGGAGCGTTCCCGTCCGGATGCGCCCTTTTAACGATACGTTTCCCTCCAGTACCGGTCTGTCAAATACGGGCTCGATTACGAGATTATCGCGGTACAGAGGATAGAGAAGAGCCGCCCAGGTAAGCACCTGTCCGGTTATATACGGCTCATCAGATCCAAAGGTAATATTCCCTTTCAGTTTCACCGGTAAAATGTGGCGTAATACCTTTTTAAGCTGTTTTTTTATCAGCCGGTACGTTTTCCTGTTCTCTTCGTCTTTCAGAAAAGCCGTCACGGTTTCTTTCCAGTCGTCCGCCTTTTTCAGGGCCGCCATGACATTCCTGATAAAAAGCATCACCCTGCGGAAAAAATTCTGAATCCTGGCGGCAATGCGGGAAAAAATAGTTCCCTTACCGTCATCTTTATGCGGGGGCTCAGGAATTTCTTCCTCAGACTGTAAAAACGGATCTCCGGCTGCTTTCTCCGGTTCTTCCACGCCCGGTTTCTCCGGCTCTTTTCCGCCCAGTTCCTGTGCGGAAAGAAGCGGTTCCTCCAGGAAATAACCGGTATAACTGTCCGCTACGTCGTCGATAAACTCTTCGGCGTCTGGAATAAGCTCTTCCTCCAGGGATTCTTCCGCCTCTTTTCCACTCTCCCGGAATACGGGAAAGCCCAGAATCCGGACCAGTATTTTCAGTTCCCCGTAATAGCTCACACGCACCGATAAAAGATGTAGAAACCACGTAAGACGGAACATTCCCTCCGGCTTTCCGTAATAGGATCCCTGCAGCCTGTATCTGAACGGAACAAGCAGGACAGACAGAAGGATCAACAGGAGCAGTCCCAGGACGGCAAGCAGCAGGAATCCCGCTATCTTTAATATTAGCAACAAAATATGGAGCATTCCATTCACCTCTGCCCATTGATAGAAAGAAATTCCTGAATGGAAAACCCGCCTGTTTTCTGGTACATTTCATCTACAATATCGCGCGCCACTTCCAGCGCCTCATAGTAGTCGGCAGCAATTCCGAGAATCAGTAAATCCTCTTTCTTACTGTAATATTCCGAAAGGAGCACGGCGGCGGGATAAATATCCATGATGTTCTGTCCTCCGGATGAGGGGGTGATCACATGGACTCCGGCCTGAAACCGGCCTTTGCGGATATTCTGAATAATCGAAAATCGTTTTTTCTTGGCTTTTTGGCCTACATATAAATGCTTATACCAGTGCATTCCCCTCCACCATTATCTGCTTCAAATTCACCATGCTGGCGTCTTTCTCCGCCGTATCCAGGCACAGCGACAGGCTGTCCCGGATGTACGCCTGGATCTCTTCGAGCGTATTAAACCAGACCGGAATCTCGGCAAGTACCTTTGCCATGACGGCTCTGGAAGTAAATTTCGCCGTGCGTTTCAGGCGTGTCTCCAGTTCTGTAAACAGCCGTTCCAGCGAGGCCTCATAAATCTCGTCCGTCACTTTCACGCCGTCTGCGTTCCTCTCAAGCGGCGCTGCAAAATTTCCGGAAAGAAGCTGGCCGGCCACAAAGATATCTTCGTCACCGGAGCTGTACCGATCCATCTGTTTTACATACTGCTCCCAGTAATACTCCTGTTTTCCCTCCAAAGGGGCGAACATTTCAAAAACCCGTCCGTCATCCTCCGTGAAAAATCCGTCTTTTCCCCTGCTTCTTTGCAGAATCTCCCCCAGGGTCTCCTGTAGAGTGGTCCGGTATGGAGACGGTTCCGCAAAGGCTGCGGCCCGCATCATCACGCACAGATCGTTGATTAGCGGAGGCAGGCAGACAAGCTGCCCTAACAGAAGTGAAAGGTTCCCATAGCTTTCCTCATATCGGCTCTTGAGTTCCGTATATTCTTCTTTTGACAAGCTCAGATAATCACAGTTTTCAAGCTCCAGAGCCATGCTTCTGTACCCGGTAAAAAGTTCCGGATCCTCTCCCGCCTTCTCAAATAAGGGCAACGCGGCAGCGCTCCGTATCCGCCAGATCATGCGGTCGAGATCGCTTTTGTCCCTGCCCTTGTAGGGCCGTAAGCTCTCCTCTATCACACTGTAGAATTTACTCTTTGTAAAGCGGACGGGAAGTTCGCCGATGATTGTCTGGATGCGGTGGTTGACGTCAAGCTGATTCTCTCCGTCCATGACATAATCCATCAGATCGTCTGCCAGGACCTCGGGAGAAATCCGTACCGGATCCGTACCGCACAGCTTCCGCTCCATTCTGTCCAGGGCGTATTCATGGATGCAGAAGCAGTCCAGATAAAGTGTCATCTGATTTAAAAGGCCGAGTACACGTTCTCTCACAGCCACCAGGCCGGGGTACTCATCCCCCCCATCCAGAAAGGCCTCCGTCTTTTCGGTAATCATCTCCGCAAAGCCGTCCAGAAATCCGGTTGCCTCCGCTTTGTCCATATCTTCAAATAAACTGAACAGATTAAGCACAAATCTTGTATAGGAATAATAGTACGCTGCCGAAAGCAGCTTTTTCTTATCAATACTGCCCAATTCTTCTTCCCTTCAGCCTTTCTCCTTCATAATCGGCAATGAAAAGTCCGCGGGGGCGGGCTTTCGTTGTCTTAGTCCTTTTTATACTGGTTCAGGACCGAACGTCTGAGCAGATCCAGGGCCTGGACTACCGTCTGCTCCCTGATCTTCTCCCTGTTTCCGTTAAAATGGAATTCCTCCACTTTGACACTGTCCTTCATGTAGCATGCAATATAGACAAGGCCCACCGGTTTTTCCGGGGTTCCTCCGTCGGGACCGGCCACGCCGGTAACCGCCACACAGATATCGGCATCGGTTGCAAATACACCGCCGGTCGCCATCTCCTTGGCCGTCTGCTCGCTGACCGCCCCGTATTTCCGGAGCGTGGTTTTGCTGACATCGAGGACTTTCCTCTTGGCCTTGTTGGAGTAGGTGATAAAGCCCTGGCGGAATACTTCCGAAGCGCCCGGGACATTGACAAGGCGTCCGGCCAGAAGGCCTCCCGTGCAGGATTCCGCAGTCGTTACGGTCAAATCATACTTGGTGAGCAGGCGCACTACAACGTCCTCCAGCGCCTCTTTCTCATCCGTCGTATAAACGGCTATGCCAAAGCGTTTTTTAATCTCCTTCACAACCGGTTTCAGGATCTTCTTGGCCTCGTCATCCGATTCGGCCCTGGCTGTAACCCGGATATGCACTTCCTTTGTCTTTGCATAGGTGGCGATGGTCGGGTTCGTCTGGTTGTCAATTAAATCGAGGAGCATCTCCTCCACCTTGCTCTCACCGAAACCGCAGATTTTGATCATCTGGGAACGGATTACGCCGGACTGCTTTCCCTGGATATAAGGGCTGACCTGCTTTTCGAACATCGGGTACATCTCCCCCGGAGGTCCCGGAAGCAGAATTGCAATTTTTCCGTCTTTCTCCATGGCAAGGCCCGGAGCCGTTCCGTTCTGGTTTTCAAAGACCACGGCGCCTTCCGGAACGAGAGCCTGTCCCCAGTTGCTGTCGGGCAGCTCACTCTTCATCCTGAGCTTGTACCACTCTTCCAGATGGGCCCTGACGGAACCGTCCTCGACGAGATTAAATCCCATCACCTCCGCACAGACTTCCTTTGTGATATCATCCTCCGTCGGCCCGAGGCCTCCGCTTAAAATAATGACATCCGCCCTGCCAAGCGCGGTTTTTATCACCTCGGTCATGCGTTCCCTGTTGTCTCCGACCGTCGTCTGATAATAGACGGACAGGCCGAGCATCGCACATTTTTCAGAGAGATAACGCGCGTTCGTATTTACAATATTTCCAAGCAGCAGTTCCGTTCCCACGGAAATCAGTTCAACAACCATCTTTAGATGCTCCCTTCTGTAAGAATCCTGAAGTTCTTTGCGATATAGTCAATAAGTGAAATTACGGTCAGGGCAAGCGCCACCCAGACACAGAGATTTGTGATGAGTGAAAGGGCCGGTATGTTCAGGATCAGAAGAACCACCGCCACCATCTGGAATGTCGTCTTGAATTTGCCCCAGTAGCTCGCAGCGATCACAACGCCGTTGTCGGAAGCTACCAGCCTGAATCCGCTGATAATAAATTCACGGCTGATGATGATGATGACCATCCATGCTGGAAGCTGTCCAAGTTCAATCAGGCAGATCAGCGCGGAGCAGACAAGCAGTTTATCCGCCAGCGGATCCATGAACTTGCCGAAATTCGTTACCAGATTATATTTCCTCGCGATCTTGCCGTCCAGCAGGTCCGTCAGGCTCGCCACGATAAACAGAACCAGGGAAATCATACGGAAGGTGGTGTTCTCACCTCCCTGATACAGCAGAAAGAAAACAAAAAAAGGAATCATTATGACGCGCAAAACCGTCAGCTTATTCGGTAAATTCATCGATCATCTCTCCTATCAAATCATAATCAAGGGCTCCGGTTACTTTTACCCGGCAGAAATCACCGGACATAAGGGGAACATCTGCATTTACAAATATCAGTCCGTCCACATTTGGTGCATCCATGTAGGTCCTTCCTACAAAGGCGTTTTCATCCGCCACCTTGCCTTCAATCATAACTTCTAAAGTCTTTCCGACCATATTTTCAGCCTTCTCAAACGCGATCTCCTGCTGAAGCTCCATAATTTCATCGCGCCGCTCAGCCTTTATCTCTTCGGGTATCTGATCCGGAAACGCTGCAGCGGGGGTATCCTCCTCGGCCGAGTAGGCAAATACGCCCAGACGGTCGAACTCCATCTCATCCACAAACTCCATCAGTTCTTCATGGTCTTCCTGCGTCTCTCCCGGAAAACCGGAGATCAGGGTGGTCCGGAGCACAATATCCGGCACCTCCTCCCTCAGACGGGCAATCCGTTCCTTAAGTTCCGCCTTGTTCGTCTTTCTTCCCATACGCTTAAGGATCCGGTCGCTGGCGTGCTGGATCGGAATATCGAGATAGTGGCAGACCTTCTCTTCCTCTTTAATTACCTGGACCAGTTCCTCGGTAATTTCTTCCGGATAACAGTACTGGACTCTGAGCCATCCGATTCCGGAAATCTTTGAAAGACGGCGTAAAAGCTCGGGAAGCATCTTCTTCCCATAGAGATCCACTCCATAAAGCGTGGTCTCCTGCGCCACCAAAATCAGTTCCTTAACTCCCTGTTCCGCAAGCCCGGAGGCCTCCTCTAAAAGGCGCTCCATCGGCACGCTGCGGTAGGGGCCGCGCAGGGAGGGAATGATGCAGTAGGTACAGCGTTTGTTACAGCCTTCCGAAATCTTTAAAAAGGCATAGTGGCCTCCCGTGGTCACTATCCGTTTCTCCGCCACCTCCGGGAGGGCAGAAAGATCGTGGAAGCACGCCATATGTTCGCCTTTCAGGGCCGCATTCAGTACATTCGATATCTCGTCATAGGTGGAAGTGCCGAGAATTCCGTCCACCTCCGGAATCTCTTCCATAATCTCTTCCTTATAGCGCTGCGCCATGCAGCCGGTTACGATCAGGGCTTTACAGCTGCCCGATTTTTTCAGTTCCGCCATCTCAAGAATCGTGTTTACACTCTCCTCTTTTGCGTCATTAATAAAACAGCAGGTATTCACAAGGATAATATCCGCTTCATTCTCGTCGTCGGTAAATGTATGGCCGTCCTTATTCAAAAGGCCCAGCATCATCTCCGTATCCACCAGGTTTTTATCACAGCCCAGGGAAATACAAAGTATTTTCATTCTTTCACTCCAATCGGTCATTTGTTGTAACAGTTCAGACAGCATGAACTGTTACGGCATTCGGCTAATGAAATCGCTGCGCGATGAGCCGAATGCTTGCTGCCACTACCTTTTTGTACGGTCAGCGCAGTAAATGCGCAGACCTATCTGAACTGTTACCATTTGTTCTCTTCATTACATAAAAAGCCATCTCCTTGCGCTTTACAGCGCGAGACGGCCTTCTTCTTTAGTATTCAATCTCATCTTCAGGAGTATTATCGTCACTCATAATCTTAACTTTGGACTGATACAGCTCGTCAATGGCAATGGAAAGCGGTTTTCTTGCATCGGCCGGTACGGCGGACTCTTCCCCCGCAATCAGCTGTCTGGCACGCTTTGCCGTAGCAATGACGATGGAATAACGGCTCTGGATTAACGGCTCGTCGCCGGGCTCCACACCGCTGTTTACAACTTTAATTAAATCATTATAGGATGGACGTAACATCATAATCGATCAGGCTCCTTTCAAAAGTCCTTCATTTCTTCTCTGATTGTTCTGATAAAAGTTAAATGACTGCTCACCCTGGCATGCATCGACTGGATTAGATGGTGCATCCTGTCCACGCATTCGTCAATGTCATCATTGACCAGGAGGAAATCATAATTTTCAATTCCTTCGGCCTCTTTCGCAGCTCTTGAAAGTCTCGCATTGATCGTTTCAATCGGCTCCGTGCCTCTGTTCACAAGGCGGCGGCGCAGTTCCTCTGCGCTGGGAGGCGTAACAAACACCAAGACTGCCTCGGGAAACTTCTCCTTGATCTTGAGCGCTCCCTGAATCTCAATTTCCAAAAGTACGTCTTTGCCGGCTTTTATGCTGGAATCGACATACTCTCTCGGTGTTCCATAGTAATTCCCGACATACTGGGCATACTCCACCAGCAGATCGTTCTCTATCATCTTTTCAAATTCTTCACGTGTTTTGAAAAAATATTCTCTTCCGTCTTCTTCTCCGTCCCTTGGGCCGCGGGTTGTTGCGGAAATTGATAAAGCATAGTTATCATATTTTGTAAGAAGGGCCTTCATTAACGTCCCTTTGCCTGCGCCCGAGAATCCGGAAACAACCACTAAAACACCCTGATTATTCATCATACAAGTCTCCGTCTGTCTTAATTGTCATTACTCAATATTCTGAATCTGTTCCCTGACCTTCTCGATCTCGGTCTTCAAGGCAATCGCCTTGTCGGATACTTCCAGATCATTGGCCTTGGAAAGGATCGTGTTGGCCTCGCGGTTCATCTCCTGGGCAATAAAGTCGAGCTTTCTGCCCACGCTTCCGCCGGCAGTCAGTTCCGCTTTCGTAGCCTCGATATGGCTTCTGAGACGCACGGTCTCCTCATCGGTACAAATCTTATCGGCGAAAATAGTAACTTCTGCGGCAATTCTGCCTTCATCGATGGAAGAACTTTCCAGAAGCTCCTTCACCTTCTCTTCCAGCCTGGTTCTGTATTCATCCATGATCTTCGGCGAGCGTTTCTCTACCTCGTCCACCAGACCGGTCATATAGTCAAGCTTACCCAGAAGATCATTCTTCAGGTTCTCGCCTTCCGTGATTCTGCTGTCCACAAACCTGACGGCGGCCCCGCTGACGGCCTCCTCCAGAATCTTCCACATATGCTCCTCGTCCTCCGGCTCCTGCTCCATCGTAAGGATCTCAGGAAATCTTGCCAGCGACGATACCCGGACATCGTTCTCGATGCCGAACTGCTCCGACATCCTGCGGAAATATTCCATGTATTCTGCCGCCAGAGAGGCATTGTAGTTAAGAGACATCCGGCCTTCGGTATAGTCTTCATAGGAAATAAACAGATCCACCTTGCCGCGCTGGATATACTTCTTGAGCAGATTTCGGATCCCTGCTTCAAAGAAATTAAACTTCTTCGGCATCTTGATGCTCAGATCCAGATAACGGTGGTTAACCGCCTTCATCTCCACTGAAATCTTATATTCTTCCGTCGCAATTTCACAACGTCCGAACCCGGTCATACTCTTTAACATGACAGTACCCTCTTTCGTCCATAGATAATGGTATTATAATGCAAATGGGAAAGGGAGTCAACTGAATTGTGTGGGATTTAGTTGAGATGCGGGGACGCCTCTGTAAGCCGGCGGACGGGGGAGTGGGTTGGATGAATGGGACTTCAGTCCCGGCGAATGGTTGTGGTGAGGGGGAATCCAGGAGAAAAGATTCCTTCCCCAGGCAGGTTGTCGACGGGACTGAAGTCTCAGGGAAGGTTGTTGCCCCGTCCGCCGGCTTCAGGGCTGATTGTCTCTTTCGTCAAGTAAGGGAATACCCCTCCCCTTTGAAGAAATAAGAACAAATCAACGGCCGCAGGCCGGGGTTTCGGGATAGCGAAAACCTTCGCGTTTTCAGTCCCGGGTCATAACCTGCCTGTGGGAAGAAGGGAGAAAAAGATTCCGCAGGGAACCTGGGAGTTCATCGGCACTTACCGAGGTATTTTCGAGGTTAGTGTCCGTTATGTACTCCAAAGAGCGCGAGCGTTTCCCGAAGGAACTTTTTCTGCCCGGATTCCCCACCTGCGACAAAATTAAAGCCCGGGACTGAAGACTCATCCCCCTCTCACCATCCCGACCCCCGGCCGTCGGCGGCGTTCTCATTTTTCAGCCTATCAGTAGCCCCAGCGCCGCCGCCAGCAGCATGGTTTTCGGCACCGACAGACGGAACTTGTACATGGCGCCGCCTGTGATGAGGGCGATGACGACCAGATTCCAGTGAACCGCAAAGCTGCCGCCCATAAATGTGCCGCCGCTGAGCGTGAGCACAACTGCGGCCAGCATTCCCACGCAGGCCGGGCGGATTCCCCACAGGGCGTGTTCCATCCAGGGGTTTCCCTTTAAGCGTTTCAGGAAGTGGGCTGCCAGCATGCAGAGAGTCAGGGAGGGAACCATGACTCCGAGGCTGCTGAGCAGGGCGCAGGGAATGCCGTCTATCCGGTAGCCGACAAAGGTGGCGCAGTTAATTCCCATGGAGCCCGGCGTAATCTCGGCCAGCGCCATGACGTCCATTACCTGCGCTTCGGTCATCCATCCGTTCGCCGTCACCTCGTCCAGGATAACCGGGATCATCGTGAGGCCTCCAAAGCTGCAAAATCCAATCCGTATAAATGCAAATACCAGTTTAAGATAAATCTCTGCCACGGCCTCTCCTCTCCTTTACATACATCACAATTCCGATAAGCCCGCACAGGACGACAATCGCCAGTTTATTCAGATCGGAAACCACGCAGATGACGGTAACGATAATTCCTATAAGATAGGTAGCCCTGTCGGTCAGGGCATTCTTTTTTAATTTCCACGCAGCGCCGATGATGACGGGAATGACGGCGCTTCTGACCCCGTTCATCATCCGGATCACATAGGGATTATTGCAGAAAATATCATAAAAATTAGTGATGACCGCGATGACAATCACCGCCGGTGAGACAAGGCCGAAGGAAGCGGCGAACGCTCCCGGGACGCCGGCCACCGTATAGCCGAACAGGACCGAATAATTGACAATCATAATGCCCGGCAGAGACTTCGCCACGGACATGAAATCCAGGATCTGCTCCTCGGTCACCCAGTCCCTTTTTTTGCAGAACTCATCTTCTATCTGGGCGATAATACTCCATCCGCCTCCAAATGTAAAACAGCCTATTTTAAACATCGTGCAGTATATCACGAGCAGTTTTTTATATTGTTCTTTCAAACCCATCATCCCCCTTTCTAATTTATTATACCCTCAGGGCCAAGCAGTGTCAAAGCGGTCATTAACTGCCTGCCCAAAACTCTGTCATTGCTATTTTTTCCCGGAAATGATATGATCGTAACACAGCACCGCTTCAGGGGCTGCAAAAGCAAACACAGACGGGGGAATATTCAATGAATCTTAAACATGCCCAGTACATGCTCACTGTCCTTCAGGAAGGAAGTATCACCGGTGCGGCAAAAAAGCTCTATGTATCCCAGCCTTCTCTGAGCCAGATGATCAAACTCGTGGAGACCAATCTGGGGACACCGATTTTTAACCGTTCCACCGAGCCTCTCACCCTGACCTATGCCGGTGAAAAATATATGGAAGCTGCCCAGCAGATTCTGACCATCAATGCGAATCTCGCCAAAGAGATTGAGGAAATCACGCAGGAGGATCACGGAAAACTCCGGTTCGGCGTTCCCGTTCAGAGAGGAATGCAGGTGCTTCCCTACGTGCTGCCTAAATTTTTTAAGATGTACCCTTACGTGGATGTGGAGGTTTTCGAGCAGGGATCGGGACTGATGGAGAATATGGTCCTGGACGGAACCGTGGATATGGCCTGCATGACGACCACCGCCCGGCACAGCGAACTCAAATATATCCTGGTGGAGAACGAGGATCTCGTCCTCCTGACTTCCAGAAATACGGCCCTGGCCAAACGGATTCCAGAGGGAACTCCCATCCAGATTACGGAGGCGCGCAATGAGAAGTTTGTATCCAACAAGCCGGGGCACAGTGTAAGGGCGGTTCAGGATAACCTTTTTATCACCAATGACATGCATCCGAAGATCATCCTGGAGACGGTCAGCATCGAGGTGGAGAAAAAAGTCTGCATTGCCTGCGACGCCGTCATGATCTGCCCCAAAAACTACATTGAGAAGACGCCGGAGATGCAGGAAAAGTCTGTTACATATCCGATTCTCAACACCGACAGCCAGCGCCACTGCTATATCTGTCACAGAAAGAATCTGTACCTGACCAAATATATGCGTGATTTCATCAACATCCTGGTTGAAGTAGAAAATCCATTCCTATAATAGTATCAAGAACCCCGGCTGACCTTACTCTGCTTTTACAGAGTGAGATGTCAGCCGGGGTTCCTGCATAGACAGCGGCCTGTTTAAAACACACAGCTCACCGTATCTATTTACTTTCTGCTTTGTTTTTGACTAAAAGTGGTTTAACAAAAGGATAAATCAGCATGATGATACAGCAAATCATGATGACTGCGGTGATCGGCTTGGTGAAAATCGCCGACATGCTTCCGTTTGTCAGCGTATACGCACGGCGGAAGTTGGATTCGCACATCTGTCCGAGTACAAGACCAAGTACAAGGGCGGCTGAATTGTATCCCAGCTTTACAAACATATATCCGATAATTCCGGCGCCTGCCATCAGGGCAACATCGCCTGTATTATTGTTCAGCGCATAGGCGCCGATCGCAGCCATCATAATGATAACCGGCCCAAGGATACTGTAAGGCACGGAAAGAATTTTGGCGAATACTTTCGCCACTGCCATCGCTACGATTACCATGATAATATTTGTTACAAGCATGGAACCGAATACGGATGCAAGGTACTCAGGCTGAGTCTTAACAAGCATAGGTCCAATCTGAACGCCTTTGATTACAAGAGCCGTCATCATGATAGCCGCAGCGTTCCCTCCCGGGATACCCAGGGAGAGCAGAGGCACCATCGAACCGCCGGTAGCCGCGTTGTTGGCCGCCTCGGAGGCCACGATGCCGTCCGGGATACCGGTTCCCAGTTTTTCGGGATGTTTGGAAACTTTCTTCTCAATCGCATAGGATAAGAAGGAAGCGATAGTTGCGCCGGCGCCCGGAAGGATGCCTACAATCGTACCGATTACGGAAGAACGGATCATTGTAAACTTTGTTTCCCATACTTCCCGGAAGTTTGGGAGAACCGTCTTCATCTTTGTGGATGATTTGCCGGTTGCATCTTTTTCCGTGTCAATCTTCTTCGGCTTAACCGTCTGCTTGAGAACCTCGGTCACGGCGAAAAGTCCAATCATCACCGGAATCATCTCAATACCGGAAAGCAGTGTGGAGTTGCCCCAGGTGAAACGGGCGATTCCAAGCATCGGGTCCATTCCGACACAGGCGAGCAAAAGGCCTAAGAGTCCGGAAATCAGTGTTTTCACAATATTGTCGCTGTCCAGACAGGACAGAACGGAAAGTCCGAGGAAGGATACCGCAAACAGCTCGGAAGGGCCGAACTGGAGGGCTACCGTTGCCAGCTGAGGAGATACGAGAGCCATGGCAAATGCGGCAACAAGACCGCCTACGGCGGACGCGATCAGCGAAAATCCAAGAGCCTTGCCCGCCTCACCTCTCTGGGCCATCGGATAACCGTCGAACGTTGTGGGCGCACTGGAAGGTGTTCCCGGAATACGGAACAGAATGGCCGTGATTCCGCCGCCTGTAATCGATGCGCAATATACGGAAACCAGGAACGCAATCGCGATAACCGGATTCATCGCATAAGCAAATGGAAGAGCCAGGGCAACCGCCATCGATGCACTTACGCCAGGCATCGCCCCAAATATAACACCTAAAACCGTACCTGCTACTAAAAGGAAAAATGTAGAAGGCGTAAATACTATTTTTAAACCAGTCAGTAATAAATCAAACATACCTTACACTCCTTCCTTAAAATGGCAGTTTTGTTTCAAAGAACAATGCAAACTCACGGAAAATACCGGTACCTCTGGCGAGCATAATATCAAGCGCTCCCTGGAACAGTAAGTAGAGGATGGCCGTAATAATAAGGGCCATAATAACCAGGAATCCTATCCTCCGTTCCCCTAAAAGCACACCGTAGGCGATCAGGAACAGGAACGAAACCGGTATAAATCCGATAATCGGCATCAGCACGGCCATAACCGCTACTAAAATCATGCCGACAAATAATTTACTTTTTAAGAATTCTCCCAGATTGAATCCGGCGGTCAGCTTCTCTCCGCTTCCCTTCATCTTTTTCAAAGAATTCACTATATTCACGATTATTAATATTATAAGAAGGACGAGAATAATTCTCGGCCAGAACGCTGCACCAAGTTCTGTCGCTGTAGGAGCTGGTGACTCGGCGCCTACCAGGAAGAAAAGGTATATGCAGAAGATTCCCAATACAAGTGAAAAAATAATGTCCAAATCAGATAACCTGCCTTTCCCTGCCTCTTTATTCAGGGGGAGCGGATAAATCCACTCCCCTCAGTTTCATTGTTTTAAATATTCATTTGCAGTCAACATCTGTTAAATCAATTATTTAGTACCGAACATTTCTGTTAAATCTTTGTAATCGTTATCCCAGGATGCCTGGTAATCTGCCGTATTTAACCAGCCCTGTCTCTGATCGAGGCCCTGCTGTTTTGCCCATGTCTGGAATTCTTCGCTGGCTACTGCTTTTTCTGCTGCTGCTTCGAACGCCTTGATAGCTGCTTCAGGAGTTCCTTCGGTATAGAAAATACCGCGGGACGGTCCAAAGTAGCAGTCCAGTCCAAGGTCGCCTGCGCTGTCTACGTTCTCAAATCCCGCCAGTGTCAGTTTTTTCTCCGTACAGGACATAACAACCTTCATATCGCCGGATTCCAGCATAGCGGAAACCTCTGCCGGCCCTACACATGCCAGATCCACATGTCCGCCGATAACGTCTGCGTTTAACTGGGAACCTTCGGTGTAAGCAACTGCCTCCACATCGCCTTCAAATGCCGCTTCCACACATGCTGCATCCAGACCTGTGATTGTCATAACGCCGCATTTCACCTTGCCCGGGTTAGCCTGTGCATATTCTTTCAGCTCTGCATAGTTGTTGTATGGTGACTTTGAGCTGGTAACGAAAATATTGCAGTCGTGTACGAGCTGGCACAGCGGTTTGATTTTTCCGTATACGTCGAAATCGGTTGCACCGGAAATCTGCGCTAACATCGGGGACTGGGTACAAAGTAAATATGTATATCCATCGGCCGGCTGGCTGGTCGCGAACTGTACGCCGGTAACGCCGCCTGCACCTGCTTTGTTATTAACGACTACGGATACGCCAAGTTCTTTCTCAAGAGCGGAAGCAAATGTACGGAGTGTTGTATCGGCTCCGCCGCCTGTGCCCCATGGACAGATAATCTCAATGTTCCTCTCCCATTTCCAATCCTCAGCGCCTGCCGCTGCTTCCTGTCCGCCCTCGGCTGCTTTTGTCTCTGCCGGTTTGTCTGCTGTACCGGAACTGCTGCTTCCACATCCTGCGAGGCTTACTGCCATTGCTGCTGCCAATGCCAGACTAATCACTCTTTTCTTCATAATATCTTCTCCTTTTCACTCATTATTTTGGTTTGCTGCAGGGTGCTGCTTTCCAAACCCTTGATTCTATTATACCGTTTTTTAGCAGTTTTTCAACACTTCTTGTATGAATTGTACAATTTTTGGTGCTTTTAACGAATTATAATTGTGCAATTATACCAGTCATAAGATAATACTTATGTGCCGCGAAACCATATAAAATAAGGTTTTTTTACATTTCTTTTACAAAAATTTTATAAACTGCCGTTTTTGAAAAAAACTATCGGAACGCTTTTTTTTGTTCAAAGTGACATTTATTGTATTTTTACACGTGCAATGTTCTATTCTGAAAGCAGGCGGAACAGCCTGGAATCAGAATCGGTCTGCGTGATCATCAGGGCGAGCCTCTAAAAGATTCCGTGAAAATTTCTTATTCCATCGGAATTTCGAAAATTTTTCCGGTAAAAACGGTAAAAGAGCCGGTTTTCCGCTGATTCAGGAAAACTGGCTCTTTTAGCCGAACTGATATTCTGGTGGAACTCATTTTTTAGTTGAACTCATATTCTGTCGAACTCATATTCTGGTAGAACTTATTTTTTAGTTTAACTTAAATCTAGTCGAACTGATACTCCCGGATCTCTCTTACAACATCCATGATGGTTCCGTCGCGTCCCTCGATAATGCCGACAACACGTTCGCCAAACTGAACCGGGTCCGGTTCACCGACCATGCTGTACGCTTTATCGCGAAGCTCCTCTATCGTGCAGAACGGCAGGTTGACATTCTTCATGCACTCGATCAGATCCTGACGGCGCGGGTTGATGGCGATGCCGTAATCCGTGATTACGACGTCCACGGTCTCGCCCGGCGTCGTCACCGTCGTAACGTTGGTGCAGATGGCGGGAATCCTGCCCTGCAGAAGCGGGGCGATGACAATCGTACACTTTGCCCCGGCCGCCGTGTCAGGATGGCCTCCCTGCGCGCCGGTGATGACGCCGTCGGAACCTACTACGACATTACAGTTAAAATTGATATCCACTTCCAGGGAAGCCAGGATAACAAAGTCCAGCTTATTGACATAAGCGCCCTTGTTAAACGGGTTGGCATACTCGGATGCGGAGATCTCAATATGGTTCGGGTTCTTTTTGATGGATTCAATGGCTCCCTGATCAAAGTCCTGTGTATCCACAAGGGTGCGGATCAGGCCTTTTTCCAGAAGTTCACACATGGGGGTGGTGATTCCGCCGAGCCCGAGTCCCATCTGGATTCCCCTCTCCTCCATAATCTTGCCGAGTGATATCGTGGAGGCGATGGACGCGCCGCCGACACCCGTCTGATAGGAGAAACCGTCTTTAAAGTAAGGGGTATTGATTACAAACTGGGTACAGTAATCGGCCATCATGATTTTTCTCACATCGGTCGTCGGTTTGGCTGCTCCTGTCGCAATTTTATCGGGATTGCCAATGGCATCCACAACGCAGACATAGTCTACGTTTGTCATGGAAATGCTGGCCGGGATGTTCGGGAATGCAACGAGGCAGTCCGTCACGGCCACCACTTTATCCGCATACTGGGCATCCACCATTGCATATGATAAAACGCCGCAGTCGCTCTTTCCGCCGTTCGGGCGGCAGTTGCCGTATTCGTCGCAGGTAGGCGCGCCGATAAAGGCGATGTCCACATGCACCTCACCCGTCTCAATGGCACGCACACGTCCGCCGTGGGAACGCATAATGGCCAGGTTCTTTAACTTACCGGTCGAGATAGCCTCACCGATTTTGCCTCTCACGCCGGAAGACTGGATACCGGTAATCGTCCCATCCTCGATAAACGGCACAATCGGATCATTGGCCTTGCCGAGAGAGCTGGCACAGATGGTGAGATCCTTGATCCCCATATTGTGAATCTCCTCCATTACCATATTGACAACGTAATCGCCCTCACGGAAATGATGATGGAAGGACAGAGTCATGCCATCGCGGATTTCACATTTTTCAAGCGCCTCCCTGATGGACTGCACCATCTTGGAACGCGTCGGATCGGACAACGCCCGCACTACGGGAGCGGCCTTCTTATACTCATAATTATCATATACGTAAGCGCCTTCAAACACTTTTTTACCGGTCGCCTTTAAAACTTCCTCCGGAATATCTCTTCCCACTTTATTTATCATTTTACATATCCCCCTCATAAACGCCTGCGGCTTTAGCCATAGCCAGGGTCCTCTTGGCCCCGTCATAGAAAGCGATATCAATCATTTTTCCATCTACCGTAAATACGCCGATGCCTTTTGCTTTCTTGTCATCAATTTCACGCACCACTTTTTCAGCAAAAATAATCTCCTTTTCGGTAGGAGTGAATATCTTATGGACAATGGCAATCTGACGCGGATTGACAAGCGATTTTCCGTCAAATCCCATCATCTTGATCATGGCGGTTTCTTTTTCAAATCCTTCCATGTCATCCAGGTTTGTAAACACCGTATCAAAGCACTGGACGCCTGCGGCGCGTGCCGCCATAATCATATGTTGTCTCGCTCCCATAAGCTCCACGCCGGTGCCTGTAATTACGGTCTGAAGATCTTTCGTATAATCTCCTCCGGACAGGGCGATTCCGATCAGACGATCGGAAGAAACACAGATCTCCTGGGCATTTAAAACACCCTTACAGGATTCCAGGGCGGACATCAGGAGGGTGCTGCCCTCGGGACGGCCAAATTCACGCTCGGCAGCCAGCACATGCTCTTCCACCGTACGGACATCCTGTGCGGATTCCGTCTTTGCTATACGGATAGTATCGGCTCCTCCCGCCACACAAACGCGGATATCTTCCTTCCAGTGCGGTGTGTCAAGTCCGTTGATGCGGACAACTCTCTCCACGCCCCGGTAGTCAATCTCCTTAAGCGCATGAAACAGGGAATACCTCGCTGCATCCTTCTGGTTCTCGGCAACCGCGTCCTCCAGGTCAAGCATAATGGAATCTGGTTTATATATATATGGGTCTTTAATCAATCCCGGCTTCTGGCAGTTCAGAAACATCATGGATCTTCTCAGTCTTTTTTTAAATGGATGGCTCATTATCTGATTGCACCTCCCCATGGTAAATTTTCCGTAATGCCGCTGGAACGGTATACGGCGCATTCCACTCTGGCCTTTAAAGTACAGTCTAAAGCTCCTTTGTCCACAACCTTTACCTTTGCATCGTTCACATTAAGGCGCTCCAGCGTCTCCAGGACAACCGCCCTGATCTGCTTTCCAAACTGATGGATAACGCTGCTCTCAATGACAAGCTCAACCTTTCCATCACCCGGTTCAACTGTAATCTGCGCATCACTGGACTCCAGTGTACCGGCCACAGCCGCTTTTTCGATCACCATAAGATTTCCTCCTCTATTGCTTATATGTTTGTGTATATTGTTACTTTTTCTGAATTAATTATTGGGTCTTTCTACATATTATCTAAAAATATAGTAGCATGGTAAAATGGATAATTCAAATACTTATGCTCTTATGGAGTTCATAGGAGAAAAGTTATCAGGGGGTAGTTGGAGGGGCGGGAAGGGCTGTGAAATGGGGGCGGGACTGGGGAGAGGGAGGGTTGGTGAGTCTTCAGTCCCAGTCATAATCTGGGCGGTGGGGAAGGAGGAAGAATAAATCTGCGCAGGGGACGTAGGAATCCGCCGGTGCTTGGACGCCGTTTTATGGCGTCTTAGCATCCGCTGCGCATTCCATAAGCGCGAGCGGGTCCCCGTAGCAGATTTCTTTCTTCCGTATTCCCCGCCTTTACGACAAACCTCCCTCCGGGACTGAAGACTCATCCCCTCCCCTCCCATTCCGGCCCCCAGCCGTCCCGGCAGCGTCCTCATTTCTCAATTAAATCTCAACTTCCTGTTGTTTTAAATGCCGCTTTTCTTTATAATAAGAAGTCAGGGGCATACTATCTCTGTGCCCGCACTGTATGGGAACATATTCCCGAAACTAATCTACAGGAGGATTCGGACATGGATTTGACGGTAAATAATGAGGTATTACTTGAAGAAATGCTGGCTGCCAGGGAGCGGCGCGTCTTCCTGCAGAACACATTGACGGAAAAATATAATACGACGCTCATCAGCTTTACCCTGAATATCCCGGGACCCGTGAAGGTTTTTGAAGGGATACCAGAGGTTTTCGACGGCGGATACAGTGAAATTCTGAGGACACTTTCCGATTCAGGCATTGCCGCGCTTCATGAATATGTGATCCGCGAGAAGACGGGCTATGAGGCTTTTATTGCCGCCGACGCCTCGCCCCTTACCATTAAGCGTCTGATGACAAGACTGGAGGACGGCTCTTCGATCGGGCGCCTCTATGATATTGATATTATAAAACTGGACGGGAGTAAGGTTTCCAGGGAGGAACTTGGTCTTCCCTGCCGCACCTGTCTGATATGCGGACAGCCCGCCCACGCCTGCAGCCGAAGCAGGAATCACAGCGTGGAAGAACTGGTTGCCTATATTAAAAAAATGATATCGGAAGCTCACCCGGGCTCTGATAAAGGTGGGACTGATCTATGAGTGTAAAAAAAGAGCTTGACAGCCGGGAGTTTTCCCTGAACCTGATGCAGAAACAGTTTCTGGATTCATTGGAATGTGCGGCAGGCCGCTCTCTCACCGATGAGGTGGAGGCCACCCCAAAGCCGGGACTGGTGGATTTAAATGACAGCGGCGCCCATAAAGATATGGATCACAGGACATTTGAACTCAGCATTGCTGCAATTCTGCCCTTTATCAGAGAGATGGCCGAGATTGGAATCCATCACGGGTCTATGGAAGGGGAAGCCGGCCTGCAAAGCGGAAATAAGCCGGATGCTGAAAATGCGGAACGGCTATTTGCCGCCATCCGGCCGGCCGGGGTACGGGCCGAGAAAGCCATGTTTGAGGCGACAGGCGGTGTCAATACCCACAAAGGCATTATTTTCTCCATGGGACTCCTGGCCGCGGCGGCCGGATGTTTTTGGGGCAGACGCCCTGTATGCTCCGGCGTTCAGGCTGAGGAACTTTTATCTTACTGCGGCTTGATGTGCCGCCGTCCGATGGAGCGCGACTTTTCCGCCGTCGTACCGGGAGCAAATAACACGCACGGGGAACTGCTTTACCTGAAATACGGATGCCGAGGAATCAGGGGGGAAGCGGCCGATGGGTTTCCGGCCGTCCGTTTTGTCGGACTCCCCGCACTGCGGGAATACTTTGAATACGCGAAGTTATCCGGTGTACATCCCGGCCGGAACCAGCTTTCCCTCCACATCCTTCTCCATCTGATGGCCAATGTGGACGATACGAACGTGCTTTTCAGGACAAACTATGAATCACTTGAATATGTAAAACAGTGCGCCCTGTCTGTCCTCTCGCTTGGGGGCAGCAAAACGGAGGAAGGGATGGAGGCCCTTACACGGCTGAACAAAGACTTTACAGATAAAAACATAAGTCCCGGAGGCTGCGCGGATCTACTGTCCATGACTCTTTTCCTCTGGCGGATCGAATCACTTTTTCACGCTTTTAACGGCGGGAACGGCATGGATAGAAACTTCCAAATTGGAGATTGATTGAAATTATAACAACCTTGGATTTGCAACTATAACAGATTTGAAAGGAATGACCAACTATGGCTTTTGACGGAATAGTAATTGCCGGCCTGGTAAAGGAATTTAATGATAAACTGACCGGCGGAAAGATCTCAAAGATTGCCCAGACGGAAAAGGACGAACTCCTTTTTACAATAAAAAACAACAGGGAGAATTACCGTCTTCTGATGTCGGTAAATGCAAGTCTCCCGTTAATCTATCTGACGCAGACGAATAAACAGAGTCCCATGACGGCGCCCAATTTCTGCATGCTCCTCAGAAAGCATATCGGAAACGGGAAAATTGTATCCGTGAGCCAGCCCGGGCTGGAACGGATTATCCGATTTGAGATTGAACACCTGGATGAACTCGGCGACCTCTGCCGCAAGTTCCTGATTGTCGAGCTGATGGGAAAACACAGCAATATTATTTTCTGTACACCGGACGATAAAATCATAGACAGTATCAAACATATTTCCGCCCAGATCAGCTCGGTCCGGGAAGTGCTTCCGGGACGTGATTATTTTATCCCACAGGCCGCAGGAAAGAAGGATCCGCTCTCTGCGGATGAGACCGTATTCACGGAAACGCTCTCTGCCGCCCAGGCTCCCGCCGGGAAGGCGATTTATACAAGCTTCACCGGGATCAGCCCCGTCATGGCGGAAGAATTCTGCCATCTTGCCTCCATTGACGCCGATGTGCCTGCTTCGTCTCTCTCCGAACTGGAAATCACCCATTTGAGCCGCACGCTCACGCTTGCCATGGAACAGGTGAAGGAAGGCCGGTTTGAGCCGAATATTCTTTACCGCGATGAGGAGCCGGTTGAATTCTCCGCTCTCCCGCTTACCTCCTGGCCGCCGGAGTACAGGGCCGTCCGTTTTGATTCCATCAGCAGCACACTGGAACTTTATTATGCATCCAAAAATGTAATCACACGCATCCGGCAGAAATCCTCCGATCTGCGCAGAATTGTCCAGACCGCACTGGAGCGGGGATATAAAAAATACGATTTACAGTTGAAACAGTTAAAGGATACGGAAAAAAGAGACAAATACAAAATATACGGCGAGCTCCTCAACACCTACGGCTATGAACTGAGCGGAGGGGAAAAAGAGCTTGAATGTATCAACTATTACACGAATGAAACAGTAAAGATCCCTTTGGATCCCCAGCTTACCGCCAGGGAAAACTCACAGAAATTTTTCGACAAATACAATAAACTGAAACGAACCTGGGAGGCTCTCTCCAAATTTGTGGAAGAGACAAAACAGGAGATCGAACATCTGGAATCCATCAGCACATCCCTCGACATTGCCCTGAAGGAGGAGGATCTGGCACAGATAAAACAGGAACTGACGGAATACGGCTTTATCAAAAAGCACGGACCGTCCGGTAAGAAGGTCAAAATCACAAGCCGTCCTTTCCACTATATTTCCTCCGATGGGTTCCATATTTATGTTGGAAAGAACAACTACCAGAACGAAGAGCTGACTTTCAAGGTGGCCTCGGGCAACGACTGGTGGTTCCACGCAAAAGGAATCCCCGGTTCCCATGTCATCGTAAAGACGGAGGGCCGCGAACTTCCCGACAGGACATTTGAGGAAGCCGGTTCACTGGCCGCCTATTATTCCAAGGGGCGCGGCAATGAAAAAGTGGAGATCGATTATATCCAGAAAAAATCCGTCAAAAAAGTGGCCGGAGCCGCCCCCGGTTTTGTTATCTACCATACAAATTATTCGCTGATGGCGGTTCCGAAGGTGACACTGGAGGAAGTGCTTTAAACGCTTAAATCAGGAGGTAATATGGCAGAATTAACATCTATGATGAATATCGGGAAAGAAATGGCCAAAAAGCTGACATCGGTCGGAATCGATTCAGCCGATACTCTGAGGCCCCCTCTTTTTCAAAAGAGGGGGCCTTCTGTATTATCTGACTACGTCCCTATTCTCCCAGCAGACGATCTATCATTTTGTAACCTTCTTTCACCAGGATACCGGATTTCTTTCCATTGGCCTCGCTGTATAAGAGTCCCTGGCCGAATTTCTTTCTGCTGTCGTACAGAAGATACGGCACCGGGGCGGAGACGTGTGTGCGGCAGCGGATTGGCGTCGGGTGATCCGGCATGATAAGGAGCCTGTAATCCTCGCCGGATTGATCCATCTCTTCCGTCACAATTCGGATCAGCCTCTGATCCAGATATTCGATGGCCTTCACTTTTTTCTCCACACTTCCCTGGTGTCCCATCTCATCCGGGGCCTCCACATGGATATAGACAAAGTCGGCGCCCTCTTCCAGCAGCGCTTTTACGCCTGCCAGAGCCTTTCCCTCATAGTTTGTGTTAAGGCCGCCATTGGCGCCGGGAACCTCAATATTTCTCATGCCTGCGCCGACCGCAATGCCTTTGAGAAGATCGACAGCCGAAATCATAACGCCTTTCTTTCCTGTCTTTTCATAGAAAGAGGATAAGGCTGGCCTTGTACCGGCTCCCCAGAACCAGAGTGAATTGGCCTTGTTCTTTCCCTCCGCGGCCCGTTTTTCATTGAGCGGATGATGGTTCAGGATATCAAAGCTCTTTTTCATCATTTCCCTCATCTTTTCATCCTGGGGGAGATATTGGCCAATCTTCTGTGTCAGCACATCATGAGGCGGCGTCAGCTCCACAACCTCGCCTTTTTCCCAGATCAGAAGATGGCGGTAGCTGGTGCCCACATGGAAATGGTATGTCTCATTTTCAAATACTTCTTTTACCGCGTCTAAAAGCACGGCAGCGTCCTCCGTGGAAATCTCATCGGAACTGTGGTCGATGATCGTCCTCTCCTCATAGGGTCCCTCCTCCTCGGACAGCGTAACAATGTTGCAGCGCAGGGCAATGTCGGTCGTCTTCATATCCACGCCGATGCTGAGAGCCTCTAACGGTGAACGGCCCGTGTAATATTTCTGTGGGTTATATCCGAGAACGGCAAGGTTTGCCGTGTCACTGCCCGGCTTCATTCCTTCCGGAATCGTCGCAGCAAGTCCCACCTCGGAGAGAGGGGCCAGCCGGTCCATCGCCGGAGTGTCCGCATATTCGATCGGGGTCTTTCCACCCAGGGCCTCAAGTGGCTCATCTGCCATCCCATCACCAAGCACAATTATATACTTCATTCTGTCATCCTCCTGATTTTTGTCGTACCATATTTCTGATTACTGCCTTTTATTCTACACGTTCTTTCTATAAAATGCAACCGTCCGTGTGATGCGGACAAATAAAAGAGGTGACTCCGTTACTGTTCATTCCGTTACTGTCGGCGGACGACCGCCTAGAACCCTCCCGTCAGCAGAACGGCCAGCGCGGCTAACACGGCCAGAAAAGCCAGGTTCCATCCTGTGAATGTTTTAAAGTACACGCCTTTCTTTTCATCATAGGCCCTGGCAAAAAATTTATAGGAAATGAGGCTGGCGAGGGACGCAATCAGCGTTCCCAGCCCTCCCAGGTTTACAGCGGTCAGAAGAGTTCTATATTCTCCGGTAAAACCCGACAGCAAAATGGCGGCCGGAACATTGCTGATAATCTGGCTGGCCGCGATTCCTGTTATCAGTTCATGGCCGTCAATCAAACTGCTCAGCCATAGATTCACCGCATCGATCCGCTTCATATTGCCGATGAATATGAAAAAGCAGACAAACGTCAGAAGAAGAAAATAGTCTAACTCTTTTAAAATCTTCCTGTCTCTCGCAAGCATCCAGCACAGCACGGCTAAAAGCGCAAGCTGCCACGGTACGATATGGATCACCACCAGGAGGCTGAACAGAAACAGCAGCAGGTATACGGCGAATCTTTTGACGAATGCTCCCGCATCTTCCGGCCCCGTTCCCATCCGCACCTTCACTTCAATTTTTTCATCCTTTTCTGCCACCAGGACAAAACCAAGGAGGAGCATGGAAACCACGGCATAGGGCAGCACAGCCCCCATGAAATCTGCCATTGTAATCCCGGACACCGAATAGAGATAAAGATTCTGCGGATTCCCCACCGGAGTCGCCATACTGCCCAGATTGGCGGCAATTGTCTCAAGCACAATTAATTTAACCAGTCTCTCCTCCTTTCCCACCATCTGGTAGACCAGGATGGTAAATGGGACAAAGGTGATAAGCGATACGTCGTTGGTAATTGCCATGCTGCAGAAAAAGCAGAGAAATACCAAAATAAATGAGAGCTTTTTCGTGCCGTGGGTGCCGGACAGAAGCTTCTGTCCCAGCAGGGTAAAGACTCCGATGGACTGCATGCCCGCCACCACCGCCATAAGGCAGAATAAGAGCGCCAGTGTCCTGAAATCGATATACCCCACATACTCCTTCCCCGGCCGTATCACCAGGGAAGACAAAAAGGCAAGCAGCGCCGCGATGCAGAACACCGTCTCATTCTTCAGAAACTGTTTTAATGATGTAATTTTATGATTCATACTTCCATCCCCGTTTACTCGATAAAGAATAAAATCTATCCCTAAAAAATAGGCAGGAGCCGTCTCCGGTTATCTCCTGCCTTTTCATTATATTATTTTACTGTTTGACCGGTACAATGGAACCGTCTTCGGTTATTTTTTTATCGAAACCGCACAGTCCGATATGGATGCGTATACCGTGACATCCGTATTTCCGTTCAGGCCGATGGTGCAGGCGCTGGAATCGGACGGGAGCTCCACACTCACCGCTCCTTTTTCCGCACGGGTTTTGCCAGGGCTGAGCCGCCGGCGCCGAGTCAGTTTTCTGGAAACCGAACCCAAAGGATGTTTGTATCTCCCGCAGATTAGCGGATCTCCGTCATTCCACCCATATATGGACGCAGAGGCTCAGGAATTCTGACGGAACCGTCCGCCTGAAGGTTGTTCTCCAGGAATGCAATCAGCATACGCGGAGGAGCTACCACCGTGTTGTTTAATGTGTGGGCAAAATATTTTCCGTCCTGGCCGTTTACGCGGATTTTAAGTCTTCTCGCCTGGGCGTCTCCAAGGTTGGAACAGCTTCCGACCTCAAAATACTTCTTCTGTCTCGGGGACCATGCCTCCACATCGACCGATTTCACTTTCAGATCGGCCAGGTCTCCGGAACAGCATTCCAGCGTTCTTACCGGAACATCCAGGGAACGGAATAAATCAACGGTATTCTGCCACAGCTTGTCGAACCACATCTTGCTGTCTTCCGGTTTGCAGACAACAATCATCTCCTGCTTCTCAAACTGATGGATTCTGTATACGCCTCTCTCCTCAATACCATGGGCTCCCTTTTCCTTACGGAAACATGGGGAGTAGCTGGTAAGGGTCTTAGGAAGCTCTTCCTCCTGTATAACCGTATCGATAAATTTACCAATCATGGAGTGCTCGCTTGTCCCGATGAGGTAGAGATCCTCTCCCTCGATCTTATACATCATGGCATCCATCTCGGCAAAGCTCATAACGCCGGTAACAACGTTGCTGCGGATCATGAACGGCGGAACACAGTAGGTAAAACCGCGGTTGATCATGAAATCTCTTGCATAGGAAATTACTGCGGAGTGAAGTCTGGCGATATCACCCATCAGGTAATAAAAACCGTTTCCTGCCACTTTCCTGGCGCTGTCCAGATCAATTCCATTAAAACGCTCCATAATCTCCGTATGATAAGGAATCTCGAAATCGGGAACCACCGGCTCGCCGTATTTCTGTACTTCCACATTTTCACTGTCGTCTTTTCCAATCGGAACGCTTGGATCAATGATGTTCGGGATGGTCATCATCTTCTTTAAGATCTGCTCCCCCAGTTCTTTCTCCTGTTCCTCCAGTTCGGCCAGACGCGCAGACTGCTCGGCAACCTGTTTCTTCATCTCCTCGGCCTCATCCTTTTTCCCCTGTCCCATCAGGGCGCCGATCTGTTTGGCAATCTTATTTTTATTGGCGCGAAGGTCATCCGCTTCTTTCTTGGCTGCCCTGTTCTTCGCATCCAGTTCAATCACTTCATCCACAAGGCACAGCTTGCTGTCCTGAAATTTATTTTTAATATTCTGCTTTACGATTTCAGGATTTTCTCTGACAAACTTTAAATCTAACATTTCTTCCTCCTGTTAATAACTGTCTTTCTTTCGGTTTGCTCCGTGCCTGTCGGCACACTTCGCGGAATCGATCCGGTGTGAGCGGCAGCCAATTTTTTCCCCGACTGCCATATCTTTGTCGATTATACTACAGTTTTTTCTTTATGGAAAGCCCTATTTCAGGTTGTTCCCTTTATTAGTTGAGATGCGGGGACGGCTTTGAAGGATGCGGACGGGGGGATTGGTTGGATAAGTCTTCAGTCCCGGGGGTTAGGGTGTGGTGAGGGGGAATCCGGGAGAAAAAATTCCTACGGGGACTCGCTCCCGCTTGTGGAATGCGCAGCGAGTGCTAGCTTCGAAAATACCTCAGCAAGCACCGGCGGATTCCCATGTCCCCTTCGGAAAGTTTTCTCCCTCCTTCCCCCGGGTACGTTGTCGGCGGGACTGAAGACTGGGAAGGGATCGGCCCCGTCCGGTATCTTCAAAGGCTGATTGTCCCTTTCGTCAAGTGCGGGGGATGGTATTGTCGCGGCAAACGAATCAGCGGCCGAAGGCCGTGGTTCGGAATGGCGAGAACCTTCGCGTCTTCAGTCCCGGTCATAGCCTGCCCGGATTTCCCACCCGCGACAACCTGTAAACCGGGACTGAGGACTCATAACCTTCCCCCCACCACTCCGCCCTCGGCCGTCCCGGCGGCATTCTCGTTCCTCAGCTGATTTTCATTAAATAGGACAAACATTCCTCCAGGCAAAGCCCTTCCACTTCCGGCACGCCCAGTTCTTCGGTGCGCTCGACGCATTTTCTGGTGAATGCGGCCGCTCTCCTGACCGCTTCCTCCAGGCCGATTCCTTTTACGATGCTGGCTCCAATCACAGCGGAGAATATATCGCCCGATCCGTGGTGGCTTCCCTCTACATAGTGGGCGGTCTGAAAGACCGGTTCTTTTCCTCTCTCATGAATCACATTGAGAATGAGGCTGCCTTTGACGACTCCGGTGAGCACCACGGCTCCCGCCCCCATCAGGATCAGTTTGTAGGTCAGATCGGCGAGTTTTCTCTTGCTCCATCCCTTTTCCTGATACTGGGTATCCGTCAGGATGCACGCCTCCGTCAGGTTCGGAGTGATGATGTCCGCGTACTGTATCAGTTCTTTCATCCCGTCGAAAAGCTGCTGATCGCAGACGCTGTAGGCCATTCCGTTGTCTCCCATCGTGGGATCCACCAGGAGCAGCGTATTCTCTTTTTTGAAATACCGGATAAACTCCGTTACGATTTCCACCTGCCTTGCAGAACCCAGGAATCCGGTCATGATCCCGTCAAAGGAAAAGCCAAGCTTCTTCCATTCCTCGATATAAGCCTCCATCCGGTCCGTGTAATCATCAAAAAAGCAGGAGGGATATCCTGCATGGTTGGAAAGCACGGCTGTGACGAGCGGGCAGCACTGTACTTTCAGTGCGCTGATTACAGGAATAGCCGCTGTCAGTGCACAGCGGCCATATCCTGCCATATCGTTAATCGCAGCGATTTTTTTTGGTTGTAAAGATGTTACCTTTTTTTCCGTAACATTTGTCGTATTCAAATCTTCCATGTGTTTTTCGTTGTCTCCATCGTTTTTTACGCAGACAATCCGGAAAAGAGACCGGCTTTCCTGAGTGCCGGACGAAGCGCCATATACACAGCCACCGATACAATGGCCGAGGTTACGGCGTTGATGGATGTGGAAGCCACATTCCAGGCCAGGCTCAGCTCCGCCGCCGGTTTTCCGATAATCCACAGTTTATAATAATACCCTATCAGCGGATCGGCTATCACATTGAAGATAAGTCCTGCCGATGCTGCTATTACCGTATAATTAAAAATATGTTTTTTATCACTGCTGTGATCGATTTTCCCAAGCCTATGTGCAATGAATCCCGTAATCAGGCCAATGCAGAGCTTGCAGATAAATGTCTTCGGCGCATAGATGACGTAGACGGGATCCAGTAGATCTCCGATGGTCATGCCGATGGCTCCTCCCAGGCCTCCGTAAAAGCCTCCCATCAGAAGCGCCCCGAGTACACAGACCGCGTTTCCAAGATGGATGGATGTCGCGTCACCGCCCGGCAGTGATATCTTGATCTGGCCGAAAGTAAATACTACATATGAGAGGGCGGCCAAAAGCCCGGTCATTGCGATTTTGTATGCCTGACTGTTTCTTGTTGTCATGATGATCTCTCCTCTTTTGTTCCGGTTCTTTATGAGAGCTGAAAGCCTGCGCAGTTTCCTTCACCTCGGATATGCATCATCATAGCATAAATTTGTACTTGTAAAAACATACAGATTTAATCATTTTAATCAGGTCAGTTTTTCTGTCTTTCTTTTCAGTCGTGCGCTTCCACACAAATCAGGACGCCCGATTCGACCTCCATGATTCCCTCTTCCCCGTTCAGCTCATTGCTGATGCAGAGACAGGAACCCAATTCAATGCGGCGCCTGTTTAACGGATATTTAAATCCTTTTAACGTCAGCCCCGACACAACTTCGGTGAGCGGCATGAAAGAGATGTATTTTCCGTAAAGCTCCGACCGTCTGAACACTTTTCCGCCATCCAGCAGGTACAGCTTGTTCTGGGCATCGTAAATACATACTTCCATTCCCTGCTTAAAGAACTGGTAAATGAGCTGGATGTTGCTGATCTCATGATCCATCCTTCCGCCGAGGGCGCCCAGCAAATCCACCCTGTCGCAGCCGCAGCGGGCGGCCGTCAGAAGAGCCAGTTCCGTATCCGTCTCATCCTTCTCCGGCTTATGGATCTCAAATGTCACGGAGGGGTTGTCCCTATATTCTTTGAGCACCGACTGCTCCACCGTATCCAGATCCCCCACGACCTCATCCGGCACGATATGCAGGGAATTCAGTATCTCCAGACCGGCGTCCACCGCAATCACCCAGTCATAGTTCCGGTTCTGCAGAAAATCCTTAACAAATGAAATATCAATTGAACCGCCTGTCACAACCAAACACTTTTTCATACATCATCACTTCTCTTTTTGATTATTTGTCATATTCACTAAAAATATCCAGGAATGTCTGCACATTCTTTTTTGCATCCCCCCTGAACACCGCCGAACCGGCCACAATCACATCCGCGCCCGCCTTGATCACCTCTCTCACATTGGATGGAGAGATGCCGCCGTCCACCTGAATACGCGTGGAAAGCCCTTTTTCATTGCAGAGATTCCGCAGTTCCCGAATCTTATCCAGGGTGTAGGGAATGAACTTCTGGCCTCCAAATCCCGGATTGACCGACATGATGAGAACCATGTCCACTTGATCGAGGATGCAGGACAACGTGGATACAGGCGTCGCAGGATTCAGAGCCACGCCGGCCATCAGCCCGGCCTCTTTAATCTGGTTAATGGTCCGATCCAGGTGGATACATGCCTCCTGATGCACACAGATCAAATCTGCGCCGGCCTTTTTCATCGCATCCACGTATCTTCCCGGCTCTTCCACCATCATGTGTACGTCAAATACCTTGTCCGTACAGCTTCTCAGGCTCTCGATCACCGGCATTCCGAATGAAATGCTGGGGACAAAGGCCCCGTCCATAATATCCAGATGAATGTACGGCGCTCCCGCCCTGTCTACCTCCTGTACCTGTTCTCCAAGGCGTTTAAAATCGGCTCCCAATATGGAGGGTGCTAAAATAATCATAATCAGTATCTCCTCTTATCTTTTAATTCCTGGTAAAGAAGAAGGTAATTGTCGTAACGGCTCCGGTCTATCTTTCCTTCCGCCACAGCCGTCTTCACTCCGCACACCTTCTCGCCCACATGGATACATCCAAGAAAACGGCATTCATCCTCATAGGCGGAAAATTCCGGAAAATAGTCTTTCAGTTCATTCGGTTCCAAGTCTTCAATATACATGGAGCTGAATCCCGGAGTGTCCATCATATAGGTTCCTTCTTCAACAAAGAAAAGTTCCGAATGTCTTGTCGTATGCTTTCCTCTTTTTATCTTTTCGCTTACAACGCCCGTCTCCATCCTGGCTTCCGGCTGCAGATAATTGGTGATGGACGACTTCCCCACACCGGAGGGTCCTGCCAGAACGGTCGTTTTCCCGGCAATCAGCCGGTGGAGCTCCTCAAGCCCCGATTCTTCGTAGGTGCTGATGAAGTGGAGCGGATAGCCGGGCGGGCCGTAGATGGCCTTCAGCCTCTCAATCTCCGCCTCCCCGGACAGATCAATCTTGTTAAAACAGATGATTACCGGTATCTCCTGGCGTTCCATCATGACAAGGAACCGATCTAACAGGTTCAGGTTCGGCATCGGTTCCGTCACGGCAAAAACCACCACGGCCTGGTCCACATTCGAGACGGCCGGGCGGATCAGCCTGTTTTTCCGCGGCAGGATGGCGTCAATATTCCCGGTTTTTTCCTTTTCATCGAGAACCGTGAATTCTACGTCGTCCCCCACCAGCGGTTTTATATTTCTGTTTCTGAAAATTCCTTTTGCCTTGCATTCGTATATTTCACTGTATCCGTCGTGGACGTAGTAAAAACCGGCAATGCCTTTGATAATCTTACCTTCCATTCGTCTCATTTACCCTTATTCATCCACTTCCAGAAATTCCAGAGGATAGGACTTCAGTACTTTGTCGTTGCTCAGGTCCTGGATCTGAAGCTCTCCGGTAAGAACCCCCGGCTCACCCGGAATCCTGTAATGGACGGGAATCGTGATATTGCCGCCCATTGTCCTCGGAGGCATAAGTTCATTTACAACCTGCCTTCCGTCCACTTCCTGTATCGCTACAATCCGGACCTGAATCTGCATATCGCCTGAACTGGGACCGAACAGATCCTTCAGCGGAAAATCATCGTTAATCACGGCCACATACTGTTTTCCCTTGCCCGTGCTGACCGTGTAACCAACGGCCGTTCCCTGTGGAGTATCGGTCGGGGCCAGAATATCCTGGCTGATAATCATGCCTTTGGCCACATCCTCACTCTTTTCTTCCTTTCGTTCTCCAAGTGTCAGGCCAATTGCCTCGAGGGCTGTTTTGGCATCCTCTTCCGACATTCCCGTGATTTCAATCATCGGAACAAGAGGGATGGCCGGACCGGAACTTACAAAGAGCTTCACCGTCGAACCCGGCTCCGCTTTTTCAGGTTCGAAACGCAGCACCTTGCCCTTTTCGATCGTTTCACTCGGTTCATCCTGCAGTTCCACAAGTAACTTCTGGGCTTCCAGCGCCTGTTTGGCCTCTTCCCCGGTCATTTCCGTCAGTCCCATCTTCGTCAGGTCCACCCTGCCGCTTCCGAGTCCGACCGTAACAACGATCTCAGACTGTTTTGAGACAATGGTTCCCGCCAGGACGCTCTGGTTGATAACAAGACCCTCTTTCTCATCTTCCGAGTCGTCGTATTCGTATCTTATTTTCAGGAATGCGTCCTTCAACGCCGTCTCCGCCTGTTCCGCACTCAATCCGAGAAGCTGCGGCACCTTACATTCCGTACTGTTGAGCGTTTCTTCCGTCTGAACCGATGATTCCGTGCTCTTATCCGGATTCTTCCCGGAACCCAGGTTAAAAATTCCTCCCAGTCTTGCAAAGATGACGAGAACCACGGCCACGATAATGACTGCGGCAATAATTCCGATCGTGGTCATTATTTTTTCGATCTGAGGGTTTACATCGTCCGAAGGATCTTTTTTCTTTTTCCTGGCCGGAGGGGCTGCCGGAGTTCTGGGTTCCCTTCTTATGACGGGAACATCGATTCCATCATCCCATCCTTCCCCATGGTTTGTCGAAGTATTGCGGCGCTGTGTATCACGTACATATTCCACTTCTCCCTGATCACGGATCACCGTCGGAGATGATTCGTCCAGCTGCGGTTCCGGTTTCAGGTATTCATCCTCCGGATCCACCAGTGCGTGGCGCAGATCGGCAATCAGTTCATACGCATCCTGATAACGCCGCTCCGGCTTCTTAGCCGTACATTTTAAAATAATGCGCTCCAGGCTTGGGGTGACATCGCGGTTTAAACGGCTTGGGGGCGGCACCGGCTCCTCTAAATGGGCCAGCGCAATCGTCACCGTATTGTCCCCGTCAAACGGCACCTGTCCCGTCACCATCTCGTACATCGTGATTCCCAGCGAATAGAGATCGCTTCTGGCGTCACTGTAGCCGCCCTTGGCCTGCTCGGGCGAAATATAGTGCACGGAGCCCACGGCATTGGAACCGATGGTCTGGGAAGACACGGCCCTTGCAATTCCGAAATCGGCAACCTTGACCTTGCCGTCGCGCGAAATAATCATATTCTGCGGCTTAATGTCACGGTGGACAATATGCTGGTCGTGGGCGGCCGCAATACCCTGGGCCACCTGGATCGCGATGCCGATCGTCTCCTTGACCCCCAGATGGTTCTTTTTAAGAATATAACTCTTAAGCGTAATTCCCTCTATCAGCTCCATCACAATATAATGGAGATCACCCTCATCCACAACGTCATAGACGCTTACAATGTTGGGGTGGGAAAGACCGGCGGCTGCCTGGGCCTCCATCTTGAACTTACTGACAAAATTAGAATCCTGGCTGAATTCCTCCTTCAGTAACTTTATAGCAACAAGGCGGTTCAGTTTATGGCACTTGGCCTGATAAACTTCCGACATACCGCCCACGCCAATCATGGCGAGTATCTCATATCTGTCCTGTAAATAACTTCCCGGCTGCAGCATCATAATGGATTCACCTCGCTTATCTGGGGATCCGCAAGGATGACGGCTATGTTATCCCTGCCCCCGTTCTGATTCGCCAGCGCAACGAGAGCCCTGGCTTTCATCTGAAGTGAACCCGGCAAAAGCACCAGACGGAATATGGCTGAATTGTCAACCATGTTTGTCAGTCCGTCCGAACACAGCAGAATATAATCGCCCGGCTTTAATGGAACTTCGAAAAAGTCCACATCGACTTTCCTGCCGATACCCACGGCCCTGGTGATAATATTCTTTTTTTCCTTATATTCACTGCTGCCTCTGTCCATCTGTCCCATGGAGACCATCTCCTCCACAAAGGAATGATCCCTGGTAATCTGGCTGATGCCCTCCCGCTCGATGAGATAAAGCCTGCTGTCACCGACGTTGGCTACGTAGAGGGTGGAATCTTCGATTGTCGCCGCGACAATCGTAGTCCCCATTCCGGCCAGTTCCGTATTTGTGAGAGCCTGTTCATACAGTTCCCGGTTTATTTTTGCGATTCCGTTGTTAATGGCAGATACCGCGCTCCCATCGTCACATTCCTTTATGTAAGATACAAGGTGTTCCACCAGATAGCGGGATGCATAGTCCCCCGCTTTATGGCCTCCCATACCATCTGCTACGATAAACAGGTTTGAAAGAGGCCCCACAGATTCTGTGCTGGCAAACTGGTAATCCTGGTTGAGCTGCCGGACACGGCCGACATCTGTCAAGGCGTATGCTTTCATTCTCCCTCTTTCCTTTCGTCGTCTATAAAACTTTTTCTAAGCTGTCCACAGGCGCCGTCAATGTCCTTCCCCATCTCTCTTCTGACCGTAACATTGATGCCGCTTTTTTCCAGCAGGTTCTTAAATGCTTCGATGGCCTGACGGCCGGAACGAACGTAATCTCTCTCTTTTATCGGATTAACCGGTATCAGGTTGACATGGCCATGCTGATCTTTAATCAGACGCACCAGAGCCCTGGCTTCCTCCAGGTTGTCATTTACTCCCTGAACCAGACTGTATTCAAAAGTAAGCCTGCGCCCCGTCTTCTCAAAATAATAGCGGCAGGCATCCATCACCTCGTCCAGGCTGTAGCGTCTGGCAATCGGCATGAGTTCCCTCCTCACCTCATCATTCGGGGCGTGCAGGGAAAGGGCCAGCGTGATCTGCAGGTTTTCCTCCGCCAGTTTCCGGATGCCCGGCACGATGCCGCAGGTGGAAACGGTAATATTTCTCTGGCTGATATTGAGTCCGCCTTCTCCGGAAAGCAGGCAGATAAAGCGGATCAGGTTATCGTAATTGTCCATCGGTTCGCCCGAACCCATCACGACGACATTGGAAACACGCTCCCCCGTATCCCGCTGGATGCGGTAGATCTGTTCCAGCATTTCGGAGGGGGTTAAGTTCCGTTCCAATCCGTCCAGGGTGGAGGCGCAGAAACGGCAGCCCATCCGGCAGCCGACCTGGGAAGAGATGCAGACAGAGTTTCCGTGTTTATATCTCATCAGGACGCTCTCAATTACATTGCCGTCATTCAGCTCGAACAGGTATTTTCTCGTATCGTCTATTTTCGAAATCTTCACGCACACCGTCTTCAGGGTGGTATAGGTGCAGTTTTCCCTCAGTTTTTCGCGCAGCTCCTTTGAAAGGTTGGTCATCTCATCAAAAGAAGCCGCCAGTTTTTCATGCATCCACTGGTAGAGCTGGCCTGCGCGGAATGGTTTTTCTCCCATCTCCCGCAGTAAATCCTTAAGCTCCGGAAGCGTCAGCGACTTAATATCTGTTTTTTCCATATTACTACTGTTTTCTCCTCATGACTGCGATAAAGAAACCGTCACAGGGGTGCACTCCGGGCAGAAACTGGATATACCCGGACTCCATGGTCGGTTCCGCAAGTTCTTCTCCCAGACGTCCTTTTATATTCACCGGTTCAAAGGGAAACTGTTCCATAAACCAGCGCATATTCTCTTCATTCTCTTCTCTGTTGACCGTACATGTGCTGTAGACCAGCGTACCTCCCGGTTTTACATACCGGTAAACGACGGAAAGAATCTCCCTCTGAAGGCAGGCCAGCTCATGCAGCTTCCCGGGAGTCATATTGTATTTGATGTCGGGTTTCCTGCCTATGATTCCAAGGCCGGAACACGGAAGATCGGCTATTACGACATCGGCGGCCTCCTCGGACGCTTTGTCAAACGTGAGTGCGTCAAAGACGGCGGCCCTCACATTGCCAAGGCCGCTTCTTGCGATATTCTCCTCTATCATGGCTGCTTTCGCATCGCTGATATCCCGGATTTCCACCATGCCGGTGCCGTTCAGGATATCGGCGGCGTGGAGGCCTTTTCCGCCCGGCGCACCGCACACGTCGATCACGTAATCGCCTTCCTTAATCCCGGCGGCATCCCCCGCCAGGGAGGAGCTCAAATCCTGGATCTGAAGCAGTCCCTGCCTGAACGCATCCAGGCTCTCCAGATAGTCCACACCGCCAAGGCAGATGACATCGGAAGCATACCGGCTGTCCTCCGCCGTGACTCCCTGCGCCGTCAAGGACTCGATAATCTGCTGTTTACCGGCCTTATTAAGACAGCATCTGGCCGTCAGGGGACGCTCCGTGAGAAGACTTTCAAGCATCACCTTCAGTGTTTCCTCACCGTACGACTTTTTCCACATGGCAAGCAGCCATTCCGGAACGGAATACCGGACGGAGTCATTCGGGAATTTCAGCTCCGCTTTCCCTCTGGATATGCTTCGGAGCACTCCGTTTACAAAGCCCTTTAAGCCTGAAAAGCCGCGCTTCTCAGCCAGCTTTACCGCCTCATTGCAGGCGGCCGAATCCGGCACACGGTCCATATGGCAGATCTGGTATACAGACATCCTGAGGATCGTGCGGATCACCGGTTTCATTTTATTTACCTTTACTTTAGAATATGAATTTATAATATAATCAATCTGAATCAGGTACTCCACCGTACCGTCCACAACCCTTTTAATGAAGGAACGGTCCTGCTTCTCCAGATACTGGTACTTCGTGAGTGCCTGTGAAAGAATCACATGGCTGTATTTCCCCTTTTCCAGCACTTCCAGCAGTATATCCAGGATAATCTCCCTGAGAGCCGGTTCTTTAACGGTCATCTCTTCTTCCTCCAAACAGGATTAACAGACGCAGAAGCTGTAAAATAGAGCCTGCGGCTGCCGCTACATAGGTGAGCGCGGCTGCGCCCAGTACATTTTTCGTATATCCGACCTCTTCCCCGGAAAGGATCCCCGTCTCATCGAGAAGCTTTACGGCGCGCGAGGACGCGTTGAATTCCACGGGAAGCGTTACAAGCTGAAATAAAACACAGAGCGTAAACAGAAGGATGCCGATCTGCACCAGCGGGGAACCTGCGCCTCCAATGAAAATCCCCAGGATAATCATCGGCCAGGAAAGCTGGGTGCCGATGTTCACAACCGGAACAATGGCTCCTCTGACCTTTAAGGGAACATATTCCGTATTGTCCTGGATTGCATGGCCGCACTCATGGGCCGCCACGCCGATTGCCGCAACCGATGCCGAATCATAGACCGATTCAGACAGGTTTACCGTCTTGCTCCTCGGATCATAGTGGTCCGTCAGACTGCCGGCCACCTTTCGCACCTGCACGTCGTATATTCCCTGGGAATTTAAAAGACGTTTGACCGTCTCGGCGCCGGTCATCCCGGTCATGCTTCTGACCCTGGAATATTTCGCATAGGTGCTCTGTACTTTGGATGAAGCGATCATCGAAAGCACAACACCAATTAAAACAAGTATCATTGTCGGATCAAACAGGTTATAATATCCGTATCCATAACCGTACATAAAAAACTCCTTTCATCACTCGATTCCTATCAGGCGTTTTTCATACTTATCCCGGAAGACAATTATTATTCTCCCAGAACTGTCCCCTCTTTCACCGGATACCCGCGCAGAAATGCGCCCGTATCCATCCTCTTTTTGCCTTCCAGCTGAAGTTCATTAATCTTCAGGCAGCCTTTTCCCGTTTTTATAAGAAAACTGTTCTTCAAAACGCCGACAATCTGCCCGTTTACGGCTTCCGGCGTTGCTTTTGCATCATCACAGGGAACTACCTCTGCATCCCAGAACTTTAACGTCTTTCCCTCATAGGAGGTGTAGGCGCTCGGCCAGGGATTCAGGCCCCGGATCAGGCGCTCGATGGCCTCCGCTTCCATATCCCAGTTTATTTTACCAAGTGCCTTGTCAAGCATTCCCGCATAGCAGGCGCCCTCTTCCGGCTGTCTGGTCCTTAAAAGCGTCCCGTTCTCCGCCTTTTCGAGGGTGGAGAGAATTAATTCCCCGCCCGCGGTGCTGAGCCGGTCAAACAGGCTTCCTCCGGTTTCCTTCGCATCCAGAGTCACAACGGTTCTCTCGAGCATATCGCCGGTATCCAGTCCCACATCCATCATCATCGTGGTGACGCCCGATTCACGGTCGCCGTTGATTACGGCCCATTGAATCGGCGCAGAGCCCCGGTACTTCGGAAGCAGAGACGCATGGACGTTGATACAGCCGTATTTCGGGAGATTCAGGATTCTCTCGGGAAGGATCTGGCCAAAAGCGGTCACCACAATCGCATCGGGAGCAATCTCCTCAAGGATGTGGAAAAATTCTTCGTCCTTCTTGATCCTGGACGGCTGGTAGACAGGTATCCCATGTTCCAGCGCCTTCTCCTTCACAGGAGTCATGAGCACTGCTTTTCCCCTGCCCTTCGGCTTGTCGGGCTGGGTTACAACGGCTTCCACCCGGTGTCCTCCCCTGATCAGCGCCTCCAGTGTCGGGACGGCAAAATCAGGCGTACCCATAAATACAATTCTCATTCTTAATCCTCTTCCTCTTCCATCATCACATCTTCCAGTTTGCCTTCCACAAGGCTTACATAGAGCTGCCCCTTCAGATGGTCGCATTCATGGCAGATTGCCCTTGCAAGAAGTCCTTCACCCTCCAGCTCAAACTCTTCCATTTTTGCATTTAAGGCTTTTACCTTTACTTTTTCCGGTCTTGTGACGATACCCGTCTTGCCCGGTACGCTCAGACAGCCTTCCGAACCGGTCTGGCTGCCTTCCGTCTCCGTAATCTCCGGGTTAATCAGCACATACTGATTGCCGTCGTCCACATCGATTACGACGATCTGCTTTCTGATTCCCACCTGAGGAGCCGCGAGGCCGACTCCGTTCGCCTCGTACATCGTCTCAAACATATCTTCTATTAACTCAGCGGTATGCTCCGTCATCTCCTTAACAGGTTTACACTCTTTTTCGAGGACTTCGTCCCCCATGGTTCTGATTGATCTGATTGCCATTTCTCATTCCCTCTCTGTAAATATGGTTCTTTTTCTTAAAATCAGGCTATGACACATCAAACTGAAGTGACAGTGTTTTGAACTTCTCATCCCCTGCCGCCAATGTTTCGATATTACACCTGATTTTATCAAGTATATCACAATTTTTACTCTTTATATATAAAATTTTTCTGTATATATCATTAACTTTGTATACGGGAGCCCTGACGGGGCCTATGATTTGGACTTCTTTTTCCGTGTATCCCATGGCCTCCACCGCGGCCAGGGCAAGGCCCGAGCAAAGTTCCAGCTGTCTTTCACTGTTCGCCGAAAAGAGCACGGCCTGCATGAAACAGGCAGGCGGATAACTCATCATCCTGCGGTAAACCATCTCCTGCCGGTAAAATTCTTCATAATTCTGTTCCGCCGCCGTGACAATGGCATAATGCTCCGGCTGGTAAGTCTGAATCACTACATTTCCGGAAAGGCTGCCTCTTCCGGCCCGGCCCGCCGCCTGGGTTAAAAGCTGGAACGTCCTCTCACTGCAGCGGTAATCCGGCGTATTCAGGGACAGGTCGGCCGCCATAATTCCGACCAGGGTCACATTGCCGAAATCATGGCCCTTTACGATCATCTGCGTGCCGATCAGGATATCCGCCTCGTGTGCGGAAAACGCGGCCAGAATCTCTTCATGGCCTCCCTTGCGTGCCGTCGTATCGGCGTCCATCCTGAGAATCCTGGCCTGCGGAAAGGCGTTCTGCGTCAGTTCCTGGAGCTTTTGCGTACCCGCGCCGAAACCGGCTATATAGGGTGAGCCGCAGGACGGGCAGAGCTTCATCAGGGGCACCGAATAGCCGCAGTAATGGCAGACAAGACGGTTGTTCTTATGGAGTGTGAGCGATACGTCGCAGTGAGGGCATTTAACAGCCTCACCACAGGAACGGCAGGAAATGAAGTTGGAATATCCCCTTCTGTTGATAAAAAGCATGATCTGCTCTTTTTTCATCAGCCTGTCCTCTATCAGCTGTGCAAGCCTCCTGCTGAACATGCTCTTATTCCCCTCGGTCATCTCCTTCCGCAAATCGACGACGTCCACCTGTGAAAGGGCGCTGCCGCTCACCGCCCTGTTTTTGAGGGCCAGGAGCCTGTATTCGCCGCTCACCGCCCTGGTATAAGCCTCCATGGACGGCGTGGCCGACCCGAGCACCAGGCTGGCGCTACACAGTTCAGCCCTCTTCTGCGCCACGTCCCTGGCATGGTAACGCGGCATGGTTTCACTCTTATAGGCGCCCTCATGCTCCTCGTCTATGATAATCAGCCCCAGATCCTGAAATGGGGTGAACAGCGCAGAACGGGGTCCTATCATCACCGAGACCTCTCCCTTTGCCGCGCGTTCCCACTGGTCGTAGCGCTCGCCTGCCGAAAGCCTGGAATTGATAATTGCAATCCGATCCCCAAAACGGCTGTAAAAGCGCATGACGGTCTGGTAGGTCAGCGCAATCTCCGGTATCAAAAGGATTACCTGCCTGCCCTGGTTTAATACATGATCCATCAGCTCCATGTAAACTTCCGTCTTTCCGCTGCCCGTAATTCCATAAAGAAGATAGGTGTTCCGAAGTCCTGCATCGTACTCCGTAAGGAACCGCCCGGCCGCCGCCTTCTGTTCTTCATTCAAGCTGGCCGCGGCGCCGGTGTGGGTCAGGGATTTGAAGGGAGTCCTGTATACCTCCCTCTTTAAAATCTCCACCTGTCCCTTTTCGAGCATCGGCTTTAACGTAGCAGCCGTGATCTGGAGCTGGGCTTCCGCCACCTCCGAAGGAATCACGGGCGTCTCGGCAAGCGCTTTCAACAGCCGGAGCCTGGCCTTATAATTCTTTTTCTCCGCCTCGGCTATGGCATCCCGAAGCTCCTCTTTTTCAAGCAGGCAGCGGATGCTCTTCTTCTCCTTCGGCTTCATCTTCTGCTTGACCGGAAGGACCGTTTTAAGCGCCTGGTTCATCGTGGAACCGTATGTCTTACGCATCCACCATGCAAGCTGAATTAGCTGGGACTGGACCGATATACTCCCGGTCACAACCCCAGCTATCTCTTTCATCCGTTCCGTATCAAATTCAGGCGTGTTGCTTAAGCCTACCACGAACCCGTTACGGGCCGCGTTCCCATTGCCGAAGGGCACCTTAACGCGCACCCCCACATAGATTTCTCCCGCCAATTCTTCCGGTATCCTGTACTGAAACGTACGGTCTACCTTCTCATGGGATATATCAATAATTATATCGGCATAGGTGTATTTTGTCATTCAATCGTTCCTCTCCGGATAAAGTGTGCAGCCGTCTCCCCCAGCTTCATGCTGTTGGAACCTTTGAAAAGCACGGCGTCGCCTTCCAGAAGAAGTGTTTCAAGATACTGCGTCATCTCTTCCTTCTGCGCCTCTTTAAAGACTGCGGTTTTGATTTTCCCTTCCGCACCTTTTGCAATCTCCTCTGCCAGTTCCCCGTAAACCACTACTTCATCCACCGGCTGTCCCGTCAGGAAGGTTCCGATTTCGCGGTGGAACAGGGGAGCGTTTTCCCCCAGCTCTTTCATATCGGCCAGGACGGCAATTCTTCTCCTGCAGTCCGCAAGCGATGCCAGGACACGGATTCCCGCCTTCATGGAATCGGGACTTGCATTGTAGGTATCATCGATCACCGTGATGCCTCCGGTTACATAGATCTGCTGGCGGTTTTTGAAGCCGCCGAATTCCCTGAGCGACTCCGCCGCATCTTTTAAGGGCACGCCATAGTGATCCGCCACTGCCAGAGCAGCCAGTGCGTTCAATATGTTGTGCTCCCCCATCACTTCCAGCCTTACCGGCAGCACCGTGTCCCCATGGACCATATCAAAGGAGGGGCGGCCATTGTCAAAGGCAATGTTTACGGCACGGTAACCGCAGTTTTCCCCCAGCCCGTAATAGACCGTACTGCAGCCTTCTTTGGCCTTCACATTCTGAAGCAAATCGTTGTCTCCGTTCAAAAACAGGGTTCCGCCTGCATTCATTCCATCCTGGATATGAAGCTTTTCTTTCAGGATATTCTCCCTGGAACCGAGATTTTCAATATGTGTTACGCCGATGTTGGTAATCACGGCCGTATCCACACGGGCGATATCCGCTATCACTTCCATCTCCCCCGGTTCGCTCATCCCCAGCTCCAAAACGCCGATTCCATCTTCGTTTGAAATTTCGGATATTGTAATCGGGACTCCCACCTGGCTGTTATGGTTGGCAGGCGTCTTAAAGGTCCTGTAACCCGCCGAAAGCGCCGCCGCAACCATCTCCCTGGTCGTGGTCTTCCCCACACTTCCGGTAATGCCGACAAGAGGCAGCGTGAGACGCTCCCTGATATACCTGCCGATATCCTGAAGGGCTTTCTTCGTATCCTCCACCCGGATGAGCGCCCCTGTGATTTTCTCCGGCGCCTCATCGTGCTCCGAGGTCAGTGAAGCCGCCGCGCCGTTTTCAAAGGCCTGCTTTAAAAAACCGTGTGCATCCGCCTTTTCACCGATCAGGGGCACAAAAAGATCCGCTCCTTTCATGCTTCTGGAATCAATGCTTATATGTTTTAACGGCGTTTCATCACTGCCGCAGAGGAGACGGCCGTTTACCGCCTCCACAATCTCTTTTACCCTGATATTTTCCATTGTCTGAATGCTCCATATCTCTTCTATTCTAACATCCCAAGCTTTTTGACGGCTTCCTCCACCACGGTCCTGTCTAAGAACGGATGCCTTACGCCCTCGATTTCCTGGTAATTCTCATGTCCTTTACCGATTATCGCGATGATATCTCCGTCTTCTGCGTGAGACAGGCTGTATTCGATGGCTTCCCGCCGGTCTGGAATCTCGATGAACTTTCCCGTCGTCCTGGCAAGGCCTGTTTTAATATCCGTGAGGATGTCTTCCACCTTCTCAAAACGTGAATTGTCCGCCGTAATAATCGAAAGATCCGCCAGTTTTCCGCCGATTTCTCCCATGGAATACCTTCTGTCCTTCGCCCGGTTCCCGCCGCAGCCGAAGACAACGACGAGGCGCCTGGGGTTGTAGTCCCTGAGGGTCCTTAAAAGGCTCTCCATGCTGACCGCATTGTGGGCGTAATCGACGATCACCGTGCACTTTGCCGATTTGTAGACAATCTCCATCCGGCCGTCCACCTGCATGTGTTCCATGGCGTGAGCCACCTTATCCGCCGGTAACCCCAGATAACTGCACACTCCTGCGGCAGCCATCGCATTATAAACATTGAAAAGTCCCGGGACATTCACCCGGAGTTCGATGTTGTACTCCCCGGTCATCTTAAAATCAAGGCCGACGAAATTGTCTTCCCTTATGTACTTCACATCCCCGGCCCGGAAGTCCGCGTCGTGCTCCATTGAAAATGTCTTAATCTCCGCTTTAGAGCCCTCGATGATATCACTGTAATGTCCGTCGTCCCGGTTCACGAGGCATAGGCGGCTGTTCTGCAGAAGCTGTTTTTTATAGTAAAGATATTCCTCAAAACTGGCATGCTCATTCGGTCCGATATGATCGTTGGAAATATTGAGGAAGATGGAATAGTCGAAAAAGATTCCATCCACCCGGTGCATCAGATAGCTCTGGGAGGAGACTTCCATCACCATGTAGCGGCAGCCCTGTTCCACCATCTTTGCAAAATACTGCTGCAGGAGATAGGATTCCGGGGTGGTATTCATGGTCTGGTAATGTTCCTCCCCGATAATCGCCCCATTGGTACCTATCAGGCCGGTTTTTTCCCCCGCCGCCTCCAGGATCGCTTTTATCATATAAGTCGATGTGGTCTTTCCTTTTGTTCCTGTCACGCCTATCGTCGTCATCTTTCTGGCCGGGTATCCAAAACGGGCGGCCGAAAGCAGGGAAAGGGCATTCCTTCCGTTTTCAACCTTTAAAACCGTGATATCGGAAGGCACTTCCACCGCCTCCTCCGTCACCAGAACCCTGGTTCCCTTTGCAATGACGTCCGGGATAAATTTGTGGGAATCCACATTCGCTCCCCGCATGCAGATAAACACCGAATGCTCCACGGCCTTCCTGGAGTCGTAGACCACCTCGTTTACCTCTTCGTCCAGTTTTCCCTGCAGAAGCTCATATTTCATCTCACTAAGCCATTCTCTAAGTTTCATTGTAGTTCCTCCTGATTTATCATACGCATTTCAGGGCAAAACAATCACTTCCATGCGTCAATTACCCGCCGTACCCTGTTATTCACTCATCATATTCTCGAACTGTTCCATGGTCATCAGGACTTTTCTGGGCTTTGTGCCCTCCTCTTCCCCGACAACGCCTGCGTCGGCTAACTGATCCATGATTCTGGCGGCCCTGTTGAAACCGATCTTGAACATTCTCTGCAGCATTCCGATAGATGCCTTGTCTTTCTCAATAATAAACCGGCCCGCCTGGACAAAATAGGCATCCCGGTCACTGCCTCCGGAAGGACCGTCACTGAAGGACGCGGTGCTGATTTTGGACTCCACCTCGGGATTATAATCTGCCGTCATTCCCTGCTCCGTCAGGAATTCAACGACGCGCGATACCTCCTGATCCGAGACAAAGGCGCCCTGCACACGCTGCGGTTTCTGGTAACCGGAAGGATAAAAGAGCATATCTCCCTTTCCAAGCAGCTTCTCCGCACCGTTCATATCGATAATTGTCCTGGAATCCACGCCCGATGATACGGAGAATGCGATTCTGGACGGAATATTAGCCTTAATGAGACCCGTAATGACATTGACAGACGGCCTCTGGGTGGCAATAACAAGATGGATGCCTGCGGCGCGGGCCAGCTGGGCCAGACGGCAGATGGAATCCTCCACCTCACCCGGGGCTACCATCATAAGATCCGCAAGCTCGTCCACGATAATGACAATCTGTGGAAGCTTCTCCGGCTTCTTATCATCGTCAACATCTGCAATGGACTCTACCTTTTCGTTGTAGCCTTTTAAATCCCTGACATTGTATTTGGCAAATTTATTATAGCGGTCCGTCATCTCCGCCACGGCCCAGTTCAGGGCGCCGGACGCCTTCTTCGGATCGGTTACAACCGGAATCAGAAGATGCGGGATTCCGTTGTATACGCTGAGTTCCACGACTTTCGGGTCAATCATGATAAGCTTGACCTCGTCGGGTTTTGCTTTGTAAATCATACTCATAATGAGCGTATTGATACACACCGATTTACCGGAACCGGTGGCGCCGGCAATCAGAAGATGGGGCATCTTCGCAATATCGGTCACAACCACCTGTCCCGCGATATCCTTGCCGACGGCGAACGCCATCCGGGAACCGTGACGTTTAAAGTCCTCCGACTCCAGCAGATCGCGGAGCAGGACCACGTTATTTTCCTTATTGGGAACCTCGATGCCTACGGCCGCTTTTCCGGGGATCGGAGCCTCGATACGGATATCCGCGGCTGCCAGGTTGAGCTTGATGTCATCCGAGAGCGCGACAATCTTGCTGACCTTCACGCCCTGTTCCGGGTGAAGCTCATACCTTGTTACGGACGGACCGCAGCTGATATTGGTAACCGTAACGCCGACGCCGAAATTCTGCAGTGTCTGCTGCAGCTTGATGGCCGTCTCCTTATACTCTTTTTCGGAAAATCCTCCGTTGTTCTTTGTTCCCTTTTTCAGTAAATCCAGCGGAGGAACCTTGTATTCCTTCTTGACGACCTTATCGGCCTCGGCTCTTTTTTCAATCTGTTCATTGACGCTCAATTCGTCCTCGGGCCGGGCTTTTTTCTCCGCCCTCTTCTTCTCCATGGTCTTGCGGACCATCTCCGTATCCGTCTCGATCACCTTGCCCGATGACGTGACAACGGTCTTAGGCTCCTCCGGGATATAGAAACTGTCATAATTAAGCCCTTCGTCTTCCGGTGCGCCTGCGTCCGTATCTTCGTAAATTTCATCTTCTATGTAGTTTGCCTCCGCGCTTCCGTACGGCTCGGTTCCTTCATATTCATCATAGAAACGGTTCACCTGTTCCGAATCGTCAAAATGCTCCGGCTCGGGAGACGGCTCCACATAAGATTCCGTATAGTAGCCCTCCGGATCCTCTCCACCGTCCCAGGGGATTTCCTCCTCCGCATAATCGGACGTGTTCACGGCTGTAAAACCGGGGTGCCTGCCGCCTATCTCGCGCTCCTCACCGGAAAATTCTTCAAAGGTCCTGGTATCGCGCCTTACATAGATGTTCTTAAGGATATCATCCGTCTCCTCGCTGCCCCTGTCCCTCTTTCTGCCTTCCTTCTTGATGTCCGAAGCGGGGGCCGGTTTTTCATCGCCCTCAGCGTTTCTCCACTCCGATTCGGCTGCTTCTTCCTCTTCATCCGTTTCAGCGGCATAATGGGGCATGGCAATGCTTCCACGGAAAATATCGGCCGGATTTCCGGGCCGTTTCATATTCTCCCCGCCGCTCACCGTCTGCTTTGCCGGGATATCCGCTTCCATATCCATGGCCGTATCGTCGGCGGCCAGCAGGGTTCCCTCCGGTATACCGGCCGCAAATTCACGCATCAGCGGAGCGTCATTTAAGTTGGTGGCGTCCAAATCCACACCGCGCACGCGCTGTTCTTCCCTCATGCGCCTCTTCTCTTCCCTGCGCTCTTCATGGATTTCACGTCTCCTGCTCATATCTTCCCTGGCATATTCATAGGCTCGTCCGCTGCCCTTTTTCACAAGGCTTACCAGGGACTTCTCCGTAATGCACACGGCGCCCAGAATCAAAGCGACGATCAGGACAAGATAGGTGCCCACCTTTCCAAGGGCCGGACAGAGCATCAGCACAAGCGCTCCGCCCGCAAATCCGCCGCCATCGCCGCTGGTTCCCGACTGGACATAGTACTGCCCCAGTTTCCAGCCCTCTTTCAGCCCGCCGCCAAATGTCATCTGATCCAGGCCGCAGAGTGCAAGGAGCACGATAACTACGGCTCCCATTTTCAAAAACGCCCTGTAATTTCCCCTGTTAGACATATAAAAACAGGTGCCCAAAAAGAGGAGTACCGGCGCCGCGTAACCCATGCTCCCGAACACTCCCAGCATCACCTTGCGGAAAAAATCGCCCACTGCGCCGCAAAGGCCAAAGTTACTCAAAAACAAAAGCACCGATACTGCAAATGAAACAATAATCGCCACTTCCGTTCCCATAAAATTATTCTCTTCAACGGCCGGAGCCGCCTTTTTTCTACCAGTGCCTGAACGCTTTGTGTTCGTCGTACCCGCCTGCTTCTTCCTGCTGCCTGTATCCTGTTTCTTCCTGCTCGTGCCTGCCACTGTATCTAAGCCTCCAAACATATTTTCTATCTTCTACTTAGCATAGTATACAAAAGTTTGAGTAAAAAAGCAACGCGGTAGCTCATTTTTTTCTCGGCATGAGGAGGGGGAGTTGAGATGTGAGGACGCCTCTGTAAGACGGCGGACGGGGTGGTGGGAGGTTGTGTATGAGTCTTCAGTCCCGGTTTATAGGTTGTGGTGAAGGGGAATCCAGGAGAAAAAATTCTTACGGGGACTCGCTCCCGCTTGTGGAGCGCACAGCGGATGCTAAGACGTCAAAGAACGCCGTCTAAGCACCGGCGGGCTCCAATGTCCCCTTCGGAAAGTTTTCTCCTTCCTTCCCCGGGCAGGTTGTCGACGGGACTGAAGACTCAGCGAAGGGTATTGCCCCGTCCGCCGTCTTCAGGGGCTGATTGTCTCTTTTGTCAAGTTCGGAGGAGGTATTGTCGCTACCACTATGTAGTTGAGATACTTTTAAAGTCTGACAGTATCTCAGGTTAAATCAAAAGCTGGATTCTCCGAGCAAAGAATTTAGGATAAATCAGCGGCCGCAGGCCGGGGTTCGGGATGGCGGAAACCTTCGCATCTTCAGTCCCGGGGCATAATCTGCCTGTGGGGGAGGAGGGAGAAAAAGATTCCGGAGGGAACCTGGGAGTCCATCGGCACTTACCGAGGTCTTTTCGAGGTTAGTGTCCGCTATGTACTCCAAAGAGCGCAAGCGTTTCCCGCAGGAATCTTTTTCTGCCCGGATTCCCCACCCGCGACAACCCTCATCCCGGGACTGAAGATTCATAATCTCACCTCACCATCCCGCCCCCCAGCCGTCCCGGCGGCGTTCTCATTTTTCAGCTACCAAACTATTCAGCTTTTTCAACGCCTCACGGATTCCGCCCACCTCGTTGATAAGCCCCTCTTTCACAGCATCCGCTCCAACCAGGACAGTACCAAGATCTTTCGTCAGCATCTCCGTATTTAGCATCAGACGCCTGAGCTGGTCATAGGCGATTCCAGAATGGCTGGAGACAAAGTTTAAAATCCGATCCTGGATCATTTCAAAGTAGTCGTATGTCTGCACCGCTCCTATCACGGTTCCCGACATCCTGACCGGGTGTATCATCATGGTTCCGGTGGGAACGATAAATGAATAGTCCGTGGCCACCGCCAGGGGAACGCCGATGGAGTGGCTGTCGCCAATCACAAGTGAAACCGTCGGCTTGCTGAGGGAAGCGATCATCTCGGCGAGCGCCAGGCCGCAGCTAACATCCCCTCCCACCGTATTGATGAGAACAAGAACGCCGTCCACTTCTGCGCTGTCCTCTATTTCGGCAAGCTTGGGCAGGATATGCTCGTATTTTGTGGTCTTTGTATTGCCGGACAGATTTTCATGTCCCTCTATCTCTCCAATGACGGATATCAAGTGGAAATGGGCGCCGTCCTTACTGTCTTCCAGAAGGACCTGGCCGGTTTCCCGGATCCGCTCCTCCCTGGCCGCTTCATTTTTGATTTTCTGCTGTTCTACTTCCGGCTCGTTGCCGTCTGATCCTGCATTTTTTTCCGTATTTTCCACACCGTTTTTCCGGGCGCTGTTTTTCTTCTCATAATCAACTGTTTCATCGTCAAACTCTCGTATCAGCATCACAGGCCTCCTCAATTAGAAATTCTTTAACTCCTATTTCCTGTTATTCTGTGTTTTTAGCTGGTAAAATATACGTAACTGTTCGGAAAGCAGCATCAAAAAAATCATACATCCTTATTTTTCTTGTTGGCGCGGTCAAAATCCGTTATAATAGAAGCTGTTGTTATGTCATTTAAGGCGCAAAACGATTTATTGAATGAACGAAACGGAGAATTATATGTCAGAATATCACTTAAGCCGCATTTTTTATAACGATCGCCGGGAAATGAAAAAGCTGGACGCCCTCCTCGCAAAGGAAGGGATTGAGCGCGATGCCAACCTTCACTATACCATTGGGCTGTATGATGACGATTACCATCTTGCCGCAACCGGTTCCTGCTTTGCCAACACGCTGCGCTGTATGGCCGTGGATTCCTCCCATCAGGGCGAGGGACTTTTAAACCAGATTGTCAGCCATCTGATCCAGTATGAATTCGAACAGAACATCACGAGCCTGTTCCTCTATACTAAATATGATAAAGCTCTTTTCTTCCGCGATCTCGGATTCTATGAAATCGCCCGGGCGGACGGGAAGGTGGTTTTCATGGAAAACCGCGGAAACGGATTTTCCTCCTATCTGGATAACCTGAAAAAGGAGACGGCGGCTCAGCTTGAAGCGCTCTCCCCTGCCGGAAACCTTCCCGTCGGAGCGGTCGTGATGAACGCCAATCCCTTTACCCTGGGACACCTTCATCTGCTTGCCACCGCGGCCGCCGCATGCAGTCTGCTCCACGTATTTGTCGTCTCGGAGGACGCCTCCCTGGTGCCCTTTGACGTGCGCTTCCGGCTTGTGAAAGAGGGCAGCTCCCATTTGAAAAATCTGGTCTTTCATCAGACGGGCAGCTATCTGATCTCAAACGCCACCTTCCCCTCCTATTTCCTGAAGGAGAAAGACGTTGTAATACGGACACATGCCAAGCTGGACACCGCCATCTTCGGCAGAATTTCACAGACGCTTGGAATTACCGTCCGCTATGTCGGGGAAGAGCCGTCGAGCCAGGTCACGGGAATTTATAATGAAATCATGGCGGCCGATCTGCCTGCTTCCGGCGTCGCCTGCCGCATCATACCGCGAAAGACGGCCGGTCCGGAAATCATCAGCGCGTCCACCGTGCGTGAGCGGATCCACAGCGGAGATACCGAATCCATACGCGGCCTCGTCCCGGAAACCACCCTGAATTATTTTCTCTCAGACGAGGCGGCGGACGTGGTGGAAAAAATCCGTCAAAGCGGCGAGGTGCGCCATTACTAGAGCATGTTTGAAAATTACTTTCCGTCAACTGTGCCCCCAACTGTTATCCGCCGGATGAACCTAATTGATTGTGCGGCAAAACGTATGGGAATGCCCAGTAATTTCCAGCGGCTTTTTCCTCAAAAAGGTGAAAATATACTCCATATAGTGATAATATAATCAGCAGAACAAATTATATGGAGGAAAAAATGGAAAACTATTACCCAACCCCGGAAATGCTTGAACAGTTTGCCGGGCATCTGGCACAGGAAGAAAAAAGTGTGCATACCGTCGAGAAATACATGAGGGATATCCGGAAATTCATCGGCTTCCTCGGAGACAGGGAAATCACCAAGGAACTGGCCATCGGTTATAAGAAAACCCTGGCGGAGCAGTATGCCGCGAGCAGCGTCAACTCCATGCTGGCCTCCTTTAACCAGTTTATGGAGTTTGCCGGGTGGCGCCAGTTTAAGGTCAGGCAGATAAAGGTCCAGCGCCGTCTGTACTGTCCCGAGGAGAAGGAACTGACGAAAGAAGAATATTACCGGCTCGTGAGGGCGGCCGGGGAGCTGAATAAAGACCGTCTCAGCCTCATTATCCAGACCATCTGCAGCACTGGAATCCGGGTCAGCGAGCTTGTCTTCATCACGGTGAACTCCGTACAGAGCGGAATTGCCAATGTGGAATGTAAGGGGAAAAGCCGTCAGGTCTTTCTGCCACAGAAGCTGAGAATACTGCTCCGGAAATACGTCAGGCAGAAATCCATCCGGCGCGGTCCCGTATTTGTCACGAGAGAAGGAAAACCCGTTAACCGGAGTAATGTCTGGAAGGAAATGAAGGATTTATGCCGCCATGCCAATGTGTCCGGCATGAAAGTATTTCCCCATAATTTGAGGCATCTCTTCGCCAGGACTTATTATAAAATGGAAAAAGATATCTCCAAACTGGCGGATCTGCTGGGACACAGCAGCATCAATACGACCAGGATTTATATTATCACATCGGGAAATGAACACAGACGGCAGATTGAACGGATGAGACTGATCTTGTGAGGTTTAACGGTAAAAGAATTAAAACAACATAATGTGAATTATGTAGTAGTACATAGCCAAAAAACAAACCGGTTTTTATTTAACCTTAAAAAAGAGAATCCATCCTGCCAAAACAGAGTTTAAACAGAATTTCTAATGTTTTATCTTACTATCTACTGACTCGTACATCGGTCTGAAACAGAAAAATTTCTTCGCAGAAATATAGGAATTTCCATATTATCCCATTATATCACAATTTATCTGAATTAAAAGTTACAAAGTCCGAACGTTTATCCCTGTTATCCTCTTAAACTCTTAATTATTTTTTTATAAACGCCCTTATTCGTAATAAAGCCAATGGAATTTAATCGGCAAAAGTACTTTTTCTGCTCTTTCCTTCACTGTCCCAAACATGATTCGTAACATAATTCACATTATGTTGTACATCATCGGACGGAATCCAAATTCAGCCTGTTAAAGGGCTATATCGAGGGAGGTATCACTTGAATATTATAATTGAGGATTTTGGAGGAGAAAAGGGACGAAAAATCCGAATCAGTGACGGTTCGGCAAACCAGTTGGAAAATGGGGCAGATGCAGGCGCAGTTTCGGATGGAAGCCAAAGAATCGAATATATGAATGCGCACCGGGCGGTTTTTCATGCCCGGCAGTGGATTGAAGAGGAGCAAAAAGCAAGGGAAACAGGGATTTCGGATCCTATACCATAAAAATCCCCTGCATTTGCCGTTTTTACATGCAAATGCAGGGGATTTTCATGGCGAGACCATTGTCTCCCGATCTTTATCTTTTTAATGCACTATCTGCTCCTGTTATAATTGATCAGACATCCGGCCTTTACAATCTCTCTCTCCTCGGGCGTCATATCGGCAATGTGAAGACGGATTTCATCCGCGCTTTCCCGGATCACATAGCCCCTGATGTCTTTTAAATCGCCGTCCAACTGTTGCCTGATTCCCGGGATATAAATATAGTCGCCAACTTCAAACTCCGGTTCCCTGTCCATCAGGAATGGAATCATACCCCAGTTCATGACGTTGGAACGGTAGCGTTTTGTTGCATACTCTTTTGCAATATTGGCAAGCCCGCCAAGTACTCTCTGGCAGCTGGCCGCCTGTTCCCTCGCGGAGCCGTCTCCCGGCTTAACCGCATAAATCATGCTGCCAATCTCAGTCTTTAATGGGTCGGCCTCCTCATTTCCCGCAATTGTGCGGATCACCTCATAGACACGCTCAAGTTCTTTTTCACCTTCCGCCGGATTTTTCCCCGATACCCTGATTTTCTCGATGGCATTCGTCTCTTTGGCGCGGGCCACATACTGCGGATCTCTCCTGCTCAATGTAAACTCCGCAAGCCCCAGCGGGTTGGAACGGTAGGAAGAAGTCTCCCCCGACGGAATCAGCTCATCCGTTGTCGTAACCTCATCCATAATTTTGGAGCAGACCTTCAGAAGGATATTGTCCGTCAGCGGGCTCATCTCGGGCCATGCCTTGATGTTCGGGCCGCAGACCAGCTCCTCCTTCTCCTCCGCCTTTTGATAGCCGAAGAAAACCCTGTTTTTATATACCGTGCCGTCAAATTCATAGGCAGGAATCTCTCCCCAGCAGTCCATGGTTTCGGCCGATGTGAGAACACCGCCGTTTGCCGCCGTGGCTGCGATCGAACGGGCATCCATCAGGGCAACGCCCGCCATCTGGCCGGCACCCGGTTTGGAACCTTCGCGGTTCGGGAAATTTCTGGTGGTATGGCGGATGCTGAGGCCGTTGTTCGCCGGCGTATCACCCGCTCCAAAGCACGGGCCGCAGAATGCGGTGCGGATGATGGCCCCCGCCTCCATCAGTTCACGGACGGCATCCTTCCTTACCAGATCGATAAATACCGGCTGGGAAGACGGATATACGGAAAGGGTAAACTCTCCGTTTCCGCAGGTCCTTCCGCGGAGGGCATGGGCCGCCTCAATCACATTCGTATAATTTCCGCCTGCACAGCCCGCGATGACTCCCTGCTGTACATGCAGTTTTCCATCTATAATCTTATCCGTCAGGCTCAGGGAACCTTCGCGTCCCGCAATCCGATCCGCTTCTTTCTCCACCTCTGCAAGAATATCGGGCAGATTCCGGTTCAGCTCATCGATCTCATAGGTATTGCTCGGGTGGAACGGAAGGGCAATCATCGGCTTCACCGTGCTCAGATCCACATAGACAACGCCGTCATAATAGGCTGCCTCTCCCGGATTCAGCTCCCTGTAATCCTCCTCCCTGCCGTGGAGTTTCAGGAACCGCCTCGTATCGTCGTCCGTTCTCCAGATGGAGGTGAGGCAGGTAGTCTCCGTTGTCATTACATCAATGCCGTTGCGGTAGTCCGTGTCCATGGAGGAAACGCCCGGTCCGACAAATTCCATCACCTTATTTTTTACATATCCGTTCTTAAATACTGCTCCGATAATCGCCAGGGCAATATCCTGAGGGCCGACGAACGGGGAGGGTTTTCCATCCAGGTATACGGCAACCACCTCGGGACAGGCCACATCATATGTATCGCGCAGAAGCTGCTTCACCAGCTCTCCGCCGCCCTCTCCGATTGCCATCGTTCCCAGGGCTCCGTATCTCGTGTGGCTGTCCGAACCGAGAATCATCTTCCCGCATCCGGCCATCATCTCCCTCATGTACTGATGGATAACGGCAATGTGGGGAGGCACATAGATTCCGCCGTACTTTTTCGCTGCGGAAAGGCCGAACATGTGATCATCCTCGTTGATTGTTCCGCCGACGGCACAGAGGGAATTATGGCAGTTTGTCAGGACATAGGGAAGCGGAAAACGCTCCATTCCCGATGCTCTGGCTGTCTGGATAATTCCTACAAACGTAATGTCGTGGGAAGCCATGGAGTCAAACCGGATCTTCAGGTGATCCATCCCCTCTGATGTGTTATGTGCTTCCAGTATTGAATAGGCAATCGTATGTTTCCTCGCCTCTTCCCTGGAAATCTTTTTTCCGAGTATCTGTTCCGCTTCGGCGCTCTCCGTCACCAGTTTTTCACCGTTTACAAGATACGCCCCGCCCTCATACAGTTTTACCATGTGATACCTCCTGAATTATTGTAATAATAATGGATTTCCGCTTTTCTTTTCTCTGGTTTTATTATATAATACGTTCAAACATAGCTCAAATATTATATTATCTATATACCATATATTTTTTATACTATATCGTTCTTTGTTTCTCCTGTTTTAGAAAGGGATAGATATGACCCAGCGTGAACTCATTTACATTAAAACGGCAGCCGATGAGAAAAGCATCTCTCAGGCCGCTAAAAAACTTTATATCGCACAGCCGTCCATGAGCCAGTTCATCAAGCGGATCGAGGACAGCCTCGGAACCAGCCTGTTCAACAGGACGCCAAACGGCCTGACGCTCACCTATGCCGGTGAAAAATATTATCAGATGGCGCTCCAGGTTCTCAAACTTTATGACAATTTTGAAATGGAACTCAGCGCCGTCAACAATATGCAGGCCGGCCGGATTCATCTTGGCATCACAAGCCATCTCGGTACCGTCGTCCTTCCCAAAATTCTGCCCGGTTTCATGGAACGGTACCCCTCGATTGAAGTAACGGTGACCGAGGATACCTCCGACCGGCTGGAAGCTCTTCTCACCGCCGGACAGGTTGATTTCATCATTGCCCATGCCCCCAAGGAACCGGCCGCTCCCCTTCTGGAATATCGGTTTCTTTCCAGGGATTACTTTCTGATTGTGGCGGGCGGGAATTCCCCCCTGCATGAAATGGCATTAGAGCCAGAGCCTGGAAGTCAGGCTCCCTATCCTGTTTTAGACATCCGCCTCCTTGCCGGGGAGCCGTTCATTATGCTGCCTCCCTCCCAGAGAATCCGTCAGGTGAGCGATTCCCTTTTAAGGCAGGCCGGAATCACCCAGCCTGATATCAAACTGACGGTAAAGAATTTTTCCACGGCCCAGCTCCTGGCCGCTTCCGGTGCAGGCGTCACTTTTATTCCGCGCCAATATTCAAAACTGACTTCGATGGAAGCGGCAGGCTCCTGTTTTTCCATTCCTGCCCGCTATCATGCCTACTGGGATCTTTCCATCGGAACGTCACCCTCTTCTTTCCTGTCCAGGGCGGACCTTGTCTTTATCGATTTGATGAAAGAGCTTTTCGGATCAACCGTTTAACGGATAAATGTCATAAAAAGAGGTATCCGGTCTGAAGTTTTACATGTCCAGACCGGATACCTCTTTTATTGAATGGCAATGAAAAGTTCGCGAAGCGTGCTTTTCGTTGTTCATCTTTCATTTTTGTAAATCATACTGTTTAATCACCTAAGACGTTGACAATCTTGGCAGGTGTACGGTAATTCCATGTGGAAATCTTGATACCGTCCCTCGCATTGGATGCATGGCAGACCTGGCCGTTGCCGATGTAGAGGGCAACGTGGTTGATGGTTCCACTGCTGTTCGTATAGAATACCAAATCACCCGGCCTCATCTGTGAAGAGTTGATGGACTTACCGTAGTTCGCCTGTGAACCGGAATGGTGCGGCAGGCTTACGCCAAAGTGGGCCATAACCGACATCGTGAATCCGGAACAGTCGGCACCGCGTGTCAGGCTCGTTCCTCCCCATACGTACGGGTTGCCGAGGAACTGGGTTGCATAGTTGGCAATCTGGGTTCTCTTCGAGGATCCGGCTGCGTTGCCAGGCTTATTGCCCACGCCGCTTCCCTTGTTACCGCTGCTGCCCTTATTGCCGCTGCTTCCGCCCTTATTGCCGGAGGACTGCGGCGTCTCCTCGATCGGAGTAAACTTAATCGCCTCGTTGAGGGCATAACGTACATCCACAAAGTCGGTTGCCACGTAGGCGCTTGTGGAGTCCAGCTCAATCTCTACCCAGCCGTCCAGCTGCTTCAGTACGGCGTAGCGCTCACTGTTTGAAATCTGGGTCCAGATAGGTGACTCCGTACTCGGCTCCGTCCTTGCGTTCAGACGGTCGGTGGATACGATTGCCATCAGCTCCGCCACATTTAATGCTTCCTGTTTTGCAGCGTCTCCTGTAAGGATAAATTCAGACTTCACATAACCGGTGACGGGACCCGATTTGATCTTGTACCATTCACCGTCATCCGTCTTCTCAAGGATTTCACCGGCCGACTTACTTGTCATCTTACCGATGATCTTTCCATCTTCCTTCGGTTCCTCCCTGATATTCAGGTAATTGTTAACATTGGAAATACCCAGGTTATCATAAAGATTCAGAACCATGGTCCTGAGATCCAGCTTTCTCGCCTCATTCAGCGCATACCGCTTGTCCACAAACTCGGAAGAAATATAGCCGTCGCCGATCTGAATCCAGCCCTCCTGTTCACCGAGAATGGAATATCTCTCGTTCTTTAAAATCTGCTCCACGATCTGGGCGTCAGGACTCGGTTCGCTGCGGACATTGAGTTTATCCGCGGTAATGACCGCCATCTCTTTTACCTGTTCAAACGCTTCCATCTTGGCTGCATCGCCCGTCAGAACAAATTCGGAACTGATATATCCCGTCAGACCGCCGGAACTGATCTGGTACCAGCCCTCGGTCGAGTCGTCCAGAATCTCGCAGGCGCTTCCTCCCATGAGCTTACCGATTACCTTGGCGTCCTTGCTCGCATTCTCACGCATATTCAGATATCCTGATACCTGGACAAGCCCCAGATTATGATAGGATTCCACAACACTCTTCTTCTCGTTGTCTGTCTCCGCCTGGGCAAGCTCTTCCGCGGACAGAGTCGGCTCCGCATTAACCGGATCGGCGGTCTCCGCCTCCTCCGCGAGTCCCGCCGGAGCGGCCTCCCCCGTCTCCGTCTCCTTTACCATCCTCGCCTTGCCGGGTCCTGCAAATGTACCGCCTCTGGCCAGCTTTACCGCCACCACTACCAGAAGAACCGCAATGATTCCACCTGCGGCATACATAAAATACTTCATTGGGTCTTTACCGTTTCGCTTGTTTCTGGCCTTATTCAGCCTGCTTTTATAATCATCCGATTTCTGCTCTGCCATTAATCTCTCTCCAAACCATTGAAATTATTACGTTTTTGTTACAAAAGATACGATTCAGAAAGAATTATATCATATTTTGTCAGGAATTGCGACTATAAAAAACTTACAATTTCTGAAATAAGGGGGAGGTGAAAAATCATGACGCGGGGGAGATGGCTGGGGGAAAATGGGGAGAGGGAGGTTATGAGTCTTCAGTCCCGGCGGAGGTTACCGGTATGGGTGGGGGTTACGGAAGAAAGAAATCTCCTTCGGGGACCGCTTCCGCTGATGGAGTGCATAACGGTCACTAGGACGCCTGAAATACGCCGTCCAAGTGCCGATGGACTCCAACGTCCCCTGCGGAGATTTTTTCTTCCTCCACCCCCACCGCGGAGTCTATGACGGGACTGAAGACGCGTAGGTTTTTGCCATTTCACGCCAGCCTGCCGCCGCTGATGGGTCCTTATTTTTCAGGGGGGGGGATGGGGGACTGTCGCGGCTGCATTACCAGACATGTCACAGCCTGCCTGCTATTCTTAGAAGTTGGCGTCCTCAATTTTTGACTAAAAAACAGGACAGATATCCGCATGTCTGCAGATATCTGTCCTGTTTTTGCTTTTTGTTTATTGTTTTGTTTCTATTTGGTGTTTTATTTTGTGTATTGTACTGTGTTTTATTTAGTCTCCGAGCAGATTGATGATTCTGTACGGGTTACGGTAATTCCATGTTGAGATCCTGATACCGCTTCTGCGGCTGGCTGCGTGTACGATCTGGCCGTTTCCGATGTACATTGCTACGTGGTTGATGGTACCTCTGCTGTTGGTATAGAAGATCAGATCACCCGGCTTCATATCGCTTGATTTTATCTGTCTGCCCTGTCTTGCCTGGTCTCTGGATACACGGTTCAGGGAGATGCCGGCTACATGGCTGTAAACGTATTTGACGAAACCGGAGCAGTCGGCGCCTGTGTGAGGATCGTTGCCGCCCCAGACATATTTGCCTCCCACAAACTGAAGGGCGTAGTTTACTATCTTGTTCCGGAGGGAAACGTTCTCGTCAAGCGGTGTAAACTTGATTGCCTCGGGAAGCGCATAGCGCACGTCGACAAAGTCTGTCGATACGTAGGCCGAGGTGCTGTCCAGTTCAATCTCCACCCAGCCGTCCGTCTGCTTCAGTACGGCGTACCGCTCGTTGTTGGAAATCTGGGTCCAGATCTGGGAATCCGTGGAAGGTTCCGTCCTGACGTTCAGACGGTCTGTTGAAACAATCGCCATCAGTTCGGCAACATTCATCGCCTCGTCCTTTGCAGCCCCTCCCGTCAGGATATACTCCGCTTTAACATAACCGGTAACGGGGCCGGAATGAATCTTGTACCACTGGCCGTCTTCGGTTGTCTCAAGGATTTCACCGGCCGACTTACTCGTCATCTTACCGATGATCTTTCCGTCTTCGCTTGGTTCCTCCCTGACGTTTAAATAATTGTCAACGCTGGAAATACCAATATTCTTATAGAGGTTTAAGACCATGGACTTCATGTCCAGTTTCCTGGCCTCGTTCAGTGCATATTTCTTTTCCGCGTACTCGGAGGAAATATAGCCGGAGGGAATCTTATACCAGCCGTCGCCGTTGTCCTCCTCAATCACATACCGCTCATTCTTCAGGGCCTGTCCCACCGCGTCCGACTCTATGGAAGGTTCTTTTCTGATATTCAATGCATCCACCATGATAATGGCTCTCGGCACAACGAGTTCCTCCGCCTTTGCCTTCGCTTCGTCACCGGTTAAGACGAACTCGGAACTGATGTAGCCGGTCAGGCCGCCGGAACTAATCTGGTACCAGCCCTCCGTTGAATCATCCAGAATCTCGCAGGCGCTGTCTCCCTGCAGTTTACCAATGACATTGGCATCCGTGCTGGCGCTCTCACGCATATTCAGATATCCCGTAACCTGGACGATACCGAGCCTTGTGTAAGAGTCAATGACCGCCTTCTTTTCGTTTGCCTCCGCAGCCCTGGATGCCTCCTCCGGGCTTTCGGCAGACTCACTTGAAGAAACGTTCACATCCCCTGTTTTTCCCGGTTTTCCGCCCGCCTCTTTATTGCGAAGTTTCATTCCGGCAAATACGGCAATTCCGATGACAACGGCAACTCCCGCTGCGATCAGAGCGTATTTTTTGTAATCTCCCCGATTTCTCTTTTTCCTGGCCCTGTTCAGGGAAGCCAGGTAATCATTATCTTTTTGTTTGAACATGCGGTAATCTCTCCAATTTGTTTTTTATTAAAAACTGCATAATATTCTAAAATTTTCCTGCGCATGGCGCGTAATTCTTATTTTATCATAAATGAAGGTAAATGCCAATAAAGTTGACTCCCTGTAAATGTAAATTTTCTTTTACAAATATTAACAAATTGTGAAGTTTTATCCAGATTCTGCAAAAAAATTTTCTGTTCCCCTATAAGAGCAAAAAATACGGATACCGGAAAAATAATTTTCCACCGGTATCCGTAGGATTTCTTCTATTTTGCCAGCATCATTCTGTCGTTTGCAAATTCTTCTCCGCTGGCCGTCTCAAATTTCTCCAGAAGGTCTTCCACTTCCAGGTTCTTCTTCTCTTCGCCTGCCACATCGTAAATGATTCTGCCTTCGTGCATCATAATCAGTCGGTTGCCGATCTGGATGGCGTCTTTCATATTATGGGTGACCATGAGGGCGGTCAGGTTCTGTTCATTGACGATCTTCTCGGTCAGGTCAAGCACCTTCCTGGCCGTCTTCGGATCGAGAGCCGCCGTATGCTCATCCAGAAGAAGGAGCTTCGGTTTCTGGAGTGTTGCCATCAAAAGGGTCAGCGCCTGCCTCTGTCCTCCGGAAAGAAGTCCCACTTTACTGGTCATCCTTGTCTGAAGTCCCAGATCGAGCTGGGCCAGGGCCTGCCTGTAATAATCTTTCTCGTTATTTTTAATTCCCCAGCTGAGGCCTCTTACCTTACCTCTTCTGAGAGCCATGGCCAGATTTTCCTGAATCTCCATGTTGGCCGCCGTGCCTCTCATCGGATCCTGGAAAACCCTTCCGATATATTTTGCACGCTTATGTTCCGGCTGTCTTGAAATATTGATTCCGTCGATGACAATCTTGCCGCTGTCTATGGGATATACGCCTGCCACCATATTCAGCATTGTGGACTTACCGGCTCCGTTTCCGCCGATGATTGTAACGAAATCCCCGGGATCCAGATGAAGATTGATGCCGTTCAGCGCCTTTTTCTCGTTAATGGTGCCTTTGTTAAATGTTTTCTTTACATTCGTGATTGTTAACATTCCTCTTCATCTCCTTCCGAGTATTCTTTTCTCAGCCTGTACTTGGCGAGAACGACCGGGAAGCTGAGAGCCAGCGCAACAATGATTGCTGAGAGCAGCTTCATGTCATTGGCATCCAGGCCCATCCTGAGTACGAGGGCGCGGATTACAAAATAAACGATGGAACCCACGACAACCGAGGTCAGTTTCCAATAGAAAGAAGTCAGGCGTCCCATCAGGACTTCACCGATTACAATCGATGCCAGGCCGATTACGATGGCGCCTGTTCCCAGGTTGATATCGCCGTATTTCTGGCTCTGACATACGAGAGCGCCGGAAAGGCCTACAAGGCCGTTGCTCAGGGTAAGCGCCAGAAGTTTTGTCATCTTTGTGTTGACGCCCAGGGCGCGGACCATATCTTCGTTGTTGCCCGTCGCACGCAGGGCGCTGCCGATCTCGGTACCGAAGAACCAGTACAGGAACAGGATGATAATAATCGCTGCAATAATACCAATAATCATGGATGCCTGGGACTGGGTCAGTCCCGTCATCTTAACAAACTTGCTGATCAGTGTTTCCACTTTCAGAAGGGGAATGTTACTCTTCCCCCCCATCAGCCTTAAGTTGATGGACCACAGGGAAATCTGTGTCAGAATTCCCGCGAGGATAGCCGGAATCTCAAAGATAGTATGAAGAATGCCTGTCACGGCTCCGGCGGCCAGACCGGCCATAGCTGAAACCAGCAGTGCGACAACCGGATCAACCCGCTTGTTCACAACCAGCACAGCGCAGACACAGGCGCCCAGCGCAAAACTTCCGTCAACGGTCAAATCCGCAATGTCCATCAGACGGTACGTAATATAAACACCTAAAACCATGATCCCCCAGAGAACGCCCTGTGCCACGGCGCCCTGAAGGGAAGCTAACAAACCACTCATCTGCTATTTCCTCCGATAACTTTTCTAAAATACCTTTATCAGGCGTAGATACCGCATATCCCATATTAAGGGGACCGCTTACCAAAAAGCTGTCCCCCTGTAAACGATAACCTGAACTTAATTATTTAATGTTGGATACATCAATGCCGAGTTCGGCAGCCGTATCCTCATTCACCTTCAGAGCACACTTGGAAGCATCCAGATAGCCGATTGGCATTTCTTTGATGTCTGCGCCCTTTGTAAGGATATCCACAGCCTGCTCGCCTGCCATGTATCCTAACTGGTAGTAGTCGATACCATATGTAGCAAGTCCGCCTGCGTCTACCATGCCTTCCTCACCGCAGATTACCGGAATCTTGTTCTCTGTGGCAACCATGGATACGGTTGTCATACCGGCTGCGATCATATTGTCAGTAGGTGCATAGATACAGTCAACATTACCTACCATGGATTCTACTACGGTCTGGATCTCGTTGGAGCTGGAAACCGTATAATCTTTATATGCGATACCCGCTGATTCAAGCGCTTCTTTCGCCATATCGACCTGAAGCACGGAGTTGGATTCTGCAGAACAGTAAAGAAGGCCTACACTCTTGACATCAGGCATAATCTTCTGCATTAAATCCATCTGCTCTTTTACCGGTGTTAAATCGGATGTTCCTGAAACGTTGCAGTTCGGCTTTTCATTGCTTTCAACAAGACCGGATGCCGCCGGGTCCGTTACTGCGCTGCAAAGGATCGGGATTGTCTCCGTAACGCCTGCTACTGCCTGTGCCGCCGGTGTGGCAATTGCAAAAATCAGGTCATTGCCGTTGTTGACAAGAGTCTCGGCAATGGTCTGGCATGCCGACTGATCGCCGGAAGCGTTCTGCTGGTCAATATCACAGTCAAGTCCTGCATCCTTAAGGGCTGCCACAAAACCTTCGTTCGTCTTATCGAGGGCTGCGTGCTGTGTCAGCTGAATGATGCCGATTTTATAAGTCCTTCCGCTGGCAGCTGCCTCTGTAGTAGCTTCGGCCGTTTCCGTGGATGCAGCTTCGCTCTCCGGAGCTTTCGTCGTCTCCGGTTCTGATTTGGAACCGCAGGCTGTCATCGATGCAGCCATCAGCCCTGCCATAACAAGCGCCATAATTTTTTTTGTTTTTTTCATAGTTTCTCCTCCTGTTTTTTTGTTACAGGCCTGCCTTGCACTGGACAAATTCGGCTTAAATGGGCTGTAACGAATGATTCAATTTCTTATCCAGACTGGAATTAAAACTTATCATACTACACTTTTTGCCCGGAGTCAATTTCATTTGTTTAAATTCCTAAAAAATCAACGTATTAAAGTGCAAAAGGTGGGGATTGAGGGAGGAGAACGCCGCCGGGACGGCCGGGGGGCGGAATGGCGAGAGGGAGGTTGTGAGTCTTCAGTCCCGGCTTGCAAGTTGTCGCGGGTGGGGAATCCGGGCAGAAAAAGTTCCTTCAGGAAACGCTCGCGCTCTTTGGAGTACATAGCGGACACTAACCTCGAAAAAACCTCGGTAAGTGCCGATGAACTCCCAGGTTCCCTCCGGAATCTTTTTCTCCCTCCTTCCCCACAGGCAGGTTATGACCCGGGACTGAAGACGCCGAGGTTGCCGCATACCATTCCGGCCCGGCCTGCGGCGGCTGATTTGTTCTACTTCTTCAAATGGGAGGGGGATCGTCGCGGCCACTACATTTCCCTGATGCCGGGAATGTCCTCTTTTTGAGGCTTAGTGAGCTTCGTCTAAGACTGATGTGGGATATAGTATTGGACACTCCCCGGCATTTGCCGAAAGAAACAAACAGCCCCTGATGATGACGGACAGCGACTGAGCCTTTCGCGGTTTTAAGTCCTGTCTGCCATTTTTCAGAGGCATTTTTCTTCTTACCGTGTGTCTTCCGCAATAGGAAGGCGTACGGTAAATGTACTTCCTTTTCCGATTTCCGATTCCACCCGGACCGTGCCGTGGTAGAAATTTACGACGTGTTTGACAATGGCAAGTCCCAGGCCGGTGCCACCCTGTTTTCTGCTGCGTCCTTTATCTACACGGTAGAAACGTTCGAATATACGGTTCAGGCTTTCGCTGGGGATTCCTACGCCGCTGTCTTTTACGATCAGCACCATATCCGTATTTTCACGGCGCACTTCGACCCAGACTTCGCCGCCCGGATTGTTGTATTTCACCGCGTTGCCTATCAGGTTCATGCAGAGTTCCGTCATCTGTCTCAGGTCTGCCCGGATGGTGAAGGAATTGAGCCGCTTATGGATGAAAACATTCCGCTCCGCCGCCTGGGTGGCCAGCGAGGCGATTGCTTCTTCCAGAAGCTCCGCCGCCTGTATCTTTATAATGTCTGTTTTGGCACCCCGCGACTCCAGCCTCGATATCATCAGGATGTCATCCACGAGGCTCGCCATTCTCATGGCCTCTTTCTTGATGCGTTTCATGAAATCCTGGGTGGTCTCCTCGTTCAGGGACATACCGCTCTCCAGAAGTTCCACATAGCCCCGGATCGACGTGATCGGCGTTTTCAACTCATGGGAGGCATTGCTGAAGAATTCCTGGCGTATCTGTTTTTCCTGCTCCAGGCGTTCCAGGTATTCCTTTACATTCTGTGACATTTTTGTCGTCGTGTCCGCAATCACATTGATCTCCTGATACGGGCATCTTTCAAAATGGAAGTCCGCATAGTCGCCGTCTACCTTGAGCATCTCTTTCGAGATATCCTTCAATGGCTTGGTGATGGACTGGGAAAACCGTTCCGCCTCCATGGATGAGACGATAAAGGCAATGGCAAAGCTGAGCAGCACGGCGGGCAGGAGCATCAGCAGGTATTCCTGCATTCCGGAATAGGGCGAGGCCAGGCGCAGAATGTATTCGCCGTCCGCCGACATCCTGGCCACATAGAGCATCTGGGCTCCGAGCGTTTCCGATTTTCGGATGGAATGGCCGCTTCCGTACCGGAGCGCCTCCTTTACTTCCTCGCGTTCCATATGGTTTTCCATGGCCGCGGCATTGCTGATTTCAGTGTCCACTTCAACGCTGCCGTCCCGCTTCACAACGGTGAAACGGCTCCGGTTGGCATCGGCCGCCGTTTTGAGCTTTTCCGTCTGCTTTGTCAGATCTTCGGAATAGTCAAAGAGATTATCCACCGTCTCCAGGGCGAACATCATATTGGAGCGCGTCTTTTTCAGAAGCACGCTGCTGGTCACCACATAAAAAATGAATGTGTTTAAAGCAAGAGCCACAAATAATAACTGGATGAATTTTATAAATATGGCTTTACGCATAATCCCTTTTCCTTCCTGTTCCGGCTGCTGTTACTCCGTACACGGTAACACGCTTCGCGGAATGCGTCCCTGTAAGCAGTAACCTGTCCCAGCCTATTCTTTCTCTTTCAGAAAACGGTATCCCACGCCTCTCACGGTCTTAATCTGCTGGCCGGCGGCCTTTAATTTCTGTCTCAGCGTTTTAATATGCATATCAAGCGTTCTCGTCTCGCCGTCGTAATCATAGCCCCAGATATTGTCGAGAAGTTCATCCCGGGTCACTACGCGGTTCATATGTTCCATCAGATAGCTGAGCAGTTCAAATTCCTTTAATGTGAGTTCGGCCTTCTCTCCACAGGCGACAACTTCCCTTGTCTCCTTATCGATCTTTACATCACCGGCCGCCATGCAGGCACTCTCTTCCCGGAGCGGTCCGGTACGCTTGAGCAGGTTCCTGACACGGGCGGACAATTCCAGGATTCCGAACGGTTTTGTCATGTAATCATCGGCTCCGTTATCAAGCCCTGTTACAATGTCCGTCTCCCGGTCCTTTGCGGTCAGCATCAGAATCTGGGTGCCCTTAAGCGGCTCCATCTCCCTCACCTTTTTAATTGCCGCCATTCCGTCCATTCCCGGCAGCATCCAGTCGAAAACAAACATGGACGGCAGTTCCCGGTATGCTTCTTTTCCGCGCTTTATGATGCCGCCCAGACGGTCCAGCGCTTCCTCCGCCGTCTCAAATCCCTCCGGGCGGTATCCGAAGTTCTTTAATGCCACACAGATCAGGTTCCTGATATTTTCATCGTCTTCCACTACATAGATTAAATGCATCATTGTATCTCTTCCTTTACATATCCTGCTACGTTCATCGCGTGATCGGCAATTCGTTCATAGTTGGCAATGGCATCGAGGAAAATGACGCCGCTCTCCACCGTACATTCGCTGTTTGACAGACGGTCCATATGGTTTTCGCGCAGCTCCTCCTCCAGGTTATCCACCGTCTCCTCCCACCTGGCGGTCTGGCGGATCTTCACCATCTCTTTCTCCTCCTTCGCCTCAATGGAGAACTCCACGGCCTTTATGGCCGCATCCGAGATTTCCCTTAACTCGTTCAGCCCCGTCTCCGTAAAGGCGCAGTTGGTTTCCATTCTCTTTCTGGCCAGCTCGGCCAGGTTTTCCGAATGATCCCCGATCCGCTCCAGGTTTCCGATCGTGTAGTACATATTTTTGACCAGCAGGTGCTGATCGTCGTTCAGGGAGAGGTTGTTAATCTTCAGCAGGTATTCCGTCAGGATTTTCTCCATCCGGTCGATTGTCTCCTCATTTTCAAAGACTTCCTTACAGAACGCCTCGTTCTTTTCCAGCAGGGCCGCCGTCGCTATTTTTACATTGGCTAATGCAATCCTGGCCATGTTGATAATCTCGTGGCCTGCATTTTCAATTGCAAAGGACGGGGATTCCAGGATTCTTTCGTCCAGATGGCGGAGCATATCCGTCTCCACCGTGGGAGCTGTCTTTTCCGTGTCCTTATCTCGCACCAGAATGTCGGACGCCTTAACAAGCAGACCGGCGAACGGAAAGAGGATAATCGTATTGGAAACATTGAAAATCGTATGGAATACGGAGATGCCGACACTGTCCGCCGGAGCCGCCGCAAATACCGGGTTGGCAATAAATATAAAGAACAGGAGGAAACCGAAAATAATGGTTCCGAATACGTTAAACAGCAGATGAATCACAGCCGCCCTTTTTGCCGTACGGCTGGTGCCGATACAGGATAAAAGCGCAGTCACACACGTTCCGATATTCTGGCCGAGCGTGATGAAAATGGCCGACTGCCAGTTGACCATGCCGTTGATGGCAAGGGTCTGCAGAATTCCCACCGACGCCGAGCTGCTCTGGATAATGGCGGTAACGGCAAGACCGGTCAGAATGCCGAGAATCGGGTTTCTGCCAAGTACCCTGAATGCCTCCGCAAAGATCGGGGCGTCCTTGTACGGTTTGATGGAGCCGGACATGAAGGAAAGTCCGATAAAAAGGAGTGCAAAACCGATCAGGATTTCCGCCCCCTCTTTTTTCTTATGGCTTTTGGCAAAGAGTGTGATAAATGCGCCCACTCCAAAAAGAACCGGGGCGAAAAATTCCGGTTTTAACACCTCTCCCCATTCACTCATCGAAACAATCCAGCTCGTTACCGTCGTACCGATATTGGCTCCCATAATGATTCCGGTCGCCTGGATCAGGTTGATAATTCCGGCATTGACGAAACCGACTACCATAACGGTGGTTGCGGAACTGCTCTGAATAATCGCGGTCACCCCGGCGCCCACCAGGACGCCGAGAAGCCGGTTCGTTGTAAGAATTCCAAGCAGCTTCTGCAGCCTGTTTCCGGCAAATTTCTGAAGTCCGTCGGCCATGGCCCCCATACCGTAGAGGAACATGCCAAGACCCCCGACAAACTGAAAAATCATTCCTAAATCTGTGATTGACATACTATTTTCTCCCATCATATCATCTTTATCGTTCCAGTTCATCCTTCCGCCAACTACAGCAAAATGTTGCACAAAAACGGTATAAATCACCGTTGGCTGTAATGAAAAGTCCGCATCGCGCACTTTTCGTTGCGTCGCGCTGCGCAACCCGGGATTTTCGCAAAAAACATGCGAAAACACCTCGCGGGATGCATCATGGCTGAACTGTTACCTTTTATCTTAAATTAGTATGTCATCACTATATCAAATCTATGTAAAGTCGAAACCATGTGAATGTAAAATCAACGTAAAATATTTACCATCCCCATACATCTCGGTAAAAACGGAGTACATTCCGGTAAAAAATCTTCTCCACCTCTTCCTGTGTAAAGCCCTCGCGGTAAAGCGCCTCCTCCAGCAGATGGAGCGCCGCCGGTGAATCGATTTCCAGCGTTCCTCCAATTCCATCAAAATCGGAGCCCAGGCCGATGCACTCGATTCCTCCCACATTTCTGATGTATTTAATATGGCGTACCATGTCGCTTACGCGGCTCGTTCCTCCATCCTCTTTATCATTTAAAAAGACCGGACAGTAATTGATGCCGAGCACGCCGCCCCGTTCCGCCAGGGTCCGGATCATCTCATCGGTCAGGTTCCTCGTATGGCCTGCCACGGCTCTGGCATTGGAGTGGCTGGCGGCAAACGGTTTTTTCGTCATTTTGGCCACATCCCAGAAGCCCGCGTCACCGAGATGGGATACGTCCACCGCCATTCCCAGTTCTTCCATCAGTTCCACAAATTCTATTCCTTTTTTCTTAAGTCCATGTTCCGTCTCCGGCACCGCGATCCCCGTCTTCCAATCAATCCGGTTCGGATACGCCAGGTCATTTTCAAAATTCCACGTCAGCGTCATCATCCTGACGCCCTCACGGTAGAAATCGCGAAGCACGTCCGTGCTGCCGTTACAGATTCCGCCTTCCTCAATCGTCAGAACACCGGACATCCTCCCCTCACGGTCGTTCTGAAGAATCTCTTCCACCGTGGATGCCTGCCTGATTAAATCCTCATTCGCCGCCATCTCCTGCTTGAACAGGCTGCAGGCTCCCCTTGCGAAACCGTATGGATCCGGCTCTTCTTTCAGTATAGTAAAAAGGGCGAAATTCTGCGCAAGGCAGTCGCCCTTCTTAAGCCTGTCCAGATCAACGTGGCAGTTGTTTTCTCTTAATTTTTTTTCGTTCCCGCTCATTTTGTCAAGATAAATGGATGAGATTGTGTCACAGTGCATATCAATGAATTTCATAGCGTAACTCCTCCGGCTTTTGTTTATAGGGTGATTTTAGCACGAAGGGAAGGGGTTGGCAAGAGGGGGAAAAATCAGGACGCGGGAGGGGATGAGATGGCGGTCGGGGAAAGGGAGGGAGCGGTGGGTCTTCAGTCCCGATTATAGGTGGCCGCAGGTGGGGAATCCGGGCCGAAAGCATTCCTCTGGGGACTCGCTCCCGCTTGTGGAATGCGCAGCGCATGCTAAACTCGTAAGAAACCTCGTTAAGCAGCGGCGGATTCCAAGGTCCCCTCCGGAATGTTTTCGCCCTGCTTCCCCGGGATCGGATTGGCGGGACTGAAGACAGGGCAGGTTTTGACCCGACCGCCATCGTGGCTGCGGCTGTTTGTCGCTGATTTTTTCGGAAGGAAGGTATTGGCGCGGCGGCCGCCGGGACAGGCGGCGCAAAGCGGCGTTTTTTGCCTTTTCTATGCGTTGCTGTTAAAAACAACTGCTTTCTGTGGTAAAATGCAGCTATATGGTTCGTTTCCATCCGATAAAAATAAAGGGGAAATAGAAATGATTGATAATAACAGACATATCGTGATATCCGGTAAAGAATACCGTTTCTGTAACAAGCTGAATGATGAACCGGAACTTTTTGCTGATTTTAACCGGTTGGCCGAGGAAACCTTTGGCATCCGGTTTGACAAAGTCGGCGGGGAATATGAGCCGCATGTGCTGGCATCGGGAAATACCGTGTGCGCAAATGTTTCGGTAAACCGGATTCCATTTCTGGTTCACGGAAAAAGGAGATTCTTTATCCAGTTAGGTACCGTGATGACGAAAAAGGAGTACCGCGGACTTGGGCTGAGCCGCTTTATTCTGGAGGCGGTTATTACGGAGTGGCGGGATCAGTGTGACGCCCTCTATCTGTTTGCCAATGACTCAGTATTGGATTTTTACCCTAAATTCGGCTTCAAAATTCATACCGAATTTGAATATCTTTATGAAAAGCCGGGACAAGCCGCCTTTTGCGGAAAGAAGCTGTTTTTGGCAAACCCGGAGGATGCAGAAGTAATTTTAGCAAAATACAGGGAAGGAAATCCGTTCTCAGATTTCACAATGATCGAAAATCAGGCAGTCTTTGATTTCTACGCAGGCGGAGTCTTCCGGGATAATATCTTCTTCTCTGAAAATGACGGCGTTATCATCTTCGCCTCCTCAGAACCGGGCCGGGTGTACTGTTACGATATCTTCGGAAAAACAGATACTCCGCTTGAAGAAATACTCAAGTCCCTCCGTAATCAGGAAACCGATACCGTCACCCTCGGCTTCACCCCGAAAGATAAAGAACCGTTCGTACGGATGGAGCACAAGGAAGATGACACTACTCTCTTCCTTCTTCACTCCGCAATGAATGACGGCTCTGTAGAAGCAAAAGAAATATCGGAAACCGATATGTTCCCGGAGCTCTCCCACGCGTAACCGCCGGAAGACGCGGCCAAAAGTAAATGGCACACAGCGGGAATACAAAGCGGCCGCATCTATCACATAGCGGCCGCTGTTATCCATTTCCTCTATTCACTCCTCAACGCCTCAATCGGATTCAGCCGGGCTGCGCGGGCAGCGGGCATATAGCCGAACAGCAGTCCGATTCCCACCGACACGCTGAAGGAAATGAGAATCGATCCGGCCGTCGGTACCGCCGTCATTCCCATCATTTTCCCGATGGCCCCGGTCAGCGCGCAGCCCAGGATAATTCCTATGATTCCGCCGATGGAACTTGTCACGGCGGCTTCTATCACAAACTGCTGCATAATTGTTCTTCTTTTTGCTCCCAGGGATTTGCGGATTCCGATTTCCCTCGTCCTCTCCGTCACGGATACCAGCATGATGTTCATTACGCCCACACCGGCCACCAGCAGGGAGATTCCGGCAATCCCACCGAGCACCATGGACATCATCGCTATCATGGAGTTCAGGGAATCTAAAAGCTCACTCATGGCTGTGACCGTGTACAGATCCTCATTCTTGAAAATCGGGTAGAGAAATGCATCGAAAAGTGCTTTCACCGTCTCGGTATCTCCAACATTCTTCGTGGTAAAAATATAATTGTTGATCGTCCCGTTCCTGGACAGTTTCATCGCAGCGGTATAGGGAATATAGATGAAATCATCGCTTCCTCCCTCCTCCACCGCGTCGCTTTCGCTGGTCTGGCGTTCCACGCTGCCCACGATTTCATACGCCTCTCCGTTGACCTTGAGCGTCTGTCCGATGGCCTTGTCGGCCCCTCCATAGAGCTCCGTGGCGAGATAATATCCGATGACGCAGACCTTCTGTCTGGATAAAATATCGGAGTACTGGATAAATCGGCCCTGCTGAAGCTCCTGGCTTTTTAAATCCAGAAATTCTTCGCTGACGCCGGTGATTGACGTGCTGGTCAGGGATTCATTTCCCGATTTTACCGTGCCGCTGACACTGACATTCGGTGACATCTGGTCAAAATAGGACTCGTTTTCTTCATAGAATTCATACATCTGATCAACGGACACCGAGCGGGTGCTCAGATTCACCAGATTGACCGAAATCTGGTTCGTCCCCATGCTGGAAAAGCTTTCCGTCATATACGACATTTGTCCATTGACCAGGCCAACCAGGATAATCACGGCCGCAACGCCGATGATGATCCCAAGCATCGTCAGGAACGAACGCATTTTATTGCTCCATATGCTTTTCAGGGCTAAACTAAATGACTGCCGCATACTCTTCCACATCCCCGTCGAAATTAATTTTACCGTCGTGTATCCGGACGACTCTCCGGGCCTCCATTGCTATGGAGCTGTCATGGGTAATCATGACAATGGTATTGCCCTCCCGGTTGAGTTCCTTCATAAAATCCAGCACATCGCGGCTGGTTCTGGAATCCAGGGCACCCGTAGGCTCATCGGCCAGGATCAGGGACGGGCTTCCGGCCAGCGCCCTGGCAATGGAAACCCTCTGCTGCTGTCCGCCGGAAAGCTGTTTCGGTTTGCTGGCCCATTTATCAGCCAGCCCTACCTTTTCAAGTGATTTCATCGCCATTTCCCTGCGTTCCGATTTGGAAAGTCCTGCATAGAGAAGGGGAAGTTCCACATTTTCCAGGAGATTGTCTCTGGGCAGCAGGTTATACTGCTGAAAGATAAATCCAATCATCTTATTGCGTATTTCGGCCAGCTGGTTGTCGCACATATGGCTGACATCCTCCCCGCCCAGGTAATATTCCCCGTCGGTCGGCACATCCAGGGCTCCTATGATGTTCATCAGCGTAGATTTCCCGCTGCCCGATTTTCCTACAATCGCTACAAACTCGCCCCGTTCGATGCTCAGGTTAATCCCGTCGTTGGCCCTCACTTCCTCGGAACCCATCTGGTACGTCTTATGAATATCCTTAAGCTCAATTAACGGCCTGTTCTCATCCATCTTTCCTCACCCCCTCTTACGGCCGTCCGCCGCCCTGGCTGCCGCGGTTTCCGCCGCCCTGGCCGCCTGCCGGCATATCAATCTGCATCGGCATCATCATCGCAGCGCCTTCGGAGCCTGCGCTCGACTCAGCCACATATACCACATCGCCCTCCTGTAAATCACCGGAGGTAATTTCTACATAATCGGAACTGATAAGCCCCGTCTCCACTTTCACCTCCCGGAAACCGGCTGGTACGCGTCCCTGTGCCTCCGTGACGGAATCATCCTTCACATAAACCTTACTGCCCCTCTGAAGCGCGTCCGCAGGTACCGCCAGAACGTTTTCAGCGGAATCTACGATAATCGTTCCGTCCACATTCATCCCCGGAAGCAGGCCTCCCACTTCGTCCAGAGTCACGGTAACCGGATAATAGGTCACGCCGTTGGAGCTGGTTCCCTCCAGGCTGATGCCGGTTACCTTGCCGGTAAACTTCTGATTTTCAAACGCATCCGCCGATACCTGAACCGTCTGGCCGACTTTTACGCTGCTGATATCCAGCTCATCGATATTCATCTGGAAGGTGACGGAGGACATGTCGTAGATAACGGCCAGGGCCGAAGCGCTGGAACCGTTCTGGACCTTATCCCCCACCTTGTAACTCTTTTTAATTACGGTCCCCGATATCGGCGCCGTAATCGTGTAATCATCGTATGTATCCTGGGTCGAATCGAGGCTCGACTGGGCCTGTTCCAGACTCGACTGAGCGGAATCCATGGAATCCTTGTATGTTTTAATCAGCTTTTCCGCAGTGCTCGCCTTCATCCTGAAAATCGGACTGCCTGCATTTACAAAATCGCCCTCATTCACAAGAAGCTCTTCCACCTCTACATTGGATGAGAGATCGGCCGCTATTACGGTATCCACGGTCGCTGTAAACGTCCCGTCCCCGCTTGAGACAAACTCTCCCACGGCCGCGGTGGCAGCCATATCTGCAGTGAGGCCTCCCGGATTCTCCACCTGGATGGTGACGTAACGCACCAGCCGTCCTCCCGTCATCGTCTCATCCATCGTGCTGACACTCGTCACGACACCCGTGAGCTGCTCCAGCGTATCGCTGAGGGTGAGGGTCGCGGCGCTGCCGGGAAGAATGGCCGCCGCCTCCATATTTAAAAACGGCACTTTGATTTTCATAATCTGATCATTGTAAATATCGGCAATCTGGGTATTGGAGCTCACCTTATCACCGGCCTCTATATGAAGCTGCCTGATATAGCCCGATTTGGTAGACTTGTAGGTATTGCCGCTGTATTTTCCGACCGCTTCATTGTAATCGCTGACCGCGGCATTGTAATTACTCTCGGCCCGGCTCACGGAATTGCTGGCGGAACTGAGTTTTGATTCCATTGAGGATGCGTCGATCCGGTAAAGGATTTGTCCCGCCTCCACCTGATCACCCTCTTCAAAATTGGCCTCTATCACCTCGCCCTCCGCCATGGAGGTGATGCTGTATGTATCCTTGGGTAAGATGGTGCCCGAGGACGAAAGCGTGGATGTAATATCCTGCCTTACCACGGACGCCGTATTCACCTTCTGCCCCTGTGTGGCCGCCCCGTTTATTTTCTTCTGTCTGTTTATGAAAAAAACGGCAGCTGCACACAGGATAATCATTATCACGACAAGGATGATTTTTTTCTTTTTACCTCCTTTTTGCGTCTTCTTTACGCCCTTATCCCGCATCCGGCTGAACAGGCTGATCACTCTTTCATTCATTTTGTTCTTCTCCCCGACTACTCAATATAATCTATCAACTGATATTCCGGACTGTCGTTGTCCTCATCCGCGGATGCCGGCTTGTCTTCCCAGATAACGATGATATCATCACCAATCTTCAGATCGCCGTAAACCGAAAAGGCAAACTGCATGTCGGAGGTAGTCAGTTCATACTCCGTGCCGCTGACAACGATGGAGGTGGGTATCATGACATCCGAAGATTTGTAGTAAATTGCATCAAGTGTGCCCTCCGTGGCGCCGCGGCCGCCCTTTCCGCTCTCCGAATAGCCGTAAACCGCCCTCGAAGCCGTGTTGTAGTAGATAACGATTGCCTCATCCTCCACTTCATCCGCTGTTGCCGACTCACCGTCCAGATAAAACGAGGCCTTGGATACGGAAAATGGAAGGATGCTGCCCATGCTCCTGTCTTTTACCGCAACCGGTCCCTTCAGCTTGCTTTCCAGCGCCTCCAGAGGATTGATCTCCCCGTCGGATGTCAGCGTAAAGTCGAGAACCGAGGCGTAAACGGTGGAACTGGTGGCTTTCTTTCCCTCATTTTCCTTTGTATTGGTTTTCATCAGGTTGTAAAAAAGATTGACGCAGTCGAAACGGCTCAGAACCTCGGTGCCGGATTTGCCGATCTCATCGTCCAGTTCCAGATAGGCCGCTTTCGCCAGCCTGTTCGCCGCCTGGTTATTTCCAAAATCCTCATTCGTATATCCCAGAAGGGTTAAAACTGCTTTTACCGCCTCCTGCATGGTTATATTCTCATCCGGTTTGAACTTGCCGCCGAGGTAGCCCGTCATCCATCCCTGCTCGACGGCAGTTCTTATATAGGAGGCGTACTCATTATTCCGGTCTACATCCGCAAATATGGAGACATTATTTTCAGCACTGATGCTGCTGCGGTAGGTGGAGGCGTTTACAAGCATCTTCGCAAACTGCGCTCTCGTCACCAGGCTGCTGTCGTCGGACTGCGCCGTCATAATTCCCGCTGCCGTAATCACTTTCTTTCTCATGCTGTAGCTGGAAGAAGCCTCGGCCGTCATCGGAGCCGCCGCTGTGATTGCCATAACGGCCGCCAAAGAGACAGCCATGCGTTGTCTATTCATAAAAAACTCCTCTCAATACTGCTCATTTATTTCATACATTTTCCATCGAATTACTTTGTTGCTACTATACCAATAATTTGTGTGCATTTCGTGTTCTAACTGTGAAAATACCGCGTATTTGAACGATGGCACGCCCTTTCCCCCCGATAGGGGTACAGACTCCCGGAAGAATACCGGCAGTCTGTTCCGGCCTGTTTGAGAGCAGAAGAAAGAGTCCTGTTTTCCGGACTCCCGTTTCCTATGAATTAAAAAAAGAAGGCGCGCCCGCCTGTTTCCACCTGCAGACGCCGCCTTCTTTTTACTGTATCTTATTGTTTTCCCCGGGTGTCATCCCCAGATAATCCGTCAAAGCCGGCAGGCGGCTCTCCGCAATTCTGGTTCCCTCCCCATAAAGTTCTTCCAGCTTTCTTACATCCTGCTCAAATCTTGAAACCCGGACCGGGAATTCGGGGCGGATGACAAAGATTCGCCCTTCCTTCTCCAGGTTTTCAATCGCCTCCTGCATCGTGTTATACCGTTCCGGCACCTCGTAAAGTGCGTTTAACAGATTGGGCAGGGGTGCAAAATAGCGCTCATACGCTCTTGCAGTAAGTCTTCCAACCGGTTTCTTACGATAACCGCTGTGGCGGGTTAAAACAAGGACCACCTTTTCATATCCCAGCTCAAATGCCCTCTCATAGGCGATGGGGAGAGACACTCCGCCATCCAGGTAATTCTTATGGTCCACCTTTACCATCCGCGAAAGCATCGGGATGCTGCTGGAGGCCCTGACCGCCTGCATCATCTCCGGACACGACAACTTATCGAAAAATTCCGGTTTTCCCGTTTTGCATCTCGTGGCCACCACCTCAAACTTCTGCGGCGAACTGTAGAAAGAATCGTAGTCAAAGGGAACCAGCTCATTGCTCAGTTCCCCGAATACGAAATCGAAATTGAATATCAGCCTGCTTTTCACAAGACTTCCAAGTCCCATGTAGCGCTTATCATGCAGATATTCTTTATTAATGCGGAGCATACGCCCCTTTTGCCCGCTGATGTAATTCATCCCCGCCATCGTTCCGGCGGAAACTCCGTTTACGTAGGAAAGCTGTATCCCATGTTCCAGCAGTGTATCCAGGACGCCCGCCGTAAATACGCTGCGCAGGGAGCCGCCTTCCAGTACAAGTGCTCCTTCAGTCAATTTAAATCCGCCTCTCCTTTCTTCCCGGACAGGCCCGCCGCCTTCGCTCTGCAAAAGCCGGTTATAAAAAGCCCATCATCAGGTTTGCCTGGTACATCCAGACCTCCATATTGCTGTATGCCAGCAGGAGGAAGGTGACCGCGGCAAAAATAACCGCCGGCTTTATGGCATTCCCCCGCTTCCAGGTACAGTAGAAAAGCCTGGAGAACGAGACAAACAGTACTGCCATAAACCAGCTGGTAAATACCCTCTTAAAGGTAAAACCATATACACTAATATAAAGGCACATTTTGGAAAATGCAAGTACAATAAATCCCAGCGTCTCCACACTGAGCAGGGAAAGTATCCTTTTAACCGTCCGGTTCCCACCGTCGGAAAACACTTTGATAAAGTAAAACAGCATAAAATTGATCACCGCGATAAAACACAGCTCAAAGAATCCCTGTCTGGCGTATTCACTGTATACAAAACTCTGTTGGTGCGAAAATGCCTTCATAAGGATGTCAGAGAATTTGACCAGGAAAAACAGGACATAAACTCCGCAGACAGCCGCTGAAAAGGACATCATGACCGTGAAAGGAATCCTGACCGCCGCACCGGCCCCGCCCGTTAATTTCTTTGTTTTTGTCACTTTTGCATGAAAGGCGCCGTAAAAAAGGCCAAAGAAATAAAAGGTACCTAAAAATACCAGCAAATTTAACAAAAAGTCGCCAAATAACAGTGCCTCAAAAAACTTCTGTGTCAGACTCAGGCAGAATTGTGAAATTCCCCCCGTAAAAGCCGAAAAGCTCTCGTCTGCCGCCGCCAGCATCGGCAGGACAATAATGAGGACGGGAATACTCATGATGATTCCAAACAGAATCTGCCCCGCTTTATCCTTCTGCCTTTTCTTCGTCTCCTGATCGCCGCTCCTTAATTTTCTCACTCCGTGAACCGCCACCAGGAAGGCCTCATCAAAATGGGAAAACGGAATAGCAAAAAAACCTCTCAGCAAATCCCTGATGCAGCTTTCATCCAGCCGCCCTCTCAGTCTTGCCCCTCCTATCGTGAGCAGCCAGTAAACACCCGCTCCGTGCAGAAACAGTGCAACATAGGGCATTATGTCCTGCCGCTCCCAGTCCTGCTGCCCCGGAAGATATTTGACAAGAAACCATACCGCCGCAGCCGCCATGAAAACAAAGTAGAGTTTCGCCTCCCCATCCATCTTCCTGCCGGAGGATGACAGATAAAAAATCCCGGCAAATGCAAACAGCGCTGTAAACAGCGGAAGCCAGGCACCGGGAAAGACCCCCGCCCCCCTCACATAGGCCCAGGAAGCAAATGCCGCGGTAAGAACAAGGATGTAGTCATTCCATCCATATTCCCTGCGCTGTGTGGCGGTTTTATCCGCCGGATCGCCTACATCGTCCGCAGATACCCGCGTATCTGCTCCTGTGCCGCGTTCAGGCGGCTCCTGCCCTATCAACATTCGTTCCCTGTCAGGCATCACTTTCACTTCGGGTATTAGTCCCTCTTCAGGCATTAATCCCTCTTCGGATATTGCTCTCTTTTCAGACGCCAATTTTTCTTCATCTGATAACTTTTCTTTCGGCATTAATTCTTCCTGATCCATAATCACTCCTCCTCAAATTCCAGAATATCTCCCGGCTGGCAGGAAAGTTCCCTGCAGATGGCTTCCAGCGTGGAAAACCGTATTGCCTTCGCCTTGTTATTTTTCAGTATTGACAGATTGGCCGGAGTGATGCCCACACGTTCCGCCAGTTCACCGGCGGATATCTTGCGCTTTGCCATCATCACATCCAGATTCACTATGATTCCCATTTAAGCCCCTTCCCTCTATACTGTATAGTCATTCTCTTCCTTGATTTCCCTGGCCCGTTCAAAGACATTCTTAATCACCCGGATTAACAGTCCCATAAAGGCTGCACAGGCCGCTATAATCAGGAAGAACACATAGTAAGCCGTGGAAACCAGGCAGACGGCGGCAACGGCAAAACACATCCAGCTAATCAGCCGCAGGCATCTCACATTCTCCTCGCTGAAAATCTGTTCTTCTCCAATCCGCCCGATCATTCTGTAGAGATTCCATAAAATAATTCCAAGAGGTACGGCGCTCGCATAGATTGTCGCCGTGAACAGCAGGGCGTCCTTTCCGCGCGCGGAAAAGCTATGCCTGACAAACTCCCTTGTCATCACCGGGCAGAACGCCACAACCAGCACATACGCAGCCGCAAATAAAATAATAAAAAACTTAGTCAGTCCTATCGACTTTTCATTATTCCAGTTCATATATAAAGTACACCTCCGGGGTAAATTCAGCCTGGTAAACGGACCATCGCTGTTACAGGAAGTATAGCATGGTAAAAATTGAAAATCAATATATATTTATCGTTTTTCGATATATTAATGATGTTTTTCGGAAAATGTAAGAAATGGCAGCTGAGGTGTAAGAAATGGTAAATGGACATAAGCTAAAATGAGAAATGGAGCGATACCGGACTGCACCCGGCCGCAAACCAAGGCAAAAAAGGAAGCCGGCATACAGCGGCCCAAAGACCCTGCCTGACGGCTTCCCGGAGACGGAAGGAAACGAAAGAAATCCGATTTCCATCCAGTCACAGAATATTATTTTTTGTTTCTGCTGCGTTACATCAAAGGCGCAAACAATCTCAGCGCCTTGCCCGCAAAGCGTTTGAGGGGCGAATAACGGCGGCACTCTTCGAGCGTTACCGGCCGGCACATTCCGAGGGTTGCCTGGAAATCCTCCTCCACCGTATAAACGGTGCTGTTTTTATACAGGTAGGCCGCACATTCAAAATGCAGGTAAAGGCTCCTGTAGTCCAGGTTGATGGTCCCGACCACCGCTTTTTCATCATCGCTGATAAACATCTTGGCATGGACAAATCCCGGCGTGTACTCATAGATCTTCACCCCTGCCCGCAGAAGCTCCACATAATAGGATCTGGCCAGCAGGTAAGCATAGAGTTTGTCGGGGATGTGGGGCATGATGATAATGGTCTCAACCCCCCGTTTTGCCGCGTATTTTAATGCGGTCAGGGTCACATCGTCCAGAATCAGGTATGGCGTCATAATATGCACGTACCGCTTTGCATGGCCCAGAATATCGAGATATACCTGTTCCCCGACATTTTCCCCGTCAAGCGGGCTGTCCGCATAGGGCATCACAAACCCGGAGCGGTCCATCCCTTCCGGAAAGCGGTAATCCTCCGGCAGGAGAAAACGGCCGTAGTCTTCCTTCTCCGGCTCCGTCACCCCCCATAACTGGAGAAACATCATCGTAAAGCTGGTTACGGCATCGCCTTTCAACATCACGGCCGTATCTTTCCAGTGGCCGAACCGCTCCCTCCTGTTAATGTATTCATCCGCCAGGTTCACGCCGCCGGTGAAACCGGTATGGCCGTCTATGACACATATCTTCCTGTGATCCCGGTTATTCTGATAGCTGGAAAGGGCCGGTTTCACAGGTGAAAACATCTTGCATTTGATTCCTTTGGTCTGAAGTGTTTTGGGATAGGAATACGGGAGAAGCGCGAGACAGCACATGCCGTCGTACATAAAACGGACCTCCACTCCCTCTTTCACCTTCTGTTCCAGCACCTCCAGAATTGAGTCCCACATAATTCCGCGCTCCACAATGAAGTACTCCATAAAAATGAACTTCTCCGCCTGCCTTAACTCATCAAGCATTTTCGGATACATGTCGTCCCCAAGAGGGAAATATTCGACGCTGGTATTCTGGTATACCGGAAATTTGCCGTACTTATTCATATAGCGGGCCAGGTTGCCCTCACTGGAACTGATATTATTAAATTCCCTCATCACCTCCGGATCCTGAATAAGGTAGGGCGCAACCTCTTTTTCGAGGGACTGGATCCGCCTGTTGATCAGCTTTACCCCCGGCTGAAGTTTCAGGAACAGATAAAAAAGCGTTCCGAACACGGGAAAAATCAGGATCGGCACTACCCAGGACAGCTTGATGCTGCAATTCTCATCATTGCTGATAATATAGATAAGCACAATGGCGCTCAGCAGGGAAGAACCGCCGTATAAATAAATCATATATTCCTTAAGCCAGTTAAACCCTGCCAGAAGTACGCCGATCTGAATCAGAAGAAACAGGACGAGAAAAGTCGTCCGGCCAAAAATAATTCTAAGCAATCCCCTTAATTTTTTCATTTGTATCTTTCACATCCTTTACTCGTTTTAAAACCATGCTTTTACGCTGCACAATATGCACCGAAGGCGGTCAAGGCAGCATTTCGATAATCCATAAAGGAGATTATATCATTTCTGCACAAAAAGCGATAGGGTAATTTCACCCTACCGCTTTTCACCCGACGGTTTTACCACCGGGGCATCCCATTTTCGTTAAACCGTTGCGTCACCTTACCGGCGTTTTCTCCTGCCGTATATCATCATGAGAATTCCTCCGAACATAATCAGGAGCAGCGCCGGATACAGAGCCGTCCTCTCTCCCATTTTCGGAAGGGATGCCAAAGGCACTCCGCTGTCGTCGATGGTAAACAGGTATTCTCCCAGTGGGACGCCGCTTTCATCAATGGTGGTAAGGCCATAATTTCCAGCCGGTAATGTTCTGTCTATTGTCACGCCGTTATCGTATTTTCCGTGGAATACCTCCTCATTCTGGTCATTTTTGACTATAACCCGGTCGATTCGGTCATCCGGGATCTCCACACGGATTCCTCCGTCCGGTGCTTTTTCTATCACTGCAGGCGGCGCTCCATTCTGATCCGAGGGAGGAATGACAGCCGGCGGTACCTGTGCGGGCGGTGCGGTACTCTCTTCTGCTTCATGTTCCTGGGTCGGATTTTCCCGGGTCCCTGTTTCCTCCGGTTTTGTTTCGGCTCCCGGTCCTGTCGGCTCCTTGCCGCCGCTTCCACCCGGGGTGGTTCCTCCGCCTCCGCTTCCGCCGTGGCTTCCGCTTTCCTTCTTCCTGTCACCAATCACGATTTCACTGTCTGTACCGGCTTCCGTGAGCTCCGATGCAGGATTCCCTGTAAGCTCTATTCCATGATTCTCCGTATCGGAAGAAAGCGTGACGCGGTAGGACGTCGTTTCATTGAGATAGTAGCCCGACGGAGGCATTATCTCGGCAACAAGATACGTTCCATAGGGAACATCCTCAAACCGGAACAGGCCGTCACTGCCGCTTAAAGCCGTTTTTCCCAGATACGCATCGGCCGCCGTAAAGCGCTCCGTCCCCTCCTTAAAGAGTCCCATCACAGCGCCCTCCAGTCCCCTGGAATTTTCCGTCACCGGTGCGGTTACCTTCCGGCCCGTTATGGTACCGCGTTTCAGACGGTTTGTGAAGACCGCCTTCTCCCCTGCCGGCTCCGTCTCTTTTTTCCGGATTTTCACGGTCTTACCTTCTGTATCCAGATGATAGGCTCCTCCCGGCGCGGTCAGGCTGCTGTCTAATTCCTTTATCATATAGGTTCCGGCTCCGGCATTGTCCACAACGATTGTTCCGCCGGCTCCCATTTCAAGATAAATGCCCTCCGCCGGGACGATTGTGATCTCCCTGGCGCCGGTTATCTCCTTTTCACCGATCCGCTCCTCCACTGCCTTTCCGGAAACGTCTTTTCCGGTCAGCAGGAAACGGAATCCCGAAAGATCGGCTCCGTCGGCCCCCGACAGAATGGAGCCATCTTCACCTTCGATTCTCTTTTCAATCAGAAGTGAATTTTTATAGCACTCATTGACAAAGCTGTTTCCATCCGCTTCGTTGGAGATCCTGTATTCTCCGCCGTTAAGGCCCTGGGCCTCTTTTTTATCAACCGTATAGATACCGCCGTCAGCCGTGTAGCCTTCCGGCGCGTTTACTTCCATTATCTGATATTCAAAATCACCGCTGTAGAAGAGCGCCGGACGCTCCGTGCCGGAAATGAGGGCGCCGTCCACATCCTCACGTCCTGTGTAGGTAAAATAATCCCAGATGCCGGGGCTGCCAAGGTTCATCAGTTCCCCATCTACGGCCGGATCCGGAAGGACATGGACTCCTCCCGCCGTCTCTTTCAGGGTACAGAGCTTTGTCACCGAGCCGTCCTCCGACTTCACCTGAAGTTCAAACTGCGCTCCGGCAAGGGGTTCCCTGTCGGAATCCGTTTTATTCACTCTGAGTGCAAAAGCCAGAGGTTCATTTATAAAGGCAAGTGTGTCCCCATTATCATCCGCCGCGGCTGTCTCATGCGCTTTTACCATAATATCCCTTGCGAACCGCGAGCTGCCGTCCGGCGTCTGGTAACCGTCTGCCTGTACCACTTCCTCCAGGCGGTAGCCGGTTCCCTCTGCTTCGGCCGGAACGTGCTCAAAGAGCAGAATGCCCTTCTCATCCGTCACCGCGGTGCCGGTGTAAGAAGTATCGGTGACCGGCAGCTGCGTAATCCTGAATGTAACGCCCTCCAGAGGCTTTCTCAGGGCAGTTCCGCTGCTGTTATAGAATGCCCCGTATTTGACTCCCCTGATATTGCCCGTCAACGCCTCAATATTGTAATACAGAAGCGATGGGTCGGCGTCTGTTCTAAGCTCTGCAGTGCCGAAAGCATACCTTCCGTCCTTTGAATAAGGCATTGAGCCGCCCTGCTCCGCAGCGCCGATGTAATATGTTTCTCCGGCTTTTTCGATGGTGACGGGGATAAATCCCCTGGTTTCCAGGCCGTCATATCCGGGATAATTTAAGGTGCTGTCGTGATAGAAGCCATCCGGCAAATCCACCTCTTTGACCAGATAGGTCCTGCCTGCCATAAGTAATTTTCCCATATCCTCACGGTCAAAATGGCCCCCGGAATTGGTTCTGAGGCTGAGAAGCGGCTGTGACCCGTCAATCGGTTTCCAGACAGTTCCGTCCTTTACCCCTTCATACACTTCAAATACGGCTCCTTCGACGGGTTCATCCGTCATGATCAGGCTGCCGTCCAGCTTCAGGGCCTTTGTCTTGTTAACCTGGATATACCCGTACGGAAAATCGTTAACCACGTTAAGCGCCTTAGCGTCCTTCGGCATAATAAGGCCGCTCGGTACGTTCAGCACTCCCGGAACCGGTTCTGCCGCATCTGTTTCCTTTTCCGTCACATTATAGAAGGTCACTTCCGTGGACTTGTAGGATGATGTATCCGGCTCTATGTACACGACAATCACCTGTGGCTTCTGTTCCCCGGCCAGCTTATCTTTTACCGCCTCAAAATCTTCGGTCAGGCGGTAGACGCCGCATGGCAGGGCATAAAGCTCTACGAGTCCGTCCTCATCAATCTGCACCGAATCTGAATCACTGCCTGGATAAGGCGCATAGGCGGTATCTGCCTCCCCCTTCTCTTTTCTTTCCACATGGAACCGGATCGGATAAACCGTGCCGTCGACCGGATGATAATTTTGATCCGTCTTATAGAAGGCAAGGTCCGTGAGCAGCCGTGTGTTGGTCACAACGGCTTCCGAAGGGCTGGCCGTCCTGTCCGCCGTATAGGGAAATCCGCCGACTGCCTTTGTCTCCACCTTAAACCCGTTTTCACCGTCGTGAAGCACCTTGACCTCCAGATATCCCGGCGCTTTTTGATAACCGTAGGGAGGCGCTGCCTCCTCAAGATGATAAGTCATAGAGGGATCCAGATTTTCAAAAATTACCTTTCCATTTTCATAACTGTCCGGCCTTCGCGGGTTCAGCCTGCCGCTCGGATCCGTTAAAAGGAAATCAGCGCCGTCTAACGGGGTTCCGGACTGATCCTGTTTACTAAATTCCAGCCTGTTATCCGCTCCGGTCCGGGGCGAATTCAGGACATCCATGTTCATCTTGAGCACGCCGCTTCCGGTATCCTGCACATGAAGTGCATCCTTTGAAATATCAGAAGGCAGTTTTTCAGGCATACCGCCCGTAAACAGCAGATACTGTGTCTCATAAGAATCAAGATCATAGCCCTGGGCCGGTTTCGTCTCATCCAGCCGGTAGATTACATCATTCTTCAGCCGGACAAAAAACATCTGCCCGGAGCTGTTACTGGTCCTGGATTTCACCATCGTGGCGTCATTGACCGGAGTCCACAGGTTCTCTGTCCCCGGTGAGGAACGTTCATATACAGGAACCAGGTTGAACCTCGCCCCCTCCAGCACATGGCCTCCTCCGGCGGAGTTTGCGCTCTTTTTTGTGACGGTTGCCATTTTAAGCTTTGACAGCTGGCCAAATACGGTGTTTCTGAAATTATTCGCGTCCGTATTGGTACTCTCAGATTCATCGCTTCTGCCGTCCGGCCAGTTGACGATAACTTTATTCTTCACGCCTCCGTCCGGTACCGAATCTACAATCATTGTATGATACCGTAACACGATTGGGGTATTGGCAAGCGGTGCATTCTCTTGATAGGAAATGTCAAAATATGCCCCATTTTTAAGGATCGTGAAATTCTCATCCAGTTCTCCTGTGGTAAGCGGCGTCATCTGTCCGGGACTTGTGATTTCCCCCGACGGATTCATCGAAGTTTTATAAATCTGCAGGCTGTCGGGATCGAGTTCCAGGTAATCCTGCATCTCATCCTTCACGGTGACTCCCGAGAAATCGGCGCCTGTCTTATTGAGCGTCACTTCCCATTCCAGCCAGGGCAGGCCGTCGTATTCCCCGCCATTTTTATTGTAATTGTGAAACTGCCCCTCTTTTGTTATCTGTTTAGCGGCAACATGGTTTGCATCCGCCGTTCTCTCGATTTTGACGGGGGTTCCCTGCTCCTCCCGCGAAGAGATGACAAAGCTGTCAAGTCTCACCGTATTGTTTAGCAAAATGGAATCGTTTGATTTAAATTCCTTCCGCCTGTAGGGTTCCTCCACATACGTTGTAAATTCGAGCCGGAAGGCGTTCTCGCTGATCATCTGTCCAAGCCCGTCCCCCGACGCAGATTTTTCATACAGTACGAAAATCATATCCTGTTTGCTGTAACCCCTGTCCGTCGTATTTGTCCTTGTGAGAACGGATAGGATATGGTTTTCTGAATCGTTCAGTCTGTATCTGAGCACCTCTTCCGCATCCGACGGCGTTGCATTCGGTTCCGTTGGCAGTTTTTCAAAAGTGACTTTTTTATAATCCCCAATGCCCGACGAAGTCCTCTCCTTAACCTCAATTCCCGTAATTTCACAACCATTTCCCGCCTGGCCATCCGCAACACCGTCCGGGGAAAAGATTACTCCCTCCGGCAGGCTGTCCGTCAAAATGGAATCCTTCAAAAGAATATTGTCGTCATTGTAACCGATTTTCCATTTTACCAGGTTCTTTTCATAATCATATGTATCAACGGCATCCTTGCTGATAAACGGCATCTTTATCTTCCGGACGGCAGAAGCTTCTCCTTCGTAGTCCTGCTCTCCTGTTTTAACCTGATATGATGCGGTATTTTTAAGCACTGCATCTTCATTGCCCAGAATTTCGGGATCAATAACCCTGGTTTTTATCGTAAAGTAATAATAATCTTCCGGCTCTACGTCCTCAAGATGCACGGTCAGTGTATGTTGATTGTCTGAATCGATCAGGGTAAAATAGTCGGGAGATGCGCCCTCCAATAATTCATAATCCGTCTCATTCTCTAAAGCAGTCCGATCCGCCTTGTGCAGGATCAGCTTCCCCTGCTTTAGATCGCCCTCATTTTCCAGAATCACCTGTCTGCCGTTATCAAACACATCGGTCAGCGTGAACTCATCCAACCTGGACTTCGAGCGGTTGATTTCAAACTTCCAGCTCATGGTCTGCGTAGCCATATCATAATTTGTTACAGACTTTTTCAGGGCCTCGTGGTTGTATTCAACCTCTTTTTTAAGATCGACGCTCTCCGGCCACTCCCATTCTCCCGGTCCTTCCCCTTTATAATGCCTGTGGACAAAGGCGGCGTTGTTCGTCACGGTGCCGCTTCCGCTTGTCACGGTATGGCCTCCCATCCCAACGTCCGTATCATACACGATTTCCAGATCCCGGTTAATCAAATTAAGGGCAGGCAGAATAAAACCGGTTGCGGTGTGAACCGTCTCTTTACCGGAAGTTTCCCTGTCTTTATAGGTATATGTGAATTTCACCGCTTCTGAAGAGGATGACGGCACCTTTTCCGATACCAGTTCCATAAATTCCTTCATGGAATCCGCGTTGTTAAAATAAGCATCCGGCGAAGTTTCTCCCAAATCGAGTGAAATATCGCTGTCCGATAATGCCACATCCTCCCCATCCCCGCCGCCATTGCTGTCTTTTACGTGGATAACGCCGCTGTATGTAAGCCTGTCGCCGAGCCAGTCGATCAGATACGCCGAATCAACGGCAACAAGTACCGTGCTAAGACGGATATTCCAGCGGATCACCCTGCCGTCCACCCCGACTTCCTGTCCGTCTTTCGTGATTGTCTGTTCCAGCCTCTTGTGGGTCGTCGTCTTATCGGAGGCCAAATCTTTTGTGCCCGCCGCATTGTCGCGCAGCGCTACTTTATTTTCCACATCCAGCTCACGGACAGTCCCCCACTTTTCCATTCCGGTGATGATGGAATCATTCAGTCTCGTCTCCACGGTGATGACCGCTTCCGTGATATTGCCTGCGGTATCCGACTTCATTCCGGCAGAGGATGGGCTGGCAATCGGATAGACCACTTTTCCGTCTTTATAGTAATCCTGAAGCGGTGTAAGTTCCTCCCTGTCATCTCCCGAACCAGCGTAAATTCCGATTACTTCCAGCTCGGACGGGATCTCATCAATGATGTACTTTCCTTCCAGAGAATAGGATTTTTCGAGTCCCATCGCTTTCTTTATACCGGCGGATTTCTTTGTGTGTTTCCTTTTCCTTATCTGGCTGCTTGTTCCGGGTTCCTCCACATCCTCATCATCATCGTCCATGGCCTGCCAGGTGTCCCAGTCATCGATGTCGTCATATCTGGAAGACAGCTTTGATGTGCTGGCCGGCTCGGAGGCAGAAGCCGCTTCCGAGGAGGAGGCCCTGGCCGTGATCGTATAAGTGATACCGGCATCCGCCTCACTGGATGATGCTTTCTTACTGATCGAATAGGCTCCTTTTTCGTCGGGATCGTCCGGCTCTCCCGAACCGATTTTAACGGTGACGCTTCCGTCCTTATTGTCTTTTATCTGAATCCCGGCGCCGTTATGGCCCTCTGAAACCTCCAGCGACAAACTGCCTCCGGCGCTAATATTTTCACTGCTATATATTACTTCTTTATTAAATTCGATTCTGATATCCAGGTAATTCTTATGATTTTCGGTTATCAGGGTGCCTATGGCCTCTCCACCATAGACGATTTTCTGAGGCTTGAAATCCATGTTTTCTTTCAAAAACTCACATTTCACTCTGAAAGAGAAATCAATGTCCGCACACTCGTTAATATAATCGTCCCCGGCTTTTTCAAGGGCTTTTTCGACTTCCTGCTCCAGAAAATCGTTGTTAAACGCAAGCTCAAGATTCAGCTCAAATCCGTCGGCCTGTACTTTGTCTTCTTCCGACCACAGCTCTATATAGTCGAATGCCTCTGAGGGTGTTGCGTAATCTTTAATATCGATTTTACTGCTTCCTCCCGCATAGGCGGGCAATCCCTGTCCCACGGTAATGGTCTGGAACATTATCACGCAAATCAGAACCCATGAAAATCTCTGTTTCCACTCGGCCTTAAATTTTTTCACTGTCTCTCTCATCCTCAAGCTCCTCTTTCGTATCTTTTTTACATCATTATTTCCTGTCGGTTCCCAACTGTTCTTCTTTTCTGATGTATTATAGCAAATAATTAACGAGCCTGAATTCGCCTTACCATAATGAACTTTATTTTACCAAAACACATTTTAAGTGCACACATATTTCATGTTTTGCGCAAGACAAAGGATCCCGCCCGCGGGACTCTTTCGCTGCCGCGCGGCTGCTTCAGCAGCGATTTGCCTCTGCGCGGCGTGTGCATCCTCGCGGAGCGTTTTTTGATTCATAGGACATAATTTCCTGTGAATTAAAAAAAGACCGCTCCGGGGCAGGGACGGGCAGGATATTCTGTCCTTTGTCTGCTCTCGGAACGGCCTTTTCATTGCCGTATTATCATCTTATTACTTCTGTCTCTGTCAATTAGTCTTCCAGGGCCTGTCTGATATCCTCGATGATATCATCCGCATTCTCAATACCGACGCTCAGTCTGATCAGGGACGGATCTACGCCCGCCTCTACGAGCTGTTCGTCGGAAAGCTGACGGTGTGTATGGCTGGCCGGATGAAGCACGCAGGTACGGGCGTCGGCCACATGGGTAACGATGGCGGCCAGCTTCAGCTTATCCATAAATTCGGCAGCCGCTGCACGGCCTCCCTTTAATCCGAATGCGATAACGCCGCAGGTACCGTTCGGCATATATTTCATAGCCAGATCGTGGTATTTATCATCTTCCAGGCCGGGATAGTTGATCCAGGCCACTTCCTCATGGGCTTTCAGGAATTCGGCAACCTTCATCGCATTCTCACAGTGCCGTGGCATGCGCAGATGGAGCGTCTCAAGGCCGATGTTTAAAAGGAAGGCATTCTGAGGCGCCTGGATGGAACCCAGGTCTCTCATTACCTGTGCTGTTGCCTTTGTAATATAAGCTCCTTTGCCGAACTTCTGTGTATAGATAATTCCGTGGTAGGAGTCATCGGGAGTTGTAAGTCCCGGGAATTTCTCCGCATTGGCCTCCCAATCGAAGTTGCCGCTGTCCACGATACACCCGCCCACGCTCATTCCGTGGCCGTCCATATATTTTGTCGTGGAATGGGTTACAATATCTGCGCCCCACTCGAACGGGCGGCAGTTAATCGGCGTTGCAAATGTATTATCTACGATAAAAGGAACCCCATGTTTATGTGCAAGGGCTGCAAACTTCTCAAAATCCAGCACCACCATGGCCGGGTTGGCAAGTGATTCGCCGAATACGCATTTCGTATTCGGACGGAACTCCTTCTCGATCTCGTCCGCCGGGGCATCCGGATCAACCAGTGTAACTTCAATGCCCATCTTTTTCATCGTAACGACAAAGAGGTTGGATGTTCCGCCGTAAACAGTGGAGGAACAGATGAAGTGATCACCCGCATTGCAGATATTGAAAACGGCATAAAAATTGGCAGCCTGGCCGGATGAGGTCAGCATTGCCGCCACTCCGCCCTCCATCTCACGGATCTTGTCGGCCACAGCGTCATTGGTGGGATTGGCAAGTCTTGTATAGAAATAGCCGTTCTCCTCCAAATCGAAAAGACGTCCCATCTGCTCACTGGTGGAATATTTGAATGTTGTGCTCTGATAAATAGGAAGTATCCTCGGCTCGCCATTCTTCGGCTGCCAGCCGCCCTGGATACAGGTAGTCTCAATTGAACGCTCTTGGCTCATTGGTGTGTCCTCCTCTGAATATAAATCATTATAATGTTGTAAAATTATTTTACAGTCTACCATAAAATTCCTGACAGTACAATATCACAGAGCGCATTTTCAAAATTTCTCCTGTCTGCCCTGAACATCCTGCCCCTCTGTCATATACTGTAGTTATCAACCGTCGTCTTCTGCATCTCTCAGGAAACCATGATGCTGTCCGGCAATGGTTAATATACAACCGATTTTTTCATCAAAAATTCTCTCTGCTGCATCCGGCCTGTCTTATTACAGTAGCATTCCTCTCCTCTTTGTGATATAATTTCAAAGAATTTATATCTATTCAAATCATTTATAAAAACATCAAGCACATAAAAAAACTCAGGGAGGTATCTATGACTGCTTCAAAAGTATACTACACAAACTTAAGGGCTACATTTTCAGAAAATCTTCTTCAAAAGCTGGCCCGTCTCGTGAAGAGAGCCGGTATGCTGGAACAGATTGATTTTAAAAACCAGTACACCGCCATCAAGATCCATTTCGGGGAGCCGGGTAACCTGGCCTATCTGCGCCCCAACTATTCAAAGGTTATTGTGGATTTGATCAAGGAACAGGGCGGCAAGGTCTTTCTCACCGACTGCAACACCCTCTATGTGGGAGGACGTAAAAATGCGCTGGATCACCTGGATTCAGCCTACACGAACGGATACAATCCTTTTACCACCGGCTGTCATCTTCTGATTGCCGACGGTCTTAAAGGCACGGATGACGTCCTTGTGCCAATCGACGGGGAATATGTAAAGGAGGCTAAAATTGGACGCGCCATTATGGATGCGGATATTTTTATCTCATTAAGCCATTTCAAGGGACATGAAGCTACCGGCTTCGGCGGAGCTTTGAAGAATATCGGCATGGGCTGCGGTTCCCGGGCCGGAAAAATGGAGATGCACAATGCCACCAGCCCCTTTGTCCTGACAAAACGCTGTATCGGCTGCGGAGCCTGCACACGCAATTGTGCCCACGATGCAATTACCATTACAGACAAAAAAGCATCGATTGATTCCGATAAATGTGTGGGATGCGGCCGCTGTATCGGTGTCTGTCCGGTGGATGCCGTTGCAAACCGCGGCGATGAGTCCAATGACATCTTAAATAAAAAAATTGCGGAATATTCTTACGCCGTATTAAAAGACAGGCCTCATTTCCACATCAGCCTCGTGGTGGATGTATCGCCATACTGTGACTGCCATGCGGAAAACGATGCAGCTATTATCCCCAATGTGGGAATGTTTGCTTCCTTTGATCCGGTTGCCCTTGATATGGCCTGTGCCGATGCCGTAAACAGACAGCCAGCCATTCCTGGAACCATTCTGGATGAGCGTGAGCACTGCCACCATGACCATTTCACGGATATCCACCCAGAAACAAACTGGAAAGTGGCTCTGGAACATGCTGAGAAGCTGGGGATTGGGTCGATGGAATATGAATTAATTGAGATTTGATGAAAAATGAGAACGCCGCCGGGACGGCCGGGGGGCGGAATGGTGAGAGGGGGAGGATGAGTCTTCAGTCCCGGGCTTTAGTTTTGTCGCGGGTGGGGAATCCGGGCAGAAAAAGTTCCTCCGGGAAACGCTTGCGCTCTTCGGAGTACATAACGGCACTAACCTCGTGAAAAACCTCGGTAAGTGCCGATGAACTCCCAGGTTCCCTCCGGAATCTTTTTCCCCCTTCTTCCCCACAGGCAGATTGTGACCGGGACTGAAGACGCCGAGTGTATCGCATACCACTCCGCTCCGGCCTGCGGCAGCTGGTTGTTCTGATTTTTCTTGGGGTGGAGGATTGGGGCGGGGCGGCGTTCCGGATGGCGGTCAATAAACTCACAACAGCAACCGTATCTCCCCGCTTTAGCCTCTTCGGCTTTAACCTCTCCGACTTCATCATCCAGACATCCTCCCTTAAAACTTAAAAACAAAAAAAGCCTGCCCCTTAATCAAAAAAGAAACAAACTCTATCCATAAACCGCAATCGTATTTCACCACTCAACAATTCTCAACCAATCAAAAATGAATTTTTCTAAACCTGGTATTTCTCCAAAATTGATTTCCCACGGCCCAACTTTCTCCCCCTCACCCGCATAAAGCTTCCGCCAAAAAGCAGAAACAACCACTCTCCCCTCCCCAAAAAAGAGGCTGCCATCATCACCAACAGCCCCAGGGACGGGGCGGACAGCAGCCCCGGTGTCTTCGGTCCCGGTCATAGCCTGCCCGTGGGGAAAGGAAAAATATATTTTTGTGAACAGGTTATATTCCGCGAGGCGTTTTTTGTGAGTGCAGCGTAGCGTAAGTCACAGAAAACCCGAGGATTACGGCGCGAAACGGTGTTTTTACCGTTTCTGTGCATCGCGTAGCGTATTGCTGGGCACGGAGTGAACAGGAACTTTTTCTGCCCGGATTCCCCACCCGCGACCAAACCCAAACCGGGACCGAAGACTCACTCCTTCCCACTCACCGCCCCGTCCCTGTATCATCGGCGGCAACCTCATTTTTCATCACATCACCATATCGAACAGCGAAAGCTGATTACTCTCTGGCAGCGATCCCAGCAGCCCCAGTTCCCCCATCAAATCGCAGACCGTCTTTGTCACCTTCGTACGGTTAATAAAGTCCTCCTTTGAGAGGAACGGTCCGTCCTCCGCGGCAAATACGATAGCATCGGCCGCTTTCTCTCCCAGTCCGTCGATACTGCTTAAGGAAGGCATCAGTTTGCCGTCTACAATCTGGAAGCTTCGGGCGCTGGCCTTGAAAATGTCAATCGGCGTAAATTCAAAGCCTCTGGCATACATCTCCTGGACGATTCTCATGTCGCGGAGCGTATCCTGTTCTTTCTTTGAGAGGGTATCCGCCCTCTTTTTATAATCGGCAAGGTGGTATTCCAGCTTCTCACGTCCCTGGCACATCAGTACGTAGGAAAAACCGCTGGCACGGATACTGAAGAATGCCGCGTAGTAAGCCAGTGGGTAAAATACTTTACAATAGGCAATACGCCAGGCCATCATAACGTAGGCCGCCGCATGCGCTTTCGGGAACATATATTTAATCTTTTTACACGACCAGATATACCAGTCCGGTACGCCGTGGTCGGTCATTTCTTTAATCCATTCGTCTTTCAGGCCTTTTCCTTTACGCACACTCTCCATGATGGTGAATGCCAGGCCTTCCTCCAGGCCCATGCTGATCAGATAGACCATGATATCATCTCGCGTACAGATGGCAGTCTGAATCGTCGCCTTTCCCTCCTGGATCAGGGTCTGTGCATTGCCCAGCCACACATCCGTACCGTGGGACAGACCGGAAATGCGCACCAAATCCGAGAAATACTTCGGCTGGGCGTCGATTAACATCTGCATGGCAAAGTCGGTACCGAACTCCGGGATTCCGAGGGCGCCCAGTTTACAGCCGCCGATATCCTCCGGCTCGATTCCGAGGGCCGACGTATTCTGGAACAGGCTCATAACCTCCTTGGAATCCAGCGGAAAATCCGTCAGAGGATCTTTTCCCGTCAAATCCTGGAGCATTCGTATCATGGTCGGATCATCGTGTCCCAGTATATCGAGTTTCAAAAGGTTGTGGTCAATTGAATGGTAATCGAAATGGGTTGTGACCGTCTTGGTCGTCATATCGTCGGCAGGGTGCTGGACCGGGGTAAAGGAATAGATCTCCTCCCCATGGGGAAGTACGATGATTCCTCCCGGATGCTGTCCCGTCGTCCTTCTGACTCCGACGCAGCCGCCAACAATCCTGTCTATCTCACAGCGGCGTTTTCTCTGGCCTCTGTCCTCATAATATCCCTTTACATAACCGTACGCCGTCTTATCGGCCAGCGTGCCGATTGTCCCGGCGCGGAAGGTCTGTCCTTTGCCGAAGATAACCTCCGTATAAGTATGTGCCCGGCTCTGGTACTCTCCCGAGAAGTTAAGGTCGATATCAGGCTCTTTATCTCCCTTGAATCCAAGGAATGTCTCGAACGGGATATCGAATCCGTCCTTTGTTAAAGGTTCCCCGCAGACAGGGCATTTCCTGTCCGGCATATCACAGCCGGCCATACCCGAAAACTTCTTTACCTCAGCCGAGTCAAAATCATAAAAATGGCATTTTGTACAGTAATAATGAGGACTCAGCGGATTTACCTCCGTGATACCCGACATCGTGGCCACCAGGGATGAACCTACGGATCCCCTCGAACCTACCAGATAGCCGTCCTCATTGGACTTCCAAACCAGTTTCTGCGCAATGATATACATAACGGCAAAACCGTTGGAAATAATAGAGTTCAGCTCTCTTTCCAGACGGGCCACCACAATCTGCGGGAGGTCTTCACCATACATTTCATGGGCTCTGTTGTAACAGATGTTTCTCAGCGTCTCATCCGAGTTCGGGATGACCGGAGCACATTTGTCCGGCCGCACCGGTTCAATCCGCTCGCACATCGCGGCAATCTTCCTCGTGTTGGTGATAACCACCTCCTCGGCCTTGTCGCTGCCCAGGTATTCAAATTCTTTCAGCATCTCCTCCGTCGTCCGCAGGTAAAGGGGCGCCTGATCGTCGGCATCCTTAAATCCCTTACTGGACATGATAATCCTCCGGTAGACCTCATCCTCCGGATCCAGGAAATGGACATCGCAGGTCGCACAGACCGGTTTGTTAAACTGCACTCCCAGATCTACAATCTTGCGGTTTATATCTTTTAAGTCTTCCTCCGAGCTGACCGGACTCTTTTCATCCCTGAGCATAAATGCGTTGTTTCCCAGGGGCTGTATCTCCAGATAGTCGTAGAAATCCACAATCTTATGTATCTCGGTATCAGGCACTCCGCGAAGCAGCGCTTGGTAAAGCTCTCCGGCCTCACAGGCGGAACCAATGATAAGTCCCTCCCTGTACTGGGTCAGCAGGCTTTTCGGGATTCTCGGCCTCCTGGCAAAGTAGGTTAGGTTGGACTCTGAAACGAGGCGGTACAGGTTAATGCGGCCTATATCATTCTTCGCCAGCAGGATAATATGGTAGGTGGGCATCTTTCGGATCATCTCCACCGTCATTTTGCTGAGCGCATTCAGCTGAGTGAGGTCAAAAATATCGCGCTCCTTGAGCATCTTGATAAAACGGACAAAGATTTCAGCCGTAGCCCCGGCGTCGTCCACCGCCCTGTGATGGTTTGCCAGTGAAATCTTAAGTTCCTTGGCAACTGTATCCAGCTTAAACCGGTTCAGGTTCGGCAGAAGCACACGGGCCAGTGAAACCGTATCCAATACGGTCGGGTTGAATTCCAGGCCCTGCTGCCTTGCATTTTCCTTTATAAAACTGATGTCAAAACCGGCATTATGGGCAACCATAACCGCGCCCTCACAGAATTTCAGGAATTCCGGCAGGACCTTCTCTATTTTGGGTGCATCCAGAACCATGTTGTCATTGATTCCGGTCAGTTTTTCGATCTCAAAGGGGATGGGCACATCGGGATTGACGAAACTGCTGAATCTATTGACAATCTTTCCCTCCTCCACCCTGACCGCGCCGATTTCAATAATCTTGTTCTTGACGGGACTAAAACCCGTAGTCTCAATATCGAAAACAACACAGGTGTGATCCAGGGTCTGTCCGGCGCCGTTCTCAACCAGGTCTTTCATATCATCGACCAGATATCCCTCCACACCGTAGAGAACCTTGAAATTGTCCCCCTTCTCCACCGAATGGTTGGCGTCCGGGAATGCCTGGGCGCAGCCGTGATCCGTGACCGCCATGGCGTCCATTCCCCACTGTTTTGCCCTTTTAATCAGATCCTTGACCTCGGACACACCGTCCATATCGCTCATCTTTGTATGGCAGTGAAGTTCCACTCTCTTAACCGGGGCATTGTCCACGCGCTTCGTCGTGAAATCTTCGCACTTCTTGATCCCCACAACAGAACCGATGGTAAGCTCACCGTCAAAACGGTCGATGTTGGCCACACCCTTCAGTCTGACAAACTGCCCTGCCTTCGTCGCATTTTTCAGGTCTTCCAGGGAATCCTCACGTGCAAATACCTTGACGCTGATCGTATCGGTAAAATCACTGATGCTGAAAATAAAGAGGGAATTTCCGCTCCGAAGCTCTCTGACGTCCGTAGCTAAAATCTTTCCCCTGATTACAACTTCTCCTATCTCGCCCTCAATCTTTTCTATCTCCGTAGATTCCTCATCGAAATCACGGCCGTAAAGGACATCGGGATTGTCTGATTTCTTGCCGTAGCCTGAACGGCGGTACTCTTTCTTGCCGTCCCTGCCGCCAAAATCTCCTTTTCCCTTTTTCCCGTTCTGATCACCGCCCTGTTTTCCCTGGGCGGCTCTTCCGCCCGCTTCGGGGGAGGCCTTCTGTTTCTTCTCCACCTGGAAGTTGAGATCTCCAACCGGTTTCAACACCGTGCTGCCCTCGTCGAAGGGCAGATCCGCCGCCGGAGCCAAGGAATCTCCCTGCATTTGCGGCTCTGATACTCCGCCGTATGGCGCCTGGGCGCCGTCCTGATTCATATAAATGACGGCCGGCCCGTCCTCGTCCCTCTTTCTCACCTGTGCAGGACGGTATGTAAGTTTTACTTCCATCGGGATATTACAGCGCTCCGTAAAAATCTTCTCCAGAATCCGTACCAGCTCCGGCGCCTTGTCCTTCGTAATCATCGTATCTTCCAGCTCCATCGTCAGAAGATCCTTTTCATCAAAGGCGAGCTCGGCCTTGCGGAACATATTGTACAAGAGAATGCTGTAGTTTTTAAGCTCCATCAGGATGCTGTCCCGGTATACGTCCATCAGTTTTCTGGGCGTGTACTGGCCGGACAGATGGTATTTCTCCAGAATTTTAATTGTGACTGCTTTTCCGGGGAAGAGCTGGGATTTAATGCCCTCCTCCAGCTTATAGATATTCTGTTTGTGAATCAGTCTGGGACTGTCGATATAAATGCGGATAGAGCTTCTATCCCTGGTCGTGGCCACCTTCTCCACTTTAACCAGCTCAAAAAGCTCTCTCACATTATCTGCAATATGTAAATCAGGAAATACTTCCAAAAACGATTTCATTCCATCACCTTATTTTTCATTCCCGCAATCTGAGCTTTTCTCCGCGGCTCATATCCTGTATTATTACAGTTTTCCGGCCAGCCTGTCAAGCTCTTCTTTGAGCGCAGGTAAAAGTTCTTCTTCCGGCACCTTTTTAAGCACCTCGCCCTTTTTAATCAGCAGTCCTTCCCCGATTCCGCCGGCAATTCCAAGATCGGCTTCCCTGGCCTCCCCGGGTCCGTTTACCACGCAGCCCATGACGGCCACCTTGATATCCAAATCATACTCCTGGACCATAGTCTCCACCTTGTTTGCGAGTCCAATCAGATCGATGCTGGTTCTTCCGCAGGTCGGACAGGAAACGACCTCGATGCCGCCCTTTCTGAGCCCCAGGGTGCGCAGAATCAGCTTCGCGGACTTCACTTCCTCCACCGGGCTTCCCGTCAGCGAAACGCGGATGGTATCGCCGATGCCCTGATTTAAGATAAGGCCCAGGCCGACGGCTGACTTGATGTTGCCGGAAAGCAGGGTTCCCGCCTCCGTGATGCCCACATGAAGCGGGTATCTCGTCTTCTTTGCAATCAGTTCATGCGCTTTTACGCACATCAATACATCGGAGGACTTAATGCTGATTACGAGGTTGTCATATCCCATCCTCTCAATCAGCGCCACCTTTTCAAGGGCGCTCCGGGTAATTCCCTCCGCCGTCACGCCGCCGTATTCTTCTATCAGATGTTTTTCCAGGGAACCGCTGTTGACGCCCACCCGGATCGGAATGCCATACTCCTTCGCCTTATCCACAACGGCCTGGACGCGCTCCTCCGCCCCGATATTGCCCGGATTAATCCGGATCTTGTCGGCCCCGCACTCGATGGCGGCGATTGCCAGGCGGTAATCAAAATGGATATCCGCCACCAGCGGAATCCGGATCGCCCTCTTGATCTCCGTCAGGGCCATGGCCGCTTCCATCGTCGGAACCGCCACACGGATGATGTCACAGCCCGCATTCTGCAGTTCCAGAATCTGGGCGACCGTAGCTTTTACATCTTCTGTCTTCGTATTGCACATCGACTGGATCAGAATCGGATTTCCGCCTCCAATAACCTTTTTTCCTATCTGAACCGTCTTCGTTTCATCTCTGTACGCCATCTTAAACCTCCCGTGTACACGGCGCTGTACTGCGTAATTCATCCACAGCCCATTTACTGTTCGTGATACAATACAGCACTGTTTACAGCATATTCCTGATATCGTTAAACAGGATAAATACCATCAGCACCATTAACACCGCCATACCGGCCATGTGGATCATGCCCTCTTTTTCCCTGTCGATCGGCCTGCCTCTCAATGCTTCCAGTATGATGAATACCAGACGGCCTCCGTCCAGCGCCGGGATCGGAAGCAGGTTCATGATACCCAGGTTGGCGCTCAAAAGCACACACATATTGGCCAGATTGACAAGCACCACCATGAGCCCGTATTCGCTGCTCTCCTTCACCGTGGTATCGATCATGGAAACAATGCGGACCGGTCCCGCAATATCGTCCGTCGTCACCTGCCGTTTTACAATCATCTCAAGACTCTTGAAGGTCAGGTTGATCCAGTACCTCAGCTCGTAAGCGCTGTACTTCGCCGTCACGAAAACGGACTCCGGCCGGTTGTAGACGCCTCCGCTGATTCCCATCATGTATGACTTATTTTCCTCGGAATATTTCGGTTCGAGCACCGCCTGATACAGCTTCTCTCCCCGCCTGTACTCGATATTCAGGGTTTCACCCTGGTGAAAACTCGTATAGGCAAGCACATCGCGGTATATTTTAATGCTTTTTCCATTTATCTTTGTAATTACGTCCCCGGGTTCCAGTCCCGCCTCCGCCGCCGGATAACCCTCAACCACATCGTAAACCTGCGCCGGATCGTATCCCACATAACTGATTACGAAAAAGGCGCAGACAAATGCCAGGATAAAGTTGAAAATGGGTCCCGCCGCAATGACGAGGAAACGCGTCCACACCGATGTCTCATTGAATGACACGCCCGTGGCGCCCGGCGCCAGCTCGATTCCCGCATAACTCCGCGTTTTTTCCGCATTCGTACCGTCATGGGTGTCCTCTGTACTTTTAAACTCATCTTCCCCGTAAGCTGCTTTACTGGCTATATCTGTTCTGGCCTTCTCATCTCTGTCTTCGTCTGATAAATCATCATCCTCCCCCAGCATCATGCAGGAGCCCCCGAAAGGGAACAGTTTGAGTGAATATCTGGTACCGCCCTTTACCGTGCTTAAAAGTCTCGGCCCCATTCCCAGGGAAAATTCCACCACGCAGATTCCGCCGCGTTTTGCCAGCAGAAAATGCCCAAATTCATGAAACAGTATGATTAAACCAAATACAAGAATTGCCGCAAGTAAACTTAACAATCTACCACCTGCTCTCTATAAAGTCATAAGTTTCCTGCTCCGCGGAAAGAATCTCATCCACCGACGGATTCTCCACCACGTGATGCTGCTCCATCGCAGCTTCGATCATATCGGTTATCGCAAGGTATCCCGCTTTCCTGTCTAAAAATTTCCGGACCGCCAGCTCATTGGCCGCATTGAAAACAGTCGGCAGCGTTCCGCCGCGCTTTCCGGCCCTGTAAGCCAGGGAAAGTCCATGGAAATTATCAAAATCAGGAGCTTCAAAGGTAATCTGCCCAAGTTTGGCAAAATCTAACCGCGCGCCGGGCAAAAACTTCCGTTCCGGATAATAGAGCGCATACTGGATCGGCAGCTTCATATCCGGTGTCCCAAGCTGGGCAATCACGGCGCCGTCATCGAACTCAACCATAGAATGGATTACACTCTGCGGCTGGACCACAACCTGGACCTGATCCATTGTAACGCCGAAAAGCCACCTGGCTTCCATTACTTCCAGTCCCTTATTCACCATTGTGGAGCTGTCGATGGTAATCTTCCTGCCCATCGTCCAGTTCGGATGCTTCAGCGCATCCTCCACCCGGATTTCTTTCATCTGTTCTCTCGTTCTTCCCCGGAACGGACCGCCTGACGCAGTCAGAAGAATTTTATGTATCCGGTTCATCTTCTCGCCGTTTAAACTCTGGAAAATAGCGCTGTGCTCGCTGTCGACAGGCAGAATTTTCACATTTTTTTCCTGTGCCAGAGGCATAATGATATGGCCGGCCGTCACCAGTGTCTCCTTATTGGCAAGGGCAATATCTTTTCCGGCTTCCATCGCCGCAATCGTCGGCCTGATTCCAATCATTCCGACAATGGCCGTCACCAGTATCTCGGAGGATGGTTCGGTGGAAACCTCCAAAAGGCCTTCCATTCCGCTTACGATCTTCACATCCAGATCGCGGACGCGGTCTTTCAGTTCTGCCGCCTTTTTCTCATCCCAGACTGCGGCCAGTTTGGGACCAAACTCGCGAATCTGTTCTTCCAGAAGCGTGATATTGCTTCCGGCAGCTAAAGCAGTCACTTCTATATCTTTATTCGTCCTGACCACGTCCAATGTCTGTGTCCCGATTGAACCGGTAGAACCCAGTATTGCAATTTTTTTCATCGTATCCTGTCTGCCTTTCTTCCGTATACATCTACCGCTCCGATCATTCTATGCAGAGCGTCCTTTCCCCGTACCTGATCGTTATCCTAAAAATGTGAGCGCAAAGAATATGGCCGGCGCAGTAAATATCATACTGTCAAACCGGTCCAGGACACCGCCATGTCCCGGGATCAGGTGTCCATAATCCTTCACGTCGTGGTTTCTCTTGATGGCCGAAGCCGCCAGATCTCCAATCTGGGAAATGACCGCCGCAATTCCGCAGGCCGCCGCACAGGCCGCCTGCGGATTCGTAATCTCCGCCATACTGCCTCCAAATACGGCCCCATAGGCAAACCCCAGAATGGCGGCTCCAATCACTCCGCCGACGGCTCCCTCGATCGTCTTCTTCGGGCTCAAGACCGGCGCCAGCTTGTGTTTTCCAAATAAGATCCCGCTGCAGTAAGCACATGTGTCACAGCCCCAGGAGCTCAGGAAAATAAGCCATACCAGATATCTTCCGTCCGCCATCGCCCGCACCTGATAGAGATAGGAAAGCATAACCGCAACATAAAAGATGCCAAAGAAAGCAACGGTCACCTGTTCCGTACCATAGTGGGGAAATGTAAATACATAAATTGTCATAAGCAGCATCAAAGCCGCAATCGCCATCAAAGTAACGTATTTCTGCCCGTCAAACCACAACAGGCCATAGTAGGAAATACCGGCAATATAGCCGATAAGCCCCAGACTCTTCTTTTCAATACCCATTACGCGGTATAATTCAAACATCCCGATCAGGGAGATTGCCGCAGTCACGCCGTACAGAAGTCCTCCTCCCGTACTCACCACAATTACAGCCAGAATTACAAGTATAATACCGCTTGCCAGCCTTGTTTTGAACATGGCTTCATCCTCCCTCAACTCGCCCGCAGACTGCACAGGTTTTATAAGACTTCGTGCGAAAACGCCTCGCGGGATTTCACCTGCGAACAGTAACCCCTAAAGCCGCTTTGAATCACAATATCTCTTACTTCACTCCGCCAAACCTTCTGTCTCTTTTATTATACTGGGCAATTGCCTTTAAAAGTTCTTCTTTATTAAAATCAGGCCACAGGCAGTCTGTGACAATAATCTCGCTGTATGCAAGCTGCCATAACAAATAATTGGAAAGACGGATCTCCCCGCTTGTGCGGATCAGGAGATCCGGATCCGGGATTCCCGCCGTATCCAAGTAAGAGGCAACCACCTGCTCCGTGACGGAATCTGCTTCCAGTCTTCCTTCCCTGCAGTCCTCCATCATCTTTTTCACCGCCCTGGTGATCTCATCTCTGCCTCCATAATTTACGGCAATGACAAATGTCATCCCCGTATTGTCTTTCGTCTCTCGCTCCAGTGTATCGATTCCCTGAATAATATCTCTATCGAAACGGGTTCTGTCCCCGATCATTTTCACTCTGACATTGTTTGCTTTTGCTATTTTTAAAAGTCGTTTCAGATAGTAGCGGAAAAGCTGCATCAGCGCTCCCACCTCTTCCGTCGAACGTTTCCAGTTTTCCGTTGAAAAACCATATACGGTCAGATACTTAATTCCCAGCCTCGCGGCGTCTTCCACCGTCTGTTCCACCGTCACGCAGCCCTGCTTGTGGCCCGCGGTTCTCGGAAGTCCTCTTTTCTTTGCCCAGCGGCCGTTGCCGTCCAGGATCAGGGCAACATGTTCAGGAATGTTAAGATCCGACTGTTCTAAATTGTTCTTATCCGTATTTTCCATAATTTCCTCCGATGTGTGTATCTGTGTTTACCCGTAAGTATTTCTGTATCTGCCGATACCTACACAAAATCAGGGGCAGATTACCTGCCCCCTGTTATGCGGTTCAAACTTTGTGCTTTCCAGCCCAAAAGGATTAAACGGTCATGATTTCCTTAGTCTTTGCCTCTACCGCTTTGTCAATTCTCTCAATCATCTTGTCCGTCATCTTCTGGATCTTGTCCTCGCCCTCAGCTAATTCATCTTCTGAGATATCGCCGGATTTCTCCATTTTCTTGATCACGTCGTTTGCATCACGGCGGATGTTGCGGACAGCGACCTTGGTGTTCTCGCCTTTTTTCTTAACGTCTTTCGCCAGTTCTTTTCTTCGTTCCTCGGTAAGCTCCGGGAAAACAAGGCGGATGGAGCTGCCGTCGTTATTCGGGTTGATTCCCAGATCGGAAGTGAGAATGACTTTCTCAATATCCTTGATCAGTTTTCTCTCCCATGGCTGAATCAGGATCATTCTGGGCTCTGGTACGGAAATGTTGGCCACCTGCTGAAGCGGTGTGGGGGTTCCGTAATAATCAACTTTCAATTTGTCGAGCACATGCGGGTTGGCTCTTCCGGCGCGGATGGATGCGTATTCATCCAGCAGAACCTCGTAGGATTTCTCCATCTTATCTTCGTAAAGTTTAATCTTCTCCTGCATATAAACCTCCTGTTATGCGGTAACTACCGTACCATTTATTTTTCCCTGCATCGCGTTTACGATGCCGTCTTTTTCATTAAGGCTGAACACTGCCATCGGCACGTGGTTTTCCATACACATGATGGATGCCGTTAAATCAACCACCGCCAGTTTTTTATCAATTACTTCCTGGATGGAAATCGTGTCGTACTTCTTAGCCGCCGGATTCAGCTTTGGATCGCTGTCGTATACGCCGTCGATTGCCTTCGCTAAAAGAATGCAGTCCGCATCCATCTCGATTGCCCGGAGGGCAACGCCTGTGTCAGTGGAGAAATACGGGTGGCCGGTGCCTCCTGCGAAAAACACCACAATTCCCTTTTCAAAATACTTGTTGGCTCTGTCTTTGGAAAAAAGTTTCGTCATAGAGCCGCACTCAAATGGAGTCAGAATCTGTGTCTTCATTCCGCTGCTTCTGAAGATTTCGGATACATAGATACAGTTCATCACTGTGGCCAGCATACCGATCTGATCCGCCTTGGTTCTGTCGATCGCATTACTCTCACGGCCTCTCCAGAAATTACCTCCACCGATGACAACTCCCACTTCCATGCCGTTGTCAACTGCTGTTTTAACCTGTCTGGCAACCTCTTTCACCGTCTCTTCATCAAAGCCCGTCTTCCTGTCGCCTGCCAGAGCCTCACCACTCAGTTTAAGCAATACTCGTTTCATTTCCATAATAGGTCTTTCTCCCTGTGTATTTAGTTATGGGTGGCATCTCTGCCTCCTGTCCAGTCCGTGATCAGGAAACATATTTTTCCGTGCCATACTTTAACATTGTTATTTTACCACAAAAGAATGAATTGTGCGATAAAAATTTCATAAAATAGAATTTAATTGAGAAATGAGGACGCCTCTGTAGGACGGCGGACGGGGGAGTGGGAGGGTGTATATGAGTCTTCAGTCCCGGTTTGTAGGTTGTGGTGAGGGGGAATCCAGGAGAAAAAATTCCTACGGGGACTCGCTCCCGCTTGTGGAGCGCACAGCGGATGCTAGGCTCGAAAGGACCTCGCCAAGCACCGGCGGGCTCCAATGTCCCCTTCGGAAAGTTTGTTACCGTGCCCTCCGGGCCCAGCAACACGCTTCGCGATGCACAGAAACGGTACAAACCACCGTTTCGCGCCGTTATCCTCGGGTTTTCTGTGACTTACGCTTTGCTCCACTCACACAAAACACCTCGCGGAATACTTCCGTCATGCAATAACAGGCTCGCCAACTTCCCCCGGGCAGGTTGTCGACGGGACTGAAGACGGCGGAAGGACTCGATACCCCCGTCCGCCGGCTTCAGGGGCTGATTGTCTCTTCCACCAAGTGGGGGAAGGTATTGTCGCGGCCACTACGAAACTGCGGGATCTTTAACAGTTCAGCCTCTTATGAATCACCGCATCGCGGTATACAAAAACAGGATAAAATGTTGCTATACGCTAAGTAATAAAGAGGCAGTGCCCCGGCATCCGAAGAGGCGTAGTGGCCGCGACAATAGCCTCTTCCCTACTTGACGAAAAGAGACAATCAGCCTCTGATAAGACGGCGGACGGGGGTATCGAGTCCTTCCGCCGTCTTCAGTCCCGTCGATAACCTGCCTGGGAGGAAGGAGGGAGAAAACTTTCCGAAGGGGACATTGGAGCCCGCCGGTGCTTGGCGAGGTTTCTCACGAGCTTAGCATCCGCTGTGCGCTCCACAAGCGGGAGCGGGGCCCCGTAGGAATTTTTTCTCCCGGATTCCTCCCCACGACAACCTCCCAATCGGGACTGAAGACTCAACCAACCATCCCCCTACCCCGTCCGCCGTCTTATCAGAGGCGTCCTCGCCTTCCAACTAAATATAAGATTCCGCCGCTTTCCTGAAGCTCCCAATCCCCTCCTCCAGCTCTTTCCGGATCTGCTTCAGATCGGCATGTACCAGCCGCTTTCCTCTTACCAGCACCTTTCCGCCGACCATCACCAGTTCCACATTGGATGCGTTGGCGGAGTAGACAAGCGCGGAGTATGGGTCGTAGCATGGGAACATGTTGACGGAGTCTGTTTCTACCAGGACCATGTCCGCCTTTTTCCCGGGCTCCAAGGAGCCCAGGACATGTTCCATGTGGAGGGTCTTTGCGCCTCCTGTTGTGGCGAGTTTTACGATTTCTTTTGCCGGGAAAAGACTTCTGTCGCGGTTTTCTGTTTTATGGAAGGAGGCAAACAGGCGCATCTGGGTGAAGAGGTCCAGTGTGTTGCCAGAGGAGGCTCCGTCCGTGCCGAGGCCCACCGGGATCCTGGCTGCCAGAAGGTCTTTTACCGGGGCTACGCCCTTGCCCGCCTTGGTGTTGGAGCCGATACAGTGGCTGACCGTGGTTTTGCTCTCTGAAAGCAGGGCGATGTCGCGCTCCGTCAGATGGATACAGTGCGCCGCCAGGAGATGGTCTCCCAGGACGCCGAGGGTGTTCAGGAACTCAATGGGCGTCTGGCCGTACTCGTCTTTGAAGTACGTTAACTCGTAGTCCATCTCGCTGGCGTGGAGTGTGCAGAGCGTGTCGTATTTGAGCGCCGTCTCATATGCTTTTTTCAGCATCCAGGGGCTGTTCGTGTTGGTTGCGTGGGGGGCGATGATGGGGGTTATCAGTTCGCGGCCTTTCCACGTCTTAATGAATTCTTCTGCCAGCAGAAGTCCGCCGTATGGCTCTTCGCTGTCACAGGTCCGCTGGCCAATTACGGTCTCTCCCAGGACGCCGCGGATGCCGAGCTCCTCGCAGGCCTTCGCCACCTCGTCCTCAAAATAATACATGTCCGTAAAGGTGGTTACGCCCGCCAGGAGCATCTCGCAGATTCCATATCTGGCGGAGAGGGCTACGAGTTCCTTGGTCATGGCCTCATTTTCTAACGGAAACAGGAAACGGCGCAGGCGGTCGGGGCAGTCGTCCCCCAGGCTGCGGAACGGCATCATCGGGACATGGCAGTGGGTATTAATAAAGCCGGGGAGGAGAATTCCTCCGCCGGCATCGATTGTTTCATCCGCCTCGGGAAGAACTTCTTTCTCCTCTCCCAGCTCCTCAATACTGCCGTCCCTTGTAAGGACGTAGCCGGGCGCATAAAGGTGCATTTCCTCATCCATCGTAAGGACCGTTGCATTTTTAATCAAAATTTTCATTTCATGTACCTCTCTCCGTCACCTTGCCTCTATTCCTCAGGGGATGTGAAGTTCTTTCTCTGATATGGGATAAAGTCGTTGGTCTTACGGTTGATATATTCTGTTTTCGTCTTGGAATAGACAAATTTCTGGCTGGAATACAGGCTGTAGTATCCGGACAGGGTAAAACTTACCGCGATGATCACAACAAAATATGGCATTGCCGAATATCCGAACAGTTCAAGGCCCAAAAGCAGAGTCGTGATCGGACAGTTTGTCACGCCTACGAAGAGAGCCAGCATTCCGCTGGCCGCCATCAGCCCATGGGGCTGGCCGGTCAGCATGGCAAAGGTACAGCCGAACGTCGCGCCGATCGTCAGGGTCGGGACTATCTCGCCGCCTTTAAATCCGGCTTCCAGCGTGACGGCAGTAAACAGGATTTTCCATAAGAAAGCAGTGTAATCCACTTCACCTTCAAAGCATTTTTCAATCAGACGGATGCCGCTTCCGTTGTAGTCGATGTTTCTGGTCACCAGGGTCAGCACGATCACGAGAAGGCCGCCTATGGCAATCCTTTTTGCAGGCGACGGAAAGTGTTTAACGTACAGATGGCCCGCGCCGTGCAGCACGATACAGAACAGCTCCGCAACAAGGGCGCAGAGAATTCCGAGAATCACAATCAGCACGCCCATTTTAAGGCCGAACTCCGGAACTGCCCCGATTGAAAACGCCTCCGGATGCAGGCCGAGATGTTTTGCCACCGCCGCCCCCAGGAACGAAGAAAAAATGCAGGGGACTAACGCGGCATAATACATGACGCCGATACTGATGACTTCCATTGAAAATACGGCAGCCGCCACCGGTGTTCCGAACAGGGCGGCAAAGGCTCCGCTCATTCCGCACATGACGGCGATCTTTATATCTTTTTCATCCAGGCGGAGGGCTTTTCCTATCTGGTTGCCGATGCTTCCGCCCATCTGGAGGGCAGCTCCCTCTCTTCCGGAGGAACCGCCTGCAATGTGTGTCAGAAGAGTTCCTATGAAAACGGCGGGAGCCGTCCCAAAGGTAATCTCCGTTCCTGAATAAATGGACTCGATTACCATGTTGGTTCCACGGTTCTTATCCTCTTTAAGCAGATGATATACGCCGGTAATCAGAAGGCCGCAGACCGGGAGGAACAGAATCGTCCATGGATGGCTCCTGAAATAGGCAGACACCCACAGAACGGCATGGCCGAAAGCCGTCCCCACCAGTCCCGTCACCAGTCCGATTATGACGGATATCGCACTCCACTTGACAAAATAATGAAGGTTTTTGCCAAGGGGTGTATTTTTATCAAATTGATACATACCATTTCCCTTTTCAGCGTTATGCTTCGTAAATTCCTTTTGATTTAACGAGTTTCGGGCGGTATCCGGCCGCTTTCAGCGCATCTACAATCCTTTCTTTGTGCTCTGTGCCAAACGCTTCCACGGTGATGCGCAGCTCCACTGCCGCGTTACGGTTGATGCTGACGAACTGGTTGTGCTCCAGTTTGATAACATTACCCTGTTCCGCAGCCATGAGGGTGGAAACCTTAGCAAGCTCTCCCGGCTTGTCGGGAAGGAGTACGGAGACGGTGAAGATACGATCCCTCTGGATCAGACCGTGCTGTACAATGGAGGCCATTGTAATTACATCCATGTTTCCTCCGCTCAGGATGGAAACAATCTTTTTCTTATTGACATTCAGGTGTTTTAAAGCCGCCACGGTCAGAAGGCCGGAATTTTCCACGATCATCTTGTGGTTCTCCACCATGTCCAGGAAGGCAACGATCAGTTCGGAGTCCTCGATTGTGATAATCTTATCCACATTCTCCTGTATGTACGGAAGCAGAAGATCGCCCGGAGTCTGTACCGCCGTGCCGTCCGCGATGGTATTCACGGAAGGAAGGGACACGATCTTACCCGCTTTCAGGGACTCCTGCATGCAGTTTGCGCCGGCAGGCTCCACTCCGATAATTTTGATCTTTGGGTTTAAAAGCTTTGCCAGTGTGGCCACGCCGGTGCAGAGCCCGCCGCCGCCGATAGGCACCAGGATATAGTCGACCGTCGGAAGCTCTTTGATGATTTCCATAGCTATGGTTCCCTGTCCGGTCGCCACGTCCAGATCATTGAACGGATGGATGAATGTATAGCCGTGCTCCGCAGCCAGCTCATTGGCATGGGCCAGGGCCTCGTCAAACACGTCTCCGCACAGAACCACCTCGGCCCCGTAGCTTCTCGTCCTGTTCACCTTCATAAGGGGCGTTGTGGTAGGCATAACAATTACCGCCTTGATTCCCGCCAGCTTGGCCGCGTAAGCGACTCCCTGGGCATGGTTGCCGGCGGAGGCCGTAATCAGCCCCTTGCTCTTTTCTTCTTCTGTCAGCGTGCTGATCTTATAGTATGCTCCGCGGACCTTGTAGGCTCCCGTATACTGCATATTTTCAGGTTTAAAGTAAACCTTGTTTCCCGTCATGTTAGAAAAATGTTCACTGTATACAAGCTTTGTCTCAGAGATCACTTTTGTGACGGCTTCCGTCGCTTCTTCGAATTTCTCCAGTGTCAGTTTTTCGTCCATTTCACTTTCTCCTCTTACTTCCTCTTCTAATTCCCCGTTCATTCCACTCTCTCCTCCGGCCGTTTAAATAACGCGTTTACAAAATCATTGGCATCAAATTTCTGCAAATCATCTATCTTTTCTCCGATTCCCACATACTTCACCGGTATTCCCAGTTCTGACTGGATTGCCACGGCGATTCCGCCCTTGGCCGTCCCGTCCAGCTTGGTCAAGATAATTCCGGTGATATCGGCCACTTCCATGAACTGTTTGGCCTGTGAGAGGGCGTTCTGGCCGGTGGTTCCGTCCAGCACGACAAGCGTCTCTCTGTATGCATCCGGGTATTCCTTGTCAATAATCCGGTTGATCTTTTTAAGCTCCTCCATCAAGTTCTTCTTGTTGTGGAGCCTGCCCGCGGTATCGCAGATCAGAACGTCCGCATTTCTCGACTTCGCCGCCGCAATCGCGTCGAAAATAACGGCTGCCGGGTCGGAACCCTCCTGCTGGGCAATCAGTTCCACGCCCGCCCGGTTGGACCATTCCGTAAGCTGCTCTATCGCCGCAGCGCGGAAGGTGTCGGCCGCAGCCAGGATTACCTTCTTACCCTGGTCCTTTAACTGGCCGGCAAGCTTGCCGACCGATGTGGTCTTGCCTACGCCGTTTACGCCAATCACAAGGACAACGGACTTTCTGTTCTCAAATTCATATGCATTCTCACCCAGATCCATCTGGCCTTTAATGCTGTTGATCAGAAGTTCCTTGCACTCCGACGGCTCCTTGATGTGGTTCTCCTTCACCTTCTGGCGCAGATCCTCCACGATTGCCATCGTTGTCTGGATTCCCAAATCTCCCATAATCAGGGTCTCTTCTATCTCCTCGTAAAAGTCGTCGTCAATCGCGGAAAAACCGCTGAAAATCGAATCAATTCCCGATACAATGGAATTCCTGGTCTTTGTAAGACCTTCCACCAGACGGCCAAAAAAGCCTTTTTTCCCTTCACTCATCTCCTGTTTCCTCCTCTATCTGCTCTTCCGGTTATGATTGGTCCTGGTCATTGTTATGTCATTGTTCCAGCTTATCCTCAATCAGGCTGACGGAAACCAGGGTCGACACTCCCTTTTCCTGCATCGTGATGCCGTAAAGGCGGTCCGATGCAATCATGGTTCCCCTTCTGTGGGTGATGACGATAAACTGTGTGTATTTTGTAAGCTTGTGCAGGTATCCTGCAAAGCGGTCAACGTTGGAATCGTCGAGCGCCGCCTCGATCTCGTCCAGGAGACAGAAGGGCGACGGTTTCAGGTTCTGGATAGCGAACAAAAGGGCAATCGCGGTGAGCGCCTTCTCTCCGCCGGAAAGCTGCATCATATTCTGCAGTTTCTTGCCCGGGGGCTGTGAGATAATTTGAATCCCGGCTTCCAGGATGTCCTCATCCTCCTGAAGTTCCAGGGCGCCGTGGCCTCCTCCGAACAGCTCTTTAAAGACCTTGTCGAACTCCTGTCTGATTTCCCGGAATTTTTCTTCGAACTGCCTGCGCATTCCCATGTCCAGCTCGTCGATAATCTTTAAAAGCGTCTCCTCCGCCGTGATCAGGTCGTCGTGCTGCGTTTTCATGAACTCGTACCGTTCCGACACCTCTTTATAATCCTCGATGGCATTGACATTGACGTTTCCAAGCGCTTTGATCTGCGTCTTCAGTTTTTCAATTTGCTTTTTCATCTCGGAAACCGGACCCAGTTCCACGTTCCTCAGCTTTTCAGCCGTGGACCAGGTGAGTTCGTACTCATTCCACATGTAATTCGTCTGGTTTTCCATCCGTTCCGACAGTTTTTCCTTCTGGCTCTGAAGCCGGAATAAATCCCGGTCCAGAAGGTTCATCCGTTCGGACAGTTCTTCCTTTTTGTCAAAAAAGGTCTTCTGCCTTCCCGTCTTCTCCTCTTTTTCCCTTACCTTCTCAGCCATGGACTGTTCCAGTTCAAGAGAATTAGTAAGAGTTTCCTCTATCTGCAGTTTCAGGGCCTCAATCTCCGCCTGTTTCGCTTCGATGGTCCGGCTGCTGTCGCTGCCGCCCTGCGCCAGCTCTTCTTTTTCAAGCTTCAGTCTGGAAATTTCATCACAGACACGCTTTATGTTCTCCTGGATGAAGCTGTCCTGCTGTTTCACCTGGGCCGCTTTTAATTGTACGGCGGAAAGTTCCGATGCATTCGTCTCCCGCTCCAATTTGAGGACTTCCAGCTTTCCGGTATGTTCTTCCACTTCCCTGTTTTTAAGCTCCCCGAGTGCAATCAGGCGCCCGGCTTCCTCTAAAAGCTGGGCACGGTTCTCCTTCAGCTCCTTTAACTGCTCCTCCAGCTCCCTGTTTTCGGCAACCAGATCCGCGGAAGATTCCACAATCTCGCGCTTCTTTCCCTCCATTCTGGAAAGGTTCATCTGCGCCGTGTTCTCTTCGATGTATGCGGCCTGTTTCTCCGTCTTTACTTTCTCCAGGGCTTCTTTTGTCTCGGCCAGGACTCCCTCATTTAAAACCAAGTCCTTCTGTATCTCATCCACCGTGACCAGGGCTTTTCTGCATTTTTCTTCCAGTTCCTCTATCTCTCTTCTGCGTCCCAGAAGATTGCTGCTGTTCTTGAAAGCGCCTCCCGTCATCGAACCTCCGGCATTTAAGAGTTCTCCTTCCAGGGTGACGATTCTCAGGGAATATCTGTATTTCTTCGCCAGCGCGATAGCATTGTCGATGTGGTCGACCACGACGACGCGGCCTAACAGGTAGCCTGCCAGTCCCTCATATTGTTTGTCCACCGTCACCAGTTCATTCGCGAGGCCTAAAACGCCTTTTTCCTTCAGGGCGCCTCCCTGGTTAAAAGTTCCCTTGTTCGAGACGCTGGTGAGCGGAAGGAAGGTAGCCCTGCCGTATTTATTCTTTTTCAGATATTCGATGAGCTGCTTGGCCGTGTGTTCCGAATTGGTGACAATGTTCTGGATGCTGCCGCCGAGAGCCGTCTCAATCGCTATCTCATATTCTTTAGTCGTGGAAATAAGGTCGGCCACAACGCCGTGGATTCCATAGATGCGGTCCCTGACCTCCATGACGCGGCGTATGCTGTTGCCGTAGCCGTCGTACCGTTCCGCCAGGTTCTTAAGCGATTCCATCTTCGTGTAGCTCGTGTGGTATTCCTGCTGGGTGGAATTTAAGTTTCTGCCGAGGCGTTTCACTTCCTCGTCGGCCGCTGCGGCCTCCGCCGTCAGGGCATTCTCCCTCTCATTAAGCTCTGAAAGCCTGGTTTCTATCTCCTTAAGCTTTGCCTCCTCTTCCTTCAGGGCCTCGTCCTGTACGGATTCGTCGCTCTTAAACTTCAGGAGCTTCTGGATGACCTCCGCCCTGCGCACATCCACCTGTTCCAGCATCGTCTCATAGCGCTGCTGTCTGGCGGCCAGCCCGGCTTTTTCATTCAGGGCGCGGATAATCTCCGCCTTTGCCTCCTCTATCATCGTTTCAAGGGACTGCAGCTCCCCGTCTTTTACGGCCAGGGCCTGTTCCGCCGCAGCCAGGCTCTCCGTCACTTCTTTAATTCTCCGCGACAGTTTGGCCCGCTCGTTTTCGTATTCTTCCCTGCCTTTATCTCTCTGGGCAATCTCGCCGTCAATCGAACTTACACGGTTTTTAATATGTTCCTCATTCATCCGCTCCGTGTTGATCTGCTCTCCCAGAACCCGGATATGGCCCTCTAAGCTTTCCCTCGACAGCCCGGCCCGGTTCAGGGCGTCCCGTCTTTCCGAAATCAGTTCTTCCAGCCCTTCCACCGTCCGGCTGAGTTCATCGTACTCGGCCTTCAGCCTGGCCGACTCGCTCCTTACCGTCTCCAAGTCGCCGGTTACAACGGTTTCCCGCTCTTCTATCTCCTTCAGCTGCCCCTTCAGGACTTCCGTCTCGTTTAAAAACAGGTTGGCATCGTAGGTTTTTAAGCTTTCCTTTAAGCGCAGGTACTCCCTGGCGGCTTCCGACTGCTTTGCAAGGGGGCCGACCTGTTTTTCCAGCTCCGACAGAATATCGGAGACGCGGACCAGGTTCTGCTTCTCGTCCTCCAGTTTCTTCTGGGCGATCAGCTTTCTGCGCTTAAACTTGACGATACCGGCGGCCTCGTCAAAGAGTTCCCGCCTCTCCTCCGGCTTTCCGCTCAGAATCTTATCAATCTGGCCCTGTCCGATAATGGAATACCCCTCTTTGCCGATTCCCGTGTCGTAAAAAAGCTCGTTAATATCCTTCAGACGGCAGGAACTGCCATTAATCTTGTATTCACTCTCACCGGAACGGTAAAGACGCCTTGAAATCGTGACTTCGTCAAAGCTGATCGGCAGCTTGTGATCCGAATTGTCCAGCGTGATTGCCACATAGGCAAAGCCCTGGGGCTTGCGCATCTGTGTCCCGGAAAAAATGACGTCCTGCATCGAGCCGCCCCTGAGCTGCTTGATTCGCTGTTCTCCGAGAACCCAGCGGACCGCGTCGGCGACATTGCTCTTGCCGCTGCCGTTCGGCCCCACAATACCCGTGATGCCGTTATGAAATTCAAACAGGATTTTATTGGCAAATGACTTAAATCCCTGGATCTCAATACTTTTTAAATACATACTCCACCTATGATTTCTTAATTTTTAGTATGCCGCGGTAGGCGGCAAGCTGTTCCGCCGCTTTCTTCGTCCTTCCGGTGCCGCGTCCTATCTCTTTCTCTCCGATAATAGCCGCGACCTCAAAAAGCTTATTGTGATCCGGTCCTTCCTCCCTCAGAAGCTGATAACTGAGCCCGTCCTCAAACTGGCTCTGCACAATCTCCTGCAAGATAGTCTTGCTATCATAAAAGAGCTTTTTGTGTTCCATGTCATTCAGGATGAATTTGTGAATAAACTCTTTTGCACTAGCAAAACCACCGTCCAGGTAAATAGCCCCGATCAGGGCCTCCATCGCATCGGAAACAACGGAATTCCGGTTCCGTCCGCCTGTTGCCTCCTCCCCTTTTCCAAGGAGCAGATATTTTCCCAGTGTCAGTTCCTCCGCACAGTAGGCAAGAGTCGGTTCGCAGACCATGCTGGCCCTCGTCTTTGTCAAGTCTCCCTCCGGCATGTCCGGGAATTTGTGAAACAGAAAGTCACTGGACACGATTTCCAGTACGGCGTCGCCGAGAAATTCCAGGCGCTCGTTGCACTCCAGCTTGCTCTTGTGGCATTCATTGGCATAGGAGCTGTGGGTCATGGCCCGCGTAAGAAGCTGCGGATCGCGGAACTTGTAGCCTGTCTTTTCTTCCAGTTCTATCAATTTTTTATCCATAATTTTCCTTATTCTTCCTTTCCGCCCGGTATAATGGGCTGTATTTATATATGATGGAAGCAGCCCCGTCCCCAGGGCTGCTCCGGCAATCCTTTATTAATTTAAGGCATTCTTAATCTGATCTACTGCATCTCCGACTGTTACAATCTTCTCTGCGGCTTCCGTCGGAATCTCGATATCGAACTCTTCCTCGATACCCATGATAATCTGAAAGATGTCAAGTGAATCTGCTCCCAGATCGTCAACGAATGTAGTTCCCAGCGTGATATCGTCCGGCTCCGTATTTAATACCTCTGCAATGATTTGCTGTAATTTCTCAAATTCCATAGTCTTCCTTCCTCTCTCACCTTTCTTCTGATTGCCCTTCCACCGGGAAGAGGCTCTCTTTGATTTTTTCGTTTATTCCCTGCTCTTTAAATGTGACGCATTGAATAATGGAATTACATACTTCGGTTCGTTTTGAACTGCCGTGTGTTTTCACAACCAGGCCGTTCAGCCCCAGAAGAGGCGCGCCGCCATACTGGCTGGCATCAAAACTTTTCAGTGTTTCCTTCAGGGCCGGTTTTACAAGCAGGGCTCCGATTTTAGAACGCAGGCTGGTCATCATTCCCGCTTTTACTTTGGATATGAGTGTCGCCCCTACACCTTCGTACAGTTTAAGAATAACATTGCCGGTGAACGCCTCCGCCACAATAACGTCGGCTCCCCCGTGAGGGATCTCCCGGGCCTCGATGCTGCCAGTAAAATTGATGTCACCGCATTCTTTCAAAAGCGGAAACGTTTCTTTTACCAGAGCGTTGCCCTTCTCCTCCTCAGCTCCGATGTTTACGATTGCCACGCGCGGATTTTTAATTCCCATCGCATGTTCCATATAAACGGAACCCATCTTTGCAAACTGCACGAGATGGGACGGCCTTGCATCCACGTTGGCGCCGCAGTCGATTAGCAGTGATACTCCGTTTTCCGTGGGAATAAGAGGAGCCAGAGGAGGGCGTTCCACTCCCTTGATTCTTCCTACAATCACCTGTCCGCCCACCAGAATTGCTCCCGAACTTCCGGCCGAGACAATCGCGTCCGCTTCACCGTGGCGTACCATATTCATTCCGACCACGATGGAGGAGTCCTTCTTCTTCCGGATGGCATTCACCGGCGGTTCCTCGGTCTCAATCACTTCGGTTGCATTTACAATCTCGATCTGATCAGTATTATATGTATGCTTCTCTAATTCAGACGATACACGTTCCTGCTGACCGACCAGAAGAATCTTTATGTCTTTTCTGGTGTTCGCTGCCATAACGGCTCCGGCGACAATTTCCCCTGGTGCGTTGTCACCGCCCATTGCATCTACCGCTACTCTTATCATATCCTAATTTCTCCTTTGCAGCCGCATTCCATGTTTCAGTGTGAAAGCATCCGCCTTTTCCTACCTACCAAGAATGCCACAATCTATAAAATAATATACTAAATATCATTCTATAAATCAATATGATTTTTTTATATAAAGGCTTTTTAAAAATGTCAACATTAAATTCGACATTTTTTCATGTTTTTATCGTTTTGCCATTTTGCACAATACGCAACCTGTTTTATTGTATATTTTCACTTTTAGGCAGCGCAATAGTAAGGCTGCCACTTCTGCCAGCCTCTCTCGCCCCCTATTTCCGTTCTTATGCAAGCTGCTTTACCTCTTCCTCGAATAGTTCCCCTGCTGAATGATAGCCATGTATTTTGCGTGGGTATCCGTTTATCCAGTTCTCTATACTCTCTACCTCTTCCTCTGTCCTGTCGTCAAAATTTGTGCCTTTCGGTATCTTCCGGCGTATCATCTTATTTGTTACCTCATTTGTGCCACGCTCCCAACTGCTGTACGGGTGGCAGTAATATACCTTTGTCCGCTTTTCTCCCTCGTTGATAATAGAACGCTGTAAGCCCTCTGCATCTGCAAACTCGCTGCCGTTGTCTACTGTGATTGTCTTAAATACCCGTTTAAACATATCAGCGCCCCATTTTCTTTCTAATCTATCCAGTGCCGCTACTACTGCCTCGTCTGTATGGTCTGGCAGTTTAAATATAATCTCGTTTCTGGTTTTCCGCTCTGTCAGTACCAGCAACGTATTTTTTGACTTTCCCCGCTTGCCTAAAACGCTGTCCATTTCCCAGTTGCCAAACTCTTCCCGTGTATCTATCTCTTTCGGGCGTTTGTCTATACTCTCTCCTGCTGCCGCCCTTTTCTGTTGCCTCTGTACTTTCTTATAATTTCTCTTCTTATTCTTCTTTACTGGCAAATTCTTATTAGACAGCTTAAGGAAAATACCCTTGTCAATGTAGCTGTATAAGGTCGTTACGCATACTGTTACGGAAAATTCCCCCTCTTTCCCCTGTGCTTTCAATTCTCCCAGTACCGCAGCTGGGCTGTAATCTTCATTTACTATTTTATCCTCTATATAATTTGCGTATGCAATATCGTTGCCTATTTTAAGCTGTGTCCCCCTTGCCTTTAAGTTTTCCTCTGCTTTCATTTGTGCCTTGTTTGGGCTATAACTTAATGTTTCTGTATAGTCGCTATTTCTGTGCATATATTCCCCTCGCTTAAGCTCATTGTAAATAGTGCTGCGGTGTACTCCCAGCTGTTCTGCTATCTCTATCACGCTATGCCCTGCTTTTTTCAATGCCTCAATACTTATACGGTCTGTCCATGTCAACTGTCGGCTGCCTTTCTTATTCGCCATTTCTGCTACCTCTCTTTCGTTCCTGTTCTTTCCCCATATACGACGAAAAGCCGCAAACTTTTTACAAGTCTGCGGCTTATGCCTTTACCTATTTACAACACTTTTTACAAGCGGTGTATTTCTTCTTTGCTTGGCTTAGCGGTATGCTCTTTGGGTTTTTCATTCCCGAACAGTTAGGCTTACTATGGTATTTTTTGTTGCTACGGTCTACATATACTGTAGTTTCTCCCGTATGCTGGCTTACGCTGGGCGTTGCGTCCTCGATTACGTCAAGCTCTATATTGCACCCGAACGTCTGTACCCCCCCCCCAGAAATTTCCAGTATTTCTGCGGTGTAGCGGGCTTTCGGGTACTTTCTCGCTAAGTCCCTCGCCAGCTCTGCCGATAGATTGCCTATTACCTTATCGCCCCACTTTACGTATGCGGCAGGCTCTCCGTTGTATGTATACTTTTCTACTGTAATATCTTCACTGCCGGACATTCTGCTTAAAATATCCTGCCTGTTTTCTCCGTCCTCATTATTGAACGTCACGCCTACTACTTTCGTTCTGATTGTATCTAAAATTCTGCCGCCAGATGCAGCGGCAGGCGCTGGCGTTCTGTTTCCATTCTCTTTTCCTGCGCTTTTCTTTTTCAGTCCAAAATAGGCGCATACTGCCGCAACCACAATGCAGCCCACCCCACCTGTTATATTTCCAGACGGCAGCGCCGTTAAGCCGCTTACTGCAAATAATGCAGCCGCTGCCAATAAAATTACCTTTTTCTTTGTCATAGTAAGCCCTCGCTTTCGTTTCTACTTCAATTCTAAAATTTCATCAGCAGAGGCGTTAAGCTCTCTGCAAATTTTCGCCAGTGTTATTGCGTTTGGCGTAAGCTCGTTGTTTTCCCAGCGGCTTATATCTTTCTGGTATACTTGCAGGCGCTCTGCAAGTTCCTTTTGCGTCACGCCTGCCGCTTTTCTCGCTGTTTTAATGTTTTCGCCTAAATTCATGCCTTACCTCTCTTTTCTCTTGCCCTCAAAATGAAAGCAACCAGCAGCTTTACCAGTCCTACTGCTACTAAAAATACTCCTAATTTTAAAAGCATACTCTTTACTCGGCTTTGGGTTTGTGTTATATTTCTTATAGGCGGCGGGCTTATCGCCCGCCTGTTGGTTAGGGCTTTCGCCCTAACCTATGTACTTACCAATTATGATAAGTATTGTTCCTATGATTAAGTCTATCACTGCACTGATTGCCAATTCTTGCCAGTTGATAGGCTTTTTCTTTTGTTTCTTTTTCTTACCCATTGTGCCGTTTCTCCTTTCCAGTGGCTTTGCCTCTTATTTGTTCTTATCTCCTTTCCATGATTTTATTATATACCTTTTTCGGTATATTGTCAACACTTTTGTATAGATTTCTAAGAAAATTGCAAAAAAATAGAGGGCAGACAGCGAACCGCCCACCCTCGAAAACTTAAGCTAATCTTGTGGCATAATCTAAGCTAATCCAGCCTGCGCCACTCTTCAAGCGTCCCCAGCCAGCACTTGCGCCCTGTCCGGCTTTCACTTCCACAATGGTAAATACTCCCTTTCCTGTGGTTTCTCCCGTCTTTGCATAGTTCGTGCCTGCTCCTGTTCTGATATTAAGGTCTAAAATATCTACCTGTACGCTAAACGGAACGCCTGCGCTTGTCTGCTGCCCCACTGCGGTATATACCGCCTTGCCGTTATCATCATATACAGTATAACCCGCCTTGCAAGCGCTCTTTGCATTTTCCAGCGACGTAAACGCCCCCAGCTGGCTTGCTGCGTCCGTCCAGCTCTTGCGCACTCTGTAATACTTTGTACCGTTTCCTGCTGCATACTTTTTATAGTATCCCTCGCCGTACTCTGCACGCTTTTTCTTTACTGTTTCGCTCTGGTCTGCTGGCTTTTCATATCCAGTAAGAACGGCATCAGATGCAGCACGCACGCTGCCCGCCTTTTTCAGTGCGTCCATTACTGCTGTGTATCCCTGCAATTCTTCCCATAAAAAGCCCAGCTGCATATTAAGGTCTGCAATGGATACGCCCGCCTGTTTTGCATGATTAAGCAACGCCTGCTTTCTGCTCCAATACGTCCACTGCGCCAGCCCATAGCCTGCACTGTCCTTTACAAAATTGCCATAGCTGCCATTATCCACCGCTGCTGTATATTCTGCGTCCGTCTTACCCAGCTTATTGTTATAGGTATTCTGTAAGTTGTTCGGCATAAGCCCGCTTTCAGCATACAGATTACCCATAATACCAGCCACGGCATAAGCATTTAAGCCCTTGCCTGTAAGAAAATTCCATATTGTTTTTTCATTGCCGCCCTGCGGCGTTTCTGCCTGTCCGCTGATTTTACGCTTAAACTCGTCCCATGTGTGGGCGCTGGTGTTATATACATACGGGTTAGGGCAAATCTTGCCCGTTACGTCGTAATGTCTGATTACATGAGATGCAGGCACGCCGTATTTATTCATAAGGTAACGGGTAAGCTCTGCTGCTGCCTCTACTGTTGCGTCCTCAAAATACCAGTCTTTATCTGTTGCGCCCATGCTCTTTGTGTTTTTCTTCCTTACGCACATTTCAATACCGATACTATTAGCGTTTCGGCACTCTGCGTGCTTATATCTCGACGCTCCGCAATGCCACGCTATATTAGCGTCCTCTACGCACTGCCATACCTCGCCGTTAAATCCTACAAAGTAATGCGCCGACGCATTTCTATTGCCGCCGCCATAATATCGGCAGTTGTCCTCTGCGCCGCCCAGTGCGCCTACATAATGGATAACAATATACTTAATTCTGGAAACGCTGCCCTTATTGAAATTGTACTTACTTATCTTTCTGTTAATATTCATATTTCCTGCCTTTCCGCATACAAAATAAGCGCCTGCGGTGTCCCGCAAGCGCTCTTTGCTGCTATGTCCTTATTATTCTTATCTTTCCTGCGTCCTGTGTTCCTCTACGTTGCCTGTGGTGCTGTCCCCGTCCAGTTCGTCTGTGTCCGGCAGTTCGTCCGTATACTTCGCCAGAAACTCCCGCACCTTTTCCCATACCTTTTTTACGGGCAGCCCGCATAATGCCATATTCTTAAAAATACTCACTACCTCATAGGCAATGTAAAGCAATGCGAAAAATTCAGCCACGCCCACGGTATCAAGCCCTAAATATGTACGTGCCTGCTCCGGTATAAATCCGATTAAGTTAATCTTAATCAGTACGTCGATTGCCAGCATGAATACCAGAGAAATAAGCATACCTACTTTTCTGATAGCCCCGTCAATGCCTGCGCAGCTGTTAAATTTTTTCTCTTTGATTGCACGCAGCACGCCAAAAACCGTGTCGCACACAATCGCCAATACTACCAGCTGGATAATTTTGTTATGTGCCGCCGCCTCAATAAATTCTGTAATAGTCATGTTCATAAATCCTGCCTTTCTCTTAATTGCAAATCTTTTGCCCGCTCTTTCAGCTCTTCGCCGTCGTAGCCCGCTGTCTGCTCCCAGCTTTCCAGAGTGGCTATTAAATCAGCAATAAGCCTGCTTTGCTTTTCTATGGTTTCCTGTTGTTCTTGTACTACCCTTAGTAAATTGCTACTCATGTACTCGCTCCTGCATTCTGCCGCTTAAGCAGCCTTTTCTATGGCTGCCTCTGCCAGCGTTTCTATTTTCTTTCGTAGGTTATAGCTGTCGGCGTGTCCTGCGTGTCCCGTCCAGCTCTGTATACTCTTTTGTAACTGCTCTTTTGTGATTTTCCCGCTCTCGCACTTCTTGATAGTACGCTTTATGCGCTTTATGCTGTCCTTTCGTACTTTCCTGTGCGTTGCCCTGTGTTTGTAGCCTACAAAGTCTATACCATTCTTTGCTGCCAGTATGGTAGTTTTCGGGTTAAACTCTAACTTAAGCTCTTCCCGTAAGAATTGCTCTATCCGTGCAAGCTAGCTGCGCAGCTGTTCCTTGTCTGGGCTTAATATTACAAAGTCGTCCATATAGCGTATGTATGCCTCTACGCCCAGCTCATGCTTAATAAACTGGTCTAATGCGTCCAGATAGATATTTGCAAATAACTGACTGGTAAGGTTTCCTACTGGTATCCCTACGCCGTCCGGCATATTGCCGTTGTGGTCTATTATCCTGTCCAGCAATGCCAGTACCCCAGCGTCTTTTATAACCTTACGTATTTCAGTTTTTAATACCGCATGGTCTATGCTCTGGAAATAGTGGTGTATATCTGCCTTGATAGCATAAAGCGGCTGGTCTGGGTGGTATTTGTTCCACTCATACAGCCACTCTTTTAGCGTATCAGACGCAGCGTGCATACCTTTACCTTTCCGGCAGGCGTAAGACTGCGATATAAACCGCTTATCAAATATAGGCTCTAACACGTTGTTTATGGCGTGCTGTACCACCCTGTCATAGAACGGCAGCGCCATTATCTGCCGCTCTTTCGGTTCGTACACCTTAAAGTAATGGTATTTGCTTGGCTCATAGGCAAGGTTTATAATATCTTCCCGCACCTTGTCTAAGTTTTCCTCTTTGTCTTTCGTAAAAATCAGTACGTCTTTTCTGTGGCGTTTACACTTTCTGGCTTTGTTATAGGCTTTCTGTACGTTTCCATAGTCGCCCATAGCCTCTAAAAGCGTAATGCGCCGCCCGTCCTTATCGGTAATGTATCCTACTCTCTTCAAGTATTAAGCTCCTGCCTTTCGCCGTAGCTACTAACCAGCAGCCGTATTTTTTCTCTTTGCCTCACGGCGGGACAGCCACTCTGACTATAGGATATTAAACACTCGGTCTTATCCCTTTCTAAGTCCTTGCCAGTATTCCGTAGAACTCTGTGCCTGTAATGTTCTCACTAAGTCACACGCCCCACGAGCGCCAATGTTCGTATTGACATTCCACGGGTAATTGTTGCAATTCACGGCACGAGCGCCGCAATTCGCCCCATTGTTCCAGTTGCCGCCCGCTATCAGCGCCGCCAGAGGCTGTAAGTAAGCAGCTGCCCCATATCCTGCTATTTTCTGGTCTTTACCTCTTCTATCAGTTCGCCCAGCATAACGCCTATTTCTTTCAGCTTGCGGCAGCTCTCGCCGTAGTGCCGTGCGTTCATAGCGCTATACTTCAAGTCATGCGCCAGCCGCAGCAATTCTTTACTTTCCTGCAATGCCGTATCTACCGTGTATAAGTGGCTTTTCGTTGCCGTCTTATCCCACTTTATAACCTCTTGCAGCATTTCAAGAATTGCGTTTCTTGTCGCCGTCTGTAAACTGAATTTCTCATACTTTGGGTACTTCGTAAGCAGAGGGTAAATATATAGCAGAAAATCGTATATTTTCTGGTGTATAATATCTGTTTTTGTCTGTATGTCCATGCCTTACCCCCGTTTATCCGGCTGGGCTTTCGCCCGCCGTCTACAGAGAGTCACACGCCCCACGAGCGCCAACGTTCGTATTGACATCCCACGGGGAAGGGCTGCAATTCACGGCACGAGCGCCGCAATTCGCCCCACTGCCCCAGGGGCCGCCCGCTACCAGCGCCGCCAGAGAATATGCGTAATACTGGTAAATGTTACCAACGTCGTAAGACTTCTCGCCTGTGTTCAATGGGCTTTTCTTGTCCCAGCCCCACGCTACGCTTGCGTGGTAGTCTGCATTTGTGGCGTGTTCCGCTCTTGTAATAAGCTCGTCCAGCCACTCCCAGACACGCCCCACGGCATCTACAACGCCCACGGAAGAAACGGCATTTACCACACTGCCTGTTACGCCCCTACCTGTGTTGCTGGTGGCGCTCCATGCGTTTGTATTTGCGTTATCCAGTCCGGCAGGGCTGCCAAAAGCATAAGCGCAAAATTCCGCATAGTTCGGCAGGCGTTTACCGCTCTTTGCCAGACGTTCTACAAAGTTGTACCAGTTCATGCTTTCTGTACCCGTCATAGGTGCGCAGCCGTACTCTGATTTCAAGCCCTTTGCTCCGTCGTCAGAATTAAGGTAAATATCTACCCATGTGCCGCCGCCTAAATATACCATACCCTCTGGGCTGCATTTCGGGCGGTGTCCCAGTGTCCATACAGAACGTGGTACAATGCCGTTGCTTACTGCACTTTCCCAGCCAGTGCCAAAAATAACACTGCTGCCATTAAGCGGCTGTAAATTGCTGTCCACCTTGCGGCAGCGTCCATAATGAAAGCCGCCGATTTTACGGCTGTTTGTAGCGTTCCAGCCCGTCGGGTATGTAGAGTTAAGGGAAATTACGTATTTCTCGTCTGCGCTGTCAATTCTGCTGTCGCAGATATATACGTAATAGTCTTTACCTACCGCAAAAGCGCTGCCTGCGTCCAGATTAGCAGCCGTAAGAATGGTGTTTGCTGTCTTGAAAATTCCAGCGCCGCCCACGGCAATTACGCAACCCTCTACTACGGTCAGCTCATTTGCTCCGCTGGCGTAAATGTACTCATTGCTCGGTGCTACAATATCGCTGATTGTAGCCATTTTATTTACGTTCAAAAGCGCCCTTGCGTCGGTCTTTGTAACGTCGTCCACTAATAATCTACTCATACTGCTTTAATACTCCTTTCAGTGCTGCAATGTCGTCTGTTGTCATTCCTGCCACGGTGTCTGTGCGTTCCAGCGCAATTACCTTGCAGCCCGCTTTTACCGCTTTGGAAAGTGTAAGGGCTGTTCTGTCGTTTCCTGCCTCTCCTGCTGCCGCTGCCTCGTCGGTCTGGATATGTGTTACTCCCTGCACTGTGCCGGATACGTCGCCCGCTACAAATTTCATACCTACCGCTGCCTCGTCGCAGTAATATACCGTAACCGCCTTTTTCTCTTCCTCTACAGCTGCTACGCCGCACTCAATATAACGCTGGTTCTCTGCGCTCTCGATTTTTGCCAGCAAATCCGCTGCTGCCAGTTCTCCGCTTGCTACCATAGCAAGGCAGTTGTAATAGTCCTCTTTTGTCTTTAATACTTTAGGAAATCCTTTCATGGTCTGCCACCTTTCTAAAATGTATTTGCAAGATAGGAATTACCCACGTAGGTAGCCCCTAACACTGCCGTTTCTACTGTTCTTTCGTAATGCTGGCTCATGTATGCCGCACCCATATAACACAATCCCAGTACAGCATCATGCTTATAGTCAATGCCCCAGCCGCTTTCTACTCTCTTAAGTCGCTCGTCCAGCGCTGCTATTGCCTCTTTGGTTTCTTTCGTGCCCGCCTCTGCCTGCTTTTTCACTTCCTGCATGGCTGCTGCCAGCTCTTCAATTTGCAGTTGCAGGCTGCCTGCTATGTCCTCGCCCAGTTTGTCCTTGATACTCTCAAACCATGTGTTAAATTCGTTTTCAGCGTCCGACTGGAATAGCTTAATTTTTGCCATAAAGTCTGTATAGGCGCTTAAAAGTTCCTTATCCCAGTTGTCAAGCGTACTTTCAAAACTGCTGTATCTTTCGTTAAACTGGCTCTCATACTGCGCAAATAAGCCCTCTGTCTTGCTTACGTAGCTGTCATATACGCCCGCAATCTCTGTAAGGTACTTTTCCATACTCTGCTTATATGCGCTGAACTCGTCCAGCACAGCTGCGCTGTAGGTGTTGAAAAAGTCCGTAAACTGCTTTGTAAGCACGCTTGCGTCTATCTCTTCCACCGTTCCTGTTACAATTCCGCAGACTGCGCTATTAAACCGCTGGTCTGTGATGTTTTGCGTCTGTATCCTTGTTACGCCCTTGCCTACGTAAATATCTGCAAGCGCAAGCTCCCATATTTCCGTAGTGCGTGTTACTGCCGTTGCTGTCGGCTTTGCAGACGGTGTGCCTTTCAGCACCGCAATATACATATCTCTTTGCGGCAAATCCCAGCGAACTACTACCCTGTCCACCCTGTTAAGCGCTCCCTCTGCCGTATCCAGTGTTACGCTAAGCGTTGCAGGATTTCTAAAGGCGTAGCCGTTTATAAAGGCATAGCCTGCATTTACTCTTATTTCCATGCCGCTGTAAGCGACTACCTGTAGCCCGTCGCTCGGCTTTGGAAAAATGCCGTTTGCAATGAAAGTAGCAAAGTACCACGCCCAATCCTCGGCTTTATATACCCTGTCGTACTCTCCGTCTACTGCCACGGCATTAAACGGTAAGCTGTTTGCCATTTCTGCTACCTCACTTTCCTAATCTGGTCTACCAGCGTCGGCAGGCTGTCGCCAAAAGTCGCCTCTATGGTTTCCTCGCCTTTCTGGTATGTTTCCGTTACTTCTGTAATGCGTGCATCTATCTGTATGCCCCACTTAGTTTCTTTGCAAGTAATACGGTCGCCTAAATCAAAATCAGCCTTAAATTTTAAGTTTGAATTTGTATTTATGGTACTTACAAAATTTATGTTCTTGCCGTAGTTTTCCAACTCTGCGCCGCCTCTCGTTTTCAGCATTGCAATATAGGTATTCAGCGGTATTGTTACCTCTGTTTCCCCCTGCTGGTACTTTCTGGCAATGTCCGTAGCGTCGCAGAATACCTCTACTAAATCCAGCCCCGTTGCGCCCTCGCCGTCCACTGTGGTTACTGGCTGGCTGCCGTCGTCGTCAGCTGCTCCCTGCACATAAATAAAGTTGCCGCAGTTCTCTATACTGGCTGTATATTCCTGCTCGTTGACATTATCAAAATCTCTTGAAAATATGCAGGGTGTGTTACCCTCGGTATTTGTGGCTGTAAGGTCATTGCCCTTATACAGATAAAAGCCAAACAGTCTCTCTCTTTCGTTAAGCAGAATGTCATAGCCCAGCTTTCCAGCCTGCGCCCTTGCCTTTACTTCCTGCCCCAGTTGTGCGTATACCTCGTTTGCATATTCAACCGCCACGCCGTCTATGGTTTCCTGCGCCAGAAATGTAAGCAATGGAAAACGCCGCTTTGTTCCTGCTGCGCTGCCGCAGTTGTTCTTTACCATAAGGTTTATAAGATACTGGTTTGTACCTGTCGCCACAATCTGCGGATAAATGCAGCGCTTATTAAGCCACCAGCTAAGCATATAGCCTTGTGCCTCTAACTGCTCTAAGCCGTTCTCGTCTTTGGTAATGTGTACGTAGGTTATCTGCGCTGCCCTACGCCATACGCCGCCGTCGGCGGTCTTTACTTCCTTTTTTCCGTCGTGCTTGGTTATTAAGTTACCCTCTACCAGCAAACGGCTGTTATTGTCCGTAATCGGCGCAAGCAGGCTAAAAGTTCCTACGTCAAAATACTTTGTATGCCATAGCAGGCTTGCCAGCTCGTCTATAGCTCCCAGCGGCTGTACTGTCTTGTCGAATACTCTAAGCTCCATACCGTCACACTCCTAAAAATTCCTTGCTGTAGAATATGGATACTTCCAGAGAATTTACGCCGCTGGCTGCATCATACCTAAACATATTGTCGCCTATGGCAAGCTGCATAAATGTACTGTCTACATCAATGTAGCGGAAATAGTCGGTTTCTACGCCGTCCCTTATCAGCTTAGCACCCTTGCTGCCGTACTTCGTGTTAATCTCTATCACGTCGCCCGTTTTCATAGTGGCGTTAATCTGTATAAATTCCTCGGTATCCACATTAAGCAGTATCGGGTTTGAAACTGTCCCCAGTGCTGTAAACCTTATCCTCATTCCTGTTGATACGTCGCCCTCGTTGTAGCAGTCCACTATTACGCTTTCCGCTCGGTATCCGTATATCATGCTCTTTGTGCTGTCCTTTTCGATAACGCAAGGGAAATGCCACGCAGCCACCCAGCTTGCTATATCCTCTTTTGTTTCTTCCTCTTCCCGCCAGAACGGGTTAAGGCACTCTATTTGTAAATCAAACTCATAAAGTACCTCTTTCTTTAGTATCTTAGGCTCTCCATACGCCCTGCAATCAATCACACGCTTAAAGCCGCCGTACTCATACACCAGCGTAGCGCTAAGCTCTGGGTTAAATATCTTAAGCATACGGCGGCGCAGTTCCAATGCCTGCGCCTTGTCCCGTGTGTTGATATGTCCCACTACGTCTATGTCCCTCGCCTCGATACGCTGCCCTACGTAGGTGTCGCCGTGCTGTCCCATACTGTTTGTGCTGTAAATGACGCTCGTAACGCCGGAAATGCCCTCTACGTCTTTACTTATATTGCAATGGTATACGCTGTCTACTCCCAGCTCTAACCGCTCGCCCCTTGAATTTATGTAAGTCAGTTTTTCATTTTCCATGTGTTACACCGTCCTTGCTATCATTCTGAACTGTCGGGCTGCCTCTTTCTGCTGTTTTGCATAGTCCGTGGTATTCGCATAAATATACTGATTGACAACTACGCCGCCTGCTGCACTGCCGCCGCCTCTCGGCTTTGGCTTTTTGTCGTCGTTATCATACTTAAATTCATTGCCTACATTTACCTTTGCGTCTATGTCAAACTCCTGCGGTACGCTGTCCTCAATCATTTTCTTAACGCCGCCGATTTCATTAGAAAAGCCAACGCCGATACCCTGCGCCAGATATACGCCGATTTCGTCACGCATCAGCTTAGACGGGCTGGCAATTCCAAATAAATCCTTAAGGAAGTCGGTAACATTGCCTACCCAGCCGCTTATTTTGTCCTTTATCCACTGCGTAGCTCCGTTTATGCCGTTCCAGATGCCCTCTACCATGTTTTTACCGAACCTAGCAAACGTACTGCCAATATTCTTAAATACGTCTGTTATTCCAGTAATTACATTTTTCATGCCCTCTACGGCTTTGTTCTTTACTTCTGTACCCCATGTAGCCACTTTGGTAATTGCACCAGAAATGCTGTTATAAATCTTTTGCGGTATTTCCTTAACAATCGTAACAATGCCCGTTACCATGGCATTCATTACCTCTTTGGCTTTCGTAAGCATATTGTTGCCCCACGTAGCCACTTTGGTAACTGCCCCTACTATGCTGTTCCAGATTTTAGCAGGCAGTTCCTTAACAATCGTAATAACGCCTGTTACCATGGCGTTCATTACCTCTTTGGCTTTCGTAAGCATATTGTTGCCCCACGTAGCCACTTTGGTAACTGCCCCTACTATGCTGTTCCAGATTTTCTGCGGCAGTTCCTTAACAATCGTAATAACGCCTGTTACCATGGCGTTCATTACCTCTTTGGCTTTCGTAAGCATATTGTTACCCCACGTAGCCACTCTGGTTACTGCTCCTACTATACTGTTCCAGATTTTAGCAGGCGTTTCTTTCACAATCGTTACAATGTTCGTAAGCATTGTGTTCATTACTTCTTTGGCTTTGGTCTGCATATTTGCGCCCCACGTAGCCACTCTGGTTACTGCACTTACTATACTGTTCCAGATTTTCTGCGGCAGTTCCTTAACAATATCTATAACTTTCGTTACAAAATCTGTTATAACTGTGCCGCCTTTTTCCTGCATATTTGCGCCCCACTCTGCTATTTTCTCAACGCCCGCAGCGATTGCCTGCGGTATCAGAGTAGGTAGCTCTTTTATTTTATTTATGATTGTCGTTACCAGCTTGCCTGCCGCCGTCAAAATCTTAGGCAGCCCCGTAATCAGTCCTGTTACAATGGCTGCTATAATCTGCGGTATGGCTGCGATTAAAAGCGGTATTGCATCTATGATGCCGTCAATCAATGCAACTATAATATCGCCCGCACTTTCGATAATAAGCGGTATGCCCTCAACCAGTGCATTTATGATAGCCGTTATGATTTCCGGCAGTGCCTCAATCAGTACGGGCAGCGCTGCTACCAGCCCCTGTGCCAGCCCCGTAAGCAGCTGTAATGCTGCTGTAATCAGCAACGGTATATTTTCTATCAGCATGGTTACAATGTTCGTAACCACCGTTACGATTGTTGGCAGCAATGTAGGTAACGCTTGTGCGATACCTTGCGCCAATTCCGTAATAATCTGTACGCCTGCCTCTAAAAGCTGCGGTAATATAGTAAGCAGCGTATCTATGATTGTCGGTATAATCTGCCCGATTATGCTTATCATTTCCGGCAGCATTCCAACCAGCGTATTAAGCAAGTCCTGTACGCCGCTCATTAAAGGCGGTAATAACTCCTGTATAACCTGTGGTATATACGTTGCAAGCTGCTCTACGATTTCTCCCAGTCCGCTTACCAGCCTCGGCACTGTTTCTATTACCCTCGGTGCTATATTCCCTACCACTGTTACAATACTGTCTACCAGATTGCTTGTAAGCTGTGAGAAATTCGCCTCGCTGTCTGCCATTCCAGCTACCCAGTTGTCCCACGCTGAACTCATAGAACTAACCGAACCCTCTATTGTTGTACTTGCCTCTTTTGCCGTTGTCCCTGTTATGCCCATTTCCGTCTGTACGACGTGAATAGCGTCTACAACGTCTGAATATGATGAAATATCATACTTAATGCCAGATAGCTTGCTTGCATCATCAAGCAGTCGCTGCATTTCCTCTTTTGTACCGCCATATCCCAGTTTTAAGTTATCCAGCATGGTATAATTCTGCTTTGCAAAACCGTTATAGGCGTTCTGTATAAGCGATATATCAGTACCCATTTTATTTGCATTGTCTGACATATCCGTAATTGCCACGTTTGCCTTTTCTGCTGCCGCTGCCGTGTCATTATTCATACTGGCAAGCAGCGACGCTGAAAAGCTGGTAACTGTTTCCATGTACTCATTTGCAGACATTCCGGCTGTTTTATATGCGTCGTTTGCATAACCAACAACCGTATCAGACGACGTTTTGAAAAGAGTTTCTACACCGCCTACAAGCTGTTCCTGTGCTGCGTATCCCTCTATCGCTTTTGTGGTAAGCGCTCCTATGGCTGTTGCCGCTCCCGCAACTGCTGCCGCCGTCGCCGCTGCTGCTGCTTTAAGCGCTGTACCCATTCCGCTTAGCACGCTTGTAAATCCAGAAAATTTTCCCTTTGCGTCGTCTGCCTGTTCCCCGCTGTCTTTTATTTCCTTTCCCATTTCGTCAGCGGCTTTTTCTGCTTTTTCCATTTCGTCAGTCGTTTTGCCTAATTCCTGCTCTGTCTTTACAAGCGCTGCTTTCTGGTAATTTAACTGGGTTTCAAGTTTTTTACTTTCTTCGCTATTGTCTCCTGTTGCCTTGCGACATTTTTCTAAAGCCGTCTCGGTTTCTTTTACCTTTTTTGCCTGCTCGTCGTATGTTTTCTGTAGTACCGCCTGCTTTGCTTTCAGCGCATCTGCGCTGCTTGCATTGTCCTTATATTCAGCCGTTACAAGTTTCATTTCAGAATTAAGCACTTTAAGGGTGCTGTTAATTTCCTTGCAGGCTGCTTTATACTCTGCCTCTCCGTCAAAACTTAACCTTGTTTTGACGTTCTGCGTCTTATCTGCCATAATTAAAAGCCCCCTAACGCTATGTCTATATCGTCCATGTTTTCTGTAGCTGCTGGTGTTCCCGCCTGTTCCTGTCGGAAAATGTGCGGGTTATATTCCTTGTGATATTTAAACAGTGTCGTTATCTGGTATGGTGTTTTTCTCCATGCCTCACGTTCCCTGTATCTCAAAAGCACTACTGCAATATACAAAAGCCGTGCAGTATTTAATTTTCCTGCACGGCTGCCCTGTTTCCCTCTTCTGTTGTTTCTTCTCCGTCGTTTTCGTTCTCTGTGTCGCTGTTGTCTCCCGCAGTTCCTCTGTAGAACGATTTAAAAATAGCGTTCTGTACTTCCTGCAAATTTCCTGCGTGTATCAGTCTGCCTACCCTCTTCTCTTCAAGCAGCTGGGCGTTTTCGTCCTCTGCTAAAAGTGCCTCGTTAATAAGCAGCGTAAGTAACCACCTTGTATCTTTAAAAAGGTTTGGGTTATCTTTATTGAATACCTCACTTAATTTGTCGTAGCCCCCAAACTTTTCCTGTACTTCGTCTAATGCGTTCAGCGAAAAAAGTAAACCATATTCTTTGCCGTTCAGCTCTACGGGAAAAGCCCCGCTCTTTAATGCTCCCATGATATAAAATTAAGGCGCAGCCCATGCTACGCCTCTCTCCTTTCCTGTTTTATACGCTTTCCATTGCTGCTGCCTTTTCCGGCACTGCTGTAAACCACGTTTTAGCCGCTGCGCTTTCCTCTGTTCCCACAAAGTCTGCTTTCCACAAGTTATCTTTCTTTCTTGTTGTAAAAGATGCCTCAATGTCCGGCGTGTTAAACTTGATACTCTCGCCCTTTGTTTCGTACTTTTCAGACGGTACTTTAAATTTTGCTTTAAGCAGCCATACGTAACGGTATTTACCACCCGTTTTCTTAGCTCTGAACCCTACAGCAACATACGGCGGCTCGTCCTCTTTTCCCGCCCATACTACGCTGTTCTTATCTACTGCCTGTCCCAGCAGCTCTGCCAGCACTTCCGGCGTAAGGTCTTTAATTCCCAGCTTAAGCGTTCCGCTTGCAAACTCCGTGACGCTCTCGCTTAATGTGTCGTCTGCATACAAGCTGCCGTCTGCTGTCTTTACGGATAAATCGGCGCTCATTGCCTCTGCCATTTTCTTAGGTGTCCCGTAGCTCTCTGCTCCGTCTGCCTCTGTGCATACGGCGTAATATAAATCTTTCAGTCCCAGTGTCATTGTTTAATCACTCCTCTTTCAAAATCTCGACTGTGATAGGCACTAACCAGTACCCCGTTTCTGTTTCGTAGCTTTCTGCGTCTATGCTGTTGATATAAACGCCTGCTGCTTTCAATACCTCTTTTGTCTTATCAAGCTGCGCCTCAAAATCGCCCTTATGGAAAAGCGTAACTCTATACATTTCCCTGCGCTCTTTCTCTTCGTCGTCTGCATTTACCGCAGGCGTACCCAGCAGCCGCAGAAACGTATAATATGCGTCTGGCTTATCCCGTCCAGTGTAAACGCCTCTCTGGGCTGGCAATCCTGCGCTTTCTAAAATCTCCTGTATACTCATTCGCCTGTTTCACTCTCCCATATACTGCGCTGTGCCTCTACTACCTTTTCGTGCGCCTTTTCGTTTGCCACTGTCATATAAGGGCGTGCAGCGTGGCTACTTGTGCCGTGCTCTGCCACAAAGCCGATTGTTGCATAGCGCACCTTGCTTTTATCTCCTTTCCTGTCGTTTCCATGCTTTGCCCGTCCCTGTGGGTATATCTCTACGTATTTCTCCGTATCGTCGCCCTTTACGTCCGTAGCTTTTATGGAATTGATAAAACCGCCCGTTTCATTCAGTCCCATTGCCTGTGCCTCTGCTCTCTGTGCCTCTATCAGCACATCAGCACCAGCTTTAAGCATTTTGGGGACTGCCTCAACTGTAGCCGCCTCTCTCCGGCTGAAAGCGTCTATAATATCTTCCAGCCCGACTGTGTTAAACTCTCCCATGCTTACACCTCGTTTCTGTGGCGTAAATCTGTAAGCGTAAGCTCTATGGTGTCTGTTCCTGTATCGTAGGTCTTAAGTACAAAATAGCGCCGCCCGTTTACTTCTACTACGTCCTCGCCGCCATAATCTGCCTTGTGTACCTCGTACTTTGCCTCTACCAGTTTTCCTGTCTGCTGGCTCTTAAAATATTCACTGTACCCTACTGATTTTTTGTTACAGAATACAGTGCGGGGGCTTTCTTCCGGCTTTACTGCAAAGCCGTTTTTATTTACCCTGTTTTCTGCTGTTGTTTCTGCAATAAGTGTTAATTCGTCCAGCCACTCCACCGCTTTACACCCCACTTTCTGTGCTGTTGGTGTCCGTTTCGGACACTTGCGGCGCTGTGTTGTATTCTGCTGATAAAGATAAGCGCATTTTAAGTGCGTCGTATGACTTTCTAAATTGTTCCGCAGCATTGTTAAAACCAAACTCTGCCTTGCAATACAGTGTAATTGCTCTGATAATCAACCCGTCTGTCTCTTTTATCACTTTTACGCCGTCGTTTTTCATATCAGCTTTGCAGGCGGCTATACAGTCGTTTATTTCCTCTGTAATTTTCTCACTGGTGCTGCTGATACGCAGCGCCGCCCGCATTTTCTCGGTTAATGTTGTGGTATCTGCTGCCATAGCCTGCACCCTCTTTCTTACTCTTCTATTACTGCTGCTACGCCTGCCTCTTCCAGAACTGCTGCACGTTCTCTGCTTACTGCGTATTCGTCCCCAGTATCCTTAATCTGGTTTAATTCCTTGTCAAGGAAACGGCGCTGTGCTTTTACTTTTACAAGCTCTGTGGCTGCCTCTTCCTCTTCGGCTTTCGCTGCTGCCTCTGCTGCTGCCTCTGCTGCCGCCTCTTCCGCTGCTCTTTTATCCTCTTCTGTAAGCTCGCTTTCGTCCGGTATGCCTACCTCAACCGCTGCGCAGCGTGTAGCAATTTCTTTCTTTGTTCCCTCTGCATCTACACCCAGCTGCTTTGCCAGTTCCTGCAAATCTTCTTTCTTGTAGCTTTCCAGTTCTTTAGCGTCTAAATACCCTTTCATGGTCTACCTCGCTTTCTGGCAGCCAGTGTTTATACACCAGCTGCCTTGTTAATTACACTGCCTCGATTTTCTTTACAACTACAAGGCTGTTTTTGTCTACTACCTTGCCGTCTACAAGCATAATGCCCTTTGTAATCTGGTCGTCTGTGTCGTTGTCCTCATACTTCTTTACGCCCATAGAGTAGTTTGTATTAAGCACGTAGTCCTTGAAATTGAAAAGGAATGCAAAAATTGTATCTTTCGCAAGTGCTGCGCTGTAGCTTGCTACGTAATCGCAAAGTACAACTGTTCTGCCTAAAAGCGTTCTTTCCGGCTTTCCAGATGTTCCATAGTTCACTTTTGCGATAGGCTGCCCGTTCTTATCTGTCATGCCTACATATTCCATAAAGGTCTTTTTACTCATGCACCACACAGCGCCATTTTCATAAGCCATAGGTAAAGCACCCTCTGCCTTAATCAAATCACTGTAAGACGGTGCGGCGCTCTCGATTGTCTGCCCGTCGGCTGGTGTCTCTGCTAAAATTCCTTTCGGTTTTCCTGTTCCGTTTCCGTCAATGATTGCCTGCTCTAACGCTTTTGTCATTGCCTCAACAATATTGTTAATAAGCAGTGTTTCAAAAGCGCTGATTGCCATTGTATCTACTTCCAGAGATACGGCTACTGCACAGCGCAGCTTATGGTATGCAAAAGTAATCATACCGTCTTTTGCAATATTCTTTTTCTGCTTGTCGCTGCCCGCTCCCTCATTTACCCATGTTGCAGTAGGCTTTACAGCAGATACGGGGATAGAAACGCCGCCCTTGTATGCAGTTCTGGTTACAAGGGCTAAAATCATTCCTGTGCTTTCCAGTTTCTCTACAATCTGGTTAAGCACTGTGGTAGGAATAACTGCGCCTACGTCCGTGCTTTTGCTTACTGCATCTGCTCTGTACTCTTTCGGCAGCGCCTCGCCTCTGCACACGTATTTCATAAATGCTTTTCGGTATTCCATACTGCCGTACTTGTCGTCGTTATCGCCCTCTCCTGCTGCGCCCTTGAAATTTCTAAGCACTCTCTGCTGTCCCTCGCCGCCGTTTCCGTCGTCTACGTTCTCGCCTGCTGCAATTCTTGCAAGTAAGGCGCTGCGCTTTTCTGCTGCCGCTGTAATCGCCGCTCTTTCTTCCTGCAATGCATTTACTTCTTTTTCAAGTGCTGTAATTTCCTCTTCTTTCAGCTCTGCCGCTCTTGTGGTAAGCTCTGCCTTAATCTGTGCTAATCTTTCCTCGATTTCTTTTAATCTCATTGTTATGTTTCCTTTCTGGTCTTGGATTTTATAAGCTCGCTCTAATCTTTAGTATTGCTGCCCGCCTCTTAAGCAACTCCTGCCTCTCCTGCTCGTAACTCCTACTCGCAAAAGCACGGGCGCTTATTTCAGTATCGCCGTTTGCTGGAATGCTCACGGCTGACACATCATAAACTTTCTTGATTTTCAAAATCGTCCTTGTGTGTGTTTCTCTGTCGTAGCTTTCCTCTGCTACGCTAAAAGCCCATGACATTTTATTTATCATGCCTGCCTCTATGTCTTGGTATAGCCCACGGGCTAAATCTGTCTTGCCTAAATCAGCCGCCACCTTAAGCCCTTTATAGTCCGGCTGTAAAATCAGCGTCTTGTTTGACTGTCTGGCAAATACCCTGCCCTCATGGTCGTACTGCATGATAACGTCGCTCATGTCTGCACCGTCTAAAGCGTGTGCGTCTATTCTTTCGTAAATCTTTGTGCCGTCCTCAAATTCATACAGCAAATACGGCGCATCAAACGTAGTGGCGTAACCCTCTACGTAATACTCCGTCTGTATCAATTTCGTTGCACTCTGCGCTGTCAATGGCGCTGCCAGCGCCCTATATTCCCGCTCTTTCTTAATCGGCATTATTTACACCCTCTTTCTCCCCCAGCCCGCCTGCTGGTTCGCCTGCTGCCGCTGGCGGTGTCTGCTGCGGCTCTGCCTGCTGCCCTGTTGCTATGGGCGCTTGCTGTATAATTATCTGTGGCTTTCCATTACTGTTTTGCAGTTCGCTTACCTCGGTATACTCTTTGCGGATATAATACTTTTCCCCGTCCTCAACGTGTGCCATGTTCCATATATCCATAACGCCGTTTCTGTTTAGTAATGCACGGTCAAAAAGCTGCGTGCTTACGCTTAGCTTTGTTGCGTTGCTGGCATATTGCAGGCGGTTTGCTGAAAAGAAAATAGCATTACCGCAAGCTCTTTCTCTCTCGGTAAAACTCATATTTGTCATAACAAGCGATAGCTGTATTGCAAACGGTTCTATTTTCCCCTCGTAGTAAGCATTCCACGTATTTTCATCAAATTTATTTTGTAAAATATCCATGTTTGTGCCAAAATGCGTGCATACATTTTCCTGTATATTCTGCATCTGCAATGCGTTTGGTGTGTATGGTTTGCTCTCTACCTGTTTCAGCTCACTAAACTTGTTATCATAAATTATCATGCCGCTATCGTTGTCGGCGGTTAAGTTATCCTCGGTAAAACGCTGTCGCTCTTTCTTTATGTCCTCTGGTTTCAGCATATTTGCCACCTTTGCCAGAAAGCGGATATTTGCAGAATTTTTGACAGCGTTTATAATTCCCTCGTTTTGCGTATGTATCAGCTGCATTGTTGGCTTAAGTGTTCTGTTGTCCTCTCCGAAAAGGTCGTCTGTGTATTCAAAATCTGTCATAATGCCTACACGTTCAAACTCTATAGCTCCATGCTCGCCATTTGCAAACAGATACCGTAAATACACCTGCCCTGCTGCCTCTACGACTTCGCAGCGTTGCGCCCTCAATGGATACCAGCCACAAAGCCGCCCGTACTCGTCCTCGATAGGTATAATAAAAGCGGTGTGTTCCACCGCTACATACGTTGCCAGACGCTTAATAAATTTTGTTGTGTCCATAAAATAGTTGGGCTTATGCTGTAGTGTCTTTTCCAGTGACTTAAGGGCGCTACCCTCAATCTCCGGCTTAAGTTTACTGCAATGTGTCGCAAAGCTGTTTACTGCCGTTCTGGTTAAATCCATTTCATATACGCCGCCGTTATAACTGGTAAACGTCGGGCTGTATCCGTTCAGCATTTTAAAATAGCTGTCGATATATCGCAGCTCTTTACCATGAAAAAGATAATCTAAAAATTTCATGCCGTTTACTCTCCTTTCTATGCGGCATTTTTAAGCAGCTCGCCGCACTCTTCCCAGTATTTCTGCCGCACGGTCATTGCATCTATGACAGATACAAAGCCGTCGATATGCGCCCGCTGCTCGATTTTTATAGGTCTGAATTTTCTTGTTTCCATGTTGTGCTTAAGCGCAACATTTAAGAAATGTGTCTTTAGTAAATTGTTGTCGGCTATCTTAAAATCGCCGTCTTTTATGATGCCCTCAAACTCCCTTATAACTGGTGTAAGGTTTTCGCCTTGGTAAACGTCGTCCATGTGAAAACCATAATTTGCCATATCGGTAATAAGGTACTGGGCGCTGTATCTGTCGTAGCCGATTTTTAAAGGTCGTATTCCGTAATCTTCCAGTAACATAGTAAACCAGCCGTAAACGTCGTGGTAGTCTACATAATTCTCGCCGCTTAAGGTTATCAGCCCCTTTTTAACAAATATGTCATACGGCACGCCGTCCGTAGCCTGTAAGTATTCCAGCCTGCCCCGTGGCATAAAGAACTGCGTAAACGCATACAGTGTGCCGTCTTTCTGAATAACCACACTGGCTGCCGTTAAGTCCGTTGTCTGGCTTAAGTCAATACCGCCCACTGCGTAGCAGTCCCTAAAGTCCTCTAAGGTCTTTTCTACTCCGGCGTTCTCTACTGTCTGATATTCCAGCCATGCAATAGAGCTGTTCTGCTTGATATTGCAATACTTTGTAAGGAACTCTGCTTTTTTACTTAAGCTGCCCTCTGCTACGGCTATCTCGTCCATAAAGAAACTTTCTTTTACGGATACACCCATGTTAGGGTTAGCCTTTTTCAGTTCGTCTATGTCGTTCCACTTCTCCACATCATCAATCATGTAAAGGAATGGTAATAGCCTGCGCTCTTTGCTGTTTCCTTTCAAGAAACTTGTGCTACGTTTCATTAGTTCATCATAAATACTGTCGTTGATATATCCGGCAGTGCTTATGCTCAATATCATAGGTTGAGTACGTGCGCCTAAAGCGGATTTCATAACCTCATACTGCTTTAGTCCAGCGTCCCCGCTCCATGCTGCCATTTCATCACATACCACAAGCTGCGGGTTAAATCCGTCTGACTTCTTGGCATTAAAAGCAATCGGTTTTATTACCGTGTTGCTCTCCGCAATATAAATATCGCTGCGCCGTTTCTTTGCCAGCTCCGCTAACTCGTCCTCTGCCTGTACCATTTGATAAAATCCGTCATACACCAGCGCTGCTTGGTCTAATTTTGGAGCTAAGCAGTATATTTCTTGTCCGTACTCCGGCTCTAAGTACGCCATGTATGCAATAATCGCAGATGCAAATAAACTTTTTCCATTTTTTCTGCCAATTACAATAAAAATTTCACGGAAAATACGTATTTTTTCTGCGTCCTGTATGCCAAAAATAACAGAAACTATGGCTTTCTGCCATAGCTCCAACTTGATTAAATCATTACGCCCCTTGCTGTGGTGGCAAAAGTTCTCTATGAACCGTATAGCCTTATTCGCAGCCTTTGCATTAAAAAAATACTCCTGCTTTTGCAGCCCGTTTATAATGATTTCGTATATTTTCTTTATCCATTTTCCCGCTATGATTTCGCCGCTTGTAATCTTTGCGTGGTACTCATAGATATAATTTCGATAAGGCGGCAATATTGCTTACTCTTCCCGCAAAGCCGCCAGCCTGCTTGTCTTTCGTTTCGCAGCTGGTACTAATTCCGTAAGCTGCTTAATCACTGCTGCATAGTTCTTACTAAGCGCTATGTAGGTTTCTGCCTCTGGGCTTTTCTTTGTTCCCCACTGGTTCTGCCCGTTCTGGTACTCACTCGTCCAGCCGTCTTTTTCAAGTTTCGCCTGCAAGTCGTCCAGCTCAATGCTCATAAATGCAGCCTTTTCTATCAGCGGCGTTACTAATTTTCTTTTGTTTTCGTCTAAGTCCTTGAAAATTCCCTTAAGTCTGGTCTTTTCGGTCTTTATCCTCTGTTCTTTGGTTTTCTCTTTCTTTGTTGCCATTCCTTTACCCCGCTTTCCATTCCTGCGCCGCACCACACCCCCCTACACCACCCGTGCGCACGCCCGTAGGGTAATTTTAGGGTATCCCCCTCGGTATTCGCCCCCTTTAATTATTTTTCTGATATGGGGGGAGTATGCCGCCGTTCTCGTCGAACCGATACCGCTTATGCCTCTCCTGTTTGTGGTGTTCCTTGTTGTGGCAGTCTTGGCACAACGCCTCTAAGTTATCCCAGCATAACGTAACGCTTATGTCGTTTATGTTCTCTCTGTTAAGCCAGCGCTTATGATGCACTATCTTTGCGGGCTGCCCGCAGCGTTCACAAATATAATCTTGTGACATTAAATAAGCGGCTCTGGTTTTTTCCCATGCCGCTGATAAATAAAAACTCTTAGCCCATGCTTTCATACTGTCCCCTCTCTTTCTTCATTCCCCAGCGCCCTAAGTTTCATGCGCTGGGTGGAGGCTAAAGAATGAATAGAAAAAGAGTAGGCAACTGCTGCCGCACATGGCTTAAGCTATCGCCTACTCATTTCATGCTACCATTGTATCTCTTTTGTTTTCCCATGTAAACACCACATTTTTACCACGATATTACCCGCTGCTGTACTGTTATCATTTCTCTTACTGGCACGCCTGCTGTTCTTAGCTGCTCGTATATGCTCATTATCTCATGCCTAAACCAGCCTGCATACTGCATGGGTACTGGCTGATATTGCCGCTCCATAAATGGGTTATCTGCATACGCTGCCACTTGTGAAAACTCATACAGCAGCAGTGGCTTACTCTGGTCTAACAATAGCCGCAATATATATGCTGTCGTTCTTCCGTGCAGTCGTCCCTCTGGCGGCTGCCATATCCCAGTTATTATATATAGCCTCTGCCACTCGTAAAGCTCAAATCCTAACGCCTGCTCTATATGCTTTATCAGCCTGTCTGCTGCCTGCTGTTCCCTCGCTGTTTCCCGCTTTCTTTTTATCCATGCCTTTATTTTTTCAAACACTTACTTTACCCTCTCTTCGTCAATCCCCCACAATAATACTGACAACTCGTTTATGATGCCCGTTACCCAGCGCCTCGGTGTATTCTTTCCTGTGTCCAGCTGCTCTGCAATTTCCGCATAGTCCATACCCTGCATAAAATACATTTCAAAAGCCTTGTATTCTACGCCTCTGCCCGCTGCCTCTCTGCGGCGCTCTATCTCTTCTACCGCTTTGTCTATATGCGCTGTCATTATCAGTGTCTTAAAGCGTGTGCGTCTGATACTCTCTAAGTATGTACGCTGCTGCTCGTCCGTCATGCCCTTAAGCTCTAACTGCTGCCCGTCGCTTATGGCGTTCTCGATATGGAAAACTGCATCACGGTAACATTTCATAAGCGTAAAAGTGTTGTGGTATTTCTCTTTCTTCTGCTCCTGCTTTTCCTGTCTTTTCAGTTCCGTTATTGCAGCCTTTGCCTGTTTCTGCAATAACTCTGTTAATTCGCTTTCGTGCAGCTGTACCCAGCTTTCAACCTCTGGCGGCATTTCTGCCCCTGCCGCCGCCATTGTCTTTGTTTCTTCCTGTTCCATGTTCTGTACCTCGCTTTCTGTTAATTAAACGGCAGCTCTTCGTCTGCTCCCTCTGGTATGTTCATAAACCCGTCACTCTCCGGCAGCTGCTGCCCTCTCGCCTCTGCCTCTGCTTTGCTCTCTCCAAATCCTACGCTATTTGCCACAACCTCTGTGTAATATACCTTGCCGCCCGTGCGCTGGCTCTCGTAGCTGCCCGTTTTAATCTTGCCCGTAACCTCTGCCCTGCTGCCTTTGCTTAACCATTTCTGCACCCATTCCGCAATACGCCCGAAACACTTAATATTTATAAAATCTGTGTCTTTCCCGTCGTCTACTGCAAGCGTAAAGCGGGTAATAGCTGTGCTATTGTCCTGCCCGCCATATCTAAGCTCTGGCTCTCTTGTAAGCCGCCCTGTAAGTGATACATTATTCATGCTTTCTGCTCCCCTCTTCCAGTTTGTCCAGCTTTGAAAATATAGCCAGCAATTCCAATGCTATAATTCCCAGTAAAATATTAGTCATTTTCTACCGCCTCGCTTTCTCTTGCTACTATTCTCTCTTGTAATTCAATCAGCCTCTTTTTTATTGCCATAACTGATGCCTCTAAGCCTTTAGTTATTATTTCAACATTTACTTCCAGACTTGCCGCAATCCGTCTTACCCGTTTTCTTATATACCTACGCCGCTTTTTCCTGTCCAACCATAACGGCGGGTTTACTCCGTGCTTTTTCTTGTAGTTCTTTTTCCACTGTCTGTATTTCACTGCTTACGCCCCTTTCTCCATATCGCATACGGCAATATCCATACTGGCGCTGTTATTATCAACACCGCTTTTGCTGTGCATATCGTCACAAATACTGCTACGTCTACTGCTGCCTGTCCCAATTCTTTCACTGCATCTACTATGCCGTCCATATACTCAAACATTTACTACCCCGTTTTCCTGCTTAATCTCAATATTTCTGCCGCCTCGCTGCTTTATGATTGCCTCTACGTGCAAGTATGCAGGCAGCATAACCACGCTGCCTGTTCGTAACTGATATTCTACGCTTTTCCGCATCTTCTCGTATTGCTCTGCCTTACAAAACGCCGTACAGCCCAGAATAATTGTAAATACCTGTGCTTTCTTCTTTTTCCGCTGCCGTCTATTCATGTTCTGCCCCGCTTTCCGTGTCCGTTTCGGACACCTTACCCGTATAGTCTGTTACTCTGATACCCAAAATACAGTAGCCCTCTGTAAGCCCTGTGTAATCTTCCAGCATATAAATAATATCTGCATCAATCGTGCGCCCCGTGTGCTTGCCGTCCTTGAATTCCAGCATTTTAAGGCTGTCGCCCTGTTTATAGCCTCTGTTATTTTTCCGCAGCTCAAAGCTCTTTTTCCCGCTTACTACGTCCTCGTAATAAGATGCCACTATTTTTACCTCGTGCTGCTTATGTTCTGTATTTCCCTCGCTTGGCAGATGCTCCATTTTTTCTGCGTCTGCCCGCTCCTGCAATTTCTTCTTTGTCTGGCGGTCTATAGCGTCCTGCTCTTCGCTGTATCGCTGTTCGTCTGTCTTTTCAGCCTCTGCCTTATTTATGTACTGGTCGCATTTCTGGCACGTTCCCGTTTTTACGTTGCAGCCCTTGTATTTCTGGCAGGAATAGCACAAAGACGTTATGCTCTCTGGGTGCGGTGTTTCGTAATCGTCCCCCGCCTTTTTCTCTGCTACTTTTTCCGCTATTTCCTTTGCCCTCACATTTTCGCCCGCTGCTGCTTTTTCCGCTATTTCTTTCTGTTCGTCCTCGTCCAGTTTGGCTGCCTCGTATGCAGCAGTGATACCTAAATTGCCCTCTTTCAGCTGCTCTTTAATCTCCGGCGTTGCGTTGTTGTTGATTGCGTCCATTCTGGCTACGTTCGTGCTGCTCTCGTTTATCATAGCCGCCACTAAATCACGCATTTTACCTTGTATTTCTAAGCCGTCCTCTTCCTTGGCTCTGATAAGCGCCGCTTTGGTACGCTCTACTAATCTGGTTTTTTCATAGGCTGTAAGTTCCTGCGTATATCCGTTGCCAGCCAATAAGCGCAGCTCATACATTGCCTCGCTCATATCCATAAAGCGGTAAAGCACTTTCTCATACTCCTTATGCCCCCGCTCTAAGTTCAAAATATTTGCCGCATTACGTCTGTGTCCGTCGATTATACGGTATTCCCCGTTTACTCTCGCCAATACTGTAGGCTGTTCCTGTCCTACGTGCAAAAAGCTATCTGCCAGCTCTTCTATGTTTTCTAATTTCTGGTGCGTGTTCTCCTGTGCTGCCTTTACCTCGTAAGGGCTTAAATAGATTTCTTTGTATCCCTCTGTCTGCGCCTGCTGCCCTGCTGCTTTCGTCTTTGCGTTCAGAATGTCGTTAATGCCAAACTTTGCCATATTCTCTACCTCGCTTTCTCAATCCTTTGTTTTTTCTTACACTGTCCCATTACTCCGTTGCACATTTCGCACGTTCTCCAATACTCGCAAGCGTCGCTTTGCGGGCATTTCTGCCCTGCAAATTTGCCGCCCCAGTTCCAGCACTCCGTACCGCCAGTCCTGCGGCAATGCCAGTAAGCGCATAATCTCTCTTTATGTGCCATGCCCGCTACCTCGCTTTCCCTGTATACGCTGTTACAAATTTCTTATACCCCTGCGCCGCTCCGCAGCATGGGCTATACTCATAAATCGGCTTACGCATGAAAGTATTTTCTGCTACTTTCTTGGAATACCGAATAATACCCAAAATATTAAAATCTGTCTTTTGTTCCAGCCACTCTACGCCTGCTGCCTCGCCGTCTGTGTTCTGGTATGACGTAATCAGCACGCCTGCCAGCTTTAATGCTGGGTTAAATGCCTTTGCGTCCTCTATCTGCTCTGTCACAATATCCAGCCCCTCTAAAGCGTCCTCGTCCACCTTTACGGGTACTATTACCTCGTCTGTAATTGCCAGCGCATTTACAACATTAAGCCCAATATCCGGCGGGTTATCAATGATGCAGTAATCATACTTGCCATATATGGTGCAATCTCCGTAATACTGCACCTTTGCATATACCAGTGCTTTGTATCTCTCTATCTGGTTTCCGCTGTCCTCTTTGGTTAAATTCCACGTAGCCCCAAATAGTGACATGTTCGCCGTTACAATGTCGATACCCTCATACTCTGTATGCTGTATCAGCTCGTCTGCGCTTTCCCAGTCCCCAGCCAGCAGCTTTGTAACTGGTGCTACGTTCTCTGCATCATATCTGCTGTACGCCTTGCTTAAGTTTCCCTGCTTGTCGTTGTCAATCAGCAGCACCTTATAACCTCGCCTGTAAAGCTCATACGCCATGTTTGCTGCTGTAAAGGTCTTGGCTACGCCACCCTTTAAGTTCAAAATGCTTATTGTTTTCATTCTTTGCCTCTCTTTCCTGCGTCGCCCCTAACGCATGGTTACTGTTTCCTGCTCTTTTGTAAGCTCGTCTGAATGTAATAAATACTGCTCTATCAGCTGCGCTGCTGGCTGCCAGCCGTAGCAGACGGCGGTATAATAGCCCTGCTGCCGCAGATACTCTAACCACTCTTTCTGTTTCTTGGTCGTCGTGTTCTCGCCTGCCTTAAGCTCTATGTAAAGCCCATGATACCCAGCCCTTGCAGCTGGTAGCATAATATCCGGCACGCCAGCCTTTACGCCCTGCCTCTTAAGCACCGCTGCTGTTGCTTTATCACGTTTGCCGCCGTTTGGCACATGATACATATATTGCAGTTCCGGCATAATCTCTGTTCTGTATGCAGCCCAGCTAAATAATGCCTCTTGATGCCCGCTTTCGTCGTCCAGTCTAAAGTTTCTCATTTTCTCGCCTCGCTCTCTGCTTAAATTCTACATACTGGCAAATTCTGAAAAGCAGCCCGTCCTTATGCGGCTTGCTGTTCTCTATCGCCAAAAGCGTTATTGTTTCCTCGCTTTGTAGTCCTGCATTTCCCAGTACGTCCCAGCGGCATATATCATAATATCTGCACCGCAGGCAGCAGTGCTTACAGTCCTTGCCTTTCTGGAATAACCAGTATTTAATTTTTTCTATCATGTTTTCTGCCCTTTCTGCTGCCGCTGTCTTTCCAGCTCTCCTGCTGCTCAGAAATAGCTGCTGCAATTCTAAACGCCAGATATGTTGCCACAATCAACGCCAGCAGTCCGGCTATTATCAGCACTGCTGCAATGGCAATGCCCTTGATTATCTGCATTTCAGCCCCCCCTATCTGTTATTTTTACTAAGGTGTATCTTAAATACCCGTAGCCGTAATACTCTGGGCTATGTACTCCCATGCTCACGCTGTTCTTATCCACGTAATAGCCCTTTATTGCCTTTGGTTCTTTCTTGAAATACTCACGGTCTGAAATTATGTGGTACTCTGGTTCTGGTCTTACTAAATTCTTGCTACAATTCCAGCGCTTGCCCTGTAATGCTCCGTCAGTACCCTTTTTGTGCGTTCCTGTGTACTTGATTAAATAACTTGCCAGCTCTGCATAGTTGCCGCTATCGTCCAGTGGGAATACCTTAACCCTGTTATGCCCCTCGTATGCCTTATACCAGCAGCGTTGTAAAATCTCTGTGTCAATTTTATTTACTACAAGGTGGTGATGCCTCGCACCTTTCTTGCCTATCTCCATAACGTGTATGTATTTGAACTCTAACCCTGCTTTTCTGTACTCCTTTCTGCACTCCCTCAAAAATACGTCTATGTCCTGCCGCATCTGCTCCGGCGTTCTGTCCGGCTCTCCTTTCCTGCGGATATAGTCAAGCACTAAATGGTAGTCCCCATAGCCATAGTTCGCATTTATGAGTATCCTTAACTTTCTCTCTGCCTGTCTGGTGTTTACTTTCTCCTGCTCTTCTTTTGTTGGCTTTACCTTATCCCCTCTGCTGATACCTTTCTTTTTGTATCTGCTGGTAAAGTACCTCTCTATCTCTATCGTATTCCCCGCTTTTGTTACCCTCTCTACGTATGGCATATATCTACCTCTCTGTCGGTTCGTTAATACTTTTATCAAGTGTTAAAACGGGCTGCCTGCCCGTTAATTTTCTTGACTTTGCGCCATACATAGCTTATAATTTTTATAGTATTTCAAAGCTGTATAGCTTAGCGCCTATGGTGTTTCCCCACCGTAGGCGCTTTTATTTTTTCATGTTTCCTGCCGCTCTCTTATGCGGCTTAAGGCATAGTCATAAGCCTGTCTGTACGGCTCTCTGCAATCGTAGCCCGTGCAGCTATATAATTTGCTGCCCTTGCAAAACTCGCAGCTGTGCAGCTTTGCGTAATCGCTTGCCGCCCGCTCCTGTCGCTTTTCCTCATATTCCAGATGCCGCTTAATCTGGTTTGCATCTATAACCGTAATCCCCAGCATATTTGCTGTATGTATTTCTCTGTCCATTCCCTCTGTTATGCCGTATTTCACGCCAGCAATAACAAAATCGCAGCCTTTCAGCAATGCAAGCCCCGCAGCCATGCCTCTTGCCCGCTCTTCCGGCTTTTTATCGTCCATGCACTGCGTCATATATAAATGCGGCGTAATAGGCGCTAAGCCCGCCTCTAATGCCTGCCGTGTCAGCTGCTGTGCATAATCTATGTTTCTGTCCAGCTCTGCGCCGTCTTTCGCCCTGTACGGGCTGCATATATAAACTTTTTTCATACCTAATTACCCGCTTTCTGTTGTGCCTCTGTCCGTGCCTGTTCATTCCCTGCCAGATATGCCGCTAAGTGCATCAGTTCGTCTGCGTCTTTTTCTTCAATAAAATCACAATCAACGCAGCATTTGCAGTACCCCGTAATTTGTAAATATCCGTCATATACTTCCTGCGGTGTCTTGCACTGCTTTAAATCATTTATCAAAGCTGTAAGCAGCATTACTGCCTTTATGCCTGTCTCGCCGCCTTTTCCGTGTATCCCTACTGTAATCTGCCGCATTTTTGTTGTACCGTCTGCTCCTAAAATTGTTTTACTTTTCATTCTGTGCCTCACTCTCTTCCTTGAACCCTGCCAAAAGCATTGTCATTGCGTCTATCGCTGTATCAAAATGTTTTCCCAACTCCGCTGCGTCAATAAGCCCCTGCTCTGTGTTTCTCCCGTTCCCTTTCATTACTTGCGCTTGCAAAACAGGTTTTAACTGGCTAAGCCCAGCTATGCTGTTCTCTAACTCTTCCTCACTCACGCATATTTTTACATAACCCTTGCCGATATGTTCAACACTCATTTTCTTCCTCTTCCTTTCTTCTAATCAGCCGTACTGATACCTCGTAAGCTGTGCGCTGTTCTCTTTCTCCTGTGGCTGTGTCAAGCACCTTTTCATACTGGCGGCTCTGATACCGTCCCAGCAGCTCTACAGTGTCGCCCTGCTGCCACTGCGCCGCCTCGTCTGCCTGTTCCTGCCAGCAGATGCACGGTAAATAGCAGTTGCCGCCTGTAAGCTCATTTCTTACCTTTACCGTAATATCAGTAATGCGCTTACCTCTCGGTGTTTCTCTGTACGTTGGCTTATTCGCTATAACGCCTCTTACTGCTGCCTCGTCCTGCTCTAATGCCTTTTCCGATACCGCCACAAAATCTGCCAGAATATATACCAGCAGCCTACCGCTCTGGAAGTCCTTAAGCGTCTGCGCCTTACCTGTCAGTAAAAGCCTGCTGCCCTCTACAAATTCCTGCATAACGTCAAATTCTATGCCGTTGCAAGCCCTGTATGGTACGTCCTCTGCAAATACTACTGTTACCTCGTCCGGCACGCCGCTTGGTCTTACCGTTTCCAGCTTTGCCATATAACCACAAAACGGCAGCCCGCATAGCTGCTTAATTTCCTTAATCTGTGTAAGCGTTCCTACCAGTCCCGCTGCATTTCCCTTGATACCGCCGCCTGTAAGCTCGTCCATGATTGCAGTATCTAAATCCCGTAAAAAATCTGGCTTTTTCTTTGTCATACTTCCTGCCCTTTCCTTTCTTATATGTAAATGGTGTAGTAAAGCGACATCTGCAAATCACTAAACTTATACTGTGCTGTCTGGTCTGGCTCTAATGGTTTCATAAGCCCCAGCTCTTTCCAGCGTCTGTGCGTTATCTCTGGCACTGCCCTAAACTTCTTTACCTCATGCTCGCTGTATTTTCGGTATTCCTCGCTTATCTCATGGTCTGCAAACGGTTTGAACGCTGCCAGATACCCTACGTAAACGTCTGCCCCCGCCCTCGATAATGCGCAGGCGGTCTGAACTCTCCAGCGTGCCTATAAATTCCTTTACTGTCACTGTCTGCCTCTCCTATTTCTCCGGCATTTCGTACAGCCTCGGTATTACTGCTGCAAACGGCTGTACGTCCATGCCGCCCCTTACTATGGCTGCACCGCCAGCCGTAAACAGATAGCTTACGCACGCTTTCTGTATCTCGTCCAGAACCTCTAAGCAGCGCTCTTTTGTGGCATACTCTCCGATTTCCTCTAAACACCCGTCACTTATGCAAATTACGTGGCGCTTTTTGTCTGCCTCTGCGCCGCCTCTCTTTTTCTTTATGTCCTCGTACTCTCCATACTCTACGCTGGCGTAATTACCGCCCAGTCTATACAGCTTTTCTTTATTCTGGCTGCGTATATATACCTCGCTCATTGCTTTTATCTCCTTGCCTCTATGTTTTCCATTTCAGAAATGCAGTTTGACGGTATCAGCTCATAAGCTGCCGCCTCTATTTCTGTAAGCGCCTCTTTATACTCAATGTATCCCCACGCCTGCCGTGCTATCTCTGGTACGTTCTGCCGTTCCTCAAAATTTTCTATATGTAAAATCTCGTTTCCCTGCGGCTTTGGAAATGTTCCCAGTGATAACGGGCGTAAAGGGCTGTAATATCTGTGGCTCATTCTCCCGCCCCGCTTTCCTCTTTATGTTCTTGGTAGCCCTCTAAGTATCCTATTGCCTCTACGTCAATGTCCTTGCCGTCCTTACCGTCGTTGTTTATCTGAATTTTGCCGTAGTAGGCATAAATACAGCAGCCGTCATAGTCGTATACTCTTATGCTGCCCTCTGCGGCTGCCTCTGGTGTTTCAATAACCAGCGGCTCTGCCTGCTGCATCTGCGCTGCTACCTGTTCGTCTGTTACTGGCTCGCTGTTCTTTCCTCTGTACCAGATAGCCAGCATAAACAAAATGATTGCCAGCACTCCTGCCGCTATAATGGCTACGCACTGTATCAGTTTCTTAACTGTTTGTCGTTTTCGTTTTCTCATTTCCCGCCTCGCTTTCCTCTATCATTGCAGCCCTGCTACGCCGTTCTATCCCAGTAGCCATAAACGCTATTTTCATATCTCTTTCGTTAAATTCGTCGTAGTCTCCTGTTGGTGCATCTTCTGGGAAAATCTGCTGTGCTTGTATGAAAGCGTCCATAAATGTGCTTAATTCCTCATAAAATACATTTCTATAAAATTCAAACTCTAACTCTATTTCGATTTTCTGCGCTTTCGTGCAATATATGCCGATTTTCTGCCGCCGTCCGTATGGCTTGTATGCTGTTCTGTCAGATTTAGCACCCATGACCTTATACATACACTGCCGCAGCAGTTTTATTTCGTGCTTTCCGTTGTAGGAAAATATCGTATATTCATACTCTTCCTTTTGCAGTTCGTCTAAGGAATTTATACCGTTATCCTTAAGCAGCTTTGCAAGTTTCTTTTGCGCTGTCGTTTTCTCGCCGCCTACGCCCTGCTCTGCCAGTGCTTGCAGCTTTTTAATACGCTGTATTGTTTTTTCGTCCATGTATTGCCCTCTCTTCTGTAGCAAAATAGTAGTCGTCTACTATCATCATTTTTTTACTGAAAAGGCACATAAGCCCCAGCGGTACGGTAATAACCGCTATTGTTATGTCGCCCTCTGTCGCCCATACCGCCAGCACGGTAACTGCCAGCATTGCAAGCCCGTAGGCTTTCTGCTTAATGAAATACCAGCGGCGGGCTTTCTTTGCCTGCTCCCGCTGCCGCCTCTGTTCTTTTTTCTTTCGCATATCTGCTATGGCATCTGCATAGCCTCTCTGGTATGCGTCCTCTACTATCAATGCCTCTGCTGCCATTCTCTGCCTCTCTTCCTTTCGGCGGCGCTCTCTGTCTTTCCATGTGTGCCGCTCTCCTGTTCTGGCGTTTGGTTTTACCGTGCGGGCTGCTTTTCGCATTAAAAAGCAGCTGAAAACCTGTTGACTGTCCACATACTTTCTGGCTGGTATGACCGCCGCTATTTTTCCACGGTATACAGATTGCAGCTATTAGCCTGCTGCCCTCTGCCGCAGGCTCGCCATGCCTGCTACACAATGTGCCGTGTGGGATTTGAACCCACGACTTGCCGCTTATGAAGCGGCTGCTCTAACCGCTGAACTAACGGCACTCGTGGCGGCTGCTGCCGCCTACTCATTAAATAAAAAGCCTTTTTCTATTAAAAACCTTATCCAATCGCAGCCCGTTACGTCGTCCCGCTCAATGAATTTGTAAAAGCTCTCTGCGTCCTCTATTCCGTATTTCTTCAAAATGTTTCTTGCGTTCTTTGCTGCTGGCGTAGTAAAAACATTCTCTGCGTAAAATGTAGCCTCTATAGTCCCGTAGCTGTTCTTTCCTGCTGGTGTTCTCATTTCCACTACGACTACATTCTTTTTGCTTTTTCTTCCTACGCCCTTTCTTATTACTACTGCCTCACTGAATAACCAGCCATTCCAGCCTCTACGCATAGGTGCAAACTGTGTGCGTGGCACTTCTACTAAGTCGCCTGCCTGCAATTTATTAAAATCTACTTTTTTCATGTGTCTTACCTCTCTTTTGTTATTCTTGTTTATAACGCCTGCTGCCCTGCTGCCGCCGTGTAGGTTTTCAGTGTGGCGTTGCAGCGTTTGAACTCCCTATAAATTGTGTCCCTATGCGTTCCCAGTGCCTCTGCAATATCACTTACACTGCTGCCCTGCTTACTCATAGCCTCTATGGTCTGCCTGTCCTCATAATGCAGACGCTTATACTTTCGTTTTGCCATGTTCTATGCTCCTTTCCGTCCTCATTCGCTTTTTATGGTAAAAAAATAAGCGTGTCAGAGTTTTTACACTCTGCACGCTCTTCTTTTCTGCTGTTTCCTATAAAAAAAGAAAATCGGCAGAGGCTTTATAACCTCTTGTCGATTTTCATTCTAAAACTTATCCCGTCCATTTTCAGCACATCAATGGACAAATCTTTCAATAAGCCCAGGGAAGAATAGCCGGAGCCAAAATCATCCAGGGAGCAGAGAAAACCGTTTTGATGCAGTTCCCTTACCATCTCCATCAGGTACTCCTCATGTTCAAAGATAACGGATTCCGTCAGTTCAATCTCAATCAGCCCGTCTGGGATTGCGTATCTGTTTTTAATCTCGGCGTAGGCGTTAATAAAATCCGAATTGTAAAACTGGATTTTCGATACATTGACCGAGATCGGCATTACCCGCTCCCCGCAGTCGAGGCGCTTTCTCAGCCAGCGGCATACCTTTTCAAACACGTAGCGGTCCACTTTTCCGATAAACAGGTTCTTCTCAAGCACGGGAATAAAGAGTCCAGGCGAAAGAAGGCCGTGTCCCGGGACATCCCATCTTACCAGCGCTTCCGCTCCCTCTATCTCTCCGCCCTGTACTCCCACCTTCGGCTGCAGGTAGACCACGAACTCCTCATCGTCCAGCCCCTTCTGCATGCGGGATCTAATGTTCGTTTCTTCTATTAATTTCTGATGAGTTTTCTCATCGTAGAATGCATATTTAGCTCCCGGTGTATTCTTGGCAATCTTCTGGGCAAAGCTTGCACTGTTCACCATAACGGAAGCGTCTGCCTTACCGGGCAGATCCTCCCTGCAGCATATACCGCAGGCCACCGCCATCAGATGATGGTTGGATGCCGCCGCCACGGAGCCGAGGAACTCATCATCGACATCCTTCTGGGCGTTTAAAGCATCCTCTTTCTTTTCATAATGGCGCAGAATAATGAAGCGATCCGCCATCAGCCGGCCCAATGCCTCATTCTCCCCAAGTCTTTCCGTTAAAAGACGCGCATAATTTTTGAGAAGCAGATCGCCGTATTCATATCCAAATACGTCATTCACATATCTGAAGTTTTCGAAATCCACATGCAATACGGCAAATTTATCATCCTCTTCCCGGTTCATAATCCGGTTGGCCTCCGAATAGAATCTCTCCGTATTATAAGCGCCGGTCAGCTCGTCCCTTCCGGCAATGTCTTTCAGCTCCCTGTTCGTATGCTTCAGTTCCAGCAGCCGTTTGATATAGTAGTAGCTTGCTACAGCAGTCGCTGTGCCGCAGACCGCGGCCGCCAGGATAATCAGTTTCGTAATACGGTCCGCAGACTGCCTTGAAAATTCCTCAATGGAGAAAACGGTCTGGTTGGCAATCTCAAACATCTTCTCACTGGACTCCAGAAGCGCCCCGTCCGGCTTCCCTTCCCTTACACCGTCAATGTCCTCCTTGACGGCATTCCACTGCTCTTCCAATACCGCCAGATCCTCCTTATAATCCTTCGATTTGGCGGTGACAAGGCCAAACTGGCCTTTCCCCGTAAGCAGTTCATTCAAAATACTATCTATGTACCCGATCAGGTCATCCGCAGGCTGACCCTTCATCTCCAGCTTTACGGCCCGCTGCGACGCTCCCCGCACAATCCCGACATAATTAATCAGTTTCCCATATTCCCGTATATCCGATATCTTCATGACCGATATCAGGCTGACGGCGACAAGTATCCCACACAGGACGGGAAAAAGCATTTTGGCATGTTTTTTCATCATTATCCCCCTTTGGTATCTTTACTTCCACTCTTTTCCATGACGGCATTCCACCGCCGTCCTTCCATAATTTGGTAATTTTTTGCCATATGGAAACAGGTTGAGCTTAAGTTTTAGGCATTATTACCATTATAACAGTTTTCGGGCAAAAAAACAGACTTTTCCCCCAATTAAGGGAAAAAGTCGTTTTATGTTATCGCTTATTTTTTTCGTTTTCTTTACGCCAGGTACCGTCCCATCAGTTCTTTCATTTTCTCAAAGTCAACAGGCTTTGAAAAATGGGCATCCATTCCGGCGCGCAGAGCCGACCGGACATCCTCCTCAAAGGCATTGGCCGTCATTGCAATGATTGGCACCGACTTCACATCTTCACGCTCAAGGCTGCGGATCGCCCTTGCAGCCTCATAGCCGTCCATGATCGGCATTTGGATATCCATGAGTACCATATTGTAATACCCTTCCGGGGAATTGGATATGGTGTTCACCGCTTCCCGGCCGTTCACAGCCTCCTCTACCGTAATGCCCAGCTCCTCCACCAGCGTCCTGGCAATCTCACGGTTTATTTCATTGTCCTCGACCAGGAGGAGCCGTCTGCCCCTGTAATCCGGCATCTGTTCTCCGGGGGCCGGCTTTTTAAGCGCCTTTCCCCCTCGGATCTCCCCCAGAACATAGCAGAGTTTGGAACGGTAAAAGGGTTTGGACAAGAATGCAGTCACCCCGGCTTCTTTCGCCTCGTTTTCAATCTCGGACCAGTCATAGGCCGTAAGGATAATAACGGGCAGATCGGGCCCGACCGCTTTCCGGATACGCCTCGCCGCCTCCACACCGTCCATATCCGGCATCTTCCAGTCAAGTATCACCAGTTCAAAGGGGTCGGATGTGTCATTGGCCCGGAGGACATGTTGGACCCCGATTGCCCCATCCGTGGCAAACTGTGCCCGCAGGCCCATGCTCCGCAGCAATTCCGCCGCATTTTCACAGGTCTGCCTGTCGTCATCCACAACCAGGCTGCGGACTCCAAGCCATTCCTCCGGAACCTCTTCCTCCCTGGCATCCTGCGGCCGCAGCGGAAAGGTCACGGTGAAACTGGAACCGGCGCCTAACTCACTCTCCACCTGGATATCTCCGTTCATCAAATCCACAATATTCTTGGTAATAGCCATACCAAGGCCCGTTCCCGTCACCCTACCGACGGCCGGATCCTGCATCCGTTCAAAGGGCTGGAAGATCCGTTCCAGGAATTCCCGGTTCATTCCCACTCCCGTATCCGTACAGCGGAACACATAGTTCCGGTAATATTTACCCGGAATGTCCTCCTGCCAGATTTCTACGGTGATGCGGCCTCCCGGCAGGGTATATTTCACTGCATTACTCAGAATATTGATGCATACCTGTCTGACCCGGAGAGGATCGCCGATTACTTTTTCATTCTTGAGAGACATCAGCTGTGTCCTGAATTCGAACTGGTTTTCTCCGACCTGGGACTGGACCAGCTCCACACAGCCGGCCACCAGCTCTGCAAAATTAAAAGGTTCCTCCCTCAGGGATATCTTTCCGCTCTCAATTTTAGACATATCCAGCACATCATTAATCAGGCTTAACAGATGGTTGCTGGAAAGACTGATTTTTCTCAGACATTCCATCACGCGTTCCCGGTCCTCCAGATGGATGGCTGCGATTGCGGCCATCCCCGTAATCGCGTTCATGGGCGTGCGGATATCATGGCTCATATTGGACAGAAACTGGCTTTTCGCACTGCTTGCGGCCCTGGCGCTGTCAAGCGCGCTCTGAAGGGCCAGGCGCTGCTGCTCCTGTTCATATTTCTGTTCGTCGATGCGCCGTGATATCAGGATTGCCAGTTTATCCTTTGAATAGGGATTGTCCACATGGATAATCTGCACGGAGATCCAGTGATACTTCCCGTCCAGCATCTTCTGCCTTGCTTCCAGGAACACCTCTGCCGTTTCTTTCCCCATTCTTTCCCTCAGGACTTCCAGTGAAAAACGCGATTTGAATTCCCGGCTGCTGTCCGGGTGCATCTCGGATGCAAAATCTTCAAAAAGCCGGCTGTATGTTTCCTGTTCTCCCAGGTTCACCATCAGTCCCGGTTTCACATATACAAAATTCAGCGTATCCTGAGTGAGATTCAGCCGTATAATCACCGGATATGCATTGGAGATGGCTCCTACCAGAGTCAGAAGTTCCTGGCGCCGCTCCTGCTTTTCCATCTCCTCGGCCAATTTTTCCTCGGTTATGTCATGGAAGGTTGCAATCAGAACGACCTCCCCTGCTTCATTCCGTGTTTTTTCAATAATTCCGGCGATCCAGAATATCGTTTCATCCGTTCTTATCATGCGGTATTCAAAGGCATTCTTACCTCCGTCCATGACCGTGGATTCACACAGCGCTTCTATCTTTTCATAATCCGCGGGATGGATCACATCCTGAAGGTATTTTCCTTCCGGCGCGTCGTTGGAGGCTCCCTGCGGATATTCCAGGAGACGCAGCCCCTCTTTATTGAGCTGGATAAAGCGGTGCGGCTTCTCCACCGTAATCAGGGCAATCCCCTCCGGAACCGCATTATACAGGTGCCCGATATAATCCGCCTGGCTGCGTAATCTCCGGTTGGTCCTGTTGATATAACGGAAATAGACCAGAACCAGAATGAAAAGCCCCAGGATGATGATGCTCACGAGAACCAGCGTCTGCATCAGGATTGCATGGGTCTGCGCATTCACCGTATCCTGGGGGATAATGGAGATTAAATACCAGTCCGACCCAAGCTTCAGCGGCGTAAAGCTGAACACATTCTTTTCTCCCTGATAGGTAAAGACCGCCCAGCCGGTGCCTGCCTGTTTAAGGGCTGTCCGGAATGTATCCACTTCCTCCGGATTGTTGCGGGAGTCAGACAGCATGTCAAACACATTCTTAATTGTTTTATTGCTGCCCGGATGGGGCGGACGGATCAGTACATCGCCCGCGGCATTCACAATATAAGAAAAGCCCTCATTATTGTAAAAGGACAGGGTAAAGCTGTCAACAATCCCATCCACCTCGTATTCCCTGACCAGGTATGCCTCTGTGCCGTCGTTCAGAACCGTCTTCACGAAGATATCAAAGACATTGACGCCGGTTATGCTGCTGATATGCGGATCGATAATCCCGTTTTCCTTTTCCCCACTCCAAATCTGCCTGCTTACCCCCTCCTCCTGCTGTATCTCCGAAGGGATGCAGGTTCCATCGGGAAGGTACAGAACGACATTCCTGTCTTTGCGGACCGGACTGCTCAGCGCCGTCTCCAGCTCTTTGCGTTGTTCCGGGGAATAAGCACGGCTCGATACAGCCGCAGCCTCCATGCCCTCATATGCTTCCTGCAGCTGCACGCGCAGCGTAGTGCAGCCCTGTGCGGTGCTTTCCATGATTGTATTGATTGACTGGTCCCACAGCTGGTTTTTTACGGCCTGTATGAAAAAAAAGGTCACGGACGCAAGGATGCTGCCAACCAGGACTGCCGTCAGTACAATTTTTTTCTTTATGCTTTTTCCGCTGTCATGCTTCATTGCAGAGTACCCCTTTCCTGCCCGGCCTGCTGATCCATCCATTCCATTGCCTCTTCCACCGTCTCGCCCGACAGAAGCTTCTTCGATACCTCCGCCGTCAGGTTCCAAATCGAAAGATCCAGCAGTCCGTCCGTGCCTATAACAGTCCTGCCCGACTGATAGCAGGAAATCAGCGGGCTGAGCGCATCCACAGAAGAGGGCACGCTGTTCTTCAGCGGGCTGAGGGAGCACTGCTGATCCGCAAACTTCTGTATGTTATCCGGTCTTGTAAAATATTCCACAAATCTGACCGCTGCCTCCGGGTGTTCACTCTCCGCATTTACGCTCAGCCGTGTGTCCGCATTAATTACCGCCAGAGTCCCGTCCGGCAGCACAGGATATGGAAATACCTGAAAATCAAACTTCGGCTCCATCCCTGTAAGCCGTCCTGCCGCCCAGGCTCCTGTGAGCATAAAAGGCGATTCTCCTTTTGCAAACTCGATCAGGTCATCCGACGTTTTCATCGTGTTCCGTGCTTTCTCCCCATCAATATATCCCCTTGCAATAAATGATTCCGCCAGTGAAAAACCCGGTTCAAGATACGTGCTCAGTGATTCCCGGCCGGTGTTTAAGCGTTCGAACACCTCTCTTTGGCGGTTCTCCTGATACACGCTGAAAAAGCCCTGTCCAATTGCAAGCGTTTTTAAGGATATATCATTATTGGCAATCACGGGTGTGATTCCACGTTCCGTAAAACTGCTGCAGACGCTTTCCCACTCACCGAGATTTTCCGGTACGTCCTGCCCGTACTTCTTCAGGAGATCCATGTTACAGTAAAGGCCAAATACCGATACCGAGGTGGGCATCCAGTAAATCTTTCCCTCATCTTCCATCTGTATCAGCATACTGTCCGCATAATTGGAAACCGTGCCGACCCCGGACAGGTCCGCCAGCTGGCCATTTTTCTTAAGTTCCAGCACCATATCATGGTTTACCATGAATACATCGTCACCTTTACCGGCTTTCATCCGCTTACTTAGGGCATCATAGTATTCGGCCCCCTTCAGGCTCTCATAGGACACACGGATATCCGGATTTTCTTTCATAAATCCGGATAATATCTCCTCTATTACCGTGACATTTTCTGTCTCATATTTATTGCCGAAAAAGGTGATTACAACAGGCTCTTCTTCGGCTGTGCCATAATTCACTTCCGAACTGCGGCTCTTACAGCCCGCCAGTAAAAGGAAACTTAATAATAACACCGCACAGCCGCCCCAATTTTTCTTACCTCTCATTCTTTATCCCCCCATCTGGTCAGAAAGACCGGAGAAGCCCAACTCTGTCCATATATGTATCACATTATTTTAACATAGAACAGGTCGATAAGCAATCTTTTATAGCCGGCCGAACCGGCAAAATAGAAAGCCCGGCGTCAGTTTCCCCTGAAATTTGGCCCGGTTATTACAGCGGTTTAATGTAGTAAACTGTCCGCAATCATGGTATACTGGTTACGTTATCAGAAATCGAAAAATGAGGTGAGTACGTGAAAAATGATATGGAACGGTGTCAGGTCGTATATGGTGTTCTAAAGACGCATATTCAATTTGGCGCCTACCGTTTTGGCGACGTTCTCCCTACGATGGAAAACAACACTGAAAACTTCCTGGTATCTCTTGATACCATACGCAGTGCTTATCTCCAGCTGGAACGGGAGGGATATGTCACCCTGTCCCAAAACGTGGGGTCTACGGTAATAAAGGATTACAGCGATCGGGAAATCGAAGAGAATGTCCAGCTTTTCTTTTCTCTTCGAAAGCACGCCCTGATTGATTTAAGTAAATCGCTGCGGCCGCTCTTCACCAATGCCCAATGGCTCGGCCTGAAAAATGCCCCTTCGGAAATTTATGCCAATATGATGGAACTGAAGAAAAACCACGGTCTGCAGCCCTTTATTGCATTTAACCATATTATGCAGGCATACGATTCCCTGGGCAACGACCTGCTCACCCGGCTTCTCTGGCAGGTCTACATGTTTTTTGAAGCCCCCTTTTTATGTGTCCCCAAGAATCCATGGTATGATTTTGCCGTCAACGAATTTTCGCCGTTGTCTTTGGAATACTGCCTTAACCGGGACTGGGATTCACTTCACGGACTAATCCGCCGGACCCAGGACTCTCTGTCCATGTCCTTATGCCGTTTTTATGAGGAGCGGATTACGCTGACGGCACCGGAGGAAATTTCTTTTACATGGAATTCTTATAAAAAGGCATCGCAGATATGCTATTCCCTGGCCATGGATTTGCTGATCGATATCAGCCTCGGCCGCTATCCGGCCAACACCCTGCTGCCCTCCCTGAATAGGCTGTCCAAAGAAAGGAACGTATCCGTCAGCACGGCCCGCCGTACGATCTCCCTTCTCAACGGCATCGGCGCGGTCCAGTCCGTCAAACGGATTGGAACCATGGTTCTTTCGTTTGATGAGACGGCCGTTAACTGCGATTTTTCCAACCCGGTGGTCCGCAGACGTCTTATGGATATGGCACAGAGCCTGCAGATTCTAACCCTGTCCTGCAAAGCAGTCTCCGAGATTACAATTCCGGAATTAAATGCAGCGGAAATACAGAAAGGCAGCGAACAGCTGGCCACAATGGAAACGCGGAGGATGTATCAGCCGATTGCCTACGACGCCCTGGATCTTCTGAGGCAGTTCGCTCCCTGTCAGGCAGTCCGTACCATCTATGGTGAGCTGTTAAAGCAGCTCTTCTGGGGATATGGTCTGCGCAGTATGTGGAAAGACGGTGGCGGACAGACGGACTTTTACATTTCATATTACAAAGCTCTGCTGCAGTCGCTGAAAGAGAAGGATTCCGTCCTCTTTTCCGGAAAGCTGGAAGAACTCATGATTCATGAATTCCGCCTTACAATCTCCAAACTGGTTCAACTGGGAATCGAAGAAGCAAAAGGACTCCTTATCCCGGATCTTTAGCAGAATCATTTGGCCTTATAAATATAGGAAGAGTGTGCCGCCGTTAAACCGTCCCGGCACACTCTTCCTTTTTCATTTCTTTTTTTTAATTCCTCCCTCCTTTCTTCTCCCTCCCTTTTCCTCCCTGCGTGATCTTCCATATTCTCTCTGTTATTCCGGTTTATTTTCATGCCGCTGTTTCAGTTGATATTTATAATCTCCTTTGCTATACCGATAGCAATCAGAATGATTATGAATATAAGCAAAGCAGTATTTTCAGACGTTTGGGAAGATAAACATGATAAAATAACAGATCAGGCCAATTTAAAATTCCAGATGGGGACATCAGTCTCCAGGTGGGAATATTGAAAGACCGTATAGACGAATCTCTCTCCATTGAAGAAATGATCGTCAGTTTTGTTCAGCTGCCGGGGTACACGGCCGGGGATATGGAACGCTGTTTCCGGATAAACGCGGCTCCCTTAAGTGGTGCAGCCCGTATGTTTTCTTTTGTTAAATGCAGACGAATACCTGCCAAAGTCCCGTTACCGTACCCACCTGCACAGAACTTCCAGAAGACGCTCGTTCTCGTTCGGTTTTGCCAGTGATTCATACGAAGGCAATGCTTATGTCAGTGATATCGATACTTACGAGCTTTTGTACCTGAATCAGACTTCCTGCGGGGTTCTCGGCATGCTTGCGCCGAAAGCGGTGGGCCGTAAATGTTATGAGGTAATCCAGGGGCGTACCTCCCCCTGCCCCTTCTGCACCAACGATAAATTGTGTAAGGAAGAATTTTATAACTGGGAATTTTATAATCCCACCCTGGGACGGACATTTATGATCCGTAATCTGGAAATCGACTGGGAAGGACACCGGGCGCGTCTTGAACTCTCCCATGATGCGTTCAGCGCAGAGTTCAAGCTGGCAAAAAAGGACCAGGAGCGGGATGCGCTGATTAACAGCGTCCATGGCGGATTCGCGCGTGTGGACGCCAGAGATATGAGAACGATCCTCTGGTACGGCGGCGGTTTTCTGGATTTAATCGGTTATACAAAGGAGGAGTTTGAACAGGAACTCCATTCCCAGTGTACCTATGTGCATCCGGACGACATTGCAGAGATAACCGATATCATGGATCATTCAAGGGTGAGCAATACGCCTACAGCCGCAGAGGGACGTATCGTCACATTTCATGGAGACATCAAAATACTTGCGCTGTCGTTCAGCTTTGTCAGCGCCGAAGACAGTTGGGACGGCATCCCCTCCTATTACAGCGTGGGCCTTGACGTGACCAGGGAACGGATGGAACAGGCGCGGCAGAGACAGGTTCTCGAGGACGCCTGTAAGACAGCCCAGATTGCCAGTGACGCCAAGACCAACTTCCTGTCCTCCATGTCCCATGATATCCGTACGCCTATGAACGCCATCATAAGCATGTCGGTCATCGCACAGTCAAACTTAAACTCCCCGGAGAAAATACAGGACTGCCTTACAAAAATCAACACGGCCAGCCGCCATCTGCTGAATCTGATTAACGAGGTCCTGGATATGTCCAAAATTGAAAGCGGAAAGATCGATTTGACGTCAGAAGATGTCTCGCTTCCGAAGCTGATTGAAGATGTGATGGATGTGTTCCGTCCCCTGGTCGCAGAAAAGCATCAGACACTGCAGGTAAATGCCAACCGGGTCCGCCATGAAAAAGTTGTGACGGACGGAGGACGTCTGCAGCAGGTACTTGTAAATCTGCTTTCCAACGCTATAAAATATACACCCGAAGGCGGAACCATCAAGCTGCGTATCCAGGAGACCCCCTCCTTTGCAAAGGGGAAGGGACAGTACTCCTTCGTCGTCACCGACTCCGGAATCGGGATGCATGAGGATTTTATCTCCCATCTTTTTGAACCCTTCTCCCGGGCGGACGACGCCAGAATCAATAATATCCAGGGTACCGGCCTCGGCATGGCAATTACACAGAATATCGTCCGCATGATGAACGGCACCATCGAAGTGAAAAGCACTCCGGGAAAGGGCAGCCAGTTTGTCGTTGCCGTCACCTTCGATTTGAGCGAAGAGCCGGAAAACGATGACGCCGAGCTGGCCGGGCTGCCGGTTTTGATCGTGGATGATGACCGGATTATCTGTGAAAGCGTCTCAGAGATTCTGAATGAACTGGGCATGCAGTGCAGCTGGGTACTGTCCGGGCGTGAGGCCGTCAGCCGTGTCGCTGCGGCCCATGAAGCTTCGGATGATTTCTTTGCCGTGATCCTGGACTGGATCATGCCGGACATCGACGGTTTGGAGACATTAAAGCTGATTCGGAAAAAAGTCGGCACGGATACACCGGTTATCATTATTTCCGCCTATGACTTTTCCGAAATTGAGGAGCAGTTCCGTGCGGCAGGCGCGGATGCCTTCATCACCAAGCCGCTGTTTAAGTCAAAGATGGTACACACCTTCCATAAATTCTGCAGAATCGACCGTTCCGATACCCGGGGCGCCCTGCGTGAGCGGGCGGATGCCGCTTTAGCCGGTAAGAAGCTTCTGCTGGCAGAGGATAATGAGCTCAACCGCGAAATCGCAGTCGAGCTGCTTGAAACACACGGTTTTCTGATTGATACGGCGGAAAACGGCTTAACCGCGGTCAATCGGTTTGAAGCCTCCGCCCCCGGAGAATATGCCGGTATTCTGATGGATATTCAAATGCCTGTGATGGACGGATATAAGGCAACGCAGACAATCCGCGCCCTGAAGCGCGGGGACGCCTCTGCCGTTCCTATTCTTGCCCTGACGGCCAATGCATTTGCATCCGATATCGGAAAGGCCCACAGCGCGGGAATGAATGACCATATCGCAAAGCCGATTGATATCGGAATACTCATGGAGACCCTGCGGCGGTGGATTATATAGCGCTTTCATTTATCCTCCGCTATTTTTCAATGGACTGATTCAAGCCGTCAATTCTCAGGTTATTATAAATCCTGCTTTTGGCGGCTTTTTCCCTGGTCAGATGTAAATTTGCCGCATTGTTTTTCCGGTTATTTCCACGTAAACAAGGCCTGTAGGATATAAACCCTACAGGCCTTGACTTCGCTTTTCTTGCTCAGCAGAAAATTAGTCTTCTACTTTGATGATCTCTTTTTTATTGTAAGAGCCACAAGCTTTGCATACTCTGTGAGGCATCATTAATGCGCCACATTTGCTGCACTTTACTAAGTTTGGAGCGCTCATCTTCCAGTTAGCCCTGCGGCTGTCTCTTCTTGCTTTGGAAGATTTGTTCTTTGGACAGATAGACATGGTTACACCTCCTTAAATTGATTAAAAATCTCCTGGATAACTGACATCCGTGGATCGAGCGACCTAGTGTCACAGGTACAAGTCTCGTGATTGAGATTTGTTCCACATCTATTGCAAATCCCTTTGCAGTCTTCGCTGCACAGGACTCTCATAGGCAAGCTCAGTAGCAGTTCGTTACAAACCAACTGGTCTACATCCAGACTATAACCGCTTAAATACGGCTCTTCATCCAAACTGTCTTCCTGTTCCTCCCCCTTGCCGAGATCAAGCTCCCGATCAAATGTAAGTTCACAGACAAAAGATACAGGCTCAAGGCATCTGGCACAGGGTGCCTCCACGGTAACGGAAAGTTGTCCCGACATCGTGAATTTCTTGCCGCCGATATTCGCTATCTCAAGTTCAAATGGTTCCGCCTTCAAAATCGTATAAACATCGCCGCTGAATTTGATGGAAGCAAGTTCGAATGATACCGTATAAACCTTTCTTTTCCCTTCACAGGTAAAAAGTTCAGATAAATTTATCAGCATACTAATCTCCTAATACGCACTATGATATTATACATAGCGGTTTCTTGTTTGTCAATGCTTATTTTGTATATTATTCCAAATTTTCGACAAATTTTATACCACATCTGCCGCTCTTCTCAAAGCCGGGTTCAGGCAGAGCCGCAATTCCTGCAGCTCTGCCTGTCCGGTATTATAAACTGAATCAATTATTTTACAAGGGCCAGAGTCTCTCTTGCGATTGCAAGCTCTTCGTTGGTCGGTACAAGAAGAACTTTCACTTTGGAGTCGTCGGTAGAGATAATTCTCTCCTCACCTCTTACGTTGTTCCTTTCGTCGTCGATTTTAACGCCAAGGTAGCTGAGGTTCGCACACACATTCTTTCTCAGTTCCTTATTGTTCTCGCCGATGCCTGCCGTAAATGCGATGGCATCCACACCGTTCATAACTGCTGCGTAAGCGCCTACATATTTGATTACTCTGTAATCGAAGATGTCGAGAGCAAGCTGGGCTTTGGTATTGCCTGACGCAGCGGCATCCTCTAAGTCACGTCCGTCGCTGGAGAGGCAGGAAATTCCGAGAAGGCCGGATTTCTTGTTCAGCACTTCCATAAGCTCGTCAAGGTTCTTGTTCTCTTTCTTGCCGACATACTCTAAGATAGCCGGATCGATGTCACCAGAACGTGTTCCCATTACAAGACCCTCGAGTGGAGTAAGTCCCATGCTGGTGTCTACGGATTTGCCGCAGTCAACTGCAGATACGCTGGCTCCGTTGCCAAGGTGGCAAACGATAATCTTCATCTCTTCGTATGGCTTTCCAACAATCTCAGCCGTTCTCTTGGATACGTAGCTGTGGGATGTTCCGTGGAAACCGTATCTTCTTACTTTGTAGTTCTCATAGTACTCATAAGGAAGACCGTAGATAAATGCTTTCTCAGGCATTGTCTGATGGAAAGCTGTGTCGAATACGGCTACCATCGGTACGCCCGGCATCAGTACCTGACATGCATGGATTCCGATCAGGTTGGCCGGATTGTGTAATGGAGCAAGCTCATTGCACTCTTCGATGGCTTTTAAGGACTCCTCGTTGATAATGCAGGAGGAAGTGAATTTCTCACCGCCGTGTACGACACGGTGTCCTACTGCGCCTACTTCGGAAAGGCTCTTGATAACGCCTGTCTTCTCGTTGGTCAGCGCTTTGATGACAGCGTCGATTGCCTCCGTATGGGTCGGCATGGAAACGTCGGATTTCTCCTTCTCTCCGCCTTCCGGCTGGTACGTAAGCTTTCCGTCAATTCCAATTCTCTCGCAAAGGCCTTTTGCCAGAACTTCCTCAGAAGCAGAGTTGATTAACTGGTATTTTAAAGATGAACTGCCACAGTTGATTACTAATATATTCATTTTATTATCCTCTCACTTTTCCATAATCTCATTTAATATTGCAGAACGGTTCCCGGATGCCGGAATTATGACATCTGAGCCTGTACTGCGGTCAGAGCTACTACACCGACGATATCTTCCGCAGAGCAGCCACGGGATAAATCGTTAACCGGTCTGGCGATACCCTGAAGCATTGGGCCGTAAGCTTCCGCTTTAGCAAGTCTCTGCACCAGTTTATATCCGATATTACCACAGTCTAAGTTCGGGAAAATCAGAACGTTGGCATTGCCTGCCACTTCGCTTCCTTTTGCTTTGGACTTGGCTACTTCCGGTACGATAGCCGCATCAAGCTGTAATTCACCGTCCAGGTCAAGCTGAGGATATTTCTCGTGTGCAATCTCGGTAGCCTTGATCACCTTGTCAACGAGAGCATGGTGGGCGCTGCCCTTCGTGGAGTGTGAAAGCATTGCGATGGTTGGTTTCTCACCTACCAGGGCGCGGAAGCTCTTGGCGCTGGAATCTGCGATGGCAGCCAGTTCCTCAGCAGTCGGATCCTGGTTCAGGCCGCAGTCTGCAAACAGGAAGGTTCCGTTACAGCCAAATTCACAATTCGGCACATCCATGATAAAGAAACCGGATACAAGCTCCGTGCCCGGCGCTGTCTTTAAAATCTGAAGAGCCGGTCTCAGGGTGTCCGCCGTAGCGTGGCATGCTCCGGCTACCAGGCCGTCCGCATCTTTCTCTTTAACCATCATAACACCGTAGGTGATGTAGTCGTTCTTCAGGAGCTCTTTTGCTTTTTCAAGAGTCATCCCTTTATGTTTTCTCAGTTCGAATAAGGTATTTGCATAAGATTCAAAGTTCGGATCCAGGTCCGGGTCTACCACCTTGATTCCTGTAAGATCTACTTCCAACCATCCGGCACCATCCAGGATCTTTTCCTCTTTACCTACCATAATCAGATCTGCTGTACCCTCCTCTAAAATCTTAGCGGCTGCAATCAGAGTCCTCTTATCTTTGCTTTCCGGTAAAACGATGGTCTGCTTGTCCTGTTTTGCTTTCTCTTTCATTAAATCAATAAATGCCATGGTCAAAAAACCCCTTTCATAAGTGTGTGTGTTCTTTATTCTGCTAACATTATATACTACTTGTTTATTGTATACAAGAGATAATTTCCATTTTCGGGTTAATTATTTTTTTAACAGGCTTGTTTCTTTTTTAACCGTACTTAACCCTTTACGAAATTTCCTTCCTCTTATATAATTGTAACCAAATCAGGTGGCCAATATAAGTCTTATTGCAATCTCAACGTTACGGTTCACAGCGATTGTAAAATTTGGTTACATGATTCATCAGAAAAACTCAAAAAAGCAGGAAAAAATCATGAAAATCGTTGGACTCATCACAGAATATAACCCATTTCACAATGGCCATCTTTACCATATCAGGAAATCAAAAGAACTGACCGGCGCCGATTACTGTATCGCGCTGATGAGTGGCAGCTATGTACAGCGGGGAGCTCCGGCCATCTATGACAAGTATGTCCGCGCCTCCATGGCCCTGTCGTCGGGCGCCGATCTGGTGCTTGAGATGCCGGTGGCTTTTTCCACCGCCTCCGCCAGGGAATTTGCCACCTACGGCGTCGCCCTGTTTACGGCGCTCGGAGCCGTGGACTCCATCTGCTTCGGCAGCGAGTGCGGCGATATCGCTCCCCTCTCAAGAATTGCCGGCCTGCTGGCAGATGAACCGGAGGAATTCAGACGGACGCTGAAGGAGTGCCTGAAGCAGGGAATGACCTATCCCGAAGCGAGGCATCAGGCGCTTCTCTCCTCCCTGTCTCCGGACGATCAGGCCGTTTTGGCCTCCCCGAACAATATCCTCGGGATTGAATACATCAGAGCCGGGATGGCCCTTGGAAGTCCGCTCCGGTTCCATACCATCCGGAGAGAGGGCCAGGCCTATCACGATACTGCGGTTCGAAGCGGGATTGGAAATCCGGACCGTTGTCTGGCCTCCGCCTCGGCGATCCGGCGGATTGTCGCCTCCGGACAGAATCCGCCGGTCCCGTCCTCCTCACCAGGCTCACCGGTCCCACTGTACTTACCGGTCTCACCAGACTTGCCGTACTTACCTGGCTCACCGGAAACCGTGACAACAGATGCGCTCTCTTCCATGGTTCCCGCCTGCGTCTATCGGATGATAACCCGGGAACAGCCCGTTTTCAGTGATGATTTTTCTTCTATATTAAACTACCGGATCCTGAAGGGAGACTGGACCGGTATCGCCGATTTGACGCCGGAACTGGACGCGCGCATCAGGAAAGGCGCGCTTTCCCCCGTATCTTTTGAGGAACGGATTCAGGAGCTGAAAACCAGGCAGTTAACTTACACCAGGGTCAGCCGGGCCCTCCTGCACCTTATCCTTAATCTGCATGAATCCGATGTCGGCCTCTACAAAGAAAACGGATATGCCCCATACGCCAGGGTGCTGGGTTTCAGAAAGGACTCCCTTCCTCTCTTAAGCGCCCTTAAACGCTCCTCTTTTGTCCCTCTCATCACTAAGCTGGCCGATGCCGGTAAGCTGCTGGGCGGTACGGCCCTCTCCATGCTCAGGCAGGAAATTGAGGCGGCCCATATTTACCAGATGATCCGCGCATCTAAGGGTGGAACCTTTAGGAATGAATATACGCAGGGTGTTATTGTCTGCGGTACTGAATCAGCGGAATGACCAATGACTTTATAAAGCACCGGAGGCACTCCCGCTCACCGATGCTGGCGGACTCCGCTGCTCCCTCAAAAGTGATGACAAAAGAACGCGCCTCACAAAGGCGCGTTCCGTCGGTTTTCTATTTAATTGCCTGCTGGATCTTCAACTTACTGCAATCTGCCTCTTTACGGTTCTCTATTCCGAGCTTCATCCTCTTCTCCACCCTCTTCCTTTAACAGCCGGTAGAGAGTCGGTTCCACATGCAGTTCCTCCATCATCCTCTGCAGTTTCCCATCGTCTTTTTTCGGTTTTCCCTGTTTTACTGCGCGGATCATGATATTCTTCGGGGTGTGCTCCATATCGATAAATTCCAGTATCTGCGTCCTGTATCCGGCCTGTTCCAAAAGGCCCGCGCGGATTCCGTCGGTGAGGAGCGCCGACATTCTCTCCTTTATCAGCCCATATTCCAGAACCGGGGAAAGCAGTTCGTTGCCAATCTGCTTATTCAGCTCATGCTGGCAGCACGGTACGGAGAGAATCACCTCCGCTCCCCAGCGGACTGCTTTGGCCATCGCATAGTCCGTGGCCGTATCACAGGCGTGAAGCGTCACCACCATATCGACATGTGATACCCCCTCATAGCCCGCAATGTCGCCGTGGTAAAAATGAAGGCCGTCAAACCCGAACTTTTCACTGAGTCTGTTGCAGAGCGCAATCACGTCTTTCTTCAAATCCAGGCCCACCACCTGAATCGGATATCCCTTCAGCTCCTTCAGATAATAATACATGGCAAAGGTCAGATAAGACTTGCCGCAGCCGAAGTCGATAATCGTATTGGTCCTGTTCTTATCGAGCCTCGGAAGAATATCCTCGATGAACTCCAGAAACCGGTTTATCTGGCGGAATTTATCGTATCTGGACTTTACCACCCTGCCCTCGGGCGTCATGACTCCCAGCTCCGCCAGAAACGGGACGGGCACTCCCTCCTGCAGGACGTAATTCTTCTTTCTGTTGTGGCCGGACAGACGCTCCGCCAGATCCTCCGGGATCACAGTTCCCGGAACTTCCGGGGCGCCGCTTTGGCCGGGAGCCATCTTCATCTTCTTTTTGACGGTGACCGTTCCCTTCTTTCCCACCAGAATATTCATCGTACCGAGACGTGAAACCGCCTCCGCATTCCGGTAAAGTTCTTTAAGCTGCTTCTGCAGGTAGGCCGCCGCCTCATCCCTGTCCATATTTTTCTGGAACGCCTGCTTTTCCGTAAATTCTTCCACCTGAAATTTGAGCGCCCCCTTGAGTATCAGGGGACGCACCGTCATTTTGATATAGTGTTCACGGCTGCGGGGATTGCTGAAAATCATGCGTTCCAGCTCCCCGTTTAAGAAGCAGTCCAGTGCTTCTGCCAGTTCTTCTTTCTTATCCGTCATCTTTTCCATCTTCTTAGTTTTTAAAACTGTGGACAGGCGCGGGAATCCGGCCCGTCCTGCTGATAAATGCATCACAGGAGAATTTATTGACCGGAATAATCGGGGCATATCCCAGGAGGCCGCCGAATTCGGCCGTGTCTCCCACGGTCTTTCCGATTACCGGAATCAGACGGACCGCCGTTGTCTTCTGGTTGATCATTCCGATTGCCGCCTCATCGGCGATAATTCCTGAAATGGTGGATGGCTTTGTATCTCCCGGAATCGCAATCATATCGAGTCCGACGGAGCATACGCATGTCATTGCCTCCAGTTTTTCAAGGGTGAGCGCTCCCTCCGAAACCGCGTCGATCATCCCCTGATCCTCGCTGACCGGAATAAATGCGCCGCTCAATCCGCCTACATAGGAGGAAGCCATGATGCCGCCCTTTTTCACCTGATCGTTGAGCATAGCCAGGGCCGCCGTGGTTCCGGGAGCTCCGGTGCGCTCCAGGCCGATCTCCTCCAGAATCTCGGCTACGCTGTCCCCGATAGCCGGAGTCGGCGCCAGGGAAAGGTCGATGATGCCGAAGGGCACGCCGAGACGTCTGGAAGCTTCCTGTGCCACAAGCTGGCCGACACGCGTGATTTTAAACGCCGTCTTTTTAATTGTCTGGCAGAGAACTTCAAAATTCTCTCCCCGTACTTTTTCAAGGGCGGTTTTTACAACACCCGGGCCGCTGACGCCGACGTTGATAATCGCGTCCGCCTCTGTTACGCCGTGGAACGCTCCGGCCATGAACGGGTTGTCATCCGGCGCGTTGCAGAACACAACGAGCTTTGCGCAGCCCAACGAGTCCTTATCCTTGGTCGCTTCTGCCGTAGCCACGATAATCTCACCCATCAGTCTTACCGCGTCCATATTGAGGCCCGTTTTGGTGGAACCGACATTGATGGAGCTGCAGACACGTTCGGTGACTGCAAGAGCCTGCGGAATCGAGCGGATCAGCCGCTCCTCGGCAGGTGTCATGCCCTTGGATACAAGAGCCGAATATCCGCCGATAAAATTGACGCCGACCTCTTTGGCCGCCTTATCGAGCGTCTTTGCAATCTCCACAAAATCTTCGGAGGTTTTGCAGGCGGCTCCTCCCACCAGGGCGATCGGGGTGATGGAAATCCTCTTGTTGACGATGGGAACGCCGAATTCCCTTCCGATGGCGTCTCCGGTTGAAACGAGATCCTTTGCATAAGTTGTGATCTTATTGTAAATCTTCTCATTCAGCTTTGCCAGATCACTGTCTACACAGTCCAGAAGGCTGATACCCATGGTGATGGTACGCACATCCAGCTTCTCGTGGGCAATCATGTTGTTGGTTTCTAATACTTCGAACATATTTATCATGTGTCTGTTTCCGTCCTTTCTCCGGCCTCTGTCATCAGATGCGGTGCATACTGGTAAAGATCTCTTCCCTCTGGCAGCGGATCGTAACGCCGATCTCCTCGCCTACCTTCTCCAGTTCCTTTGCCATGTCATCAAATGACTTCGGGGACTTGGAAATATCCACGATCATCATCATGTTAAAATATTCCTGCAGGATAGTCTGTGTGATGTCCAGAATGTTCATCCCGTTTTCTGCCAGATAATTACAGGTTTTGGCAACGATACCCACTCTGTCCTTTCCAACGATAGTGATAATAATTTTGCTCATAGCGGTTCCTCCTCTTTTCTGTCTGTATGTGGTACTGAATCTATATTGTAACAATGGGGGACATATCGTCACGCTTTGCTACCGTTATTGGGAAGTCGGATGCCGTATACGGCGAATCTCCCTGGCTGATTTCCAGACGCACCGTCTCGTATGCCAGTTCTTCATAGTTATTCTCCTTGCTCAGATGCCCAAGGAAAATATGTTTTAAATTGTCGTGAAGGATGCAGTTTAAAAGACGTCCTGCATTCTCATTGGAAAGATGGCCGTAATCTCCCAGGATACGCCGTTTCAGGTAATATGGGTACGGTCCCGCTTCCAGCATCTTCACATCGTGGTTGGATTCTAAAAGTATCGCATCCAATCCCTGCAGGCGGTCGATTATGTACTGGGAATAATGCCCCATATCGGTTGCCACAGCCACCGATTTGCGGTTGTTCTGCACCCGGTAGGCCACGGGGTTCGAAGCATCGTGATCAATGCGGAACGGCTTTATCTCCAAATCCCCGATGCGAAAATCCACATCGTGGCAGATGGGATGGAAAAGCTCCCTTGGATAGTCACCCAGGCTTTTCACATTGCCGATTTCCTCCAGCGTCTCTTTTGTGCTGTAGATCGGCGTTCCGTACTTTCTTGCCAGAACTCCTAGTCCCTTTATATGGTCCGAGTGTTCGTGGGTAATCAGGATTCCGTCCAGGTCACTCCCAGACACCCCGATTTCGTTCAATCCTTTTTCAATTCTCCTGTTGCTGATTCCGGCGTCTATCAGAATATGGGTCTCATCGCTGCCCACATAAATACAGTTTCCACTGCTGCCGCTCGCTATACTTACCATCCGCATCTGTCTTATTCCTCTTTCAATAAGTTTTCTATCTGAATACGTACTTCTTCCACGGTTCCGTTGTTGTCAAGCTCATGATCCGCCTGGGCCCTGTATTCCTCCTCCGTTACCTGGTTTGCCATAATCTCCAGGCACTTTTCCTTTGAATAGCCCCGGCTTTCCATGAGTCTTTTGATCCGGTTCTCCCGATTTGTGAAAACATACCAGATCTCGTCAAACATGTGATTGTGCTCCTCATCAAAGAGAGCAGCTTCCACCACCACAATCTCCTTATCGGAGTGGGCGATGGCATGTTCGATTTCACTCCATGCCATCGGATGGATAATGGAATTCATCTTTTCGATGGATTCCCTGTCTTTAAATATCAGCTCAGCCATCTTCTGCCTGTCGATACTGCCGTCGGCATTCAGAAACGAATTTCCAAAGGCGGCAAGCACCCGGTTGTATCCCTTTTTTCCCGGCTCCATAAGCTGGTGTGCCACCTTGTCCGCTATAATGACATCGGCTCCGAATTCCTCCTTAAGAATCCGGAGCACCTCACTCTTTCCAGAGCCTACACCTCCGGTGATGCTGATGACCTTCATACTCTTCCTCCACATTCCATATCTCTTACGCTATTTTGTCTCAAACCAGGAATGCCCCGTCTTCATGTCTATTTCAAGCTCCACCTTTAAGTGGGCCGCATTCTTCATCTCTTCTTCCAGGATCTTCCGGACCGTTTCCAGCTCCTGCGTCCATGTCTCGATCAGAAGTTCATCGTGTACCTGAAGCACCAGTCTGGAACGCAGATTTTCTTTTCTCAGCCTGCCGTCCACCCGGATCATCGCAATCTTGATGATATCGGCCGCCGTGCCCTGGATCGGGGAATTCATCGCCACACGCTCACCGAAGGAACGCTGCATGAAGTTTGCCGATTTGAGTTCCGGAATGGGGCGTCTTCTGCCGAACATCGTCTCCACATATCCCTGCTCTTTTCCAAGCTCCACCAGATGGTCGAGGAATTTCTTCACATCCGGGTAAGTCTCAAAATACCGGCTGATATACTCAAGCGCTTCCTTCCTGGAAATGCTGAGATCCTCGCTTAAACCAAAAGCGCTGATTCCGTATACGATACCGAAATTGACCGCTTTGGCGTTACGCCTCTGAAGCGCCGTCACCTCGTTAAGCGGCACGTGGAATACCTCCGAGGCCGTGATGGCATGGATGTCTTCCGCTTTTTTATACGCCTCAATCAGACGCTCGTCCCCCGACATGTGGGCCAGCACTCTCAGCTCGATCTGGGAGTAGTCGGCATCCAGGAGCACACAGCCCTCCTGTGGAACGAATACCTTCCTGATTTCCCTTCCAAGCTCCATGCGGACCGGGATATTCTGAAGGTTCGGCTCCGTGCTGCTGATGCGGCCGGTGGCGGTAATCGTCTGGTTGAAGGTGCCGTGTATCCGGCCGTCATCCCGGATGAAAGCGGCAAGGCCGTCGGCATAGGTGGATTTTAACTTTGTAAGCTGCCTGTAATCCAGTATCTTTCTGACTACGGGATACTCCGGCGCCAGCTTTTCAAGGACATCGGCCGCTGTGGAATAACCGGTCTTCGTCTTCTTTCCGCCCGGCATCTTCATCCGGTCAAAGAGGATTTCCCCCAGCTGTTTCGGGGAATTGATATTGAATTCCGTTTCCGTATCCCGGTAAATCTCCTGTTCCAGCGTACCGATCTGCTCTCCCAGTCTCTCGCCGTAATCGTGGAGTTCCTCCCTGCGCACACAGATTCCCTCCTCCTCCATATGGTAGAGGCTGTAGATAACGGGCATCTCTATATCGAAAAACAGCTTGCGCATGCCGGCGGCTTCCAGTTTCTTTACGAGAGCCTCCTTCGCCTTCCATGCCACGTACGCCATGTAGCAGATGCAGGTCTGCGCCTTATCAGGCATCATATCGAATGCCGCCGTAAATGACGTTTTGCCCATGAGATCGGCTCTGGAGGGAACCGTCATATCCAGATAATCCCTGGCCAGATCGTCGTAATCATAGGTATCCTTCAGCGGATTCAGCAGATATCCCGCCACGCCTGCGTCAAACATGGATTCACCGCCGTTCTCATTGCCGGTTCCGTCCACAACCCGTCTGTCTCTTCCTTTTAAATAAGGAAGCTGGGGTTTTAAGTCGAGCACGCTGACCGAAGGCACCTCCGTACAGAGACCTTCCATCTTATCGGCAAGGTACTCTCCCGTTATAAAACCGGCCGCCGGGATACTGTATATCCGATCCTCCCCATAGCAGAGCGCCAGGGCGGCAACGTCACCGTTTTCTATAATCAGCTGCATTCCGGCCGACGGTTTCAAAGCCGCCTCTTTAAAAATCTTCTCCGCCTCCGAAAATTCCGTAACGGTCTTAAAATGTTCCTCTACCTTGGACGTGGAAAAAACACCGGCATCAAACTTCTGGAGAATCGATTTGAATTCCAGCTGCTTCATATACTGATATGCTTCCGGTGTGTATAAATTGGTTATTTCTGAATCTTCCAGTGAAAACTCAATATCACAGTCAATGCAGATAGTGGCAAGCTCTTTGCTCATCTGAGCCATATCGTAGTGCTCCCTCAGCGCTTTCTGGGCCCTCGGAGGTTTCACCTCGTCAATGTTCTCATATGCCTTCTCGATGGAGCCGTAATTTACAATCAGGCTGGTCGCCGTCTTCTCACCGATGGACGGCACGCCCGGGATGTTGTCCGAAGCATCGCCCATCAGAGCTTTCACGTCGATAAACTCCGTCGGCGTCACCTGATACTCCGCCTTCACATCGGCCGGATAATAGTCCTTAATCTCCGTTGCTCCCCTGGAAGTCCTCGGCATGCGGATTTTGATTTTCTCATCGGCAAGCTGGAGAAGATCCCGGTCCCCCGATACGATGGAAACCTCCACCCCCTGAGCGGCGCAGCGCTTTGCTATCGTTCCGAGAATATCGTCGGCCTCATAACCGGGGCGGGTCAGAATCGGGATTCCCATGGAAGACAGCACTTCCTTCATCACGGGAACCTGTTCGTGCAGTTCCTCCGGCATCGGTTTCCTCGTTCCCTTATATGCCTCATACATCTTGTGGCGGAACGTAGGCTCCTTAAGGTCAAATGCGACCGCAATATGATCGGCCTTTTCGTCCTCAATGACGCGGAACATAATGTTAAGGAAACCGTATACTGCATTGGTATGCAGTCCCTTGGAATTGGTCAGTTCCGGCACACCGTAAAAAGCCCGGTTCAATATGCTGTGGCCGTCTATTAATACTAATTTGCTCATTTCATTGTCTCCTGTCCTGTTACTGCTTGCAGCGCTGTTTTTACAGGGCCGTCAAACGGTAACCCTGTTCTGTCGATTTAATAAAGCCAGATTCGAAACTGAAGGAGTACCGTCACAATCACCGCCATAACGCACAGTGTATTGACCGCATAGCGAAGTGTCCGGAATGCCCACATTCTCTGCACCCTGGCATAGGATTCCTGGATTCTGCGTTCAAGGGCGCCCGCAATGTCAAAGGTTCCGTCTCCTTTATCGAGCTGCTTCAGGCCGACATCCACCATAAAGTAGATCTCAAGCTCTTCCTGGCAGTTCCTGCAGGATTCAATATGCGTTAAAAACTCTTCCATCTCGTCGCCGGTCAGCTTATCATTAATATACGGCGTCACCAGATGCTCCGCTTCCTGACAAGTCACTGCCTCACCTCCATTTTAACGGCAGAGCGTAGCCCTTTCAAGGCCTGCTCTGCCCATTTTCGTATATCATACAATATTATACCCGATTTTTCAAGAGATTGAACAGGAATATGCGGTGTTTATGCGCCCATTAACTGACGGAACAGCCCGGAGTATTCCGTTTTGTGGTTCTCCACAAACTCGATGGCTTTGGAAGGATGCTTGCTTCCCTGCCCGGTCAGAAGATAGGGAATGTCATATCCCCAGAGCACTCCGGCCTGTTTCAGGGGCAGCACCTGCTCTTCTATAAATTCAATAATCGGCAGCTCATCGTACCGCTCCAATCCCCTCATATATCCCAGAAGCTGTTCCGTCGAACAGTTCCCGGCTCCTCTTCCCATCCCGTTCACCGTCACGTCCAGAAGGGACGCTCCGTTTCTCATCGCCTCGATGGTATTGGCAAAAGCAAGCTGCTGGTTGTTGTGCGCATGGATTCCGACTCTGCGGACCGCATCTTCTGTTCCACCGCCATCTCTTCCATTGCCGCACTTTCCAGCCATTTCAATATAGCGTCTCGTCAGCCTGCCAATCTCTTCCGGGTAAAAAGAACCGTAGCTGTCCACCAGGTAAACGGCGTCGGCCCTGCTGCCCCTCACACTCCCAAGGGCCTCCTCTATCTCTGCCTCGGTGTTATTCGAAACCGCCATAATATTAACCGCCGTCTCATAGCCGCAGCCCCGGCAGTATTCCTCCATATCGAGCGCCTCATCCATCTTATCCGCATAGGTGGCAATCCTTATCATATCGATTACACTGTCCTCCTTTTTCAGGATGTCTTTCCTGTAATCGGTCCTTCCCACATCGGCCATAACGGAAATCTTCATGGAAGTTTTATTATCCCCGACGATGGCCCTGATATCCTCTTCACGGCAGAATTTCCATTTGCCGAATTCTCTTCGGTCAAACAGCGCTTCAGAAGCTTTATATCCGAATTCCATATAGTCGATACCGGCCAGAAGATTCGCCCGGTACAGCCCGCGTACAAAGTCGTCCGTAAAATAAAAACGGTTAACCAGTCCTCCATCCCTTAACGTGCAATCCAAAATTTTCTGCTCCATGATTCGTCTCCTTTCTGTCCGTCTTTTGCGGCATATTACATCTTCGCGCGAGTGCGCTTCCTGCCCGGAGGGCTTTTTATATCATAGGATCACTTTCCTATGATATAAAAAAAGCCGATCCCTGCACATGCAGACATCGGCTCATCATTTTCTGTTCAGTGTGTGGCTACTGATCGCTTCTGACTATACTCGAATGCTCATGCACAGCAAAAAAACCGGTACAAAATAAAAGTACCAGTAGCCATAAAATGTATATCCTGTTGAATTTACACATGTAAGGCGGTCTGCTGTCATAATGAACACTCCTGTCAGATAGTTAGTTGCATTATAGTGTATCGAATTTCATTTGTCAACGTAAAAAAGAAAAAGAAAAGCCCCGGAACCTTATAAAAAAGATTCCGGGGCTGCCCCTGCCAAGGAGTGCCGGCCACGGGACTTGAACCCGTACGGTGTTGCCACCAATGGATTTTGAGTCCACCTCGTCTGCCATTCCGACAGGCCGGCTACGCTGTCAGCGAATATTATATTACCAAAATTGTGAGAAAAATGCAACTACTTTTTATCCGCTTTCAGCTTTTTCTTTTCCCTATCGGCAATTACATTTCCGGCTGCCTAGTGGTGGAACAGGCGGATTCCCGTGAATGCCATCACGATTCCGTATTTATTGCATACTTCGATCACATTGTCGTCGCGCACGGAGCCGCCCGGCTGTGCGATATAGTTAACGCCGCTCTTATGGGCGCGCTCGATATTGTCGCCGAACGGGAAGAATGCATCGGAGCCAAGGGTTACGCCGCTCATCTGATCGAGCCAGGCTCTTTTCTCCTCGCGTGTGAATACGGGAGGTTTCACCTTAAATATATTCTGCCATACGCCTTCCGCCAGGACATCCATATACTCGTCCCCAATGTACACGTCGATGGCATTGTCCCTGTCGGCCCTTCGGATGCCGTCCACAAACTTAAGGTTCAGCACCTGGGGCGCCTGTCTTAAGAACCAATTGTCCGCCTTCTGGCCGGCCAGCCTCGTGCAGTGTACTCTGGACTGCTGTCCCGCGCCCACGCCGATTGCCTGTCCGTCCTTCACGTAGCAGACGGAGTTGGACTGCGTGTATTTGAGGGTGATCAGTGAAACAATCATATCAATTATAGCCGAATCAGGAAGCTCTTTATTCTCCGTCACAATATTGGAAAGAAGTTCCCTGTCAATCTTAAGCTCATTTCTACCCTGCTCAAACGTAATTCCATATACCTGTTTTTTCTCCACAGGCGCCGGAACATAGTCCGGATCGATTTGAATCACATTATAATTTCCGTTCTTCTTGGCCTTCAGAATTTCCAGGGCCTCTTCCGTATATCCCGGCGCAATGACACCGTCGGAAACCTCGCGTTTGATCAGGCGGGCCGTGTCTGCGTCACAGACATCGGACAGGGAGACAAAATCCCCAAAGGAGGACATACGATCCGCTCCCCTGGCCCTCGCATAGGCACAGGCGATCGGTGACAGCTCTCCCATATCATCCACCCAGTAAATCTTTCTCATCGTCTCATCGAGAGGCAGTCCCACCGCCGCGCCGGCCGGTGATACATGTTTAAAGGATGCCGCCGCCGGAAGTCCCGTGGCCTGTCTAAGCTCCTTCACAAGCTGCCAGCCGTTGAATGCATCGAGAAAATTGATATATCCGGGACGGCCGCCCAGCACCTGAATCGGCAGTTCGCTTCCGTCCTCCACATAGATTCTGGATGGCTTCTGGTTGGGGTTGCAGCCGTATTTTAACTCCAGTTCTTTCATTAAAACTTCCTCCTTTGTATTAAGCGTTACAGTAAAATGAACTGCAGCGGTGTCTTACTGATTCTTATTTATGATCTTCGAGCGTGTCTTCCTTGTTTCAATATCAATATAACGCACAAAAAGAGAAACCTTGTTGTCCGGATTTAAGTTCTCCCACAGAAGATCTGCGAACTCGTCCATATCGTCGGGAATGGAAATCCTCTTTGGCTCCCCCTCAAAGCTTGGAAGCGGATTGCCGTCCTGCATATAGGTGTGGATAAAGTGGCCCTCTCCCGGTATCGGATTCTGATATGCATAGGTAAAACGCAGACAGGAATCGGGTCTGCCATTGTCACTCTTTAAGATGGACATGGCATAATTGTAGCCGCTGTCCTCGATGTGCATGATACCCGAAATACGTGGTGTATAGTTCGGTGCGTCCGGTTCAAAATCACGGCAGCGGAGTGACTGCTCGAACGTGAGCTGGATGTCCATCCCATCGTAAATCGTGTCGGTCTGATCGCCGTTTGTCACAATTGTCTTATTGCCCAGCACTCTGACCGGTGCATAAATGATCAGGCTCGGATCGGTGAGTTTTGATGGATCGAAAGCCTGTGTGCGGATTCCGTCTCCGTCCTCCACAAAGACACGGTTTCTGCTGTTCTCGCTTCTTCCCATGATAAAATAGGCTGTTACGGCTTTTGTGCCGTCCGCCGATCTGCCGATGATAATTCCGCGGCCGGGGTAGGAATTATTCTTCAGTTCCTCTGCAATAGATAACATTTTCATAGTATGGACCTCCTGATTGCGCTCTTTTGATATCCTGGATTTTATCTCATTCTGCTGCGGCAGGTACCCGTATGGCCTGCACACGGCCCGCTGCCGTCAATGAAAAGTACGCTGTGCGGACTCTATCATCGTAATTTTAAAAAGTAACCTGATTCTATTATATACCATTTTCCTCATTCTTTACCAGTTAGTTTTATTGATTTTTTCTTAGAAGCTGAACTTATAATAGTCTATCGTTTATTTTGTTATTCTTATAACAGTTTTCCGCTCAATCCCGCTGTTCTGAGAACAGGTTCCTGGCCCTTTCCTATAATACATAAAAATGGGCAGGCCGTCAATCTCCTGATTCACGGCCTGCGCGCACTTTCTCTTTAGAAAATCATAACTCCGATAAAACCGCATATCAGAAGCGGAATATTATACACGATAAACGTCGGCACACAGGTGTCCCAGATGTGGTCGTGCTGGCCGTCCGCGTTCAACCCCGCCGTAGGCCCCAGAGTCGTATCGGAGGCCGGTGAGCCTGCATCCCCCAAAACGGCTGCTGCTGAAATCAGGACAACCGTCGCGGCCGGGCTGAATCCAAGCTGCGCGCACAGCGGAACATAGAGTACAGCCAGGATTGGCACCGTCCCGAATGAGGTTCCAATTCCCATGTCGATCAAAAGGCCGATGAGGAGCATAACCGCGGCTGAAAAAGCCTTATTCCCTCCGAGGATTGCCAGTGCGGAGGTGACGAGCGTATCCACCGCCCCGCTCTCCTTGACCACGCCCGCATATCCGGCAGCCACGAGCAGAGCAACCGCCACGACTCCCATCAGGCGGATTCCTTCATCCACAACCTGATCGACATCCTTTAACGGCACGGCTCCTCCGCCAATCATTACGATCAGTCCGGCCACGGCGCCGAACGGCATGGAATTATACATCAGCTGGCCAACCACCGTTGCCGCGATTGCCAGCAGGGAAACAAGCTGCTGGCGGGTGATTTTACTGCGTACGCCCTGCCCTGTGCCTACCTCCGTACTGTTCACCGCCATGCTCTCAACGGCAATATCCTGATACTCCCTTTTTTTCGAAAAGAAAAGGATCGACAGAATCATTCCGGCAACCATTCCAATCGCCAGGATCCAGTTGCTGTGCCACACCTGGAAGGTATCGACCGGCATCCCGTTATCCGTCATATTAGATGCCACAATGTTATGGAAAATCAGGCCGTATCCGATTGGCAGCGTGGCGTAGGGAGTCACGAGGCCAAAGGCAAGCGCACAGGCCGCGGCCCGGCGGTCGAGTTTCATCTCATTCATCAGGGACAACATCGTCGGAACGAGGATTGGTATAAATGCGATATGTATCGGAATCAGCGTACCGGATATACAGGCGCAGACTGCCAGCATCGCAAGAAGCACATAACGCCTTCCCTTTATGATGCCGGCCAGCTTCTTTGCCAGCATATCGGCAATGCCGACGCGGGCCAGTCCGGCTGCAAATGCCCCGAGCAGCAGATAACTGATGGCCGTCTCCCCATTGTCCCCCAGATTCTCCACAAAAATCCCCATAATCTGTCCCGGGTTCATCCCTGCGACCATACCCGCAATCAGTGAAGCCGCAATCAGTGACAGAATGACATTTACTTTAAAAAGACATAAAACACACAGTGCGATTACGGATACCGTAATCGGGTTACTTAATACTTCCCACATAAAAAGCTCCTCCTTAAATTATAATTTAGTTGAGGAAGGAGAACGCCGCCGGGACGGTCGGGGGGCGGGATGGTGAGGGGAGGGTGTGAGTCTTCAGTCCCGGCTTGCAGGTTGTCGCGGGTGGGGAATCCGGGCAGAAAAAGTTCCTTCGGGAAACGCTCGCGCTCTTTGGAGTACATAACGGACACTAACCTCGTGAAATACCTCGGTAAGTGCCGATGAACTCCCAGGTTCCCTCCGGAATCTTTTTCTCCCGGATTCCCCACGGGAAGGTTATACCCCGGGACTGAAGACGCGAAGGTTGTCGCCATCCCGAACCCCGGCCTGCGGCCGCTGATTTGCTCTTATTCCTTCAAAGGGGGGAGGTATTGTCGCTGCCACTACGTTTCCTCGAATTTCAGGAGAATGCCTCCTGCATGGTATTCAATTGATGAGTCTGAACTTTAGCGCCTGACCTATCCTTGAATAACCATTGAATTTTTTAATTCATCATTAAATATAGCTTTGGATTTTTCTCTGAATTCAACCCGAATTACCTTCTTACGGTAAAAGATTCACGACTCCATAGTGGCCGCGACAATACCTCCCCCTTACTTGACGAAAGAGACAATCAGCCCTGAAGCCGGCGGACGGGGCAATACACTTCGCTGAGTCTTCAGTCCCGTCGACAAACTGCCCGGGGAAGGAAGGAGAAAACTTTCCGAAGGGAGACCTTGGAATCCGCCGGTGCTTGCTGAGGTTTCTCACGAAGCTAGCATCCGCTGCGCATTCCACAAGCGGAAGCGAGTCCCCGTAGGAATTTTTTCTCCTGGATTCCCCCTCACCACACCCTATAAACCGGGACTGAAGACTCATCCATCCACCCCACTCCCCCGTCCGCCGTCTTACAGAGGCGTCCTCGCATCTCAACTAAATCCCTACCATTAGTATATTCTCCCCCCGACCCTCCCTGCGTTCAGAAAGCGCACAGAAATAAAGACGCCCCTCATACATTTATTTGCGCGGCATTAATTCACCCAAAATCAACCGTCCGCTAAAAAATTAAGAAAAATTCAATGATATTTTCTGACATTTTTCGTCACGATATTGTATAATAATCCCAGAAGGCAATTTTATTTTCCTGCAGGCAAACAACTGCGGTCGGGAAAACACCTGGAACGATTTTCACATTAGAAAAATCAGAATATAATAATCATCAAACTTGCCGACATTCTTAATAAATTTTTACGAGGAGGGATTTTATGCGTAAAGAAAAATTATTTATCGCTGCAACCGTAGCCGTCTGCGCCCTGGCCTTTGTGGGCTGCAAAAAAAGAGAGGCTGTCGACCTGTCGTCATTACATACAACCGTAGCTGTTGAGAAGGAGACACTTCCCGAAACCACGGAGGCCGTCACGGAACCGGCCGTGGAGACGAAGGAGGATTCCAAGAACTCCACAGGCAGCTTTTCATTAAAGACCGAGACGAAAAAAGAAACATCCGGAAAAGCAACCGTGGAATATCCGGTTGTATCAAATATGAAGGACACCGAAAAGCAGAAACAGGTTAACGCCCTGCTGCGCACCAATGCAATGGCTATCGCCGATGTTCACCCGGATCAGACCCTGTCTGTAACAAGTACGGTAGAAGCGGCCAACCTGAAACGGATCGTTGTGACTTACAAAGGAGAATTAACGAATCCGTCCACATCGAAGAAAGAAAAGATCTTCTATGCCAATACAATCGATCTCGACACCGTCCAGAACATGCGCCTCAGCGACTTTACCGACGCCTATACCGTGGCCGGTTACATCGCTTCCGGCGACTACAAGCTGGAATCCGTATCCGGCAACGAGCAGTCTGTCAGAAGCTACATCAACAGCTCCGACAAGACGACGGACTACTACTTCAAGAAGCTCCAGTCGGCCGATTTCTCAGGCGGATATACGGCGGACGAGAACGTCACCCCTGCCGCCAGCTGGCCGGAGGTGTTCAGCTACGAGAAACAGGGTGTCATCTATGTGAGCATTCCGCTCTCCTCCGAACTCGGGAACTACGCCATCATCAAATACAGTCCCGACAATAAGTAACGGTTAAACGGAAGCGGTTCAGGATTTGACATTAATTTCCTAAAAATTGCAGCAATTATCTAAATAATTCTATTTATATAGTGACAAGCCTATTCAGACAGGTGTATAATACATCTGTCTGAATATTTTTTTATACCATAGGAAAGTGCCCCTATGATATAAAAAAGCCCTCCGGGCAGGATCGCACTGCATCAGTGATGAAATTGAAACTGGAAACACTATAAATATAAAAGGCAGGTTTTTACTATGGAAAACGTAACAATTTTAGACCACCCTCTGATTCAGCACAAAATCTCCATTCTGCGCAATAAAGCGACGGGAACTAATGAGTTCCGTTCCCTGACCGATGAAATTGCCATGCTTATGGGATATGAAGCTCTCCGGGACCTTCCTCTTGAGGATGCTGAAGTTGAAACTCCGATTGAAACTTGTATGACACCGATGCTGTCGGGTAAAAAGCTGGCCATTGTACCGATTCTCCGTGCAGGCCTTGGCATGGTCAACGGAATCCTGGCTCTCGTGCCCTCCGCCAAGGTCGGCCACATCGGCCTTTACCGCGATGAGGTAACACATCAGCCCCACGAATATTACTGCAAACTTCCAAGCCCGATCGAACTGCGTACCATTGTTGTGACGGATCCGATGCTGGCTACCGGCGGTTCCGCCGTTGAGGCCGTAGACTTTATCAAAGAGCACGGCGGAAAGACGATTAAGTTCATGGCAATCATCGCCGCTCCGGAAGGCCTTAAAAGGCTCCATGAAGCGCACCCGGACGTACAGATTTATGTAGGCCATGTGGACAGATGCCTGAATGAAAATGCCTATATCTGTCCCGGACTCGGTGATGCCGGAGACCGTATTTTCGGAACAAAATAAGGACAGAAAAAGAACGGTGCCATCTGCTGCACCGTTCTTTTTTATGTCCTGTGTTACCGGCTTTCGCCGTATTCTAATTACCTGTACCCTGCATTTAAAAACATGGCTTTGACTGCCACTACTTCCTCGTACTCTTCCTGATCCACTTCCACCCCGGAGTTTAATGCCCTGAGGTCTTCTTTCACCGCCTCAAGCGCGGCGCCGGCGTCTTCCGCCCTTCCCTCCGCAATGATTTCACACATCCTTTTCAGCACTACGGGGTGTGAATACCTTGCGGGAAGCGGAAACGCTTTTCCTCCGGCCGTCTCTGACGCTTTTCCCCGGTATGTGGCCAGATACTGCTCCATCTCCTCCAATGCCCGCTTTTCCTGGTTCAGGATAAAACGCTTATTGTTCTTTGAAGTCGGCAGCATACTGGCGCTGGAAAACAGGAAAATAGCCGCCATTCCAAAAAGGGTGAAATAGATGGCGAATCCCACGTGATGAATCAGTGAATAGATTCCGTACACAAGGGAACAGACTCCCAGAAGCGAGATGGCTAAAGCCACCCATTTGTAGCTGGGGCTGCTGTTTTCATAGGCCCTTTTCCTTCTGGCCGCCTGGCTGAGCGCAATGCCAAGCTCCGGCTTCTCCTCCAGAAATTCTCTGGCGTTTTGAAGCCGCTCCAGCTCTTCTTTCGCCTCTTCCGGGAGGACCGGGAGGCGCTTTGCAGCGCGCTCCTGCTCCTTCTTTTTAAGCCGTTCCTCAGCTGCCTCACTCACCAGCCTGATTTCGGGGTGCTCCCTGCCGATGCAGGCCAGCATACGATCTACGTTCTCTTCGTATTTAAAATTACACTGTTTTTCTTTCCCATCTTCATACTGTACCACCAGATAAGGAATACTGGCAAACATCCCTTTCCCGCTGAAACCTCCCTTGCTCATCGCCACCCGCTTGAACACGCGGGTTACCGAGGCGATCGGGATATAGTACCGTCTGTCTATGTAAAAACTGTTCAGGTACAGCGCCCTCTCTCCCACCCCGCAGGGTCCGAATTTTCTGCACTGTTTTCTGTCCTGTTCCAACTCCTGCTCCGGCAGGCCCTCAAGGCCGAGCTTCACTGGCTTAAAAATCATAGTTTATCTCCGGTTTTTCTTAGATTCGTGTCCTTTAATGCGCAGCAGCCGTTAAGCAGCCTGCTGTTTTTTCGTAGCCCTCATGAATACTGCGAGGAATACAACCGCCAGAATAATTCCGGCCGGATAAGCAAATGTTGTGCCGAGATTCAGGCATTCCTTTGCATAGAAGAAATAAGTCATGGACACGGCGCTCATAAAGGTTGCAGGCACTGCCGTAATCCAGTAGTTCTTTTTCTCTTTAAAGAGGTACATACTTGCGGTCCAGAGAACGATCATTGCCAGAGTCTGGTTCGTCCAGCTGAAATATCTCCATACAATCGTATAATCCAGATGGCCGATAACCGCACCTGCCGCCAGCAGCGGGATACAAAGTTTCAGACGGCTCATATATGCCTTCTGGTCAATCTTGAACCAGTCGGCCACAACGAGACGCGCGCTTCTGAATGCGGTGTCGCCTGAGGTAATCGGGCATGCGATAACGCCGAGCATGGCAAGTGCGATACCGATTCCTCCCATGGTCTTCTTACATACGTCGTAAATTGCCGCGGACTGGCCGTTGGCAAGAGCCTCCTGAAGTCCTGTGTTAAGGCCTCCCGTTACGGAATAAAGGGAACAGCCTGCGGCCGCCCAGATCAGGGCGATTACGCCTTCACATACCATTGCGCCGTAGAATACAAAGTGTCCCTGCTTCTCGGATTTCATACAGCGGGCCATCAGAGGCGACTGTGTTGCATGGAAACCGGAAATAGCGCCGCAGGCAACGGTGATGAACATAACGCTCCAGATTGGCGTTCCCGCTGGATGCATATTGTAAAAATTCGTCCAGATTTCAGGAATCACATACTCTGATTTTGTGAAAATGCCGATGCCGACGCCGACTGCCATGATAATCAGGCAGATGCCGAATACAGGGTAAATCTTACCGATAATCTTATCGATGGAAATAAATGTGGCAATGAAATAATATGCCAGGATTACCCACAGCCAGAGTTCCTTATTGGTTACAATACCGGTGGCTCCGCTGTTCTGGAACAGGGTGACAATCAGGCCGGCCGGTCCGACTGCAAACACGGTTCCTACCATTACGAGAAGAACGATACTGAAAACACGCATGACATTCTTCATCAGTCCGCCGAGATAGATACCGCAGACCTCGGAAATGGAAGCGCCCTCATTACGCTCGGACAGCATTCCTGAAAAATAGTCGTGGACGCCTCCGGCAAAAATCGTACCGAATGTAATCCACAGAAAGACAACCGGTCCCCATAAAGCTCCCTGAAGCGCTCCGAAAATCGGGCCGAGGCCGGCGATATTCAGAAGCTGGACTAAAAATAGTTTCCATTGAGGCATGACAACATAATCCACCCCGTCGTTGATTCTCACCGCCGGAGTCTCCCTGTCGTCGGTACCAAATGTGTTATCTACCATCTTACCGTAGATAAAATAGCCGCCTACCAGCAGCACCAGACAAATAAAAAAACTTAACATACTCATTCCCTCCTATGTTTTTTCAGTGTCATACACTTTTTTTTTATTCACTATCATTATAGTACATTCACACAAAAATACAATGATTTAATTGTATTTTATTGGATACTTTACACTAGTTTGTCCTTACATGAAGGATACTGCATACAATATCCGTCATATATTAAATCTATATGTTAATTCTGTAACAAATGTAATGTATTATTAACATTCGCAGTTTTTCCTATCCGGCGATCAAAAAGCGGCCCATCCCGCAGCTTTTTTTCCATCTGCGAAATGAACCGCCTTGATTCGTCTTATTTCGACAGGAATGTATAAAAAACGACTCCCGCCGTCTAATGAACGGTAAATTTCTCTGCAATGGTACCCGTATAGTAGGCATCCAGCAGTTTTTCCAGGTCTTTTATCTTTTCCTTCAGTTCCCTTCCAATGTCCGTGTCTCCCACACATTTGCGTTCCGGAACCCACTTGACCATCTTGCTGTCGGAGTGGATGTCGCTCTCATTCTCAATTGCCGCTTCCGTGGATTCAAAGGGATCGTGTGCCGCCAGAATCAGGCCGTAGGAGTTATAAATCAAGGTGTAACCGGCAATTCCCGTCTCTTTCTGGTAGGCCCTGGAAAATCCGCCGTCGATCACCAGCAGCTTTCCGTTGCATTTGATTGGGCTCTCCCCGTCTTTTGATTTGACTGGCACATGGCCGTTGATAATATGGGCTCCCTCTTTGGCAAGGCCGAATTCCGCGAGAATCCGATCCATCACGTCCTCATTTTCCAGGAAATGATAGTACGGATTTTTAATCTCCCGGTGCGTCTCCTTCTCGGCCAGGAAATACCGCTCGAATGTGGCCATCTTGTCTTTTCCAAACAGCGGGGAATTCTCATGGAGCCAGATATACCACATCAGGTCGCGCCCCCGCTCCCTCTCCTCCATGTCCATGGAGACAAAACCTTTTCTCACATAATTGTCCAGGATGTCATACAGGGCTTTTCCCTTATACTTCTTCCCGTAAATCTCCACCGCCCTGAATGTGCCGTCCTCATTCAGAGGCACGCAGCCATGGTAGAGCAGGTTATTATTGTATACCTTGTAGAGACTTCCCTTGGCAAGCAGGAACTTCATGTGCTGCTGCAGCTTTTCACAGTTGAGGAACGCCCTCTCCAGCCGGTCCATAATCTCTGCCTCCTGATCCGTAAAAGCGTATGGGTCCTTCGGATCCACGGTTGGGAAATGGCTGTCCAACAGAGTATATTCCTTCCCGTCCAGCATGATCGTCCCTTTTTCATAGTCAATCAGGTGGAGCAGGTTGCGCTGTTCCAGATGGAATTCCGGATGACGCCTGATAATCTGGCCCTCCGCCTTAAACTGGATGATGGAAATCGCCTTATGCATCTTCTGATTAATCTCCATCTCCGACGCATCATAGGTATTGCTCCCCTTTAACTGGAAACAGGTACAGGGATCATCCGCATACGTGTTCAGCGCAAAGGTGGCTAAAGGCAGCATGTTGATACCATACCCGTCCTCCAGGATATCCAGGTTGCCATATCTGGCACAGATTCGTATCACATTGGCGATGCAGCCCGCCTGACCGGCCGCCGCCCCCATCCAGAGGACGTCGTGGTTTCCCCACTGGATGTCCACCGAGTGATAGGTCATCAGCTTATCCATAATAATATGAGGTCCCGGTCCCCTGTCATAGATATCGCCCACAATGTGGAGATGATCCACTATCAGACGCTGAATCAGTTCGCTCAGGGCTATGATAAACTGTTTGGCCCGGCCCACCCTGATAATCGTCTGGATAATCGCATCATAGTAAGATTCCTTGTCCGTCAGCTCCGCCTTCTCGGTCAGAAGCTCCTCCAGTACATAGGCAAATTCCTTCGGAAGGGCCTTGCGCACCTTGGAACGTGTGTATTTGCTCGCCGCTCTCCTGCTGACCTCAATCAGACGGTACAGCGTGATTTTATACCAGTCTTCCGGGTTAGGCTCCGTCTGCAGGATACGGCTCATCTTTTCCCTCGGATAGTAAATCAGCGTCGCAAGGGACTGTTTATCCTGACGGCTCAGCGTATTGCCGAACACATCGTCGATTTTACGTTTCACGGCCCCGGAGCCGTTCTTAAGCACATGGGAAAATGCCTCGTATTCGCCGTGAATATCCGTCAGGAAATGCTCCGTTCCCTTGGGAAGGTTCACGATTGCCTCCAGATTAATCACCTCCGTCGACGCCGCCCCAATCGTGGGATACAGCTCCGCCAGCCATTCCAGATATCTGATCTCCAAATTTTTCATAACATCCTCCTTATCCATTATGTTCTGCTGAAATCACTCCTAATGGACACCTGCCTCCCGGGCATCCGGCCGCGAAACATAAAGGTTACCGTTACTAAACCGTTTTTGCCACAACTTCGCCCTGGCGCTTGTAGATGGAATCCGGATCCACACAACCGCGCACGCTGGAAAGAGGATAAATATTGGACCATCTTCCAATCACGGTGCCGGGGTTTAATATGGAACCGCAGCCAACCTCCACATTATCTCCAATCAGCGCCCCCACCTTTTTTCTGCCCGTCTCGATCTCACCGTCGGCGGCATGGATAGTTACAAGCAGTTTGTCGGATTTTACATTGGAGGTGATGGAACCGGCTCCCATATGGGCCTTAAATCCAAGAATCGAATCACCCACATAGTTGTAGTGCGGTACCTGAACCTTGTCAAAAAGAATCACATTCTTAAGCTCTGTGGAGTTGCCTACCACGGCGCCCTCCCCGATCAGCGCGCTGCCGCGGATAAAGGCGCAGTGGCGCACTTCGGCATCCCTGCACACGATGGCCGGGCCGTTTAAGAACGCGGTGGGAGCCACTTTTGCAGTTTTATGCACCCAAACATTCTCTCCCCGTTTCTCATACTCGCTCTCATCCAGGCTGCCGCCGAGCTGAATCAGAAAATCGCTGATTCCCTGAAGTGCATCCCAGGGAAATTCATACTGTTCCAGATAATCTGCTGCAAGTGTATGTGTCAAATCATAGAGTTCTGCAATCTTCATCTGTTCCCGAATCATAGTCATGTTCCTCTCTTTCCTGCCTGTGGTTAGAATCTGTTACTGTTATACCGTCATGTCTGTTTCTTCTGTATTTACTGCGGGCTTAGGGGCGTCAGCCGGTGCTGCTTTTGAAGCTTCGGCCTCCCCTGCCGTTTCTATCGCGGCCGCTGTTTCCAATGCTGCTGGCTTGCCATCTGCCGTTTTCACTTCTGCCGCCCTGGCATCCGCCGCTTTCGCCCCCGCCTTCGCACCGGTTTTTTTACTGGCCGCGGCTTTTCCCGAGCCTGTGGTTTTATAATTTTCCGATACCTGGTCAAAGATCGGCCTCAGGCCGGCCTGGTTTGCGGCTCTTACCGCATTATAGGTCCGGCCGGCCACAAAGCGTTCCAGCTTTTCCATATATTCGTCGGCGGTAATGCTGCCTTCCGCCACATAGGTAAGGCCCTTTTCCCAGCTCGCGGTGAGTTCCGGGTTCAGAAGCTGTTTAATCGAAGCTTCCACCACCTCAAAAATCACTTCACCCAGAAAGGTCGGTGTGATAACCTGGGTTTTATCGTTCAGCGACAGGTACTTGATATTGCAGAGCTTCTTAAGAATCTCGGCCCTGGTGGCACTGGTTCCGATGCCGCTTCCCTTTATCTGTGCCCGAAGCTCTTCGTCTTCAATGAGCTGTCCCGCATTCTCCATTGCCAGAATCATGGAACCCGAAGTGTAGCGTTTCGGCGGGGAAGTCTCCCCTTCCTTTATATTCAGTGCATCCAGGGATACAGAAGTGCCTTTTTTCATTTTTTCAAGCATTGCGATAAATTCGGGGCTGGATGAATCCAGAACCACCTCGCCCGCCTGCTCTTCTTTCCCGGCTCCCGCCGTCTCCCCGCCTTCACCGGAATTATCCTGCGCATTTGCATTCTTTTTCCTGGCCTGGCCCGACATGTCGGCCACCTTCAGGTAACCCTGATCTTTCAGGACCTTGAAGCTGGCGAAGAAATGCTCATTCTGTGAGACGATCTCCACCGAATATTTCTGGTAAACAGCCGGCGGAAAAAAGATACTTAAGAAACGTCTTACAATCACCTGATAAATCCTGGCATTCAGTTCCGAAAGCCCTCTAAGTGCCCCCAGGCCCTGTCCCGTCGGAACGATCGCGTAGTGATCGGTGATCTGCTTGTCATTGACATACCGCGTTTTGGCAATTCCCTTATAGGTGCCTAAGTCAAGCGCTTCTTTCGCAAACTCGGCGCACGGCCCGTAATTCTTCAGTCCGCCGATATTTTTATGAATCTCCTTCGCAACCGCGGTGGAGAGAACCCTGGCATCCGTTCTCGGATAGGTTACAAGCTTTTTCTCATACAGTTCCTGGACCGATTTAAGGGTCTGGTCGGGACTGATTTTAAACATCTTGGAGCAGTCATTCTGAAGCTCCGCCAGGTTATATAAAAGAGGAGGATTCTTTGTCTCTTTCTTCTTATCGATGGCTGCGATAACGCCCTCCATCGGTTCTTTGGAAGAGAGATAGTTTATCAGTTCCTCCGCGTCTTTCCGTTCCTTAAACCCGTTCTCTTTATAGAGACAGGGATGGTTAAAGTATTTGGATCCTTCTACCGCCTTCCATTCGCCGTCGAGTGTGAATCCCTCCGGGCCGAATGTGCCGATGACACGGTAAAACGGGGTCTTCACAAAGTCCCTGACCTCCCGCTCCCTCCGCACTACCATTCCGAGGACGCAGGTCATTACACGGCCGACGGACACAACGGTCCTGTCCGTGCGCATATAGTTTGAAATGGAAGGGCCGTATTTCAGCGTCAGCGCCCTGGAAAAGTTAATTCCCATCAGGTAGTCTTCCTTGGCCCTCAGATAGGCCGAGGACGCCAGGTTGTCATATTCGGACAAATCCTTTGCCTCCCTGATTCCGCGCAGTATTTCCTCTTCCGTCTGCGAGTCAATCCAGACCCGTTTCTGTTTCTTGTCCTTAATCCCGGCCATCTGTGCCACGAGACGGTAGATATACTCCCCCTCCCGCCCGGAGTCGGTACAGACGTAAATGGTGTCCACATCGTCCCGGTTCAGAAGGCCGCTTACAATCTTAAACTGTTTTTCAACATTCTCAATTACCTGATATTTAAACTCTTTTGGGAGAAAAGGAAGCGTCTGGAGGCTCCATCTCTTATATTTTATGTCATAGGCCTCCGGATAACTCATTGTAACAAGATGTCCCACACACCAGGTCACAACCGCATTCTCCGATTCGATATAGCCGTCGTTCGCCCTGCCCGAAACCTTCAGCGCATTGGCAAATTCTCTGGCCACACTCGGTTTTTCTGCTATGTATAATGATTTTGACATTCCATTCCCCACATTCTGTAGATATATATGTAATGATTCCGTACTTTCAAAGCCGGAGTTTAAACCTCCGCCGCCTCTTCCTGCCTTTTCAGTTTCCCGGATTTCTTACCGCCCGACGATTTATGCTCCGCCAGAATTGCCGCCGCAAACATCAGCCCGCATCCCACGAGCATCCTGGGCGTTACCGGCTCACTGAGGAAAATCACCGAAAACACCAGTCCGAACACTGATTCAAAAGAGAGCAGGATCGATGATGTGCTTGCGCTCAGATAGGTCTGTCCCACGGTCTGGAGCAGGAAACAAAGCATGCTTGAAACAAGTCCCAGGTACAGAATAGATAAAAGCATTCCTCTGTCCGCGAAGACGCTCAAATCACAGGAGCCCTCAAACGTAAAGGCCATAAGCCAGGAAATCACGGCGCAGGAGCCCATCTGGACCACCGTCAGTTTAATCGGATCGTAAACCATGGTATACCGATCGATGAAAACCATATGAAGGGCAAAGCAAAAGCCGCAGATAAAGGTCAAAAAGTCACCATAATTGACCGTCAGGTCGCCCTTCAGAGAAAGGAGCGCCAGGCCGACCACCGCAATACAGGCGGCAATGATGTTATTTCTCGTTGGTTTTACTTTATTAAAAAGCCAGTGCAGAAAAGGAACAATTATGACGTACAGCGTCGTGATAAACGCATTCTTGCTGGCAGTCGTAAACTTCAGCCCATAGGTCTGGAAATAATAGCTGATAAACAGGAGAAAACCCAGCAGGGTGCCGCAGACGATATCGGCCCGGGTCATTGTCTTCACATGTTTCCTGAAAATAATCATAAGTCCAGCCGTCGCAATCGTAAATCTGTATGCCAGAAGATACGTCGGTTTGATTATGTCCATTGAGTTTTTCATGACTACAAACGCGCTGCCCCATACAATCGTTACAAACATAAGTCCGGCTGAAGCTAAAGCCGTAACCTTCCTGTTATTTATCTTCCCCTCTGTCGCTCCCATTTTCTGTTTCATCCTCCGCAATGTTATTGTCCACACCCAGCTTGAACTGGCCGTCATGCCCAGGCTTTCTCAAAAATACAGGGCTGCAGCTTCTGCCGGACGGC